>NZ_JANATA010000100.1 GCF_024199005.1 Opacimonas viscosa
AGCGTGCCACACCAATGGTTTAGTGCGTTCTCTTTCGCTACGACTTTCCTAATAATATCGATAATGTTTCCATAGTCGAGCGCAGATTTTCTCTGTTTTTTTGTCGCCGCCAGCACGGTTCTATGCATTTCAGGCTGAGTAATTTTGAGTGTCGATACCAGCCCTGACTCTCTTAAATGGAAAATAGCCGAGGTAGGTAAGATCATCACGCCCTCACCTTGCATTACCTGCCTTAACCCTGTCATAAGCTGCCCTGAGTAAGCGAGATCATGTTT
>NZ_JANATA010000101.1 GCF_024199005.1 Opacimonas viscosa
GTGGGGCCAATATATCGTTCAAATAGGTTGAGTACGGATTTTGTGATGGTCTTCACTTTACCGGTTGCGATAACACGCGTGTCAGGTGTTATATATTTTTGTAAATCAATAAGCTGCTGTTCAAGAAGTGCAAGGGCGCGGGGGACCTTCAGCACAACAAGACTCGGCGCCTTTTCTGGCTTAAACGTTAAGCTTTGCACGCTAGTCAAGGTTTTCAGCGGCGCGGTTAGCAGGCCGTTTTTATTGCTCGTTTCTGCGTTACCCAGTAAATGATT
>NZ_JANATA010000102.1 GCF_024199005.1 Opacimonas viscosa
TTTGATTTCAAAAGGCCATACCGCAACCTGTTCAAAATCCAGATCGTTCATTTCTTTCAGGCGAGACACGTCAAACTTCATTTTTTGCCTCCCTTCGCTTTCTGCTCTGCCTCGCGCTGGGCGTTGGCAAGTACCTGGCTAATTGAAAAGGTCAGCGTGAATTCACTGACAGCGTCACTGGCGCTGGTGTCGGCCACAATGGAAGACAAATCACCGGCAGTGAAGACTTTGGACTTTTCCAGCTGTCGCATAAACTCAGCCAGACGGTTGTTCGA
>NZ_JANATA010000103.1 GCF_024199005.1 Opacimonas viscosa
GTAAGAAATATTGATTCGCTTTACCCGAGCCACTGTGTTGCGTCACTACCATACCTGGCACAAATTCGAGAATTTCACCGGCGCGGGCGATGGGGCGGATTTCAATGTCGCCATAGCCAATCACGCCTTCTGACGCGGAAATAGAATCACCAATCAAATCGCTTTGACGGCCATATACCACCATGCGCTCGAAGTCGGGGCCATCCGCAAAAACAGAAGGCGAAGAAAGGACAATCAGGCTAAAAAGGGCGGTACGTGTTTTATTCATTACTTTG
>NZ_JANATA010000104.1 GCF_024199005.1 Opacimonas viscosa
GATTTGCCAGGATATGGCTTTGCAAAAGTGCCAGTAGCCATGAAAAAGAAGTGGCAGGCGTCACTTGGTGAATATCTTCAAAAGCGCAAGTCCCTTAAAGGATTAGTCGTTTTAATGGATATTCGTCACCCCTTCAAAGATTTAGACCAAGATCTTATCCATTGGGCAGTAGCCTCAAATATTCCTGTACTGGCACTTCTCACTAAAGCCGACAAACTTAAAAGCGGTAAGCGAAAGGCACAGCTGTTAATGGCGCGTGAAGCTGCGATGGCATT
>NZ_JANATA010000105.1 GCF_024199005.1 Opacimonas viscosa
TAAAAAAACAAATAACCGTAAGCAAATGACTGGCTGACGGATAGCGCATGATCAGTTTTCCTCGGCCGTGGAATCAAGCAGGTTGTATTTCTTCAGATAACCACGCAGTTGATGGTAAGTCAGACTGAGCTTTTCAGCGGTCTTTTTCTGATTGTACTGACTGTCGGCTAATGCCTGTTGGATCATATTGATCTCGTAATCCTGGCTGAGCTGTTTTAAATCCAACGGATAGTCTGTAATAGCCGGCACAAGTGTTGGAGGTTCAGCTGCCGCTG
>NZ_JANATA010000106.1 GCF_024199005.1 Opacimonas viscosa
GTCGAAAGGAGGTGTGCTATGAGTACACCTTCTCACAACGCTAATAACAGTTCTGAAACCCACACTGACAAGCGCCAAACACGTGACCCGAGTCAACGCGAGACAGACATAGCTTCACAGCCGCACCTTTCAAAAATTGCAGGTATAGGCGCCTCGCTTGCACGCTTTGCGTTAAATAAGCCCGTTACCATCGGAATGCTGTTTTTGTCTATGTTGCTGTTCGGCATTGTATCTGGCCGCTTATTGCCTTTAGAGAAATTCCCTGGGATTGATAT
>NZ_JANATA010000107.1 GCF_024199005.1 Opacimonas viscosa
AACGCAATAAATAATCGACTTGACGCCTACCGAATGCCGCCCACCGGGCGGCGTTTACAGCGGATAGATCAGCGATACGTTAATGAAATCCAGCCCCGGATTAGACTCAGTTATGCCGCCGTTGGAATAATGCATATAGCGCAGCGACACTGCCAGCCCTTCAGTTAACTGCATACGTAGCCCCAGACGGTCTTCAAACTGAAACTTAGAGCCCATGTCTTTTTGACCGAAATGGCGGTTTTCCAATAGTCCCACGCCAATACCAAATTCGATTT
>NZ_JANATA010000108.1 GCF_024199005.1 Opacimonas viscosa
TAAAGCTGATCATATCTGCAGAAGTCGCGCTAGAAAGCTTGTACACCGAGGGGCTACTTAATTTTGAGTTCAGGCGCTGTCTGAGCCGCTTAAAGGAAATGCAGTCACACGACTACCTAGCAACCGAGCATTTGCCGTAAACATAAATATGGAGTCAGAGTACATTTTGACCTCATTGAAAATGTGAAAGCTACCAACCTACACCCTTTCTCGGGGCGTTCACATTGGTATTACATGAAAATTAAGGTAGAATTTCGCCTAAATTTTTTGTGTCG
>NZ_JANATA010000109.1 GCF_024199005.1 Opacimonas viscosa
CTCCAAAAGAATTGTTGAGACTTCAAGGTTTTCCAGAAGACTTTAAAGTGGTTGTTTCTGACCAACAAATTCGAAAACAAACTGGTAATAGCGTTCCAGTTCCGGTTATTAGTGCCGTTGCAAAAGAAATATTGAAGTGTCTTAATCAAACCGATGAAATAAAGCAAGTGAAGGAATATAGTGAGGTGATATAAAAATAAGCCACCAAAAATAAAAATGGTGGCTTTACCCTTACCCTCTATGAATCTCTAACCATGAAGGGTCGAAGCCTATAG
>NZ_JANATA010000010.1 GCF_024199005.1 Opacimonas viscosa
TGTATTTTTTGTATTTTTTGTATTTTTTGTATTTTTTGTATTTTTTGTATTTTTTGTATTTTTTTAAAAATAATCCTCAAACTAAATTTACCAAAGTCGATATAAGTTATAGAAGTGGTTTTCTTTAAAAAACCATACATTAATTAACACAATCATTCATTCTAAAAGGAATTACACAATGAATCAGCGCGGTTTTACTCTCATTGAATTAATCATCGTTATCGTTATCCTAGGCATCCTAGCGGTTACGGCAGCACCACGTTTTATGGACATGCAAGCAGATGCTAAAGCTTCAGCTCTGGCAGGTGTCAAGGCTTCTTTAGAGTCTGGCGCGACATTGGTATATGCTAAGTCAGCAATCAAAGGCGAGGAACGAAAAACAACGGCGACTATCAACGTTTCTCAAAATGGCACAGCAAAAAACATTGATGTCGCATTTGGCTATCCAGCTGCAAAGAATATCAATATAGCAAAATTACAATATTGGATTGATATTGATACCAATGACTTTGATGTTGCTCCAATCGGAACAGCGGCATCTGCAACGAGTTTCACTGTATCTCTTGAAGCTCAGGGCTCATACGATGCGTCTGATGCAACAACTCAGTGCCATGTAATATACAACAACGCAGCTGATGCTAACTCATCACCGATTGTGGAATTAAAAACTGCCGGCTGTTAATTTTTAACAACGCTTAATAGTATTATTTATTAAAAGCTTAAGGGAAACCTTAAGCTTTTTTATTATTGATTCCGACTACAAATACTGCTTCAGGAAACCGCGCAGCATCCGATATATATATTGAAAACCAATGTTTAAGGATGAACATGAAACAGCGTGGATTTACTATCATCGAACTTTTCACAGTGATGTGTATTTTGGGTATTCTCGCATTAAGTGCATTATCTCGTCTAAATGACACCCAATCCTATACGGTAAAAGCTTATCAAGATCGTTTAATGGCCTCACTCAGAGCCGTCCAAACGAAAGCGATGCAAGATACTCGACCTAATTTTTGTCATCAACTTAACTTTACTTGGGATGACCCTCTGGCACCTGCGGATGATGCTTGGGGCATGCCTACGGATGATTACTCGGCAGGCAATGAAGCAGTAACATGTTCATCGACTATCGATGCCGCGGCAAACCCCAATATATCTTCACAACCCAGTGAGTTACAATCAGAAGGCCTAGTCATTAGTACCTTAGATGGCACCACTGCAGATATTACGTATATTCGTTTTACGGCATTAGGCAAGCCAGTTTCGTCAGCTGGGACATGTCAAAACACCTGTAAAATTTCTTTTGATACACTCAACACCACCGGCGTATGTGTCAATCAGGAAGGCTTGATATATGCGTGTTAAGCAATATGGTTTTACCCTGATTGAGATGATTGCAGGGATGGTCGTCTTTGGTATCGTTGCGACCATTGTTTCCACTTTATTACTCCCATTGAGCAAACAAAGTTTTGACCCTTTGTGGCAAACTCGAGCAGCAGAGATTAGTCAGTCACTGATTAATGAGATTTCAGCCAAAGCGTTTGATGAAAACTCGGATGTCATTGGTGGAGCGGTCCGTTGCAATGAGACCTCTGCTCCGGCATGTACGACTGCTGGTGGATTAGGTCCAGACCCATCCGAAACACGTGCTTCTTTCGACGACGTAGATGACTACCATGGATTGGCATTGAGTGGTTCCGGGATTGTGGATGCCATGGGTAATGCCCCTTTAGTCAACGGCGAATCTATCTACAAAGGTTTTAGTGCTGCAGTATCAGTAATTTACGATGATAATTTAGATGGCACTGATGATGATCCTGGAACAGGGTTGTATGTGGGTAACACTAAACTCATTACGATTACCGTCACGACTCCGAGCACAGATGAGATCAAAATTAGTATTTTAAGAGGTAACTTTTAAAATGTGCTTACTCATCTCCCTGTTTTCATTCGCAACGATAGAGCACTTCCCAAGCTCAGGGCTAGCACCTGAAAAGACGGTCCACAATGTGCGGAAACAATCTGGTTTTACGCTATTAGAACTCGTTTTGGTCATTATGATCTTAGGGATTTTAGGCGTAGGTATTAGTAGCTTTATGCGCACCTCAGTGTTGCAATACACGGGCTTTGTAGAGCGTACTCAACTGATTAATGAAAGCAGTTTTATTGTGCAACGCATCAACCGTGAACTCATGCATGCCGTTCCCAACAGTATCCGTATTACTGGAGATACCAGTGTGCATTGCCTAGAGTTTGTGCCCAACAAATGGGCGACTATTTACACTACTCTACCCTTGCAGCCCAGCGCTACTAATACTGTTGATGTCGTAGCAATGCAAGATATCAATGGCACTATTTTCAACCCTGTTATGAATGCTGATTTTGCTATCGTTTATCCTGTAGATAGTCATGACGTATATGACCTTACTCGAAATAAACGCCACTTAATCACAGCTTGCCAGGATGACGGTGCAGATACGAGCTGTGCGACAGCGGATGACCCAGATAACATTGTGGAATTAACCGTTGCGGATTCTTTTGCGGCGTCTTCACCGGCCTCTCGATTGTATATCGCTGATCGAGCGGTAAGCTACTGTGTTCGTGATAATAATATGTATCGCCATGAAACGGGGATAAATACCACGCAAACAGCATATACCAGTGGTGGTATTATGATTGCTCAAAATATTGTCAATACGCTTTCCGACGATCCTGTTGCTCAGACAGCAACGAGTGATGACCCATTCCGTTGGTACGATGCTACTTATCGCAGAAATGCATATTCCAGAGTACTTTTAGCTTTTGGCAAAGATGAACAAGTCATTTCTTTTGTGCAAGAGGTCCATATACCTAATGTTCCCTAAAACCACTTCCCTTGCCAAATTGACCCAACAACCTTCTTTACAAAGACAAAGAGGGAGCATGTTGGTACTTGCCTTGTTTATCATCATTGTGCTGGCGATGATGGGGGCAACGATGGTGAAACTTGTGATGGCAACATCACAAAGTGCCTTAACCGATAACTTTGGCATCAATGCTAAAAATACCGCACAAGTTGGTTTGGAAATGTTAGGGATGCAAACCTTTCCATTAAATACTCCTATCCAAGTGTGCGCTACGACAATTACGAGTCCCAGTAGTATGCAAAACATTCCGGGATTACAAAACTGCAGTTATACCGCTAGCTGCACCACAAGTGATGTCGTAAAAAACGGCGTTGACCATTATTTTTATCGATTTTCCAGCACAGGAACGTGTGTCATTGGCGAACAAATTGTCAGTCGCACATTGTCTGTTGAAGCTCTACAAACGAGGTAGTTATGTTACAAAGACTCATAGGGATATGTTTACTTGCTAGTTGTTCAGCACAAGCAGCTGTTGATTGGGAAAAGGTTTTTCCTGACGCAGTGACTGCATCAACTACACCCGCTAGTATTCACATAAATTCAGGAGTGGGTTTCTTAGGTACCGATGAATATATCAACTTTACGGATATTACGGATAATGCGAACAATGCCTGTCTTGGCATTTGCCAAAAATCGAATGAAGTGAGCCAAGGTCTGACACTACCAACGTTTCAAACAACTCAGACGAATATCATTGAAACCGTCGACGCTAACACAACGGTAAATATGGCAGGTGAGTATAAAAATCTGACGATTAACTCAAACAAAAAAGTGACGTTGAAACCTAATGGCGTTATCACTTTAATCAACACTTTCGAAGTGAAATCGAATGCTGAAATCACGATACATCCGGGTGTTTATTTTATTGAAACGCTAAATATCGCACGCGATGTCACCATTAATTTCGAGAAAAAAGATAATAAAGGGGTGTTATTTCTCACCAAGCAAGTGGACATTAATCGCAATGTCATCATTGGTAGAAATAAGCGCGATCCTTATCTGTTCGGCCTAGTGTCCTATGCCGATATCCAATTCGGTAGAAATGTAGAAATCTATGCCTTTATCTATGCAAAAAACAATGTACAAATCAGTCGTGAATCCAAATTTGAAGGAGCCGTTGCAGCTCCAAATCTAAATATTGGTCGTGATACTGACATCATCCTAAAAGCAGATGACCTAAAGGAACTCAAAAATTATGATACTTTTGATTTTTTAACCGCCAGTGCCTCTGTCTATACAACACCAGAATTAGAGAGTTATTGGGACTTTGATTTCATCGCGCCAAATGCCGACAATTATCCAGGCGAAAATAAAGTCTTAGATGCGATAGCGGATAATCATATCGAACTGATGATGGGTGCCGTCATACAAAATAATAGTCAGTATTGTGAAGGCGCTTTTCTAAATGGCGAAGGTGCACATTTCAAGATCAATAACCAAGAAACAATGCGCAGTCCCTCTGGAACGTTATCCTTCTGGGTCAAACCCTACGATTTAAGTCATACCTATGACACTAGCCATGGAGGACAATATTTATTCTCGATGGATTCTTTAGGCTTTGATACTGGTGGCCATTTTACTTCTTGGTTAGAAAGTGATGGTAGCTTACATCTGCGCTATCAAACGAATGCTAGAGATTATTTCATAGCAACAGATGACAGGCTTTTCGTTGACGACACCTGGGCATTTATTACAGTGACATGGGGCGAGGCAGGCGTCGTTCTGTATTTTAACGGCGAACAAGTGGGCAAAATTACGGGCGTTGATGCGACTTTGCGCAACAACAAAGAACCGATGATTTTTGGTGCAAACGCCAGAGTGAGTGAAGATGAAGCATCAACACCCGCCAAAATATATGATTATTTTCGTGGTGAATTTGATGACATAAAATGGTTCGATGGTGTAATGTCAGCCGCCGATATAGCAGCGTTAAAAATCGCGGAGAATGATTGTATTCCGACGACCAACAGTGGGTTAGTTGCTGAATACAGATTTGCCGATGATGATTGGACTGACCGGATAGAAGACACATCTGGCAATGCATTCCATGCTGCATACTCTGGCGAAATGCGTTTATTAACCCCGGTTAACAACATGTCCTGTGGCACCATGGATGTCCCACCCAATACCAATCAAAATACGCCTGACTTCCTAGATACTCCCGTAGATATGGATGATGATGTAGGTCCTGAAGGGACGATTTCTTTTTGGTTTAAATCGAATTCTGGCTGGCAAGACGAACGTGACAGAACGATTTTTGATGCGGTTCAAATCACTCAAGCAAGTACCAAACACCCTAATAATAAGTATTTTTACCTGCAATTACTTGAGGAAGGAAAACTCCAATTTGGTTATGAAACCAGTAATGATGCGGATACACGCTTTGAATCCCAAGCATTTAACTTCCCTGAGTTCACTTGGGTGCATGTCGCCCTAACCTACGATTATGATGACCGTGAAGTAGCGGTTTTCCTAAATGGTGAAGAGTACGATATGACCATGTGGAACCAAGATAAAAATGCCCGCTGGACAGGTATTATGCCTGATTATGGCAATATCGCGTTTGGCGATAACCGCACGGATTATATTACAGCATCATCCTCGGCTAACGGGCGCTTCGATGATATCCGTATTTATAATTTCAAACAAAATTCTGCTCAAATTAAAAATGATATGCTCAAAGCCGATCCCTGTGCTGTTTTATATGGTTATCGTATCACTCATCCAGACCAAGCGCTGACTTGTGACAGTGCTCCAGTCAAAGTCGAAGCATGTAAAAATGCCGATTGTTCAGAACTTTATGAACATGAAGTACAAGTGTCAATGTCTCCTACACCCAATGGTGATGATGAAGGTTTAACCTATAATTTCTCTCGTGAAATGACATTTGATATTGTGCATCGTACTGCGGAAACCAAAACGATTACTTTCACCCCAATGCACCATGCAAAAGCGGATGAGTTGACGAATACCTGTAGTAACAATTGTGAAATTGAGTTTGTTGATGCGGGTTTACAAATGTACATCAATGATACCCCCCCACAATACAGTTCGACATCTCCATTACAGTATCAGATTACCAAGTTTGCACATGTTGGCGGCAGAGATTTAGGTAATGTAAAAATGCGTGCAGTGCGAGACAACAATGGCGTATGTGAAGCCGCATTAGTGGGTCAACAAAACGTTGATTTGACCTATTCATGTTATTCGTACAATGCTTTGGGTCTGCCAGTAAAAGGATGTGCAGTTGGGTTTGGGCCATTTGCCAGAGACACTCGTGCACGTGATATCACTAACACCGCGCAATTAACTTTTGATGTCAATGGTACAACGACTTTAACAGGATTTACTTTAGCAGATGCGCAAAACTTTACTCTCAAAGCACACATCAATAAAGATGGTGCAAACCTGCAATCGAATATGTTAGATATCGAGTTCATCCCTGAGGGTATTCAACTAAGTCATGATATCGAAGATTCACATAAAGCAGGTGATACTTTTACATTCAAAGCACTGGGTTATGGTGAAAACCAAATTCCACTCCCTAGTTACAACTTTAATCGCTTAAGTGTAAAAGCAGACCGAGTCGCACCAGTAAACGGTCCTAGCTATGGGAGTTTCCGATTTTTCAATGATATGACGGTCAGTACTAACCCATTATTTGATTTGGCTGTCCCATTTACTAATTTCTTCGGCTCAGCGCTGCGTATGACGAATGGCCAATTTGCATATGATGAAGCGATGTTTAACGAAGTAGGTGCGTTTGAGGTGACATTTACTGATCAAAGAACCTATGGCGATATTGTTTCTAATACCTTGCAAATCGGGCCGTTTACCCCTGCATATTTTGATGTGGAAGCCGTATATACACCGATTTTTGCTGACGCGTCTTCAGGGTTCACCTATATAGGCCAACCGTTTACCTTCGATATAGGTTCCCAGCCCAAAATCAAAGTCACCGCTTATAATGTGTTGGGAACTGTCGTGAATAATTATTACGATACGACCTGGGAATTAACGCCTACAGCAAGCTCAGTGTTAAATGACGTTGCATATGTGGATCAAAGCGGTACAGGTGTACCACTAACGCTAACATCCACCCCGACGGATCCGATCCTCACGGGAACTGATGTGGCTAATGGTGTCGGTTACATCGAGTTAAACAATATTGATTTGACCTATACCAAACAAGCCCTGCCCACCCCTGCATTCGCTACTGATATCAACATAGTACTAGATGCTGACTTTCTTACGGATACCCATGGTGTTTGTTATCAACCTAGCTATCCGAATGGTTGTGCTGACTTTACATGGACCAACGTTAGCGGTACCGAACAACGCTACGGTAAACTACAACTAGAAAACACCTTCGGCCCAGAAAATGTCGATTTGCGGTTGCCAATGCAGGCACAATATTTTACCAATTTAGGCTGGATGACGAACACCCTCGATAATTCGACAAATATCAGTATGCAACAAACTCTAGGGCAAATTACATTAGCACTGCACAACAGTGAAAACGATGTACTCGGATCATTTACCACGATAGCGAGTAGTGGCACATTGATGAACGGTTTCTCAAAAAACACTGATTTAACATTTACCGCACCTGATCTAAAAAGCGCTTTGCAAGTAACTTTGCACCCAAATGTCGGTTCACCTGATTGGGCAAAATATCTGAATATCGACTGGGATGGCGATGGTGATATAGATGCTGATGACAAACCGTCCGCGACGATTAATTTTGGTATTTATCGAGGCAAAGACCGGAAAATAAATTTCCGAGAAGTCATGCCATAAACACCCAATAAACGTGTTAAATGCACCAAGAACCGCTTTGCTTTGCCCGCAAAAAAATGATGCAGGTGAAGATAAGCGGTTTTTTTATAAAAAATCGCCGTAAACCACAAAAAATATATGCAATAACATGCAACTTGCCATAAAATGATTGGTCATACATTAAATAAAAAGAATTCTTACAGGCCTATCATGTTCAAAAAGCTACGCGGTATTTTTTCCAATGATCTGTCCATTGACCTTGGCACAGCTAACACACTGATTTATGTCAAAGATCAAGGTATCGTACTCAACGAGCCTTCTGTTGTGGCGATTCGTAAAGAGCGTGTTGGTTCACCTCGAAGCGTAGCTGCGGTAGGTAGTGAAGCAAAGAAAATGCTGGGGCGTACACCTGGAAATATTGAAGCTATCCGCCCGATGAAAGATGGCGTAATTGCTGACTTTAATGTCACCGAAAAGATGCTGCAATATTTTATTAAACAAGTACATGACAACAACTTTTTACGCCCTTCTCCTCGGGTTCTAGTATGTGTGCCTTGCGGTTCTACTCAGGTAGAACGACGCGCGATTAAGGAATCGGCAGAAGGGGCTGGTGCTCGTGATGTATATCTTATTGATGAGCCTATGGCTGCTGCGATAGGTTCAGGTTTACCCGTTTCAGAACCGACTGGTTCAATGGTTGTTGATATCGGTGGTGGTACGACAGAGGTTGCGATTATTTCCTTGAATGGTGTCGTATACTCTTCATCTGTGCGGATTGGTGGTGATAAATTTGACGAAGCGATCATCTCTTACATCCGTCGTAATTTTGGTTCACTAATTGGTGAAGCAACTGCTGAGCGTATCAAGCACGAAATCGGCGCAGCTTATCCAGGTGAGGAAGTCAAAGAAATCGAAGTGCGCGGACGTAACCTAGCCGAAGGTGTGCCGCGTAGCTTTACCTTAAACTCAAATGAGATTTTAGAAGCCTTGCAGGAACCTTTATCTGGCATCGTATCTGCGGTCATGGTGGCACTTGAACAATCGCCTCCTGAATTAGCCTCGGATATATCCGAGCACGGTATGGTACTCACCGGTGGTGGTGCATTATTAAAAGACCTAGATCGTTTATTAATGGAAGAAACCGGTATTCCGGTTGTTATCGCTGACGATCCACTAACTTGTGTTGCCCGTGGTGGCGGTATGGCATTTGATATGATCGACCTTCACGGTGGTGACTTATTCTCTGACGAATAAGATTTAGGGCAACTACGGTTGCCTTATTTATATTATGAAACCAATCTTTAAACGTGGCGCACCAATCGAAATAAGACTCTTTCTTGCTGTAGTTGTTGCAGTAGGTATGTTGGTAGCTGATGGAAAGTTTGCTACCTTTCAGCCTTTGCGTAACGTCTTAACTTCGATAGTTACCCCTATCCAATATCTTGCTAGCCTACCGACCTATTTTTTTACCGAAAGTAGCCAACGGTTGCGTTCCCAAGAAGAGTTAATCGCGGAACGTGACGCTTTCATCAATGAAATTATGATTTTACGTGAGAAAGAACAACGCTTTTCCATTCTAGAATCAGAAAATGCCCAACTACGTCGCTTGTTAGATGCGCCAGTAAAGATTAACTTACCGAAGACCGTCGCCGAGCTTTTAGCGGTTGATAATAATCCTTATGTACAACAGGTAGTGCTGAATAAAGGCACTCTCAATGGCACATTTACACGACAGCCGGTCATAGATGACAAGGGTGTCGTAGGACAAATTGTGGATGTCACTCCGACTTCCAGTCGCGTCTTATTTATCACTGATATTTCGCATGCGATTCCAGTTCGTAACCAGCGAAACAACACGCGCTACATCCTCAATGGTAGTGGTAATATCGACCAACTGTCCCTGAAATTTGTCCCACATAGCCATGACCTATTGGTAGGTGATATTCTGGTCACATCTGGGCTCGGTGGTATTTTTCCAGAAGGTTATCCAGTTGCGGTAATCGAGCAAGTCACTCGTGACGAATCACGTCCTTTTGCACTTGTCACAGCCAGCCCGTTAGCCCGTTTAGATAGTTTGCGTTATGTCTTATTACTTGGCAGCAGTGGCGTAATTGAGAATTCCAACACGGCTGAACGTCCGCAGTCAGATCTGTTAAGTGGTGCCAACAATGAATAGACGCTGGCCCATCTACCTAAGTATTTTTGTGGCATTAGTGTTAGAGACAACACCGATGCCTATTGGCATGAATATTTACCGCCCAGATTGGTTGTTGATGGTACTGATTTTTTGGAATACCGTATTACCTGAACGAGTAAATATCGGTATTGGTTTTTTAGCCGGTATCCTACTCGATGTCTTGCTGGGATATAGTTTAGGTCTGCATTCGCTGGCTTTTGCACTGGTACTATATGTTAGTTCGGCAAACCATCAGCGTATGAAAAACTATTCAATCTGGCAACAAACAGGTGTCATCGGCCTCATGACCGCATTTTATAGTTTATTGGTATTTTGGCTTCAGCATTGGCTTACTGATGCCTATTTCCACTTTAATTATTTCTGGCCAATCATAACGACTATGTTGTTTTGGCCGTGGGTATTTTGGCTCTTATATAGGGCCAAACAAAAGCTCATATTATAACTAAAATAA
Organism: Opacimonas viscosa; assembly: GCF_024199005.1. GTDB lineage: Bacteria > Pseudomonadota > Gammaproteobacteria > Enterobacterales > Alteromonadaceae > Opacimonas > Opacimonas viscosa. Next base: position 10,337 of record NZ_JANATA010000010.1, read on the forward strand.
TCCATAGTAAGCACCAACAGGAGTCGTGTCATGAGTGGTGAGTTATTAATCAATGTTACCCCTTCAGAATCTCGAGTTGCGCTGATAGAAAATGGGATCCTCCAAGAGATCCATATTGAGAGAAATACCAAAAGAGGCTTAGTTGGCAATATTTATCGCGGTAAAGTATCTCGTGTATTACCTGGCATGCAAGCAGCTTTCGTCGATATCGGTTTTAGCAAGGCTGCTTTTTTGCACGCATCAGATATCGCTTATGTGCACACGATGGTGCCACTGATTACCAATAATGATTTACCGAAAAAAGATATTCGTGAGTTAGTTCGAGAAGGCCAAGAAATCGTAGTCCAAGTCGTCAAAGATCCATTAGGTACTAAAGGGGCTCGACTCACCACAGACATCACTATTCCATCTCGATATTTAGTATTTATGCCCTCTGTAGAACACGTTGGAGTCTCTCAACGGATCGAGGACGAAGCAGAAAGAAAAAGATTAGCAGATTTGGTCCAACCCTTGTGTGATGAAGACGGTGGCTTTATTTTACGTACTGCAGCCGAAGGCGTGAATGAACATGAATTAGTCCAAGATGCTCAATTTCTTAGGCGTTTGTGGAGCAAAATTCAAAGCCGTCTTAAAGCCAACAAAAATCATGTTTTATTCGAGGATCTCTCGCTTGCCCCTCGCGTCATCCGAGATTTTACAGGTACCGCTATAACCAAAGTACAAATTGACTCCAAACTCGCATTTAACGAACTCCTCGAGTTTACCTCTGAGTACGTACCTGAACTGACTGACAAATTAGAGTATTACACGGGTGAACGTCCTATCTTTGATTTATATGACGTAGAGAATGAAGCCCAGCGAGTATTGAAGCGTCGTGTAGATTTAAAATCTGGTGGTTACCTCATCATTGATCAAACTGAAGCTATGACAACCATCGATATCAACACCGGCGGTTTTGTCGGTCATCGTAATCTCGAAGAAACCATCTTTAATACCAATATTGAGGCAACTCAAGCGATTGCACGGCAACTGCGTTTGCGTAATTTAGGCGGTATGATTTTGATTGATTTTATTGACATGATTGAACCTGAACACCAAAAAAGAGTCTTACATTCATTGACCGTAGCCTGCAGTAAAGATCGCGCCAAGACCAATATTCACGGCTTCACCGCACTTGGGCTGATTGAAATGACCCGCAAGCGTACCCGGGAAAGTTTAGAGCATGTTTTATGTGAAGACTGCCCCGTTTGTGAAGGCAGAGGCTCGATTAAAACGGTCGAAACCATTTGCTTTGAAGTAATGCGAGAAATTGTCCGCGTCAACCGTGCTTATGACGCCGATAAATTTGTCGTTTACGCATCGCCGTTAGTTGCAGAAGCGCTAATGGGAGAAGAGTCACACTTATTAGCAGAAGTCGAAATGTTTGTCGCCAAGCAAATAAAGGTCCAAACTGAGCATTTGTACAATCAAGACAAATTTGATGTGGTTATGATGTGATATAATTTAAATGACGGTAGTTTTCTCTGCCGCTATTTTTTAGATAAAGGCAAAAATTGAAACAACCGAATACTTTGACCAACAGGATAATTAGTAGCTTATGGCGTTTTTTAGCCATCAGTTTGTTGGTCGTGGCCGTTTTATTGTCAACTGTTCGTCTTGGTTTACCCCACATTGATGAAGCCAATGACTACATTACTACATTTTTAGCCCAACGATTAAATGCCAATGTTTCTATTTCATCCATCTCAGCCGAATGGCAACAAGCCAGTCCTCAGCTAAAACTTAATCAGCTAGTGATTAGTGCCACTGACGGAACCGCAACTAACGTCAGGATTGATGAACTGTATGTTGATATCGATGTACTAGGTTCGATATTGAACCTGGCTTTTGTGACCAACAAATTTGAAGTGCTCGGTGCAGACATTGATATCCGTACAGATGAACAGGATGTAATAGACCGGGCCTTGGCTCCACAAACAGAGCAGACTAGTACGACACAGAGTCAGAACGATCCTTATTTAATTGGTGAATACAACGATAGTGAGCAGTCACCAACCTTATTTATAGAAGCCCTAAAGGATCTTGCACTAAACAAGCTTACCTACTTTTCTGTGATTGATTCTCGAGTCGCAATTAATAATCAACAACAAACCCATGAGATCCATATTCAACAACTCAGTTGGTTGAACCAGGGACAACAACACAAAGGGAAAGGTTTTGTTTCCTTAGAAAATAAACCAGACAATATTGCTTCAATTGCAGTTGATCTGACCGGTGATGAAGACGAATTACAAGGCCAGATATATCTCCAAACAGACAATATAGCTCTGGCATCTTTAACCCAAAACCTACTACCAGATACACTGTCAATAACAGAAAGCAATATCGATGGACAATTATGGGTTCATGTAGAAAATTCGCACATAAGTCACATAATCGGCAAGATCAACCCTAGTAAAGTCCTCCTACAGAACGCAACTAACGATAGTTTGTTATTGGGACTGACTCAGCTCAACTTTTTTGCTGAACCACACCATTCAGGTTGGCTATTTAACGCTAATGATATCGCGTTAAATATTGCCGATAAACCACTATCCTTGGCATTAGTGGGTAGTGTCAATCAGCACGGCAGTATCGATATACAGCTTACTGACACGATGAACATCGGGCTGTTAAATGACCTAATCCAATTCACTTCTACGCCAGAATCTGATCTACAAAATTCTTTAGTCATTGCGGCACCAGAGGCGTCTTTGACGAATTTAACAGCACACATAGCAGCACATGAGTGGTTCCTCAAAGCGCAGCTACTCGCCATTGATTTTGCAGAAACTGCGGTACCTGGCATACAAGATGCCGCTTTAAATGTAACGATACATGGCGCTAATAACAGGATCTCTGCTTTCGCAGATACTCAATTCAACGACAGTGTACTCATCACAGAAGCGTTAATCGGACAAAACTTGACGGCTGTCAGTGGCAATATTCAGACTTATATCACTATCGAAGACGGCGTACTCGAAGCCTTACATACTGAGGCTGATGTGACCTCTAATCTGACAGATATCGAACTCGTAGTGAAATATTTACCCCAGATGGAACAAAGCTTATCTCTAGTTAGTTCGATCAACCCTGAGCATGTAACACATTTGACGCAATTGTTACCCAAAAAATATCTCGGGCAAAATACCTATCAATACTTACAATCGGCTTTAGCAACATCAGCACAACCAGGTAGAGTTACCCAAGCCGATATATTATGGCATGGCAGTCCCAGCGAATTCCCGTACTCAGATAACGATGGGGTATTTCAAGCCAAAGTGAACGTTGTGGATACCCACTTTCTATTTGCACAAGGCTGGCCGAGCTTAACAGAACTGTCTTTGGAGCTATTTTTTGAAAACGCAGATCTGATGATGACAGCTCCGTCTGCGCAACTTATGGATGTGCGTGTTGACGAGTTAGTTGCGACCATTCCTGGGCTTTCAGGCGATAGTTTACTGACCATTAAGGCAAGTGCGGAAGGTACTGGATATGCCCTATCAGAAGTGATGAAAAACTCAAACCTACAAGACTCTTTGGGTAAATTACTGACTGAAAATATCATTATTTCTAATGAATTATCCGCTAATTTAGAGCTACAAATCCCTTTTTATGATGCGCCAATCGTAACCAAGGGAAGGGTTGAGCTCCCCAATAATTACATTGTTTTCAACGATATTGATACAACATTAAGCCAGACTACAGGTGCGATTACTTTTGTTGATGATACGGTCACAATCAGCGATTTACGAGCGAATCTCTTGTCACAACCCATTATTATTGATGCCAAAACGCAACGTCAAGACGACGCCTACGCAGTAGCAATCAGTCTAAATGGCGATTGGGATAGTGCAGCATTGATAGCCCAGCTGTCACCAACATACACCGCAGCGATTGAGGGTGCTGTTGCTTGGGAAGCGGACATTGATTTAGCTTTTTTAGCAGAGGGGTTTAATTATGATTTTTCCGTCACCTCAAACTTAAACGGCACACAAGTCAGCTTAGCGGCCCCGTTTAACAAAGCAAAAAATGAAAATACCCCCTTAGTTGTCCTAGGCAATGGCGATGAGAAAAACCTCAACCTGCAAGCGCAAATCGGTTCTGATATTAAGTTTGAAGGTGTCTTACCATATAGCGAAGGTCAATTTTCTAGAGCGCATTTAGCTTTGGGTGACTCAGATTTTTCAGGACTTGGGGTCGGTTTTAGTATTTCAGCAAACCTGCCAGAAATGTATGTGAATGAGTGGTATGAAACACTCGACATGTTGCTTAGCGGTATACAAAAACCGATTCAAAACAAAGGTTTATTTAATCAACCAGAACGCATTTTTATCGATACCGAAGCTTTGCATTTTGCCGGTCAGACGATACATAATGTCCAAGCAGTAGCGAAACAAGCAGATAACAATTGGCAAATTGATATCAATGCTGAAGAAGCACGGGGCAACGTTAAATTGTTTAATGACTGGTTACGTAACGGCATTGATATCACTGCTGATTTTATCAACCTTGATACTGTTAACTCCCCTGAGGATGAACAGTTAACCGAGGTTAACTTAGATATCCTGCGTAACTTACCCCCCATATCTTTTACTTGTGGTGCCTGTCAAATTCTGGGTAAAGACCTCGGAGAAATAAACTTAAGCGCCAAACCCACTGCTTCGGGTATGATCTTAGAGGAAATCTCGTTTAAAAACTCTCAAGGCATGTTACAAACCACTGGAGAGTGGTTATTTCCGACCCAGTCACCGATGGATTCGTCAACTAACGTAGCCGTCAGTGATATTGTTTCAGAGCGTTCTAACACGAACGCTCCAGCTTCTAAACATCATGATGACAAAAGCATACTTGGCTCAACTAGACTTGAAGGGACACTCACAAGTAAAGATTTTGGTCGTTTTTTAAATGACTTTGGCTTAGAAACAGGAATGCGTGACTCAGCTGCTAACTTCGAGTTTACTGTCAATTGGCAAGCCGCACCCTATGCGTTTAACTTTGATACTTTGAACGGGGCGGTTGATTGGCGTTTAGATGACGGTTATCTCACAGAAATTAGCGACCAAGGTTCCCGTATATTTACGGTCCTATCTTTAGATTCACTGATCAGAAAATTAAGTCTCGATTTTCGCGATGTCTTTGCCAAAGGGTTCTTTTATGAACAAATTACAGGCACGCTAGTCTTGGAAAATGGCGTTGCGATTACCAATGATACGGTAGTTGATGGTGGTGCCGGAGAGATTGAGATCGCGGGTTACTCCGACTTGGTTAACCAAGAGCTGAATTACAATATGGCTTTTGCACCAAATGTTACGGGAAACCTACCGGCCCTAGTGTACTTTATGGTAAATCCTCCCACCGCTTTAGCAGCATTAGCGGTGAATGAGGTACTCACCTCAGCTAAAGTATTTTCCAATGTTGAATATTCTGTGAGTGGGACATTTGCTGAACCGGTCATTACTGAGCTTGGTAGAAAAAGCGCTGAAATTCAACTCCCTGCTCGCCTACAACCAAGTTTGCCGGAAGAATCAGCACCTTTAACAGAATTAGACAAGCAAGGGATCCCTATACTGCTCCCCCCACCCAATAGTTAGTCGTCCTAAAGACACCTATATTTTTTCAAACTCTGCTTTTAGTATAGAGTAATATATACTCATTGCATGTCAGGAATTGCTGACAAAAAATGCTGCCTAGTGATTGCTCTGTGTTCTTTCGTGACAATCCCCTGAGTTCCTGCTAATTTAATGGTATGAGACCAAAATTGTCAGCGCACTATGCATATAGCGACGGCTATTCTCACCACTTGCTATATCACGTGTATTTTTAGGAGAGATTGTGACCGATTCGGTACAAACAAATTTATTAGACGCATCAGACATTTCTATTCAGCAAATTAATAACACGCTGGGTGTTTTGACCCAACATGATATCGACTTTGCAGACTTATACTTCCAATCATCACAACATGAAGCCTGGGTATTAGAAGACGGTATTATTAAAAATGGTAGTTATAATATCGAACGAGGCGTGGGTGTCAGAGCTATCAGTGGCGAAAAAACAGGGTTTGCATACTCCGATGATATCAATGCAACAGCCCTTTTAGACGCCGCCAAAGCCGCTCGCAGTATTGCTGATCATACTGATGTAACGACGCCTATCGTGAAGCCATTTAAAACCGTGCAAAATGACATGAAATACATGGCAAACAACCCGTTATTAGCGATGGCTGAAGCCGAAAAGATTGCTATTTTAAAAGCCACTGATAGCTACATCCGAGGACAAGCACCTAATGCGTCACAAGTGTCAGTTAGCTTAACGGGTGTGTATGAAGAAATCATGGTTATTGGGACAGATGGTACTTGGGCAACCGATATCCGACCATTGATTCGTCTTAACTGCTCAGTCTTGCTTGAAGAAGGTGAACGTCGAGAACGTGGTGGAGCTGGTGCTGGCGGACGTTACGCTTACAGTTTTTTCCAAAGTGACGTAAACGGTATTCCTTTTTATCAAAGTTTAGCTGATGAGGCTCTGCACATGGCAAGAGTCAACATGGAAGCCGTTGCTGCACCAGCTGGTAATATGCCGGTTGTACTCGGTGCAGGTTGGCCTGGTGTGTTATTACATGAAGCTGTCGGTCATGGTCTAGAAGGTGATTTTAACCGCAAGGGAGCATCTACTTTTTCTGGTCGTATAGGTGAACAAGTTGCTGCTAAAGGTGTCACCGTGGTTGATGACGGCACTATGGCAGACCGTCGTGGTTCATTGACCATTGATGATGAAGGAACACCAAGTCAGTACAATGTCCTCATCGAGGACGGTATTCTCAAAGGTTATATGCAAGACAAACACAATGCGGCATTGATGGGCGTAGCACCTACAGGTAATGGTCGACGAGAATCATATTCCCATTTGCCCATGCCACGGATGACAAATACCTATATGTTAAATGGTGAACATAGCCAAGAAGAAATGTTTGCTTCAATTAAACAAGGGGTTTATGCACCAAATTTTGGTGGTGGCCAAGTGGATATTACATCGGGTAAGTTCGTTTTTTCTACCTCAGAGGCTTATCTCATCGAAGACGGTAAAGTCACGACACCAATCAAAGGGGCAACGTTGATCGGAAATGGACCTGAAGTTATGGGAAAAATATCCATGATAGGCAACGACCTAGCACTCGACCGTGGTGTTGGTGTATGTGGTAAAGATGGACAAAGCCTCCCTGTCGGTGTTGGTCAACCGTCTTTAAAAGTAGATGAAATTACTGTGGGTGGAACCGCTTAACTAGATAAAGTATGCAACGCCACTTTACACAATATCAAAGTGGCGGAGATATTAGAGTGTTTCTTCACGCAAATACTGAAATAACTCACGATACGCTTTAGGCGGTTTATTTTGGGCTGTTTCTTTATTTGCTTGACGCACTAACTGACGTAGGCGTTGACGGTCTAGCTGAGGATGCTCATCTAATAACGCTTGAATCGCATCGTCACCCCCTTTGATCAGATTATCACGGGTGTGTTCTAAAGCATGAAACGCAGCATTGGATTGTTTTGTTTTTGCTTGTAAAACTTCCAAGGCATTGGCGATAGCAGCAGTGTCGCGCTGACGTAAAAGTTTAGCAATAAATTGTAGTTGACGGCGATAACCGTCTTTTTTCTTGTTGATGCGATGGGCAAGTTCAATGGAATCCATTAACTCTTCATCAATAGGAAATTTTTTTAAGGTAGCAGGCGTAAGCTCGACAATCTGTCGACCGAGCTGAAATAGTGCATCTGCTTCTCTTTTTAATTGGGTTTTACTGACGTACTCAGGTTCGTCGTCAGGAATATCTTCAAAATGTGACATAATTATTCATCGTAGTTTTACTGCTACCTATTGTAGCAAGATTACGTAACACATGGACAAAAATCTTATATGCAAATGAAACAACAACTTCAAGACATCCAAGATGCAGTGGCTGAAGTCCTTGCTTTAGCAAAAGCAAAAGGCGCAACCGAAGCAGAAGCAAGCATGTCAAAAGTGCAAGGAATTGCGGTATCCGCTCGGATGCAAGAAGTCGAAACCGTAGAGTTTACCAACGACGGTGGTTTAGGTATTTCCCTTTATGTAGGCAATAAAAAAGGCTCTGCATCAACGGCTGATCTGAGTCATGCCGCACTGGAACTCACAGTGAGTAAAGCGATCGAAATTGCTAAATATACCGAAGAAGACCCGTGTAACGGGATTGCGGATAAAGCACTTTTGGCCACAGATATCCCTGACTGCGATTTGTATCACCCGGAAGAGCTAGATACACAAGCAGGATTAGCTTTGGCATTGGCAGCAGAAAAATATGCACTCGATGCTGATACTAGAGTTACCAATTCAGATGGCGCTTCTTACAATGCCAACATCGGTTGTCGAGTCTATGGTAATTCACATGGTTTTCTGGCTGGTTACCCATCGAGTAGATATTCTTTGAGCTGTGTGGTCATTGGCCAAGATGGCGATGATATGCAACGCGACTATGCTTACACAGTAGATCGTAAAGCAAACCGTTTACTCAGTGCTGAATCGATTGGGAAAGAAGCGGCTGCACAGGCGGTAGCGAGATTAGGCGCAGAAAAAGTCAATACAGGTAAATACCCCGTTATATTTGATAAGCAAATTGCGAGTTCTATTTTTGGGCATTTGGTATCAGCAATAAGCGGTGGGAGTTTATACCGTAAATCATCTTTTTTATTAAATAGTATCGATACCCAAATTTTGCCCCACTGGCTAACCATCCAAGAACAACCTCATTTACCCCAAGCATTGGCATCGACACCATTCGATCATGAAGGCGTCGCAACAATAGACCGCACGATTGTTGAGCAAGGTATTCTAGGTTTATATCTAATGACCACTTATTCTGGCCGTAAAATGGGCCTCCCTTCCACCGGCCATGCCGGAGGCGTGCATAATTGGCAAGTTTCTACGACTCATACAGACCAAGCAGCATTACTTAAGGAAATGGGTACAGGAGTGCTCGTAACGGAATTAATGGGACAAGGAGTAAACGGTGTGACTGGAGATTATTCTCGCGGTGCTGCTGGTTATTGGGTAGAGAATGGCGTGATTCAATACCCTATCAGTGAGTTCACCATTGCTAGTAATCTCAAAGACATGTTTATGAATATAGTCGGGATCAGTGCCGATATAGAGACTCGTGGCAGTGTATTTACGGGTTCTTTATTAATCTCTGAAATGCAAATAGCCGGCGAATAACCGGCTCTTGCGGCATCGCCAAAATACATAATCGGTGTATGCTTAACGAGGTGATATTTAACGCACTTATTTATGGCAAATATACACATCAAAACGATGTTTTTTGCCTTTAATTTGCATACTTGGCGGTTTACCTGCTAAGAAATCAGCGTAATTAGGGCGCTTTACTACCACGCGTTGTTTAGCTAAGTCTAGCGCAGGGGTGAGTAGATCATCTGCGTCGTCATCAAAGCCTAAAAGCGTTTGAAACATTTTCATGGGTTTTTTCACTGCCGCTGATTTCTTCTTATGAGGGAACATCGGATCTAAATACACCACATCAGGCACACCTAATTGCACCTGTTCAGCACCGTTATTACCATCTGACCACGTTTTCAAAATATGACCTGCGTTGCCACATAGCAGATGTAAGCGCTCACTTAATTCATTGTACTCAGGATTTTCAGCCAAACGTTGTAAACCATCTTGGAGCAAGGCACACACCACATTAGTCCGCTCCAACATAGTTACATTACAACCTACCGCGGCTAAAATAAAACTATCTGTACCTAAACCCGCTGTAGCATCAACTACATGTAAGGAATCTTTGCCTTTGATGCCTACTGCTTTGGCAATCGCTTCATTACGACCGCCACCCTTCTCTTTGCGATAAGCTAATGCTGATGAAGTAAAATCAACTTGTAATGGCAGCATTTTAGGATCGTTAGTATCACTAAGACCTAAACCGTCTTCACTCATGGTCAGCACAAAACCAGGCTCGGGGATCTCAGCGTACTGTGTCTTCACCTGAAGACTAAATTCTTCCGCACACGCTTCTACTTTTGCAACATAAGTAGGTTTATATTCATTTGGCATTACGGCACTAACACGAATGGGAAAGCCACCACTGTCTTGTTGTAAATAGCGCATAGTATTTTTGGCGAATCCGGTTTTATGCATTAGTGTATTGCTCGCGATTACCCAACCAACGATTCACAATAGCATTGGCATGTGAGGGATATTGTTCAAATACATGGGTCGCTAGCTTTTGTACCTGCTCTATCATATGTCCATCTCGGACTAAATCTGCGATTTTCAAATCTGCTAACCCGGTCTGTTTTGTGCCTAATATTTCTCCTGGGCCGCGAATTTCCAAATCCATCTGAGCAATATAAAAACCGTCATTTGATTCTCTTAAAACACCTAAACGTTTCGTTGCTGTTTTTGATAAATTCCCGTCATACATCAATACACAGTGACTCTCCACCGAACCTCGACCCACTCGTCCACGCAGTTGGTGCAACTGAGCTAAACCTAATCGCTCTGGGTTTTCAATGATCATTAGAGAAGCATTAGGTACATCGACACCCACCTCTATCACTGTCGTTGCCACCAATACATCTAGCTTACCTTCCTTGAACTGCTGCATGATTTCGAGTTTATCTTTGGCATGTAAACGCCCATGTACTAACCCAATTCGCAGATCCGGCAAGGCCGTATTTAACGCCACAAAAGTATCTTCAGCAGCTTGGCTTTGCAAGACTTCGGACTCTTCTATCAACGTGCAGACCCAATACACCTGGCGCTGGTCTTGAGTCACTGAGGTATGCACACGTTGGATGATCGCATCGCGCCGAGCATTCGGTATCACCACCGTTTTCACCGGTGTCCGTCCTGGGGGTAGTTCATCTATGATAGACGTATCCAAATCAGCATATGCGGTCATTGCTAGCGTTCGAGGAATTGGCGTAGCAGTCATCACAAGCTGGTGTGGAAACACTCCTTGTTGCTCACCTTTTTCGCGCAGAGCCAAACGCTGATGCACCCCAAAACGATGTTGCTCATCGATGATCACCAGTGCTAAGTTTTTATAGTGTACTTTTTCTTGGAATACAGCATGCGTGCCAACGAGCAACTGAATATCACCACTGATTAGATGTGCCAAGACACTTTCTCGTGCTTTGCCTTTTAGCTTCCCTGCTAACCAGCCTACATTAATACCTAGAGGCTCTAACCATTGGGCAAAATTGTTCGCATGTTGCTCGGCCAACAGCTCGGTTGGCGCCATCAATACCACTTGGAAACCTTGAGCAATGACCGGTAGCGCAGCCATAGCCGCCACGAGTGTTTTACCAGAACCAACATCACCTTGTACCAAACGCATCATTGGATATGGTTGAGACATATCATGCATGATTTCTCGGGTGACGCGCGCTTGTGCATTGGTTGGCGAAAACGGGAGAGTCGCTAAAAACTGAGCCTGTAGATCAGCGCCTTCGGTAATTGCAAAACCTGGTTGCACCACATTATTGGCACGTACTTGCAAAATACTCAAATGATGCGCCATCAACTCTTCGAGAATAAGACGTTGTTGGGCAGGATGTTTACCCTCGGTCATCAACTCCATTGAGATATCGGGTGTGGGACGATGCACAGTTAATAGCGCCTCTTCTAGCGTGATTTGAGTATCGTACAACCCGGCTGGGAATAGTTCAGCTAAAGCACCTTTCTGTAACGAAAGTAAAGCTTGTTCGGTAAGATTTCGTAAGGTGATCTGCTTGATCCCTTCAGTCGCTGGATATACGGGTGTTAAACTTTCTGCCACAGCAACGATTTCACCATCTTGAATTATTTTGTATTCAGGGTGAGCGATTTCCAAACCGTTTTTACCCCGTCGAAACTCGCCATAAGCACGCATCGTCTGCCCAACCGCCATTGCGTTTTTTTGGGCAGCATTAAAATAAAAGAAGCGGCAGGTAATAGAACCACTATTATCAGCAATTTTAACCACAAGAGAACGGCGCCGACCAAAAGTCACTTCACTGTGGGTTATTTCACCTTGGATAGAAGCATGGAGCCCGTGATATAAATCGCATATGTTATAGATCCGAGTGCGGTCTTCATAGCGATGAGGCAAGTGAAACAAAACATCTTGAATAGTCCGTAGCCCAAACATAGCAAGCTTTTCGGCCATTTTAGGGCCAACACCTTTAAGTTCACTAACGGGTCGCTGCCCTAATCCACCGGTACTGGTCATTGCCTATTTGGATTCCCTTGTTTGAGCGCTTGCCACCACGTATCCGAAGCGACAATTTCGCCTTGTTCATCAATCTCAGGATAAGGTAACTCACCATGCTCCTGCCATTGTTTGTATACGAGAGAATGACCACCTCGGAACAAAATCCGCTGCCGTAAATCGTCCGGTAATTGATTATTCTCGTACATACCAGCTTTTTGTCTTTGCCGCTGTGCTTCGTATAAAATTAAAGCAGCAGCTACAGATACATTTAAAGATTGTGTCATTCCCATCATCGGAATGACAATATCTTGATCGGATTGGGCGATAGCTTGTTCCGTTGCGCCAAACCGTTCTTGGCCAAAGATAATAGCCGTTGGCTTGGTATAATCGACGTCACGAAAATCGATAGCGGAGTCTGACAAATGCGTAACTAGCACTTGTTTACCCTCGCCCTTTAATGTCGTAATTGCTGTATCTACAGTCCGATGTGAATGGATATCAATCCAGTCATGTGCTCCCATAGAAATAGGACGAATTGTCGCAACTTTATCAAACCAAACAGTATGAATATTTTGCACACCGACCGCATCACAGGACCGGATAATCGCCGATACATTATGTGGTTTATGCACTTCTTCAAGTAACACTGTTAAATCAGTTTGACGCAACGCCAACATATCATTGATACGCTGTAGGCGTTCTGGAGTCATCGTTTTTACTCAGCGAGTTCTAATACACCATCAATTTCAATTTGTGCACCTTTGGGTAAAGCTGCAACTTGAACCGCTGCACGGGCAGGGTATGGTGTGTTGAAGTATTGAGCCATAATTTCGTTGACGGTAGCGAACTGACCTAAATCAATCAAAAAGATATTCACTTTTACCATGTCATTTAAATCGCCACCGGCAGCTTCACATACCGCAGCTAAGTTTTTAAACACCTGATGAGCTTGCTCAGCAAAATCTTCAGAGATAAATTCCATTGTCTCAGGTACCAGTGGGATTTGCCCAGATAGATATACAGTTGTGCCAGTTTTAATTGCTTGATTATACGTACCGATGGCAGCAGGGGCTTTATCTGTGTGAACGACGCTCTTGGTCATAATATGTATTCCTAATAAGTAAAAAGGCCTCAAGACGAGGCCTGTGAAAAAAAATAAATGGTTATGTGTTTTTATACTGACTGTGACGAGATACTTTTTGGACTTCTGGCATATTCCGTATTTTGCGCATGATATCCGCAATATGTACACGGTTACGCGTCGTTAATTCCAAATCAATAAAGTACACGTTACTTTCTTTTTCATCTGTTTTTAGATGAATGATACTCGAATCACAACTAGCGATGGTGTTCGTCAACGTCGCAAGGGTGCCTTGGTGATTGAGTAACTCGATGCGCATGTTCGCTCTAAAATCTCCCTCAACCGAATCATCCCATTCCATCGCCAGCACTCGCTGCGGTTCTTCTTTGGTCAACTTACGGATATTGGTACACCCGATCTGGTGGATCATCATCCCTTTACCAGGATTTAGGATAGCAACAATCTCATCATCTGGGATCGGATGACAGCATTTCGAGTAGTGCAACAATAATCCTTCTGTTCCTTTAATAGCGACTTTACCCACTTTTCCAGTAAGTGAGTCATTACTATCTGTATCGCCTAATAATCTTCTAGCGACAATCGCACTTAATTCATTACCCAGCCCAATGTCTTCTAAAATACTCTCGAAACTATCATGTTTCGTCTCTGCTAAAACACGTTCAATATCGACCTGTGAAATATCTTCCAACTTGGTTGAGCCAAGGGCGTGCCTCAAGAGGCGCGTACCCATGACCAATGCTTCATCAGTTTGTTGTTTGCGTAAATACGCACGAATACGAGCCCGGGCTCTCGCACTTACTACATAATTTAACCAACTGGCATTGGGTTTTGCTCTTGGTGACGTAATAATCTCCACCGTTTGACCATTCTCAAGAGGCCTAGACAATGAGTAAGACTTTTTATCTACACGAACACCTACACAGCAATCACCGATATCTGAATGGACCGCATAAGCAAAATCAACAGCACATGAACCCATGGGTAATTCTACAATTCTACCTTTTGGTGAAAACACATAGATTTCATCTGGAAATAGATCGGATTTAACGTTTTCTTTAAACTCGAATGATGAACTGGCACTTTGTTGTAGTTCTAAAATCGATTGGGTCCACTGTCGCGCCTTTAATTGTGAACTCGTATTATCATCATCATTCGTTTTGTATAGCCAATGTGCTGCGACACCTTTGTCCGCCATGATATCCATTTCTTTGGTGCGGATCTGGATCTCAACAGGGATCCCATGTGGTCCTTTCAATGAGGTATGCAATGACTGATAACCGTTCGAACGAGGTATCGCGATATAGTCTTTAAAACGATTTTCAATGGGTTTATACAAACTATGCATCGCACCTAGTGCACGGTAACAATCGTCCACTTTATTAAAGATTAAACGAAACGCATAAATATCCATAACATCGTCAAATCCCATCACTTTATTTTTCATTTTGCGATATATGGAATAAAGGTGTTTCTCTCGCCCCTTTACTTCAGCATCAAGTCCATGCTCTTGGAGGCGTGACTCAATCTCACCAAAGATATTATCAATCAGTTCTTTGCGGTTACCACGTGCTTGTTTAACAGCTGATTGTAAAGCCCGATGACGCATAGGGTACATGGCTTGGAAGCCTAGGTTTTCCAGTTCATTTTTCATGTCATGGATACCTAGACGATGGGCTAAAGGCGCATAAATTTCTAATGTCTCGGTCGCAATGCGACGGCGTTTATCTGGACGTAAAGCCCCAAGAGTACGCATGTTATGCGTTCGATCTGCCAACTTTATTAAAATAACGCGAATGTCTTCCACCATCGCCATCATCATTTTGCGGAAGTTTTCGACTTGTAGTTCTTCTTTGCAAGAGTATTTGATTTTATCTAGCTTACTCACCCCTTCTACCAAATTGGCCACCACCTCACCAAAGTGCTCACATAAATCAGCGTGGTCAAAGTGGGTGTCTTCAATGACATCATGAAGAAGAGCAGCCATAAGGGTTTCATGGTCAAATTGCATGTCGGCAAGGATCCCTGCAACAGCAACTGGGTGGGTAATATAGGGATCACCACTGGAGCGCATTTGTCCTTCATGGGCCTCTTTGGCCAACACAAATGCATTTTGCACCATCTGAACTTTTTCAGGTGGCAAATAGGAGGAGATTTTTTGTTTTAGACCTTCGAATAAATACACTGTCGCATCACAAGAAAATTACGAAATATAAGAATACTTCACTCAGCCCTGTGATGCTAGTGTTTTACTGAGGATTATTCAGATAAAGCGCTGGCTACGAAAGAGAATTCTTCGCTTTGTGCTTGTTGCTGATCAGCTAGTGCTTGAGCTTCTAAGGTATCGTAATTTACTAAACCTTGTTCAATTTCACGTAAAGCCACTACAGTCGCTTTATCATTACCCATTTCAACTAATGGATCTTTACCTTCTGTAGCAATCTGACGAGCACGTTTTGCAGCAACTAACACTAAATCAAAACGATTACCAATCTGGTCAACGGCATCTTCAACTGTTACACGAGCCATAATTTTCTCCGCAAAATGAGGTTATTTTTCAAAAAAGGGCGCAGATTGTACATCAAACCAACAGGTATTGGTATACATTACACTAAAAGTTCTGCAATTAAATTAGCATATGTCGTACTTTGCGCAGTTTGCGTCAAACGCTTGTCCAATACAATACTATAAAAATCAGTTAACGTGCGCGAAAAATCATCATTAATCAAAACATAGTCAAATTCGTGCACGTGCGACATTTCACTTTTGGCTTCGCTCATTCGTTTCGCAATAACTTCTGCACTATCTTGTCCACGACCTTGTAAGCGACGCTCCAACTCCGCAATACTCGGCGGTAAAATAAACACAGTGTGGGCTGCTGGATACTGTTCTTTTACCTGACGAGCACCTTGCCAATCAATATCCAAAAAGACATCTATACCCTGCTCCAAGGTATTTTCAATCGCTTGGCGTGAGGTGCCATAATAATTATCGAACACTTTTGCATGTTCATAGAAACCGTTTGCAGCAATCATATCGACAAAAGTTTCGTGCGATACAAAATGATAATGTTGCCCATTTTCCTCACCTGGACGTGGGTTGCGCGTCGTATGAGAAACCGCTACTTGCAAAGGTGCTTCTGCTGAAGAATGTTCCGCTAATAGCGCTTTTATCAACGAGGATTTGCCCGCCCCAGACGGTGCTGATACAACAAATAAATTACCGCTACGCTGTGAAGTTTCTACTTTATCTTGATTTTGCTCTAGAGACATTCAAAAAGACCTAACTAACATTGGATTGCACTGGTTGACAATGTTAGCATATCGTCATTAAAAGTGGCGTCACAATTCTTTCTTATTGAGGTTTTTATGCAATCACAACTTACCGATACCCAATACCACGCTTTGGTCGATGAAGCGTTACTTGCCATTGAAGAGGCACTTGATGTTTGTGAGGTCGATATCGACTTTGAAAGCGCTGAGGGGATCCTTACACTGATTTTTGAAAACGGCACTCGAATCATCTTGAATAAACAAGAACCATTACATCAGTTGTGGGTTGCGACTAAGTACAATGGCCATCATTTTAATTATGAAAATGGGCAGTGGATTGATGAACGTGGCGCTGGTGAGTTCTTGGCATTTTTAGACGCCGCGATCTCAAAACAAGCCGAACAGCCAGTTGCACTAGGTCTGCAGTTACATGGCTGAGTTACTACCTAGCGTAGTGGTTGACGCTAAAGGCTCCCACCAAGCGACTGTTATTTGGTTACACGGTTTAGGCGATTCTGGTAATGGTTTCGCACCTATTGTGCCAGCATTGAATATCCCAGATGCACTCGGTATCAAGTTTATCTTCCCACATGCCCCCGTGCGTCCAGTCACCATAAATAATGGCATGGCAATGCGCGCTTGGTATGACATAAAAAGCATGGATTTCGGTTCTCGCGCTGACTTGGACGGTGTAAAAGAATCTGCCGCACAAGTCGAAGCACTCATTGAAGCAGAAATTGCAGCGGGTATCCCACCGCATAAAATCGTGCTTGCAGGTTTTTCTCAAGGGGGGGTTATTAGTTACTACCTAGGCTGTCGCTACGGCAAAGCTTTAGCTGGTATTATGACCTTATCAACTTATATGGCAGACGGTGAAACATTGGCTGCACAGATGAGTGAGCTTTCTCGTATAGTGCCTATTTTTGCAGCTCACGGGACACACGATGATGTAGTACCTGTCACAATGGGTAAAGCTGCTTATCAACAAGTCGCAGCGCTAGGTTACAACGCCACTTGGAAAGAATACCCCATGCAACACAATGTCTGTCCTGAAGAGGTTAATGACATCAGTAATTGGCTACAAACAAGGCTAGGCGATTAATCCATGACTGCAACAAGCCACCCACAAAAAAACACTATCACAACCGTCAATATTGCCACTAGAAAAAGTAATCTGGCTCTTTGGCAGGCTTATTATGTGCAAGCTGAGTTACTAAAACATCACCCAGACTTGACCGTCAACCTAGTCCCAATGAGTACCAAAGGCGATCGAATTTTGGACACCCCTTTGGCTAAAGTAGGTGGCAAAGGTTTGTTTATTAAGGAACTGGAAGTTGCCATGCAAGAAGGCCGAGCGGATATCGCCGTTCATTCGATGAAAGATGTACCGGTCGAGTTCCCCGAAGGGTTTGGTTTGCATGCTATTTGCCCTCGTGAGAACCCTTTTGATGCTTTTGTTTCAAATACTTACGACGCATTTGACGAATTGCCAGAAGGTGCCATAGTAGGTACTAGCTCACTTCGTAGACAAGCCCAATTAAGAGCTGTGCGTCCAGACATAGTGATTAAAGATCTGCGCGGTAACGTGAATACACGCCTCGCTAAACTGGATGCGGGTGAATACGATGCTATTATTCTAGCCTGCGCAGGCCTCTTGCGTTTGGAAATGCCGGAGCGTATCAAAAGTACGTTACCTGAAGCTGTTTCTTTACCTGCTGTAGGTCAAGGTGCAGTTGGGATTGAATGTCGTAACGATAACCCTGAACTCATTGCCTTATTACAATCTTTAGTCTGCCCCATTACCAGTATTAGGGTACTTGCAGAACGCGCCATGAATGCAAAACTACAAGGTGGTTGTCAGGTCCCTATTGGTTCGTTTGCAACCTTATCCGGCAATGTATTATCACTGGCAGGCTTAGTCGCCAAGGTCGATGGTTCAAAGGTACTCAAAGCCTCAGCGAGTGTGACATTAGACCTAGACGTGACAAATTTACCCGACCCTGTAAATACTTTTGCGCAAAAATGCTTGGCAGATGCATATCAAGTAGCACAAAAGTTAGGTGAACAGATCGCTGATGATTTACTAGAACAAGGTGCAGGTGATATCTTAGCCCAAGTCGAAATTAGCTAAGTACCCACCATTATAAACTGATACAAACCAACATTTACTGAGCTATGTGTGATACCAGTATGAGACAATCACGCTGAGATTGTGCCAGCAGAGAGATTTTTATGACGGTGTTTTTGTGAGTATTGTAATATTACGTCCCACCCATAAAATTAAAGCCAGCCAACAGGCGTTTAGTCATGCTGGCCTTACTGCAGTAGGCGTTGCCTTGCAAACTTTGCTACCCGCGGATGATATCGGATATATTGTCCAAAGTGCGAATATTGGCCAAGCAAAACATATTATTTTTACCTCCCAACGCGCAGCGTGTTTGAGTTTACCCTTTATTCCTGAATTGCCCAGTCAAACGTATTTATATGCAGTAGGGCCAAGCACATTTGAGACTATCGCCCAATGGACAAACCAACACCCTTTTTGGTGTAATAATCATCAAATTATGTTGCCCGATGTCCGGCATTTCACCAGTGAAGGTTTACTCGCTTTAGCTCCTTTACAAAAAGCAAGATTATGCAGCGAAAACCCTGAAAATATTGTGATTGTTAAAGGCCTCAATGGCCGTTCCACACTGCATGAAACGTTACTAGAAAGAGGGGCTAACGTCATTGAATGTGCCGTTTACTCGAGAGAAAATTTACCAGTACCAGAGGCTACACATTCTTGGGTAATGGCCGATATTAAAACGATGGTAACAACCAGTAGCGAACAACTACAACAGGCGTTCAAGGTTTTTCCCAAAGCATGGCTAATTAGTCTACAATGGGTAGTAGTAAGTGAGCGAACTGCACTGGCAGCCAAGCAGTTAGGTATCACAAAAATTTATATCGCAAATGGTGCTAGCGATGCAGCACTGATTGAAAAAGTACAATCTATTTAATGGAGTAATGCATGACAACCAATGCACAAGGACCCGCAGAAGACAAGAAACCAAAAAGCGAAGCACCTATTGATGGTGAAGCTAAAGTTGTCAAAACCATTGCAGCGGATGACGCTATTTCGTCAGACTCAAGTAACTTAGATTCAACTCGTCCAAATACGACGGCAAAAACCGAATCAGATAACAGCAAAGTGACTCAAAGCAAAGCTAAAACGTCTTCGGTTAATCGTCAAGAGCCTGCCGAGATTGAAGTCGAAGTCATCAAAAAACATGGCCATAAAGGCATCTGGTTTTTCACTGTGATTAACTTTTTTATCCTAATTGCCATCCTTGCTGGAGGTTATTGGTATTGGATGAATTACCTCCAGGCCGAGCGAATAGATCCGAAAGTACAAAATTTAGAAAATCAGTATTCACAATTACAAAATAACTTATCACAAATTGAAGCAGCATTAAGCCAAGCGCAAAATGTATTGGGAGAACAAAACGCTGAATTAGTAGCGCTAGCCCAGGCAGATCAAACGTCAGCATCCCAATTCAGTGCACTGGCTCAGCAAGTGCAGTTAAATCAATTAACCGGAGAAGGTTTATCTAAGCGCATTGCTGACGTAGCTGGTCGCCGTCCTTCGGATTGGTTGTTAGCTGAAGCTGACTATCTAGTCAAATTAGCTGGCAAAAAACTCTATTTAGAAGAAGATGTGAAATCAGCCATCATGCTGCTGAAGTCTGCTGATGTCCGTATTGCTGACTTAGCCGATCCATCTTTACTCCCTGTACGCGCTCTTATTGCCAAAGATATTCAAACCTTACAGCAAGTAAATGATGTTGCTAGTACATCGATTGCGTTGACTATTTCTGCCCTAATCGCACAGGTTAATACACTACCTTTAGATACCTTAAAATTACCTGATCCAGTCCAAGAAGCACAACAAAGCAATGTGAGTTCAGACATCAGTAACTGGCAAGCCAACCTAAAAGCTAGCTGGGATGCTATTGTTAAAGATTTTGTTTCTGTGGAAAAACGCAGTGCTCAAGTACAGCCATTTATGTCAACTAAACAACAATGGTTGGCGCGTGAAGAACTAAAATTTGCTTTGTTGAATGCCCAAAACGCGATTTTACAAAATGAAAATGCGTTATTTGTCCAATCACTACAGATGGGTTTGGACACCGTGGTTACGCATTATGACTTAGAAAACCAAGGTGTTGAAGCATACATGCAAAGTATTCAAGACCTTATCTCTACTGATACCAAAAAAGTGATTCCTGCACAGCTTGATTCACAACAACCTCTAGCAGAGGTTATCGATCAGCGAATTCAAACCTTATTTGCCGGAGGCCAATAACATGATCAGAGTTATTTTATTACTCGCGTTCCTGATCATTGGACTGATCGCTGGACCAAATCTTGTTGGCGAAAAAGGCTATGTGCTTATCGCTTTAAAAAACACCACGATCGAGATGAGCGTGATCAGTTTAGGGATCATGTTATTTTTTGCTGTGGTTGGTTTTTTAATCATTGAATGGGTTATCAAGAGAACCCTTGCCGTAGTAACCGGTTCCAAACATTGGCTAGGTAGCTGGGGCGAACGTCGTCGTCAAAAACAATTCAATATCGGGATGCATGCACTTGCAGAAGGCGACTTGTTAGTGGCCCGCAAGGCTTTAACGAAAGTTTCCTCTGCTAATTTTGAAGGCTTAAACCTGTTAGCAGCAGCGGATGTCGAAGCCAAGTTAGGCAACGAAACACAAGCCTTAGGCTATTGGCAACAAGCGAGTGAGATCCCAGGTAGTAGCTTAGCGGCTAAACTGAGCATGGCTCGTCATGAGATAAGCCAAGGCCGTGGCGCTGAAGCATTAAGCATCATTGACACTCTCAGTGCCAAACAAAAGCAAAAGCCAAATGTTATTGAAGTATGGGCAGGTGCACTTGCTGCTTCGGAACAATGGCACGAATTACATACCAAGTTAGATAGTTGGAAAAAAGCACTAGGCGATCGTTATGAGTACTGGTTAAGTCTAGCTGCACAAGCTGACTTTGCTGAAATAGCACAAAAAGACGGAGCCAACGAGCTCATGTCTGAATGGCAAAAATTATCACGTGGGCAAAAGAAAAATATCGCTGAACAAAAAGCTTTCATAGAGCAATTATTAGCTCAGAATATGCATGAAGAAGCTCAAAATCAGCTAATTGCAGCCCAAAAATCTGGTCCTCATACCGAATTATTACCACTATTTAAACAGCTGGTTCTAGATAAGCCTTTACCCTCGATTAAAGTATTAGAAAAATGGCTTAAAAAGGACCGCGAAAACGTACTTTTATACTCTACGTTAGCGCATGTTGCTTTCCATTCTGGTGATGTCATTTTGGCTGAAAAAGCAGTGAAGTCTGCACTTGATTACGGTAAACAGCAAGACGATATTTTATTACTCGCTGAAATCAAAGCTGGCCAAGAGAACCCAGAAGAAGCCCTCGCTTTGTACAAACAAGGATTAAATGCGGGATAATTTTTTATTTGTTGAAAGTTTTACCAATGCCAGCGTGTCCTATCTAATACTAACCAACATAGGACGTAAGACATGAAAGCATTGACCTCTTTATTGACGAGTATATTTTTACTAACAACTAGCCTGGCGTTTAGTGCCGCGAGTTATGCCGCTGACCCAATAGAAACCGGGACCTTTAACAACAAAGCGATATATGGCTACGATACCGTAGCCTATTTCACTCAAAATCAAGCTGTTGAAGGGAATGAGCGAATTACGAGTGAATGGCGCGGTGCAACTTGGTATTTTTCCTCCACTGAACACAAAGTCTTGTTTGATGCTAATCCACTAGAATATGCTCCTCAATACGGTGGTCATTGTGCATACGCAATGTCACGTGGACGCTTTGTGGGAATAGATGAAGAAGCTTTTGAAATCTACCAAGGCAAACTCTACCTGAACTATAGCAAAAGTGTCCAAAAAGACTGGCAAGAAGACCGTGATGGGTTTATTGCTGACGCAAATAAAGCGTATGACGCGGAATTCGACTTTTAAATGAGTGTTGTGTTGAAGTACATCTCAGAAACAACGTAAATGCTTCTGGGGTTGCCCGCAATAAATGAAGGTTAACATTGCTGTTTAATCCTGTGTAAGTACTATCTGTTGGTTTTTACACAGGGTAAAAAATTTATTGCTCTCTATCTCAGGGACTTCCGCTTGGCATATCACTTGTTCAGCGTAACTAAAATCAGTTAAGTTAACGCCATGGCTTAGGGCTTGTGCGCGCAACCACGATTCTTGTTCAAACCTACATGACAAAGTGAATTTTTGAGTGGGTATAAAAGGAATACCTTGGGCATCTTTTAACACCTCCTTGGTAGCTTGAGAATAAGCGCGTACTAAACCACCGGCACCTAATTTTATGCCACCAAAATAGCGACTAACGATGACTACTACATTACCAAATTCACTATGGTTAATGATATTTAGTATTGGTTTACCGGCCGTGCCTGAAGGTTCACCATCGTCGTTGTAACCTTGATTGGTTGGCGCTGCTGGATTACCGAGAACATATGCCCAACAATGGTGACGCGCATCGGGATATTTTTGTTTTTCTAAATCTACCGCACCTAACGCATCTGCACGAGAATTAACCGGATAAACAGCAGTATTGAAACTACTTTTTTTGATCTCATAATGGATTGCATTAGGTGTTGTTAACGTTAAATAAGACATTAATTGTTTCACTTACCAAGAGAAAATAGCAGACTGAATACCACTCAAATATTGGAAAAAACCTTTAGCCATGAGTGATCAGACCATCAAAACCAAGAACTAGGATAACATCCCTTTACTATCGTATTAGCATTTTATTTTTTAGGAAACACCAGATGAATATTAATAAATACTTTGATGAAAATGTCGTGTCTATCGGTTTTGATACCGAAGCAGGACATGTAAGTTCAGGAGTCATGTCAGTTGGAGAATATACGTTCGGTACCAGTCAAAAAGAACGTATGGTGGTCGTGCATGGCGAGCTTGTTGTACAGCTGCCAAATACTCAAGAATGGCTATCTTTCCCTGCAGGGACTGAATTCAACGTCGATGCCAATGTCGAATTTAACGTAAAAGTAGCAACGCCTACTGCATATCTTTGCTATTACAGCTAAGCTTTCTTTCTGCCCACTTATGGTGGGCTTTCTACACCAAAGCATTTATTTTGATTAAAATGATTGTTCATAACGCAAAATTAAAAATCTTGTAAATCGATTTTATCAAATTTTGTTAAATCTAATTGTAGTGAGAATTTTTCAAGCAGAGCATTTAGCTTAGCTTGTTCCACTGCTAATTCATCCATTAAAATAGTATTGTCATCTAACGTCCACAATTGACGCGAGCCAGAGTAACTAAATTGCAGTGCTAAGAGTGCTTGCACATTCCCTTGTTCAGCCTCAGATTGGATTTTTTGCATTTTACGGGTGATCACGTTGAGCACCTTTTTCAGTTCCCAAACATAGACGACTTCGGTCATAAAAGGATGGGCTTTATATTGTTTTAACACTACTCCTATCGCTATGACTGTGACTATTACACCGAATAAATTCCAATGAAAATGCGTTCCCTCAGCGCTTGGATAAATGGCGATCAGTATTTGTGCTATGCCTAAACTACCCACAACCAAGGCGACAATACACAGCCCAATGACAATATTTAAATGTTTGCGGTAACGTTTTTTATCTATCTCTAGTAACTGCATTAATCTAATCCCATGCAAATATATTTGGTTTCTAGGTATTCATCGATACCATATTTGGACCCTTCTCGCCCTAAACCTGACTCTTTGATCCCACCAAATGGAATCACTTCTGAAGTAATGCCGACCTCGTTGACTCCAACCATACCGTATTCGAGCGCTTCACTGACACGCCAGGCGTTGCTATTATCTGAAGTGTAAATATAAGCGGCTAAACCATATTCTGTTGCATTGGCTATGCTTATTGCTTCTTGGTTAGTAGCAAAGGTCATTAGCGGGAGAACTGGACCAAAAATTTCTTCATTGACCAAGGCCGTGTCAGGCTGCACATTATCCAAAATCGTCGGCGGGTAAAACTGCTGTTGCTTCAGCCCCTGCCCTATTAGTTTATCAGCAGTCATTGCCTGACCTCCCAACAAAGCTACTGCTCCATTTGCTAATGCATCTGTCACCAGTGCGTGAACTCTGGTAACAGCTTGTTGTGTGATCAAAGGCCCGATAGTCACACTTACTTCTGTGCCTAAGCCAACGAGTAAAGATTTAACTCGTTCAAGCAAACATTGAGTAAACTGCTCTTTGATATCTTCATGGACCAATACGCGATTAATACAAATACAGGTTTGCCCTGCGTTGCGATATTTCGATGCAATGACACCTGTTACGGCTTGCTCAATATCGGCATCCGCAAAGACTAACACCGGAGCATTGCCACCTAATTCCATAGATACTCGTTTTACAGATTGTGCTGCTAGGCCCAACAAAATCTTGCCGACACGGGTAGAACCGGTAAATGTAATTTTCCGCACTTTGGGATGTGTTGCTAACACTTCACCAATCCCAGCAGAATCCTCTCCAACAATCACATTAATAACACCTGCGGGGATCCCGGCGCGTTGGGCTAAAGCAACCAAAGCTAGCGCAGATAATGGCGTTTCCGCAGCAGGTTTGATCACAATGGTACACCCTGCGGCCAGTGCAGGGCCCACTTTTCGCGTTAGCATGGCACTAGGAAAGTTCCATGGTGTTATCGCTGTAACCACACCCACCGGCTGCTTTATAGTAAGTAAGCGCTTATTATCATGATTAGTAGGTATAATATCACCATAGATACGTTTGGCTTCTTCCGCAAACCATTCAATAAAAGAAGCCGCATAAGCGATCTCAGCTTCTGCCTCTGCGATGGGTTTACCCTGCTCTGATGTCATTAACAAAGCTAAGTCAGTTTGATTCTCCATAATCAAAGCAAACCATTTTTGCAAATACCCTGCACGCTCTTTTGCTGTGAGTCCACGCCAATCGCGTAATGCCGCATCTGCAGCCAAAACCGCTTGTTCGGCATCACAATGCGTCCCATTAGTAACTTGTGCCAAGACCTCACCAGTCGCAGGGTTAGTCACTGCAAAGACCTTAGGTGTTGCAGTGTGATTTTGTGTATCTTGCCACTGTCCTGCAATGTAACATTGGGTTTTTAAAAGGGAAGGATCCTGAAGTTTCATGGCTGCGTGCATTGTTCATCTAGACTTAATGCAAGCTTATAATTAATGACAACTAATTCATACCCAATTCTTAATTTTTAGGCCTAAAACATGAGCAGAATCACAGACTTGTCACTGGATATAAATTTCTCTAAAGTAGGCACGTTGAATGACAGAAAAAAAATGCTATAGGAATAATAATAATGCAGAGACAATTTTTAAAAACGAGTGTGTCACTTGGACTACTAGCCGCTTTAATTGCGTGTCAGCCTAACCAGACTCACCCAACAGAGAGTCCCGATACCCCATCCACCATTCAGGAAATCACAGTGACTTACCCAGAAACAAGAAAAAGCGACGTAGTTGATGTTTATTTTGGCCAGGAAGTCCCTGATCCCTACCGTTGGCTAGAAGATGATCGCAGCCCTGAAACAGAAAATTGGGTTAAAGCACAAAATACTGCTACACAAAACTATTTAGCGCAAATTCCCTATAAAGGAGAAATTGGCGACATTGTCAAAACACTCATCAATTACGAAAGAGTATCTGCACCATTTAAAGAAGGTGAGTATACCTACTTTTATAAAAATGATGGCTTACAAAACCAATCGGTTTTATTTCGTCAAAAAGATGGAAGCGAGCCAGAAGTTTTTATCGACCCGAATTCGTTCTCTGAAGATGGTACGATTTCACTAGCCACTGTCGCGTTTTCTGATGATGGTTCTTTAGTTGCCTATCAAACATCCACTGGAGGTAGTGACTGGCGGCAAGTCTACATCATGAATGCGATAACCAAAGAGTTTATCGGCGAGCCTTTACAAGACGTAAAGTTCTCAGGTTTATCATGGTTCAAAAATGAAGGGTTTTACTACTCTAGCTACGACAAACCGGATGGTTCAGAACTCAGTGAAAAAACTGACCAACATAAACTCTATTACCATAAGATCGGTACACCACAATCGAGTGATACCAAAATATTTGGTCATACCGAAGCCCAAAAGCATCGTTATGTCGGAGCTCAAGTCAGTGAAGATAACCGATTTTTATTGATCAGCGCTGCTGTTTCTACATCAGGAAATAAAGCCTTCCTAAAAGATCTGACTCAGCCTGACAGCCCTCTAAAAACAGTAAAAGATAATGTTCAAGGGGATGTTTATATGCTGACATCTCAAGGCAACGAAATTTATCTGGTGACCGATGTCGATGCACCTAATACACGAGTTATAAAGGTATCAGCAGACAATCCAACTGTTGATAATTGGATAGATGTGATTCCAGAAACAGAGCATGTATTAAGTCCAGCAGTTGCGGGTGATTTTATTTTTGCTGAATACATGGTAGACGCTATATCAAAAATCTACCAATATGATTTAACGGGTAAACAAATCCGCACCATAGCACTTCCAGGTGTCGGCAATGCCGGTATCTACAGTGCCAAAAAAGACGATACCAAAACGTATTTTACTTTTGCCAACTACACTACACCAACAACAATCTACTCCTTAGATTTAGCTACTGGGCAAACAGAGATATTTAGTCAACCTGATACCGCCTTTAACAGTGCAGATTATGTTTCTCAGCAAGTGTTTTATACCTCGAAAGATGGAACGCGTGTGCCAATGATAATCACATATCACAAGGACACTATTTTGGATGGCAAAAACCCAACTATCTTATACGGGTATGGCGGGTTTAATGTCAGTCTAATGCCACGTTATAGCTCAGTGCGTGCCGCCTGGTTAGCATTGGGTGGGATTTATGCCGTACCCAATATTCGCGGCGGTGGTGAATATGGTAAAGCTTGGCATGATGCTGGTACACAAATGCAAAAACAAAATGTATTTGATGATTTTATTGCTGCAGCAGAGTTTTTATTTGAGAAAAACTACACTAGCAGTGATTATTTAGCCTTAAGTGGTGGTTCTAATGGCGGGTTACTAGTGGGTGCAGTAATGACGCAACGCCCTGAACTAGCAGCTGTTGCCTTACCTGCTGTTGGAGTATTGGATATGCTTCGTTACCATACCTTTACTGCAGGTGCTGGTTGGGCATATGACTATGGTACTTCGGAACAAAGCAAAGCCATGTTTGAGTATCTAAAAGGATATTCGCCTGTACATAATGTTGCACCGATGGCATATCCGGCAACGATGGTCACCACAGCCGATCACGATGACCGTGTTGTGCCAGCTCATTCATTTAAGTTTGCTGCAACATTACAAGCTGCTCAACAAGGTACTAATCCAACACTTATCCGTATCGAAGAAGATGCCGGTCACGGAGCTGGTACACCGGTAAGTAAAACGATTGAGCAATATGGGGATATTTATGGGTTTACGTTATGGAATATGGGGATTCGTTCATTAGCTGAAATTACACCAAAATAAACCATAGCTACAGCACACACTTTGCTGTAGCTATAAATGTATATTAACTGAGTAATGGACTCATACAAAAGGCCCCAAATGGGGCTTTTTAATGAAAAACGATTTATCTGCTCGTTTGCACCACAAACATCCCTTTCCCGGTGGCATTCACTTGCTGCCCATCACTAAAGGTAACGGTTCTAGCAGTATTGGTATAGTTGTAAACAATGAGCTCGCTAATAATAGGATACGTTGCATATTAAAATGCACTATATCTTTTTAAAGTACGTATGCTTTAATGTTGATGATTTTATTGAGCTAATAAAGGTAGATATGGATTCTTTAACCCAAATCGCTCTAGGTGGTGCTGTTGGGTATGCTGTACTAGGCAAGCAACATGGACGCAAAGCTATTCTTTGGGGAGCTGCACTAGGCACCTTACCTGATCTGGATGTATTGATCCCATATGGTGGTGAAATCGAAAACTTTACCTATCATCGTGGTTTTAGTCATTCGTTGTTCGTGCAACTCCTTATCACACCTTTTATTGCGTGGCTGGCCCAGAAAATTCATCCAGTCACAAGTGCCAGCTTTGGGCGCTGGTGTGTCATGATTTATTTGACATTAAGTTCACACGCCCTCTTGGACACCTGTACGGTATATGGCACACAGCTGTTGTGGCCTATCACTGAGTATCCTTTCTCCTTTAATAATTTATTTATCATTGATCCCTTATATACCATTCCTTTATTAATAGGCCTTGGATTTGCCTCCAGTAAGCGGCTATCTGAACAAACCAAACAAAATATGAATGTGAGCGGCCTAGTGATAAGTTCTATCTACATCCTATGGTCATTCGTAGGGAAGGCATTGATTGATCAAAAAATTGAACAAGCAATGACTCTCAAAGGAATCACTGCCCAACACTATATCAGTTCACCGGCTGCGCTCAATACACTATTATGGCGTGCTGTTATTATTCAAGATACTCAATACTATGAAGTTTATGCTTCAGTATTTGACGAACCGACTGAAATCAGTTTATCCCCCTACCTGACACAACCGAACTTACTCACTGCGCTGCCAGATACATGGCATATCCAACGTCTACAATGGTTTACTAAAGGCTTATACAAAGTACGGGCAATCGACCAAGATATCGTATTTTCTGATCTGAGGATGGGCGTCGAATGTGCTTATGCTTTTAACTTT
Organism: Opacimonas viscosa; assembly: GCF_024199005.1. Taxonomy (GTDB): domain Bacteria; phylum Pseudomonadota; class Gammaproteobacteria; order Enterobacterales; family Alteromonadaceae; genus Opacimonas; species Opacimonas viscosa. The sequence goes on from NZ_JANATA010000010.1 coordinate 39,790, forward strand.
GTGGTAGGCCAATTCCAAATAGGACCAGAAGGGAAGCAAAAGATAATAGCAGGTCCTTACTCCAAAATTACAGAACGGCCAGATTTATCAGCTCTAACAGATATTTGGAAAAGAATTTGGGAGCCACAGGTTGCCCTGGTACCACAGGTATCTTGCTAGAAAATGGTTAGCCCAACTCTGAACTGTTCTTATCAAAGGGTAGTACCAACATATTGAAAGTACATCCAGATGTATTAAATCTCTCAGTTCAGCTCTTTTTGCCCTTGATAGAACGCCCTGCTTTTTCTAATAATGGTTCTTCTGGCCAGCGATGTTTAGGATAGCGCCCCCGCATTTCTTTGGCGACAGCGAAATAACTACTGCCCCAAAATCCAGCCAAATCAGCGGTCACCTGGATCGGTCGTTGTGCCGGTGATAACAGCTCAAACCTTAATGGCACCTGACCTTGTGCGAGCAAAGGAGATGCCAACTCCCCAAACACAGATTGTAATTGCAGCGCAACCGTCGGTGGCTCATCGTATAGATATCTTATGTCAAACATTTTACCATCTGGGGCTTGGTACTGTTTGGGTGCGTGTTTGGTTAAATATTGCTGTTGGCTATAGTCTAATATCGCTTCTAACAAAGGTAATAAAGGTATTTTTCTTGCCTGAGCCAATGACTTACCCGCTACATACGGCAGAAACCAGTCTGAGATATGCTGCAACAAAAACGCCTCATCAATTAATGGGACCTCTGTTGGACAATACTGATGTAACCAACATACGCGCGCACACCACTTTTGACACCCTTCTGTAAAATTGAGTACCTGTAAACCATGATTCTGGACCAAACTCACCAATACTTCAGAAACGTCAGTTCCAGACCAATCGCCCAACGGCGACTCAGATATGAGTAAATGCCTATAGCGTTGCTGTATCATCGCTTTGACTTTATCGGTCGACTTTTCTAGCTGATAAACTCGTTCTTCTTGGGTGGCAATGTTTGCAAGCACTGCTGTTGTGGAGCCTGCCACTGCAGAATAAATCGCACCGCCTTGATTTTGTCCATCACAATCTAAGACGACACACCACTCCATACCACTTAACGCATCAAGCTCATGCAACACCACTCCACGGCCATTGGACAATGTATAGCTATGCCCCTTGCCCTTCGCTAAACGATCTGGAAAACCCAACAAAGCCATTTTAAAAAGTGTATCTTGGGCAGGCAACACCACCTCTTGCAGCGGTAAACTGACACGCCGTGCTAATGACTTAAACAAATTCACAACACTGGATAAAGCCACTTGATTAACAATGGAAGTTGGTGCTAACTCACTCTTTAACACAGAAAACAAAATATGAACTCGAGGTATAATATCTACAGAGCGGTCATTGAGTAAAATATCTTTTTCACTTAGTAGCGCACACAAAGCCAGTGCAGCACTTTTTTCACTCGGATTCTGAGCTTGTAATAACATTGTCGCAAACCGTGGTTCGATACCCAATGACTCAGCTTGTTTGCCTAAGCTTGTCAGCCCTTTATTATCTAATAAACCAAGATCGGAAAGTGTCGTTTGTGCTTGAGCAATATGTGCAGGAGGTGGTGCATCTAACCAAGGTATTGTGCTGGTGTCCTGCATTCCCCATGCCATACACTCCAATACTACTGACGACAAATCAGAAGTCGCAATGGGTAATGGAGGATAGGGTGCTAAGGTTTTGTTGGTCGGCCACAAACGGTAACAGTAACCGGCTTGAACCCGCCCTGCTCGACCCTGCCTTTGGATCGCAGAGGCTTCACTAATATAGTGTGTAGACAGCTTAGTAAGACCTGATTTAACGTCAAACTCACTGCGCTTTTCTAGCCCTGAATCAATCACAACCGTCACATTCGGCAAGGTTAAGCTAGTTTCAGCAATATTCGTAGCAAAAATAACGGCTGGGTTAGGTGATCGACGCTGTAAAATTGCCGTTTGTTTATCTAGAGCCAAACCGCCATACAAAGAAAATATTTGAACATTAGCGACGTGCTCACGACACCATTTGAGACAGTGTTTTATGCTAGCTAGACCGGGTAAAAAGACCAAAATATCACCTTGATGATCAGACGTTTTAACAATCTCTAACAATAACAGCCCAATATGTTGAGGTAAGGCTCGTTCATACTGAGCTAATTTGGACAAATGGCTATTTCGCTGAGGTTGTTCACTAACCGGTCGGTAAAAAGTTGTGACAGGAAAAGTACGCCCTTGTGCTGAAATAACCGGTGCCTCCCCCAAGTACTCTGCCACATCTAGTGTGTTCATCGAGGCTGACATGACTAACAAGCACAAAGACTCTCGTAAACTTTGCTGTACTTCATAGCTCAACATTAATCCTAGATCAGCCGGGACACTGCGTTCATGAAATTCGTCGAAAATAATACAACCCACTCCCGTTAATTCAGGATCATGCTGCAAGCGTTGCGTTAATATTCCCTCTGTCACTATCAACAACCGAGTCTGTGTTGATACCTGTTGGTCATTGCGGATCTGATAACCGACCGTAGCCCCTACTTTTTCTCCTAACGACTGTGCTAAATAACTTGCCAACGCCTTCACAGCGACACGTCTTGGTTCTAACAAAATGATTTGTTGTCCAGCAAAAAGAGGATCAGTAAGCAAAGCTAAAGGGACTGCTGTGGATTTGCCAGCGCCAGGCTCAGCTGATAATACACAACGCCTATACTTCCCCAGTGTCGAGATAAGATTAGATAAATGAGCAGTGATCGGTAAATGTACTGGCTCAGGCGTTGGGGTTAATGAAGACAAGAACTTTCCAAATTGATATAAAGGCAACTAAATAACATGACTCATCTTATCTAGTCACAAAAAAACCCGCAAATATCTTTAACCTAGATAATTCAGCGGGTTTTTAATTTAGTGCGTTATAGTTTTTGTATTGTATTTTTTGCGTTATGTGGTACGACAGACAATCACACTGTTTACTCTACATAACGCATGACTTATTAAATTAGTTTAATAAGCCGTTTACAATACTATTTAAAGTCGCACTTGGACGTAAGGCTTTTGCAGCTAATGCAGCATCGGCAAAATAATAACCGTTGATATCCATTGCCACACCTTGTGCACCGTTTAACTCACCAACAATTGTTGCTTCGTTATTTTGCATAGCGGTAGCAACACTTGAGAACTCAGCTTGTAAATCAGCATCAGTTGATTGAGCCGCTAACGCTTCTGCCCAATACATTGCAAGGTAGAAATGTGAACCACGGTTATCTAGCTCATTTACTTTACGTGATGGAGATTTGTTTTCTTCCAAGAACTTTGCTGTTGCCTGATCTAAAGTATCCGCCAACACTTTTGCTTTCGGATTATTTGTGGTTTCTGCTAAGTGCTCAAAAGAAGCCGCTAGTGCTAAAAACTCACCTAACGAATCCCAACGTAAATGGTTTTCTTTTTCAAACTGTTGAACGTGCTTCGGAGCTGAACCACCTGCACCCGTTTCAAATAAGCCACCACCGTTCATTAGAGGCACAATTGATAACATCTTCGCTGAAGTGCCTAATTCTAAAATTGGGAACAAATCAGTTAAATAGTCACGTAAGACGTTACCCGTTACAGAAATCGTATCAAGACCTTGAGCACAACGAGCGAGTGTGTGCTGTGTTGCAGCTACCGGGCTCATAATTTGAATATCTAAACCTGTCGTATCATGATCAGCTAGGTAAGTGTTTACCTTTTTAATCATTTCTGCATCATGGCCACGGTTTTCATCTAACCAGAATACCGCTGGTGTATTCGATAAACGTGAACGGTTAACGGCTAATTTCACCCAATCTTGGATCGGAGCGTCTTTGGCTTGACACATACGGAAAATATCACCTTCACCAACAGTTTGCTCTAGTAGTACTTCATCATTAGTATTAATGACTCTTACCGTACCGGCTTCAGCCAGGATAAATGTTTTATCGTGTGAACCATATTCTTCGGCTTTTTGTGCCATAAGACCAACATTTGGTACAGAGCCCATAGTACGTGGGTCAAACGCGCCATTTTCTTTACAGAAATCAATAACTGATTGGAACACACCCGCATAGCAGCGATCTGGGATCATAAACTTAGTATCTTTTTGACGACCATCCGGTCCCCACATTTGACCAGATGCACGTAAAGCGGCTGGCATAGATGCATCAATAATAATGTCGCTTGGTACGTGTAAATTCGTAATACCACGGTCAGAATCAACCATTGCCATATCAGGACGTGTCGCATAAACCGCTGCAATATCTGCTTCAATTTCGGCTTTTTGGTCTGCAGGTAACTTAGTTATCTTGGCATAGACATCGCCTAGACCATTGTTCACATCCACACCTATTTCAGCAAAGGTTGCTGCGTGTTTAGCAAATACATCTTTATAGAATACTTGCACCGCATGACCAAAAATAACTGGGTCAGATACTTTCATCATCGTTGCTTTCATGTGCAATGATAATAAAACGTTTTCGTCTTTAGCTGCTGCAATTTCTTTTTCGAAAAAAGTGACTAATGCTGATTTGCTCATTACTGAAGTATCAATAATTTCTTTATCAAGTAATGCTACTTTTTCTTTTAAAACTTTTGTGGAACCGTCAGTTCCTACAAACTCAATACGTACGTCTTGGGCGCCTTGAACTGTAGTGGATTTTTCTGAAGCATAAAAATCACCTGATTCCATGCTTGCTACGTGAGATAGAGAATCTTTTGACCACTCACCCATTGAATGTGGATTGTTGCGTGCGTATTGCTTCACTGAGCCAGGTGCACGACGGTCCGAGTTCCCTTCACGTAAAACAGGGTTTACTGCAGAACCAAGTACTTTGGCATAAGTCGCTTTAATCTTTTCTTCTGCCGCATTTTGTGGATCTTCTGGATATTCTGGAAGTGCATATCCTTTGGCTTGTAACTCTTTAATTGCAGCTTGTAATTGAGGTACAGATGCACTGATATTAGGTAATTTTATAATATTGGCTTCAGGAGTTTTAGCTAAATCACCTAGTTCCGCTAGCGCATCACCAATGCGTTGTTCTTCAGTAAGAAACTCAGGAAAGTTTGCAATAATACGGCCAGCAAGAGAAATATCGCGAGTCTCTACAGAGATCCCTGAAGATTTCGAAAATGCTTGAATAATAGGTAATAAAGAATGAGTCGCTAATGCTGGAGCCTCATCGGTAATAGTATAAATAATTTTTGCAGTGTCAGTTGTCATTGTTTGTCCTGTTAATTTAGGTTACCGCTTTAACGTTTCCTACTAAACGTTAAAACCTATGCTTGAAGTACTACTGTATCCAGTACCTAATTTTCTAGTGTTTCTGTAATTTGAGTGTGGGGTAATAGATATTTTTAAAGAATACCGAGATATTTTCTCTATTCTTTACAGCTTTCCTTTGCTCAATCACTAGATGGTGTTATTTATTAGAATTATTTTGGGGGCATTTTATACCATAAAAATGCACAATAACGAACAATAATCGGCCTATAAATGCTAAATATGCATATTGGTTCGACCATTGTTCAATATTCAGGTAAGTAAAGGGAGGTAGTTTATTTTTTGTTAGATTTTTCTATTGCTTCTATTTCGGCCCAAATTTTCTCTGCTTCTGCCGTTATCATCGCATATGATTTAATATCACCTCTGCGCTGGGCTTGCATACCTTCTTCTAGTTTAGCATCGTATTTTTTGCGTAGCTTCTTAGTAGGATCTGACTTGAACCAACTCAACATAATTTTTCCTTAAGATATTGTTCTTGCTTTGCTCTATTACTGGATAACTTTGTATCCTAACACTTGTCATTTTAACTACCCCGCAAGCTAAATTGACTTTCGCACTAAGGTGTAGACTTTTGGGTATGTACATCCTTTATTACTTACCTTACCGACTTTTTGTTCACAAAAACAATCTGTTTTCTCCAACAAAACCTTTAAATGTGTGAAAAAGGTTTTACTTATTAACGCCTTTTTACTGGACCAAAACTTTCTTTTTCTTTGTATCGTAAATAAACGTTTTACTTTTATTATTCCTTTAAGAAGAAAAATATTTTCCATTCCATCTAAAGTTTATAGTATAAACTTTTTACTTAAGAAACTTTTTATAGGTTTTATCTTTTACTTTTTTTTGGTGCCATAATGGATTTAGACTACTTTAGTCTTAAGTCAAAACAACAAAGCTCACGTGTTCACGAATGCGATAATATAGATTTGCGTATCCACCGTGCACTCTCTTGGTTGAACCGCGCTCATAAACCTAATGAAGATATCGACACTCGTTTCTTATATCTTTGGATAGCTTTTAATGCAGTTTATGCTAACGACATCGATCAGAATAACCTCACCGAAAGAAAAACGTTTACTCGTTTTATAAATCGTCTGTGTCTATTAGACGTTCAGCACGATTTAGATCATCTAGTTTGGGATAAATATAAACATATCATCACTGAACTACTCAACAATAAATTCGTTTTTCAACCTTTTTGGGATTACCAAAATAAACAAAAAACCGAAGAACAGTGGCTCCAAGCTTTTCGTTCCGAGCAAGCTCGTATTACAAAAGCCATAAACGACGATCCTCAAACAGATGTAATGCTGAGCATTATATTATCTCGGATGTATACATTGAGAAATCAATATGTGCACGGAGGATGTTCTTTCGGTTATCATACTAACCGACAACAGATTAAAGATTGCGTCGAGTTTTTAGATGATTTTGTGCCCATTATTATTAACATTTTATTGGAGAATCCTGAAGAAGTCTGGGGTGACCCTTGTTACCCTATCGTCCCAGATTAAAAGTTGTGCGAAACATGTCTTTAACTAAACGGGTGGTTTGTCATAAGTGTCTATATCCATCTTCTACCTGTTTATGTGACTATGTAGAACCTTTTTCCACCCCCGTCAATATCGTGGTTTTACAAGACCCCAGTGAATCTAAACACGCTAAAAACACAGTCCGCTTACTCAAGCTATGCTTGCGTAATATTGTTGTGCACATTACAGATGGTTCATTCACACCACTATCGGCTCTGAACAAAAATAATACGTTGGTACTTTATCCTAGTTCCACGGCATTGAGTATGGAAGCCCTGATTGAGCAATCTTCATTATCAGAGACTAAAGCTAAATGCGCTATCGACCTTGCTACCATCAAAAATGTCGTCATATTGGATGGTAGCTGGTCAAAAACTCACAAAATTTGGTCGACGCAAACTTGGCTTCACGAAATTCCACAAATAACGTTTGCCGAACTGCCAGAGTCACAATACCGCATTCGCAAAGCCAATAGAAAAAATAGTCTTTCTTCATTGGAAGCTTGTGCGCATGTGTTAGATAAATTGTATAAAGTTAACGTTACGCCTTTATACAATCTTTTAAACGCCTTACAAGACCGCTGGGAAGCTCACAAAGTTTTCTCATCCACTAATAATTCATAGCAACATAACCTGGCAAATCTTCTATCTGTTTTAACCAACGTTTGATATGACTAAATCTTGTTAGGTCAAACCCACCCTCATGTGCGACATGTGTGTAAGCATACAATGCAATATCAGCAGTTGAGCATTCATCTCCAACCAAATAGTTAGTTTTCGCTAACTGCTTATCCATTATATCCAAAGCTTTATAACCTGGAGGGTGTTTTCTTTCGTATTGTTTACGACGGTCTTCAGGTAATCCTAAGTAATGTTGAATAAAACGCGCAACCGCTATATAAGGCTCATGAGAGTATTGTTCAAAGAATTGCCATTGTTGGATCTTGGCTTGGACAAAGCTGTCATCGGGGTACAATGCAGAACCGCGTGCCAAGAAATTAATAATTGCGTTTGATTCTGACAGGACTCGCCCATCCTCTAATTCAATAATTGGTATTTTACCTACTGGTGCTTTGTTTAAAAACTCAGGACTTTTGGTATCACCCTTTAATAAATCTATATCAATATAATGATGTTCAATCTGTAATAACGCACAGATCAATTGGATTTTAAAGCAATTACCTGAACGCTTGTCGCCATATATTGTGATCATTTTCATGATTCCTTATACAAAAAACCCCTAAGTTTTCACTTAGAGGTTTCATCATAAAACACTGACAAACAAAGGGTAACTAAGCCCTTCATTTGCTCCTATACATCTAAGTTTTCAACGTTTAAGGCATTTGCCTCAATGAAGTTTCGACGAGGTTCAACCTGATCACCCATTAACGTTGTAAACAACTGATCTGCTCCAACTGCGTCATCAATTGTCACTTGTAGCATACGACGTGAGTCTGGATCCATGGTTGTTTCCCAGAGTTGTCCTGGGTTCATTTCGCCTAGACCTTTATAACGCTGAATATACTGACCACGTTTTGCTTCAGCCATGATCCAAGTTAATGCTTGTAGGAATGATTCAACCGGTTTAGTTCTCTCACCTCGTTGAATATAAGCTCCTTCTCCCATCATGCCATTGATTGCTTGGTTTAACTCTGCAATTTTCAGATACTCATTTGACGCTACAAAATCTTCATCGATCTTATAAGTATAATCTATACCATGCATCCGCATAATTATTGCAATATAGTACTTATTTATTTCTTCATCTTTTATGATTTCGGCTGAATAAGTCGCACCATCAGTTTCTTCTTCAGACATTACGGCAACCAACGTGTCAGCAAACGATTTTAATGGAGCGCTATTGGTAAAATCAGAAGCTGTTAATACTTGGCTATATACTAACTTGTTTAAAATATCGATTGGCATAATACGTGACATGCGCTTAATCATTTTTTCAGCCGTTTGGTATTGCTTAACCAATGTCTCTAATGCTACTCCAGTTATTCCTGGTGCACCTTCGGAAGTGATTAGGGCAGCATTATCAACTGCTATCGAAGTTAAATATGCATTCAATGCATCGTCATCCTTCAAATATTGTTCTTGTTTACCTTTTTTAATTTTGTATAAAGGTGGTTGAGCAATATAAATATAACCTCGTTCAATAATTTCAGGCATTTGACGATAGAAAAACGTTAATAATAAGGTTCTGATGTGTGAACCATCGACGTCAGCATCAGTCATAATAATGATACTGTGATATCTTAGTTTTTCTGGATCATATTCATCACGGCCAATACCACAACCTAAGGCCGTAATTAAAGTCGCTACCTCCTGAGAGGAAAGCATCTTATCAAAACGTGCCTTTTCAACGTTTAGAATCTTCCCTTTTAACGGCAAAATTGCTTGGTTTTTACGATTACGACCTTGCTTGGCTGAACCACCCGCAGAATCACCCTCCACTATATATAGTTCAGAAAATGCCGGATCTTTTTCTTGGCAATCAGCTAATTTACCAGGCAACCCAGCTAGATCTAACGCCCCTTTACGGCGTGTCATTTCTCTTGCTTTACGTGCGGCTTCACGTGCCCGTGCTGCATCAATAATTTTGCCTACAATGACTTTTGCATCAGCTGGGTTTTCTAATAAAAACTCTGTTAAGGATTCGCCCATAGCAGACTCAACAGCTGATTTAACTTCACTGGATACTAATTTATCTTTAGTTTGTGAAGAAAATTTAGGATCTGGAACTTTCACAGAGATAACAGCGGTGAGTCCTTCCCTTGCATCATCACCGCTGGCGTTTGTCGCATTTTTATTCTTTTTATTAAATCCTTCTTTTTCCATAAAGGTATTTAATGTACGTGTTAATGCAGAACGGAATCCCGCTAAATGCGTACCACCATCACGTTGTGGAATATTATTTGTAAAACAAAAAATATTTTCTTGGAAGGAATCGTTCCATTGCATAGAAACTTCAACAGAAATGCCATCTTCTCTTTCTACATTAAACTGGAAAGGGTTAGCATGTACTGGGGTTTTATTTTGATTCAAATATTCAACAAACGCTTGGATACCACCCTCATATTTGAAATGATCTCGCTTTCCGTCTCTTTCATCTTCGAGAATAATGGATACACCAGAGTTCAAAAACGACAATTCGCGTAGACGTTTCGCCAAAATGTCATAGTGGAAATGCACATTTGTGAACGTTTCTTCACTTGGCCAAAAGCGTATTTCTGTTCCGGTAGAAGTAGTATCACCTACTGGACCTAATGGCGCAGCTGGTTCACCGTGGATATATTCTTGTTCATAAGATTTACCTCCACGTTTAATACGTAACCGTAATTTATGGGATAATGCATTTACTACAGAAACACCTACACCGTGCAAGCCCCCTGAAACCTTGTACGAGTTATCATCAAACTTACCACCCGCATGCAGTACTGTCATAATAACTTCTGCTGCAGATACACCTTCTTCAGGGTGAATTTCCGTAGGAATACCACGACCATCATCTGATACCGAAACAGAATTATCAGTATGGATTTTAATTTTAATATCAGAACAGTGGCCTGCCAAAGCCTCATCAATAGAGTTATCGACGACCTCAAAAACCATATGATGAAGTCCAGTTCCATCATCGGTATCACCGATATACATACCAGGACGCTTACGTACGGCATCAAGACCTTTTAATACTTTAATACTGGAAGAATCGTAATTGTTTTCTTCAGACATTTCACTGCTCCTCTTTCACGTGACCATGTTCCACGTGAAACATTTTTTTATCATTATATTTTTCAACAAAAGAAAGTTGGCTTTCTTCGATTGCTGTTACAAACAGTTGAGTATTGGTTTTAAGCAACTCATCAATGAATGCTTCGCGTTTTTGCAAATCTAGTTCTGCACCAATATCATCTAACAAAAACACACCAGACTTTTTTGTGGTTTCCGTCAGATACAGTGTTTGTGACAACTGTAACGCTGCCACTAACATTCTTAATTGACCTCTGGATAATCGCTCAATCGCATTTACACCATTGGCCAAAAGTTTCAAATCAGCTTTATGAATACCTACTGAAGTAAATCCCATCTTTATATCAGTTGATAATTTCTTATCTAATGCATCAACCAATGACAAGGAATTATCCCAGCCTCGATTATACGAAATTTCTAACGAAAACTCAGGTAAAAATTGTAAAGAAATGCGATTAAATATCAATTTAAGCGCCGATATATAGTTCACCCTATGTTTTGATACCTTTTCACCAAATATTGCCAGCTGATGGCTCCAGTAAACAATTTGAGAGGTATCGAAATTGGGTGATTTTTGAGCTGATTTTAGTAAAGCGTTACGCTGTTTTAATATTTTTGAGTAACTCATCGAGAGGGAATAATAAGATTGTTCCACGTGAAACAACCCCCAATCAATGAAGCGACGACGTAAATTAGGTGCACCAAGAAGTAAATCACTAGATTGTGGAGTGAAAATCTGAACAGGAATATGGGCAACTAAATCAGCTAGACGCTGTGATTTTTCACCATTTATACTGCATTGAAATTCATCATTACTGTTACGCAAAAAACCAATTTTATGTTTTTCACCTTCACTATCCGTACACAAGGCAAAAACACTAAACTGATTGTGCGCTTCTTGAATAACAGACTTATGCTTAGAAGTACGAAAGGAACGACCAAAACCAAGGTAATGAAGGGATTCTAGAAAAGACGACTTACCTGAGCCATTTTGTCCCACCACCACATTTAAATGTGGCGACGGAATAATGTGAGCAGAACTTATATTTCGGAACTGCGTAATCTGGACTTGGTCCAGTTTCATAATAGTAGCTACTACAGACGCATTGGCATGATGACATACAAAGCAGTACTGTTTTGCGCATCTTCAATTAACGCTGAAGCATTGGCATCTGATAAATTAAATTTAACCTTATCTGAGTCCAAAGCATTCATAACGTCAATGAGATAAGCAACATTGAAACCAATCTCCAAATCATCGCCTTGGTAATCAACATCAACAATTTCTTCTGCTTCTTCTTGTTCAGGGTTATTAGCCGTTATTTTTAACTCACCATTCGAAATGTTTAAACGCACGCCTCTAAACTTCTCATTAGATAGGATAGATGCTCGACTGAAAGCATCTTTAACTACTGCTTTATCAGCCACGACAGCTTTAGTTGTTTCTTTTGGTAAAACACGTCGATGATCTGGGAAACGTCCATCCACTAGTTTACTAGTAAAGACAAAATCGGCTGATTTAATAGAAATATGGTTTGAACCAATCTTCACCATAACGGTTTGATCACTATTTTCAATCAAACGCGAAATCTCTAGGACACCTTTACGCGGGATAATAACTTGGCGAGCAGGTAAAGACGATGTAGTGTAATCGTAATTGCAAAGTGCTAAACGATGGCCATCGGTAGCAACTGTTCTAATAAGATTATCTTCAGTCTCCAAAGACATACCGTTTAAATAGTAACGAACGTCTTGTTGAGCCATGGCAAAACTAGTGCTATCAATAAGGTGCTTTAATTCAGATTGCGAAATAACAAACTCAACATCACCCTGCCAATCTTCAAGATTAGGATAATCATTAGCACTTAAAGTAGATAAAGTATAACGGCCTCGTCCAGACCTTATCGTGGCTTTACTACCATTAACTTCAAATGTTATGTCATTATCAGTCGACAAACCTTTACAAATATCAAATAATTTTTTTGCAGGAACGGTAATTTCGCCTTCGACAAAATCCGATTCCAACTCAATACGAGAAATTAACTCAACTTCTAAATCAGTACCCGTTAGCCATAATGCACCCTCTTTCACCTTTAAGAGTATGTTAGATAAAATAGGTAGGGTATGACGACGTTCAATCGCACCAGAAACTAACTGTAAAGGTTGTAAAAACTTTTCACGGCTAATAGTAAATTTCATTGAGTTGTTCTCATTTGAGTTAGTATGTGTATTCTATTAAGAAGACAAGGTTCTTATCAAGTTTTTATAGTCTTCTTTTATATCATGATTTTCTTCACGAAGTTGTTCTATTTTACGACAAGCGTGTAAAACCGTGGTGTGATCGCGTCCACCAAAACCATTACCAATTTCTGGTAAGCTATGATTGGTTAATTCTTTTGCAAGGGCCATCGCCAGTTGACGCGGTCTAGCTATAATTCTGCTACGACGTTTAGACAATATATCAGCGACTTTTATCTTGTAGTAATCAGCTACCGTTTTTTGAATATTTTCAACTGTAACCAATTTTTCTTGTAGCGCAAGTAAATCTCGTAATGCTTCACGCACAAAATCAATCGTAATGTCTCTACCGGTAAAATTAGCATTCGCAATAACGCGATTTAACGCACCTTCAAGTTCACGGACATTTGAACGCAAACGTTTAGCAATAAAAAATGCGACTTCATCAGCGAGATCAATTTTGTTTTCCACAGCTTTACGTTTCAGAATAGCAACCCGTGTTTCTAATTCAGGCGGCTCAATCGCAATAGTCAAACCCCAACCAAAACGAGATTTCAAACGATCCTCTACTCCATCAATTTCTTTGGGGTAACGATCAGAAGTCATGATAATTTGTTGATTATCTTCTAACAAAGCATTAAAGGTATGGAAAAATTCTTCTTGAGAACGATCTTTATTCGCAAAAAATTGAATATCATCTATTAATAATGCATCAACTGAGCGGTAATAGCGCTTGAATTCTTCGATTGCATTATTTTGTAACGCCTTCACCATATCTTGTACAAAACGTTCAGAATGCATATAAACAATATGCGCGTCTTTCTTTTTCTTTAATATACCGTTACCCACAGCATGTAATAAATGGGTTTTACCAAGACCTGTTCCCCCATATATAAATAATGGGTTATATGCACCACCAGGATTGTCAGCAACACTACTCGCAGCTGCTCGAGCAAGCTGATTGGATTTACCTTCAACAAAATTATCAAATAAATATGTGCGATTGATATTACTTTTTTGCTGTGGGCTGGGTACCGGTTTTAATTCTGCTGGTGTCGGAACAACTGGCGCAGGTTGCTGCACTTTATCGCGAATATTAGGTACAGCTGTAGACAGGTGAGGAATGGAAGAGTTAGCCGTTGTGCCAGCTTGGGTATCGGTAACAGGTGTAGCTCTGCGCGTAAAAACATCTAACATTAATTGCGGCGCTTTGTCGCCCTTGTATTCAGTGAATAAGGTCGTAATTTTATCTCTATATTTATCCCTAACCCAGTCAAGGACAAAACGATTTGGCGCAAATAAAGTCACCGCAGTCAGGGTATCATCATCAAATGTTTCTTCAGAGCGTAGCGGACGGATCCACATATTAAACTGCTGAGTATCTAGATCTATCTCTAAACGCTCTAAACATCTATCCCATAACTGCATCAGTGCAACCTTATAATTTTTATCTGTGATTAAGTATACGGATCTATCGACCAGCTTCAACTTTAAACCCAAAATAAAACATAAGTTACTGTATTTAAATGTATTTATTTAAATAACAATGGAGAGATAACGCATACAAAATGACAACTTATACACAACCAAACGATTCAAAAAATAATAAAAAACAAGACAATCTGTGGATAACTTATGTGTAAACTGTGTGTAAGTCATTATTTATTTAAAAATATGCTGATATTTTGATCACAATTAGCATATAATCTTGTTAAATGCGTTGACAAGCTGGGATTTGATCTCTATTATTTTGCATCCTTTTACAGCGGTATTGAAAAATTTCGTATCTGTGAGCATAAAGATTGTTATCAATCACTCATTTTTACACATTATTCACGCTATGTGTTTAACCAACTATATAGAGACTTAGGTCATGAAAAGAACATTTCAACCAAGCAACTTAAAGCGTAAGCGTTCTCACGGATTCCGTGCTCGCATGGCAACTAAAAACGGTCGTAAAGTTTTAGCTGCTCGTCGTGCAAAAGGTCGTGCACGTTTATCAGCTTAATTGATAAATACTGTTTCTAAAGTGGGTGACTATACGTTTCCACGAGAGTTGCGTCTGTTAACTCCGGCCCACTTTAGTAATGTATTTGCTGATGCTATACCTGCTCCATCAAAACACGTTACTCTTCTCGCCAAAATTAATCCTGAATTAGATCATCCCAGACTGGGCATTACTATTGCTAAAAATAGAGTACGCAATGCAAATGATCGTAACCGATTAAAACGTGTAATCCGCGAAAACTTCAGACTACACCAACATTTTTTACCAAATATTGATATTATAGTGATTGGCAAGAGTAATCTTGATACTCTTAGCAACCAAGAATTTAATGACTTGTTGAACAAGCTATGGATAAAATTAAAAACACGTTGCGAAAAATAACTATTTTTCCCTTGTTGTTATTAATTCGATTTTATCAAACCTGTATTTCTCCCTTCCTTGGCAGTAATTGTAGGTTTCATCCAACATGTTCTTCTTATGCATTAGAATCAATTAAGACCTATGGATGTATAAAAGGTGTTTGGTTATCCATTCAACGCATACTAAAATGTCATCCATTTCATCCAGGTGGGATAGATCCCGTACCTGATAATAATAAAGATACCAAACAGTAAGTAGAGATATTATGGAATCCCAACGCAGTTTTATTCTCATTGCCTTAGCATTCGTGAGTTATTTGTTATGGCAAGAATGGTTAGCTAAGGATGTTGATCCGAACGATACCGTCCAAGTAAGTTCTCAAATATTACCCGCCGAGCCTGTGAAAGCTGTTGCGTCTGGTGGCGTAGTCGCAAATACCTTAGATGTACCTGAAGATATGACTACACAAAGCGTTGTGCCAGTTTTATCAACTGCCACTACTGCATCAGACCGTTATATTTCTGTTGAGACAGATACTTTATCTGTCGTTATCGACCGAATTGGTGGAGACGTTGTCAAGGCAAACCTGAATAAATATCCTATTACTGAAGGCTCTGATGATGCATATAGTCTACTACGTCCATCAGGCGCGGTGTATGTTGCGCAAAGTGGGTTAATCGGTGCTAATGGACCAGATGCTAACCCAGCGGGTCGTCCTATGTACGATGCTCCCCAACAAGCATATGTACTAGACAGTAACACACTAAGCGTGCCTTTATCTTGGACCGATGGCAATGGCCTTACCATTACCAAAACATTTAGTTTCAGTCGCGCAAGTCATGCCGTCAATGTAGTACAAAACATTACTAACAATTCAGCAAATACTGCTGTTGTTCAACCATATGCACAATTAAAACAAACATTTAATGTCCCAGAAGGCTCTATGTTTATGCCCACTTATCGCGGTGCAGCATTTGGGACAGCTGAAGAACAATATACCAAGTATTCGTTCTCTGATATCGAAGATGAAAACTTACGTGAAACAACTCCTGCTGGTTGGGTAGCCATGATTGAGCACTATTTCCTAACAGCATGGGTACCACCTCAAGATAAAAGTAACACGATTTATACACGTGCTATCGGTGCTGAGTTTGCAACGATCGGGTATACATCTGAAGCAGTAAGTATCCCTGCCGGAACAACCACAGAATTATCTAGCCTTTTATATATGGGCCCTAAAGACCAAGATACTTTACGTGAATTTGCGACAGGTCTGCACTTGACTGTTGATTACGGCATTTTATGGTTTATCTCAGAGTGGTTATTTTGGTTACTCCAGATTATCCAAGGTGTGGTAGTTAACTGGGGTGTCGCAATCATCATTATTACTATCATAGTAAAAGGTGTCATGTATCCATTGACCAAAAAACAATACGAATCAATGGCAAAAATGCGTGTTTTAGCACCTAAAATGCAGCAAATAAAAGAACGTGTTGGTGATGATCGTCAAAAGATGTCACAAGCTATGATGGAGTTATACAAAAAAGAAAAAGTAAACCCAATGGGTGGTTGCTTCCCACTGCTTTTACAAATGCCAATTTTCTTGGCATTGTACTGGGTATTCTTGGAGTCAGTAGAACTGCGTCAAGCTGACTTTGTGTTATGGATCACAGATTTATCGGTGAAAGACCCTTACTTTGTATTACCTATCCTAACAGGTATCAGTATGTGGGCATTACAAAAACTACAACCAATGACGATCCAGGACGAGATGCAAAAGAAAATCATGCAGTTTATGCCTGTAATGATGACTGTATTCTTTATGTGGTTCCCTGCTGGATTAGTTTTATATTGGTTAGTCAGTAACGTCATTACCTTGGTGCAAGCAAAACTTATTTACGCGTCTATGGAAAAACGTGGACTGAGCGCAAAATAACTATTTAATTAAAGGAACAAGCTATGCCTTCATTTGATATTGTATCTGAAATAGATAATGTAGAAGTCGGTAATGCAGTAGATAATGCAAATCGAGAACTGACAACACGCTTTGACTTTAGAGGTGTCGACGCCACTTTTTCTAAAGTAGAAGATAATGTTCAAATGCAGGCAGAAGCTGAATTTCAGTTACAACAGATGTTAGATATTTTACGAGGTACCTGTGTCAAACGCGGTGTAGACACAGCAGCAATGGAAACCAAAGACGTTGTTCATTCAGGTAAAATATACAAGCAACTGGTAGAGTTTCAACAAGGCATTGACCAAGCTATGGCAAAGAAAATAGTCAAACTTGTGAAAGATGCCAAAATCAAGGTGCAAACAGCTATCCAAGGTGAACAACTACGGGTTACAGGGAAGAAACGCGATGAATTGCAACAGGTAATCGCGCTAGTAAAAGAGGCTAATTTAGGACAACCTTTCCAATACAAAAATTTCCGTGATTAAACCTTTATGCGGTAGGAATATCTGATGTCCGAGTTAACTAATCAGGATACGATAATTGCCCAAGCAACTGCGGTTGGCAAAGGTGGGGTTGGTATCATAAGGGTATCTGGCCCCCTTGCGCGCACTGTCGCAGAACAAATATTAGGTGAATGTCCAGCCCCTCGCCATGCCAAATATGGCCCTTTTTATGACCAACATAAACACATCATAGATGAAGGTATCGCGTTATTTTTTCCTAATCCGCATTCTTTTACTGGTGAAGATGTCCTAGAACTACAAGGCCATGGCGGACAAATCGTCATGGACATGTTGTTACAAAGTATCCTACAACAACCCAATATTCGTTTAGCAAACCCCGGTGAATTTTCAGAACGTGCTTTTCTCAATGATAAATTAGATTTAGCCCAAGCCGAAGCTATCGCCGATTTGATTGATGCGTCTTCAGAACAAGCAGCACGTTCAGCACTGCGGTCTCTACAAGGTGAATTTTCGCAACGAATACATCGTTTAGTTGATGAAATTATTCATTTACGTATGTACGTTGAAGCTGCTATTGACTTTCCAGAGGAAGAAATAGACTTTTTATCAGATGGTAAAGTCCAAGGGGATCTACAAAATATCATTGATACGCTCGATACTGTGCAACAACAAGCTAAACAAGGAAGTATCCTACGCGAAGGTATGCAAGTAGTCATTGCTGGACGACCTAACGCTGGTAAATCTAGTTTACTCAATGCTTTAGCTGGTCGCGATGCCGCCATTGTGACTGATATCGCAGGTACCACTCGAGATGTCCTCACAGAGCATATTCACATTGATGGTATGCCACTTCATATCATTGATACTGCTGGCTTGCGAGAAAGTCCTGATAAAGTTGAACAGATTGGTATTGAAAGGGCATGGGATGCGATAGCTGGTGCAGACCGAGTATTATTTATGGTGGATAGTACAGATGCCCATACAGCATCAAAAGACACAACAATTAATCCCCTAGATCCTCATACAATATGGCCCGAATTTATGGCTAAACTGCCTGAAAATATGGGGGTTACCGTCATCCGGAATAAAGCGGATCTCAGTGGTGAAACCATTGGTCTAACTGAGCATAACGGTTACCCTACTCTCACCATCAGTGCATCGAACAAAAAAGGTATTGAATTAGTCTCCGCACATTTAAAAGAATGTATGGGCTTTGATACAACAACCGAAGGTCAATTTTTAGCACGACGTCGCCATGTCCAAGCCATCGCAGATGCTGCATTGCATTTACACACTGGCCAGGCCCAACTGGAAGGATTTTTTGCTGGTGAACTGTTGGCAGAAGAACTGCGATTAGCACAGATGGCATTAAATGAAATTACGGGTGAATTTAGCTCAGACGATTTATTAGGTAAAATATTCTCTTCTTTTTGTATCGGTAAATAAGGATTCAGCATGGCACATATTACCCCTCCATTCGAAATCATTGTGGGTTCTGTATTAGGTGCCACAGAATACGTCGCTGATGCTATAAAAGCACTATGTGACGAACTCGGGTTTGCAGCAAATGTGCATTTTCAACCCGATCTGAACGCATTAGATTGTAATAGTACCTGGATTATTTGTAGCTCAACCCATGGCGCAGGTGATTTGCCAGATAATATCCAGCCTTTTTACAAGGAACTTACAAGTACTTCTTTAGGAAATACTTATTATCTTATCGGTCTCGGTGATAGTTCTTATGATACTTATTGTGGCGCTGCAGAAAAACTGCACCAACAGATGCAAAAGGCAGGCGCTGTAGAATTAAGTGCGCCATTTTTAATCGATGTATTGCAACATCCAATCCCTGAAGATGTCGCGGTTGAATGGCTAAAACAACAATTAGCCTAAGCACTGAGTTTTTATGTTACAAATTAATCAAGCAGAACTAGATATCCTAAAAAGTTTCATTTCAAATGAAGCAAAGGTGCTTTACGTGCTCGGTTTAAGAAAAGATGCTAACACCACGACTGGCGCATCTGCACCAATTAATTACAAAGAACTCTGCCCGCTTGTCAGTACCAAAGATGTACTAATCAAGCAAGGTAGGCAAATCAATTCTTTGGTACGTGAACTTCGTGATGTAGGTCTGATATCATTTGCTGAGCATATTGATTTGAAGCATACTTTACAGGGTAAAACGGTCAATTTACCTTTGATGATTGTAAGTGATGATACTTACATGAAACTGCATAATTCTACCCAAGCAATGACTATCGACTGGCTACCCGATCCAAAATTGTATGATGAATTAGCACAACTTATTGGCCTAGTTGATAAAACATATACCAAAGAAATGGTCGGCGACTTTGTCGCTTATTGGCTCGGTCGTCCGCATAATCAGTTTACATTGTTTCAATGGACCCAAAAGTTCGTGTTGCAGCGCAAACAACAATTAATTAGACACACCCAAGCAACCACAGCAGTTACTAGAGTAGGCCTACAAACCAAAGTAGCTGAAGCAAGTGTGGAAACAGATGCCAAAACAAAAGCATTAGTCGCTAAATACAAAACAAAAACAGGTGAATGATTTTGGATAATATTGCAGATAAGATTCAACGATTAGCAAAGACTTTAGGTAAATCAGCGCCTTCTGATCCTGAGTACATTAACTATCAAGAATTGCGTAAAGGCTATGAGAAAAAAGCCAATGCAGATATCCAAAAAATCCAAAAAGATACCAAAAGAGCAAGAGTATTGACTATCCAAGGCCAGGCTGATTTAAATCCTAAATGGCGCTTTGACAATCTCATAGCTGATTCTGACGATGTAAATGAAGCGCTAGACGTTGCAAATTCATTTATTGGTGCCCACAACGATCCAGCATGGCGAAACAGTTCCTCACACATGATGATTTTTTATGGCGATTACGGCAGAGGTAAGTCCCATATAGCGGGTGCAATAGCCCATGAATTGATTGAGCAATACGAGATAACCGTTCTTTATCGCCAATTATCGACCTTACTCGATATGCGTTTATTCTCCTATGATTTTTCGGCCACAGATGGTGCATCAGAACAATATAGAAAAATTCAGAATGAATTGCTAAACGTTGATTTATTGGTTTTAGATGAAGTCTGTGTAAATGAAACCATGCTAAAGAAAAACGCCCAAAGCTGGTTAGGTAACATTCTCAGGCAGCGTTTAGTTAATCACAAAAACTGTATTTTAATTACTAATCACGATTTAGCCAGCTTAGAAACTGCTGTAGGGAGATATTGTTTTGAGTCAATCAAAGAATACGATAGCTACAGAGTTAGGTTTTCTGGCCCTTCTCGAAGAGAAGTTATCGTCCCAGAAGCTGTAAGTAGCACACCAATTAAACAACAAGGCTATACACCTAATCAGGTCAAATAGGCCCTTTTACATTTTTGCCACTATTACCTACCAATAACCCCATTACAAGCTCGCGTATCAACCTATAAATGAGGTAGTTGATACGTGGCTATTGTGTATAACTAATAAAATCAGTCACCAAAAATAAATTCACTATAGCTAACAATGATTTAAATGATTATACCGATCGTTATACAATTTTACCCACAGTTTACCCACAGATTATACAGAGCTGTGGATAAGATCGGTAGTAACCTGTCGCTAAGATCGGTATAAAGAAATAATAACTATTGCTCTTTTTTTACTTGTGGATAACTAGGCGATTTATACACAGGTTATACCGGGTTAAGAACAGACCTTAGGTAGAGTTATGATCGAAATAAACTATTGAAATAAATATATTTTTTTCGCTTATCAACAGAAATCGTCGTCCTTAATAATAACAATAATAATCTATACAATATAAAAAGATTATATTTCTTGTATCCAAGATTGAGGAAACAAAACAGAAATAAATCACAATTTTTTTTGACGCATAAATCGTTTTTTTTCTAGCTAAAGTTATCAACAGCAAACGGTAATATTTTTCCAAAAGAATTGTTAACTTAAGAAATAATCAGCTAAAATGCTGGCATTGATTAAGAATGGTTGTGAGGACCTTTTCCATGTTTTATGCAGAAGATTACGATGTAATCGTTGTTGGTGGTGGACATGCCGGAACCGAAGCTGCACTAGCTGCTGCTCGTATGGGTGTAAAAACATTACTATTAACACACAACATGGAAACGTTAGGTCAAATGTCTTGTAATCCAGCGATTGGTGGTATTGGCAAAGGACATTTAGTCAAAGAGATAGATGCTCTGGGCGGTGTCATGGCAAAAGCTATTGATAAAGCCGGTATCCAATTCCGGACTTTAAACGCATCAAAAGGGCCAGCAGTAAGAGCAACTCGTGCTCAAGCAGATAGAAGTTTATATCGTATAGCTGTCCGTGAAGCATTGGAACATCAAAAGAACCTGACTATTTTTCAACAATCCTGCGACGATATTATTGTTGAAAATGATCGTGTAACAGGTGTTGTTACACAAATGGGCTTAAAATTTAAAGCAAAAACAGTCGTTATCACAGTCGGTACTTTTCTTGGTGGAACCATTCATATTGGATTGGAAAACTACAAAGGCGGTCGAGCTGGTGATCCACCCTCGATTGCTTTAGCCGAGCGTTTACGAGCATTGCCTTTTAGAGTTGATCGTTTAAAAACAGGTACACCGGCTCGCTTGGATGCACGTACCTTAAATTACGATGTCATGCAAAAACAACCTGGTGATACTCCCCTACCCGTTTTTTCATTTATGGGTCAAGTTTCTGATCATCCAGAACAAATACCGTGTTATATCACCCATACCAATGAAAAAACTCACGATATCATTCGTAGTGGTCTGGACCGGTCACCCATGTATACGGGTGTCATCGAAGGTATTGGGCCAAGATACTGTCCGAGTATCGAAGACAAAATTAACCGTTTTGCTGATAAAGATTCACATCAAATATTTGTTGAGCCCGAAGGTTTAAACAGCATTGAGATCTACCCGAATGGGATCTCAACATCATTACCATTTGATGTGCAATTTGATTTAGTTCGTTCGATCAAAGGTTTTGAAAACGCGCATATCATCAGACCGGGTTATGCCATCGAATATGATTTTTTTGACCCACGAGATCTCAAACAATCGTTAGAGACGAAGTTTATCGATGGTCTGTTTTTTGCCGGTCAAATCAACGGTACAACCGGTTATGAAGAAGCTGGCGCACAAGGTTTATTAGCTGGTGCTAATGCCGCTTTACAAACCCAAAATAAAGAGGCCATATCACTGCGTCGAGACCAAGCTTATATTGGTGTATTGATTGATGATTTAGCCACTATGGGAACGAAAGAACCTTATCGTATGTTTACCTCTCGTGCAGAATATCGCTTGTTGTTACGAGAAGATAATGCGGATATTCGGTTAACAGCAGCTGGCCGTGAAGTCGGTTTAGTTGATGATGAGCGATGGGCTGCATTTAATGAAAAAATCGAACTTATTGAACTGGAGAAGCAACGCTTAAAAGGTCAGTATATTCACCCTAATCATGTCGCTGCAGAAGCGTTGAATAAACAGTTAAAAAATCCAGTTACACGTGAACATTCTCTTGAAGAATTGATTCGCCGTCCTGAAATGACCTATGCCGAGTTAATGAAAGTGCCAACGTTAGGCCCTGGTTTAGACCATGCACAAGCAGCCGAGCAGGTAGAAATTCAGATCAAGTATGCCGGTTATATTGAACGTCAAAAAGATGAGATAGCAAAAAGTCTGCGCCACGAAGAAACGCTATTACCACCTGATTTTGATTATGGGCAAATTTCTGGTTTATCCAATGAAGTAGTTGCAAAACTAACTGATGCGCGTCCAGAAACGATAGGTAAGGCATCTCGTATTTCAGGAATAACACCAGCAGCGATTTCATTATTGTTGGTTTATTTGAAAAAACACAATATGTTGCGTAAAACTGCGTAGACAAAAATTAAGGTTATTATGCAAGCTGTAGATGAAGTTCTCTGTCAGAAGTTACGCCATTTAATTGCAAAAACCGAATTATCGGTAAGTGATGAACAAGTCAATCTGCTGGTAGCTTTTGTAGAAATGATACAAAAATGGAATCAAGCATATAATTTAACATCTATTCGTAATGTGGATGATATGCTGGTAAAACACATCATGGATTCTATTATTGTCGCTCCGCTGTTAATCAACAAAGATAATGATAAAAATACGTTTATCGATGTTGGAACAGGGCCAGGTCTGCCAGGTATCCCATTGGCTATAATGCACCCTGATAAAGAATTTATTTTACTCGATTCTTTGGGCAAGCGTGTTCGCTTTATGCAGCAGGTTATTTATAACTTAAAAATAAAAAATGCTAAACCTGTGCAATCAAGGGTCGAAGAATACACCGACGGTATTCCTTTTTCAGGTGTTATTTCCAGAGCATTCGCCAGTACTCAAGATATGTTACATTGGTGTCACCATTTATTGGATGAAACGGGGAAATTCTTCGCTTTAAAAGGACAATACCCGAGTGCCGAATTGGACCAATTAAAAACTGATTATACAGTGGTAGAAGCACATACTTTACAAGTTCCTCACTTAATTGGGGAAAGACATTTGATCGTAATTAGTAAAAACAACAACGCTAAAGAGACTAAATAACGTGGCAAAGATCATAGCAATTGCAAATCAGAAAGGCGGTGTAGGCAAAACAACTACTTCTGTGAATGTAGCAGCTTCGATGGCCGCAACAAAACGCAAAGTATTGCTTATTGATCTCGATCCCCAAGGTAATGCAACGACTGCAAGTGGGGTAAGTAAGCACGATACCGAACTGACTTGCTATGACTTGTTAGTAGAAGACACGCCTACCAAAGATGTGATCATTACAGAAACTTCAGGAAAGTATCATCTCATTGCAGGTAATTCTGATAATACTGCAGCAGAAGTTAAATTAATGGAGTTGTTTGCCCGTGAAGTACGTTTACGTAATGCTTTAGAAACGGTTAGAGACGAATACGACTATATTTTTATCGATTGTCCCCCTTCGCTTTCGCAATTAACGGTAAATGCTTTGGCAGCTGCGGATTCTGTTATTGTCCCCATGCAATGTGAATATTATGCCTTGGAAGGTCTTACGGAATTGATGGGTACCATTGAGAAATTAGCTTCAGTTGTCAATAAAGACCTGTGTATTGAAGGGATCCTACGTACGATGTACGATCCGCGTAATCGTTTAGCTAATGATGTTTCGGAACAGTTGAAACGTCACTTCGGGCAACAAGTATATCGCACGGTTATTCCGAGAAATGTTAGACTCGCGGAAGCACCAAGTTACGGAACACCTGCTATGTACTATGATAAATCATCAACAGGTGCCAAAGCCTATCTTGCGCTAGCGGGTGAGATACTTCGACGCAATAAAAATAATCAAAAAATAAGTCAAACAGCATAGGTGAAGTCATGGCTGGAAAACATAAAGGGCTAGGTAAAGGTTTAGATGCATTGTTGTCATCAACACGTGCAGCACCTACAGAATCTGTAAATAGTGAAACTTCTCACACTGACAACTTACGCCATTTACCACATGCTGCTTTGCAACCTGGTAAGTATCAACCACGCAAAGATATGTCACCCGAAGCACTTGATGAATTAGCACATTCAATCCAAGCTCAAGGTGTGATCCAACCGATTGTTGTTCGTCCTATTGGTGCTGAACAATATGAAATCATTGCGGGTGAGAGACGCTGGCGCGCAGCCCAAATTGCAGAGTTGACAGAAGTTCCATGTATTATCAAGGACGTTGCTGATGAAGCCGCAGTAGCAATTGCTTTAATTGAAAATATACAGCGTGAAGATCTCAACGCCATAGAAGAAGCTCAAGCTTTAGACCGGCTTATGCTTGAATTTTCTTTGACGCATGCTGAGGTGGCAGAAGCAGTTGGTAAATCGAGAACAACAGTCACTAATCTTTTACGCTTAAATACGCTAGAAGAGGAAGTGAAAAAACTCTTAGAGTTTGGTGATATTGAAATGGGCCATGCTCGAGCATTGTTACCCTTGAGTGGCACAGCACAGATTGACGCTGGTCGTCATGTCGCAGGTAAAGGTTTGTCAGTGCGTGAAACAGAAAATTATATTCGTCGTTTAAATACACCAAAAACCGAACAAACCAAAGTTGAACTTGCCCCAGATCTAAGTGATATGCAGAAAAACTTAACGGATAAGTTAGGTGCAAATGTTAAAATAGCACACAATGCCAAGGGTAAAGGCCGCGTTGTTATCGATTTTAAAGATTTGGAGCAACTGGAAAATTTACTGCAACAGATAAGTCAATAATGCTCTTGTTGAACGTTGTATTCGTTGGCATATTTCACAGAAATAAAGCCAGTAGATACGACGGATAATGTCCTTTTTATAAGTCTTAATTACAAATTCATTCCTACTGCCTGTTTTGTTAGCAAAAGTGACCGTGTTCAGGCCTTATCCATAAACGTTTACTGCTGAAAAATAACGTCTAATTGTACGACTTTGGCACTACCCAAATAGTGCTATACAACACGTAATTCATGGCCTACAGGTGATTATACCTGAGGTATAAATACAACTTATGCAGTCCATCAAAATTATGCTTTATTAATATAGTTGAAAAAATCTGCAACACAGATATACTTCACATCGCTAAATTAGGTTATAAGAATAAAAGAGATAATCGTCCGTGACTATGGTAGGCAAAGGAACACAATTAGCTAAGCAAGCTATTAGCCTACAAATCATATGTACACTGACTCTATCAATAATAAGTCTGCTTTTTTCATCATTTCCAACAATACTGAGTTATCTGGCAGGCGCTTGTATCAGTATTCTACCTAATATTGTGTTTGCTTATTTTGCATTCCGTTTTGCGGGAGCAACTAAGTCTGATTTAGTCATGAAGAGCTTTAGCCAAGGCTCAAAACTAAAATTGGCATTAACTTTAATTTTATTTGTGATTGCATATAAACAACTTCCCGACCATCCAGTGTCATTATTAGTTGGTTTCGCCATCGCAACAATAACGCACACACTCGCAATTATTGTTTTGAGTAAGCGTGCTTCGTAACAGTTTTATAATTAAACATGGGTTAAACAATGGCTTCAGAATATACGACTACGGAATATATCCAACACCATTTAACCAACGCAACAATGTGTACTACCGAATCAGGTATTGCTTTTAACAAAGCATGTAAAGATGCCGGGTTCTGGGTATGGAATATTGACACGTTGGCATGGTCGATTGGCTTAGGTATTTTATTTTTATGGCTTTTCACTAGCGCAGCTAAGAAAGCGACTACTGGTGTACCTACAAAATGGCAGGCTTTCATTGAGCTAGTTATAGATTTTGTAAACACCAACGTGAAAGACACCTTTCATGGCAAGAACAGCTTAATTGCACCTCTTGCACTTACTATTTTCGTGTGGGTCTTCTTAATGAACCTGATGGATTTAGTCCCTGTTGATATTTTACCAACGATTGCAGGCCTAGTTGGTTCTACCTTCTTCGGTATGGATCCGCATGACGTTTATATGAAAGCGGTACCTACAACAGACTTAAACTTAACTTTTGCATTAGCATTGGGTGTATTTGTACTTATCGTATATTACTCAATCAAAATCAAGGGTATCTCAGGTTTCATGAAAGAGTTGACACTACAACCTTTCAACCATTGGGCATTTATCCCAGTTAACTTTATTTTGGAATCAGTCACATTAATCGCTCGTCCTGTTTCATTGGCGCTGCGTTTATTCGGTAACTTATATGCCAGTGAATTGATTTTCATTCTAATCGCAACTCTTGGTTTGTGGCAGTTACCGCTACATTTCCCTTGGGCTGTATTCCATATTTTGGTTTTACCATTGCAAGCGTTTATTTTCATGATGTTAACCATCGTGTACTTAAGCCTGGCACATGAAGACCATTAATAATTTCTTTTAACTTTAAACTTTAACTTAAGAAAAACTCGGAGATAAATATGTTATATATCGCTGTTGCTCTATTAATCGGAATGGGTGCCCTAGGTACTGCTATTGGTTTCGGTCTTTTAGGTGGTAAATTCCTAGAATCAGCTGCTCGTCAACCTGAACTTGCACCACAATTGCAAGTTAAGATGTTCATCGTTGCAGGTCTTATCGATGCGATCGCTATGATCGGTGTTGGTATCGCTCTATATCTATTGTTCGCTGTTGGTGCTTAATTTTTTAACCCTAATTTTTAGCGAATTATAGAAGAGGAGGAGTTGTCGTGAACATTAACGCTACTCTAATAGGTCAGATGATCGCCTTTGCTGTCTTTGTATGGTTCTGTATGAAATACGTATGGCCACCATTACTAGGCGCAATTGAAGAGCGTCAGAAGAAGATTGCCGATGGGCTTGAAGCTTCCGACCAAGCTGAAAAAGATCTAGCTGAAGCTCAAGCGAAAGCTGCTGAGCAAGTAAAAGAAGCCAAATCGCAAGCGGCTGACATTATCGAGCAAGCCAAAAAGCGTGCTAATCAACTTGTTGATGAAGAAACGCAGAAAGGTCATGCCGAACGTGAGAAAATCATTGCCCAAGGTTATGCTGAGATTGAAGCTGAACGTAACCGTGCCAGAGAAGATTTGCGCAAGCAAGTTTCAGCTCTAGCAATTGCGGGTGCTGAGAAAATCTTAGCGCGTGAAATCGATAAAGAAGCTCAAGCCGACATTGTTGCAAAACTTGTCGACGAGTTATAAGGGAGAATGAGCCATGTCTGAATTGACTACCGTTGCTCGACCTTATGCCAAAGCGGCTTTTGATTTCGCAGTTGAAAAGCAAACCATTGCCCAATGGCAAGAAATGCTGTTCTTCGCAGGTGAAGTTGCTAAAGATGCAGCCATTAAGCAGATGCTTACTGGTACATATGCAGCAGATAAACTTGCCGAAGTATTTATCGGTGTTTGCGGTGAGCAAATTGACGAACATGGTCAAAACTTTATTAAAGTTTTGGCAGAGAACCAGCGTTTAAACGCTATTCCTGATATCTCACTTTTATTCAACCAGTATAAAGCTGAGTTTGATAAAGAGATTGATGTTGAAGTCACTTCAGCAGTTAAACTGCTGAAGAAACAACAAGAAGATATTAGTAAAGCATTAGAAAAACGTCTGGCACGTAAAGTGAAGCTTAATTGTAACGTGGATCCTTCAGTGGTCGCAGGCTTAGTAATTAAAGCCGGTGACACAGTTATTGATGGTTCCGTCCAAACTAAACTGAACCGTCTCGCAGACGCGTTACAAGCATAAACGGGGATAAGAGCATGCAACTTAATTCCACTGAAATTGCAGAACTGATCAAAAAACGAATTGAGCAGTTTGAAGTAGTAAGTGAAGCTCGCAATGAAGGTACAATCGTAGGTGTTACTGATGGTATCATCCGCATTACTGGCTTAGCCGATGTAATGCAAGGGGAAATGATCGAGCTTCCTGGTAATCGTTACGCTATCGCACTTAACTTAGAACGAGATTCTGTAGGTGCAGTAGTTATGGGTCCTTATGCGGACCTACAAGAAGGACAAAAAGTCCAATCAACAGGTCGTATCCTAGAAGTACCAGTAGGCCCAGGCCTATTAGGTCGTGTTGTTAACACACTAGGTGAGCCGATTGATGGTAAAGGCGCGATTGATGCTGCTGGTTTTGAGCCAGTTGAAAAAATTGCACCAGGTGTTATCGAACGTCAATCAGTTGATCAACCAGTCCAAACGGGTTATAAGTCAGTTGACTCAATGATCCCAATCGGTCGTGGCCAGCGTGAGCTAGTTATCGGTGACCGTCAAACTGGTAAAACAGCTTTAGCGATTGATGCCATTATCAATCAAAAAGACACAGGTATTAAATGTGTATACGTAGCTATTGGTCAGAAAGCATCGACTATTGCTAACGTAGTACGCAAATTAGAAGAGCACGGCGCCTTAGCGAATACTATCGTTGTTGCTGCTTCTGCATCTGAGTCAGCTGCCTTACAGTACTTATCAGCGTATTCTGGTTGTACTATGGGTGAATACTTCCGTGACCGCGGTGAAGATGCATTAATCGTATATGATGACTTATCTAAGCAAGCTGTTGCTTATCGTCAAGTTTCATTGCTATTAAAACGTCCTCCTGGTCGTGAAGCATACCCTGGTGATGTTTTCTATCTTCACTCTCGTCTACTTGAGCGTGCCGCTCGTGTAAACGCTGATTACGTAGAAAAGTACACTAACGGTGAAGTGAAAGGTAAAACTGGTTCTTTAACCGCTCTACCAATCATCGAAACCCAAGCAGGTGATGTATCAGCATTCGTACCAACTAACGTTATCTCAATTACCGATGGTCAGATCTTCTTAGAAACTGACTTGTTTAACGCGGGTATTCGCCCAGCGGTAAACGCAGGTATTTCAGTATCTCGTGTAGGTGGTGCAGCACAAACTAAAATCATCAAGAAGTTAGGTGGCGGTATTCGTCTAGCCCTAGCTCAGTATCGTGAATTAGCGGCGTTCTCGCAGTTTGCATCTGACCTTGATGAAGCAACTCGTGCTCAATTAGAGCATGGTGAGCGTGCAACAGAGTTAATGAAACAGAACCAGTATGCGCCGTTATCGGTTGCGGATACTGCGGTTTCCCTGTTTGCGATAGAAAAAGGGTACTTAACTGACGTTGAGTTAGAGAAAGTACTAGATTTCGAAGCCGCTTTGCACTCATATATGAGCACAGAGCAGGCTGAGTTAGTCAAGACTATCAATGAAACAGGTAACTATAACGATGACATTGAAAAGCAACTAAACGATGCTTTAACTACGTTCAAGAAAACTGCAACGTGGTAATCAATGCGCCCTTGAAAGCATAGCTCTCAGGGGCAAGCGTTAAGTAATCGGAGAAATAGTCATGGCTAGCGGTAAAGAAATTAAAGGTAAGATTGGGAGTATTCAAAACACTCAAAAGATTACCAGTGCAATGGAAATGATGGCTGCGTCAAAAATTAAAAAGGCGCAAGACAGAATGGCCTCTGGCCGTCCATACGCA
Source organism: Opacimonas viscosa (assembly GCF_024199005.1). Lineage (GTDB taxonomy): Bacteria > Pseudomonadota > Gammaproteobacteria > Enterobacterales > Alteromonadaceae > Opacimonas > Opacimonas viscosa. Next base: position 70,419 of record NZ_JANATA010000010.1, read on the forward strand.
CAAAACATGCTAAAAGTGATTGGTCATATTGCCAATGGTAACCTCGAATATCGCCATCCTTATATGGAAGAGCGTGAGGTCAAACGTGTAGGTTATATCGTCGTTTCTACTGATCGTGGATTATGTGGAGGGTTAAACTCCAATTTATTCAAGAAAGTGGCAAAAGACGTAGAAAAACAACGTGCTGAAGGGGTTGAAGTTGCATTTGCAGCCATCGGTTCTAAAGCGGTTGGGTTCTTCTCGCGTTTTGGTGGTTCTGTACTTGCTGCAGAATCCGGCTTAGGTGATAAACCATCTGTGAATGATGTAGTTGGTGTTGTTCGTACTATGCTTAATGCATATGACAACGGCGAACTAGACCGCATCTACCTTGTGTTTAACCACTTTGTTAGCACAATGGCACAAGAACCGGTGATCAATCAATTGTTACCTTTGCCTAAATCAGAAAATGAAAATGTTCAACATCGCTGGGATTATATATACGAGCCAGATCCAAAAGAACTTTTGGAAACATTAATGGTGCGTTATATCGAATCACAGGTTTACCAAGGCGTTGTCGAAAATGCAGCTTCTGAACAAGCAGCTCGAATGGTAGCGATGAAGGCGGCAACAGATAATGCCGGCAACTTAATCGACGAATTGCAACTGGTATACAACAAAGCACGTCAAGCAGCAATCACACAAGAAATTAGTGAGATTGTCGGCGGCGCGGCAGCGGTGTAGGCAAAGGTTTAATAAGGTATATAGAGGACAAATTATGAGTCAAGGTAAGGTCGTCCAAATCATTGGTGCTGTTGTGGATATCGAATTTCCACAAGATTCAGTACCACGTGTTTATGACGCACTAAAAGTGACCGAAGGTGACTTGGCAGGGTTAACCCTGGAAGTGCAACAGCAATTAGGTGGCGGAGTTGTCCGTAGTATCGCACTAGGTACTACAGATGGTTTACGTCGTGGTTTAACAGTTGATAATACTAAAGAAGCTATCCAAGTACCGGTAGGTACTGCGACATTAGGTCGTATCATGGATGTACTTGGTAATCCAATTGATGAAGCAGGTCCAATCGGCGAAGAAGAGCGTATGTCTATTCACCGTGAAGCACCTAGCTACGAAGACCAGTCAAGCTCAGTAGAACTACTAGAAACAGGTATCAAAGTTATCGACTTAGTATGCCCGTTTGCCAAAGGTGGTAAAGTAGGTCTATTCGGTGGTGCGGGTGTTGGTAAAACCGTCAACATGATGGAATTAATCCGTAATATCGCAATCGAGCACAGTGGTTACTCAGTATTCGCAGGTGTTGGTGAGCGTACTCGTGAAGGTAACGATTTCTATCACGAAATGAACGATTCAAACGTACTAGATAAAGTATCGTTAGTATACGGTCAGATGAATGAGCCTCCAGGTAACCGTTTACGTGTTGCTTTGACAGGTCTTACAATGGCTGAAAAGTTCCGTGACGAAGGTCGTGATGTTCTTTTCTTCGTTGATAACATCTATCGTTATACACTTGCCGGTACCGAAGTATCAGCACTTCTAGGTCGTATGCCATCAGCGGTAGGTTATCAGCCTACATTAGCCGAGGAAATGGGTGTACTTCAAGAACGTATTACGTCAACTAAGACGGGTTCAATTACATCTATCCAAGCGGTATACGTACCAGCGGATGATTTAACGGATCCATCACCAGCAACAACTTTCGCTCACTTAGATGCAACAGTTGTACTATCTCGTGATATTGCGTCTTTAGGTATTTATCCAGCGGTTGATCCACTCGATTCAACTTCACGTCAGCTTGATCCATTAGTTATCGGTAACGAGCACTATGATACAGCACGTGGCGTTCAATCAGTATTACAGCGTTATAAAGAACTAAAAGATATCATTGCGATCCTAGGTATGGATGAGTTATCTGAAGAAGACAAGCAAGTGGTTTCACGTGCTCGTAAGATTCAACGTTTCTTATCACAGCCGTTCTTCGTTGCTGAAGTATTTACTGGTTCTCCTGGTAAGTATGTATCGCTTAAAGACACGATCAGTGGCTTTAAAGGTATCTTAGAAGGCGACTATGATGATTTGCCAGAACAAGCGTTCTATATGGTGGGTTCAATTGACGAAGCATTGGAAAAGTCTAAAGCATAAGCTTTAGTCCTTTGCTAACAATAACCCTTTATAGGAGGTCTTATGGCAACCGTACATCTTAGCGTAGTCAGCGCAGAAGAAGCGATTTTTACAGGTGACGTTGAAGCGATTCAAGTTACCGGTAGTGAAGGTGAGCTGGGTATTCATCCAGGTCACGCGCCATTATTGACAGCAATTCGTCCAGGTATGGTACGTTTAGTACAAGACGGCAAAGAAGATTTTATCTACATTGCTGGCGGTACTCTTGAGATTCAACCACATGCAGTTACGGTACTTGCTGATACAGCAATCCGCGCTGCAGATTTAGATGAACAAGGTGCCGAAGAAGCACGACGTAATGCCGAAGAACAAATTGCGAATCCTTCAGGTGACTTCGACCATAAAGCAGCTGCTTTACAGTTAGAAGAAGCCTTAGCGCAATTGAAGTTAATTCAACAATTACGCAAATAAGCGCATTTGCTATTATGATAAAACCCAGCTCTTAGCTGGGTTTTTTGTTTTTAATAACGAAGAAAATGGACCAACATTTTAGCAAAATAGACAATCAATGATATTAACGTAAGAAATATCTTTTAGACAAAAGTATAGAGTTTATTAAAAAGGAAGAGAAATAAGACAACCTTGTCTAAACTATGACTGTATCAATAAATTGAGTTCGATGTGACCACACAAAGCCGTTTTTTCTGCCAAGGAATGAGTTGGGGTTCTTTCGCTTTATTGTATGGTTGTTTCAGTATTCAATATGTAAATGCCAAAGACAGTGCCACTTTGCCAACCCAGGTAACTGAACCTAACAATATAGCTATTCCTAAATCAAATTCCATAACACAGCTATCTAAGCAGATAGAACGGATCGCTGTGTCTACTAAATTACCTGTTAAACCGGTCAATGATATTCCCAAAAGTATTTCAGTACTAAACAAAGACGATCTAGCAACATGGCAAATTGATAGTTTAGATGATCTTGTTTTCGCCATGGCTAATGTAGGTGTTCGTGGAAATTCAGCCATCAATTCAGGGTTTCATATTCGTGGTGTTGGCTCAGATAATTGGCATGTAAATGCTAATCAGGGGATCGCAGTCGCATTTGATGAGACAAATATTGTTAGCCCATATGTTTCCCAATTAGCAGCGTATGATTTAGCTAGTGTTGAGGTGTTTCGTGGACCACAAAGTGCTTTATTTGGTATTAACAGCTCTGGTGGAGCAGTCAATTTTAATACGCAACAACCACAATTAGACGAATACACAGGATTTGCTGAACTCACTTTAGGGACATTTAACAGAAAAGTACTAACCGGTGCACTCAATATCCCCATTAATGAAACGATAGCGAGTCGTATTGCTTTTCAAAGAGAGCTAAGAGATGGCCCGTGGACTAACTTGTATAATAATGAACCAATGGGCGATATCGATATAAACAGTTGGCGCTGGCAAACAAAATGGGAAGTTCATCCTGAGCATACCCTGATATATAGTCATGAAAAAAGACGAAATCATTCTGGGAAAACTCCATTATTAGGAGGGGGTTACTGGGATATAAGAAGTCCAAATATAGTGTCTGGCCAAATTACTGATCTTAATGCCGCGCCTGATTGTGAGGCTGCTTTAACGCGAAATATTGCGGTATTTATTTCACCTTCCTGCGTTTCGATCATTCCGTTCACTGGTGGACAAACACAGACGGTCAGTACGGGAAGTTGGGCTACATTATATGACGCCAGTGAGGATATAGCCGATACGACGTTTACAATGCAACGACTGCGCTATTCGTGGTTAGGTGATGGAGTTTCGCTAAAAAGTATTACCAGTTACGATAATCTATCTGCACAATATTTAGAGAGTTTATCGAATTTACCACAGGGTATTGGTTTTATGCCCGGCCAAATAAGTCAGATAAAACAATGGGCTCAAGAACTGACTTTAACGTGGGAAGTTACACCCGTTGTAAGTGCGATGCTCGGTACTTACTTTGCAAATAAAGACAGTCAACTAAGCACCATTATCAGTCGTACGGATAATGATGGGGCACCTTTTGGTATCGTGCCATCAGTGGTTATTGAGCAAGTCGATAAAACGCGCTCTTGGTACGGTTGGGTGGAATATGATCCGGATTCACCATGGCTTTTTAACTTAGCTTTGCGTTATACACAACAACGACAAAAAGGTGTAAGTACTACACGTGTTTTTGCTAAGACTATAGATGCGACACCAGCAGCTCAAACATTGCCTTTTGGCAGTTTTATCACAAAGAATCAATTTGCAACCTTGAGTGCAACGCCAGCCGGAATCTGTCCACCAAGTGTCGGAGGTATTCCTTGTATGTTGGCGACACCTGTCAGCTTGAATGCTTATCTAACAGCATATAATGCTGATGTTGCATACTTTATCAAAAACAACCTAAATATGTATATCAGTACATCTAGGGGCTTTGTTGGAGGGAGTTTTGATACCCGTGCGCTAGCAGCTTTTGCTGGGACTGCTGATCAGCCTGTTGCGCCAGAGCAACTTACGGCATTTGAGTGGGGCATCAAATATCAAAGCGCTGCATTGAAACTGAATTCAGCCTTATTTCATTATACATGGCAAGATAAGCAAATATTCGATGTGAATAACTTAGGGCAACCGGCTTTTGTGAATATTCCTAAGGCACAATTACAAGGCGTAGAGTTATCAGGGGAATGGCAATTTACGTCAGCTTGGACAGTTGATATTGGTTTGGGGTGGCTAGTTTCTGAAGTGATTGATGTAGGAACTTTACAAGGGGTTAAAACAGGTAATGCTTTGACTAATATTGCACCTTTCAACCACACCTTTGGATTGCACTATGAGCGGAAAGTTTGGGACTCTACTGTTGTTGCAGGTACCAGCCGCTTATCCTTGTTAACCCAGTTTGTGGGGCCGCAATACTCATCAAAAGATAACGATCAAGCGTATCGTTTAGCGAAATATAAAAATATTAATGTCCATTGGCAACATACCTTAGCCGATTTACCACAGTGGAGGTTTTCTTTAGGAGTAAAAAACTTAACAGCAGAAAAATATTGTCTCAAGAAAAACCAAAACACGACCTTGAGCTACAATTTACAATGTTTGCCTAATATTGGCGAAAGACTGTGGTATGTTGAAATGAGATATAGCTATGAAAATTAAAAGCGTTCTCTTTTGTTTGTGTTGGCTGTTTTTACAATTAGCTGTTATTGCGCCCGTCAAAGCTGCTAAATCGCATATAGTGACTCCAGGTTCTGAAATTAACATTTTAATAGTGTTATCGTTTCAGCAAAAATACCCTTGGACAAGAAAATTAACAGATGGGTATTTCGAAGCAGTAAAAAAATATCATGATAAGTATCATATCAATCTCTTTGTAGAGTCTATGCAACTAGAAATAGATGGTGAGGTGAATTATGTTGATTTTCATACAAGTATTTTAAAAAAATACCAAGATACTCAAATAGATGCGGTGATTGGCGATTCGATTCATGCATATACTTACATAGATAAATATGGCAAAGATAACTCGAAATATCATAATATACCTAAATTGGTTTATAGCGATAATGTCCCTAGAAGACAAGAACCTTTATTTGTTGTTCAGGGGAGGGCTAACTTTCAAGTCATTGATAACATAAAGTTACTTCGCTATCAAAACCCTGATGTGGAACAATTGTTTGTAATTAATAATGCTAAAGCATTCCACCGTAAAGTAATATCTCATATAAAAAAAAGTCCCGAAGCAGAAGGGTTACAAATAATCAATATGCCACTCAAATCAAGTCGTGATTTGAATGATTTCATCGCTAATATTGGTAATAATGCTGCAGTACTTCTACTTCCCACGTCCTTAAATAATGGCACTATTTTACCTGCCGAAGTCGCCTATAAATTAGGGCAAAACCTCCAAGTACCAGTCTATACCCTGTGGGAGCAGATGCTAGGCACAGGTGTGTTAGGCGGCAGTGTGATTAATCCTTTTATTATTGCAAAAGAAAGTATGGATGCTGTTTTGCACTATTTTGAACACGGTACCATTGGGCAAGTGAATCATCAGCCTAGGTGGATTTTGGATTACGAGCAATTAGACTACTTTAATTTACCGGTACCGGATTTTGCCACAGATATAACATATCTCAATCCTGAACGTCATATCTGGTTAGATTACCCTACCGAATTTGGTCTCTTTATATTCTTATGTTTTACCCTGTTACTGGCACTGATGTACATGCGTCAGCGTCAGTTGCGCATAGCAGTATTGCAAACAGAACATGCACGTTCTTTAGCGGAACAAAACCAACAGTTAGCCGAAAATAGTCTATTAGCTAAAACTAAATTCTTGGCGACTGTTTCGCATGAAATTAGAACGCCGATTAACGGCATAACCGGTGCGGTTCCATTGATAGAGAAAGAACCACTGACAGACAAGCAAAAACACTACACCAATATGATTAAGTATTGTGGTGATTCGTTGTTAAATACCGTGAATGACATTTTGGATTTTTCAAAAATGGAAGCTAAAGAGTTTGTTCTGCACAAAAGCCATTTTACTGCGCATCAACTGCTCACCGATATCCAGCATTATGCGAATATGATTGTCAGTGGTCGGCCGATTAAAATCTCTATGGAGATCGATCAATTAATTGATGTCCCGATATATGGTGATATTCATCGGATCCAGCAAATATTCAACAACCTTGTTAATAATGCAATCAAATTTACGGAAGCTGGACAGGTAGTTATCGGTGCAAAAGTAGAAGTTGTTGAGCAACAATATATCTTGCACGCATGGATTGAAGATACTGGATTAGGCATTGATGAAAAACATCAAAAGATGTTGTTTACACCATTTAATCAGATAAATAATACCTTGAGTAAGCCGCATCATGGCACCGGCCTCGGCTTGGCGATTTGTGCAGAGCTAGTGAGATTAATGAATGGCGAAATTACGGTAAGTAGTCAATTAAATGAAGGTAGTCGTTTTGCTTTTAACATTTGTTTAGAACCTGGTGATTATCAGTTAAGTCAACAATATGCACTAGACGAGTCAGCTATCGATTCATTTGATGTATCGGTTTTATTGGTCGAAGATAATTCGATTAACCAAGAAGTAATCAGTGCGCAACTTGATAACACAGGCATGGCAGTCACATTAGCTGATAATGGTGCGGCTGCTTTGGATATGCTCAGACTTACACCAGATAAATTCGATATTATCTTGATGGATCTACAAATGCCCAAGATGAATGGTTATGAAGCAGTTAGTCAAATTCGTTCGGGGGTATGCGGCGAGGCGGTTAAACATATTCCAGTCATTGCCTTAACTGCACATATGGAATTGGACGAAAAACAAGCCGGTTTTAGTGATTTTGATAGTCATTTGGTTAAACCGATAAAACCGCATTTGCTCTGTCAAAGTATTGTGAAAAACTTAAAAGCGTGAAAAGGATGAATAACTGCACTGAACGTCCTCAAAATTGGCCTAGAATGTATTTGGCATTGGTGTTTTATATTCTGCTTTCTTCATTGGGTTCGAATACCTATGCCGATAACCAATCATTAAATGATGAATCTTATCCATTAGGCACAATACAAAACCCTATTAATTTATTAATGGTAGTGTATAACAGTCCCATGGTGCCCTGGACGCAAGCGATGCAAAATGGCTTCATTAAAGGAGTCAATGAAACAGACTTAGTTGTAAATGTGTTTACTGAGTCTATTTACGCCTCTATAACAGCAGATGAAAAATTATCCTTAGATTTAAGTACGCTTTTTACGGGTAAATATAAACATATCAAATTTCATGGCATGTATACTGAATCCACAGATGCCAACAAGCATATCGACATCTTTCGGTCGTTTAAAAACGATTTAAATATTCCTATTTATGCTTTTGAATACAATGAAGATATTACAGGTAAAGGATTTATTAAAACGTCTTATCAGGATGAATTAAACTTACTTGAAAGTAATGCAAGAATAATTGCATTACAAAGACCTAAACTAGAAACACTTCATGTTATTCGTGGTGCTAATATCAATTTAGACTTTTATCAAACCGAATTAACATCTTTTCTCCAAACATATTCCCCAGGCGTTAAAGTTAGCGAGGTGGAGTATTCATCTTTAGCTACTTTGCAGCAGCAGATAGCTCAGATACCAGCCTCTGATGCTATAATGTATTTCCCGGTTTTTTACCAAGAAGGACAAGAGCGGTTCACGCCAAGAGAGTTTATTAAGGAAATACAAGGATATAGTCAAACCCCGATATATACGATGTGGCATTCCCTTTTCTCTGACGCTGTTGTAGGTGGTACTATGATAGATGCTGAAGCTATTGGTAAAAACGCAGTTTTTACTTTATTGACTGCGATTGATACGGGGCGTTTTCCGAGATCTATGGATATAGGGGTGACAGTATTTGATTATCAACAACTCCGGGATTATCACTTACCGATTCCTGACTTTATTGAAGATGTGGAAGTGGCAAATGTACCTGGTTCAATTTGGGTAGATTATCCCCATGAAATCATTGTAATACTCTTAATCACATTAATCTTATTATCGTTTTCATTTATATACCGCCAAAAAGTATTGAAAGATGCTTATGCCAAAGCTAACTATTTAGCACAAGCAAAAAGCAAGTTTTTGGAAAATGTTAGTCATGAGATCCGTACCCCGATAAATGGGATCTTAGGTGCTATTCCGTTGATCAAAAACTATCCCCTGACTAATGAACAGCAACAATATCTACATCTCGTAGAATTTAGTTCAGATGTCTTGTTGAGTAATATGAATGATATTTTGGAATACTCTAAAATAGAATCTAATACCTATTATTTAGAACCGGTTTCGTTTTCTCCAAAAACTTTAATAGATGGCGCCTTTACCTATGCCAAAATGATCAACGCAAAGCATGATATAGAATTAATATTGATTGATAACAAATTGATTGATGTACCGCTATACGGAGATGCTAGACGGTTAAAACAAGTGATACTGAATGTCTTAAATAATGCGGTAAAATATACTGAACGTGGCAGTATCGTGTTACAAGCTGAAATAGCGATGAAAGATGGCAAATACTGTCTAAATATTTCCGTAACAGATACTGGTGTCGGTATTTCTCAAGATTTACAAAATAAGGTTTTTGAACCGTTCTCACAATTTAACCAAAACAACGAAGCGATTGGGGGCACGGGTTTAGGCCTTAGTTTGAGTAAAGCATTTGTTAAATTAATGTCTGGAAAGATATCGTTAACCAGCCGTTTAGGGCAAGGTACTACCGTTGAGTTTGAATGCCCCTTTGAGCTGAGTGCAGAACCTATTCTTTCAGAGGTTACTGCTAGTGCAGAAACAAACAAAGCTATGACTGAAAACAAACGGGTTCGCGATCCTCGTATTTTAATTGTCGAAGATAATGAGATTAACCAGACTATTTTGTTAGCCCAACTTGAAAAAATCTACCCTTATTGTCATGTTGTTGAGAATGGTCAGTTATGTTTGGAAGCATTGAAAGCGACACCTGACTATTACGATTTAATCATCATGGATATTAAAATGCCTGTTATGAGCGGAGATGTTGCAGCAAAACACATCCGTTTAGGTCATTGTGGTGAACGTAATAAACAACTACCTATTGTAGCGTTAACTGCACATATAGCTCCTGATGGTGAATATGCAAATGTATTTAATGAACAATTAACCAAACCGACTCCTGCAGACATGATTATTAAAACGGTACAAAAGTATTTGATCCTGCATTAATACAAAGTCTTACGGTCTATATGCATTGCTATGTGAGTGATTACTTCGCTATAATCTAAAACGTTAAAACAACCGGTGAGGGGAGTCCTTGTGCAAAATTTCAATGATTTTCTCGCTCCTTTTCAAAAACCTCAAATTCCAAGCCCTTTAGATACAACGACGAAAATCTGGCATAGTTTTGCGCTTTTAGTTTTATTTGGTGTTATCCAACAAGTTAATGCACACGTCATAGCACATATTGATTTATTATTTGGTGGCATTGTCGTTCTCGCATTGTTCCTGCCTCAATATTTGCGTTGGTCACTTCTCCTATCCTTATTTTATTGGCTTAGCCTTTTGTTAGAAGTGGAATTACAGAACCATATCGTATGGTTTGTCAGCGTTTGTTTTTATGAAGCAATGGTATTGTGTGTATTATTCGTTCTAAAAAAACACTATTTAAATGTCGGCAATATGCGTTTAAAGAGTTTAGTCGTGCAAATGGGACTTCTTTTGTTGAGCGCTTTTGCTCAGTTACCCGTTAGTTACTTAGTGTTTGACAACGGTTTGGTGACATCTGAATTATCCTTGCTAATGTATTTAGTCAAAACACAGCTTTTTTTGTATGCCAGTGTTTTGTATATTTTATGTGTGACTTGGTTGGTCAAGTTTGTGCGTAGGGATGATGGCCCTTTTATGCATATTGAATGGGCCAAAATGAGTATTCAGATTTCGATTATAGCAATGCTTATTGTTGGGCTATACCAGATCCAACCAAATATTGAATACCTTATGCGCATGGTCTACTTTATTCCTCTCGTTTGGTTTGGTTACCGGTTTGGGTGGGTCGGTGTATTTGTTGCTGTGTTACTCTTGATAACAGCACTTTCCATTTATCTTCATACTGCTCCACTCACATTGGTCATGGAGTACCAAACGTTTTTAGTCAGTTATTTACTCGTTGCATTACTGCTGGGTGGAATGTTTATTGAGCAACACATCATTGAAGAAGAATTGTATAAAGCAAAACACCAAGTAACAATATCCAATCAGGAGTTACAAGATAAGAACAATCAGTTAAAAGTACTGGCGAGTGATATTATTGCGATACAAGAAAGGGAACGTAAAAAACTATCACAGGAACTTCATGATGAAGCTGCGCAAAATATCACAGCATTGCAAGTTGGGATAAAACTGAACGAAAAGAAAGGGTCTGTGACATTCCAATCTCACCTTTCTATCATTAAAAATCAAGCGGCAGAGATTTATCAGAAAGTGTATGAGTTGGTTCATTGGTTAAGACCACGCATAGTGGATGAGGTAGGTTTGGTTGCTACCTTACAAAGTACTTATTTTGCAGATAGATTAGCTAGGGCAAATATCACATACGATGCTCATATTATCTTGGATGAGAGTGCTCTTTCCATTGAGTTGAAGATAGCCATATTTAGACTCATACAAGAGGCAACATTACTGGCGATGGAGAATCGTTCTGTGACTAAATTCTGCGTTCACCTTAGCCAACATCAAGATAAGATAAAATTAGTTATCAGTGATGACCGTGAGCAAGCCTATACTTCTACTAATACTCCTATATTTGATCCATTTAAGATTGAGTACCAAGTATTAGCTTTGGCAGGATCGCTTAGCATAGAACTAGAGTTGGGTATGCGTCTTCAGATATTGCTACCTATGCATACATCTGCTGACCATTTGGGGGAGGGCGCATGATAGATTCTATCTATCCACTGGCGCAAACAAAACAGAAACATCTATTTTGTTTACAAAATCTCCAGCTGTTTCTATTTATACTCCTGATGGAAAATCTGCTTTTTTATATGACACTACAGTTTGAAATCGTACCGGACAATGTCAGTTGGTACTTTCCTGTAGCATTTAATATTCTTTTGTATTTACTACTACCCTTGCGTTTTTGGCCACTGATACTAGTAGCCATTTCATTAGGAAATGGTCTTGCTTACCACTTTTTTTTAGACTACGAAATAGTCTCTATCATGCTAATAAAAGTTAAAGGTATTGTGACTTTTTTGCTTGGGATTTTGGGTATCTTTTATGTAAAAAAATACCACTTAAAGTATGATTGGTTTTCGTTAGATGCGATATTTATCTTGCTCATTGTCGGTTTGTTCTACCGTTTCTCATATATGTTTCTATCGTATTTAGCTGACTTTGGTGTATACAGCGAGATTGCCAATGAACATCTGTTTGAGTATTTTGTTGCACATATACTGGCGGGGACTTTGACTTACTTTTATTTCTTAGCCGGGACGTTGTTATTCTTGTGGGTAAAAAAACGAAAAGCATACCCAAATTTCAGTGAGTTGGCCGTTATTGTTGGAAAAGTGCTCGTTATATTATTGTTGTGTTTTATTGCTTATAAGATTCAGCCAGCGAGTTTTCCTTTTATTCAAGCATTCAGCTTTATACCACTTCTTTGGTTTGGCTATCGTTATGGTTTTTTTGGTATTGTATTTTCGGTATTTGTCGCGATGACAGTGCTCCTACTTTTTCTCTTTAAACAAGAAGGTCCAATTTTACTCCAATTCCAACCTTTTATGATTAGTGCGATGTTGGTTGCTTTCTTAATTGGTGCGGTTTCACTAGAAAACCACAAAACCGAAAAAAGGATCCTGCAACAAAAAGATCAATTAATCCAAGGCAATATAGAATTAGGGGAGAAAAATCAAAAATTTCAAGAATTATCCCGTTCGATATTGGATACTCAAGAACAGGAAAGAAAACACCTTTCCTCAGAGATCAGTGATGAACTGACCCCAGTGGTAAGTGAATTACAGTTGTCCACTAACGCATTATTGTCGGTCGCGAGCACAGAGAAAAATATAGTCAATATCAGTATGATTAAGCAAAGTGTTGCGCAGATTTATAATAGTATTTTTGAGTTAATGCATTGGTTAAGACCTAGCGTCTTGGATCAGCATGGTATTTATTCGACTATCACAGGTGAGTACTTTGCGCAGCGTCTCACCCCTGTTGGCATTCATTATGAAGCGGAGGTTATTGGAGAAAAAGTCCTCTTATCAGAAATAAACGAGATTACTATTTATCGCTTGGTCCAAGAGGCGATAACCAATACGATTAAACACGCTGGAGCGACACGTTTTTTAGTGAAACTGGTCATTCACACTGATGAAATTCAGGTCTATCTTGCTGATAACGGCGTAGGCCTCTGTGAGGCAGATGAAACAAGCTCTTTTGATGGCTTAAATGGCTTTGGTTTAAAAGGACTAAAAAATCGAATATTAGCGCTAAATGGCACGATGGAAACCGTCATTGATATAGAGACTATTGAACACATGCAAACGATGCATAAGCACAGCGGCTTTTGTCTAAAAGTAACGTTGCCCTTATAAAACGGTTCGAAAAGGTCGCTCTTTAGGTTCTTTTCACAATATTTACTTTAATTGAATACTCAATTCTGCTGGATTACCTGGCTTAACTACGAAGCGATATGTGCCAGTCTCTGCGGGTGTGAATTTAAGATTTCCGGCAGTTGCAGCACACAATAGCTCTATCTTTTTATCTGGGTGTGCCATCTGTCCCGCTGGGTTAAAAGCTCCACATGTCAGATCAGGAGTATATACACTATCAGCGAATTTAAAGTCATAAGGTTGACCATCTGCGATTAATGACACTTCAGCAAAATAGTCTCCAGCTTCATTCTTTTGTAACAAATATGGGGCCTCTGCTTCCCACCAGTTAAAAATACCACGAATATACATCGTGTTATATGCTCGTTTGTCCGAACTCTCAACTAAAGGGATGTAGTCACGGAGCTTTGCAGTACTTGCACAGCCGCTGAGCATGCTCAACAATACTAAAGGCAGAACTAAACCTTTATATGTGAGAGAGCGTTGGGGTTGTTCTGATGAGTGAAAAATATCAGGCATGCAATGTCATCCTTGGCGGCAATGAACGATGAATAAAAGGGTTAATGGAAATTCCGTTAACCCTTAGCATAGACTATTTTGTGGCTAAAACTGAAATATCAGCCGTAGATAAAAATAGTTCACGTAGTTGGCTCAATAACGCTAAGCGATTATTACGTGTAGCATCTTCATCAGCCATGACCATGACATTATCAAAGAAGTCGTCAACTGGCCCTTGTAAATCCGCTAATGATGTTAGGATAGCATTGTAATCTTTGTTAGCTAACGCTTGAGCGACAACATCTTGTTGTAGTGCTATCTTTTCAGCTAAAACAATTTCCGCAGCATCACTTAGTAAACTGGCATCGAGTTTGGCTTCACTCACTGAGGCACTGTTTTTGGCTAAGATATTGGCCACGCGCTTGTTCGCCGATGCTAAGGCACCAGCCTGTGCTAAACCTTTAAATTCAGATACAGCATGAACACGCTTACTAAAATCTAATGGGTTCGTGATGTTTCGAGCGCTTACAGCTTGAATCACTTCTGTCTCAATGCCTTGGTCTTGATACATCGCTTTGAAGCGAGCGATAACAAAATCAACCGCATTATCCAGCGCCTCGGTATTTGTCAGCTTGTCCCCATAAGTATTGACCGCAAAAGCCAATAGTTCACGGATATCTAGATTGTAGTTCCGTTCAGTAATGATACGTAAGACTCCAATCGCAGCTCGGCGCAGTGCAAATGGATCTTTATCGCCTTTTGGCAACATACCAATACCAAATATACCTGCCAAGGTATCTAATTTATCAGCTAGTGCGACAGCTGCAGAGGTATCTGATGAAGGTAGGGCATCGCCAGCTTGGCGTGGCATATATTGCTCAGCGATAGCTTCTGCAACAGCACTGTTCTCACCATCATTTAAGGCGTAGTACTTACCCATAACCCCTTGTACATCTGGGAACTCCATGACCATTTCGGTCATCAGATCCGTTTTAGATAACAAGCCAGCACGAGCTGCATCTGTAGCGTTTGAACCAATCTGTTCAGCAATGAATGCAGCAATTTTAGCGATTCGTTGGACTTTTTCAGCCAAAGTACCTAGTTGTTTTTGGAATAAAATACTGTTGAGTGAATCCAAACGGTCTTCTAATGCGGTTTTTTTATCCGTCTCGAAGAAAAATTCAGCATCAGCTAATCTTGGGCGAATAACTTTTTCATTCCCTTCAATCACAAACTCTGGAGCACTAGATTGAATATTTGAAACAAACAAGAATTTAGCAGATAGATTGCCCTCTGCATCTAATAGAGGGACGTATTTTTGGTCGTCTTTCATGGTGTAAATCAGCGCTTCTTTAGGTACGGCTAAAAAACGCTCTTCAAAGCTGGCTTGCATCACGACAGGGTATTCTACCAATGATGCGATTTCTTCTAACAACGCTTGGTTGTAATCTGCAGTCAACCCCAGCTCATCTGCTTTTGCTTCCAAGCCTTTGGCTATTTCTGCACAACGGTCAGCGTAGTTCACGACAACAAAATGTGCTTTTGCCTGAGCTTCATAGTTATCAGCATGATCAAGAGTGAATGTACTAGGTCCATGGAAACGGTGGCCGCGAATGATGCGGTCAGAAGGCATATCTAAAATAGTGGCTGGCAGAATATCTGCACCAAACAT
This sequence comes from Opacimonas viscosa, assembly GCF_024199005.1. Taxonomy (GTDB): domain Bacteria; phylum Pseudomonadota; class Gammaproteobacteria; order Enterobacterales; family Alteromonadaceae; genus Opacimonas; species Opacimonas viscosa. Next base: position 85,882 of record NZ_JANATA010000010.1, read on the forward strand.
GGCAGTGAAAGTGTGTACTGGACGAATGAATTGCGTGTCAGAGCTACCCCAACGCATTGGTTTTGGAATGGGAAGTTTTGCTAGGGCACGATTAACAATGCCTTCGATTAATTCATCCAAAGCTTTGCCAGTGACTGCAGCTTTATGTAATAACCATTCACCTTTATCTGTTTTTAATCGTTCGGCATCTGCTATATCGATACCATTACCGCGAGCCCAGCCTTGCGCAGCTTTGGTCGGATTACCTTCAGCATCAAAAGCCGCTGTGACGGCAGGCCCACGTTTTTCGACGATTTTATCGGCTTGCTGGTAAGCTAATTCTTTGACCTGTATTGCTAAATGGCGCGGTGCGGCAAACCATGTAAGTTCGGTATACGATAATTCTGCTGCGGCTAATTCATTTTGCATATTTTGCGCAAAGCTAACAGCTAGTGTTTTAAGTGATTTTGGTGGTAACTCTTCCGTACCTAGCTCAACTAATAATGTATCTTGACGCATTATTTAGCCTCCTTTTTACACATTGGGAAGCCGAGTGCTTCACGAGCTGCATAATAACTTTCAGCTACCGCTTTTGCCAAAGTACGCACTCGTAATATATAGCGCTGTCTTTCGGTAACTGAAATTGCGTGACGTGCATCCAACAAATTAAACATATGAGATGCTTTCATCACTTGCTCATACGCAGGTAGCGGCAAGTTATTTTCAATTAATTTTTGAGAGTCTTTTTCTGCTTGGTCAAATCCAGCGAATAAAGCGTCAACATCTGCATATTCAAAGTTATAAGCACTCTGTTCCACTTCGTTTTGGTGAAAAACATCACCATAGGTGACAGGGCCATCAGGACCATGCGTCCAAACTAAGTCATAGATACTATCAACCCCTTGTACGTACATCGCTAGACGCTCAAGACCGTAGGTAATTTCACCAGTAACAGGTTTGCATTCTAAGCCACCAACTTGTTGGAAATAAGTGAACTGAGTCACTTCCATGCCATTTAACCAGATCTCCCAACCTAAGCCCCAAGCACCCAGAGTCGGCGATTCCCAGTTATCTTCAACAAAACGGATATCGTGGACAAGCGGGTCAAAGCCGAGTTCTTTCAGAGAGCCTAAATAGAGTTCTTGAATATTCTTGGGTGATGGTTTTAACATGACCTGGAATTGGTAATAGTGCTGTAGACGGTTTGGATTATCTCCATAGCGACCATCAGTTGGGCGGCGACACGGCTGGACATAAGCACTGCTGATAGGCTCTGGACCTAAAGAGCGTAAAAAAGTCATGGGATGGAATGTACCAGCACCGACTTCCATATCGAGAGGTTGAATGATTACGCATCCTTGTTGCGCCCAATAATCTTGCAAGGTGGCTATGAGCCCCTGAAAGGTTTTTACATCGTATTTTGACATGTGCTTATGTTCTACGTTAGTGAATACAAAATCTAGCGCAATAGTTTAACCTAATTGCGCGCATTGATGTAGAGGCAAAGCGTAGAAAATAAGCTAATTTAGATTGTCGGATGGTATGCACGAAGTTTGATGACCTCATCAATGATGGGGGTTTCAAACTCGGCTTCAATCGACAGTCTTTCTTTGTCTTGTTGGCGGCGCTCTTTTTTGGTTAAAGAGGCGCGTGCTTCATGGGTCTTAAAGTGAGATATTTTGTGATGAAGACCGTAAATAGCGGGATAAAGTTCGGCAAATTTAGGCTGTGGTGATAAAGGTAATGCATCGAGGAGATTGGTCAATCTGATCACGCCTTCTGACAAATCACATTGTTGTTGTTCGATAGCTAATGCAATCACATGCACTGACTGCATAATGTTGGTCACACGGTCTTGGCGGAGTTTATCTTTTTTCTGCTGTTGTTCATTGACCTGCGAAAGCAGTTTACCCGCATAAAAACTTAAACCCAAAATAATCGCAACAGCTAGAACGATCAAAGCAATGTACATGTGACTCCCCAAGGATAACTGCCTATAAACTTATCTAAAATCATTAATGTTAATAGCGTCTAATGCCGCTAAAGGATCATCTTCTACAGCCTTCTTGTCCGACTCAGGGGACGGCTCTTCCTCGTCTTTTATACCAAGTAAATCGCATAACACTGCGTGTCTTGCCATCGTGCTTGTCACAAATTCTTGTTCATCGGCAGTCAGTGTTTCATTATTATCTATACGTTCTAACAAGGTATGTAAACGTTCATCCGCTTCCAAAGCCGCGAGTTCAGCGGCTGGGGTAGCAAATTTTCTGATTTTGACTTTTACATCAGGTTTTGGGGTAGGGCGAAGTTCGATAGGCTTTTTACTACCAATTTTAGGATCTTTCCTGACTTTGTTGACGTGTTGTGAGGTTTCCTGTGCGACTGAATGTCTAGAGCCTGCTGGCTTACCCTTTGTCGGCTTGGTTCTTTTGGGAGCTGTAGATGGTTTGCGACCACCTCTTTCTTTTGATTTAGGAATGCCTATTTGACCAACTTTGCGAGATTTTTTGCTATGCGCCATCTTTGGATGAGACCTTTCAGTAAAGAACATGATAAACGAGATGATTATACAACACGTAAGTCCATTGCGTCATATTTAGTTTAGTAACGACTGAAGCTCGTGATTATCACGAAATGATAGTTAATACTAACTATCGTCATGACCAATGAGTAGACAGGTAGTCAGTCAAGTGTGTTAGTGTCCAGCGGTGAATAGCATAATGTCATTGGTGGGGTAGGTAACTGTCCATCCGTATTGTTGCGCCAGGTAAAGAGCAGTTTTTTCGTGATAAAAACAAATGTGAGTGGGATCATTTTTATAATGCCACTGTGCGAAGCGCGTTTCGTCGATTACTCGTTTGGTCATGATTAAAAGCATGCCATGGGGCTTTAATAAACTGTGAAATTGCTTCCACACAGCAGCTGCTTGCCAAATATGTTCAATGACTTCTGTGCATGTAATGACATCATATTGTTGCTTTAGTACGGTCTCATCTGGATAAAAATATTTGTCATACACGGACACCGAACAGCCAAGATAAGATAACTGTGCACCGAGAACTGGCATCGGGCCACAACCAAAGTCCAGAACATCAACAGCAGCTAGAGCATCACTTTTCGTGTTGCTAGGGTGGGGGATTTGAGTATCACTTTGTGTAACACCTAAGTGCACGGGTGCTGGCAAAGATAGGGTTGCTACGTATTCTAAAAACTGCAACCCAAGCTCAAATGTGAGTACTTTGGGTTGCCCAATAACAGTACAGTATTGGTTGAATAGTTCAGTCATGTTAGCAGGCAAGGACAATGCATCAAAATCCGTTGCATTTGTATTTACCAAAGTTGAACCCTCAAGATAACACAGCACTTGGTCGGTCGCTCTGGTCAAAAATGCCTGATATCCCTTGTCAGAAAATACATTGTCATGTTCTTCATATTCGGCTTTTTCTGCCGTAGCCGATAAATGATAAGACTCTGGCACAAAAACAAGATGACACGCCGTACATTGATAGTATTCTCTAGGTACTTTTTTAGTGTTAGGTTTTTTACTAGGGAGTTCCACATGAAACAATTTGCATGGAGTATTCGAGCAAAGTGGGCATTGTTGGGAGTGCATGTGTGAAATGGCCTATCTACGAAAATGTATCTGCTATAGCTTATACCAATCCAGAAAAGAAAAAGGTGATAATTTTCATTATCACCTTAATAGGATGTTGGTTAACACTTCTCCCGAATAACATGCCCTTCTTCCGAGGTTTATGCTTGGATGTTTTCCAACTAACTCTTCTTTTTATTATTATTAACAGAATATCTTTTTTTTGTTTTAGGTCTTCCAAGACTCTTTATGAGCGCGTCCGTCAATGAATTGACAATATACAGTAAAAACTTGTCGGTGCAAGCGAAAAAAACAAAATTTGTTAATTTTGTTAATATTTTGTAACTTTTCAGGGTTTTTACTGATAAATTTTAGGAAAGAGCCTTTATTCGCTGGCACATGTGCTCGTGAAGCTATTGGGGCAATAACAAAGTCCAGTGACCTATTATTGGGTCACTTATTTTGACTAATATCGTGTGTGCCATAAAAAAACCAGTATAAATACTGGTTTTTCAATTCTGCTTTTATCAACAAAACTAGACGGATTTATTATCAGTAATGTAAATAATTCGCCTCATGCGCAATCGAGTAAGTTAAGACTCAACTTGGCACTATACTGCCTTAGTACAGACCCGACAGATACTTAGCAAGAACGTCGATATCTTCGTCAGTTAGTTTAGTCGCAATATCACGCATCATGCCATTCATGTCATTATGACGGCTACCATCGCGGAACATTTTAAGCTGAGCAGCGGTATATTCTGGGTGTTGACCAGAAATGTCTGGGAAACCTGCTTGACCCATACCATTGCCACGTGGACCATGACAAGCGATACATGCTGTAATCTTGCGCTCAGCATCACCACCACGATATAAACGTGCACCAACTGCAACAACATCTTCAGGTGTTTCACCTGGCTTCTGTTCTTGGCTACTATAATATGCGGCTAAATCTAACATGTCTTGCTCAGTTAGAGGCATAGCCATACCGTTCATCACAGCATTATTTCGACCTTCTTTGCCACCTGATTGTGCCGCTTGCTTGAATTCTTGTAGCTGCTTAACTAGGTATTTCTCATGTTGGCCAGCTAGCTTTGGATTCAAAGGAATCGCGCTATTCCCGTCAGCGCCGTGACATGCGCCACACATACCTGCTTTCGCTTTCCCTGCTTCTGCATCACCTTGGGCTAGCGCAAAACCGCTCAGCGTTAATGATAAACAGATCAACAAACCTAATTTTTTCATACTATATCTCTTAAAACGTTAGATAATTTAAACTTGAAACCGTGATATACTGCATATATTACACATTAAATCACCGTAGCAAAACACTATTGATTAAATGTTACCACATTCTCCTGTAAATAACGTACTTTGAATGTGCATAAATCCTTAAATATTTTATACAAAAGAATGATTATTCAATGAGTTACTATACCAAAGCAAAGTTTTCTACGAGCGCCCCTGATATTCTTCATTTAGACCAAAGTAGTGGCATCGAAGTTGCCTTCGCTGGTCGCTCAAATGCAGGTAAATCAAGTGCTTTAAATACCTTAACTCGACAAAAAAACTTAGCCCGCACCAGTAAAACGCCTGGTAGAACGCAGTTGATTAACGTCTTCGAGTTAGAAGAAGATTTACGTCTCGTCGATTTACCTGGTTACGGATTCGCTAAAGTACCTTTGGCCATGAAACTAAAATGGCAAAAAGCACTAGGCGAATATTTACAAAAACGCGAATGCTTAAAAGGTTTAGTTGTCTTAATGGATATTCGGCATCCCTTCAAAGATCTTGACCAAGATTTAATACGTTGGGCTGTAGGTGCTGATATACCGGTGCTTGCGCTGCTCACAAAAGCAGACAAATTAAAAGCTGGAAAACGCAAAGCCCAGGTTCTGATGGCACGTGAAGCGTCCTTGGCATTTTGTGGCGATGTGACCGTACACGCTTTTTCTTCTTTGAATCGTTTAGGGCTACCAGAGTTGGAACGCAAGCTTGATGAATGGTTTGGTCTAGAAAAACCGATTGTTGACTAGACGAATACTCAGCCATAAACTGAACTCTGTCATGAGTTAACATTTTTGTTGCGGTTGTATGCCAGTAAAAATGAAAATGCAGTGATTGCCAACAAAACTCAAACAGATTGAAATTATATTGGACGCGTTTGCGTCCTTTTTTGTGGGTAAAAAAAGATAGGCATAAAAAAAGCCCCAGCAAAAAAAGCTGAGGCTCAAGCAAAGGTTTATAACAAACCTCTGTACCCTACACAAATAAGTGTAATAGGATTTCTGATTTGTGCAAGAAAAAATGTAATTAAATTACAGAATGAAAAATTGTATTTTTCAGCTGAATTTTGTCTGAAACCTCAGGTTTATATCCTTTAATAATCTCAAGTAACTGATTTTAATAGGTTAATGAGCTTCATCCCAGTTATTACCAACGTCGACTTCGACAATTAACGGGACAGATAAACTGACGGCATTTTCCATTAAACTCTTAATTGTGCTTAAATATTCATCAACTTTTTGTTCTTTTATTTCAAAAACAAGCTCATCGTGAACCTGCATTAGTAGTAAAATGTCATCGGAGTTCTGTGTTTGCACCCATTCATCTACTGCAATCATAGATAGTTTTATGATATCGGCAGCTGTTCCTTGCATAGGGGCATTGATGGCTGCGCGTTCTGCACCGGCGCGACGAGCACCATTGCTAGAGGTAATCTCGGGTAGATATAAGCGTCTACCAAATACGGTTTTTACATAACCAGTTGCTTTGGCTTGTTCCCGTGTTGTTTCCATATAACGTTTCACACCAGGATAACGCTCAAAATAAGTCTCTATATAGTGGGCAGCATCAGCGCGAGGTATGTTAAGTTGTTTGGCTAGCCCAAATGCAGACATTCCATATATCAAACCAAAATTAATTGCTTTGGAAGAGCGGCGCTGTTCTGTAGTCACATCCTCTAAAGCTACACCAAAAACTTCTGCAGCGGTGGCTTTATGTACATCAATATCGTGAGAAAACGCATACACTAAGCCTGGGTCGTTTGATAAATGGGCCATGATTCGTAATTCTATTTGAGAATAATCAGCCGCTACAATTTTATATCCGGGTCGTGCAACAAATGCCTGTCTCACTTTCCTACCCTCAGCATTACGAATCGGGATATTTTGTAAGTTTGGATCGGTTGACGACAAGCGCCCCGTCGCTGCCACAGCTTGCTGATACGAAGTGTGTACTCGCATCGTTCGATGGTGCAACATTTTGGGTAACTTGTCTGTGTAAGTATTTTTGAGTTTACTTAACCCACGATATTCCATGATTGCTTTTGGTAACGGGTAGTTTAACGCGAGCTCTTGTAAGACTTCTTCCGACGTTGATGGTGCACCTTTGGGGGTTTTTTTAATGACGGGTAGGTTTAATTTTTCAAATAATATGGTTTGTAATTGTTTTGGTGAGCCTAAATTAAAAGCTTCACCGGCCATTTCATGGACGTCTGTTTCTAATTCTAAAATACGTTGGGCCAATGCTTGTGAATGCTGGGCTAGTTTTTGACTATCAATATGTACCCCATTTTGCTCCATTCTGGCGAGTACACCAGATAGGGGGATTTCAATTTTACTAGCAACATTGGCCAATTCATTTGCTGCGACTAACTGTGGCCACAATACTTGATGCAAACGATACGTAATATCAGCATCTTCAGCGGCATAAGGGGCAGCCTCTGCTAGACCAATTTGATTAAAGGTAAGTTGTTTAGCCCCTTTACCAGCAATATCTTCATAGTGAATCGTTTCATGACCTAAATAGTGGGCCGCCAACGCATCCATGTTGTGCTTGGTGCCCACTGAATTTAACACATACGATTCTAGCATAGTGTCAAACGCTACACCTTGAAGGTGTACATCATAGTTGGCCAACACGTTTTTATCGTATTTGATGTTATGGCCAATTTTTTGTGGTTTAGGGTTTTCCAGTAATGCTTTAAAGGTCTGTAATACCAAATCCCGATCAAGCTGGTCGGGCGCATCCGGATAATCATGCCCAACTGGAATATAACAAGCATCGTTAGGACCGACACACAGTGAGATACCGACTAACTCAGCCTCCATGTAGTTTACGCTGGTGGTTTCTGTATCAATCGCGAATAAAGGGGCGTTTTGACACTTTTGTAACCAGTGTTGTAGTGCTTCTTCGGTATATACTACTGTATAGCGTTCCCTATCTATGGGAGGCTGTTTGGGTAATATAACTGGTGCATCACCGGCAGCAGTAGCACTAGTTTCAGCGGTATCTTGGGTTGTACTTGGTTCGGATGTTACTGGCGTTGTTGATTTTGGCGTAAAGTTTTGACCGGATGCTTCGCTATACCAACGTTTAAACTCATATTCTTGGAATAACTCACTTAACGCTGCTTTATCTTCAGGTTGGACGGTTAATGTATCTGGCGAGTAATCTAAGGGAAGATCGATAACAATGGTCGCGAGTTCATAAGACAAACGTGCATTGGCTTCATGTTCTACCATTTTCTTGGCCATGGTTTTGGCGCCACGAAACTCTAGACTCGCAATCTTATCCAAATTTTCATAAATTTCATTGATGCCACCAATCCCATTTAACAGGCCAACGGCGGTTTTATCCCCCACACCTGGAACGCCTGGGATGTTATCAACTTTGTCACCTTTCAAAGCTAGATAATCAATAATAAGCTCTGGCCCGACCCCGAATTTTTCGAGTACACCTGCGACATCCATAATGGTATTGGTCATAGTGTTAATCAATGTAACGTGGTCATCGACTAATTGGGCCATATCTTTGTCGCCCGTACTCACCAATGAATGCATACCTAACGCCGTTGCGCGTTTGGTCAAGGTGCCAATGACATCGTCGGCTTCCACATTTGGCTCAACAATTAAAGGTAATCCCATCGCTTTGATTATTTCATGCAAAGGGGCTATTTGGGAGCGCAACTCATCCGGCATAGGTGGGCGATTTGCTTTGTATTCTGGGTAAATATCGTCTCTGAAGGTTTTGCCTTTGGCATCAAATATCACACCGATATGGGTCGGATTATACGTTTTAAGCAAACTCTTAAGCATATTCACTACGCCATAAATGGCGTGGGTTTCTTGGCCTTTAGAATTCGACATGGGGGGCATGCCATGAAAAGCGCGAAACAGGTAAGATGAACCATCAACAAGTATAAACGGAGGTTTGCTATCAGACATGTGAATTATTTTCCCAAGAAATTTTTTGTTAATATGCCATAGTCAGGTTTTATAAGCTATACAGGGCTAAAAAATAAATAACAACCTGTGGATAACTTTGTGAGTAAAGATGATTTTTAGGCACAATAAAGAGACTGAGACAGCCTAAAGATTATAAATATTGATAGGATTCAAATACATTGAATCTGGAAATTTTGTTATTATTTTTATACTTTTTGAGTCACTAATAAGAGTATTGGTGAAGGTATAAATTCGAAGAAAGTCACCTCATCGAATTAGTAAATTTAGCACAATGAGATGAAATGAACAGAGCAAATGTTAAATAAGTTTTATATGTTCATTCAAGTGCTTAGTTTTATTATGAAAATTTTTTTAATTAGCACTTTAGATTTTTTTCATACAGGCACATAATGACACAACTCAATTTGCTGTCATAAATTAAAACGTTCCCATGCAGTATCAAGCGCTCATTCGTATTTTAGGCTTACTCGTAGCACTGTTTAGTGTCACGATGATCCCTCCTGCATTAGTTTCTTTGTTTTACCAAGACGGTTCTGGTCTGCCTTTTATCATGGCTTTTGTACTCTGTGTGTCTACGGGGTTAGTTTTTTGGTATCCCAATCGCACCTACAAACGCGACTTAAAAGCCAAAGAAGGCTTCTTGATTGTGGTGTTGTTTTGGTTGGTGTTGGCGAGTTTTGGTGCCATTCCATTTATTTTGCTGGAGCAGCCTAATATCAGTGTGACTGATGCCTTTTTTGAATCTTTTTCCGGCCTGACAACAACTGGAGCTACGGTAATAGAAGGAATCGAATTTTTACCTGAATCAATGCAGTTCTATCGCCAACAATTACAGTGGCTCGGTGGCATGGGGATCATTGTTCTCGCGGTAGCGATATTGCCGTTACTAGGGGTCGGAGGGATGCAGTTGTATCGTGCTGAAACGCCGGGTCCAGTTAAAGACTCTAAAATGACGCCGCGCATTGCTGAGACAGCGAAACAACTGTGGTTTATCTATCTTGGTTTAACCATTGCTTGTGCGGTTGCATATTGGGCGGCCGGTATGAGTGTTTTTGATGCAATCTGCCATTCGTTCTCCACAATCGCAATCGGCGGATTTAGCACCCATGACGCCAGTTTAGGTTATTTTAATAGTCCTCTAATAAATTTGATTTGTGTAGTCTTTTTGTGGATTGCAGCCTTAAATTTCGCTTTACACTTTGCCGCAGCTTCAGGGCGAACTCTGAAAGGGTATTGGAAAGATCCTGAATTTAAAGCCTTCTTCTTTATCCAGTTTGTCATCATCGCTGTATGTTTTTTGGTATTGGTTCAGCATAATGTATTCTCGGATGCAGAAACCGCCTTTGATCAAGCATTATTCCAAGCGGTATCGATTAGTACGACCGCAGGCTTTGCTACTACTGATTTTTCTGCGTGGCCGGTTTTTTTACCGATTTTGTTAATTTTTTCAAGTTTTATCGGAGGTTGTGCGGGCTCAACAGGTGGTGGACTAAAAGTGATTCGTATCTTTTTGCTATATTTACAAGGGAAACGCGAAATTAACCGTTTAATCCATCCAAAAGCCGTATATGCCGTTAAGTTAGGTGAGCGAGCAATGCCAGACCGTGTTATCGAGGCGGTTTGGGGCTTTTTCGCCGCATATGCGATTATATTTGTATTTATTATGTTGGCATTGCTGGGGACCGGCATGGATGATATTACGGCGTTTACAGCAACGGCTGCGACATTAAACAACCTCGGACCTGGCTTAGGTGATGTTGCTGGAACGTATGCCTCAATCTCCGATCCTGGCAAATGGATCCTGGTACTTGCGATGTTATTTGGCCGCTTGGAAATCTTTTCGTTGTTAGTTTTATTCTCACCGACTTTCTGGCGCAGCTAGCCGCATTTATTCTTAGACAACAATTTTCACTTGGATAACATACCCGAGCATACCCGAGCATACCCGAGAGATGGAAGATCTCGGTCATACTTAGCTTTGAGCTCTAAAAGAAAATAGCTGAAGGCTGAAATATTTTTTCAACATCAGAGATGAATTTCTTATCCACTAAGAACAAAATAACATGGTCGTTGGCTTGAATAACCGTATCTGAGTGAGCAATAATCACCTGTTCTTCGCGAACTATCGCACCGATTGTGGTGCCTGGAGGAAGTTTGATTTCACTGATTTCACGACCAATGACTTTAGACGTGTTTTTATCGCCATGCGCTATCGCTTCAATCGCTTCAGCTGCCCCTCGACGCAACGAGTAAACATTGACAATATCACCGCGACGTACATGTGTTAATAAAGCAGAAATTGTGGCTTGTTGTGGTGAGAAAGCGATATCGATTTCCCCACTTTGTACTAGATCTACATAAGCTGAGCGTTGAATCAAAACCATTGCTTTTTTGGCGCCGAGGCGTTTTGCGAGCATGGCTGACATGATATTCGCTTCATCATCATCTGTGACAGCAATAAATGCATCCACTTTTTCAACGTTTTCATCCGTTAAGAGGTCTGAGTCAGATGCATCACCATGAAAGACGATAGTATTGTCTAATACGCCTGACAGGTATGTTGCACGTTGTTCTGAATATTCGATCAGCTTTACATTGTGTTTGTGCTCGAGCTTTTTCGCCAATCCAGCACCAATCAAACCACCACCGGCAATCATTATCCGTTTGTAGCTGGATTCTAACTTTTGTAATTCGTTCATTACCGCTCTGATATGTTTGGTTGCGGCAATGAAAAAGACTTCATCGTCTGCCTCAATGACTGTCGTGCCCAGCGGTCGGATAGGACGTCCTCGTCTATAAATTGCTGCTACACGTGTTTCTACATTCGGGATATGCTCTTTGAGCGTAGATAACGCATGGCCGACTAAAAGCCCCCCGTAATACGCCTTGACCGCTACTAGGGATGCTTTTCCTTCGGCAAATTCGACTACCTGTAAGGCACCAGGATAATCAATTAACCGTTTTATTGCTTTAGTGACGAGTTGTTCAGGCGCAATAATATGATCGACCGTTACCTTGTCGTGATCAAACAGTTCGTCTTTATATAAAATGTACTGCTCAGAGCGGACTCGTGCAATTTTGGTAGGCGTTTTAAATAAGGTAAAAGCGACCTGACAGGCTAGCATGTTGGATTCGTCAGAATTGGTCACAGCAATCAACATATCGGCGTCTTCTGCGCCTGCTTTTTTTAGCACATCAGGATGTGAACCCACACCTTGAACTACTTGAATATCTAGACGATCTTGTAAGTCACGTAAGCACGCACCATCGGAGTCAATCACTGTAATATCGTTACGTTCACCTACTAAGTTTTCAGCGAGTGTACCGCCGACTTGACCGGCTCCAAGGATGATTATTTTCATAATGTGTCGCTTTTTATTTTAGGTTATTGACGCTTTTGTAATAGGGCATAATAAAACCCGTCCATGTGTCCATCACCAGGTAATATTTGTAGCCCAGTAGGACAAACCACTGACGCATACTGAGCATAAATAGGCTCAATCGGTAATACTTCAGCATCACTATTATTTTCCAAAAATAGTTGTATTTGTTGGACATTTTCTTCTGGAAGAATAGAGCATGTCGCATACAACAACTTACCACCCGGTTTTAAAATTTGCCACATTTTCGCCAACAACTCTTTTTGAATTGCGACTAAAGGGGCGATATCTGTTTTTTGTCTTAACCAGCGAATATCCGGTTGACGTCGAATAATTCCCGTTGCAGAGCAAGGTGCATCTAACAATATTTTGTCAAATAATTCACCATCATGCCAAGCATCTAAATCTTGTGCTTCGGCACACTTCAATTCTGCACTCAGTCCCAAGCGGGCCAAATTTTCATCGACTCGAGCGAGTCTGTCTGGATCCGAATCAATAGCAACACAGCGTCTAATATCAGGTTGTAATGTCAACAAATGCGCAGTTTTTCCCCCCGGAGCAGCGCAGCAATCAAGTACTTTATCGCCTGCTTCAGGAGCTAATATGGGAGCTGCAAATTGTGCCGCACCGTCTTGTACAGCGAACCAGCCATCATCAAAACCATGTAATGCTGTAATATTGGTGCTGTGCTCACAAATAACACCGGTAGTGTGCGCTAGGCTCGTTTGGGTTGGCATCCCACTTTCATTTAATGCGCTTAGGAAGTTTTCTAAATCGATTTTGTGGGGATTAAAGCGTAACCATAAGGGAGCTTTTTGATTGGTTTGTTTAATAATATCGTGGGCAAGCTCACCATAATGTTCGTTTATTGCTTTGAAGATCCAATTCGGCAAACCTGCGGCAGCGGCTGGATTTTCTGGTTCTTTTAGTGCGGTATTTTCACGTATAAAAGTACGCAAAATAGCGTTGAGTAGTCCCTTTAATGAATCACCGCGAAGAAATTCAGCGCCACCCACCGTTTCGGCTACGGCAGCATGGGGGGATACTCTTGTAAATGTGAGTTGATAAAAGCCAACCATTATCAAGTGTTCTAATACTTTTTTGTTGCCTTTGAGTGGTTTGTCTAACAAGCCGCGCAGCCAAAATTGGAGGGTGGGAAGTTTGCGCAATGAACCAAATACCATCTCTTGTAGCCACGCTGCGTTGCGACTATCATAAGCATCTAAACGACTATTCAGAGCTTGTTTCGCTGAAACGCCATTTTCTAGTATTTCAAATAGGACTGATGCCGCATCTGCGCGTAACTTAGCTCCGATTTTTTGCGGGCTGACAACGGTCTCTTGGCGTCCTTGTTTTTGATAGTAAGCACGTTTTTTGTCTTTTCTTCTTTGATCATTGTTCATAATACAGTTCCTGGCACAAACCAATCCGCGCGAGAGTTATAAATATCAGCAAACGCCATAGGTTTCTTACCTGGGATTTGACAACGTGTGATGCACAGAGCACCTTCTCCAGTACCAATAACCAAGCCTGAATTATCTGCACTTATGATAAGCCCTGGACTAGTATTGCTGGCCGCTACTGGCTTAGCTTCCCATACTTTTATGTTGTTCTCTGCCAAGGTGAAAAATGCCATGGGCCAAGGATTGAACGCTCGGACATTTAAGGCGAGCTGTACTGCTGACATATGCCAGTCTATTTGAGCTTCTGCTTTGGATAATTTTTTAGCGTAGTTTGCCTGATCTTCATTTTGCGGCACAGGTTGACACTGAGTAAAGTTATCCAAGACATGGACTAATGCATCAGGACCTTGTTGAGCTAATTTTTCGTAGAGGGTGGCACTGGTATCTTCTGGACCAATGGGGCATTGTGTTTTATGGAGCATAGCACCGGTATCTAAACCAATATCCATTTGCATAATCGTCACCCCTGTTTCTGTGTCACCAGCCCATAAAGCGCGCTGAATGGGCGCAGCTCCACGCCATCTGGGTAACAAAGAACCGTGTACATTAATACAACCCAATGCCGGAGTATCTAGCACGACTTGTGGCAACAATAAACCGTATGCCACAACAACCATAATATCGGCATTAAGTGCTTTTAATTCATCTTGTGACGTCTTGCTTTTGAAGTTTTCAGGTTGGTAAACCGGTAATGTATGTTCTAACGCAGTCACTTTAACAGCACTGGGGGTGAGTTTTTTGCCGCGACCAGCTGGTCTGTCAGGCTGTGTGTATACAGCAATCACATTATGCTGTGATGCTAATAGTGCCTTTAGGTGTTGTGCAGCAAAGTCGGGTGTACCAGCGAAGACGATGTTTAACGGTTTGCTCAAGAAAAATTCCTCATTGCTATTAGTGTTATACCTAACATCCAAAATCTATCCACGCGCGGCAAGCCGTGCTTCTTTTTCTAATTTTTTCATGATCCGGTTGCGCTTTAGTGGCGACAAATAATCCACGAAAAGTTTACCAGCAAGGTGGTCCATTTCATGTTGAATACAAATAGCCAATAGTTCTTCTGCATCTATAGTAAATTCTTCACCTTTTTCATTAAAGGCGCGGACTGTGATTTTTTCGGCTCGTTCCACTTTGGCGTAATTACCTGGTACAGATAAACAGCCTTCCTCGTTAACCATAGTACCTGTTTGGCTGACGATAACCGGGTTAATGAAAACCAGTGGAGTATCTTGGTCATCCGAGACATCCATAACAATGACTTGTTTATGCACATTTACTTGTGTCGCAGCCAGACCTACACCCTTTTCTTCGCGCATAGTTTCGAACATATCACTCACCAGAGTCTTTATTTCTGCGTTGAACTCGGTGACGGGTTTAGCGACTGTTCTTAATCTTTCATCGGGAAAGGTCAATACGTTGAGTAATGCCATCTTGCTATCCTTTACATTTAACTTACGTATGGGAAAGTATACTAACGATGCAAAACTGCACTACTTCCCCTAGTTATATGCACTATTCTAACTTTATTAATGTTTAGTTGCATGTGTTTAGTGAAGTTATGGACAAATCAGCAAAAAAGAAGCCCAAAAAATTTAAAATCTCTTATGCGATGGTAGTGAACGGTTTGTGTGGCAGTGCCATTCTCAGCGTGATTATTGCGATGTTATACGGTTTTTCTAGTTTGTCGTATGCCCAAACTGTGTCACTTGAACAGCCGGCACTGCATGCTGTTGGGGAGCAAGCTGAGTTTGCTGCACTAGCAAAAGCTCATCTGGATCACAGAAAATCTCAAGGTGATATACTCAATATTCGTCCTGAAGCACCTTCGCAATATGTCGTAAAGAAAGGGGATACTTTATGGGATATTGCTGAATTTTATTTATATGATCCATGGTTATGGCCTAAATTATGGATGTCCAATCGGCATATTTTTAACCCGCATTTAATCTATCCCGGAGACCGTTTATCTTTGGTTTGGATAGCTGGTCAGCCGCAACTGATCATACAACGTCAAACAAAACCGCAGCGTATACTATCTCCCCAAGGTCAGCTAATACCAAAAAAAGCCCAGCCGATTCGTGTTTTTGATTGGTCTAAAATAACGCCACAGTTAAATCAAGATATCCTCCTCACTGATACTTTGTCTGGTATTGCAACGGTGTTGGGCAATGCAGATGGGCGTTTGCGTTTTGGTGACGAAACTCATATTTTGACTACGCACATTCCAGTAAACACTGCTAAGGGTCAGTTTCGGATTGTCCGCAAAACACATACTATTAAAGATATGAACGGTGTGGTACTAAGTGATGTTGTACGTCATCTGGCTGATGCTGAACTGGCAGATGTGCAACCGACCGAAGCATCATTGCTCTTGATAAAAGAGCAAAATATTGAAATTAAACAACATGACCAAGTAGTGCCGTTGCAACAAATATTACCTGAAAATATGGCATTAGCCGCTGCTGTTTCAGAACAGGCTGTATTGGTTGGGGGAATAGAAGAACGCATGATTTTTGGCAAATATGATGTCGTTGTGTTGCATCATCCCAACGAAGATATTCGTCCGGGGTTAGTGTTTGGTATATATCAAGCTGGTCCAGATATCACAGTGAGTAAAGACGTCACTCAATATGCTGATAAATCAGCGGGTATTATGGGGCAGTGGGGCGTTCAGGATACCTATACTCAACCGGCCTTAAAGCAAGGTGAAGCGGTCGTTTTAGCCAGTTTCGGTGCGGTCAGCTATGCGTTAATTACAGAGATGGCAACCATGGCGCGTAGAGGAGCGATATTCGCGCAGCCCTGATCGGCTAAGTTTTTATACACGAAAAGAGCAACGCTATCCTTGGTGGCTCAAAATAACTGACACAATGAAAGGTTGGTTTTTTTAAGGGTTACTTTGATGACGCAGGAACAATATTCTCAGCTCTATGGCTACTTAACCTTGTATCTTTGCCCGCGTTTGGGCAGCGTTACGATTGCTAAAATAGCTCAATTCTTAGCTATACCTGTATACGATATTCCCAATTTGAGTCCGCATGAACTGACTCGTCTAGGTGTAAAAGCCAAACAGATCAATGCTTTACATAACCCTGATAGGCATAAAATCCAAAAGACGCTAGATTATTTACAGTGCCATCCTGCAACAACCGTGCTGATGCAACATGAAGTGACTTATCCTGAACGTTTGTTGATGTGCCATGGTGCGCCTTTATTTGTTTTTGTAGAAGGGGATCCAAAGCTACTCCAAGCTCCGCAAATTGCTATTGTGGGGTCTCGCTTTGCCAGTGATTATGGTAAAAAGCATGCGCGAAGCATTGCTGCTGAGTTAGCGCACAATCATTGGGTGGTCACAAGTGGCTTAGCCCAAGGCATTGATGCCCAAGCACATCGGGGGACGCTGGCTTACACTGGTGCGACTATCGCTGTGCTAGGACATGGCCTGGATACCATGTATCCCAAATTTCATGCCCAACTTCGCCAACAAATTGTGGCAGTCGGTGGCGCAATTGTCAGTGAGTTTTTACCTTTTGAAGGAGCCCAACCTGGACATTTTCCAAAGCGTAATCGGATTATTAGTGGCCTTGCCGAAGGGACTTTGGTGGTGGAAGCCAAAGCAAAATCTGGCTCATTGATTACTGCACAACACGCATTGCAAGAAAATCGTGATGTATTTGCTTTACCTGGTTGTGCCGGAACAGAAGCGGCGCAAGGATGCCATGCCTTGATCAAAGAGGGGGCTATTTTGGTTGAAGATGCAACTGATATCCTGAGCCATTATCCAGCGTTGCAAAAAAATAATGAGGATGGGGCTAGTAGTATTGAAAATAGTCATAAAGACCCCATTGATCATAAAAATATGCCAACAACTTCAGATAATGGTCAAGTTTCCTTGGCAAATTCCGATTTGTTAGATAGTGTTGGCTTTGTAGTAACAGAACTAGAAATGATTGTCGCTAAAACAGGATTAACATTACCGATAGTTTTAGCCAAGTTATTAGAATGTGAGTTGTCTGGAGATGTACAGGCTGTTCCTGGCGGGTATATCCGAATAAAGTAAGGCTTTTAATAAAAAAGTTCTCGAATAAATACACGTGATATACTCATGTTATGAAGTATGTATATCCTCCCACAAAACCAGGAGTGCAATATGTTTGATGTCCTGATGTATCTTTTTGAAAGTCTGATTCAAAATGATGCGGATCTGCATGTTGATCAAGAAGAATTAACTGAAGAATTAGTCCGTGCCGGTTTTCACCATGATGAAGTATACAAGGCGCTCGCTTGGTTAGAAAAGCTCGCTGCTCTCCAAGAATCAGGGCAAACTCCCTATTTAACTAAAGGCGCGCCAAGTGCTGTGACACGAGTATATTGTGAAACTGAATTACGTGTACTTGATCCAGAAACACGTGGCTTTATTATGTTTTTAGAACAAAGCCAAGTGCTAGATAATGTTACCCGTGAGATGGTTATTGACCGCATCATGGAAATTGACACCAATGAATTTTGTGTTGAAGACCTGAAATGGGTTGTACTGATGGTTTTATTTAATGTGCCAGGCAAAGAAACTGCTTACTCGCAAATGGAGGGATTATTATTTGAATCTCCCGAAGGTTTACTGCACTAGCTGTGAAAATTAACGAGCAATTATTTACCTCAAAACATGCTACACAGGCCTACGGTGATTGCCCAGAGTGTGCTCAGCCCCTTATGTTAAAGTATGCCAAGAAAGGCCCTTTTGTCGGTTGTTCTGCTTACCCCAAATGCGCTTATACCCATTCACTGAAAGAGTACGAGACGACTGTCATAAAAGAAATGCCAGGGATGCCTTGTCCTAAATGTGCAATGGACCTGGCAATAAAGAAGGGGCGTTATGGGATGTATGTAGGGTGTATGGCTTTTCCTGACTGTGACTACATCAGCTCTCTCTCTCAACAAAGTGAACCAGAGGTGACAGATGTTACATGCTTATTGTGTGGTAATGGGCATTATGTAGAGCGTATGAATAAACAAGGTAAATCCTTTTATGCGTGCAGCGCTTATCCAAAATGTAAACATTTGTTGAATGCGAAACCTCTCGCCCAAACATGTCCAAAATGCGCACTTCCTGTTATGCTTGAATCAGCCGAAGGAGTAATTTGCTCAGATCCAAAATGTGTGGCATCCGAGTAGTTTCCTGACAACCCTTATGATGATTGATTAACGAAGTATTTTTATGACTCCATCACCTGCCGAACTGACTGCTTTTAAAACTGCTTTTGCCTCTGGAGCAATCATTGCGTATCCAACAGAAGCTGTTTTTGGGCTGGGCTGTGACCCAGATAATGACACTGCACTGACCAATGTATTGAATATTAAAACACGTCCACAGGACAAAGGTGTTATTTTAATCGCAAGTCAATTAGACCAACTCCGCGACTATGTGGATTTCTCAGCGTTAACTACAGAACAGTGGGCTAATGTGGCGGCTAGCTGGCCAGGGCCTTTTACTTGGATCATGCCGAAACATCCACAAGTATCGGACTTATTAAGTGGTGGACGTACTACTTTAGCGGTAAGGTTGAGTGCCCATCCGACCGTTAGGTTATTATGTGACACCGTCGGTAAACCAATGGTATCGACCAGTGCTAACCCAAGTGGTATGGAGCCAGCAAGAGACATACAACAAATAGCAACGTATTTTGGAGACAGCGTGTTTGTTATTGATGGACCGGTCGATCACACTGCCCAACCTTCGAAGATACAAGACGCGGTATCTGGTGCAGTGCTGCGAGGATAAAATATGACAACAGATACGGTAGCACAAGCACAGATCGAAGAAGTCAAAGCGTTCTTCTTGAAACTCCAAGACGACATTTGCCAAACGCTTGAATTAAGTGATGGTAAAGGTGCGTTTATTGAGGATAAATGGGTCCGCGAGCAAGGCGGTGGCGGCCGAACCAGAGTCATGACCCAAGGCGCAGTCATCGAGCAAGGTGGTGTTAATTTCTCGCATGTGTTCGGCGATCAGATGCCCGCCTCTGCGACGGCAGCTCGACCAGAACTTGCGGGGCGAAATTTTCAAGCAATGGGTGTGTCCTTAGTGATTCACCCACATAATCCTTATATCCCAACTTCGCATGCTAATGTCCGTTTCTTTATTGCCACCAAGGAGGGAGAAGACCCCATTTGGTGGTTTGGTGGAGGCTTTGACCTCACGCCATTCTTTCCTTTTAAAGAAGATGTAGTCCATTGGCATACTGTGGCCAAAGCAGCTTGTGACCCCTTTGGTGAAACTGTATATCCACGTTATAAAAAATGGTGTGATGATTATTTTTATTTAAAACATCGCAATGAGACAAGAGGCGTGGGTGGTTTGTTTTTTGATGATTTAAACACCCCTGATTTCGCAACTTCTTTTGCATTGATGCAATCTATTGGTCGCGCGTATTTAGATGCTTATGTGCCGATTATCGAGAAACGCAAAGAAACAGAATACGGTACAATGGAGCGAGACTTTCAGCTATATCGTCGTGGCCGTTACGTTGAATTTAACCTCGTTTATGACCGTGGTACTTTGTTTGGTCTGCAAACCGGTGGCCGAACCGAATCCATTTTGATGTCTATGCCTCCTCTAGCGCGTTGGGAGTATAATTACCAACCAGATGCGGAATCAGCTCAAGGCAAGCTTTATCCCTATTTGGTCGCACAAGATTGGTTATAAACCTTTTTTGTGATCTAAATCAACATTATATCTAGGTTGGTCCCATCGTGTTGTAGGACTTGTCCTAGATCAATATTACCCAGCCAAGAACTTTTTATACTGTGTCTAGATTATTTAAAGGACACAATATAATGAAAACACAACTTACTACTTTAGCTGTTATTCTTGCAGCTTCGCTGACGGCCCCCTTGGCTATAGCTCATAAGGCCGGTGATATTTTAGTCCGTGTTGGGGTTACCCAAGTAGCGCCTGACGACAGCAGTTCAAATATCTTAGTGGGGGGCGCTGACTTCTCATTACCTACTTTAGGCACTGTCGGTGGTGTGGCGGTAGACCATAACAGTCAGTTAGGTTTAAATATCGCTTATTTTGTCACTGATCACTGGAATGTTGAAGTACTTGCGGCAACGCCTTTTTCGCATGATATAGATTTGGGTAATGGCGTCAATTTAGGTTCAACTAAGCACCTTCCACCTACTGTTACCGCCAACTATTTCTTTGCAGAACCAGCGGCCAAATTCCAACCTTATATCGGTGTAGGTTTTAATTACACGGTATTTTTTGATGAAGAATTTAACAGTGCCACGGCTGACTTTATTACTGAAGATACTGGTGGTGCAGTCGTATCTGACTTGTCATTGGATGCTTCTTTCGGTCTATCTGCACAAATAGGCGCAGATTATCAAATCTCAGATGATTTATATATCAACGCCTCTGTGAGATATATTGATATTGCAACGGAAGCCAGTTTTGATGTGAACGGAGATGCGCTGGGTAAAATAGCAACTGTAGAAATAAACCCCATGGTCTATACGGTGTCTTTGGGCTATAAATTTTAAAAAATACCCAATATCCAACCTTTTAGGCAGTGATATTTATCACAAACTACGCTAAATTAACGCCATCTATATTGTGGCGTTTTTTTTATGTTGAATTTTGCTGTGTTTGGGAATCCTATTGCCCAATCAAAATCTCCTTTTATTCATACAATGTTTGGTATCGAAGCGGATATTGAGCTGAACTATAATGCCATATTAGTAGATGCGCATGAATTTGTTTCAGCTGCTTCCATGTTTTTTGCTAAACCCGATCATGTGGGCTTAAACATTACCGCACCGTTTAAAGAAGACGCGTTTAAATTTGCTGACAAACTTACTCCGCATGCCAAAGCAGCGGGAGCTGTAAACACATTATATAAAACAGCTAACGGTATTGTCGGTCACAACACTGATGGCTTGGGTCTTATGCAAGACTTACTAAACCAGGGCGTGACGCTAAAACAGCAAAATATCTTGTTGATAGGCGCCGGTGGTGCTGCTAGGGGAATTTTGGTCCCCTTACTTGAGCAAGAGGTTGCCCATATCCATATCGTCAATCGCAATGTGAAAAGAGCACAGAGTTTACTCTCCATTGCACCGGGGAGTAATATCACTGTTTCAAGCTTTGATGACTTACCAAAGCAACCTTATGATGTGGTGATAAATGCGACCACTTTGAGCTTGCAGGAAAACACCCCGAATATCCCAGAAGATGTCTATGCTAAAGCTAGTAGTGTGTATGACATGGTGTATTTACCGCAACCTACCGTTTTTATGCAAGCAGCGTTAGCCGCTGGCTGTCCCAATGTGAGTGATGGCTTGGGGATGCTAGTTGGACAAGCTGCGGAGAGTTTTACTTTTTGGACTGGACGAAAGGTTGATACAGGCCCTGTCTTGGAAGTATTAAGACAAGACCTGCAAGGACGTTAGACTTTATTGAGCTTCTTCAGCCATGTATTCATCTTTTAATAATACATAGTGTTCTGCGCTCTTCTTGAGAAATGCAATTTCCGCATCTTTTAATGGGCGCTTTTGAACAGCTGGGTTACCTACATACAAATAGCCACTTTCAAGTACTTTGCCTGGCGGAACAACTGAACCAGCACCTATAAAGACATCATCTTGGATCTGTACACCATCTAACACAACCGAACCCATCCCGACTAAAACACGGTCGCCAATAGTACAGCCGTGTAACATGCACTGATGGCCAATGGTCACATCCGCCCCAATTATAAGAGGGAAACCTTCAGGGTAAGCATCAGAGGAACGACTGACATGTAGGATAGAACCGTCTTGGATATTAGTACGGTCGCCTATTTTGATATAGTTAACATCACCACGGCCGGCGACTAGAGGCCAGACACTAGCATCTACACCAATTTCAATCTCACCATATAAAACGGCAGAATCTTCTACATAGGCACCTTGGTGCAGGGTGGGTAACGTACCTTTAAATGGTTTTAGCATGATATAGCCTCAAAGTTGTAAATCTGATGTTGCCATTGTAAAGAAAAAACAGGGCTTTTGCCTGTAAAATCGACGAATAGTAATAATTTTGAAATAAATAGCGAATTGCTGTTGACGCATGCCAAGAAGAATGTAGAATGCGCACCTCGCTTGAGACGACCCACTCAACACTAAAGGTGTACAGTGCAGATATCACAAGCGATAGAGACAATTTAGCGGTAAATGATTTA
>NZ_JANATA010000110.1 GCF_024199005.1 Opacimonas viscosa
GATTAACGATGTAGCTCAAGTGGTAGAAAGCCCGTTGATGCGCCGCGGTATTGCTGAACTAAACGGGAATGGCGAAACCGTGGGTGGCATTATAGTGATGCGCTATGGCGAAAACGCAAAAGCCACTATCGATGCGGTTAAAGCTAAGCAGGATTCATTAAAAGCGAGCCTGCCGGAAGGGGTGAATATCGTTCCCGTGTACGATCGCTCCACCCTTATTGATAAGTCCGTCGATACCCTCACCAATAAGTTGGTGGAGGAATTGCTGGTCGTTG
>NZ_JANATA010000111.1 GCF_024199005.1 Opacimonas viscosa
TGGCGTTACACACAATGCCGCCAGCTGCAGCAGAAACAAGCTCACGCCCATCGATGCTGTTGCGCGGAATCGCGTAAATACCCCGCTCGTCGTTATGGCCATAGCTCATAGCGACATTGTTGAGTGCGGCATCGGTCAGGTCGCCGGCGAAACACTGCATGTCCAGAGGCGTAAAGAATTTTTCCTGAATCACCTGAGCGTAAGGCTTTTGATAAAGCGCAGCGACCACCTCGCCCGCGGTAATGTACATAACATTACTGTAAGCATATTCACT
>NZ_JANATA010000112.1 GCF_024199005.1 Opacimonas viscosa
TTATGTTTTGCTATCGGTGAAAGATATTGCTGTCCTGCACGAAATAGCTGAGTTGGTGCGTCTTGTTTCTTGACCATTAGCGTGTTTGGATCTTGTTGATTCCATTCTAGACCTCCGTTTTCACCATAAATTCTAATTTTTAATGCATTTTCTTCCCCAGATGCTACTTGTGAAGCGGATAGAACTCCTGTAGCACCATTTTCGAATCGCAGTAATATATTTCCATCATCTTCAAGCTTTCTCCCGTCGACAAAGGTTTGGAGATCGGCACACA
>NZ_JANATA010000113.1 GCF_024199005.1 Opacimonas viscosa
TTCAATGTAATTTCTTCGTTCTGTCTACGTGTTATTGTTTGCAGTTAGCCGGTGGACAGGTTAACAGCAGGCGAATGACCGGTTACACCTTAGTCTAAGAGTTTATAATAGTACTAGGCGAGTTGGCTGACCTTTGCTATCGTTAGTATGTACTCCTCATCATATTAGCAATGTTATGTCAGGTCAAAGCAGCAAAGACGACATTTTTATTTTTATCATGCGCCATGGTGAGGCTGAATCACTACTGACGGATGATAAAAGCCGAAATCTTACT
>NZ_JANATA010000114.1 GCF_024199005.1 Opacimonas viscosa
CTTCGTTGGTGATGGTTTCAGTGAGCAAGCTAATCGCTTTCGATGACACTTTCTGAGGGTTAACTAAACAAACACCCACATGCCCAAGCTCGGGTAAACTTTCTGAATTAGATAGAACGTGTAGACCAGGCGGCACCGAACTTTTTGCAAGAACGGTTATACCCAACCCTTCGTTAATGGCCGTTTGTATGCCGTTTAAGTCGGCAATGGTATACACCACCTGCCACGGTTTTTTGATGGCCGATAAAAGATTGGTTGCTCGCTTGCGGTAAAT
>NZ_JANATA010000115.1 GCF_024199005.1 Opacimonas viscosa
GAATGCCTTTAGCAATGTAAGGCGCTGCCACGTCGTGGTTAATGTCGTAGCTCAACTTCGCATGCAGACCCGGGTCGGCCGCGTCCTGTTTCGCTTTGTGTTCTTGTTCCGCACAGCTTGGGTTGTCACGCAGGGTTTGCATGGCATAGGTAGTTTCAGCCCAGATTGTGCGGTATGCCACACGTGAGTCAGATAGTACCGTGTCACCATTTCGGGTGAAGGTTACTGTATCGTTCTGGTTAAGCTCACCAATTACGTGAGTAACCGAAGCAAG
>NZ_JANATA010000116.1 GCF_024199005.1 Opacimonas viscosa
CTTGGAGTCATTACAAGTTCACGCAAAGTCCCGTACAATAGGATGTTGAACCTGGTAATACGTCATCTTCTTATGGACATGATCAGAGGGCAATTTGACTGGAATGTAGACACATGAGTTTTGAGCTTCATAATGACTTGATATCGACCAGTCAAACCTCATTGTTTGGCAAATTTGCTTGAAATAGGCTTGTGGTAAAAATGATTGGAAGTATTGCGAACATCATGTAAGCGCGGTACGCAGCAGAAAAAGACCTCGCAAATATCCACCTGTT
>NZ_JANATA010000117.1 GCF_024199005.1 Opacimonas viscosa
TTACAGCAGAAGAGCTAAGGGAGCCCGCAGATAGAATCTGCCGGCGGTTATCTGAATACGCTGGAGTTAGAAACTGTGGAAATGAAAATTCGCTAGAACAACTTACATCGCAGCTAGCGAAGTTGAGCAAGGAGCAGCGGCTAGAGCTGATGTCAGCATTGATAGCATAAAAAGAGCCAAAATTAGAGGAGTCTCTGGACTCCTTTAATCAAAACAGTCTGACCATTACCTTTCAACTTTGGCTCATACAGCTCGATGAAATCTGAGGGTTGC
>NZ_JANATA010000118.1 GCF_024199005.1 Opacimonas viscosa
TGTAAAGCGAGAGAGGGCTATGCCGTGGCGTTAGGGGCCTTGCCTTCCTACGTAAAAGCCACCGCAGACTATGCGTTTAGGCGCAAAGGTATTTTCTCGTCCAACATTGCCGAAGCAGGTGGCTTTGTTAGCTCAAGCTTAGCGACACAAGGTCCAGACATCCAGTTTCACTTTCTACCGGCAATTTTAAACGACCATGGAAGACAGTTAGCTTTTGGTTACGGTTATGGCCTTCACGTATGCTGTCTATACCCCAAAAGTCGCGGCACTATT
>NZ_JANATA010000119.1 GCF_024199005.1 Opacimonas viscosa
GTAGTTAACAGCATGTCGTATATATGTCGATACAGGTTGGTACCCGCGCTCATGGATGCGAGGTTGGTGGTATCAGACACCGGGGACATTTTATCGCCAAACGTCGCACCACATACCACCATGCCTGCCACAATGGGGAGTGGTATATTCATGGCAGCGCCAATACCCATCAGCACTACACCCATAGTGCCCACCGTACCCCACGATGTGCCTGTAGCTACCGACATTACCGCACACAAAATTAATCCCACCGCAAGGAAGATACTGGGGTTT
>NZ_JANATA010000011.1 GCF_024199005.1 Opacimonas viscosa
GAAACTATACGACGATATATCCAAGAACAAGGATAGCGATTCATCCCCGCGACATCGCTGTCACTCTGATCACGGGGTTTTCTCGCAAATTTTTGATAAAAAAGGGGCTTATACAATGCCCCTTTTTGTAGAATCTGGCTTGTCTTAAATAACGTTGATAAATTTGGTAGCTAAATCATGTCAAAAGACCTTTTGCAAGGTCCTGTTTAAAGACTAGCGTGTTTAGTCTTTTTTGGTAGGAGTAAACTGTCCCACAATGTCTTCACCTGCAGCTTGTTTATCAGCATGGTAACTGGAACGAACCATAGGGCCACATGCGGCATGTGAGAAGCCAATTTCTTTAGCATATTCACCTAACTCATCAAACTCTGCTGGTGTAACATAACGTTTAACAGGGTAGTGATGACGCGAAGGCTGTAGATACTGTCCAAGGGTTAACATATCCACGTCATGAGCTCGCAAATCGTCTAAGACAGTTTGGATTTCAGCGTTTTCTTCACCCATTCCCATCATTAATCCGGATTTAGTAGGAATATGTGGATGTTGTGCTTTGAATTTTTTCAATAAGTCTAATGACCATTGGTAATTGGCACCTGGACGACATTCTCTATAGAGTCTAGGAATAGTCTCTAAGTTATGATTAAACACATCAGGTAAACCATGCTGAAGAATATCTAAAGCACGATCCATTCTACCTCTGAAATCAGGTACTAATATCTCTATTTTAGTATTCGGCGAATGTTCACGAATAGCATTGATACAATCAACAAAGTGTTGGGCGCCACCATCGCGCAAATCATCACGGTCGACAGAAGTAATAACAACGTATTTCAAATCCATTTGGGCAATCGTTTTTGCCAGTTTTAATGGCTCTTCCGCGCTAGGAGGAAGTGGCTTACCATGCCCAACATCACAGAATGGACAACGACGTGTACAAATGTCGCCAAGGATCATAAATGTAGCCGTGCCGTGATTAAAACATTCAGCGAGATTCGGGCAACTGGCTTCTTCACAAACCGAATGAAGGTTATTTTCTCTGAGTACCTTTTTAATATTATCAATTCGCTCAGTTGTGCTAGGTAACCTAATTTTTATCCATTCAGGTTTGCGTAACATGTCCTCTTTTTCGGTTGGTATAATCGTTACGGGGATATGTTTTACTTTTTCATCATCACGCAGTTTAACACCTGCTGCAGAGCGAGAATTACTCATCAAAACCTTCTTTATATTCTAGTTCATTAATGCCTGTCAGTTGACAGAAAATAGACACAATCGATGGGCCAGTTTCAGCTATTGTAGCACAGCCACCCAAGCGGGCACTATCGGTCATTTGTAGTCCGGCGTAGCCACAAGGGTTAATATTTAAAAATGGCTGTAAATCCATTTTGACATTTAGGGCCAAGCCATGAAAGGAGCAGCCTTTGCGGATCCGCAAACCGACAGAACAGATTTTTTGTTCATCGACATACACGCCAGGCGCATCAGCTTTTGGGTAGGCTTTAATATGGCTTTTGGCTAAGTGATTAACAATACAGGTTTCTAACGCAGTGACTAAATCTCTCACGCCTAATTTGTGGCGTTTAATATTCAGCAAAACGTACATCATTTGCTGACCTGGACCATGGTAGGTGACTTGGCCTCCACGGTCGACTTGGACCACAGGGATGTCAGATGGGTTTAGAATATGCTCCGCTTTACCCGCTTGCCCTTGAGTATATACAGGGTCGTGTTCAACCAACCATATTTCATCCGGTGTTTCTGGTCCACGTTCATCAGTAAACGTTTTCATCTTTTCCCATATCGGGAGGTAAGGTTGACGACCTAACTGCCGTACTAAGGTTTTCATTAGATGACTACACGAACCAGTTCGAGCGCTGAAATTTCAGTATAAATCGTTTCCATATGTTCTTTTGAAGTGACTTTTACACTGATTGAGAGTGAATGATAGTTACCTTTTGTGCTGGGTTTTACTTTGGGTGAATAGTCACCAGGGGCTAATGTTTGTAAACGACTGACAACATCAGTTGGTAATTTGGGATCAGCTAAGCCTAGGACTTTAAAAGTCTGTAAACAAGGAAACTCTAACAATTCATCAAATTTAGTATCCACAACTTCTCTCTTAAGCAGGTCAAAAAAAACGGCCTAAGTATACACTTAGGCCGTTCGTATTGCATCTATGTACTGACAAATAGATTAAACTTCTATTTGGAAGTTGTGTCTTCACCACTGAATTGAAGTTTTATATAGTCCATTGCTTTATCAAAGATACCACCTTCAGCAACATCTTGTAAGGCTACAAGGGGATAATCAGCGATGGTTTCGTCTTCAAGTTGGATAAATAACGTACCCACAACTTCTCCTTTGCTTAAAGGAGCTTCAAGCTGTTTATCTAAAACAAAGTTTGCTTTTAGGTTTTTTACTTGACCACGTGGTATCGTAATTGCGACATCCTGAGTGATCCCTAAATCTACAGTGTCACGGTCTCCCATGTAGATACGTTGGGCAGCAAAACTGTCACCAGCAGAGTATGGAGTGACACTTTCAAAAAAGCGAAAACCATAGCGCAATAATTTTTTGTTTTCTGTTTTACGAGCTCGCTCAGAAGCAGTACCCATCACTACAGAAACCAAACGCATGTCACCTTGGGTAGCCGATGTAATTAAACTATATCCCGCATCGGAGGTATGCCCGGTTTTAATGCCATCGACATTGAGTGCTTTGTCCCACAATAAACTGTTGCGATTAAACTGTTTTATATTGTTATAAGTAAACTCTTTTTTGCTATATAACTGATATTCTTCTGGGTTATCAGTGATTAAAGCTCGCGATAATAAAGCCATATCTCGAGGAGTGGTATAATGGTCAGCATCGTGTAAACCATGCGCGTTCACAAAGTTTGTGCTATTCATCCCTAGTTTTGCTGCATAGGCATTCATCATACTAGCAAAGGCATCATGGCTCCCAGCTATATGCTCAGCCATAGCCACACAAGCATCATTACCTGATTGAATCACAATACCATGCATTAAGTCTGATACTGAAACTCGAGTACCAACTTCGATAAACATTTTTGACGAATCAGGGAAGTTTTTTGCCCAAGCATTTTCAGAGATGAGTACTTCGTCATTCACGCTGATATTGCCCGCTTGTAATTCTTGTCCAATGACATACATCGTCATGATTTTAGTCAGACTTGCTGGGGCTAATTGCATGTCAGCATTCTTTTCGGCAATC
Organism: Opacimonas viscosa; assembly: GCF_024199005.1. Taxonomy (GTDB): domain Bacteria; phylum Pseudomonadota; class Gammaproteobacteria; order Enterobacterales; family Alteromonadaceae; genus Opacimonas; species Opacimonas viscosa. The sequence goes on from NZ_JANATA010000011.1 coordinate 3,235, forward strand.
ACATGCCCAGTATTTGCATCTAGCAAAATAAAACCTTCAGCTGCGACGGTTGGAGCAGGTGGAATGACAACCACTGCGTGTGCCTTGAAGGCCAAAGATAGTGCAATAATCAAACCCGTTGCGATAATCTGTTTAAACATAAAAATTCCTGACATCCTTTAATTTTTATTAGTGATGAAGACTGACTAATTGATTGTAGCAATAATAGCTCGAGATTAAGACCCGTACTTTAAAAAAAAGTTGCATAAAGCGATTGCTTGACCCACTTATCGGTGCAATAAAAAAGCATTTGGATAGCCATTTTCGCGTAAATCAGCGAGGGCGAGTGCCGCCATCGAATCCAAGTGAAAAGGCCCCAACAAGATCTTGTGTAGCTCTTCAGTTGATGCAATTGTTGTTTGCTGTTGATACAGGGCACCCAGGCCATCCGCTTTTTGCTCAGCCGACGCCTTATTGCTTAATGCAATGACCTGAATATAAGTTTGTTTTTGTTGAGTGTTTGTAACAGAAGCTGGTTGATGAGGGGGATTTTTTTGCTTTTCATCAAGTAACTGTTTATCTGATTCATTTACAGCCAGCAAATGTTGATTCACCATCAAGGGTGATGCCGGTAAAAACTCGCTTAAAGGGACGGGTTTATGGCTGCCAACACTCACCCAATTATCTTCACTGACATGGATCACTTCCACCCTTACAGGCGCAGTTCCGGTTTTTAGATAGTCGAGTTCTTTGGCTGCAGCAAAGGATAAATCAATAATTCTATTTGGGTGAAACGGCCCTCGATCGTTTATTTTGACGATTAATGACTTACCATTTTGCGTATTGGTGACTTTTGCATAAGAGGGTAGCGGGAGCGTTTTATGTGCTGCGGTGAATTCATACATATCGAAAATCTCACCATTGGAGGTCAAATGCCCATGAAATTTTTGCCCATACCATGAGGCATTGCCCGTCTCGCTATAACCTTTGCCAGTGACAATAGGCTGATAATCTATACCATTGATAGTGTAAGGGCGCATATTGGCTAACCGATACGGTTCATATTTCGGAATGACAGGGGTCGGTTCATGGTCAGGAATTAGTGTGATGGGAGCTGAGTCGACCTTCATGCTGTAGCGACTAGGCGTACTAGTACAAGCAGTCAACAAAAAACAACACAATAAAAAAGTCAGAAAACTCCGTAATGTCATCGTGATACCATTTTCTTTTGGGTCGCTATCGCCATTAAAATACCAAAACCAGCCATCAAGGTCACCATGGATGTCCCTCCATAACTGATGAGTGGGAGAGGGACACCCACCACTGGTAAAATACCAGATACCATGCCCATATTGACAAAAACGTAAACAAAAAAGGTCAGCGTAATACTCCCGCCTAATAATTTGTTAAAAATAAACTGTGAGCGCATAGAAATCAGCAAACCACGGATGATAATAAATCCATACAAACTCAATAATCCTAATACGCCTAGTAAACCAAATTCTTCACTGAAGACTGAAAATATAAAATCGGTGTGGCGTTCAGGTAAAAATTCGAGTTGTGATTGGCTACCTTGTAACCATCCTTTGCCGGTTAAACCGCCTGAGCCGATAGCAATTTTCGATTGAATAATATGATAACCTGCGCCAAGTGGGTCACTTTCTGGGTTTAAAAAAGTAATGACGCGTTGCTTCTGGTAAGCCTTCATTAAATAAAACCACATGATAGGCATAAAACTACCTGCTGAAATCAATCCAATAAAGATTAAACGCCAACTCATACCCGCTAGGAATAAGACAAATAATCCAGAGCTAGCAATTAGCAATGATGTGCCTAAGTCTGGTTGTTTTGCTATTAGCAGAGTAGGGAGTAACACTAAAATAAACCCGACCATGATGTGTGGGGTTTTTGCTGGAAGGTTATAACGGCTGATATACCAGGCGATGGTCATAGGGACAAATAGTTTCAGTATTTCTGATGGCTGAAATCTCACCACACCTAAATCTAACCAACGTTGTGCCCCCTTGCCCATCACGCCAAATAGCAATACAGCGAGCAGTAACAATATCCCTAAGGTATACACAAAAGGAGCAATATTTTGATATAAACGCAATGGTACTTGAGCGAGAACAAGCATTGTGGCTAAACCTAGACCTAAACGCACGAGTTGACGCTTGATCAATTCTGGATCCTCGCCCCCTGCAGAATAAATAGTAAAGAGTCCTACACTCATTAACAACAAAAGTCCTAGTAACAACCAGCCATCAATATGTAATGTGGTGAGTAATGTTTTGGCATTGTCTTTTGGCGCTGGCGCTCTGAGCATTATTGACCACCTGCACTGAGTGTTACATTTGAGGGTGACAAGACATAGTCCATCACTTGACGTGCAATTGGGGCTGCGTTACTGCCGCCACCACCAGCGTTTTCTAATGCAACCATCACTGATATTTGTGGGTTGTCGCTAGGTGCATAGCCAAAATACATCGCATTATCCTTGAGATAATCGGCAATGATCAAGTCGTCGTATTCTTCGTCTTGAGCAACCGTAAACAACTGAGCTGTCCCTGTTTTTCCTGCGGATTCATAAGCCGTGTTTTGATAAGCTTTGTAGGCGGTACCATGTGGCTTGTTTACGGTATTGTACAATGATTCTTTAATAATACGCCAATTATCATTGTCCAAGACCTCTATCGGTCGCATCATGGATGGCGGTTCGATGACGGCTTGGCTGGCAACATTCACACCCAAATAAATACGGGGTTGGATCCGCTGACCTTCGTTGATGATAGTATTGAGAGAGTCGAGTAACTGGACGGGGGTGGCCGTCCAATAACCTTGCCCAATACCCACGGAAATGGTATCGCCAATATACCAAGGCTGATTATAACGTGCTTTTTTCCAGCCTCGGCTAGGCATGTTCCCATCAGACTCCTCAAGCAAATCAATACCAGTATATTCACCAAAACCAAATTTATGCATATAGTCATGAATAGAATCTATCCCAAGGCGATAAGCCAAATCATAAAAAAACGTATCGCAAGATACCTCTACTGAACGTTTCACATCTACATTGCCGTGCCCGCGACGTAACCAATCTCGCCAAACATGATCGACATTATCTAATTGATAAAACCCTTCATCTTTAATCGTCGTATTTTCATCAATTTTGCCGTATTCCAGCCCCAACAAAGCAAGGTGAGGTTTCACTAAAGACGCAGGTGGATATTGTCCCTGCACTGCACGATTAAGTAAGGGGCGGTCTCTGTTTTCAATCAGTTTGCTATATTCTCTTTGAGAAATACCATTAACAAAGAGATTCGGGTCATAGCTAGGGTTGGAGTACATAGCGAGTACTTGACCGTTGTTCGGATCCGTTACCACAACCGAACCTTTTTTATCTTTTAGAATATCTTGTATGTAAAGTTGGAGATCGATATCAATACTCAGAATGATATCTTCTCCTGGGATGGGTAATTCTTCCTCCAAAGTACGCAAAGCTCGTCCTTTGCTATCAACTTCGATGTGTTCATAGCCAACTTTACCGTGCAATCTTTCTTCGTAAAAACGCTCAATACCTTGTTTGCCGATATGCCGAGTGGCGGCATAGTTTGATTGGGCTCCCCAAGACGCCACTAAATTTAAATCCTGAGAGTTAATTTTTGCCACATAACCCAGGACATGCGTCAACGCCTTCCCGTATGGATAATAACGCGATAGGCGAGCCTGTACCGATACGCCAGGAAACTCATGTTGTCGAGCCGAAAATTTTGCCACGCGTTCTTTACTGATATCAAACAGAACTTCAACAGGTTGAAAACGACGACGTTTCGCTAAGTTATCTGTAAACCGAGTGAGTTCATTCTCGGTTAACTGTAACAGTTCAGCAAGTTGTTGGATGGTCTGTTCGCGATCTTCAATCTCCGCCACATTCAGTTCAAGATTAAAAATAGGACGGTTTTCCGCAATAATGCGCATGTTTCTGTCGTAAATTAAACCACGGTTAGGAGCAACTGGATTAACTTTAATGCGATTACCATCAGCTCTTATTTGGTATTCGTTAAACTGAGTGACTTGTAAGGAATATAGGTTACTCAAGACAAAAGAAATAAGTACCATAGTGAAAATGACAGCGATAACACAGCGCCTGGCAAACAAATTTCCTTCTGCGCTGTGATCACGCATTGCAATCCGTTTTTTTGCCATATCATTCTCTGTGATAAGGATGGTTTTGGGTAACAGACCAAGCGCGATATAAGCTCTCAGCGACAATTATGCGGACCAAAGGGTGGGGCAGTGTCAAGGCAGATAAAGACCACTTTTGTTCTGAACGAGCCAAACAACTTGGCGCTAAACCTTCTGGCCCACCAATTAAAAGGCTAATATCACGCCCATCCATTTTCCATTGGTCAAGGTTTTTTGCTAGCTTAGGTGTGTCCCACGCTTGCCCGAGTACTTCTAATGTCACGACCTTATCATTTTTGCCAATAGCTTGCAGGGTGGCTTCGCCTTCTTTTTCTAAGATCCGTTTTACGTCCGCGTTTTTACCTCGTTTGCCTGCAGGTATTTCAATAAACTTGACCGGTAAATCAGGTGGAAAACGGCGCAAAAATTCTTGGCAACCGTGTTCTACCCATTGTGGCATTTTCGTTCCGACAGCAATGATATTAATGCGCACGAAAAGTCCTTAAAAAAATTAAGCCCAGAGTTTTTCTAGTTGATAAAAGTCTCGGGTTTCATCTTGCATGACATGCACGACGATATCTCCAAGATCAACTAATACCCATTCTCCGGTATCAGCGCCTTCAATACTCAGTGGAGGCATGCCTGCTTGCTTCATTTCTACCACTAGATTTTCCGCGATGGAACGAACATGGCGTTTTGAATTACCCGAACAGATGAGCATTGTATCAGTAATGGTCGAACGACCTGTGACGTCGATATCAACTAAATCACGGCCCTTCATGTCATCTAATTTATCAATGACGAATTGTTTAATGTTACTTTGGTCCAAAGTTACCTCAGAGAGTTATGCATATAAATGATGTTTATGGATATAGTTTAACACGCTTGGGTCAATATACTTAATCTGCGTATTGCCTTTTTTTATGTCAGCTCTGATTTGCGATGATGAAATCGGCAGCAACGGGGTTTCTACAATATAGATTTTACCCACTGCATACGCATTATTGATATCAAAATCATAGGCTAAACGGTGCTTCAAATCTTCTGGAAGTAAAGGGAAAGTTGTATGATGTTGGTCTGGCCTTGGTAGCACAACCAGACTACAGTTGTTTAAAATTTGACCTGATTCTTTCCATTTATTGAAACTCAATAAACTATCCATCCCCATAATAAAAAATAACTCTTCAGTATGCTCCTTAAGTGCAAGAATAGTTTCATAGGTATAAGAAATTCCAGTCGCTTTGATTTCATGAGTGTTAATACTCAATCCCTGTGTGTTATGTATTGCAATCTCTAGCATGGCTAGACGGTGTTCATCGGCGATAGACTTTTGGTCGATTTTGAATGGAGAAACCGCATTGGGTAATAGCTCTATGTTCGGGATTTGGTATCTTTGTTGTAACGCAAGTAATGGTTCGATATGACCTAGGTGAACCGGATTAAAACTACCACCAAAGATAAATGTGGCCATTTTAGAATGGCTCCAACTCTGGCACTGACTGACCAGTTAACAACAGACAAAGATGTGCCAATAACACATAAGGTTTGGCAATGGTTTGATTCTTGAAAATAAAATCAGCATGCGCCAAGTGTTTTTGAGCTTCGAGTAACTGAGCTTCACTGATCCGTCTTGCAGCACTTTCATATTGTCCTTGTTGGTTACCCCATACTCCTAAAGCACGCCAATTTACATTATGAGGTGCTAATTTTACCTGGTATAAGGTTTGCCATTCTTTGATCAACTGCCAAATAATTGCATTGGGTTCTACCCCTTCGCTTTCCAAGCGATAGAGCATTTTGACTGCCGCTTGTCCTTGCCCTTGGATAACAAGGTCAGTCAGTTGAAACATGGTAAATCTAGACTGTTCGACTACCGCATCTTTACATATATCCAAGGTGATTTGCGTTTGTGGGTATAGTAACTGGAGTTTTTGAACTTCTTGATAACCAGCAAGCATATTCCCTTCACAAGCATTGGCAATAAAGGGGGGGACGTCAGGGGTGAAATGTAAGCCCTGTTCTTGCATAATTTGACTCACCCATTGGACTAATTGTTGACCAGAATAGGCATAAAAGGGAATGAAAATGCCAGCTTGGCTGAGTGTTTTAAACCATTTGGTATTTTGAATATCACGCCCAGCTTTGGGGCCAGTTAGTACGAGTAAAATATCTGCCGATGCGTTCTCAATCACAGTCAGCAAAGTTTGACCGCCCACTTTTCCAGGTTTTCCAGTAGGTAAATGTAACTCAATGAGCTGTTTATCGCTAAACAACGACATAGTTTGCGTTGCTTCAATTAACGTTTCCCAAGCAAACTCACTATCAGCAGTAAAGGTTTGTCTTTCTGCAAAACCGGCTTGTAGTGCTATTTTTCTAATCGTATCAATCGCTTGTACATTTTGAAATGGCTCATCACCAAATAGTAAAATACAAGGCGGAAAACCTTTTTGAAGCTGTTGTTTTAACTGCTGTGGTTTAATTTGCATGGTCACATTCCGTCCGCGATTGCTTAATTATTTTGCTGTTGTTTTATTCGTGCACCAAGGTTTTTAAGTCATTGTAGTGTCGGGGTAGCCTTTGCCAGATAGTCGCAGCGGCTTCTTCTCTGAGTTCGTTTAAGATTAAATTTAACTCACGTGATTTTGCTAATACTTGCTTGGGATCGTCTTGATATTCTCGTGTGAGGTTCAAGGTATAGCTCTGAGGAGGTATATCGTTAATCCGCAGTGTATACCGTACCACAAAATTTAATTCGTACTCAGCGACTTGGCCAGTCGAAAATACCGAAAGCAAACGTCTTTCGATTTTTTCTGGCGCCAATACCAAAAGTGCTCTAGGGCTAGAGATATCATCCGGTTCTGAGGCAAAGGAGAGCTTAGTCACTGGCGTAGCACGATTGTCAAAACGCACATTTCGTTGGGCAAAATACTTTGCTGTGACATTTTGTAGCTCACTCACACTTTCCAAACTGGACACTTGGATCCCTTGCAGCGCAAGTGGTAACGGTGTGCTCTGACGCAGGGCAAAACCGCAACTCATAAGAGTACTTAGCAGACATGTGTAAACTAGTACTCTTAATCTTTGTTGGGCTGTGCTAGTTAAACGCAATGACATTAATTAGCAACAATATTTAAAAGTTTACCCGGCACATAAATGACTTTGCGAATCGTCTTGTCAGCTATAAAATTCTGAACGTTTTCATCAGCCATACCTAATGCCTCAACAGTATCTTGTGCAGCATCCGCAGCCACTGTTATTTTGCCGCGTAATTTGCCATTTACTTGGACAATAATGAGTTTCTCTGCTTCAACAAGTGCGGCTGGCTCGGCAACCGGCCATGCTGCTGTATGAATATCCGTTTCACCCAGAGCTTCCCATAGAACATGGCAAATATGTGGTGTAATTGGGTTTAACATTAGAATAATGGCGCGAATACCTTCATCTAATACCGCTCTGTCTTGGGCTTCAGCCGTAGACGCTTTTTGCAACGCATTACACAGTTCCATAATAGCCGCTATCGCGGTATTAAATGTTTGTCTGCGCTCAATATCATCACTGATTTTGGCAATTGCTTTATGGATCACTCTACGTAAATCCGTTTGCTTTTTATTAAGAGAGTTCGGTTCAAGCGGGACCGTCGCTCCTAACGCTATGTGCTCATGCACTAATTTGTGCACGCGCTTCAAGAAGCGATTAGCACCTTCGACACCTGAATCAACCCATTCTAGAGTTTGCTCTGGTGGCGCAGCGAACATCGTGAATAAACGAACGGTATCAGCACCATACTGCTCAATGACTGATTGTGGGTCAATACCATTGTTTTTGGATTTTGACATTTTAGTCATGCCACCGTGAATCACTGTTTCACCATCAGAATTTAAAACAGCAGAGACAATCCTGCCTTTTTCATCTTTTTGAGTCGTGACTTCAGCTGGAGAGAACCAGGTCTTTTTGCCAGCATTATCTTCGCGGTAAAAAGAATCAGCCAGTACCATACCTTGGCAAAGTAGACGTTTATATGGTTCATCAGAATCTACTAATCCCTCGTCACGCAAGAGTTTGTGGAAAAAACGTGAATATAAAAGGTGTAAAATAGCATGTTCAATACCACCGACATATTGGTCTACTGGCAGCCAGTAATTGGCCTCGGCAGGATCCAACATGGCATCTGCATGAGTGGAAGTGTAACGGGCATAATACCAAGAAGATTCCATAAACGTATCAAAGGTATCGGTTTCTCGTGTCGCAGGTTGCCCTGCATAGGTCGTTTTAGCCCAATTTGGATCCGCTTTAATAGGAGATGTTACACCATCCATCACCACATCTTCTGGCAGTACTACTGGTAAGTCTTCAGCTGGTACCGGAACTGATTCACCGTTGTCAAGATTTAGCATAGGAATAGGGGAGCCCCAATATCTTTGCCGTGAAACACCCCAGTCGCGGAGACGATAATTAATGGTTTTCTGACCTTTGCCCAATGCAGTCAGTTTATCAATGATACCAGCAAAAGCGTCTGCAAAATTCAGTCCCGTGAAACCCTGTGAGTTAATCAAGTGGCCTTTTTCGGTATAAGCGGCGACAGTTAAGTCATACTCTTCGCCTTCTGCTGGGGCGATGACAGGAATGACTGGCAGGTTGTAGGCGTTGGCAAATTCCCAATCCCTTTGGTCGTGCGCTGGAACGGCCATTACGGCACCTGAACCATACTCCATAAGCACAAAATTTGCGATCCAGATAGGTACTGCTTCACCCGTTAATGGATGAATGGCTGTAAAGCCCGTATCAACCCCTTTTTTCTCCATAGTGGCCATGTCTGCTTCGGCAACTTTAGTGTTTTTACATTCATCAATAAAAGCTTGCAAAGCTGGATTTTGTTCTGCTGCAGCAAGTGCAATAGGATGTTGTGCTGCCACCGAAACATAAGTCACTCCGTACAGCGTGTCTGGACGTGTGGTATACACTTCTAGCGTATCTAATCCCGCAATGCTTTGCGCGAGGTCAAATGTCACGTCAGCGCCTTCGGAACGACCAATCCAGTTTTTTTGCATGGCTTTAACTTGTTCCGGCCATTGGTCTAATTTTTCTAGGTCGTCAAGTAAATCTTGGGCGTACGCAGTGATTTTAATGAACCACTGTGGGATCTCTTTGCGTTCAACCAACGCGCCAGAGCGCCAACCACGACCATCAACCACTTGCTCATTGGCTAAAACGGTTTGATCAATGGGGTCCCAATTAACCGTTGATAATTTTTTATAGACTAAGCCTTTTTCAAACAGACGTGTGAAAAACCATTGTTCCCAACGATAATACTCAGGCTGGCAAGTCGCAAACTCACGGTCCCAGTCATACCCAAAACCTAGAGAGTTTAACTGGGTTTTCATGTACTCAATGTTTTCGTAAGTCCATTTCGCTGGCGCTGTTTTGTGGTTTATTGCCGCATTTTCTGCAGGTAGACCGAATGCATCCCAGCCCATAGGCTGTAAAACATTTTTACCCAACATGCGTTGATGTCTGCTTATAACATCACCAATTGTATAGTTACGAACATGCCCCATATGCAACTTTCCACTTGGATAAGGGAACATAGACAAACAGTAAAATTTTTCTTTATCACTATCAGGTTGAGCTGCAAAACATTGATTATCCTGCCAATATTTTTGAACCTGCTGTTCTATTTCAGTTGGAGAGTATACAGATTGAGACATAAAAGTAGTTCTATTTAACGCAAATTAATATGGGCTATAGAATACATCAGAGCAGCATTTAAGGCTATGATTAGCGATGATTTTTTATTTTTTCTACTGTACCATTGTGAAAAAACTATATTGAAGTATTAGCGATGGATTTAAGCTCTGCCAAGCCAAACTGTAATTCCCAACCGAAAAGCGTGCAAAACACAATTGCTAAAACTGCATTAAGCGCCGCTGATTGTGCCTGTATCATTGATCTCAATGAATTATCAGATACCTTAAACAAACTTGATAATACATCGACCAATCCGGCCGATGAGGTGCGTGTGTTTATCGGTCAGGAAAGAGCTAAGTCGGCACTTGAATTTGGTTTGGGAATGCCTGCCAAAGGGTATAATTTATATGTAATGGGCGAGCAAGCTACTGGACGAGCTACCTTGGTCAAAAGTTACATTCAAAAAAACATAGCCGAATATCCAGCGCCTTTAGATTGGTTGTATCTACACAATGTGAAGGATGAGAGAAACCCTTGGTCATTAGCGTTGGTAGGTGGTGCCAGTGAGCAGTTATTACAAGATATGCAACAACTTATCAATGCATTACTTGACTCATTTCCTGCTGCGTTCGATAACCCTGGTTACCAACGTAAAAAGGGGCTGGTGCAAAAACAATACAAAGGCAAATATGAGGCTGCATTAGAGAAAGTGGAATGTGCCGCAGTAGCATTTGATATTGCACTGTTTGAAGAAGATGGCACGGTTTCTTTTTTACCTGTAGTCGATAATAAACCAATGGAAGAAGAGGCATTTGTTCAATTACCCAATGCAGTACAAGAGACGTTTATTGCTCATATTGCTGAACTTGAAGAATTACTTGAAGAAGAATTACTGGAATTACCTTTATGGAAAAGGCAACAAGCTAAAGCGTTACGAGAACTGAAAACTGAAACTGCAGAACAAAGCATCGAACCACTGCTGGCGGACCTTCGTAAAAAATACGCGCAGCAGCCACAGCTAGACAGTTATTTTGTGTCGATTAAACCGCATATTGTTGATTCTGTATTGTGGCTGGATGAACTTGAAGAAAAAGAAGAAAAGTTTGATATTGCTCAGGCTCGAGAGTATCTCGAAAGTCAGTATTTACCCAATGTATTGGTACAACATACTGCTAACGCCGCCGCGCCGGTTGTGTATGAATCTAATCCTACGTACCAAAATCTTTTTGGGCGTATAGAATACTCGACTGCGCAGGGGAGTGTGATGACCGATTATCGCATGATTAGCCCAGGGGCATTACACGAAGCAAACGGTGGTTTTTTGTTGTTGGATGCCGATAAAATGGTCGAACAACCGCATGTGTGGGAATCCTTGAAACGCGCCTTAAAGCAAGCACAATTACGTATCGACCTGCCACAACAAGACGCTGGTATGGTTAACTCAGTTACGCTTGCACCTGAACCGATTTCTCTCAATGTCAAAATCATCCTAATTGGTTCTCGAGAGTTATTCTATTTATTACAAGAGCATGATGAAGAATTTTCGCATTTATTTAGAGTGTTGGTGGATTTTGCTTATGAGCTACCCGCTACCGAACACAATGTATTAGATTTTGTTACTCAGGCTTCTGCGCATGCGCGTAAGCTGGCCTTTACCCATGTTGAACCTTTGGCAATGCAAACACTATTGATGGAAAGTATGCGCAATGCGGAGCATCAACAAAAGATATCTGCACAATTTGCCGATATTTTGGAACTCATGAACGAAGCTGCTTTTTATGCCAAATCTGACTTACCATGTCCGTTGTTGAATACCTATTTAGAAGAAGCGAAAACAGCACGCGAGTTCCGTAGCGGTAGAGTTGCAGAAACCTTACTTGATGATATCAAAGAAGGGCAAATTTTGATTCGCACTACTGGTGCAGCCGTTGGCACGATCAATGGTTTGACCGTCATGGATATCGGCTCTAGTACTTTCGGGACGCCAGCCCGGATATCAGCGACAGTACATGCAGGTTCTAATGGTGTCGTTGATATCGAGAGGGAAGTTGAACTAGGACAATCTATTCACTCTAAAGGTGTTATGCTTTTAACTGGGTATTTAGGGCATAAATATGCACAAGATTTCCCGCTTACCTTATCTGCGAATATCGCCTTGGAGCAGTCTTATGGGTATATTGATGGTGACAGTGCATCACTTGGTGAGCTGATTGCTTTGTTGTCCGCACTGACCCATGAACCCTGTAAACAAAGTATTGCCATTACGGGCTCAATTAATCAATACGGTGAAGTACAGTCTGTTGGCGGGATCAACGAAAAAATTGAAGGCTTTTTTGCCATTTGTGAACATCGAGGATTAACCGGGGAGCAGGGCGTCATCATTCCTTTTGCCAATACCGTACATTTGATGTTAAATGCGGCGGTTCGCGAGGCAGTGTCTGCGGGCACCTTTCATATTTATGCGGTGAAGACCGTCGATGAAGCGTTGACGATCTTGATGGAAAAAGACGCAGGGGAACAAAATAGTAAAGGAAGGTATCCAAAACATACTATTAACTTCAAGGCTTTGCAGCAACTTGCAAAAATAGCCACGATAGTTAACGGTGGCGATGAGGAATAGTAAGTATACCAGGGTCCTATCTTGGACCCATGCGTAAAGCGCCATCGAGGCGAATGGTTTCCCCATTTAAATACTGGTTTTCACAGATATGTTGAGCTAATTTGGCAAACTCGGCGGGGCTACCTAACCTTTTAGGGTAAACGACTGTGTCGGCAAGGCTCTCTTGGACGGATTCGGGCATGTTTAGTAACAAAGGCGTGCCCATAATTCCAGGGGCGATAGTGTTGACTCTAATTCTATTTTGGGCTAAATCTCTAGCCATCGCTAAGCCAAGAGCAACGATGCCACCTTTAGATGCTGCATATGCCGTTTGTCCCATTTGCCCTTCGAATGCCGCAATAGAAGCTGTGTTTATGATTACGCCATTATCTTCACTGGTTTCTTTTGGCACATTTTTATCATTCTTGAGCATATATTGTGCAGCTATACGAGACACGTTAAAGGTCCCAATAAGATTAATTTGAATGACGTGGTTAAAATGCGCTAAGGGTTGGGCCGAACCAGATTTATCCAATACCTTGAGAGCGGGAGCAATACCTGCACAATTTAAGCAAACGTCAACTGTTTGAAAATTGTTGTGAATTTGTGCAAATGCATTTTCCACTGCATCTGCCGACGTCACATCTGTTTGATAAAAAATTGCATTAGGACTGGCGATTTCAGTCAATACAGTCCTCGCTTCAGCTTCATTTATATCAAGCAGTGCAACTTTGGCATTTAGGCTGATGAAGTGTTTCGCCGCAGCTAATCCTAAGCCTGAGCACGCCCCAGTAATGACGACGGTTTTATCGGTCCATTGTTGAGTAGAATATGACATAACACAAATATCCTTTTATTCATATTTATCTTGCCTTGACTGCGATGTATGTAGCCCAACGAACTAGGTCACAAGCAACGTTACCCCAAAAGCTTCAGTAATATGGTTCAGTACTTGGTTTTAGGGGGAACATTAAGAATGAGCAAAATATTATTTACGCGGGATTTCTATTTTTTTCTCTTCGGATTGTTTGAACATGATCAGAGTGTGTCCTATTACCTGTAATTTTACTGCACCCGTTTCGCGAATGATGGCATCCATGATCAATGTTTTTTCTTCACGGTCATCGGTAGGCACTTTAATCTTAATCAACTCGTGATGCCCTAGTGCATTTTCAATTTCTGCTAGAACGCCTTCGGTCAGACCGTTGCCACCTAATTGCAGAATTGGCTTGATAGAATGGGCTAGGCCTTTGAGGTATTGTTTCTGTTTGTTTGATAAATTCATATAATTTATTCTTTAATCTGTCGCTTGCTACTTGAAAAACGTTATTCTACCTCTATCTATACTATAAGACCAATATTGTTGTAACGATTCACATTTGAAACGTTACAGGTTGGACTCGAGAACACATTTAATATTACTCACTGAGAACTTTCACAATGAATAATGAACACAATGTAAGCTCTTTCCGTATGAATATAGGTAACTCATTAAAATTGGTTTTAGTACCTTCATGTTGTGTATGTAGTGGCATCTAGATACATTTTATTGTAGTCTAGAATTTTACTCTCACAAACTGATATAACAAGAGGTTGACAGCGTTGAGTGATATGGCAAAAAATTTAATCTTATGGTTAGTCATAGCCGTTGTGCTAATGGCCGTTTTCGAAAGCTTTTCGCCTGGCGAAAATACTCGAGCACAAACGGATTACACAACATTTCTTAAAGAAGCTAATCAAGGAATGATCCGTGAAGTACGCATCGATAGCAGCAAAAATGAAATCCGCGGCGTAAAACGTTCTGGCGACAATTTTGTTACTTATATTCCTTATTTTGATGACCAATTAGTTTCTGACTTGGTTAAGCAAGATGTTCGTGTAATAGGCGAACCGCCTGCCGAACAATCTTTCTTAGCTTCAATTTTCATCTCCTGGTTTCCTATGTTACTGCTTATCGGTGTGTGGATATTTTTCATGCGTCAAATGCAAGGCGGTGGTGGTAAGGGCGCAATGTCTTTTGGCAAGTCAAAAGCAAAATTATTGGGCGAAGACCAAATTAAAACAACATTTGCTGATGTTGCAGGCTGTGATGAGGCTAAAGAAGATGTTTCTGAATTGGTCGATTTCTTACGCGATCCTTCTAAATTCCAAAAGCTTGGTGGTAAAATCCCCAAAGGTGTATTGATGGTGGGTCCACCTGGGACAGGTAAAACTTTACTAGCAAAAGCGATAGCGGGTGAAGCAAAAGTCCCTTTCTTTGCTATATCTGGTTCGGATTTTGTTGAAATGTTTGTGGGTGTAGGTGCATCCCGTGTTCGTGATATGTTCGAACAAGCCAAGAAAAGCGCTCCTTGTATTATCTTTATTGATGAAATCGATGCAGTGGGTCGTCAACGTGGTGCTGGTCTAGGTGGTGGTCACGACGAACGTGAGCAAACTTTGAACCAAATGTTAGTTGAGATGGATGGTTTCGAAGGTCATGAAGGTATCATTGTCATCGCGGCAACTAACCGTCCAGACGTTCTCGATCCTGCGTTATTGCGTCCAGGCCGTTTTGACCGTCAGGTTGTGGTAGGTCTGCCTGATATCCGCGGTCGTGAGCAAATATTAAAAGTTCACATGCGTAAAGTCCCCATTGCTGACAATGTAGAGCCGGCGGTTATTGCTCGAGGAACACCTGGTTTTTCTGGTGCAGACTTGGCTAACCTAGTAAACGAAGCTGCTTTATTCGCTGCGCGTTCAAACCAGCGTCTAGTCTCTATGGATGAATTTGAAAAAGCCAAAGACAAGATCATGATGGGCTCTGAACGTAAATCGATGGTGATGTCCGAAGAAGAAAAAGCCATGACTGCTTATCATGAAGCTGGCCATGCGATTGTTGGGCGTTTAGTACCCGAGCATGATCCAGTGTATAAAGTATCAATCATACCGCGTGGTCGAGCGTTAGGTGTGACGATGTATTTACCGGAACAAGACAGAGTCAGTCATTCTAAGCAGCACCTAGAAAGTATGATTTCTAGTTTGTATGGTGGTCGTTTAGCTGAAGACATCATTTATGGTTCTGATAAAGTTACCACTGGTGCTTCCAACGACATTGAGCGAGCAACGGAAATAGCGCGAAAAATGGTCACCCAATGGGGACTATCTGAAAAAATGGGACCTCAACTTTACGCTGAAGAAGAGGGAGAAGTGTTCTTGGGTCGTACTAGTGCTAAATCTAGTAGTATGTCTGACGAAACTGCACGTGCCATTGATGCAGAAATAAAAGAGTTACTAGATCGCAATTACAAGCGCGCAGAAAACATTCTCAAGGAAAACCTAGATGTACTTCACTCCATGAAAGATGCGCTGATGAAGTATGAAACAATCGATGCAAAACAGATCGATGACCTCATGGCTCGTACGGATGTCAGACCGCCAGCCGACTGGGAAAAGCGTGATAAAAAGAAAGATGATAACGCAACCGGTGGTTCTACATCGACAGGTGATGATAAAGGCGCACCTAATGTAGGTGAGCCAGGTGACTTGCCACATTAAGTCTATTTAAACGTTTAAAACGCTGGATTATCCGGCGTTTTTTTTTGATGATTATTATTGGAGTACCTGATGCAATTTAAGGATAAATCACTGAGTTTTAATCAACCTCAGGTAATGGGAATTCTAAACGTTACCCCTAATTCTTTTTCGGATGGTGGACTGTTTGCAGATACTGAAGCGGCTCTTGCTCAAGCACAAAAAATGCTTGCAGCAGGTGCCACAATTATCGATGTGGGTGGAGAATCAACCAAGCCTGGAGCTGAACCGGTCGATGAGGCCACAGAGATCGCACGTGTGGTTCCTGTAATAGAGGCGATTGTTGCCCAGCATGACTGTATTGTTTCTATTGATACGAGCAAACCGATGGTAATGAAAGAGGCGGTCAATGCTGGTGCACGAATGATCAACGATGTCTGCGCACTCTCTGCCGAGGGTGCTTTAGCAACAGCTGCTAGTTTGGACGTTCCAGTATGTCTTATGCACATGCAAGGGACCCCTCGTAGTATGCAAGAAGCACCCGCTTATGAATCTGTAGTGGGTGAAGTTTACGATTTTCTCGCCCAACGTATTCAAGAGTGTATAGCTGCAGGCATACCTTCAGATCAAATTATTGTCGATCCTGGTTTTGGCTTTGGTAAAACCCTTGAGCATAATTATCAGTTGTTGAAACACTTCAATAAATTTCAATATTTGAATGTACCAGTACTTGCTGGGATGTCGCGAAAATCGATGATTGGTCAATTATTGGAGAAACCGGTAGCAGAAAGACTACCGGGCTCCCTGGCATGTGGATTATTAGCTTTGACAAAGGGAGCGAGTATATTGCGCGTCCATGATGTTGCAGAAACAGTAGATATTGTACGTGTTTTTAACCAAATGAATGCGGTACAATAAAAGAATAAGCAGTAACGTACGTAAGGAATGTACAAATGAGTGAAAGAAAGTATTTTGGAACAGATGGTATCCGTGGACGTGTTGGCGCATCAGCGATCAATCCTGAATTTGTCACTAAACTTGGTTGGGCAGCCGGTAAAGTACTTGCTGGTAAGGGCACCAATAAAGTATTAATTGGGAAAGACACCCGCATTTCAGGCTACATGCTCGAATCTGCATTGGAAGCAGGTCTTTCAGCCGCAGGTATCAATGTTGGCTTACTCGGGCCAATGCCAACGCCTGCCATCGCGTACTTAACCAAAACCTTTCGCTCTGAAGCTGGGATAGTTATTAGTGCATCACACAATCCTTATTACGATAATGGTATTAAATTCTTTTCTGCACAAGGCACAAAACTAGATGACGAAGTCGAACTAGCGATTGAGAGTCTGCTAGAAGCGCCAATGGATTGTGTGGAATCGGATAAATTAGGTAAAGCTATGCGCATTGACGATGCTGCTGGCCGCTATATTGAGTTTTGTAAAGGCACATTCCCTTCTGGTTTATCGCTTTCAGGTTTGAAAATCGTGGTTGATTGTGCGCATGGTGCGACTTACCACATTGCTCCGAATGTTCTTCAAGAATTAGGGGCAGAGGTCATTCCTATTGGGACGAAACCAGACGGATTAAATATTAATTACAAGGTCGGTGCGACATCTATGCAAGCATGTCGAGCTGCTGTCTTAGAGCATTCTGCGGATCTGGGTTTTGCACTTGATGGTGATGGCGATCGAATCATCATGGTCGATCACAAGGGAAATATTATCGACGGTGACCAAATTCTATTTATCATTGCCAGAGATGCATTAAAATCAAGCCGTTTGCATGGTGGGGTTGTAGGGACCCAAATGAGTAATTTAGGTCTTGAATTAGCATTACAAAACTTAGGTATTCCATTTAAGCGCAGTAAAGTTGGCGATCGTTACGTCATGGAATTACTGAAAGAAAATGATTGGCGAATTGGTGGGGAAGGTTCCGGACATATCTTGAATTTGACTGCGACTTCAACAGGTGATGGTATTATCGCGGGCTTACAAGTAATCACTGCTATGTTACAAAGTGACTTGTCGTTACACGATCTGGCTCAAGGAATGAAAAAATATCCGCAAGTTCTCATCAATGTGAAGTATGAGCCGAGTGATGAAGATTACTTACAACACGAACAAGTCCTTGCTGCAGTAGCTGCGGCTGAATTAGAAATGGGTAAATCAGGTCGCGTATTGTTGCGTAAAAGTGGCACAGAGCCTTTAATTCGAGTAATGGTGGAAGCTGAAGATGCAGAATTGGCGCAAAAATCAGCAGATGCTATTGCAGATACCGTTAAATCAATTACAACACAGTAATAATTAGATAAAACCCTTGTATATTAAAGCTTGGTTGGGTAATATCCTCGGCCATTATTAGGAATGGAAGTTGTCAAAATGGATAGAAAGATGATCGTCGCTGGAAATTGGAAGCTAAATGGTGACCGTTTTTTAGTTCAGGATTTTCTTACTGGTTTTGCAGACACCTCATTCACTAAGGTTAGTCCTATTTTATGCTTACCTAGTGTTTATTTAGCAACAGTACAAGATGCTAACTTTGCGTTAGGTGCACAAAATGTTTCAGAGCACACATCTGGAGCGTTTACTGGAGAGTCTTCAGTAGCCATGCTCAAAGATGTGAATGCTGAATATGTGATTATAGGGCACTCTGAAAGAAGAGAGTTGTATAAAGAGTCTAACCAAGTCATTGCTAAAAAGTTGTCAGCGGCTATTGATGCTGGTCTAACACCCATTTTTTGTGTTGGGGAAAGCCTTGAAACTCGTGAATCTGGTGCAATGTTTGACTTTTTGACAGACCAATTGTTATCAGCTATTACTGAGATCGGGATTGCTGGCATTGATAAATGCATCATAGCTTATGAGCCGATTTGGGCTATAGGTACGGGTTTGACTGCTACACCGGCACAAGCCCAAGAAGTACATTCGTTTATTCGTGAGTTTTTAGCAGAGTATGATACTGACATAGCAACGAACACTACTATCCTATATGGTGGCAGTGTGAATGCAGCATCGGCCCCTGAGTTGTTTGCTCAACAAGATATTGATGGTGGGCTTGTTGGCGGTGCTAGCTTGAAGTTGAAAGAATTTTTAGAAATCTGCCAAGCGGCAGAGCAAAGAGGTTAATATGTTACAAGAAGTTTTAATTGTTGCTTATTTGGTGGTAGCTTTATTGTTGATCGGTTTAGTACTAATCCAACAAGGTAAAGGGGCTGACATGGGGGCTTCTTTAGGTGGTGGTGGCTCCAACACGGTATTTGGTTCTTCTGGTTCAGGTAACTTTTTAACTCGCTCTACAGCTATTCTTGCGACCTTATTTTTTGTTATTTCTTTACTACTGGGTAACCTAACTGCATCCAACGAAAAAGCCGTTGATGAGTGGGAAAATCTTGAAATCCCAGTAACTGCACCTGTAGAATTACCGGCTGCCGATGTGCCAGTAAACACAGCGCCAGTGCAAAACTCTGTACCTGCTTCTGATGTTCCTGCAACATCAGATACTACTGAGAAAGAAGAAGGTAAGCCAGGTACGAACTAAAACCAAATTTGCGGATGTGGTGGAATTGGTAGACACGCCATCTTGAGGGGGTGGTGAGCTAACGCTCGTGGGGGTTCAAGTCCCCCCATCCGCACCATTTTAAAAAAACCGGAATCTTTATTGATTTCGGTTTTTTGTTTTGAGGGATATTATTCAGCGTCAGTGTCATTGGGTTGTTGTTTGTTTTTACGCTGTAGAAACTTTTCGATATTGAGTTTTTTTCTACCAGATAAATATGTCTTATCGTAGAAATAAATGCCGTAAAGCACAATGATCACTAAGATGCTGATAGTCAGAAAACTCATCATTTTATCCCCGCCTCAATTTTGTCTTTGTAACAATCACAACTGTTCCTATACACATGTGCTAATAATTTTATTGGTATTTGCAAAAGTAATGGTGGGATTATTCAGACAGTACCCGTCATTACTTTACTATTTCGAAGACACTCAATCGTCGGTAACTGGTGTAACTATGCAACGCTACCCATGTCATTTTGTTGATCACTTCCATTATTGCGGTTTGCAATCGCATCTTTTAAGTCAAAGCTATCCAGCAGTAATAACAAATCAGCTATTGCTCCACGCAAAGCAACACATTGCTTTTCTGAGTATTTTTGTTTTTTTAACGTACAACGCGTTTCAAACCGATAAATTCTTTCAAGCAATAAACATAAGCGTTTTTCGGAAATATCACTTAATGCTGGTAATTTCATTTCTTCTTCAAGTTCACTGTGGAGTGTTCTTACTAATTGTTCAGCTTTTTTATATCTAGACATACATCCTCACAAAAAAATCTAGTGCTACATGAATAACCAAACAGGTCAGAGTCATTCGTTTTAGCCATGGTGATTGCAAATATTCGTCATCACCATAACTTACGCCTGTCTATTTAATAAAAGCAAAGATTAGTCCAACCTCGCAAGGTCAATGAAAATAAAGGTTCCACTGAAATGAGTTGATTAAATAATGAGATTTGTAAAAAAATTGGACAGATACCACTTGAGGGGTAATCATAAAACTTAGCTAAGTATGTGAACTTAGTGAACTTTATTCTCTAATTCCTAGCATTATTTATCTTATACACCTATAATATGCGCGCGATTAATAGCAAACAAAAATATATTTTAAAGGATAAATAGTGACTCCTATTACTAAAACATTTCAGTATGGTCAGCATACTGTCACATTGGAAACGGGCGTAATTGCTCGTCAAGCAACTGCTGCTGTATTAGCAAGCATGGATGATACTTCAGTTCTAGTAACTGTTGTTGGCAAAAAAGAAGCAAAACCAGACCAAAGCTTCTTCCCATTAACGGTAAATTACCAAGAAAAAGCCTATGCAGCTGGTAAAATTCCAGGTGGTTTCTTCAAACGTGAAGGCCGTCCATCAGAAAGTGAAACGTTAATTGCCCGTCTTATTGACCGTCCAATTCGTCCATTATTCCCAGAAGGTTTCAAAAACGAAGTACAAGTAGTTATTACAGTCGTATCTGCTAACCCAGAAATCCCAACTGATATCATTGCAATGATTGGTACTTCTGCTGCGCTATCTATTTCAGGTATCCCATTTAATGGTCCAATCGGTGCTGCACGTGTCGGTTATAAAAATGGCGAATATATCTTAAATACGTCTACGTCTGAGTTAGAAAACAGCGATTTAGACTTAGTGGTTGCTGGTACAGATTCAGCCGTTCTAATGGTTGAGTCAGAAGCTAAAGTATTATCTGAAGAAGTGATGCTTGGTGCTGTTGTTTATGGTCACACCGAGTCACAAGCGGTAGTCAATGCCATTTCTGAATTCGCTGCTGAAGTTAACACGCCTAAATGGGAATGGTCAGCACCCGCTGAAAACACAGAATTAAAAGATAAGTTAGCGGCTTTAGCCACAGAAGGCATGACTGCGGCTTACCAAATTTCGGACAAATTAGAGCGTAAAGTAGCTGTTGAAGCGGTTACAGCAAAAGCACTTGAAGCGGTGCTTGCAGACAATGCAGAACAAGATGCCAAAGAAGTATTGGATATCTTACATGACTTAGAATCTGATATTGTGCGTTCACGCATCTTAGCCGGCGAGCCGCGTATTGACGGTCGTGATCCTGCGATGATTCGTGCGCTTGATGTGGCGACGGGTTTATTACCAAGAACTCACGGTTCAGCGGTATTTACGCGTGGTGAAACCCAAGCATTAGTTGCTGCTACACTAGGTACGGAGCGTGATGCACAGATGATTGATGAGTTAGGTGGCATGACGAGCTCTCGCTTCATGTTGCACTATAACTTCCCTCCATACAGTGTTGGTGAAACAGGGATGATTGGTTCACCTAAGCGTCGTGAGATTGGTCACGGTCGCCTTGCTAAACGTGGGATGCAAGCAGTAATGCCTTCCATGGAAGAATTCCCATATGTGGTTCGCGTTGTTTCAGAAATTACGGAATCAAATGGTTCTTCATCAATGGCTTCTGTGTGTGGTACTTCTTTAGCATTGATGGATGCTGGTGTACCGATTAAAGCATCGGTTGCAGGTATTGCGATGGGTCTAGTTAAATCTGACGATAACTTTGTTGTTCTATCTGACATCTTAGGTGATGAAGATCACTTAGGTGATATGGACTTTAAAGTAGCAGGTACGACGAATGGTATTACTGCATTACAGATGGATATCAAAATTGAAGGTATCACTCAAGAAATCATGCAGATTGCACTTAAACAAGCCAAAGATGCTCGTATCCACATTCTTGGTGTCATGGACCAAGCAATCAATGGCCACCGTGAAGAGTTATCAGAATTTGCTCCGCGTATTTATACGCTTAAAGTGGAGTCTGACAAGATCCGTGACGTTATTGGTAAAGGTGGTGCGACGATTCGTGCGATCACTGAAGCTTCTGATACCAATATCGAAATCGAAGATGATGGTACTATCAAAATTTTTGCAACAGAAAAAGCGAAAGCGGATATTGCTATCGAGCGTATTAAGCAAGTAACTGCAGAGATTGAAGTAGGTAAGGTTTACAAAGGTAAAGTTTCGCGCATTGCTGACTTTGGTGCATTCGTTGAAGTCCTTCCTGGTAAAGACGGCCTAGTGCACATCTCACAAATCGCCCATGAGCGTGTTGCGAAGGTAACAGACTACTTGACTGAAGGCCAAGAGGTTGATGTAAAAGTCATGGAAATTGACCGTCAGAATCGTGTTCGTTTGAGTATGAAAGAGTTGATTGAAAAGCCGGCTGCACCCGTTGCAGATGACGCTGAATAAGCTTTTCTAAACACAATTTAAGTGTCATAAAATGCCACGTTTAACGTGGCATTTTTGTATCTGATTTATGTTACTATATTGTTTGACGGTAATGTTGTTGTTTGGTAAAACCTTTTATATTCATGGTGACTAACGTTTATGAGATTATTTTTAATAACGGTTTTGTGTGGTTTAACCTTTGCGTGTGCCCAAACGACAGAGATGCAAAATACCCCCAACATTACACCAACACCAGATAATAATGCGATTGCTAATTTAGTGATTGCAGAGCCGTTAGTAAATTCTTTTCAGTCACAAAGAGCCATAGCTCAACTAAACCAAATTGTATTGAATACCAAATTAAGCGAAGAGGAACGCGCACAAATGTTCTTTCGCAGGGGGTTACTCTACGATAGTGTCGGTTTACATGCCTTGGCTTTTTATGATTTCACCCAAGCTATCCGACTACAACCTGACATCCCAGGAGTGTATAATTCTCTTGGGATCCAGCACACATTACGCGGAGATTTTATAGAAGCATATGAAGCGTTTGACTCTACTTTAGAGATTGATCCGAGCTATCACTTTGCTTATCTGAATCGAGCACTTGCTTCTTATTATGATAAACGCTACGAATTATCATTGAGTGATATTAATGCATTTTACGCGACGGATACGAGTGATACTTATCGTATATTATGGCGTTATTTGATCCATTACCGAATAGATCCCAAAGCCGCGCTTCATTCTCTAGAAAACGCCAAATCTGGCGTTAGTACCGGCGCTTGGACCATCAGACTGATTGATTTTTATTTGGGGGAAATAACGCAAAGTGATTTGTTAGGTGATTTACTTTTGGGCTTGGAAAATCAAAAGCAGCTTAGCGAGCGTTTATGTGAGGTCTATTTTTATTTGGGTAAATATTATGCGGATAGAGACCAGCCGGCAGTGGCTAAAAACTTCTTCAAATTAGCATTAGCCACTAATGTTTTTGAGTTTGTTGAACACCGCTATGCGAGATTAGAACTCGAGCTGTTGCATCAACGTAATCCCTCAGATACGAAAATAGCTGAAAATGAGTAAGCAATGCACGTTTTTATGAGGGGTTTTAGCTTGCTCTTATCCTACAAAGTACTTTTTGTTTTCATTTTTATCTTTTTTGTGCATTCTGCACACGCCAGTGTGAAACGCCTAATCCATCCATCATTTCAGCAGGTTGCACAGGATTGCCAAATTACTCCGCAGGTACACGTAAACTCTCTATCAGGTTATATCAGGGCTTTGGAGCTTTCGAATTGGTATCGTCATGACAACAACATGTCTTTTTTACCGTTGTGTATTGATTTACCGATAAAAATTTCTTCATATGAATGTGCTATACCCGTTCAAGCAGTACCAGAAAACGAAAGATTTACGGTACATAAAACTCATAAAGCGAGTCAACGCAGAGCGCACTGTCACAATTTGACACTGAGTCCTGGGTCTCAAAATATTATTATGACGGAACAAACGAAGGCCTATGTGAGGGGAGCACTAATGTTTTTATCTGAAAATGTTGCCTATAGTACGTTTATTCATGAATTGGCGCATTTTGCTTTTTTCGCCGAAGAGTATCCAATGCGCGATGAGCTGAAAACCAGTCAATGTCGTTTTCCCCAGGACCGTTTTTCTGCGCCGAATATGTGGGCATCACCCAAGGGGCAGGTGCCAACCCAATATGCATCAAAACATCCGTTTACAGATTTATACAAAAGGTGGTTAAAAGACGAGCCTCAACTAGCCAAATATGTACACCAAGCATGTAGCTCGACCACGCATAATTGGTATACGTTGGTGCCAGATAAGTTTACTTTTCTGCGCTACAACGATATTACCTACATACCTAGCGTGTATAAATATATGTGGCAAGCCCAAATTAGAGGCGGTCGAGTTGCCACATATCATTGATTAGCTTTGTTTTAATGCTTCTGCTTTGTGTTCATTTACCCACATGGCGGTCGCACCACAAATAGCAACTGGCATAACAAGAAAGTTCACAATCGGAATTAACGCGCAAATATTTACCATAATACCAAAACTAAACGTGAGAGATTTATCAGTTAAAAGCTGTGTTTTCATTTTATTAAATGGGACTTTGTGGTTATCAAAAGGATAATCTGCGTACTGTACTGACATCATCCAAGCACTAAATAAAAACCACAAAACTTGACCTATAATTGGCAATAAAAAAAACAAAATTAAAAAACCAATGGCTCGAGGTAAATAATACGCTAATTTGGTAAATTCTCGGCCTATAGTACGTGGGACATCTTTAATGATATCCATTACAGAAAAGTCACTGATGACTTGTCCTGTAAGGTGTGCTTCTACTTTCTCAGCTAATAAGCCATTAAACGGTGCGGCTATCCAATTTGCTAAAGTGCCAAAGATAAGCGCGAATATTAATAAAACACTGATGACGGCAATGGGCCATAATAGGTAAACCAAAGCTTCTTTGAGCCAACCCAACCAGTCAGGAATAAGTGCGATAGTGTAGGTTATATAATATGCAATTTCGCCAAACAAAAAATAGAAAGCACCAACAAATAAGAGAATATTAATAGTGAGAGGCACCAGGACAAAACTACGTAACCCTTTGGTGTTTATGAGGCGGAAACCTTGCAAAAAATAATCAATACCAGATGCTTGAGACATACTTACTCCTTTGTGAACTTAGTATTATAATTATATCGCGATAAAACGCAGTGTTAATTTGTTACTGAGTTTGTCAAATATGGTCTTCTAACAAAGCATAATCCGCTTCCACTGTTATTTTTGTCCAAGGATATTGCACAATATGCGCTCGACGTTTGGGCGCGAAAGATAGTACAATAAAAATGATTGGGTTGTACGCAGCACTTATTTTTCTCTTGGTGTTTTGGCAGTTACGTTACCAGTATAATAAAAAAGGTTAATTTCCATGGATTTGCAGTCAATACTCATTATCGCCGGAATCATCACTATTTTGGGTGTATGTATTCACGGTATCTACGTTAGTCGTAAATCATCTAAACCACAAAAACACTGGAGTAAAGATGATGATCTTTCTGCTCCAACCATTAATTTAGACGCAGCAGACATTGCTACAGAAAAATCCGTTGATGACGACAACGATTTTGATGAATTTGGTTTGAGCAAAGCAAGAACGGTGACGACAACAAACGAAGCGAGTATGCATCCACTAACAGCCGAGGAAAATACGCCATCGGCAAACGTTGCTGCAAACTCAGGTGATAGTGATTTAGACAATAACGAATTACCAGCAGCGCTTAACCCAGACATTCCCTCAGTAAGTGACATAACTGATGTCGTGTCATCATCTGCTCAGAATGAACAAGAAAGCCCTGATGATTCAGCACCCTTGTATGCTTCAGTTGTCTCTAATCCAAAACCCCAAGCCAAACCCCTATTTAGTTCAGATACAATTACTTCAGATACGCTGGAAAGTGGTGCGGTAAATTCTAATGAAGAACAAGCTAAACCAAGAACGGCAAACCAAGTAAAAGCAGAAGAGGAATTGGGCTATACCATTCCAGAGTTACCAGCTGAATTTAAGGCAAGTCCACCCACTGAAAAATTAACAGAGAGTGGTTCTGTGACTGACTCAGATGCAGTACAACAAGTGACTGAAAGTGTCGATGCCACGCAGCCGTCTGCACTCGATGTACCTCAGTATTTGACGCCTGAACAAGTTGCCGCAGAAGCTGCAAGACAAACTGCTGCAGAAGAAACACAGAAAACATCAATTGCTCAGGCGGCAATGAACTTAGTTACGGGGCGTAAAAAACGTACCGTGCGAAAAAGAGAGCCCGTGGTAGATGCTAACCAAATTGGGATAGATTTTGATTCGATTGATCCCGTAATCAATGAAGCCAAAGCGATGGCTGATACACAAAAACAGCGGACTGAACCACAACTCAAACGTGATATTGAGCCAGAATTTTTAGCCATTAGCTTGAAAGTGCCAAAAGATAACCCTATCTCAGGGGCACAGTTATTACCGGCTTTAATCACACTGGGTATGAAATATGGTGAGAATAATATTTTTCATCGACATGTGAATAACAATGGGAAAGGTCCAATCGTATTTAGTTTAGCAAACCTATTTAAGCCGGGTATTTTCGATGTGGATAATATGGAAAAAGAATCCATTCGGGGATTATCTTTGTTTATGACATTACCCACAGAAAGTGATGCACATCAGGTCTTTAATATGATGCACAATGCGGCGCGTAAATTAGCAGAAGAGTTTAACGCAGAAATTCTCGATGATAGTCGCAGTACACTCACCAAACAAGGTCTACAACAATACGTAGAACGTATCCGAGATTTTGAACGCCGACGTTTATTAGGATAGAACACACATGTCAGATTTACTTGATTTAGCTAGAATCGAGGAACTGAGGGAACAGTTAAACGAATACAATTATCAGTACTATGTTCAGGACGAACCCACAATTCCTGATGTTGAGTACGACCGTTTACTCAGGGAGCTACAAGCATTAGAAACGCAATACCCGGAAAGCTTCTCTGCATTATCTCCTACACAAAAGGTCGGTGGTGCAGCTTTATCTGCCTTTAGCCAAGTCACTCATGAAGTGCCTATGTTATCACTAGACAACGCATTTTCTGCTGAAGAAATGACGGCGTTTAATAAGCGGATTTGTGAGCGTTTAACTCATGCCTCAGATATAGACTATTGTTGTGAACCAAAACTAGATGGTTTAGCCGTTTCTATAGTTTATGAAAACGGTCAGCTAGTGCGAGCAGCAACACGAGGAGACGGCAAGGTAGGAGAAGATATTACGCAAAATGTACGGACGATTGCGAATGTTCCTTTGGCTTTGCGCGGTAGTGATTTTCCACAATGGCTTGAAGTACGTGGTGAGGTTTTTATGCCAAAATCTGGCTTTAACCTCTTGAATGAGCAGCAAGCCGAGAAAAAACTCAAGACATTTGCCAACCCTAGAAATGCCGCCGCCGGTAGTTTACGCCAATTAGATTCAAAGATTACCGCTAGTCGCCCTCTGGCATTTTATGCATACTCTATGGGGCTCGTTAAAGCGCCCGTGGAACCTTTACCTAACTCACATTATGCACGTTTACAGACACTTGCTGAATGGGGCTTGCCAATTTGTCGGGATACTCAAAAAGTTACTAACATTGATGCCTGTTTAGGTTATTTTACTGATTTGGGGGCACGTCGGGATGCGCTTAGCTATGATATTGATGGGATCGTCTTTAAAGTTGATGATATCGAATTACAACAAAAGCTAGGGTTTGTAGCCAAGGCTCCACGTTGGGCTATTGCGCATAAGTTTCCTGCCCAAGAAGAACTGACCCAATTATTAGATGTTGAGTTCCAAGTAGGTCGAACTGGTGCAATTACCCCAGTAGCACGCTTACAGCCTGTCTTTGTCGGCGGAGTAACCGTAGCTAATGCAACACTACACAACGCAGATGAAATACAGCGATTAGGTGTAAAAATACATGACACTGTCATTATTCGTCGTGCTGGAGATGTCATTCCGCAGATTGTTTCCGTCGTATTAGCGCAGCGTCCTGAACATGCCGAGCCCATTGTGTTTCCTACGCACTGCCCAGTGTGTTCTAGTCGTGTTGAAAAAGTGGCAGGAGAGGCCGTAGCGAAGTGTACGGGTGGGTTAATTTGTGCTGCGCAACGCAAACAATCATTAATTCATTTTGCATCACGTAAAGCATTTGACATCGATGGTTTAGGCGATAAGTTAGTCGAGTTGCTAGTCGATGCCAAGTTAGTACAAACCCCCGTCGACTTGTTTAACTTGTCATTAGTTGAATTGATCAGCTTAGAGCGCGTCGGTGAAAAATCAGCACTGAATCTTCTATCTTCCTTAGAGAAGGCAAAAACCACCACATTGGCAAAGTTTCTTTATGCTTTGGGTATTAAAGAGGTCGGTGAAACGACGGCTGCAAATCTCGCTTTGCATTTTCGCACAATCGAAGCGCTGAAAATAGCTTCTGTTGCTGAGTTAATGGAAGTAGATGATGTGGGTGAAGTCGTTGCTCAGCATGTACACGACTTTATGCAAACGCCAGAAAATTTAGCGATCATTGATGGGTTAAGAGACGTTGGTGTCAACTGGCCCAATATTGAAATCCGAAATCCGGATTCGTTGCCACTTAATGGTCAAACCATAGTGTTGACAGGTTCGCTATCAAGTATGGGGCGCAACGATGCCAAAGCCATTTTTATGGAACTTGGTGCCAAGGTGGCTGGCTCGGTCTCCGCAAAAACGGATTTCTTAGTAGCAGGAGAGAAAGCGGGGTCTAAACTGACAAAAGCGACCAGCTTAGGAGTGGCCGTGTGGGATGAAGATAAAATGCTAGCGTACTTTGCGGAGCAGGGGCGTTAACGCCTCTGTGTTTTTCTCTTCTGCTTGATTAATTTTTGTTTTATCAAAACTTAGTGAGAAAACCTCTTGCTCGGAACGGCAGTAATGTCGCGCGTTAGTTCATTTTTTCTTGAGTTTGGCGCGTCTCGCTCGCCAAGCTCTAAACACAGATACCCGCCATAAAATATTCATACTGACATAGCCTAGTGTGCCAAAAAATACTGAACATATGGCACAGCCTAAAAGAAATGCAGGGCCGATCGTGCTTAAACTCTCCACCAGCCATGTCCAAGAAAGCTCAAAAGTAAAATCCTGCATATTCGTCCCAAGTATCCAAGAACCGATTTTATAAGCCAAAAAGAAGATAGGAGGCATCGTCAGTGGATTAGTTATCCAGACCGTAGCGACTGATAACGGTAGATTAACACGCATGGGAATGGCTGCCATTGCGGCTAACCACATTTGAAATGGTACTGGCCAAAAGGCGAAAAATAGACCTACACCAAAAGCGCCAGAGGCCGAATGTCTATTGAGATGCCATAAATTTGGGTCGTGTAACAAACTTCCGAACAGTTTCAGGAATTTTTGCTCTTTGATAGTGTTGTGGTCTGGCAAATACTTTCTAATAGTCTTTTTAGGCATGTTTAAACAACTTATATCCACCAAACAAAGGAAAAGGTATCAATTAATTCAAGGTGGATGCGGGTTTATCTTGGTTTTACTTAGTTTTACGATATGGCGAGAGTTTCCGTCCACAACACACCTTGCTATTATATGTGTGATACTTGGGTTAATCTACTGGAAATTACGTCAGACTTTATACTTAGGTGCTATTTTAGGCTTTGTCTACCTTTTTTATCTGGCTTCTCCTTGGTTATTGTTACAAGAATATGTGGAAACCAACAGAGTACAGCAACTGTCGGTAGATATATTATCTGTGGTTATTCAAGCAACGGGAACACGTCGCCACACGACAACAACCTTGCCAGTAGTATCGCCAATCCGACATGAAAAAGTGGCTTTTACGGCAAAAGTAAATGATCCATCATCTGCTTTGTATCATCAAACCGTTAAACTGTCATGGTACTACAAACAGGATGACCATAAGACACCATCGTTACAAGTTGGTGACACCTGGTCACTTAATGTCAAATTGAAACCTTTGCATAGTTTTCGCAATGCTGGCGGGTTCGATTATGTAAGGTACTTGCTGGGACATAAAATGGTTGCAACCGGTTACGTGCGCCAAGGGGATAATCATCTCGTACGGCGTTCAGTAGCATTACGAGCTGACGTTATCGCTTTTGTCGAACAACATTATGGCCACTACCCTTGGGTCAATGCATTGCTGTTTGGACAAAAAGTCACATATGACGAAAATATACGAAAACAAATACTCATTGCAACAGGTACTGCCCATTTATTTGTCATATCAGGTTTGCATGTTGCGATTGTTTTTGGGAGTTTTCTGGCCGTATGGAAATGTTGTCTATTGACCTTATCTCGATTTACGTCCTCGCCAAACAAGGTTAGGTGGCACAATCACTTTTGTTTAATCACCAGTTTTTTAGGCGTCTTAGGTTATGCCTACATGGCAGGCGGAACCGTCCCCGTTTTCAGAGCGACTTCGGTTTGTGCACTGTGGGTCATTGTGCAAATACTTCATATCCGCATAGTGAGTTCTCAGTTCCTAGTGTTAACCATATTGATTATATTGATGGTATCTCCTTGGGCATCATACCAAGTTGGTTTCTGGCTCAGTTTTGGCTCAGTGGGTTGTATTATGTTAATTGCTTGGTTTTTGCCTTCTACCCCTAAAGGCTTCATAAAAAAAGCAATTTACACGCTCAAATTACAATGTTTATTGAGTGTTCTGTTGATCCCTATGACGTGGTGGTTTTTTGGGCAGGTAAGCATGGTGAGTATGGTTGCAAATTTACTCATGATACCTATTTTTGCAGTATTTGTAGTTCCTTTACACCTGGTGACTTTGGGAGTTATTTTAGTCGATTTCACTCTCATGACGGTTTTTTCCTCATCGTTAATGGATGCCTTTGCCCTCAATTTAATAGCAGGCTGTAATGCTGTGCTAAATTGGAATTTTTATTTGTTGGAGTGGCTTTACTTACCCCAGCTAGTTTTTACAGAAGTGAGACCTGTCTTGGTGGCTTGGTTAATTGGAGGCTTTTTTGTAGTGGCACTTATGTATATTCGATATTGGCGGCTAGCAGGTGGGGGAGTGTGTATCCTTGGACTGGTGTCATGGCACGGGGTGTACCAGCAAAATATTACTACATTTACTGTGTTAGATGTTGGTCAGGGCAGTGCCGCTATTTTACATCAAAACAACGCGGCTGTTATTTTTGATGTAGGTGATGCGTTTTCATCTCGTTTCAATACCTGGAACAATGTCCTTTATCCCTACATAAAAAGCCATCAAATAACTGAAATTATAGCCGTTTATATTAGTCATGCAGATCGTGATCATGTGGGTAGCCTAGCTTATTTGAGAGAGGCGTTCCCGAATACGCCCATCTATCGTCCTTTGCCCAAAGCAGCAGAAATTCACGATGATAAAATCTACGATTGTAGTACAGCACAACCCTCATCCACGTTATTTACAAATAGCCAACGTGCCGGTGTTACGCTAGATATTTTATGGCCTAAAGATGAAAATCACTTATCGAATTTGAGTAAAAATAATACCTCTTGTGTGCTTTCTGTGACGGTAGGTAAACATAAAATTCTCTTACCTGGTGATATAGAATTCATAGCTGAAAATGCGTTGTTGATGAATTATCCCGTTGAGTCTTCCACGGAACTAAAACACCATGTTTTACTCGCACCACATCATGGGAGTCGGACATCATCTCAGCGAAACTTTGTTACAGCAGTGAATCCAGAGCACGTCATTATTTCATCAGGGTATCTCAATCGTTGGCAGTTTCCTCATCCTGGACCTTTAGCTAATTATCGCCATGTTAATGCTCTTATTAGCAATACCGCACAGGTAGGGTCCGTATCATTGTCTTGGGACGGTGCAGATAACTTTCTGGGGACTCAGTATTTTATTCGTGATGTTCAGCCTCGTTGGTATCGCCCGTATGAGTAAATATCTGCTTTTTATTTCGTTATATTGGCCCTTAGGTTACAATAAACAAACAATTTCAATTAATTACAAAACTGACATAAGATCATGACACCCGTTCCCGTATCAAGTAATTCTCAAAAAACGGTTGATAAACATCTAGTGCGTCGTTTCCTGACGTATTTGACTGGTTTCAAATTGTATTTCGGTATAGCCGTTATTGGCATGATTGGCTACTCTACGGTTGACGCTTTTGTAATAGCCCAATTACAACCCATAATTGATGAAAGTTTAGGTAAAGGTGAGTATGAATTTTTACGTATGGCTGCCTATCTGATTATTCCCTTGTTTATCCTGCGGGGAATTTTTAATTTTATGGGGACTTATACGCTAGATTGGATCAGTGGCCGAGTTGTGATGCGCATGCGTCAAGAACTGTTTTCTCGCTACATCCACTTACCGGTGAGTTTTCACGATCAACACTCCAGCGGTACGCTCATTTCTAAAGTAACGTTTGATACTGAGCAAGTCGCTAAAGCAGCTGGTAAAGCACTCCTGACATTAGTTAGGGAAGGGGCCTTGGTCGTCGGTTTATTGTTTGTCATGTTTTATTACTCCTGGCAGTTATCCCTGATATTTCTTTTGATAGGGCCGGTCGTAGCCTTGATAGTTGCCGTGGTGAGTAAACGTTTTCGTCGCGTCTCAAAAAATATCCAACAAGCCATGGGGAATTTAACAACTGCGGTAGAACAAGTTGTCAAAGGTCATAAAGTGGTCTTAATGTTTGGTGGACAACAACGCGAACTTGAGCGATTTCAAGCTAAGAATAATTTTAATCGTCAACAAACATTAAAGTTAACGGTGGCAAAAATCCTCAGTGTATCGAGTATTCAAATTATTGCCTCCATCGCACTGGCCGTGGTTTTATTTATTGCGAGTACGCCAGGTCTAGTTGAGTTATCAGCGGGTGTATTTACAAATGTTGTAGTGTGTATGACGATGTTACTTAAACCATTAAAACAAATTACAACCGTTAACACAGAATTTCAAAGAGGGATGGCTGCCTGTGCGAGTATCTTTGCGATATTAGATGAGGCCGAAGAGAAAAACACAGGGCAACAACACTTCACTAAAGCACAAGGTGCTATCTCATTCACCGGGGTAAATTTTTGTTATCCAATGAAGACCACCAACGCACTGACGGATATTTCATTTACAGTAGCGCCGGGTCAAACCATTGCCTTAGTGGGAAGATCAGGCAGTGGTAAATCGACTATTTCCAATTTATTAACGCGTTTTTATGATCCGCAGTCTGGCGTCATTAAAATTGATGATGTGCCACTACCGGATATTGAACTCACAAGTTTACGTCGGCAGTTTGCCTTGGTCTCACAACATGTCACATTATTCAACGATACCATTGCGAATAATATTGCTTATGGGACTGATGTGGCGGTTAGTCGTGAGAAAATTATGGATGCGGCTGAACGTGCGCATGTGCTTGAGTTTGTAAACGCACTTCCTGAGGGCATGGATACATTAGTAGGAGAGAATGGCTTGATGCTTTCTGGTGGACAACGTCAGCGTATAGCCATTGCCAGAGCGCTGTTACTAGATGCACCTATTCTTATCCTAGATGAAGCAACTTCAGCACTTGATACTGAGTCCGAACGCCTTATCCAAGACGCACTAGATACCTTACAACAACGTTGTACCAGCTTTGTTGTTGCCCATCGTCTTTCCACGATAGAAAATGCTGACTGCATTTTAGTGATTGAACAAGGTGCTATTGTAGAACAGGGTAAACATAGTGAGCTACTCGCACTCGATGGTGTGTATGCTAATCTGCATAAAATGCAGTTCTCTGATGCGTAGCGATAAAGGAGTTTTCGCTTGAGTTTTATCGAAAAAGCGTGGCAAAACAATTCGACATGGTTGTGGCTTTTATGGCCTTTATCAGTGATTTTTCGTTTGCTCTCAGGACTTAGACGCTGGTTATTTAACGTTGGTTTATTAGCTTCAGAGCGCTTATCGATTCCTGTAATTATTGTTGGCAATATTTCTGTTGGAGGCAATGGTAAAACACCGGTGGTCATCGCCATTGCAGAGTATTTGCAAGCACAAGGGTATCAACCAGGGGTTTTATCACGAGGTTATGGCGGTACTTGTACTGATTTTCCACATTTGCTCACACCTGCTTGCTCAGCTGATTTAGTGGGCGATGAGCCCGCTTTAATGCAAGGTCGCTTGGGTATTCCCGTTGTGATTGACCCAGATAGGGTTCGTGGTGGAAAGCTTTTGGCGCAAACGTGTGACGTTATTATTTGTGATGATGGGTTACAACACTATCGTTTACAAAGAGACATTGAAATCGTCGTTATGGATGAACGGCGGCTGGGGAACGGTCAATTACTCCCAATGGGGCCTCTGCGAGAGGGGGCATGGCGCTTATCCTCTATAGATTATCTCATTGTGAATAACAGCATAGCGCGTACAGAGCAAGAAGTAGAAATGCAATTGATACCCGGTAAGGTTTGTTCCTTTGCGTCTAGCGAAACAACTTCTGTACCTGATTCTTTCTCCACGGCCATAGCTGCAATTGGCAATCCGAAACGTTTTTTCCAATATTTATCAGATAATGGGTTTACTATAGAGTCAACTCAGGCTTTTCCAGATCATCATCGATATCAGCCTGAGGACCTTGATACTCAAGCCACCATCATAATGACTGAAAAGGACGCAGTTAAATGTAAAGCATTCGCCTCAGAAAATTGGTTTTACTTACCTGTAAGCGCTCGGTTTAACAAAGATTTTCTGGTTCGTTTGGAACGTTCCCTGCTTGCCTTAATAAGAAATAATAATTAAATGAGAACATTTGACAAAAGACTATTACAAGTATTAGCGTGCCCGGTTTGTAAAGGGCAAGTTATTTTATACACCAATGATAATATTCAAGAATTGGTTTGCCGTTTTGACCGACTTGCATTTCCTATTCGAGATGCAATACCCGTTATGCTAGAAGAGCAAGCACGCACTCTGAGTCTAGAAGAACTTGATAAGGTAAATTAATATGCAATTTGTGGTGGTGATCCCAGCTCGTTTTGGTTCTACCCGTTTTCCTGGTAAGCCTTTGGCAATGTTGGGGGATAAACCAATGATCCAACATGTTGTCGAACGAGCAAATAAGGCTCAGGCCTCACAGGTTATTGTCGCAACGGATGATCAGCGAATCGCTGATGTGGTAACAGGCTTCTCTGGAGATGTGGTGATGACTCGTGATGACCATGAGTCGGGAACCGAACGTCTGGCCGAAGTCGTCAATATTTTAGGTCTGCCAGATGATACGATTGTGGTGAATGTGCAAGGTGATGAACCTCATATTCCAGTATCTATCATTACCCAAGTCGCACAAAACTTAGCGGCTAACCCTCAAGCAGATATGGCGACCTTGGCATGTAAAATTAAATCCACTGAAGAGTTGTTTAATCCGAATATTGTTAAAGTTGTCACAGACCGTTTTGGGTTGGCATTATATTTTTCTCGCTCAGTCTTACCATTTTCACGTAAGGATATGCTGGCGGGAGAGTCGGTCGCTCCGACCGAAGCAATTCACTTTGCTGACTTACCAGATACTTATTTGCGTCACATTGGGATTTATGCATACACAGCGGGCTTTATCAAACAGTATGTCGCCATGGAAGCAAGCCCTTTAGAGCATATTGAATCACTCGAACAGTTACGTGTGTTATATCATGGTGGGCGTATTCATGTCGATGTAGCCCTTGCGACACCTCCTCCTGGGATTGATACCCCCGAGGATTTGGTCAAAGCACAACAACATTAAGTACATATTGTTTAAAGCTTTTCTTATACAGGCTAAAGGCTAACAGACTTAGTGCTAATTCGGGATGTCGCAAACGCCATTAGGAGTTGGCTTCATCCTCTTCACCTTCGTCATCCTCGGGGATAACAACACCCCAGATATCGTGTTCATTAGCATGTATGATTTCAGCCCAAACTCGGTCGCCAGGCTCAGCCGCAAAGAAATTATTCAAATGTACGACGCCATCTACCTCGGGAGCGTCAGCATAACAACGTCCTACAGCTCCTTCGGCATTTACTTCATCAATTACAACTAAATATTCTTGGCCAATACGCTGTTGTAACCTAGCAGCACTAATTTCACTTTGCACTGCCATAAAGCGTTGCAGTCGCTCCTCTTTGACACTTTCAGGAATATGGTCAGGTAAATCATTGGCTGTGGCACCAGCAACAGGAGAATAGGTAAAACAACCCACACGATCTAATTGTGCCGCTTTTATGAATGTTAGCAACTCTTCGAATTCTTCTTCTGTCTCGCCAGGAAACCCGACAATAAAAGTAGAACGAATGATAAGTTCAGGACAGATGGTCCGCCATTTTTGGATACGCTCTAATGTCCTATCTGCACTACCTGGGCGTTTCATTAACTTTAAGATACGTTTAGATGCATGTTGTAAAGGAACATCAAGATAAGGCAGTATTTTACCTTCAGCCATTAACGGGATTAAATCATCCACATGAGGGTAAGGGTAAACATAGTGCAACCTCACCCACATGCCTAGTTTGCCTAGTTCAGCACACAAATTATTCATGTGCGTTTTCACTGGCATACCATCCCAAAAATCCGTCTTATGCTTCACGTCCACACCATAGGCACTAGTATCTTGTGAGATGACTAACAACTCATTGACCCCTGCCGCCTGCAAACGCTTAGCTTCGTTGAGGATGTCCCCGACAGGTCTGGAATCCAATTTCCCACGCATTGAAGGAATAATACAAAAAGTACATTTGTGATTACAGCCTTCAGAAATTTTTAGATAAGCATAATGACGAGGTGTTAATTTAATGCCATGGTCTGGCACTAAATGTAAATAGGGATTGTGTTCAGGTTTTGGTAAATGCTCATGGACTTGGGCAACGACAGATTCGTAAGCATGAGGACCTGTGATAGACAGTACATTTGGATGAACTTCGCGGATTTCATCTTCTTTGATCCCCAAACACCCTGTTACAATAACTTTACCGTTTTCTTTTAATGCTTCACCAATCGTGTCTAGTGACTCTTCTACAGCGGAATCGATAAAACCACAAGTATTCACAATGACCAAATCAGCATCGTTATAAGTAGGGACTACATCGTAACCTTCGGTACGCAGTTGAGTTAGAATACGCTCAGAGTCGACTAGGTTTTTGGGACAGCCTAGAGAAACAAAACCAATTTTAGCATTCAGTTTTACGGGTTTAGAAGTATCATTAGAGAGTTCTTGAATATGAATGGATTGAGCTTCAGCTTGTTCTGATAAAACCTTTGGAGGATTACTCAAGGTAGTTGTTTGTTTGGGTGTAAACTTTTCAACAGTCATAGATAACTCAATATTAAACAAGGAACATAATGTTCTAAACGGATAGAAATTTGATGTCATTCCAAATATACAAATTCATATATTTGGAGGTCTCAAACGATGGTCGTATTATACAGGAAGGGGAGGTGCTAAGTAAGGGTTGTTGTAACCTGAATCGGTAATAAAGAGAGGTTATCTTCAAGCCATTGCGCCATTGTCTCAGTATCTTGAATACAAATTGCCCCATAAGAAGTTGAGATCAAATCCAAGGAAATGAGTTTTTTGATTGCTTTATGAGCAGATAATACGGTTACACCGAGCCTTTCAGCGCAATCACTTTGCCGCATCTTTATCACATTATTACTGTGCATTAAGCTGGCTTGGTAGAGTATTTTGGCTAACTGTACATGTGTGGGTAGCCTTAGTACGTCGTCTAACCGTTCTAATGTTACATGCAATTTAACTGCTAATGAGCCCAATAAAAAAGACAGTATCTCGGGATGTTCAGTACTCAATTTGTGAAAGTTCGTTTCAGAGATATGGTATATCTCACAGTCGGTTAAGGCCTGGGCATTATGCGTTCTAGGTAAATCTGCAAATAGCGTGAACTCACCAAATGTATCGCCTTTTTGTAATACAGTAGCAAGTTGATACTGTCCATCCACACCGTAATTACCAATTTTGACTTCACCACGAACCACAATTGATAAACCTGGTTTATAGTCACCACGGTCGTGTATTTGGGTACCTTTGTTAACAAATCTTAACACTGAATATTCACGGCAAATATCGAGAAAATCCTGATTAAGTAAGGTTTTGGATTTTGCTATAGAGGTGGATTTAAACATAAATTTAACAAAAATATAGAAGTATATATTTAAGTATCATAGAGATTTGCTAACCTCATTGCAACAAATAAAGAGGTCCATATGAATTATCAATTTGCTATTTTAGGTGTATTTATTACCTTTGCCTTAATCGAAGCATATCGTTACGGTTTTTTTAAAAAAGGGGAAGAAGTCAGTGATGATAGTAAGGTTGAGCTGATTGGTTCAACTGTCTTACTAGTCATTACACAACCTCTAGTATTATTTATGGGGGCAGCAGTCGCTGGATTGCTTGCCCCTGAATACCAAAATATTTTAGCGGGTTCTTCCATTCTCATTCATATTGCATTGTTGCTGGTTTTCGATGACATGATGCAATATTGGTGGCATCGATTATCTCATACCACGCGGTTTATGTATAACCTACACCGCGCACATCACAACGGCAAATACATGAGTGTGAGAATCGTGTTCCGCAACAACATTTTTTACTATTTGTTTATGCCATCTATTTGGTTTTCAGGAGCTTTGATTTACCTGGGGTTGGGCTGGACTTATGCCGTTTATGTGGTGGTTAAACTAACGGTAATTATGGGGGCTCACTCAGAGTGGAAATGGGATCGTGCACTCTACTCAACACCAGCCTTGCATCCTATTGCTTGGGTAGTGGAACGTGTTATTTCAACACCATCTACTCACAGTGCGCACCATGGTTTAAAGATGGAAGACGGTGTGACAAACTACAAAGGCAATTATGGGAATTTATTATTCTTTTGGGATGTGCTATTTGGTACAGCTAAAATTACTCGTAAATACCCTGAACAATACGGTATTGAAGGGATGTTTAGGGCGAATTGGATTGAGCAGCTCATTTGGCCGCTGTACAAAACTCCCCGTAAGAAGAAAGCAATAGTCAATGACTCGGAACAATCTGTTTCACAAAGTTAGTTACACGGTAAATATATAACTGGCCAACGTATTTAGTAAAACATATTGGTGTATGCTAGAAGCCTCATGATTTTGTCTTGGGGCTTTTTTTATAAACTGTTAAAATAAACTACCAAGACAATAAAGCGGTATCCAATGTTAGCGTTACCTTTACGATATTATGATGAAGCTGGCCGTATTCTTCCCCCAAAAGCGTTGTATATCTTACAACTATGGTTGTTACAATCTATTTTGATTTTTCTTGGGTCAGCTATTATTAGGAATAACGGGGCAGAGATTTTGTCGCTTTGGTATCCATCCAAGACAAAATTATACTTAGCTATGGCAGCAAGTTTTCCTGCATTTATCTCATTCTTATTAGTGTCTTACCGTAATAAAATGTGGGAGAGGGGGGTATTCTGGGTTTTTTATTTCATCAAACCTTGTTTATATCTGTCCTTAGGTCTGCAAACAATGTTGTTGCTCAACACCATTGTTGAGCTCCAGTTTCACTTTTCATATACCTTGGGATTGACGGCTCTCATGAATATGACTGCTGTGTTATATGTATATAAAAGTCGACATTTAGAGGTTATGTGTACCGATTGGCGCTTACGAGTCAGTAATTAATCGGTTACTGCTTCGCATTTTCCATAGCGATAGCAAAATATTTCATAATGCTTGTGTTTGAGTCATTTACTAGGCGTTCGTAACAAATACCTGAAAACGTGTAGGTATGTTGATGCAAGCTGACAAAAACAAAATCTGCGTTATCTTTTTGTTCATGGACCCAATCGCCCCCAACATTGCGTCGAAAGACTTCTCCAACATAAGCACCGTATAAATTACACAAGGTGAATACTGCTTGTTCTTCGAGAGCTTGTTCATTGTATCTATCGAGAAAACTCAATAAAATATCATCAACGAGTGCCACGCTTTGCACACTAAAATCCAATGTCATATTGAATTCTTCAGCAGTGACTTTCACTGCATCCAATGAGCTAGACTCCATTAACTCAGTAATTTCAGAAGCAGACATAATCATGGTTTTAATCCTTTTATAAACACAAATTCCTATGCGCAAGGATGATATCTTTTAACATACTTGCACCTGGGCCAATATTATCAGGTTGTGGAGTAATTAGATAGGTGGTAAGTCGTTTATGTGAGGAACCATTGATATTCAATAATTTCAACTTATCTTCGTTAATATAATGGCGAACTTTGTGTTCTGGGAGCCAACAAAAGCCAATTCCTTGTGTTAATAATTGGATTGCCGTATCAAAATGAGAAACTGTCCAACGGTTTTCAGATTTGAGCCAGCCAGAGTTTTCTTTGGGTAATTTTCCAGAATCTTTTATCACAATTTGTAAATGTTTGGCTAGGGCACTTGGGTCAATTGGGTTGGGTAGGGAAGTGATCGCATGGTTTGGAGCTGTAACTGCCACAAAATTAATTTCATCAATGGGTTCACCCAGGTAGCCTTTGGGTACGTTACCCGCAATGACTAAATCAGCGGCATGTTCTAAAATAGTTTCCTCAGTGCCAGTTAATACACTGTCCAAAATATTTAAGCGCGACCCTCTAGATTCGGGTAAAAAATCTTTTAAAGCTGGCGTCAGTTTCGTTCTATCATAGGCTAAGTCTACTACTAGAGTGATTTCCGGTTCCCAATGTTGAAAGATGTTACCGGCAAGTTCTTCTAAGTTTTGTACACTATCAGTCAACTCTCTTGAACGGCGTAACATAACTTCACCCGCTTCGGTCAGAAATGCTTTTCTACCTCTCACTTCAAGTAATTGAATCCCTAGTAGGGTTTGTAGTTTTGCGACAGCATGATTTAATGATGATTGACTTTTATTTAGATAAGCTACAGCCCTTGCGTAGCCACCATGGTCTACTACAGCTTGTAATATACGCCATTGTTCGATTGTGGTCTTTGGTCTATACATAATGTCTCATCATTACCTTTCCTTATGTAGGGTTATACTTACGTATAAAGGTCAAATGGTCAATTCTATTTATTTGATCCCTTAAAAAATAAAATCGTATAAATTTACGTTTAACAGGCTTAATCATGAAATATAATTCTACATTGCCACTGAGCGCAATTTTAGCACTTAGTCTATTACAACTGTTGATCATTCTGAATATCCTGCCACCAGGTGCGGCAATATTAGATGCGTTAAATGGTTTAATGAATGATTGGTTTTTTGCCCTTGTTTTCTTTGTAATTCTATTAGAATCAATTGTTTATGTCGGTTTTTATTTTCCAGGTCAATTCTTTGCAGTGGTCTTGGTTGTTGGGGCGAACCCATCGTTTTCTGACATTATTTACATGACTATAGCGATGGTGCTAGCGGCTACACTCGGTTCATTAATTAATTTTGAATTGGGTAGAAAATCACGTTCGAAAATTTCGATAGATACCACTCACTTAAATTTCAAAAAATTATTTCTGGCTATGATACATATTAACTCATTGGCCTTTTTCATGTTTCATCAAGGAGCGCAACATAAAAGCAGAAAGATAATTATG
Organism: Opacimonas viscosa; assembly: GCF_024199005.1. Taxonomy (GTDB): domain Bacteria; phylum Pseudomonadota; class Gammaproteobacteria; order Enterobacterales; family Alteromonadaceae; genus Opacimonas; species Opacimonas viscosa. The sequence goes on from NZ_JANATA010000011.1 coordinate 45,145, forward strand.
TTTGCTGGTTTATTGAATCTTCCATATTATTTATTACTGATTGCTGGAACGGCTGTTCTGAGTAAAGAAGTAATGGGGTTGGCCGAGAATACTTTGTTTTTGTTTTGTGCAATTGGTCTATGGTTAGTAGTGGCATTGTATTTAGATATAAAAAATAAATACAATACTGAAACAAATAAGTAAACCTTGCTGTAAAATTATTACTCAACACGCTTAATGTGAAATACACTATCAATCATTATTCTTCGTATGATGTATTTATTAGTTATTAAAATAAATGTCCGCGTTTTACTCCGTTGTATATTTTTTTAAAATTTTATCAAGTATTTTACTCACAGCGACAAAGCCAAATGTCGCTGTAACGGCAACGCTAGCCCCAAATCCAGTTTCACAGTCAAGCTTAGTACCACTGTTATGTTGTATTTTATTGCGACTGACTGTGCCATCCCCTTGTGGATACCGCAGTTGCTCGGAGGAAAACACACAATCAACACCAAATTTACGTTTTGGGTTTTTAGAAAAGTGATATTTGCGGCGCAGTTCATTGCGTAATTTGGTGGCTAACGGGTCTTGAATTGTCTTTGTCAGATCGGCCACCGAAATCTGGGTTGGGTCAATTTGACCACCTGCACCACCGATCGTAATAACAGGGATCTTATGCCTTTTACAATGCGCAATGATAGCGCATTTTGCAGCTACACTATCAGTGGCATCAACGACATATGAATAGATATTAGTAATATGCTCAGCGACATTTTCAGGTAATACAAAATCTTCTATTGTGTTGATTTTACAATCTGGGTTAATTAACGTTAAACGTTCAGACATTGCATCAACTTTAGCTTCACCAATAGTGTTTTGTAATGCATGGATTTGTCGATTGGTGTTGGTGATGCAAATATCATCTAGATCAATCAGGGTAATCTCCCCAATACCAGAGCGAACTAGACCTTCTGCTACCCAAGTTCCGACCCCACCAATACCCACAACACATACATGAGCTTGCGTAAAAGCGTCTAAACCAGCTTTGCCATAAAGGCGTTCTATACCACCAAATCTTTGTTTTGCCATGCTATTATTCATCGTAATGAGTGAAGGGGAGTTATTCTTCGTTCACTGAAAGTTAATGTCGGTATAATACCATAGGGGTCCTTATAACAAACAGCATCGGTAAAATATTACTCCTGCGACGTCTATTTATATGAGTTATAGGTGAATTAATTACTCCAATTGCCGATATAATGAAGATGTGGCATAGCTGGGGACTTATATCGTTCTCAAACCGTATTTTTCTATAAGTGAGAAAAACTAACGAATACGACGCTTGACTTTGCAACTCCTTACAATGTCCACTATATTTAATATGCACAAACTAATATTGAGTAACATCTAGTAAAGGAATACTGATTATGATCCCCGTTATTCTTGCCGGAGGCAACGGAAGTAGACTTTGGCCTAAGTCGCGTGTGGCTTATCCAAAACAGTTTTTAGCACTGACGACAGATGAAAGCATGTTGCAAAACACGCTTTCCCGCTTGCCTAAAGAGGGTATGCAAGCCCCCATCATTATCTGTAACGAAGCACACCGATTTTTAGTTGCAGAGCAATTGCGACAAGTAGCTACCCATCATAATGGCATTATTTTAGAACCTGTTGGCCGCAATACCGCCCCCGCAATTACTTTAGCGGCGTTAAATGCGTTAGCTAACGACCCTGAAGCGACTTTATTAGTCCTGGCTGCAGATCATGTAATACAAGATGAATCAGCGTTTGCTACTGCCATAAAAGATGCTGAAATTTTAGCCGCACAAGATAAATTAGTGACGTTTGGCATAGTGCCTCAACAACCTCATACAGGTTATGGCTATATACAGAGCGGTACATCGATTCAACACCAACAAAACACTATCGGTTTTACGGTTTCTAGTTTTAAAGAAAAGCCGGATATGCGCACTGCTCAGGATTATGTTGGCAGTGGTCAATATTTTTGGAATTCAGGTATGTTTATGTTTAAAGCTAAGACTTATATTGCAGCATTAGAACAATTTGCTCCTGAAATTCTCCAGTATTGTAAAGCTGCGGTTGCTGAACAAAGCTTAGATTTAGATTTTATTCGAATACCTGAAACTATCTTTGCCCAATGCCCAGATGACTCGATTGATTACGCTATCATGGAGCATACCGATGCGGCTGTCATGGTCCCCTTAGATGCGGGATGGTCTGATGTCGGTAGTTGGACGTCACTGTGGGATTTAGCTGAAAAAGATGCACATGGGAATGCCGTTAGCGGTGACGTTATGTTACATAATGCCAAGAATAATTATGTAAATAGTGAAGGGCGTTTAGTCACGTTAATCGGATGTGAAGATCTCGTTGTGGTAGAAACAAAAGATGCTGTCATGGTTGCTAAACAAAATGCAGTACAAGATATTAAACATATTGTTAATCAACTAAAAGCTACTGAGCGTCCCGAATTTGAATTTCATAGAGAAGTTTTCCGACCTTGGGGGAGTTATGACTCGATTGATCATGGACAACGCTTTCAAGTAAAAAGAATATCCGTTAAACCCAATGAGAAACTTTCTGTACAAATGCATCACCATCGTGCTGAGCATTGGATTGTTGTTTCAGGCACTGCCAAAGTAACGATTGGGGATAAAACGGTACTGATTTCAGAAAATGAATCTACCTATATTCCGATAGGAGAAGTACATGCACTGGAAAACCCTGGAAAAATTCCATTAGAACTGATTGAGGTACAATCAGGTTCTTATTTGGGGGAAGATGATATTGTGCGATTTTCTGATCGGTATGGCCGCTCGGAGTAAAAAACTAGCAGAGTAAATACCGCGATGCCCTTGTTAAAAGCGACTCAATCTTTTCCAAGGGCATTGTTAATTTAAGCGTGTCACAGAAAAATGAGTAAATGTATCTCGTTTTAATCCACTAATGTCATTATAAAATGTGCTCCGGTAACAACGATGGTTAAAAACCAGCGTAAACGAGTATATTCTTCGACCAAAGACTCTGGCATTAATAAAAATTTTTGTTCGTAGAAGATTAAACCAACAAAACACACACTCAAAATCGGTATCGAAAAAGATATCGGCAGCAATATAAGAGCCAACCAAGCCATAATGGAAGGTAGCATCGCTACGTAAATCATATGCTGAGTATTTTTTTCTATCAAGCTACTAAACCACAATACCCCACCTAAAAAAGACAAAATGATAGCACTGTAGAGTGTGAAGTAGTGTGCTGCTAAGCTATATGATAGTAGGTCTAATACCACGCTAAGAGGCAGGCTGATAAAGGGAATGAGGCCTGCACAACCGAGATACCAAGCTTCTTTGGGCAGTGCATTAGATGATGATTGAGTCACGGATTTCCTTAGTACTGAGTGATACCTATATTGTACACAAAAAAAAACCTGAGAATATACTCAGGTTTCGTATGTCATCAAATCAGAACTTAGTCTTTCTTGATAGGTGTGTATGGGCGTTGTGTTTCACCCGTGTATAACTGACGAGGACGACCAATTTTTTGGCCTGGCTGGCTCATCATTTCATGCCAATGAGAAATCCAACCTACGGTTCTCGCAAGTGCAAAAATACAGGTGAACATATTGGTTGGAATGCCGATTGCTTTTAATACAATACCTGAATAGAAGTCTACGTTAGGGAAGAGTTTCTTCTCTGCAAAGTATGGGTCAGAAAGGGCAATACGTTCTAATTCCATAGCGACGTCTAACAATGGATCGTCAAGTTTCAATTCAGCAAGTACTTCGTGACAGCTTTCACGCATAACTTTTGCACGTGGATCGATGTTTTTGTATACACGGTGACCAAAGCCCATCAAACGGAAAGGATCAGACTTGTCTTTAGCACGAGCAATAAATTCTGGTATACGGTCAACAGTACCAATTTCTTCTAGCATATTGAGACATGCTTCGTTAGCACCACCGTGAGCAGGTCCCCACAAGGAAGCAACACCAGCAGCAATACACGCGTATGGATTGGCACCAGAAGAGCCGGCTAAACGTACAGTTGACGTAGACGCATTTTGCTCATGGTCAGCATGTAAGATAAAAATTCGGTCCATAGCGCGTTCAACAGCTTCACTTATGACATAATCTTCAGTAGGGACAGAGAACATCATATTTAGGAAGTTACCTGCATATGATAAATCATTTTTTGGATAAACAAATGGTTGTCCAACGCTGTATTTGTAAGCCATTGCGATTAGAGTAGGCATTTTCGCGATAAGACGGTGTGCTGAACGAATGCGTGCTGATGGGTCTGTGACATCTAAGTCACTGTGGTAAAATGATGATAAAGCACCAACAGTACCGCATAACATTGCCATTGGGTGAGAATCATTGCGGAAACCATGGAAAAACATGTTAATTTGTTCATGTACCATTGTGTGGTTTGTGATGGTTTCCTTGAATTCTTTATATTGCTCTGAAGTTGGCGCGTCGCCATGTAAAAGCATGTAACATACTTCTAAGTAATCAGAGTTTTGAGCTAATTCACCAATTGGAAAACCGCGGTGTAAAAGGACACCCTCAGCACCGTCGATAAAAGTGATAGATGAATCACATGAGCCTGTAGCCATAAAGCCAGGGTCATAAGTAAAGTAACCAGTTGCGCCTAATGAACGAACATCAATCACGTCTTGGCCTGCAGTTCCCTGTAAAATAGGAAGCTCAACTTCCTTATCACCGATTGTTAAAATGGCTTTGTTGTCTGCCATGTTGTTTTCTCCTCAGTTGTCCTGATTTCATATTTTGTGCAGTATGTATTGTTCTACACGTTTTGAAAAGGGGGCACATTTATACTGCTAAACGGTATTTAAATCAATTTTTTCAATAAAAACCTTAAAAATTAACGTAAACGGCCGTTTATATCTATTGATGCGTTGTTTTTAGTTTACTACCAATGTCTTAGCTAGACACAAATAGTTGTAAATGTATAATGCTCTCGATATACTCGCGTGTGCTTTATATCGGCGTTTGTGAAGAATATTGAAGGTTAATTTTCATCACAAAATGTTAACAAATCAGTAACGATGTTTGATTTTGTGACTAAAGCATTATTTATCACACTTTACGGTTTGTTTACAATTGTAAACTTAATGTGTAAGTAACCCTACGAATGAGAGATAGGCAAAATATTGTGAAAAAGCAAAGACCAGTAAATTTAGATTTAAATACGATTAAATTTCCCCCTTCTGCAATTTCCTCAATTTTACACCGTGTAACCGGCGTGGCTATGTTCTTTGCATTGTTATTTGTGATTTGGGCCTGGGCAGTATCCCTTGGCTCAGCTCAAGGCTTTGCAGATGTACAGGTCATTATGGACGGCTTTATTGGGAAATTTGTAGCTATCGGTACAGTATCCGCCTTAACCTATCATATTCTTGGTGGCATCCGTCACGGAATCATGGATATGGGATATTGGGAAGAACTTGAATCAGGAAACACCAGTGCTAATGTAGTCATCGGTATTTGGATTGTTCTAACATTAGTAGTAGGGGTTGCATTATGGTAACAAATCAAGCCACTTTTAAACGCGATGGGATCCAAGACTGGGTTTCACTTCGTGCTACCGCAATTATCATTGCACTTTATTCTTTTTATATGACTTACATTTTCGTAAGTACTCCCGAAATTACTTATGTAGTATGGCAGGACATATTCTCTTCAATTGCTATGAAAGTATTTACGTTTGCTGCATTAGTGTCAATTATGCTCCACGTGCGCATCGGTTTATGGCAGGTTCTAACCGACTATGTTAAACCAGCTGCTCTTCGCGCAGGTATACAGTACGTGTTAAACCTTATCGCCTTTGCATACGTTGCAGTAGGCTTATTCGTATTATGGGGAGTGTAAGATGAGTATTCCAGTTCATGAGTTTGATGCCGTAGTTATCGGCGCAGGTGGCGCAGGTATGCGTGCCGCATTACAAATTTCTGAATCAGGTAAAAGCTGTGCGCTTTTATCAAAAGTTTTTCCAACCCGTTCACACACTGTATCAGCACAGGGTGGGATTACGGTTGCTTTAGGTAATTCCCATGAAGATAACTGGGAATGGCACATGTACGATACGGTCAAAGGTTCTGACTATATTGGTGACCAAGATGCTATCGAATACATGTGTAAAACGGGTCCTGAAGCGATCATCGAAATGGAAAATATGGGTTTACCTTTTTCTCGTACAGATGAAGGTAAAGTTTACCAGCGCCCATTTGGTGGTCAGTCGAAAAATTTTGGCGGTGAACAAGCAGCTCGAACTGCAGCCGCAGCAGATAGAACAGGTCACGCGTTATTGCACTTGTTGTATCAGCAAAACGTTAAAAACAAAACAAAAGTATTCTCTGAGTGGTATGCACTAGATTTAGTGAAAAACCAAGACGGTGATGTCGTCGGTTGTACCGCTATCGATATCGAAACTGGCGAAGTCGTTTACTTTAAGTCTAAAGCAGTTGTACTTGCTACTGGTGGTGCAGGACGTATTTACGCCTCTACTACTAATGCACACATTAACACTGGTGACGGTGTTGGTATGGCATTGCGTGCTGGCGTTCCTATGCAAGACATGGAAATGTGGCAGTTCCACCCAACGGGGATCGCAGGTGCGGGAACACTCGTTACCGAGGGTTGTCGTGGTGAAGGTGGTTACCTTCTAAATAAAGACGGGGAACGCTTCATGGAGCGTTATGCTCCGAACGCTAAAGACTTAGCAGGTCGTGATGTTGTTGCTCGTTCAATGATGACAGAAATCCGTGAAGGTCGAGGCTGTGATGGTCCTTGGGGTCCACATATTAAATTAAAACTTGATCATCTAGGTAAAGAAGTTCTTGAATCGCGCTTACCAGGTATTCTTGAACTATCACGTACCTTTGCTCACGTTGACCCAGTGAAAGAGCCAATCCCAGTGATTCCAACTTGTCACTACATGATGGGTGGTATTCCTACTAATGTAGATGGTCAAGCGATTGCGATTGATGAAAATGGCAATGAAAAACCAATTACCGGTTTATTCGCTTGTGGTGAAATTGCTTGTGTATCAGTACACGGTGCAAACCGCTTAGGTGGTAATTCACTATTAGATTTAGTGGTATTTGGCCGAGCGACTGGTTTACACCTTGGTGCAAAACTGGATGAGATCAGTAATGTTCGTGATGCCTCTGATTCAGATTTAGACGCCGCTATGGCTCGCTTCAACCGTTGGGAATCTAGCCCAGTAGGTAAAGGCGAATGCCCAGTACAAATTAAGAAAGACATGCAACAATGCATGCAATTAAACTTCTCTGTATTCCGTGAAGGTGATGCGATGGCAGAAGGCTTGAAAGAGCTTGCTGAAATCCGTGAACGTCTCCAGCATGCAAGACTGGATGACAAATCATCTGACTTTAATACTCAGCGTATCGAGTGTTTAGAGCTAGATAACCTAATGGAAACCGCGTACAGCACAGCAGTTGCAGCAAACTTCAGAACAGAAAGCCGTGGTGCACATAGCCGCTTCGACTTCCCTGAGCGTGATGATGATAATTGGTTATGCCACTCTATCTATCGCCCAGAATCTGAATCAATGATTAAACGTGAAGTTAATATGACGCCGAAATTGCGTGAAGCATTCCCGCCTAAAGCGCGTACGTATTAAGGAGAACTATGATGCAACTTAATTTTTCAATTTATCGTTATAACCCAGATATTGATGATGCTCCTCGTATGCAAGAGTATTCATTAGAAGTAGAAGAAGGCCAAGACATGATGGTGCTAGATGCACTGATTGCCTTAAAAGAGCAAGATGCTACTTTATCTTTCCGTCGCTCATGTCGTGAAGGCGTATGTGGTTCTGACGGTATGAACATGAATGGTAAAAATGGTTTAGCGTGTATTACACCTTTATCAGCCCTAGGCAAGGGTACTATTGTTGTGCGTCCTTTACCTGGTCTCCCTGTAGTACGTGACCTAGTCGTTGATATGACGCAGTTCTATACACAATATGAAAAAATCAAACCATTCTTGATTAACGATGATAAACAGCCACCATCTCGCGAGCACATTCAGATGCCTGAAGACCGTGCAAAACTAGATGGTTTATACGAATGTATCTTATGTGCTTGTTGTTCAACATCATGTCCATCATTCTGGTGGAATCCTGATAAGTTCATCGGTCCTGCAGGTTTACTTCATGCGTATCGCTTTTTAATCGATTCTCGTGATACTGCGACTGAAGAACGATTGAATGATCTTGACGATGCGTTTAGTGTATTCAGATGCCATGGAATAATGAACTGCGTAAGCGTTTGTCCAAAAGGCTTGAATCCAACTAAAGCTATCGGCCAAATTAAGTCGATGCTCTTACAACGAGCTGTTTAGTTGTATTAAGGACAAGATGCGTACCTTGTCCTTGTAATTTTCTAAATGGCTGTCCGAGGATTGGACGGCTATTTTTTTGACTGTGATATACGTTTGGACTTGTAGTCGGTCCAATACCATGACATTGTAAACAGGACACAATAATGCAAGAAAGCGCGATGAAAGCATGGTGGGAATCATCCCATATGGCTGGTGCGAATGCAGCATACATTGAGGAATTGTATGAAGCATATTTAGAAGATCCACAAAGCGTACCTTCTACTTGGCAACAAGTTTTCGAAAGCCTCCCTAAAGTGGACGGCGTAGAATTAGATTCTAACCATACCTTGATACGTGACCAGTATCGTAAGATGGCTGCATTAGGCCCAATAGCTCGTGCAGCAGGCTCTACACCACAACAAGTTGGTGTGGCAGGTGATGAAAAACAGGTTAAAGTTCTACAATTAATCAATGCATTCCGTTTCCGTGGACACCAACACGCAAACCTAGATCCTCTGGGTTTATGGCGTCAAGAGCGTGTTCGTGATTTAGAGTTATCGCATCACAATTTAACCGAAAAAGATTTTGATACCCAATTTAACTTGGGTTCATATGCAATTGGTAAAGACAAAATGTCTTTGGGCGAATTGTATAAGTCACTGAACCGAACTTATTGTGGTTCTATCGGTGCAGAGTACATGCACATTACTGATACCGAACAAAAACGTTGGTTACAACAACGCATTGAGTCTGTTGAAGCAAAGCCAGCTATTACGCGTGAAGAAAAGATTAAAATTCTTAAGGGGCTAATTGCTGCAGATGGTATGGAAAAATACCTGGGTGCAAAGTTCCCAGGAGCTAAACGTTTTTCTCTTGAAGGTGGTGATAGCCTGATTCCAATGCTTAAGAGTCTTATTAATGAAGCGGGTGCTTCAGGCTCTAAAGAAGTCGTGGTTGGTATGGCGCACCGTGGTCGTCTAAATGTCCTAGTCAATGTATTAGGTAAAAATCCTTCTGTTTTATTCGATGAGTTTGCTGGTAAGCATGACGATTCATTAGGTGCAGGCGATGTAAAATATCACGCAGGTTTTTCTTCAGATTATGCAACGCCAGGCGGTAATGTTCACTTAGCACTTGCCTTTAACCCGTCGCATCTAGAAATTGTTAACCCTGTAGTTATGGGGTCGGTACGTGCTCGTTTATCACGCCGTGGTTCCGAAGGTGCTAAAGTACTACCAATCACTATCCATGGTGATTCAGCAATTGCTGGTCAGGGTGTTGTACAAGAAACTTTCAATATGTCGCAAACCCGCGCGTATGCAGTAGGTGGAACAGTACGAATTGTTATCAACAACCAAGTAGGTTTTACCACATCTAAAACTGAAGATACGCGTTCAACACAATACTGTACTGATATTGCGAAAATGGTCCAAGCACCAATTTTACACGTGAATGGTGACGATCCAGAAGCTGTCGTATTTGTTACCAAATTAGCGTTAGATTACCGCAATAAATTTAAACGAGATGTTGTTATCGATTTGGTGTGTTATCGCCGTCATGGTCACAATGAAGCGGATGAGCCGAATGCAACTCAACCGCTCATGTATCAAAAAGTTAAAAAGCATCCTGTACCTCGTGAATTGTATGCACAACAACTTACTGCTGAGGGTTCAGTTGAACAACATGAAATCGATAAGCTGATAGCAGAATATCGAGCTGCACTGGATCACGGTGCTTGCGTCGTAGAAGAGTGGCGTCCTATGACTGAACACTCTGTTGATTGGACTCCTTTCTTGGGTCATGACTGGGATGTTGCTTATGATCCTAGTTTACCAGTAGAAAAAATCAAAGAGTTGGGTGCACGTTTAATCGATTACCCTGCAGAACATAAACTACAATCTCGAGTTAATAAACTTTATCTTGACCGCAAAGCAATGGTTGAAGGTGAAAGGTTAGTAGACTGGGGTATGGCTGAGAATATGGCGTATGCCTCAATCTTGTCGGAAAATACGGATATCCGTATTACAGGTCAGGACTCAGGTCGTGGTACTTTCTTCCACCGTCATGCTGTGTTACACAACCAAGCTGATGGTTCTACTTATATGCCATTACAAAACCTGTATTCAGAACAAGGCAATATTGAAATTCATGATTCAGTCCTTTCTGAAGAAGCAGTTATGGCATTCGAATATGGTTTTGCAACGGCAGAGCCTAGAACCTTAACTATTTGGGAAGCTCAGTTTGGTGATTTTGCAAATGGTGCTCAAGTTGTGTTTGACCAGTTCTTAAGTTCTGGTGAGGCGAAATGGGGACGTTTATGTGGTTTGACCGTATTGTTACCACATGGTTACGAAGGCCAAGGCCCAGAGCATAGTTCAGCTCGTCTTGAACGATTCCTACAGTTATGCGCTGATCACAACTGGCAAGTTTGTGTGCCTTCTACGCCTGCCCAGGTATATGGCATGATCCGTCGTCAATCTGTGCGTCCAATGCGTCGCCCTTTAATTGTGATGTCACCTAAGTCTTTACTTAGACATCCGCTTGCTGTTTCTTCTCTAGATGAATTAGCAGAAGGGACATTCCAAAATGTCATTGGCGAGATTGATGAGATCCCAGCTAAGAAAGTAAAACGCGTCGTGTTGTGTTCAGGTAAGGTTTATTACGACTTACTGGAAAAACGTCGTGAAAATGAGCAAACCGATGTTGCTATTATTCGTGTTGAGCAATTATACCCATTCCCATCTGATGAAATGGCTAAAGTACTAGCTGATTATCAACATGTTAAAGATTGGGTATGGTGTCAAGAAGAGCCGAAGAATCAAGGCGCTTGGTATTGTTCACAACATCACTTCAATGAGTCTATTCCAGCGGGACAGACAATTAAATATGCCGGTAGAGAAGCATCAGCCTCTCCAGCGGTTGGCTATATTGCAGTTCACAATCAACAACAAAAAGCGTTGGTTGACGAAGCACTTAACACTAAATAAGGACCTAAAATGACCACTGAAATTAAAGTTCCGGTGCTACCTGAATCAGTAGCAGACGCAACTATCGCCACTTGGCACGTTAAAGCAGGAGATGCTGTTACACGTGACCAAAACTTAGTTGAAATCGAAACCGATAAAGTCGTTTTAGAAGTAGTTGCTCCAGCTGATGGTGTGATTTCTGAAATTTTACATGAAGAAGGCGCAACAGTATTAGGTGAGCAATTAATTGCTCACCTAAGCGCAGGTGCTGCGGCTGCAGCACCTGCAGCAAAAGCTGCGCCAGCTGCCGCGGCTCCTGCAGCTGATGCTCCTGCACAAGACATTAAAGTGCCGGTACTGCCAGAGTCAGTTGCAGATGCCAACATTGCGACATGGCATGTTAAAGTCGGTGAGCCGGTAACACGTGATCAAAACTTAGTTGATATCGAAACGGATAAAGTAGTGCTAGAAGTTGTGGCACCTGCTGATGGTGCATTAGTATCTATCTCTGCTGAAGAAGGTGCTACCGTAACCGCAGAAGAAGTGATTGCTCAATTCGTTGCTGGTGCTAGTGCCGGTGCGGCGCCTGCAGCTGCAGAAGCTAACGCAGCTGAAGAGACTGATGCGTTAAGCCCATCTGTACGTCGTTTGCTTGCTGAAAAAGGTATTGATGCCTCAGCGGTAAAAGGCACAGGTAAAGGTGGCCGAATTACTAAAGAAGATGTTGAAAAACACCTTAAAGGTGGCTCTGCTCCTGTACCAGCAGCTAAAGCAGAAGTTTCTGTGCCAGCAGTTCCTGCCGGTGAGCGTAGTGAAAAACGTGTACCAATGACACGTCTGCGTAAAACAATTGCCAACCGTTTATTAGAGGCTAAAAATTCTACTGCAATGTTAACTACATTCAACGAAGTGAACATGAAACCTATCATGGACTTGCGTAAGCAGTATCAAGAAAGCTTTGAAAAGCGTCATGGCATTCGTTTAGGTTTCATGTCTTTCTACGTGAAAGCTGTTACAGAAGCCTTAAAGCGTTACCCAGAGGTCAATGCATCTATCGATGGTGATGACATTGTTTATCACAACTATTTTGATATTTCGATTGCTGTATCTACGCCGCGTGGTCTTGTGACTCCAGTATTAAAAGATACAGACACATTAGGTATGGCAGGTATTGAAGGTGGCATCAAGTCATTAGCGTTAAAAGGCCGTGACGGTAAATTGTCTCTAGATGAGTTACAAGGTGGTAACTTTACTATCACCAACGGTGGTGTATTTGGTTCGTTATTATCAACACCAATTATCAACCCACCACAAAGCGCCATTTTGGGTATGCATAAAATCCAAGATCGCCCAATGGCAGTGAACGGTAAAGTAGAAATTTTACCAATGATGTATTTAGCATTATCTTATGACCACAGAATTATTGATGGTAAAGAGTCAGTAGGTTTCTTAGTAACAGTCAAAGAAATGCTAGAAGACCCAACACGTTTATTGTTGGATGTCTAAATCCTAAGACTTTGGTCTTTGCAATATTGTGAAGGATGATACATAACGTATCATCCTTTTACATGTGGACAGGGAAAATGTTCACACAACGTTGAATGTAGTCGATTTTACGACTTTCTTTAATTAATTAAAAAGCGGAACAATATAACCATGAATTTGCATGAATATCAGGGTAAGCAGCTGTTCAAAGAATACGGTTTACCTGTATCTGACGGATTTGCAGCAAGCACACCAGAAGAAGCAGTAGCAGCAGCTGAGAAAATTGGCGGCGATATGTGGGTAGTTAAATGCCAAGTACACGCGGGTGGCCGTGGTAAAGCGGGTGGTGTTAAGCTCGTTAAAGATACAGCAGACATTAAAGAGTTTGCAGCAAACTGGTTAGGTAAAAACCTAATTACTTATCAAACAGATGAGAATGGCCAGCCAGTTAGCCGTATCTTAGTTGAATCATGTACTGATATTGCTCAAGAATTATATCTTGGCGCTGTGGTTGACCGTACTTCACGCAAAATCGTTTTCATGGCATCTACCGAAGGTGGTGTTGAAATTGAAACTGTGGCAGAAGAAACGCCTGAAAAAATTCTTAAAGCTGAGATCGATCCTTTAGTCGGTGCACAGCCTTTCCAAGCACGTGAAATTGCTTTCAAATTAGGTCTTAAAGGCGTTCAAATTCGCCAATTCACAAATATTTTCATGGGCTTAGCGAAAATGTTTGAAGACTTAGATTTAGCACTTATTGAAATCAACCCATTAGTCATTAAAGAAGATGGTGATTTACATTGTCTAGATGCTAAGTTAGGTGTTGACTCTAATGCTTTATACCGTCAACCAAAAGTACGTGAAATGAACGATCCATCTCAAGAAGATGCGCGTGAAGCACATGCTGCACAATTTGAATTAAACTATGTTGCGTTAGACGGCAATGTAGGTTGTATGGTTAACGGTGCGGGCCTAGCAATGGGTACAATGGATATCGTAAACTTGCACGGTGGCAGCCCAGCTAACTTCCTAGATGTTGGTGGCGGTGCGACCAAAGAGCGTGTAGCAGAAGCATTTAAAATTATCTTATCTGACAGCAATGTAAAAGCTGTATTAGTTAACATCTTTGGCGGTATTGTACGTTGTGACATGATCGCTGAAGGTATTATTGGTGCAGTTAAAGAAGTGGGTGTTAACGTACCAGTAGTTGTTCGTCTTGAAGGAACAAATGCAGAATTAGGTCGTGAAGTACTAGCGAGTTCTGACCTAGATATTATCGCTGCAGAATCATTAACCGATGCTGCACAAAAAGTTGTTGCTGCTGCGGAGGGCAAATAATGTCAGTTTTAATTAATAAAGATACTAAAGTTATTTGTCAGGGTTTTACTGGCGGTCAAGGGACTTTCCACTCTGAACAAGCGATCGAATACGGTACGCAAATGGTAGGTGGTGTTACTCCTGGTAAAGGCGGTACAACGCACTTAGGTCTTCCTGTATTTGATACAGTAAAAGATGCCGTTGCTGAAACAGGTGCTACTGCATCTGTAATTTACGTACCAGCTCCTTTCTGTAAAGATTCAATCATTGAAGCTGCTGATGCAGGTATCGAGTTAATCGTATGTATTACCGAAGGTATTCCAACAATTGACATGTTATATGTCAAAGAATACATCGCTGCAAAAGGCGTACGTATGATTGGTCCAAACTGCCCAGGTGTTATCACTCCTGATGAATGTAAGATTGGTATCATGCCTGGTCACATTCACAAAGCCGGTAAAGTTGGTATTGTTTCTCGCTCTGGTACATTAACGTATGAAGCGGTTAAGCAAACTACTGACGAAGGTTTTGGTCAGTCTACTTGTGTAGGTATCGGTGGAGACCCAATTCCTGGTTCTAACTTTATTGATATCTTACAATTATTCCAAGATGATCCTAAGACAGAAGCGATTGTTATGATCGGTGAAATCGGTGGAACGGCAGAAGAAGAAGCTGCTGAATTCATCAAAGCCAACGTCACTAAGCCTGTCGTTTCTTACATTGCTGGTGTAACTGCACCTGCTGGTAAGCGTATGGGACACGCTGGTGCGATTATCGCTGGTGGTAAAGGAACTGCTGATGAGAAATTTAAAGCATTAGAAGCGGCAGGTGTAAAAACTGTTCGTTCTTTAGCTGACATCGGTAAAGCTTTACGCGAAGCAACTGGTTGGTAAGCATCTGACATCCGCGACCGGTTAACCTGCAGTGACATTTACTGTTTGTTAACCATCGCAGTTTAAAAACGCATAAATAGTTCTATTTGTGCGTTTTTTTATTCCTCAAATTCGAAGACTTTTTTATTGTATTTTGAAGGAGTACTTGCAGTAAAAAATGTTGTAAAACGTTTAATCTCTTCCTCTATTCGTCCTATTGGGGATTGGGGTATTGTTAAAATACCACCCTTGACTTCGATAGTTTCTTTGTGTTTTAACATTTGCATATATATATCCTCTGTTTGATTGATGCTCTTATATTATGGCTGGTTTTCTTGTTTTTTCTGCTGACATTTAGTCGGTTTTTTGTTAATGCCTTGTAAATGAATACGTATGCAAATGTTTGTTATTTTGTGTTTAAGTTTTTATGATGCACTGTGCTAATAAAGGGATTTTGTATGTAGGTGATTTACTTAC
The DNA here is from genome assembly GCF_024199005.1 of Opacimonas viscosa. Taxonomy (GTDB): domain Bacteria; phylum Pseudomonadota; class Gammaproteobacteria; order Enterobacterales; family Alteromonadaceae; genus Opacimonas; species Opacimonas viscosa. The sequence goes on from NZ_JANATA010000011.1 coordinate 60,630, forward strand.
ATGTGAAATCTAAATTTTAACGGGGAATGGGACACAATATGAATAAATTCAGACCCAGCTTGATAACTGCAGCGCTTGTCGCGGGTGGTATGGCATTTTCAATGTCAGCCTATGCACAAGACGCCGAAGAAAAGCAGAAGAATGAAGATGAGATAGAGGTCATTGAAGTAAAAGGCTTCTCGACGAGTCTATTAAAGTCTTTAAATCAAAAGCGTTTCGGTGACACAGTTTCCGAGCAATTATCTGCAGATGACCTTGGTGGTTTGCCAGATGTTTCGATGGCCGATGCACTGACGCGTTTGCCAGGTATTTCAGCTGTTCGTACCGGCGGTCAAGCCGCTGAGATTAATATACGGGGTTTATCTGGAGATTTCGTTTTCTCCACATTAAATGGTCGTGAGCAGGTTTCTACTTCAGGAAATCGAAGCATTGAGTTCGATCAATATCCATCGGAATTGATTAGTTCAGCCGCTGTTTACAAATCACCCAAAGCTTCACTTATTGAGGGTGGGGTAGCTGGTACAGTTGAGCTTGTGACGGCAAGCCCACTAGATAACGATCAACAACATACTTTTAATTTAAATGCACGTGGCATGTTTAACGATCGTGCCAATGAAGTATCTGACGCAGAAGAATACGGCAGCCGATTAAGTTTTGCTTACCAAGGCAAATTTATGGACGATACTTTGGGTGTCGCTTTAGGTTACGCTCGTTTATTCCAACCGTCTGTTGCAACACAGTTCATTGGGTTAGCTCCAGGAGGCATAGTCACAGGGACAAGTTTGGTACCTAGTGAAGGTTTCGAAATGCAACACAAAGGTGGTGAAGAAACCAGAAATGGTTATATGGCATCGCTAGAGTGGGCGCCGCATGACGATTTTCGTTTGAAAGCTGACGGCTTTTTGTCTCGTTTTGACTCTAAAGAATTTGCTCGAGGCTATCGTGTGAAGCTCGATGCGACTAAAGCATCTACAACAAACCTCACGGCGACACCTGATGGTTCGGTTACAGGTGGTGTGTTTACCCGTAATAGCGGTAGTGCCACACGTGTAGAGTTAGTGAATGACGATAATCAGGATTTTGATGAAGTAGCAAGCTTCGGTATTGGCGGTGAGTGGAATATTTCCGATAACTGGTCAATGACCTTTGACTTATCTCATTCCTCGGCTTCTTCAGACTTCCGTAATGGCCTGTTATGGTCATTAGTGGCAGAAGATGCCACGGCCGATGTGCCAGTGTTTGATGAAAATGTCCAAATTGTGTATCAAAATAATGGATTAAACTTACCTGATATCGGTTTTAATCAATTTGATGCGTTTAGTGATATTAACCGTGTAATGGTCTCCAAATACGGTATCTATCCTTATCAAAACGAAGATGAAGTAGATGCTTTTCGTATTGATTTCAAATATGAACTAGACAACGCCTACTTCTCTTCAATCGAATTTGGTGCGCGTTACTCTGACCGTACTTATTCAAATGATCGTTCTGTTTTTGAGTATGGCTCAGATTCTGGTTTCCCACGTAACCAGCCTCCTTTGCGTTTAACGCAAGATATGGTTGAAGTGGTTGATTGGAAAGGTGACTTCAGCTATTTCCCCAGTTATTTATCGATTGATTTAGATAAAGCACTAAATGCATGGTTCCCTGGTGGCGTGCCACAACCAGTCCAAACTTGGGGTACCGCACATCCTGGTGTGATTAACAGCCCAACGCCTGGTCAAGGTCCTAACACTGCTTGGTCTGTCACTGAGTCTGGTTCGGTATTCGAAGAAGTGACTTCTGCCTATGCGATGGCCAATATTGATGCTGAGGTTGGTGGTATTCCTGTTACGGGTAACATCGGTATCCGTATGGTTGATACCAAACAGTCATCTACCGTTTTACAAGATGTATCTGAACCGGTATTGAATGAATTTGGTGAAGTTATTGATACTCGAGGTAACCCTGTTGCTGGTGCGCAATACTTAACCGATGATGCGGGTTTGATTAATGATTATTTCGCGTTAAATATTATTGGTGATGAATATACCGATTACTTACCATCGTTAAACTTGAACTTTAGACTAACAGACAACGATCAAATTCGTTTTGCTGCAGCTAAAGTAATGGGTCGACCACCCATTAATCGTTTGTTTGCAAATGCCAATGTCCGCGTTTCGGATGTTTTTGCGTCCATTGACGAAGATACAGGTGATGTGGTTTTAACTAGCCCAACAGCAGTGATCAATGGTTCGAGTACAAACAGTCCATTCTTGAGACCGTTTTATGCTGATCAATACGATTTATCATATGAAAGATATTTTGACGAAACTGACGGTGCTTTTGTTTTTGCATTGTTCTACAAAAATATTCAATCATTTATCGATACGACAGCGACTTTCCCGTATGACTTCGCGGGTAATGGTTTTGATGTTCCTGATGAAGTGACAGTCACTATTTTAGATGAAAACGATGATCCTGTATTGGACGCCAGTGGTGATCCAAGAACGGTCGTTGTACCCACTGAAAATGGTACTTACACCACCGCTCAAAATAACTCAGAAGGTGGTTATATTCGAGGTGTTGAAGTCGCATATACCGAGATTTATAGCATGCTTCCGGGGATGTGGTCTGGTTTAGGTATGAACGCTAGCTTCTCATTCACAGAGTCTGAAATTCAACGTACAACGGGTAATGGTGTATTTAGTGGTACATTGCCTGGTCTATCTGAGCAAGTCGCCAGTGTCACGTTGTTCTGGGAATATGAAGGTTTCGAAACACGCGTATCTTCACGCTATCGTAATCCTTTTGTTTCTAAACAAGTGGCCGTAAATGACCAAACTGTGAATTTTGATAGTGAAACAGTCGTTGATTTCCAAGCTTCTTATGAAGTAAGTGAAAACATGAGTGTGCTGTTCCAAGCCAATAACTTAACTGACGCGCCAACCAAGAGTTACTTTGGTGATGAGGCATTAGTTGGGACGATACAGTACTTCGGTACTCAGTACTTCCTTGGTTTGACTTATTCATTATGAGTGCAATAAAACATCTTATGACTAAGTATCTAGGTCATAAATATTTAATAACATCGGAGCAACAACCTATGTTTACATCAATCCGCAAATTAGGTTTTGCAGCTGTATTGCTGACAACCCTAGGATTAACAGGCTGTGGTGGTGGATCAGATATTGAATCTGGTGAAGTCCTCCTCGCTTGTACTGCGCCACAAGTCCCTAATGCAACGGGTACTACTTGTGTCGCACCACCGCCGATTCAATGTGCACCACCAACGGTGCCTGATGAAGCGAACGAAAATTGTGTTGTGGGTGCAAATCCGGATTTACCTGATCCGTCATTTTTCCCATCTGAAACTCAAGCTGTGTTGTATTACAACCGAGTAGCAGTAGGTGCAACTAATGTACCTAATGATCCTGCTTATGATGGTTGGAAATTACATACTTGGAATAACGATGCTTGTGATGCGTTAGAACCAGAATCCGTTGCCCCTTCTTGGGACAATGGTTTAGAGCATGACGGTGTCGATCCAAATTATGGTGCGTATTGGGTTCTTGAACTGAAAGAAGGCTATGGTTCGTGCCATAATTTCATTATCCACATCGGTACTGATGATGCGGGTAAAGAAATGGGCGGCGCTGACTTTAAAGGTAGTCTCATTCAAGACGATGCTACATTTGCACGCATGAACTTTACAATCTCTGGCGAAGCCACGGTTTTTGAATTCCCACTTATTTCATTAGGTGAGCGTCCAGTACAAATCGAAGGCCAAGCTGCACATTGGTTAGATGTAAATACTATTTTATGGGATGCACCTGACGCGGTTGCTAGTGTCAAACTCCATTACTCAGCAGCGGGTGATTTGGAAGCGACAATTGAGAATGGTTTAAATGGTTCTGCGATTGATATGCTGGCTGTTGATTTATCTGATGAGCAAACCGCTATTGCACCTCATTTAAGTGGTTTGGCCGCTTACCAAGGTGAATGGGATGCAGTAGCAGCCAAAACAGTCATGAAGACCCAAGCTGTTTTAGCTGGCTATGATACTGATGGTAAATTAGTTGCAGCTACGGGTATTCAGTTAGCAAATGGTCTTGACCAGTTATATACCGTTGGAGAAATGGATGCTGATGAAGCTGATTTAGGGGTTATTTATAACGATGATGGTACGATTACATCAGCCGTATGGGCACCTACCGCACAAAACGTTCAATTGAAAACTTATAGTCAGGACAAGCGCTTAGTCGATACGATAGCCATGGCTGAAAATACAGACACCGGTGTTTGGTCATACACTGGCACGGGTTTGGATCGTATGTTCTATCGTTTTGAAGTGACGGTTTATCATCATTTAACCGGTGATATTGAAGTATTTGACGTGACTGATCCATACTCTGTTGGCTTAGGTGTAAATGGACGTTTCTCACAATTCGTGAATTTAAATGATGCTGATTTGAAACCAGAAGGTTGGGATGATCACACTGTTCCAACAGTTGCCAATCCAGAAGATGCTGTTATTTACGAAGCCCATATTCGTGATTTCTCAGCGTTGGATATGACGACGAGCGAAGCGAATCGTGGTAAGTTTTTGGCCTTCACTGAAAGTGAGACTGATGCAGTCAATCATCTTCAGGAAATGGTTGCTGCAGGTGTAACGCACTTGCATTTGCTACCGGCTAACGATATTGCAACGATTGATGAACGTGCTGAGCGTACGGTAGATCTAAACAGTACTGTGTTTGAACTATGCCTACTTAACCGTCGTCTTGATATTTGTAGTGAAGCTGACTCAAATATGACTTTGTTAGAGGTCTATGAAAGTTACGATTCATTCTTAGAGCCGGATAAAGCACAAGCATTAACTGAGCAATTACGTAATTATGACCAGTTTAACTGGGGTTATGATCCTAAGCATTTCAATGCACCTGAAGGTTCTTATGCATCTGATCCAGATGGCGTAGCACGTATTTTAGAAATGCGAGCGATGAACCAAGCTTTACATGCTATGGGTTTACGTGTTGTATTAGATGTTGTGTATAACCACACCAATGCATCTGGTGCAAATGACAACTCCGTTTTTGACAAAGTCGTACCGGGTTATTATCACCGTTACAATGTTGAAACAGGAGATATCGTGCGTGATTCATGCTGTGATGATACAGAAGATCGCAACCGCATGATGGCTAAGTTCATGGAAGATTCGTTATTGATGTGGACTGAACATTATAAGTTTGACGGATTCCGTTTTGACTTAATGGGTAGTCACTCTAAAGATACTATGCTGTCTTTACGTGATGCAGTTCAAGCAGTTGATGCTGATAACTACTTCTATGGTGAAGGTTGGACCCGCAATGATCGCGGTGTAACCCAAGCTAATCAACCCAACTTAGCGGGTTCAGAAATTGGTACTTTCAACGATCAAATTCGCGAGGCGGTACGCCAAGGTCGTTTCTTTGCCAAGGCAAATGGCGATAATACCGGTGATATTTTTGATGCAACCGATCGTATCAAATCTGCATTAGCAGGTACGTTATTAGATTATGCATTACAAACGAATACCGGTACGACATCACCGACTAGTGCATTAGGCGGTTATGCTCAAGATCCTGCGGATATCATTAACTATGTGTCCAAACATGATAACGAGACATTATGGGATAAATTCAATTATGAATTACCCAATGATTTAACGTTAGCAGAGCGGGTTCGTGCACAAAACATCGGTTTGGCGATTCCAGTCCTAGCGCAAGGTATTCCATTCTTGCAATTAGGCGGTGAGATGCTGCGTTCAAAATCTATGGATCGCAACACTTATGATTCTGGCGACTGGTTCAACAAAGTTGATTACACGATGATGAGTAATAACTTTAATGTTGGTTTACCACTTGCTCAGGACAATCGAGGTGCTTGGGATACTATTGGAACGTTTGCGTATTCTCCAGAACGCGCTGCAGGGATGGATGAAATTGTGTTTGCTAAAGAAGTCTTCAAAGAGTTCTTAAGTATTCGTACTGCTTCTCCATTGTTCCGATTAACGACTGCTGACGACATCAAAGCGCGTGTTGGTTTCCACAACTTAGGTCGCACTGCGATCCCAGGTGTGGTGGCTATGAGTATCGATGACGGCGGCGAGTTGGTGGATCTTGATGCTGCAGTTGATGCCGTTATGGTGGTGATTAATGCAACGTATAACCAACAGTCAGTTCGTGTAAATACTGCAACAGGTTTCACACTGCACAATACATTGGCCAACTCTGTTGACTCTGTAGTACGTGGTGCGAGTTTTGCTGAAGGGGTAGATGATGATGCCGGTAACGGTCTCTTCACTGTACCTGCACAGACGATTGCGATTTATGTACAAAACCAAGGTGACACTCAGGGTATGGGCTTATCTGCCTTTGCTACGGCAGGAGCACCAGATGTTGTTCCATATGGTGACACTACGGTTTACTTACGTGGAAGCATGAATGGCTGGGGCCAAGACACTGCATTTAATTATGAAGGTCAAGGTATCTATCGTGCAACTTACACCTTGGATGCGGGTACTGAATATCAATTCAAAGTCGCTGAAGCTGATTGGTCTAACCCTAACTTAGGTGGTCCAGATGGTGCGAGTGACGTAGTGGCAGAAGATACGCTTTATAGTTTAGCGCCAAGCAACAACAACCTGAAGTTTACTCCAGATGAAACTGCTTTATACGAGTTCGTTTTTGATGCAGTGGATATTGAGAATCCAACGTTACTGATCCGTAAAGATAATCCTTACTTTGGTACAGATATCTATGTACGAGGCGGTATGAATGGTTGGGGTACTGGTAATCCGATGACTTATGAAGGTGATAAGGTATTTGGTGCCAACTTCACAGTGGCTGCAGGAGACTACGAGTTCAAGGTGGCTTCAGAAGATTGGTCTACGGTAGATCATGGCTCTGTGGCAGATACGGATGAAGCTCGAAATATGACAGTAGGTACCACTATTGAAACCAATCTCGCTGGTGGTCAAAACTTCCGTATTTCGATAGATTCAGAGGAAGAATACAAGTTTACCTTAGATGTATCTGGTGAAGCGCCTGTATTAGGTGTTTTCAAAGCTGAATTCTTTGGTGCAACACCTGTGTTCCTGCGCGGAGGTATGAACGGTTGGGGTACGAATGATCAACTCATATATGCTGATAATGCATATAGTGTTTCCATTCCAGTTTCAGCTGGTATCGTGGAGTTCAAAGTTGCTTCTGACGATTGGTCAACAGTCAATGCGGGTGCTGTAGATGGCGATAATCGCGATATCACATTGGGCTTGCCTTTAATGTTGATGCAAGGAAGTAATGATAACTTACGTTTCGATGCGCCAGAAACAGGGAATTATACTTTCACAGTGACAGGTCCTAATCCTGCTTCACCGAAGGTGACCGTTACTCTTGACGAGTAAACCGTTACTCTGACTGAGTATAAAGTCATCCAAAACCGTGAATTCTGTACTGAGTTCACGGTTTTTTTTGCTTATATCTACTTTAGAACCTACGCTTATATAGATTACAACGACTAAGGAACGTCACATGACTACAAAACACCCCTCATCTACGATTAAACTTTCTTTGTTATCTATGGTTATTGCTGGCACATTAGGCTTAAGTGCCTGTGGCAGTGATGCTGATAGTAAAACCGATACGAAAACCGGTGATGCAGAACAAAAAATGTCTGTTGCAAACACCAAGCAACCCACTGTAGATAGTAATGGGTCTCAAAGTATGCTTGAACAAGCTAAGGCCAAAGCGAATGAAACAATGGCTGCTAGCAGTGATATGTTAGCCACGAGTAAAGATAAGATGGAACAGTATAAAGATACCGCGACTGACAAGATAGCGGCAGGTAAAGCCAAAGCCGATGAATACAAAGATGTTGCGTCTGATAAACTTGCGGATGGCAAAGATATGCTTACCAACTTAAAAGATAAAGCTACAGCTAAAAAATCCGAAGCTGAATCCCTTTTAGATAAGGCTAAAAAGAAAGTCACAGAGGGTGATGGTGGTGCATAAGCGCTAGTACGACTCATTGTATCAGGCGTATTTTACCCTAATAGGGTGTGCTAGTTCGTTGCTTATTTTAAGCTGGCTAATAATCTTTCTAGCACACCGTCTTTTTGCATGATTACATCTTTAACTGTTGGTTTACTCAATACATCAGGAGTCAGTCCAGCATTCGGTGTTTCATTTAAGGGTTGCAGTTTTGGTATATATGCGAATAGAGGAATGTCGACAACAATTTGGCTGTTAGGTAGTGTTAAAAAGAACATGCCGCCACCATTGATACCTTTTTGATTTCCACCTGTTGGTGCCCCAATTACTCTCACCCTCTCATTTGTGGCCATCGCTTGGCTTAAAAAGAATGTACTTGATGCATTGGTACCATCAACTAACAAGTGAATTGTGCCATTAAATGTCGGTTTATCATTTTCAGTAAGGAGGGAACTCTGCGATTCTTCTTTGTCCTCTTGTGATATGAATTTCTGTACTTTCGGTGCCTGTGCTTTCGATTCCTGTGGTATGCGCTCTTGCTGTGGGTTTTCTTTCTGGTTCACTACTTTCTGTGTTGCCTCTATGGGTTTCGTATAGCCTGTCACAAAGTCAGTATTGGTTGCCAACGTATACTCAACGGGTGCAAAAAATCTTGGATCCCATGTACGCAAGTGCTTTTGTAATTCAGCCGGCACGTCTTGATATTTAATAATAGGTGTATATGACACCTTAGCAAACGCATCTGCCAAATTTAAATAGCTTGCTAATTGCTGACTCACTTCATCAAGCCCGCCAGTGTTACCTCGAACATCTATAACCAGCTCTTGTACATTTGACGCTTTGAGTGCAGCAAAACTCTCTGCGTAAAAAGCTTGCCAAGAAAAATCCATATTGTAAGTCGCAAAACTCGGTAGTTTCATTACCCCAACATTGTTTGCTGTAATGGTAAATGACCAAGCCGAGGTCTGTGGATGACTGGCTAATATTTTTTCTTCTCTTTCCAATAGAGTTAAACCAGGCACATCTATAAATAAAGGGCGCGTAGTATTGGCTAGAACAACCTCTAGTTTATAAGATGTTCGCTCAGTGCTAATAGCTTGTTGTTCAACAAAAGGGAAATAGACATCAAATGGCTGCAGACCGGTTTCATTTACCAAGTTCAATTCAGCATGTTGTTGTGCTGTATTGGCGCCATCTCCACGCATGTAACGCAACAATGCTTGAGTAAGTGTAGTGACACTTTGCCCATTGATACTTTTTATTTCCGTACCGGGTTTTAACAATGATTTGTTTGAGTAATTGTGGGTAATGTACCACCGCTTATCTATCTGGATAAAAGACACCGGCAACTTATTAGCAGGACCTAATAATAGTCGCTCTACTTCAGCATGTTGATTAAGTGGGTTAAGGTAGGTATGACCGCATTGGAGTGCGGTGAGGAGCTCAGCGACCTCAACAAAGGTATTAGCGAGAGATTGTGCTTGTCCAAATGTGGCTTTTATTTGGCGTAATTTCTGCTGCCATTCTGATTCGCTTTGGTAACGATATAATCCAGGGTGCAAAACATCCAGTGCTTGTTCAAGGACCTGTAAATCATTTTGTAGCTGTTGGGGGCTAAGGACTTGCATGCTGTCGCTATTTAATGCATCCGGTACTGCAAAAATATGTTCAGAATAGGTGGTTGCCTCGTTCAGTTTGATGGTGCGAAAACCTTTCAAGGGTTCTTGTTTATCTTGGGTCGCAAATAAAAACTTTATTTCTTCAGGGGATTGGTTAAACCAGAGTGATATTTTGTGTTGTTTACGATGTTTATCGCTCAGTAATTGCAAGGGCTGTGATATATTCAGTGGCGCAGTGTCACCAATAATGTAAATCGTTTCTGGAGAACTCGTTTGTACTGTGAAATGCACAGTATTAGCCCATGCGTAGGGGATAAAATATAGCGCGAAAACAATACTATAGATGAGGGCAGGGATACGCGCAAAATACATAACTCTTCCTTGATTTTATGTCGATGAAAAAGGGCGCTGGCTTTATCTACACAGCCCAATAAAGATACATTCAATTATATCGACATACAACATCTGAATTTAGCGAATTTTTTTGACTTGTTCTTCCAAGCGATCAATCACTGTGTCAATATTCATAGCGCCTGCTCTGCGTGCCCTTTGATAGTAGTATAAAGCCTCTGCTAGTCGTTTAGTCTGATGCATGTTTTTTGCGCTTCGCAAATTCTCCACTGGGTCATGAGGTAGGGCATCAGCAATAATTTGCTGTGTCTTGATAACCATCGGAATATTTTTATCTTTATTGTATTGGGTTAATGCTTTTTTTTGCATGGTGAGCCAGTCGATTTTCTTTTGGACCTTTTCTAAACCTAGTGCGGCTTCCCAGTTTTGCGGTTGCGGTAATACCACCGGTTTTGGCGTCGGGCTAAAAGGATAATCAGAAGTTAATGCAATGATATCCGCAAAGCCCACATACTCTTCACTGGGAATTATTGGGCGACGCTGCCAGGCCAAATTGGTTGGTACATAAACCGTATTTTGAGATTCTGTTAAGCTGGCAAAGTATTGTTCATAAAAGGCATTGGCTAATACAAAATAACCAGACACATTGGGATGTAGGTGCTCTAGCATTACATTGTTGCCAATGAGTCCAAGTGAACTGCGTTGGCGCATTTTGTCTTCAGTATCGACCAACGTAACTCCTTGTCGTGTAGCCAATTCTCGGATGATGCGGTTCATAGCTAGGGGGGCTCTAAAGCGCAACGTATCTAATTCTTTGGCCTGGACAAGGGCTTTTTGTGCGCAACTAGTCTGTTCTAACCTTGCGCAGAGTTGACCTAGTGTGAAATGTAAATCAGCACTTTGACTGTGTTGGATTTGCTCATGAATGGTTGCAATTTCTGATAATAAGTCATTAGGCTCAAAGCGATGGATACGTTGGGCTAAGGTCGTCAGTTTTTGCTGCAGGTCTGGCTCTGCCGGCAAGCTGCTAAAGGGTTTTTGGTCTAATTCGTTACTCGCTAAAGTCGAAATGTACACGGGAATATTTGCACGTGCATATTTGTCTAACAAAAGCCCCATATTTTGTGCAAACTGTTCCAGTCCTGCTGCAAATATATGACTGTTCAGTGCAATGTCTTTTTCTTTCGCCACTTGGGACATTAAGGTTCTAGAAGATGAAGATGAAGATGAAGATAAAGATGAAGATGAATTAATTTTTTTGAGTTCTAAATATATCGCCTGCATCAGCTGAAATATACGTAACTCTTTGACTTTTAGAAATAGTAAAGTCGCTGTGCTAGAGCCTGTGACAGTATAATTTGAACCAACGCCCAGGATCCCCAAATATTCATTGTGGCCGGCATAGATAAATATTGCATCGGGAGCTTGTTCGATGATTTCATCGGCAAAATCAAGTAGGGTATATGAGTTCACTGCTGACATAGCCGTATTAATAACTTCCACATATCGAGTAGGATGTGTCGCCCTAATACGATGTTCCAACATGCCCGCAAGTGAAGCGCCTAAGCCATAAGGATACCCTGCTGCTGTTGAACCTCCTTGGACAAAAATACGCAGTCCATTGTCAGGTTTTTCAGCTAAAAAGAAATTGGCTTCCATCGACACTCTTGGTGTGTGAGCCACTTGATTGAAATATCGTTTTACGATGTCTGGGCGAGGCAGTACATAATCAGGATGGGTCGGGTTATTGATAAACAAAGGGTAATCCTCACCATAGTTGAAGAGCCGTAAACTCGCTTCTAAAAGCAGGATAAATAGCACAGGAATAAAAACTGCTATGCATCTAAAAAGCCAAATTTTCATGATTGATTGTCCATGGCACGTTGTACTTGTTGAATATACTGCCGGATCTGGGGATGATTAGGCTGCATTGTCGCCACCTTGTGGAGTAGTGCTAAAGCCTGCTCAAAAGCCTTTTTATTGAACAGAATCTGTGCATAATCCATGATAATGCGCGTATTATTTGGTGCCAACGAGTGTGCTTTACGAATAAAATAATGCGCATAATCCCAACTTTTTGCTGCTCGATAGAGCTGAGCCGTTTGCCAGGTCAGTTCTGTATTATAGGGCAGGGCTGTTGCCATACTAGCCGCAGTATTAGCTGCTTGTAAAAAACCATCTTGTTCGATGAAATGTGCCAATACAGCCTGTTGTTGTGTAAACCATTGACCGTCTTTGAGCCGTTGTTGTCCGAACGTTTGTAAAGTGGTTTGGACTGGTACCGTGAGAGGTGATTGCGGCTCAGAAACGAAAGGATAATCAGCTAATAAACGATTGATTTTTGTTTGTGCCACAAAATTATCCGCTTCGGATATCCAAGCATGTTTCCAAGCCAATTCTTGAGTTGCTTTTAACACATGCGTTTGGCTATGAGTAGGGTTCTTGGCGAAGTTATCATGGTTAGAATGCTTATCTGGAGAAGTTGTGGGCGATTTAGGACCGAATAATCCATGTGCTTGCATACTCGAAATGGCACTTTCTGCCAATAAAAAATAACCTCTAGCATTTGGGTGTAAGTGTTCCAACATTAGCGTGTTATCAACAATGCTATAAGGACTCGCTTGAGCTAGATATTCAGCGCCTTTGACTAAATGTACATTGGCAAATGCCTGGGATTTTTGCTCAATTATCGCGTTAAATACAGACGGCGCTCGAAAACGTAAACTGTCGTAATCCCTTGCTGCTTCAAGTAATTTTTTGGCTTGCATAGGGTGCGTCTTGCTTAACACTACCCCAAGAGCAAAGTTAGGCTCTGGATGGTAAGGATGTGTTTTGTGTATACGTTGTAATGTACTGATATCTTTTTGGGCGAAAGCAATGTCGAGCTGTTTCTGAATTGCCGATGGTAAGGTATAAGGTGCAGCAAAAGGTGGTTGTCCTGCTAAATTACTAGCAATAGTCGACAAATATACCGGGACCTGTTTGTGTTCAAAGGCATTTAATATTGCTTCGAGGTTATCCTCAAACTGTTGCTTCCCTTGGTCAAAAATAGAACTTTGATAGGGAATGTTGGCATTTTTGGCGACGCTAGCCATGACTGTACGAGAATTTCTTTGCGCTTGGTCAAACCCATCGGTAAGCTGAAATTGTAGTAATAGTGTTTGTAAAACTTGTACTAGTCGCCACTCTTTGAGTGACAAATAAAGTAGGTTTAATGTATGTGAGCCTAGACCACTGTACCGAGAGCCAACTCCCATCACTCCGAGATACTCATTATGTCCGGCATAAATATAGACCGCATCTGGGTCAATCTCTAATACTTCAGCAACAAAATCTCTCAGCATATAGGTATTAATGGACGACATGGCCACAGAAATAAATTCGATATTTTGCTCAGGGTAAAGACCGTGGACACGTTGTTGCATAAAACCTGAGGGTGAACCAAAACGCCCATAAGGAAAACCTGCTGCACTGGAACCACCTAAAATGACAATTCGCGTCGTATCTTGTGGTTTTTGGGCTAAAAAATAGTGGGTATCAGGGGCAACTTGAGGGGCCAGTTCAGGGCTTGGAAAATAACGCTGGATGATATTTGGGTTTGGCTGGACATAGCCTGGATGCTGTTCTACCGAGATAAAAAGAGGGATATGCCGGTCGGTTATAAAAAGTCTAAAGATGCCCTCCAAAGCCAATATGAAAATGAAGGGCAGTGCTAAAGCGATGGCGTAAAAACTGATGCGTTGAATAGTCATAGCGTCTTTTTATAATTATTGTTAGTTTAGGATAAAATTCTGATAACAATTTCGCAACAATTATTCACGTTGGTTATCTTTTTATGGCACAATTAGGACATAAAAATAAAAGAGCGTTGCTTTTATAAGCAATGAAAGTTAGTACCCAATATGTCCAACAATTATGTTTTAGGGATTTCTGCTCTATATCACGATAGTGCTGCGGCTTTACTCGTTAATGGTAAAATTATCGCCGCTGCTCAAGAAGAGCGTTTCACTCGTATAAAACACGATCCTAGTTTTCCTACCCAAGCTATTTTATATTGCTTGGATGAAGCTGGTATTACACTAGACGAATGTAGTGCAATTGTATTTTACGACAAGCCTTTATTAAAATTTGAACGTTTATTAGAAACCTATTTGGCACACGCACCAAAAGGATTTTTGTCTTTTGCTCGCGCGATGCCAATTTGGTTAAAAGAAAAACTGTATTTTAAACAGTTATTGCGTCGCGAGTGCCGCAATATCCTACGTCAAGACAATGTGCTTCCCGATAAAACGTTAAACACAAAGATCCCACCATTGGCTTTTAGCGAACATCATCTGTCGCACGCGGCTTCTGCATTTTATCCTTCCCCTTTTACATCAGCCGTAGTGTTGTGTTTGGATGGAGTGGGAGAGTGGGCAACTACGAGTGCTTGGTTAGGTAAAAATGAGGAGTTAAAGCCGCTGTGGGAAATCAACTTCCCACATTCATTGGGATTATTGTACTCCGCATTTACTTATTATTGCGGCTTTAAAGTCAATGCAGGTGAATACAAACTGATGGGGTTAGCGCCTTATGGTAAACCTGTATACAAAGATATTATCTACCGTCATTTGATTACTGTGGCAGATGATGGCAGTTTTGCGTTAAATCTTGATTATTTTGATTTTTCAGTGGGTAAAACTATGGTGAATAAGGCGTTTTGTGCCTTATTTTCGACACCTGTTTTGCCTCATGATAGTCCTGTAACCAAAGTACAGATGGATTTAGCAGCCTCCATTCAAGTCGTCATTGAAGAGACCGTACTAAAGATGGCCAGACATCTCAAACGTACAACCCAGGCTGATTATTTATGTTTGGCAGGTGGTGTTGCTTTGAATTGTGTCGCAAATGGACGAATTGCTCGAGAAGCCGGTTTTCAAGATATTTGGATCCAACCTGCAGCAGGAGATGCTGGTGGGGCTCTAGGCGCCGCTTTGGAGTATTGTTATCGTTGGGAATTAGGTGAACGCATCTCAGTACCAAGCGAACGTGACTCAGTACGCAGCGATGCGATGCAACATAGTTATTTAGGCCCTGCATTTTCGATAGCTGAAATTAAGTCTGCATGCTTGGCTTGGGGAGTGGAATATACCGAGCTCACAACGACTGAATTATTGCCCAAAACCGTCAGGTGGTTGACCGAAGAGGCCGTAGTAGGATGGTTTCAGGGACGTATGGAATTTGGGCCTAGGGCTTTGGGTAATCGGAGCATTTTGGGTGATCCTCGTTCGGCGAACATGCAACACACCATGAATTTAAAAATCAAACAAAGAGAATCATTTAGGCCGTTTGCCCCAATTGTTATGCAAGAACATGTGCAAGATTGGTTTGTGGATATTGAGCATAGTCCTTATATGCTACAAGTAGCTCAGGTGCAGTCGCAACATCTATGTCATTCAACTGACCAAACAGTAGCAGATATGCGATACGCCCAAAGACTCGATAGACCTATTACAGCAACAGATTTCACTGATCAGATGCAGCATACGATTAACCAAATTCGCTCATACATTCCAGCCGTGACGCATATTGATTATTCTGCACGTGTCCAGACGGTCACTTCTGCACAACCGATTCATAGTTTATTAACTGAATTTCAGCGCCATACAGGTGTACCTCTCCTCATTAATACTTCATTCAATGTAAGGGGTGAACCTCCGGTATGCTCTCCACATGATGCGATTCGATGTTTTTTAGCCACCGAAATGGATTACTTGGTTATGGAAAATATTGTTTTAGAAAAAGCAGATATGCCAGATGCAGCAAAACATAAAGCTCAAGAGGTGACCTTTGCCAAAGATTAAATTTCAGCTTAAAACCAAGTGGCAACACATTGCATTACCTGTTGTAGCAAAAGACAATAAACGGGCTTTACGCGATTTTTGTTGGCAGTTTAGCGCGTTCTTTGGCTTAATTTTTATGGGCTTATTACCTTGGCTATTCGCTCAGCCAATACCGCTTTGGCCATTGGTCCCCATTGTTTATTTCATGACCTTGGGATGGTTTTATGTGCCTGCCGTCTATCCTGTTTATCGGGTCTGGATGATACTTGCGAGTATTTTGAGTTTCACCAATACATATCTGCTTTTAGGTCTCGTCTATTTTGTTGTGTTAGTCCCTTTGGGTTTAGTCCTACAAATGCTCAATAAACTGGATTACCGGAAACAACCAGAACGAGTAGAGGGTTCGTTTTACCGAAAACGAACAGATGAGCTGACTAAAGAACGTTTACGCCAACCATTCTAGGTATTGCATACTTAGATATAAGAATAATGCAACAGACAATACAACTGGAGTCATATAGCGATGCTAGAGTTTTTACAAGATTTATGGGAATTTTTAAAAGTCAGAAAGAAAATTTGGCTATTGCCTATTTTTGTTTTCTTGGTATTACTAGGCGGCATTGTTGTTGCGACTCAGCAGTCCTCATTAGCGACTTTTATTTATACATTGTTTTAAAGTTCAGATGGTTATGGACTTATTGAAAACGTATGCAATACCTCCGTTACAGAAAACAAGGTAGTATGTAAAAGGTATAACAATCAGAGTTTATGACATGAAAAAAATTGCTTTAACCGTTTTCGTTATCGGTACATTAGGAACACTTTCGTTACTCCAAGCGTGCCAGCCGAGTGCCCCCAATAAATCAGCCCCAGCTAATCAAGGAGACGCTACTATGGCAGTTGAACATGCATCAAAGTCTCATGTCAAACCGGTTGTCTACCAGGTGTTTACTCGTTTGTTTGGCAATACTAACACCACGAATAAACCCTGGGGAACGCTGACAGAAAATGGGGTAGGTAAATTCTCTGATTTTACGCCACAAGCATTAGCGGGTATCAAAGAGCTCGGGGTCAGTCATATTTGGTATACTGGGGTGCCTCATCACGCACTCGTCAACGACTATACTGCATATGGGATTAGTTTAGACGATCCCGATGTCATCAAAGGCCGTGCCGGTTCACCATACGCCGTGAAAGATTACTACAATGTTAACCCTGACTTGGCAGATGATCCCGCAACCCGTTTAGCAGAATTTAAAGCCCTGATTGAACGGACTCATGCCCAAGGTATGAAAGTGATCATCGATATAGTCCCTAACCATGTTGCACGGGCATATGAGTCAACTTCTCGGCCTGAGGGCGTGGCAGATTTTGGTGCGCAAGACGATACATCTGTGGTCTATGCTCGTGATAACAATTTTTATTATATTCCTGGAGAAGATTTTATAGTTCCTGAGTCAGTGGGTGGTTATCGTCCATTAGGGGGAGATTCGGCGCCATTATTGGATAATCAATTTGCTGAGAGTCCTGCTAAATGGACAGGAAATGGTTCAAGGTTGGCCCAACCCAATATTCATGACTGGTATGAAACCGTCAAAGTTAATTATGGGGTACGTCCTGATGGTAGTTACGATTTCCCAGTTTTGCCAGAAGCATACCGCAACTTGGGAGTGGCAGAGCACCATGCATTTTGGTTGGATAAAAACTTACCAGATTCGTGGTACAAATTTCATGATATTGTGCATTATTGGCTCGCTATGGGGGTTGATGGTTTTCGATATGATATGGCTGAAATGGTACCTGTTGAGTTTTGGTCATTTTTGAATTCTTCAATAAAGGTGCAATATCCAGATGCCTTTTTACTGGCTGAAGTATACAACCCTAAGCAGTTTCGCAACTATATTCAGTTAGGCAAGATGGACTACCTTTACGATAAGGTTGATTTTTATGATAACTTAAAGGCAGTGATGC
This sequence comes from Opacimonas viscosa, assembly GCF_024199005.1. GTDB lineage: Bacteria > Pseudomonadota > Gammaproteobacteria > Enterobacterales > Alteromonadaceae > Opacimonas > Opacimonas viscosa. Next base: position 78,405 of record NZ_JANATA010000011.1, read on the forward strand.
AAGGACATGGCGATGCCCAAAGTTTAGAGCAAGTTCAGGCTAATATCGAAGATGTGGCTGACCACATGTTACATTTTTTAGAGAATCATGATGAACAGCGCATCGCCGCTCCTGAGTTTGCCGGTGATGCCGCTAAAGGTAAACCTGCCATGGTGGTTTCTGCACTAATTTCACGCTCACCGACGATGTTATATTTTGGTCAAGATGTTGGGGAAGATGGTTCTGAGGAACCTGGTTTTGGTGATCCTTCTCGGACGTCGATCTTTGACTATATTGGGGTGCCCGCTCATCAACGTTGGATGAATGACGGTGCATTTGATGGCGGTAAACTGAGCCCAACAGAGCTTGCATTGCGGGCCTATTATATTAAATTAATGGATATTGCAGCTTTTCATCCTTTGATGAATGCAGATTACACATCCTTACATTCTTTGAATACTGCTAACGATGCTTATGGTCCTTTGCACTTTGCCTTTGCTCGGCATGATAATGAAAACCTCATGCTCGTGGTAAGTAATTTTGATCCGGATAAACCGCTTGCGACAACATTGAACTTGCCCGAGGCAGTAGTTGAACAATTGGGTTTAAGTTCAGGTGAGTATGCTTTGCAAGGTCTATTGGAAGACCATGTTAGTCAACTCACTATTAATAGTGATGGTGCGGCATTCGCAGTGGCTTTAGCCCCCTTAAGTTCAGCAGTGTTAGTGCTGACAAGATAAGGCCTTAGATTATGAAAAGACATTTTTTACACCGCGTAGCGCTGTTCGTTTTAGTCCTTACAAGTCATTCCTTGCATGCAAAACTGGATGCATTCAGTATCGAAAAGCATGTTGTGACTTTGCAGACCACTCAAGGTGAAGTACAAATTAAACGTCAAGATGGTGAATCTTTCGTCATTGATTATCTACGAGACGGACAAGCCCAATTACCTAGTTTTGCCTTAGCTTATCCCCGCCAGGCTCTACCGGTGAAGGTTTCCGAATATACATCTTATGTCACCATTACATATGCGGAACAAGCTATTCATGTTGATAAAGCCACTGGCCGTTTGGCATTTTATTATGCAGGAGAAGAAGTTGTCAGCGAAAAGTTAGGTTTGGTTGAGACGAGTGAGCATCGAGGATTTTCATTTCAGTTGGATACGGATGAAAAATTGTATGGTGGTGGTCAGCGTTTGTTAGGCATGGATCGCCGTGGTCATAAAATGCCGTTGTACAATAAGGCACATTATGGCTACACCACAGAATCTAACCAGATGTATTATGGTTTATCAGCGGTTTTATCCGACCAGCGTTATGCCATTTTGTTTGATAACAGCGCCAAGGGTGAACTTGATATAGGACACACGTATGCAGATGAATTGCGTTTTAGCGCCGATACTGGCAGAACGTCATATGTTGTTGTGTTAGGCAATTCAGTCCAGCAAGTGAGTCAAAATATTGCAAAGGTGACCGGTAAACAACCTTTATTACCACGTTGGGCTTTGGGTAATTTTGCTTCGCGTTTTGGCTATAAAACTCAGACACAAACACTCGCGACCGCCCAAGCATACATTGACAATGATATTCCATTGGATGCAATTGTTTTAGATTTGTATTGGTTTGGACCTGACATCAAAGGCCATATGGGGAATTTAGATTGGTATAGACCCAACTTTCCTACGCCAGAAAATATGATCCAAACATTGACCACTCAAGGAGTTAATACTGTTTTGATCACTGAGCCGTTTATCTTATCGACATCTAAACAATGGACTAATGCAGTGGCGAATAAGGCTTTGGCGACGAACATTGATGGGGCGGTAGAAACATTTGATTTTTACTTTGGTAATACAGGGTTAGTCGATGTTTTTAATCAGGATGCAGCAAACTGGTTTTTAGACTTTTACTCGCGTTTGGCACAACAAGGCGTCACCGGATGGTGGGGGGATTTGGGCGAGCCAGAAGTGCATCCAGCTACTGCCTTGCACAATATAGATGGGCGTTTGGTAGGCGCTGATGCAGTGCATAATGCCTATGGACATCAGTGGGCGAAGATCCTCTTTGAACATCAACTTAAGACACAGCCTGAATTACGTCCCTTTATTATGATGCGCAGCGGTTTTTTGGGTTCGCAGCGTTATGGCATGATCCCTTGGACGGGAGATGTATCACGCTCATGGGGGGGCTTACAAGGGCAGATTGAATTGATGTTGCAAATGTCGGCCTTTGGTGTTGCCTATATCCATTCTGATTTAGGTGGCTTTGCCGGTGGGGATAAATTTGATGCAGAATTGTATTTACGCTGGTTGGAATTTGGTGCCTTTACACCAGTATTCCGTCCACATGCTCAGGATAACATCGCTCCAGAACCTGTTTTTCATAGTGAAGACGTTATCGATATTGCCCGAGATATTATTAAACTGCGTTATGCACTCACGCCTTATAATTATTCCTTGTCGTTGGCTAACTCCATGACCGGAGAGCCGTTGGTTCGGCCAGTCAGTTTCATTGATGAATCAAGGTTTACAGATGCTAAACATTATCTGTGGGGCGATGCATTTTTGGTGGCACCGGTGAAAGTTGCTGGTGTAACAAAACAAGCCATTGATTTACCTGAAGGTGTTTGGTTTGACTATTGGCAAAAGCAAAAATGGACGGGCGAGCAATCTATCTCTGTTCAAGCCCCAATTGGGCAGATTCCATTGTTGGTTAAAGCTGGCAGTTTTATTCCGACAGTATCTCCGACCCAACATTTAAAAGCTTATAATACTCGGAATTTACACATTGCTTATTATGCGGATGCTGCGGTACAAGACAGTACTTATGTTATGTACGAGGATGATGGAGCCAGTCCCCAAACTCTAGGCACAGGTGCTTATCAAAGTATCATTATGACGGCAGCCCAACGTGGCAAGGCGTTATCTTTATTGCTTACAGTGAAAGGGACCTATGCACGAGCCCCCTTACAAAGAACAATTCACTATACAGTGTATGGAGTCAATAATTTACCGCAAAGGGTCATTATCGATGGTAAACACCTAGCAGAGTCACAATGGCAGTGGGATGAGTTGACAAATAGTGTACGCTTTACTGCTGAACTACAGCAGCAAGCTCAGATAAATATTATTCTTTGATAAATAATTTTAATTCTTCTTTGTGGTTCAACTCATAGTGTTTGAGTTTTTGTATAGTTGCGTCAGTAAATACGTGTCCTTCAGGAAGCATTAGTACATATTTTGCATTGTATATATCTCTAGCAAGCTCCATTCCTGGCTTCAGATTGTTGACATTAAATGAACCATCTTGACAGATTACTTGGTCTGCTAAGGAGACGGAAGTGAAAATATCATACACGCGTGGGTCGTATTTAGTGCCTTTGTGTTTTGACATCTCAATGCGCGCATCGATGGCATCTAAATGTTTGCCGGTCATTTTACCAATGCGATAACGCCAAAAATCTCGAGCAATGAAGAGGATGCGAGCGCCAATCGGGATGTCATCAGCCACCTTCATATTAGGGTAGCCTTGCCCGTTGTAATATTCAAATTGGTGATAAATGATATCGACGATCGGTTGCGCATGGGTCAATGGTGAAAGCATCATATTTGCCACATCTACCTGACGCACATAAGCCTTTTGTTGTTCGTAATTCAATTCATTAAATGCCGTGTTAAACAAATGGACTTCCTTGCCCAATAAACCAATTTGGCACAATAAGGAAGCGTCTTTGACAGCTTTGATCATCTTTGGCTCTAAGTGCAATTTTTCAGCTATCTCAGTAGCCAAACGACTCACTGACTGAGCAAACCCGCCATCGAGTTCAGGGTGCACACTGATACAGTTAAAGAGCATTTTTTCCGATGCAACTTGTTCTTGTTTTAATTTCTTTAGGGCAAGTTGGATTTGCTGAGTTTTCGTAGCTACTTTTTTATCTAAAGATGAATTCAGTTCTTTTAATGCACGGTTTTGCTTGAACAATTTGTTTTGTAAAACGACATTTTCTTGCTTAAGTTTGGTATATTTTAAGCCATCTTTGATGGTCAGTAAGAGATTTTGATTGTCCCAAGGCTTTTGGATGTAGCGATGTATGCCACCTTGGTTCACTGCTTTCATGATGGAGTCTAAATCAGCAAAACCCGTTAAAATGACTCGATAGGTATCGGGGTATAATTCCGCGACTTTTGCGAGCAAATCAGCACCCGTCATGTTAGGCATTTTCATATCTGAAACAATCATCGCAATGTCATTTTCAGCGAATAGTTCAAGTGCTTCTTGGCCGCTAGTCGCAAATAACATATTGATGTTCGTGCGATGAAAAATGCGCTTAATTGAGCGTAAAATACTCGTTTCGTCATCTACGAATAAGACAGTAAAAGTCGGTCCTGCCGTCATTTTATTTTGCTCTTTGTTTGGTTGCGTCATCGTTTCCATACGTTATTCACTTTTGTGTCGAGATGCTATTGCCATAGGTGCAAATGCAACATCTTTGGGTTGTTCTGTGGGGGACTTCTCTAGTTTATGAGATACCGGCTCGTCCATATGCAATGGCAATTTTATGGTAAAGCATGTACCCACACCTACTTCACTTTCAACATTTATACTGCCACCGTGTTCTTCAATAATATTAAAGGTAATTGATAGCCCTAAACCCGTTCCTTCCCCCTCAGGTTTAGTAGTGAAGAAAGGGTTAAATAACTGCTCTAAATGTTCCTTTGCGATCCCAGAACCATTGTCAGATATTTTTATCTCGATAGATTCAGGAGTACTAATAGTTGTAACGACTATTTTGCCTTTTTCTGAAATAGCATGTCCCGCATTTACCAATAAATTAGTAAATACTTGAATCATTTTACCGACATTAATCTGTATTTCAGGGATGTTTTCATCTAATTCGGTAATAATTTCGCAGTGATATTTTAACTGGTTGGACACCATTTTTAGCGTGGTATTAATACAAGAGTTAATATTAAAGATTTGAAAACTTTCATCATTCGCTCTGGAAAATGCTTTCATTCCAGATACAATTTCGCTGACTCGTTTTAAACCGTCACTGGATTCTTGTAAAATATCCAAGCTATCTTCCATTAAGTAGTCAAGATCTTCTTGATCAATTAAAAATTCTATTTTGTTTAAGATACTTTTGCGTTGAAAAACATCTCGTGTGCCTAAATATTCCAACAATAATTTTAAGATAAGTTGAAATGATTGATTGTAATCCTGCAGTGTATCAAGGTTACTTTTAACAAAACCGACTGGATTATTGATTTCATGTGCGACTCCTGCTGCCAGCTGCCCCACAGAAGCCATTTTTTCAGCTTGAGAAAGTTGGGACTGGGTTTCTTTTAAATCTTTATTAATATTTTTAAGTTTGTAATTACTCTCTTTTAACATAGCCGTTCGATTCACGACTTGTTCTTCTAAACTGGCGTTTAGGTTGAAGAGTTCGTTTTGAAATTTCTTACTGCGTTTAATTTGTCGATTAAGGGAATCTATTAATGTATTGAATGACTCAGCCACGGCATAAATTTCTTTATCGGTTTGGAAAATATCGATACGTTCTTTAATGGGCTCGCCTAGTTTTAATTGGTCGGTGACATTCTCTGCTGAATCCTTAAGCGTGTTCAGCTGTCGGATTAAGTAACCACTGAAAATGAAGGCGACTAAACCTACAAATAAAATTTCAGCTAGCGCAATCCCAGCTATAACTCCTTGTATTTCTTGGATAGACGATTTTATTGATGTGTTGTTTATACCGATTTCTACAGAGCCAAAAAACTGTTCTTCAACTTTTATATCAGCTTTGGTCACCAGAATTCCTTTTGCCTCAATATCAAACTCGGTAGTCGAGATATTATTCTTGTTGGTATTACCAGCCTGGGCTAATAAATTACCTTGTGCATCTTTAATTACTGCAAAGGCCATCCCTTCTTGTTGCATGATTTCTTGGACAAAGGTGTCAAGGGATGCAATATCGTAAGTCACTACGGCGCTTTTGGTCATCGCGGCAAATAAATTGGCACTGATTTTTGCTTTTGCAGAGAGGTTTTCATTAAGCATTTCTTTTACGATAGAGGTGACCATCAAAGCTAGAAACAGCAAAAACACTGCTTCTATAAATGTTACCCCGACCGTTAACTTATTTCTTAATGAACTATTCATGGTTTATTTAGCAATCGCCCCAGCATTTAAGTTTAAAGCGCGGACATCATCCCAATCACTATCTATTGCTTTTTGTAGCCGTAGCATTCCTAGTTTGCTCAAAATAGCTTCACCCTCAGGGTCATTCGACATGTTGGTTAACGCCTCTTGGATGGTTTTTTGGTGCTCATCTGACATTGTATTGAGTACAGCAAACGCATGTGGTGTATAGCGCTGTGTTTCATAAATCACTTTTAAGGTAGCACGCACATCATCAGGCATGTTGTTCAAGGTACGTTTTACACCACCACCGGCCACAAAAAACTCTTTAGCAACACTTAGATACACGGAGTCATGCGATGCAACGTAACGCGGTGTAAATTCAATCTGACTTTGCTTGAGTTCCGCTTGTGGCAGTAAGGTTGCGGCAAATGAACCTGGCGCAGGGAAGGCAATAGTCCTGTTTTGTAAATCAGCAATGCTTTCAATGTTGCTCTCTTTTTTTGCAACAAGTACACCTTGTATTTTCTTGTCTGCTTGATTAGCAATGGCAATATAATCAGAGTCTTCAGAAAAAACGACATAATGAAATGGATTCATATAAGCAATGTCATATTTGTTTTCTGCCAAACGTGTCTCAAAAGTAGGTATGTTTGCCGCGGTAGCAAAATTGATTGTCAACCCGGTACGTTTGGATAAATATTGAGTCAATGGTACCCATCGATTGGCAAGCACATTAGCGGCTTGTTGTGGTACCACACCAAAGGTGTAAATTTTTTCTTTAGCAGTCGCTAATGGAGAGATAACTAAACATGCGCTCAGTAGTCCTAGGATAATCTTATTTTTCACTGATCAATTCCACTATAGTTTGGATAAGGGTTTCATTTTTAAATGGCTTTTGAATAATAGCATCAGCACCATCAAGGATGGCACTTTGCATATGCTCATTGGCGCTGCCAGAGATAATAATGATCTTTATATCGGCAAAATCTTTTTGCTCACGAGTAAATTTCAAAATATCCAAACCATTGACACCTGGCATCCCGATATCTAAGGTCATGACCTGAGGTTTATGCTGATTTAACATCGCACCCGCTTGGAAACCATCATGCGCATGAAAAGGCTCAAAATCATGGCGTTTGAGTACTCGGCAGATACTGGAACACATGGCAATGTCATCATCAATAACTAATACAGACGGTTTCGCTGTGGTGGTTGCAAACTCTTGTGGGACTGGCAATTCATAGGTTTCACAAAATTTAACAAAGTCAGACTTATGCACCCGATTGTTACCTCGGCCTGGCAGTTTATAACCTTTAATCACACCATCATTGAGGTAGCGTATAATGGTGCGTGGACTAACACCTAATAGTGTAGCAATTTGTCCCGTACTCAAATAATCCATAATTATTCCTTTAATATCCGTATTGAATGCCCAGTCTATTAAAAATAGTCGACATTTCGAAAGTTTGCGACATTTGTGACATTCTTAATTACTATTGCTATCGACATGAGCGACAGGTTCTTAATGACTTAATGGCTAAATAAGCTAAAGATTTGGCTTTAGAAAGACGATAAGTTGGATAAGCGTTGTAGTTCTTACAATTCTTGAGTAAAGTAATTCATACAGTAGAGGCGCCTAAACAGCACCTTTCCAATATTTGAAAACATATAAACAGACAAAATATGACAGACATTATGGCAAAACCATCGCTCTTGGTAGTGGATGACGAATTGAATATCCTAAAATCAATGCGTCGCTTGTTTCGACAAGCGGGTTATGATGTTCATACAGCAAATAGCGGACATGAAGCGCAGTTAATTTTGGCTGGTACACATGTTGATGTGGTTTTGTCAGATTTTCGAATGCCAGAAATGAACGGGGGGGAGCTGTTGAGTTTTGTTAAGCAAACCTACCCAGATATTACCTGTTTAATTATTAGTGGATACACTGATTTTGATTCGGTATTGAGTGTGCTGAATGAAGGGGTTGCATACAAATTTTTGACCAAGCCTTGGGATAATACACAACTTATCGAAGAAGTCGCCGCCGCTTTTCAACACAATACCACGCAAAAACAACAAAACAATCGTTTAGAAAACTCTGACGTGTTACACAGCAAACAAGAGATGTTGAGTGCTGTGGATGCTTTGCAATATGAAAAACACGCGTTTACGATTGCCTATGTTACTATAGATAATGCGTTTGATTTACAAGATGCCAACGTAAATACTTCAGAAATATTACCCCAAATTGCGTCTGCTGTAGAGTTGCAAGCGCCATCTTGCCAAATTTTTAACATGCATAATCATGCAATGATTTTATTGCTGCCTATCCAAGATGAGAATGAAGCACGTCATTTTATTGCGCATGTCCTGCACTCTGAATTAAATGCATCGTGGTTAAAAGCGGAAGCAGCGAGTATTGATTTGGCCGTTAGTTTTATTTGTTCTTTGGACTTCACCGTTTCCACGCACAACCTTTTTGAAACACTCCAAGAAGCTTCTGCAGTGTTGAATAATCAAGATCAATTTGTCAGTTTAAACAACCAATATTTAGTCGCTAAGAAAAGACGTTTAACCATCAAGTCAGATGTACACAAAGCCCTCAAAATGAATCAGTTTTCTTTGGCATTTCAGCCGAAAGTAAAATTAGAAGATGGCATTGTGGAAAGTGCAGAAATTTTATTGCGCTGGCGCCACCAAGACTTGGGTTGGGTTTCTCCAGCAGAATTTATTGATATAGCTGAAGCCGATGGCCAGATCCATGATATTGGCGATTGGGTTATTGAACATGGGATCAAAGCTATTGCTAGACTGTCTCGAGTGTGTCATGAGTTCAAACGACTTTCGATCAATGTGTCTGCTAATCAGTTAATGAATTTGAAGATTGTTAATACAATCAAGAATACCTTAGAAAAGTATCAAGTGGATGCTAAACACTTAATTATCGAGGTTACAGAGACTAGCTTAATCAAAAATCTTGCGGTGACGTCAAAAACATTACATGCCTTAAAGAGTTTAGGCTTAAAAATAGCGATTGATGATTTTGGTGTGGGGTATTCATCGTTTGCCTATTTGAGTAAATTGCCGGTAGATATTTTGAAGATAGATCGGGCGATGCTGGATGATATTGAGTATAATCAAGATACTCAGATGCTAGTCGAGAATCTCGTAAAAACGTGTCATAGTATGAATATTGATGTTGTGGCCGAAGGTATTGAAACTCAAGAAGCCCTCGAAAAAGTAGATGTGGCTAATTGTGATTATGTACAAGGGTATTTTTACTCGGCCGCTGTCAACGACCAAGATATAGAAAAAATGTTCATCATGCAGCCATATCGCAAGAAGAAAAAACTGAGTACAGCAAAAGAGAGTACCGCTTAAGAGATAATGGGTTCAGCTTCCCATTGCTTTTCTTGATACAGCACTTCGATGGGACCGTGTTCTCGGTTTGCTTGCCACGTATTGTGTTGCAATTTTATATTTACGCCAGGAAATAACTGCTGTGTAGCCTTGACTCTCAGGTATTTCGGAAGTGTATCAGTAATGGACTGATTATCATCTAAACGATCTTTTATCCAATTCAACAGTTGTTTTTCTTTAATAATCGCACTTTCTAAGGCATTGAGTTTGTCATCGAGCTCAGGTGGTAATTTTTTGTTTTTAAGCAGTTGCCATTTTGATTTGTGCGCATTGAACCTGGCATTCACCTCTTTGTACATTTTTTTCAAAGAAAACGATGATGAGGTAATCTGATCATAAGATTCAGTAAAGTCGATGACTAATTGACTACCAGAAATTGCTCCAATAGTACCTGCTACAATTTCTCCACGTGCTTTGATATTACAAGCGATGATCATGCCTTTGGGTTTTTCTTTGTCACCGACAATGACGGAACCACCACAGCGGATATTGGAATATGCGATTTGCTTATTAATCAGCAACTCTCCACCACAATGTATATCTAACCCCTGGGCATTTTCAATAAATACATCGCCACCGGCTCGAATTACACAATTCGGGTCGGTCTGTGCATCGGGATTTTGACCAGCGGCACCTTCGGTTATGTATACATTACCAGGCGTTTGGATATAAGCGGACTCGACGAATCCTTTGATCGTGACATCTCCGCTGGCGATGATTTTCATTTGATCAGCCACATCACCATTAATGATAACTGCACCGTCATATTCGACATGGCCGGTACCTACATTGACACCTTTTGCGGTGTAAACATCATCTACTTTGACTTTTAACCCCGTAAATTTAGGCATGCCACTACGACTTGCCAGAATGAGATTCTCATCCTCTTTGTCGGCAATTGTACCTTCTTCTAATTTAATAGGTTTACTTTTTCCTGGTTTTGGTTTTAGTGTTTTGCCTTCGACATTAAAACCAGAACGACCTGGAGTGGCAGGCTTAAAACGTGCAATAGGTGTATTTTGTGTGACAGAAAATATTTCACCAAAATCACGCATATGTGCTTTATCACTCTCGTCAATTTTGGGTGCAAGTAAGCGCTCAAGGACATTTTCTACTAGTTGTTTTACTTCACTATTACGCCCATTTCTAGGGGGGAGACCTTTGGCAACAATTTGGCTAAAACTTTCACCTGGTTTGCGAGTGGGTAACATTTTCAATACTTGTTGTAATCGTTTTATACTCAGGCCATTAATGACTTTTTGCTCACGACAAAATGCGGTAAGAGCATCTAACGAAGGGTTGTTACCTCCTTTGGGAGCGGTAACATGAAGTGTTGCGGTCATTTTGTCCGAACTAATTTCCATTTTTAGTTCAGCGTCTTGCCCATAGGCAATGACGGCTTGATGTTTAGTGCCTACCTGGCTTTCAATATCGACATTAGCAGTGTCTATAAGGTTTTTGAGCGTTTCCTCGTTACATTCAAATTCAGCATATTTGCCGCTAGCTAAATAGCGAGCTACTTCGGCAATATCCAATCGTTCTTTTATCTGGCTGGTATCAACATGAAGTGATACGCCATTGTTACTTTTGTCTAAACTAACACTGACACCTTGCATGATTCGCTCCATTGCGAAACTCCATGTAAAATAAATCCTTGATAGTTATATCTGTATTTCTAAAAATTACTTTAAATATAGTGCATTTCCTACATTTGTCTAAATTCCCACTGGTATTTTTTGTAGCAAGATACTGACACGCATACCCGCCTAAAAAATAGGACGATATGTCAGTCATTTCGCAATATTTTGTAATACACCATGAAAAAAACGAATGTTTTATGGGATGAAAAAAAGGACTGTTTGGTAAATGTTTGTTTTTTAATCACAAAGCAGAAAGCAAACACATTTATAGAATAGTTAAATGAGAAAGCTAAATATTTTGTTATAAAAAACTATTTTAAAGTGGGTATTATTTGTCACTCATTGGGTGGTATTCCATTCTACGTTTTGAGCTGTTACGCAACAAGGAAGTTTCATGTCAACACCAACCAAAATTCTCCCAGAGTTAGTTGATACATCATCAGTCCCTTCATTTCAATCCGATTCCAGCTACCCAGAAATGCTCGACCATCATCGCATCAATATTGTCTATCATACACTGTCCAATGGACATCCCTTATTCACCTTTCACCAGCTCTCAGATTTTGTTGCTCATTTATATCAAGCAACTAATCCACACGAAGAGTTTAAATATTGGCAGCTGTTGTGTAAACGACGCTAGTAATCTTTAGGGCATGAGTTCGCTGTAAAAGGCACTGTCTGTTTTGTCGGTGAGTGCCATTTGAGATAGTACAGCAGGTTATGTAAAAATACCCACTGAAAAATGAGTCATTTTTTGCTATTGTACGTACTTAAAAATACTTAAATATCCAAGTAAACCGATGCTTGTATAGTATTTAGACGATAGTGAGAATGAACATGCGTACCTTATTACCCAATGGTCTCGGCAGAGCCCTTTTGACATCTACTTTGTTAGTTCCGTTGCTGCTGATTCCGGCTAGTAAGGCAGATCTGCAGCAACCTAGCACAGCCAATCGCGATGTACCCATTGCTATTGCGATACATGGTGGCGCTGGAACGATCACAAAAGCAAATTTAACAACTGAACAAGATGCTGCTTACAGGGGCAAACTAGATGAAGCATTACAAGCTGGTTATACCTTATTGCAACAAGGTCGGGATGGCCAAGAAGCGGTTGTAGCGGCGATTCAAATTCTCGAAGAATCCCCTTTGTTTAATGCGGGCAAGGGGGCTGTTTATACTTATGCCGGTGAGCATGAGCTGGATGCTTCTATTATGCATGGTAAGCATCGTACGGCAGGCGCCGTGGCTGGCGTCAAGACTATCGCTAGTCCCATCGCTGCTGCCCAAGCCGTTATGAACGAATCAGAGCACGTGATGTTGAGCGGTTCAGGGGCGGAAACGTTTGCTTCAGAGCAGGGGTTATTGATGGTGCCAAATACAACCTTTAACACTGAGCGACGTTGGCAAGCCTTACAAAAGGCCAAAGCAGTGATTGCTCGCGACCAAGGTGCACAAAACCATCGTACACCCGCCCAAATTATCCCAGACCAAAGTACTCCAGACCAAAGTACCCCAGACCAAAGTACATTACTTGCATTCCAGGATTATAAATTTGGTACGGTAGGGGCGGTTGTTTTAGACCGACAAGGGAATCTCGTTGCAGGTACTTCAACGGGGGGGATGACTGCAAAACGGTATGGGCGTATTGGGGACTCTCCAGTTATTGGCGCGGGGACGTTTGCCGATAATCAATCTTGTGCTGTTTCTGCTACTGGGCACGGTGAATACTTTATCCGTTATCAAGTGGCGGCTGATATATGTCAACGTATGGCTTATGCTGGTTTGTCACTAGCCGAGGCTGCAGATACTGTCATCAACAAAGTCTTAGTTGAAGCGTCTGGTTCGGGTGGTGTGATTGCGGTAGATTCTGCCGGTCACATTGCTATGCCATTTAATACTGAGGGCATGTATCGAGCGAGTATCGATGCCAAGGGCAATAAAACGATCAGGATCTACCGTTAATGACTGATGCAACCCAGACCAACCAAGCATGTCTAAATGTACAATCAGCAAAGGCTGAAACAATTACCATCCAAGCTGTTGAGGATAAAAAACAATTTAATCGCTTAGTTGAACGTTGCATGATATCTGATCGCTTTCATTTACAAAAAGCGTGGCAAAGATGTCAAAAAACACCTGATGCTGTGGCTTTAGAAAAATTGTTACAGCGTTTACAGCACTCCTTGAATAAGGCACAAGCGCGTGCGGCGAAGTTGCCTAAAATTGCTTATCCAGATTTGCCGGTCAGTGCTAACCGTGGCGACATCAAAGCCGCGATTGCGCAACATCAAGTCGTCATTATCGCCGGTGAAACTGGCTCGGGTAAAACGACGCAATTACCCAAAATGTGTCTAGAACTGGGGCGGGGGATCCATGGTTTGATTGCTCATACCCAACCAAGGCGTTTAGCCGCGCGGTCTGTAGCTACTCGCATTGCAGAAGAATGTGAAACACCCCTCGGTGAAGCCATTGGTTTTAAAATACGTTTTTCAGATCAAGCTAACGATAATACCTTAGTAAAATTGATGACAGATGGCATTTTATTAGCTGAGATCCAACATGACCGTTACCTTAGCCAATACGACACGATCATTATCGATGAGGCACACGAACGCAGTTTGAATATTGATTTCCTGTTGGGCTATTTAAAACAACTTCTACCTAAAAGACCTGATTTAAAATTAATCATTACTTCTGCCACGATTGATCCAGAACGCTTTGCCCAACACTTTTCCAATGCACCTATTATATCGGTGAGTGGTCGTACTTATCCGGTAGAAATCCGTTACCGCCCATTGACTGATGGCGAAGAAGAAATGGATATGGGGGAAGGTTTAATTGCTGCTGTCAATGAATTACGTAGTGAAAAACGCGGTGACATATTGGTCTTTTTAAGTGGGGAAAGGGAGATCAGAGAAACCCAATCATTGTTACAAAAGCAGCAATGGCGAGGGATTGAAGTGATTCCTTTGTTTGCCCGATTGTCTGCAGCAGAACAGAACAAGATTTTTGCCCCACACCATGGTCAGCGTATTATTTTGGCTACCAACGTCGCGGAAACCTCTTTAACCGTCCCTGGGATCCGCTATGTAATTGATCCAGGTTATGCTCGCATTTCTAGGTATTCTTATCGTTCAAAAGTCCAACGTTTGCCCATTGAGGCCATTTCACAAGCTTCGGCTAATCAACGCTCAGGTCGTTGTGGGCGGGTAGCTGATGGTATTTGTATTCGCTTATATGAAGAACAAGATTTCTTGGGGCGAGATGAATTCACCGATCCAGAAATTTTACGGACCAATTTAGCGTCAGTTATTTTGCAAATGCTGTCGTTGGGGCTGGGTGATATCCAAAAATTCCCATTTGTACAGCCCCCAGATCAGCGTTTTATTAATGACGGCATGCGTTTGTTGCAAGAACTCCAAGCAATTGATTTAAAAGGGCAGCGAGCCGCTCTTACGCCCTTGGGTAAACAGTTGGCTAGGTTACCTATCGATCCACGGTATGCGAGGATGGTACTGGCCGCCCCAGAGCATCTGGCACTCGATGAGGTGACAATTATCACTGCCGGTTTATCGATTCAAGATCCTCGAGAACGTCCACAAGATAAAAAAGAGAAAGCGGATGAGGCTCATAGTGCTTTTACGGATAAAGATTCAGATTTCATAGCGCTATATAATTTATATCAAGCGTTTATAGAAATGCAGTCAACGTTGACGAATAATCAGTTGCGCAAATGGTGCAAGACGAATTTTATTCATTATTTACGCATGCGTGAATGGCAAGATATTATTTCTCAAATCCAGCAGGCTAGTAAAGACATGCGTTTGCCTAATACGCAGCAAGAGCCTGATTATGCAGGGATCCATAAAGCGTTGGCGACGGGTTTGTTATCCCATGTCGCGATGTTTGATAAGCAACGTGAATATCTTGGACCGCGTAACAGCAAATTAATGATATTTCCCGGTTCACCCATGGCTAAACAAAAGCCCAAATGGTTTATGGCTGCAGAATTAGTAGAAACTTCTCAGTTGTTTGCCCGTGTAGTAGCTCGGATTGAACCTCATTGGTTAGAACCACTCGGCAAGCACTTAACCCAAAGCCATTTATCAGAGCCTTTTTGGTCTAAAAAACAAGGTGCTGCTCAAGCTTATGAAAAAGTAACGTTGTTTGGTCTGCCTATTATTCCTAGACGGGTAGTCCATATTTCCCAGCGTGAACCATTAGTGGCTAGAGCACTTTTTTTACGAGAAGGTTTAGTGAACGGTTTTACCAAATTGAACTACGCATTTTTGCGCGAAAACCAAGAGCAAGTAGAATATATTCAAGGACTTGAAAATAAAGCGCGTCGTCGCGACCTCTTGATTAATGAAGATGTGTTAGTGGATTTTTACGAAGCTAATATTCCTCTATCAGTTAACAGTGAAGCCAGTTTTCGTAAATGGTATGCCAAAAGTGATAAACACCAGAATGGGCCAGACAGTGCGGCACAACGACTGACCTTTACTGAGGCATTTTTACTCCAAAAATCACCAACAGGTATCACCCAAGCGGCTTACCCCGAAGTGTGGCAGCAGGGGCCTATTACATTGCCCTTAAGCTATGTTTTTGATCCCAATGCTGCCGATGATGGGGTGACTGTGCATATCCCCGTAGCGCTATTAAATCAAATTAAACCGATAGGTTTTGACTGGTTAGTGCCTGGTTTACGACATGAACTAGCCGTCGCATTGATCAAAGCTTTACCGAAAAGTTTACGTCGCAATTTTGTACCAGCGCCAGATTTTGCGCAAGCTGCACTAGCCGATATTGTACCGACGAACGAGCAAGGGGCACCGCTTAGCTTGACGAGTGCCCTGAGTACGAAATTAACCAAAATGACAGGTGTGCCACTGACCGAAGATGATTGGTCGGGTATCGTGTTACCCGTACATTTACAAATGCGCTTTGCGATATTAGACGAACATCATAAGGTGATTGCTGCTGGGAGAGATTTAGTAGCACTCCAAGCCCAACTGCAGGATAAAGTACAAGCGTCTCTAGAGGAGGTTGCTACACCTGAATTAGAACAATCTGAGCTAACGACATGGAGCTTTGGATCTTTACCAGAAACGTTTACACATGAAACTGCAGGTTTTGCCATTCAAGGTTTTCCTGCATTAGTTGCCGATAAAAAGTCGGTATCAATCAAGATTTTTGATTTACCACATGAGGCGCAAGTATCCCATTTACAAGGGCTGTATCGCTTGATTCAACTGACCATACCTTCGCCGTTAAAATATGTCCAAGAAAAACTTCCGAACAAAGCCAAGCTAGGTTTGTATTTTAACCCTTTTGGTAAAGTACAGCAGTTAATTGATGATTGTGTCTTAGCGGGTATTGCTGAGATTGTGCAGGAATATCAAACCAGTCTAGGACATGATATTCGCGAAGAAGCTGATTTTAGTGCTTGTTGTGAACAAGTGCGTGCGACAATTAACGATGTTGTCTTGGCGATAACAACCAAGGTGGAACAGGGGCTAACTTGTGCCAATGCCGTCAAAAAGGCAACTAAGGGGAATATTCCTTTACATATGATTGAAGCTGTCGGGCATATTAAAGCGCATTTAGACCAGCTGATATTTGCGGATTTTGTTAGTGAGATCGGAGCCCACCGTTTAGATGATTGGCAGCGGTATTTAGAAGCGCTCAAACGCCGTGTAGAAAAACTGAAAATTGATCCCAGCAAGGACCGCTTGCAACAAGTGCAAATTGCTAAACTGGAAGCGGCTTTTAGCAAAAAATGTCAAAATATTCAGCATGGCCAGCCGATACCTGAAACACTAGCAAATGTTCGTTGGATGATCGAAGAATTGCGAGTGTCATTTTTTGCACAGCAGCTTGGTACCAAATACCCAATTTCTGTAAAACGAATTGAACAAGTCTTGCAGCAGCATTAAATTGACTTTTGTTAGTGTAGCAACTATTACTTAATGTGTTAGGGAAAAATATGTTGTAACAACAGTGTCTTTTATAGGCACTACTTACTTCGGTATTAAACACTTTGTTTTGTAAAGAACGTTTCAGGAGAAATACATGTTGGCTTATGATGATAATCGCAATTTTTATAGAATGCTAATCAATGCTGAATGCAAGATAACCACCAAGGATGATAGTTTCACCGGTGTCTGCAAGGACCTCAGTGCTTCAGGTATGTCCTTTGAGTTAGAAAATAAATTACTTACCGTGGGGACAACTGTTACGATCGAAATTGATTCTCAGAATCGAGAAATTCCGTCTTTTTCAGCGGATGCAAAAGTGGTCCGCGAACCTATATCGCATGACAATAAATATGTCATTGGCGTCAAGTTCACACAAATGCATTAGTTGACATTAGGTCCGCAAAATAAGAATTCATAAAAGTGATGAGTTTCATGCTGCTAAGTCTTAAAACACTTGGCAGAGTAATCCTTTCAAGTAGTAGCCTTCTGGGTAGTTAGACGCGACAGGGTGATCAGGTGCTTGGCTGTAGCGTTTAATAATACGGACTTCTCGTCCAGCATCTAATGCCGCATCAGCAACGATTTTTTGAAACAATTCGCTACTCATAAGCCCCGAACAACTAAACGTGCTCAAATATCCACCTGGTTTGACACATTTTAAGCCGTACAGATTGATATCCTTATACCCGCGTGCGGCTCTATTGAGCGAGTTTTTACTCTCGACAAACTTGGGTGGGTCTAAAATCACATGGTCATAATGCGTACCTGCTTCTGCCATGTCTCGCAAAGCCTGAAAGACATCCGCTTTCATGAATGTTGCCTTAGCAACGTCTAAATCATTGATCAGAATGTTTTCCTTGGCTGTGTCAAGTGCGCGTTGTGAAACATCGACATTAGTAACATGAGCCGCACCGTATTTAAGGGCATAACTGGCAAACGTGCCGGTATAAGAAAAACAATTTAGGACAGATGCCGCTTGCATATACTGGGCGGCAATATAACGGTTGTCCCTTTGGTCCAAATAAAACCCTGTTTTATGCCCGTGCACGACATCCACCAAAATTTTGACATTGTTTTCAATGATAGTAATTGGCGCAGTCAGTTCACCTTGTACTGGTCCACAAATAGGCTCTAAGCCTTCTTTTTTGCGTACATCTACATCACTGCGGTCGTAAATACGATGTTCAGGTAATAGCTTGTTCAATGACCAGATAATTTTATCACGATGCTTTTCTGCGCCCGCACTGAGTAACTGTAACACCAATACATCTGCATATTTGTCGATTGTGATACCGGGTAAACCGTCGGATTCGGCAGCGACTAAACGAAATGCATCGGTATTGGCTTGGTCAATAACGTGTTGCCGTGCACTCAGTGCAACTTGGAGTCGACGTGTGAAAAAAGCATTATCGACGGTCTCATGTTGGTTAAATGTCCATATGCGTACTCGGATCTGTGAATCAGGAGAATATGCACCTCTGCCTAACCATACGTTTTCAGAGCTATATACATCGACAGTATCACCGCTTTTAAGTCGTCCTTCTGTGCTGTGGATTGCTTTGCTAAACACCCAAGGGTGTTTGCGTAATAAAGATTTTTCACGAGTTGGATGGAGTTTGATGCTTGCTGCCATTAGGGATTATATCCTGTATCTTCGTGACCAGTGCCAGCTTGGGCAAGCTCTGCAGCTTCCCGAGCTAAGTCATCACATAATTCGTTTTGAGGGTGTCCAGAGTGTCCTTTGACCCAATGCCATTGGACCGTGTGTCGTTGCACTGCTTGGTCTAGTAATTGCCATAGATCAGCATTTTTGACTGGTTTACGCGCACTCGTTCGCCAGCCATTTTTCTTCCAACCATGGATCCAGCTGTTGATCCCGTTTTTGACATATTGGCTGTCGGTAGTCAGATCAACCGCACAATGTTCAGTTAACGCTTCTAATGCTTTGATTGGTGCAAGTAACTCCATGCGGTTATTCGTTGTAGTGAAGTAGCCTTGCGCTAAGGTTTTTTGTTGGCCTTGGTACTCTAATACCGCCCCGTAACCACCAGGCCCCGGATTACCTAAACAGCTACCATCGGTGAATATTGCAACTTTTTTCAATTTTTTGTACTTTCAAAATAGACACTTGATATACTACTCATAATAACACAGCTAATCGCAGTACGTATGGTACTTTGTCGTGTTTTGTGCCAGTCCAAGTTGAATACAGGTAGTGAATTATGCAAGCAGCACCAGGGCATCGCCAAATAATATTGGATACAGAGACCACCGGTATGAACCGTGAGGCAGGGGAGCGCTTTACCTCAGGTCATCGAATCATCGAAATCGGTTGTGTGGAGATGGTTGACCGAAAATTAACCGGGAATCACTATCATGTATATATTAATCCGGAACAAGAAATTGATCCTGAAGCTATCGCAGTGCACGGCATTACCAACGAGTTTTTAGCCGATAAACCATTGTTTAAGGATATTGCTCAAGGCTTTATTGATTTTATCACGGGAGCTGAGCTGGTGATCCACAACGCGCCATTTGATGTCGGCTTTATGGATTTAGAATTCGCATGTAACCCTGCCACAGCGTTAACCCGTACCGATAAAATTTGCTCAGTGTTGGATACACTCGTATTAGCAAAGAAAATGCGCCCAGGGCAGCGCAATAACTTGGATGCTTTATGTCGGGAATATGGCATTGATAACTCACATCGAGACTTGCACGGAGCGTTACTCGATGCTGAGATTTTAGCGGATGTATATTTGTTGATGACAGGCGGTCAAGAATCGCTGCATTTAGATCAAAATAACTCAGATAATCAAAATGTTTTAGGTGAAATCGTTCGTATTACTCGCCCACAAAAACCTCTAAAGGTAATCAAGGCATCTGCCGATGAATTAGCTGAACACGAAAGCCGTTTAGACATTATCGAACAAGCAGGAGGTCAATGCTTGTATCGACATTAACCGAGAGCCTTGATGCATATGAGCAACCCGTTATTGATAACACTATTTATTTTATGCAACGGGTTTCTAACTGCATCAGTACATGCGCAAACCATCATCAGCCCTGAAGATACCCCTAAGATTATTGCGAATAGCGCGAAAAATAATAATCCCATCTCCACCATAAACAATGCATTTAAAAATGATATTCGCTTGTTTGATAATCGTTTTCGTATTGATTATGCAATCGATGAAGTCACTATGGTCTTCTTCCGCGAATATGGTACATCTCCTGTAGTTTTAGTCCGACCTGATGGGAGCAAGTTGTTTCAGTACTCAGCAGATAAACAAAAACTATCTTGGTTTGCCTCTCCAACCTTTGACATGATTAACATCAAATCTCCCATGGCAGGTCCATGGCAAGCACTGGGTCGTATTTTACCTGACTCACGCGTGATGGTGATTTCTGATTTGGAATTACGCACCCAACCGTTGCCCAAAGTGTTATACGCTGATGAAATGTTTAAAATGTCTGCATACCTGATGAATGATGGGGTGCCAATGACGTTTGCACCATTTTCTGAAGCCATTAATTTAACGGTTGAGTTCATTAGTACGAATAGCCCTGAAGAAAATAACTTTGGTGCGGCACCAAGGACAGTGGCTACGTTTGAAGATAATGGTTTAGGTCTTGATGAGGCTCCCAAAGATGCGGTTTTCACAGGGCAGTTTCGTTTGAATTTACCTGACGGTGAATGGAATGTCGTGTCGAAGATAAAAACACCCATGTATACCCGTGAAACGTTGGATGAAAAAATCCGTATAGCACCAAACCCCGTTGCGGTTGAAGTATTTAAAGATGAATCAGAGAAAGGGGATGGACAGCACATCATTGCTTTTTATACCAATGATCGCAATATTGATCCCACAACGATATTACTGGAAGGTAATGTGCGTTTACCGACAGGAGAAAATATTCCTTTCTCAAGCCAAGAACGGACCATAAAACCGCGTCAGGTCATTATTGATAATGTGTATGACGGTGTGTATAAAATAACAGGTACTTTTTTTGCAAAAACGATCAATGACCGAGATATTGTCGTCGATATTCCTGATTACAATTTTATTGTAGAGCCTATTATTGTTGAACCTGAGCAACCATCTGCAGAAGAATTAACGATTGCGCGTCTCCAAGCAGAACGTGCAGCAGCACTACAAAAAGAAAAAGATGACGCCAAATTAATTAAAAACGCGTTGATCATAAATGGCTTGTTGCTCCTTGCTGGCTTATTAATAATGGGGATCGTGAAGGGAGTGTTGTGGTACATGCAACGGCCAAAACCCATTGCTGAGCCCTCAGCAAAAGTGACTGATGAAAGCGAACTAGAACTTGATACCAAACCATCATTCATGGATAAACTGAAACGTTTATTACCGGGTAAAAAAGCGACAAAAGATGAGGAACTGACACCGGTAGATTGATATAAATAGATAGTTTTGGTCATATTCTACGCAAACGGCAATAAATGCTTATTTTTCTATAAAAATGAGTTGACGTACACCAAAGCAAAACGTATTATCTGCGCCCGTTGTAGAGAGATTCTTTACAGCGAGTAAAATGTGGAGCGGTAGTTCAGTTGGTTAGAATACCGGCCTGTCACGCCGGGGGTCGCGGGT
>NZ_JANATA010000120.1 GCF_024199005.1 Opacimonas viscosa
TATCGGTTCAGGAACGGTGTCAAATAAACAGGGCACAGATTATGGATCTGCTATAGTTCAGGGAGGGGTAGGTTACTCCTGTATTGCCGAAGTTCGCATGATTGAAACCATCCGCGATGGCAAACCGTCGACCAGTTTTATGGCCAACGGTGACACTGTGCGTATTGAAATGCTCGATGACCAGCAACAAAGTATTTTTGGTGCCATTGAGCAACGCGTAAGTGTGCTGAACTAACGGCTACGTGCTAACCGGTACCTGCGATCGGCGGGTAC
>NZ_JANATA010000121.1 GCF_024199005.1 Opacimonas viscosa
TTTGAAAGTTCGGGATCATCGATTCCTTTACGCACATCGTCTAAAACTTGCTGGCAGCATCTATCTAACGCATCTGCCTTAACTTGTTTGAAGTGTTTCCAATCTGCCTCTGAAATCATGTTTTACCCCTATAGGCCTAACTTTTAAATAAGGGGCGATAACACGTAGGGAATAATAGCGAAGCGGCCCTGCGTGTTAGCGTCCCAGCGAGCGGTAGCGAGAGACTTTATTTGTTTGTTATGTTCAATCTTCATTGGGTAACCTTATTAACGT
>NZ_JANATA010000122.1 GCF_024199005.1 Opacimonas viscosa
CGCTGGATGCTGGAAAGCAGTCCGTCGCTGTTGGTCCTGAAAGAGTTTCTGCAGATGAGGCTGGCTATTGAGCCACAAGCTGCAGCGCTGGCGGCCCGTCATGGTTCACCTGAAGCGATTGCGCAAATCGAAAAGGCGTTGTTAGAAATGGACAATGCTGCGCAAACCCACGGTTCAATTCACGAGCCTGATTTGGCGTTTCATACCGCCATTCTACTGGCCAGTGGCAACCGCTTTTTCTATCAGTTACGCGACTTCATAACGACAGCACTG
>NZ_JANATA010000123.1 GCF_024199005.1 Opacimonas viscosa
CCCCATCGAAGAAACACATGCTCAAATAACGGTGGACCCCCTTCCCGTGATGAGAGCTGATCCATCACAGATGAATCAATTGTTCCTGAATCTGTTTTCTAACGCGCTAAAATTCCGGCTACCTGATATTACCCCACATATCTCACTGCGATGTGTTACGGTAGAAAGCACAGAAGCCAAAGAACAGCAGCTGTTGCCGGGATTAGACTGGGTTAAGCTTACGCTGCAAGACAACGGTATTGGATTTGAGCAAACCTTCGCCGAAAAAATCTT
>NZ_JANATA010000124.1 GCF_024199005.1 Opacimonas viscosa
TATACGATTTGGGATGACCCAAAGGCTGGCGCACTCAACCTTTATCACACCTTGAAGCCGGGTGGAACACTCGTCATTGTGATGCAACCAAGAGAAAAAGGAGCGGACGCCAATCGAACAAAAGAAATGAGCGAAAGCATCCTCAATGATTTAGAATTTGCTGGATTTGATCAGTTTTCTGTTGAATATGAGGAGATTCGTCCCACCCTCGCTGTCTGTGTCACAGCAAAAAAGCCGAGAAGCGAATAAGCTCTCGGCTTTTTTCTTACCATT
>NZ_JANATA010000125.1 GCF_024199005.1 Opacimonas viscosa
TGCTTCATTACTGGTTGCACTGACGGTGATTCCTGCACTCGCAGCAAAAGCAAAACAGTCCGACCAACCCTTTGAAACAAACGCAGAGCTTGAGCACGTGCCACCCGCGAAGCGAACCGGTATTAACAAAGTGTTTTATATTGTTACCTGGCCAATTCGCATGGTGTTAAAACTGGTGTTTGTTTACGTGCCTATGCTTATCACCACGGTCGTTATCTCTATTTGGCGCGTGCTGAGCAAAATATGCGGCCTGGCATTGTACCCGTTTGCGC
>NZ_JANATA010000126.1 GCF_024199005.1 Opacimonas viscosa
GTCGAGGACTTTCAATAAAAGGACAAAAACTATGAGTCAGGTAAAAAAAGCCGTCATACCTGTAGCCGGTCTGGGCACGCGTATGTTGCCCGCCACCAAGGCCATCCCAAAAGAAATGTTGCCTGTGGTAGATAAGCCTTTGATCCAGTACGTAGTCAACGAGTGCGTTCAGGCGGGTTTAAAAGAAATTATTCTGGTTACACATGCCAGTAAAAACAGTATCGAAAACCACTTTGATACTTCGTTCGAACTTGAAACAACTCTTGAGCAGC
>NZ_JANATA010000127.1 GCF_024199005.1 Opacimonas viscosa
TTATCGGCATCGTTGGCGACCGCCCGATGCCCGCATGGCTGCTGCGGCACCTGCGTTACACGGCGGTGGCTATAGTACCGGCCCTGATCGCGCCCTTGGTGGTCTGGCCCACCGCGACCGAAGGGCAGCCAGATGTCCCAAGAATGACCGCCGCTGCGGTCACGCTGGCCGTCGGGATTGTCACCAAGAATGTGATCGCAGCCATCTTCAGCGGGGCCGCAACGCTTTACGGACTGCACTACCTATTGGGCTGAGCTAGCCTCCAACTGGTT
>NZ_JANATA010000128.1 GCF_024199005.1 Opacimonas viscosa
TTCCGCCCATGCCGAGCGCGCCGAAAAAGCGCAGCGCGGCGAACGAATGCGCATCGGGCGCAAATGCGATCAGGCCGGAGAACAGCGAGTAGATGCCGACGCAGAGCAGCGCGGTGCGCACGCGCCCGATCCGGTCCGACACGAAGCCGAACAGAATGCCGCCGACGATCTGTCCGGCCGCCGTGACGCTCGTGAACATGCCGAGCTGCGCCTTGCTCAGCCCGAACTGCAGCGCGAGCGTCGGCAGCAGCAGCGACAGCAGGAACGAGTCG
>NZ_JANATA010000129.1 GCF_024199005.1 Opacimonas viscosa
TACCATTTAATGCCGCTGCGCGGTTAATTCGCGTCATGACATTATTGGCCAGTTCGTTAACCGCAGGTGTCAGCCACGCTGGTTTTTTCTCTGGCTCGGCATCGCGACAATCTCGCCAGTTAGGCACATGATTTTCAAGAAACTGGTTAAGCGCAATGGGTTCGCCAAAATTCACGTATCCGTGACCATAATTCTTGAGTTTACGAATAGCCGAGAACACCTGAAGGTTAGATTCTTTTTTCTTCTTAGAGCCTTTGAGTTCGTTCAAATAG
>NZ_JANATA010000012.1 GCF_024199005.1 Opacimonas viscosa
CCGCGACATCGCTGTCACTCTGATCACGGGGTTTTCTCGCAAATTTTTGATAAAATGGATTTTCACTTGGTTATGTGGTGGATTGAAGAGGGACGGTTGCCTACAGCAGAAGAAGCTAGGCTGCGCTTATCCCTTTTGCAAGAGTGTGGACCGACTGCTTCTGCATTTACGTTTGCAAAGATGTTTCCTGCGCCCGCTGCTTCATAAACAAGGTTTATCCGTCATGTACAGGGACGCAGGCCTAGCTAATAGATATTATTTCTGATAGATGGCTATAGTTGATAGCAACTATAGGGCGTATTTACACGCCCATGTAGTCCATGATACCTTCGGCCGCTTTACGACCTTCTGCGATAGCTGTAACAACTAAGTCAGAACCACGCACCATATCACCACCAGAAAAAATCTTAGGATTTGATGTCTGGAAGGGGAACGTACCATGTTCTGGCGCACGCACTCGACCTTTCTCATCCAAGATGATACCAAAATCACCGAACCAACCAGCAGGAGAAGGTGAGAAACCAAATGCGATAATAACGGCATCTGCTTCCATGACAAATTCACTACCAGCAATTTCTACTGGGCGACGACGACCTGCGGCATCAGGTTCACCCATTTCTGTGCGAACAAAACGAACACCAATAGCATTCCCAGCTGCATCAACTTCAATATCCAAAGGCATTACATTGAATTCAAATTCGACACCTTCTTCTTTGGCGTTGACCACTTCTTTACGGGAACCTGGCATACTTTCTTCGTCACGACGATAGGCACAAGTGACTTGCGTCGCATTTTGACGAATAGATGTACGAACACAATCCATAGTGGTATCACCACCACCGAGTACGACGACTTTCTTACCTGCCATATCGATGAAATCAGCCGGATCTTTTTCTAAACCCATAGTACGGTTTGTATTTGCAATCAAAAACGGTAGCGCCTCGTACACACCAGGTGCAGACTCATGCTCAAAACCACCCTTCATTGAGGTGTAAGTACCCATACCAAGGAACACAGCATCATAATCTTCAAGTAATTGCCCAAATGGTATATCTTTACCGATTTCCGTATTTAAACGGAATTCGATACCCATTTCAGTAAAAATTTGACGACGCAGTTGAATCACATCTTTTTCTAATTTGAAAGATGGGATACCAAATGTTAACAAGCCACCAATTTCTTCATATTTATCAAATACGATGGGTTTCACACCATTGCGGATGAGAATATCCGCACATGCTAGACCAGCAGGTCCCGCACCAACAATAGCTACTTTCTTATCCGTCCACTCTACTCCAGACATGTCAGGTCGCCAGCCCATTTTAAATGCTGTATCTGTAATGTATTTTTCGATGCTACCGATGGTGACAGCACCAAAGTCATCGTTCAAAGTACAAGCACCTTCACAAAGACGGTCTTGTGGACAGACTCGACCACAAACCTCAGGCAGAGAGTTAGTTTGATGAGACAGTTCAGCCGCCTCTAAAATACGACCTTCGTTGGCCAGCGATAACCACTGAGGAATGAAGTTATGCACTGGACATTTCCATTCACAATAAGGGTTACCACAGTCTAAACAGCGGTCTGCTTGACCTTCGGTTTGGGACTGTGACAATGGTTGATAAATTTCACCAAACTCTTCTTTCCGTACTGTAATCGGCTTTTTTGGCGGATCAATACGGGCAACATCTACAAATTGGTATACATTCTTAGCCATAATTACCTCTTAGCTTATTGTGCTTGAACGCGAAGTTCAGCACTGGAGCGGCTAATATGCCCCAATAAATTCTTCACATCGCTGGTTTTAGGCTTAATCAAACGGAATTGTTTAAGCATTTCAGCAAAATTTGTTAATAATGATAATGAGTGTTCTGAACCTGTCTTTTCATAATGCTCGTTGATTAGACCACGTAAATGCTCAGATAATATGCCTTTGTCTTCAATCGACATGACATCCACTAACTCTGGGTTGATACGGCTATCAAGGTCATTGTGCTCATCTAGGATGTATGCAAAACCACCTGTCATACCTGCACCGAAGTTAACACCAACACTACCAAGGACAGCAACAATACCACCGGTCATATATTCACAACCGTTGTCTCCACAGCCTTCGACTACGGCAATCGCTCCTGAGTTACGTACTGCAAAACGCTCACCAGCTCGACCTGCGGCTAATAATTTACCGCCAGTCGCACCGTATAAACAGGTATTACCCATAATCGCCGCACTGTGTTGGTCAAAAGTTACGTTGCGTGGTGGGTAGATAACTAATTCACCACCGGTCATACCTTTTCCTACATAGTCATTGGCATCACCCTCAAGGGTCATGTACAAACCACCTGCGTTCCATACGCCAAAGCTTTGGCCAACTGTTCCTTTAAGCGCAACGCGGATGGGTGAGTCTTCACCATCTTGGTTACCATGTTTTTGTGCTAGAGCACCGGATACAGTTGCACCTACCGAGCGGTCGGTATTTCGCACATTATAGCTCAACGAGATTGACTGACTGGCATTAATTGCGCTTTGAGCATCAGCAATCATCTGTAAGTTTAGGTCACCCTTATCTAAGGGAGCATTGGTTGTCTCTGAACAGAATAACTTGGTATGTTCTGCAGCTTCTGGTTTGTGTAACAACGGAGATAAATCAAGACGTGCTTGTTTTGCCGTTTGGCCAGTGACCAATTCGAGTAACTCAGTGCGTCCAACTAAATCTTCGAATTTACGGACTCCCATCAGTGCCATAATTTCACGGATCTCTTGAGCCATAAATTTGAAATAGTTCATGACCATCTCAGGTAAACCGATGAAATAATTTTCACGCAGTTTTTCGTCTTGAGTCGCAACACCTGTCGCACAGTTGTTTAAGTGACAAATACGCAGATATTTACAACCTAAAGCGACCATTGGACCAGTACCAAAGCCGAAGCTCTCAGCACCAAGTAAGGCACCTTTAACAACATCCAAACCTGTTTTTAAGCCACCGTCAGTTTGTACACGTACTTTGTGACGCAAGCCATTTTCTAACAGAGCTTGTTGAGTTTCTGCTAGACCTAATTCAAAAGGACTTCCTGCATATTTTACAGACGTCAATGGACTAGCACCTGTACCACCGTCATAACCAGAGATAGTAATTAAATCTGCATAAGCTTTTGCAACACCTGTTGCGATGGTACCTACGCCCGGCTCAGAGACTAATTTCACAGAAATTAATGCTTTTGGATTCACTTGTTTTAAATCAAAGATAAGCTGTGCTAAATCTTCGATGGAATAAATATCATGATGTGGCGGTGGTGAAATCAATGTGACACCTGGCACAGAGAAACGCAGTTCAGCAATGTACTTGTTGACTTTGTCACCTGGTAACTGACCACCTTCTCCTGGTTTAGCGCCTTGTGCGACTTTGATTTGAATGACTGTTGCATTCATTAAATAGTGTGGTGTTACACCAAATCGACCTGATGCGACTTGTTTTATTTTAGAGTTTTTCTCTGTGTTAAAACGCGCAGGATCTTCACCACCCTCACCAGAATTTGATTGACCACCTAAGCGGTTCATTGCAATTGCCAACGCTTCATGTGCTTCAGGTGATAATGCACCAATCGACATCGCTGCGGTGTCAAAACGAGGATATAAATTTTCTGCAGGTTCAACTTCGCTGATATCAATCGCTTTATCTGCAAATTTTAAACCTAACAAATCACGAAGGTTAGAAGGCGCACGGTCATTGACTAATGAGGCAAATGCTTTGTAGTCCTCATAGTTGCCACTCATTACCGCTTTTTGTAGGTTTTTCACTACATCAGGGTTATAAGCATGATACTCACCATCGTGAACGTATTTCAGTAAACCACCATGGCTTAGCGGTTTACGCTTAATCCATGCAATACGTTGGTTGTTGATAATGTCTTGTTGGAATTCTTCAAAACCAGCACCTTGCAAACGGCTAGGAACGCCTGGGAAACAAAGTTCCATGACTTCTTGGTTGATCCCAATCGCTTCATATAATTTTGCGGAACGGTAACTCGCAACCGTACTAATACCCATTTTTGACATAATCTTATATAAGCCTTTGTTGATACCTTTGCGGTAGTTCAACATAGCTTGCATAGGAGTAATATCGAGCTCTTTGTTATCGACTAATTGCTCAATCGTTTCGTAAGCTAGGAATGGGTAAATCGCTGTAGCACCTAAACCAATCAGTACTGCAAAGTGATGTGGATCACGCGCAGAAGCAGTTTCCACTACAATATTTGCATCACAACGTAACTGCTGCTCAACAAGACGTTTTTGTACAGCCCCAACTGCCATTGCTGCAGGGATGGGTAATTGATCCTTTTGGATAGCACGATCAGATAAGATAACGAAGGCTGCATTATTGTCGCGCACAGCGGTTTCAACTTCATCACATACACGTAAAATAGCAGCGTCTAGGCCTTCGTCAGGCAAATAATTAAGGTTAATGATTTCAGAGTGATAGTGTTTATCATCTAACTCACGTAGTTGTTTTAGATCCGTATACATCAGAATCGGCGACTCAAATACTACACGATCCGCATAACCTCGAGTTTCACTAAAGACATTCTGTTCACGACCAATACATGTTGCTAGTGACATTACGTGATTCTCACGTAATGGGTCAATAGGAGGATTGGTAACTTGAGCAAATTGTTGACGGAAGTAATCATATACCGTACGAACTTTGGATGACATGACTGCCATTGGCGTGTCATCACCCATAGAACCAACCGCTTCTTGACCATCTTTGGCCAATACTTTTATGACTTGTTGAATTTCTTCGTATGAATAATTGAATAACTTTTGATAAATCGCCATTTGATCATTGTCAAATGCACGAGTACCAATGAGTTCAGCATTACATTCTTCGATAGGTGTTAGGTGACGGATATGTTCGTCCAACCATTCGCGATATGGATGTTGTGTTTTTAACACTTCATCGATTTCGTTAGAGCGCCAAATTTTACCTTCTTTGGTATCTACAGCTAGCATTTCACCTGGTCCAACACGGCCTTTTTCAACCACATCTTCTGGTGCATAATCCCAAATACCAATTTCTGATGCTAAAGTGATTAAGCCATCTTTGGTTAACACATAACGCGCCGGGCGCAGACCATTTCTATCTAAGTTACAAGCAACGTGACGACCATTCGTCAATACGATACCCGCTGGGCCATCCCATGGTTCCATGTGCATTGAGTTGAACTCATAAAAAGCACGTAAATCAGGATCCATCGTTTCATTGTTTTGGTATGCCGGTGGCACAAGTAAACGCATAGCTCGGAATAAATCCATACCGCCAGCTAGGAATAATTCCAACATGTTGTCTAAAGACGAAGAATCCGAACCCGTTGTGTTAACAAAAGGCGCGGCATCTTTCAAATCAGGAATAATCGGTGTCGCAAACTTGCCAGTACGTGCCATAGCCCAATCACGGTTACCTTTAATCGTGTTAATTTCACCATTGTGCGCAAGGAAACGGAAAGGCTGTGCTAAAGGCCACTTCGGTAAAGTGTTGGTTGAGAAGCGTTGGTGGAAGACACAAATGCTGGATTCTAGACGCTCATCAGCTAAATCTAAATAGAAGGCTGGAAGGTCTTTGGGCATGACTAGGCCTTTGTAGACTGTCACTAATCCAGAAAGACATGCAATGTAAAAATCTGCGTCTTCAGCTAAACGTTTTTCAGTACGACGACGAGCCATATATAGACGACGTTCGATATCTGCTGATTCCCAGCCACTTGGCGGGTTCACGAAGACTTGCTCGATTTGTGGGACACCTGTCAATGCTAGGTCGCCCAGTACTGATTTATCGACTGGGACTTCACGCCAACCAACTACATTTAATGTTTCTTTGGTTAGCTCTTCATTTAATACTTCACGCGCTTGTTTTGCTAAAATCGGGTCTTGGTTTAAAAATACCATACCAACAGCATAATTTGGCGCTAATCGCCAATCGTTCTCTGCTGCAATTTCAGCAAAAAAAGAATCAGGCTTGGCTATTAACAATCCGCAACCATCACCTGTTTTACCATCGGCTGCAATACCGCCACGGTGTTGCATCCGGTCCAAACCTTCGATAGCGGTTGTGACTAGGCGATGACTAGCGTCTCCATGAGTATGGGCGATAAGACCGAATCCACAATTATCCTTGGAATCAGTTGGATGAAATAAACTCATTAATGCACTCTCCATCAAAATAGAAAAAGTGGCCTGATATACAATATATGAAGCCAGACTTGCCGGTACTGTCTAGGGTACTTGATTATTTAATAAGGAAACGCGTTAATCCAATATTAAACAGGTTGCTTTCCGAGCGAATAAAGCGTCGTGTTATCCATTAACACTTTCTTAATACTAGCTGAGATTTTTAGAATTTTTATGCAGTTTTCTCTAGCAGGTTGCACAAAATACAACGAAGTCGATTTTACGTCAATTATTAGTTTATTTGTCATTTTATGAAAAGTGTAAACCTTCTGTTTTATTGGTAGGTAATTCAATAGGTTACAAAAATATCTGCAAAGTATTTAAAGCAATGAATATACTCAGAATAAGACCATATTAGCATATTTGTTTCACATAAAGAGTATTAACATTTTATTTACATTGGCATAGTTGTTCGCATAATTATGCAGGAAAATGTATTTAAACACCTATTTCACCAGCCGTGTTAGCATAATTATTCTTAACAACTTTTTTGGATATTTCTCATAATGGAAAGAAAGTACACATATATCAAGAGTTTGGTAAACTAGACACAATTCAAACTTTCTGATGTTCATTATGCAAGAATCTCCTTCTACTAATACTTGGGCTTTTCGTTTCGCACAATTTGTTGAAAAGCATGGCACAGTCAAGCTGAGCTTAATATTTGTTTTTATTACTCTGGGTTTTACTATTGCCGGTTCTTATATTATCCGCGTAAGTTTGGGTAGCACCTCTACCTTGGAAGATTATATAAGTGCAGTGATTTTAGTCATGCTCAGTGCGCCTTGGTTACTGTATTTTTTCAGTGAGTTAGTCAAGCAGTTAGAGATGTCTAGGTCGCATCTACAAGAGGTCATTGAAGAACTTGAAAGTCTTCGTGAAGAAGATGTATTGCTAAACAAAGAGCTGCAAAACAATATAAAACAGCTTAATTTTGAAATTGAAAAACGTCGAAATGCCCAGTTAGAAAGAGAAAAAGTATTCGAAGAGCTAGAAAAAGAAATCCGTGACAAGTCTGAGCAGGAAATCCAAGCACGTCGTTTATCTATGCTACTGCGTTCTATTATCGATGCCTCGCCAGATCTTATTTATTACCGAAATGAAGAAGGCAAATTTGCCGGCTGTAACCGTGTCGCCGAACAATTAACAGGACGAACCCAAGATGAGCTTTTAGGGTTAACGCCGCATGAAGTCTATGATGAAGATTTGGCGAGAGAAGTTGCTGCATCTGATCATGAAGTATTAGAAAACAACATTTCTATCACCGAAGAACTGTGGTTGCGTTTCCCTGATGGCAAGCGTCGCTACTTTGAAATGCGGAAAGTTCCGTTCTTTGATCATGACGGAAATCGCCTTGGTTTACTTGCTTTTGGGCGAGATATGACTGAACGAATGAAAGCAGAAAAGGCCGCAGAACAAGCAAGTAAAGATAAGACTAAATTTATTGCAACGATTTCTCACGAGTTGAGAACTCCTCTAAATGGCATCGTGGGTTTGAGTCGTATGTTACGCGATACAAAACTAAATGATGAACAGTTTTCTTGGGTGAGCACAATCTACGCCAGTGCTATAACACTAGGTAATATCTTCAATGACATTATTGATTTAGATAAGTTAGGTCGAGATAAAATCGAACTATCTTACAAAACGTTGTCGCTAGCTAGTTTTACTGAAGAGCTAGGCAGTGTTATTAAATTATTAGCAGCGGATAAAAATTTAGGCTTCAGAGCAACGGTACACGAACCTTTACCAAGCTATGTCCAAGTTGATGGTACTCGGTTAAGACAAATTTTATGGAACATCTTGTTTAATGCCGTTAAGTTTACTGTCAAAGGGCATGTCTCTTTGACGGTAAGCGCGAAAACTACCGACAATAAAATCGCGAATGTACGATTTACTGTAGAAGATACCGGTGTGGGGATCCCCCAAGAAGACGTCGATAAAATCTTTGCGATGTACTATCAAGTAGACCATCCTGACCATCAATCGGCGACGGGTACCGGCATCGGTTTAGCGATCTGTAAAGAAATGGTAGAACGGATGAATGGTTCTATTAAAGTGGTTTCTGAAATGGGTAAGGGCACGCGTTTTCATATCGATATCCCACTCGAGATAAGTCAAAAACAAAGAGTACGAGAAGAGCTTGAGGTGACTGGTTTACATATCTTGTTGGTCGAAGATATTGAACTGAATGTGATGATCGCCAAGGCATTATTGGAAAAATTAGGTCAGACAGTTGATGTCGCTATGACTGGTCAAGAAGCGATAGATAAAGTACGCAGCACACGCTATGACTTGATTTTACTCGATATTCAATTACCAGATATGACCGGCTTTGATGTTGCGGATACGATTATCCAAGAAGATCTAGTAATGCAAACCCCCATTGTTGCTTTGACAGCAAACGTGATCAAAAAGCGTGATGAGTATTTACAGCGGGGTATGGACGATGTGATAGCTAAACCGGTTAAAAAGTCTCGAGTCATACAAGTATTTAATGAATTATTTGCGAACGAATTAGAAGAATTACCACCGATTGACATTGAAGAACCAAAAGACGATAAAGGTTTGGATAAAATCATGGATGTTGAACTTATTCAAACCCTAGTAGATACCATTGGCGCAGAAATGGTAACAACAAGCTTGGGTGTTTTTGAGGACAAAATTCCTGAATATTTGGAAATATTAGTGTCCAATTTAACGGCTAAGGAAAAAGACGAAGTCTGTTCTCAAGCCCACAAAATTAAGGGCGCAGCAAGTTCCATGGGGCTGATTCGCATTCAACGTATAGCCAACGAAATACAACAAGGTGATCATCCTGCGTGGTGGGAAAACGTCAATGAGTGGGTTGATGAGCTAAGTGCTGCGATTGAAAATGATGTCAATGTGCTTAAAGATTGGATCGCTTCACAAAAATTTGAAATTTAAAAAACTCAGTAAAAAACTTGGGTTGTAGACTTTTTGTATATTTTATGTGAAATATTTGTAAAAAATTTATATTGGTCTATGATCCCATAGAAAAATAACTTCGTAATATTAGTTGTCATTCTTGGAAAAATTCTAAGGTGATAACCCAAAATATGCAGGTGTTGGTTGTCTGCATAAGAGTTCTCCGTAGTTTCGTGTAAATAAGAATAACGAAATTCGGATTCACTAATATACTCTGGAGTTATTATGAAAGAAGTAATGTTGAATCCAACCGACTACGTAGGTATGTCGTTTTGGATTATTTCAGCCGCAATGCTTGCAGCTACGTTCTTTTTCTTTATGGAAAGGGACCGTGCTATAGGTAAGTGGAAAACCTCATTATCTGTTGCTGCCCTAGTAACAGGTATCGCTGCACTGCACTATTTTTACATGCGTGAAGTGTGGGTGATGACTGGCGAGAGCCCAACTACATTCAGATATGTAGATTGGTTGTTGACAGTACCTTTGCAAATCATAGAGTTTTATTTGATTCTGACTGCAATCGCAGTAGTCAGAGCTGCTCTGTTCTGGAAATTATTAGTTGCTTCTCTAGTAATGTTAATTTTCGGGTATATGGGTGAAATTGGTTCTATGGATGTCACCATCGCTTTTGTTATCAGTATGGCAGGGTGGTTGTACATTATTTATGAAATCTTTGTTGGCGAGGCTAGTCAAATCAATGCCGAGTCAGGAACACCGTCAAGTCAGAAAGCATTTAATGCTCTGCGCCTGATTGTAACAATAGGATGGTCAATCTATCCCATTGGTTATGTATTAGGTTATATGGCTGGTGGTGTCGATGATGCTGCGTTAAACATCGTGTACAACTTGGCAGATTTCGTGAATAAGATTGCGTTTGGTATCGTAATCTGGGCAGCGGCTACAGCGGCAACCAACGAAAAAGCATAAGCTTTGCTTAAAAAGGGGCGATATGCCCCTTTTTATAAGGGCTACAACAGCACAATAATAAAAATTCTGAGGTAACCTAGAGGTAAATGTCATGCATGTTTGCTCAACGATAAAAAATCATATTGGCTCGGCATTATCCACAGTTGAACAAAATATGAGTGCAATCACAGCTGCGTACCCAGTGACACAACTTGATGATGCAACCAACACATTGCAGTCATCGCTTGCATATCATGTCCAAACAGGTGGCAATAAAACTCGAGCTTTAATGAGTCTTTATGCCAGTGATGCGTTGCATCTTAGACAGTCTGACGCGATTGTGGCGGCAACGATTGTGGAAACGTTACACAATGCTTCCCTGATCCATGATGATATACAAGACGATGAGATTGAGCGTCGAGGTCAGCCCGCCCTGTGGCAAAAATATGATGTTGGAACGGCAATCTGTACAGGTGATTTTCTAATTGCAAAAGCGTATGCAGAATGCGCTAAAATTTCGGATGTAAAACTGATCCCAGAATTGATCGAATTAGTCCATGAAGCCGTCCAAGAAACGATTGCAGGGCAAACTGTTGATATAAATTGTACGACAGTGACTACTTCGGTAAAACATTATGAAATGACAGCCATTGCTAAATCTGGTCCTTTGCTTGGTTTGTCTCTAGCAATACCTTTACTGCTGTTTGGCTATAAAAAGGCAGAAATTCACTCTCTCCTTAGACCATGCATAGAACCATTTTCATTGAGTTACCAAATTATTGATGATTTGCACGACGTCGTTACTGACGCAGAGCATGACTGTCTCAATTTAGTCAATGTGCTTGCCCAAGAAATGAGTCTGAAAGAAGCAAAAGCGTATGCTTATTCTCGAACTGAACTCTTACTAGGAGCAGCTAAACGTCAATTATCTCTCATTCCCAATCACGCAGGGGTGTATCTTGAATATTGTATTGAACAGTTACGTCATAAATCTTTACAGGTGACTTCATGAATAATGCCTTAGTCGTTGGAGCTGGTTTTGGGGGGATTGCAGCTGCATTAAGAATGCGAGCCAAGGGCTACAATGTTACTCTGGTAGATAAGCAAAAACAGTTAGGTGGACGCGCTAGGACATTCGAAAAAGACGGTTATATGTTTGATGCTGGACCTACTGTGGTAACAGCTCCTTTTTTATTTGATGAGCTTTTTAGCTTGTTTAACAAGCGCAGAGAAGATTATATTGAGTTTGTTCCCGTTGAGCCATGGTATCGGTTTGAATACCCTGATGGTGACCATTTTAATTATGGTGGAACGGTAGCAGACACCTTGGCAGAAATAGAACGTATCGCGCCTAACGATAAAGAGGGCTATTTAGCGCTTTTAAAAGCATCTAAAGCCATATTCGATATCGGTTTTACAGAATTAGCAGATAAACCTTTCCATAATTTTTCTGATATGGTTGCACAAATTCCACAGCTGATAAAATTGAAGAGTCACAAAACCGTTTGGCAATTAATTTGTCATCATTTGAAAAGCGATAAAATACGTCAAGCCTTTTCTATTCAGCCTTTGTTAGTTGGAGGGAATCCTTTTGATACTACCTGCATTTATAATCTTATTCATTTTTTAGAACGTGAATGGGGGATTCATTTTGCAATGGGGGGAACAGGAGCGATTGTCAAAGGCTTAGAGCAACTTATGCATGAAGAGGGCATAAATATAGAGCTCGGTTATGATGTAACTGAATTCGAATACAACAATCAGAGAGTCAAAGCAGCCGTTTGTGTATCTGGCAAACGTTTTCCTTGTGACATCCTGGTTTCCAATATGGATCCATCTTATCTGTATGCCAAAGTCATTCCTAATTACAAACAATCGTTGTCTGCAAAATTAAAAACGAAATTTTCTAAACATTCCATGGGATTATTCGTCCTGTATTTTGGGACAGATAATACTTATGAAGATGTCGCTCATCATACGATCTGGCTTGGACAAAGGTACCGTGAACTTCTCCATGACATTTTTGAGAAGAAAATTTTAGCCGACGATTTTTCTTTGTATGTGCATCGTCCCACGGCGACGGATAAAAGTTTTGCTCCAGAAGGCTGTGATTCCTTTTATGTATTAGCACCAGTACCTAATCTACAAGGGGGACAAAATTGGGATGAAATAGGTGAAGAGTATGCCGAAAAAATTATCACTGCGCTTGATAGTTCAATGTTACCGGGTCTAAAAGAACACATTACAGTTCAATTCCATATGGCGCCGAATGATTTTGTCAGTGATTATAATTCGTTACATGGCGCTGGGTTTTCTATTGCGCCATCTCTCACTCAGTCTGCATGGTTTCGGTATCACAATAAAGCAGAGGGTTTAGAAAACGTCATTTTAACTGGGGCAGGAACTCACCCTGGTGCGGGCATGCCGGGTGTTTTGTGTTCTGCAAAAGTGATTGAGCACCTAGTTGAGCCTGTGCATAGTCAAAGCACTGAAACTGAATTGCCATTGGAACATTCACATGGCATCTAAAGGCTATTATGATTCGATTATCGCCGAAAAAATCCCAGTGCTTGCTGACGAAGCACCAGCCACATCAAATTCATCTAAGGATGTGGAACGACAGGGAGTCCTTTCGGGAAACAGCAACAACTTTGATTCGCAATCAGACTTCTTAGCAACTTTGGCTAGCTTTGCTAATGCTCAAGAAACTTTAGCCGTGAATGGTAAATCGTTCCGTTTTGCTCAACATTTTCTGAGTAAAAAAACGGGCCAAGCGGCTGCACAGTTATATCAATTTTGCCGGATCTGTGATGATTTGGTCGATGAAGCACCTTCAGAAACACACGCTAGCAGTCGTATCCAATGTTTATTGAAATATTTAGATATAATGTCCGAAAATATCAATGCAGCTAGGGGTCAGCAGTACCAATCTTTCCCAGATGCATTAATCACTTTTTTTAAACTGAAACAAGAATATGATTTGCCACAGTCTGCGATTCACCAATTACTTGTTGGAATACAAAGTGACTTAACCGAAAAAGTAAAAATTACCGAAACTGACTTGTTAATCTATTGCTATCGAGTCGCTGGAACAGTAGGGGAATTAATGTGCCCTATTTTAGAGGCACCAGATGTCGCTAAACCCTATGCGATGGATTTGGGTATTGCAATGCAGTTAACCAATATTGCTCGTGATGTTTTAGAAGATGCGCAAAATGGACGTATTTATTTACCACAGGAATGGTTAGGGGGAATGTCAGTTAACACTATTTTATACCCATCACCATCACAAAAAATAATTATTTGTGCTGCCATTAAACGTTGTTTAACCTTGGCTGAAGACTACTATTTCTCTGCTTTACAAGGATTGCAATCTGTTCCTTGGAGAAATCGGATTGCGATGCACCAAGCGTTATTTATTTATCGTGAGATAGGTTTAGTATTAGCAGAAAAAGAGTTTGATTATCAAGTTGGGCGCATTTATGTCCCTATATGGGACAAGTTATTTGTTGTATTGCGTCATAGCTATAAATTAATGTTGCCACCAACAGTGGAGCCGCACGAGTCCTCCTTGCATAAAAGTTTTAGGTCTTTATATGCCAAATCATCCAATTAATGAGTATGGTGTTATTATACTTGGTGGTGGTTGTGCAGGCCTTTCTTTAGCTCGTAAATTGGTACAACAACATTTTAGTTTACCTATACTTATACTTGAACAAAGAAGCAAATATCAGCACGATAGAACTTGGTCTGGTTGGTTTTCAAAAAAACAGATGCAAGGTTTAGAGGCAATACCTAAACGTACTTATACATCATGGTCTTTCACTGCCGATTTAGAGCGAGTAACCCATGAATCCAAGGAGTCGGCTTATCTAAGTATTGCAAGTGAGGATTTCTACGCTGATTCTTTGGCTCTCTTGAAGCAAAGTCCGATAGTGGAACTACAGTTGAATACCTCTTTACAGCTAAGGGATGTAGAACGTTTGTTGACTGAGAAAGATGAGCAAACAGTCGTAGTTGATACCATTGGGATTTCCCGAAATTTACAAAAACATTTGTTAGCAGAGGGTGTCACTCAAGAACCAAATCCTAAGCAATGTATCTTTGAACCTAGTGGTTTATGGCAGCGCTTTGTCGGTGTGACAGTCTCTTCAAACGAGCCTTTATTCTCACCTGAAGGATTAGATCATGCAGCTCTCATGCATGATATGCAAAATACTGAACATGGTTTTTGTTTTCATTATATGCTCCCCTTAACTCAACACTCGGCTTTGGTTGAGACAACATTTTTCACCCAAAAACCACTCAACTCTATATTTTTACAACAACAATCTATCGCTGCGGCTGAGCATTTATTTGCGCTAAGTATTGATAAAAAACAAGTGCGTAATCATGAGCTGGAATTAACGTTTACTGCGAGTGAGGAAGGCCACTTGCCTATGCAGGCCTGTACTGAAGGCTTTGTTAAAAAAGCGCGAGGAAGTATCATTTATGGTGGGATCACAGCAGGAGCTTTGCGCCCCTCATCGGGATATGCTTTTGCTGCTATACAAGATTGGGCCAATAAGGTGACTTTATCTGTGGTTGCGCAAGAAGCCCCTATATTTGACACATACAGGCATTACGCCAACATCACAGTATATTTAGACAATATTTTCTTGGCTGTATTAGAACGTTACCCTGATATGATACCTAAGATGTTCTTGAGTATGGCTAATATACTATCAGCAAAACAGTTCGCGCTCTTTATGAATCATCAAGCTGGTTTGTGGATATGGTTGAAAGTGATTTGGGCGATGCCAAAGTTACCCTTTATCAAAGCATGGTGGATGAGTTGCAGGAAAATAAAGAACTTGTAATGGCTAAGGCATTCAAGCAAATCTCGAGTAGAAAAATACAAACATACTTGGTGTGTGCTTGTGCAATCTTGGTTATCTCGGGTAATTTGTTTGGGTTAAACTTGGGGGTGAGTGTTTTGGTTTCTGAGTTTTTTAGTCCTACAGATTTAGAAACTTTTTTACCTACTTGGCTAATGTATGTATTAGGCGGGTTTATTATGTGCTTTGGTGTTCCTCATGGTGCACTTGATTTTGATCTGGCAATCCGCAAAATACCTTTACAAACATGGACCCGAAAATGCAGCTTTATACTGTTATACATTCTGATCGCTAGTATTTGTGTTGTACTTTGGTTTTGTTTTCCTGCTTTCACTTTATGTGTGTTTTTAGCTATCTCTATTTGGCATTTTGCTAAAGATTGGGAAACATATTTACCGACTAATCTCAGTCTACTGACTGCAGTGTGGATACTGACTTTACCTGCACTTTTGCAACCTGACGCTTTTGTTAGTATTTTGGCTATGTTATGGATTTCATCTGCCGAAGGGCAACTATTAGGTTCGATATTTAGTGCACTAACTATCATTTGTTCGATATTGCTTTTGCTAAATTGGCGCTTACTATTGAATAGAGGTTACGCTTATTGTTTTGAAATTGCTGCGTATTTGTTGCTACTCCTATTCAGTCATATTTTAGTGTTTTTTACCGTTTATTTTTGTGTGGTACACAGTGCGACATACTTAAAAAAATATTATAAAAATATTACGAGTGAAAAACGCCATTTACTGACTCAAATTTTTGGCATCATGCTGTTAACTACGATTTTAGGCGTAATTATCATCTTCTTTAGCAATGTGTATGGTATAGAAAGTCATTTTTACACTTGGCTATTCGTAGGTTTATTTGCTTTAACTGTGCCGCATATGTTGCTTGTGGAGCGCTACTTCAATACCTCGTCAGAAAATCTCGATGGAGCATACAAATAGCGGAGCTGTTACTTAAGTATTCGTCTTTGTTGCGAGATGACTTTTTACTAGATTAAATACTTCAGGAAACCAAACACAAAATATTTCCGGCTGAGCAGTGAGTGCTTCTTCAATCGTTTGTAAACTTTGCCACTGGGTTGCCATGACTTCGTCTGGGTTTCCAGGAATAGTTTGTACATCGCCTTCAATAACCAGTACGTGATCTAGTTCATGCTCATACAAATCATTATCAAGTTTGGCTTTGTAAATAAATTGGCCAATGTCCTGGGCTACTGCCTCGACATGTATAGCGAGTTCTTCATATAAACGTCTTTTAGCTGCAACCGCTAGGGTTTCGCCTAGGGTCGGATGGGAGCAACAGGTATTCGCCCAGAGGCCACCAGAGTGATACTTGTGCAGTGCTCGTTGTTGTAAAAGAAGCTCATACAGGCCTTCTCGATAACGCACAATTTGTACTGAAAAAGCCAAATGTAAGTCACCATCTCGATGCGCTTGGAGTTTCTCTTTTAGCGCAATAAACTCGCCTTGCTGATTGACCAGCATGACTTCAGGGGATTTTGTTTTTGTTGACATTAAAATGGTGCTTTGGTCATTTAATCAGTTCCTAATTCACCGACTTTCACTTGGATAGTCAATGACTTATCTTCGCGCACAATAGTTAACTGTAATAATGTGCCAGGGGGAGTTTCTGCAATAAAATCTAAAGTGCTAGCCGCATTTGAAATGATCTTATCATCTATAGCCAATAACACATCACCAACCTGAACACCGGCTAAATCAGCAGGGGAACCTGATGCTACATTACTGATGAGGATCCCTGGTTTATCTTGGTATTCAGTACCAGAAAACCCTAACTGTCCACGTGTCACTTTGCCGTTGACGATAATATCTTCCATCACTCGTTTGGCGAGTGTGTAAGGGACTGCAAAGTTCACTCCATCAACATCTCTGACTCTGCGTTGTGCATCAAATGTTTTGAAGTTGGCATTTGTGATCCCCAACAAATAACCTTCTGAATCGACCAGTGCACCTCCAGAGTTACCTTGGTTTAATACCGCGTCAGTCTGGATGAAATCAACGTAATTAGCTAGGCCATTGCGTCCAGTTCTACTGACTATACCTTGGGTGATGGTTTGGCCTAGGTTATAAGGATTGCCAATAGCCATAACAAAGTCACCGACACGTGTATTGGGTTCACTGAGTTGTGGGATTGGGTGGATATTTTCAGCATTGATTTTTAGTACAGCTAGATCGGTAAAGACATCGTAACCCACAATTTCAGCTTCGATAATTCGACTATCCTGCAGAGCAACAAATATAGATGCGGCATTATTGATAACGTGGTAGCACGTTAAAATATGCCCATCTTCGCTCATGATAACGCCAGAACCTAAGTTTGTTCTTTCTCGAGAAGTACTGCTAAATAAATTGTTGTTTTCGATACTGACGCTGTAAATATTGACGACCGAAGGAGCGGATCGGGAAACAGCATCATAATAACTGAGCCGGTTACTCACAGGCTCATTTTTAAATAATGAAGAAAAGGCAACACCGCTGCCATGACGTAATTCAGGGACTAATAAAAGGATCAGAGAAGCGACAATCGCACCAATAATAATGGACCGAAAGAAAAACCATAAAATACGTTGACCAGCCATGAATAACCTATATTTATTCCATCGTTAAAGACATCATATCATGAACTCAATTAAAGCCGAATGTTTGTCACATTGTCGTTGTTCAAACATGCAACAAAAAAGCCGTAGCTTACCAAGGTTATACTACGGCTTTTACGGATTATTTTGTTTTCCTGTTATTTATATTCCTGCTCACTCATCATTGAGTAACTGGAATCTAAATCCAACATCAGTGATGTATAGACTTATCGGATAACAATATACAGTGAAGCGTTCCCGCGTTTGACATTCAAAGCAATGACATCGTCTTCTTTGTCTTTGAGCATGTCAGTTAATTCTTTGATATTGTTCACGCGTTGACGATTCACACCAATGATGACGTCATTTTTCTTTAAACCTATACTGACCGCAGGACTACGTGCTTCAATCTCACTGACTGTGATACCTCTATTACCAGCTAAATCAGTCCCGTTTTCAAAGGTTGCTCCAGCAAATGCTGGATGAATTTCGGCTGCGGTAACTTCTTGGAAGCCTGCATCACCTAACACTACATCAACGTCTAACACATCACCTTGGCGAATTAATCCCAAGTTAACGGATGCACCTGCACCCATACTCGCAATTTTTGCACGCAGTTCGGCAAAGCTAGAGATGGTTCTACCGTTAACTTTCGTAATGATATCACCTGCTTTAATGCCTGCTTTTTCTGCTGCGGAGTCTTCTGACACTTCTGCGACAAAAGCGCCCTTATTTACATCTGAATTAAATGCTTCAGCGAGACCGGCGTCTACATCATTACCAACGACACCCAGTAGACCACGACGGACTTCACCAAATTCAATCATTTGGTTGATAAGGTTGTTCATCATATTACTGGGAATAGCAAAGCCGATACCTACGTTGCCGGCATTTGCGCCTGGGGCAAAGATAGCCGCATTAATACCGACTAATTCACCTTTGAGGTTAATTAATGCACCGCCTGAATTACCTCGGTTTATTGCCGCATCGGTTTGAATAAAGTTCTCATAACCACCCACGTTTACTCCAGTTCTGCCAAGAGCAGATACAATGCCAGAGGTCACGGTTTGTGATAAGCCAAAAGGATTACCAATAGCGATAACAAAATCACCGACACGCAATTTGTCAGAATCCGCGAGCTCAATTTGGGTGAGATTTTCAGGCTCGATTTCTAATAATGCAATGTCACTTTCGTTATCAGTCCCAATTTTGGATGCAGAAAACTCACGCCCATCCGTCAAGGTCACCAAAATTTTGTCTGCATTGTCTACCACATGAGCATTAGTCACAATGTAGCCTTTTTTAGCATCAACAATTACGCCGGAACCGAGACTGCGGAAGGGACGTTCTTGGGGTTGTCGACCTTGT
Source organism: Opacimonas viscosa (assembly GCF_024199005.1). Taxonomy (GTDB): domain Bacteria; phylum Pseudomonadota; class Gammaproteobacteria; order Enterobacterales; family Alteromonadaceae; genus Opacimonas; species Opacimonas viscosa. The sequence goes on from NZ_JANATA010000012.1 coordinate 18,928, forward strand.
CCACCAAAGAAAGGACGAAACATTTCTGGAATTTCTTGACGTGCCGTTGTTTTGCCTTCAACAGAAATACTAACCACTGCGGGCATGGTTTCCTCTAGCATGGGAGCTAGAGAGGGGGTGGTGTCAGAAGACGATAAAAAAGGTAGCCCCATGTTCGCTAGCGCTGAACTTTGGGTAAAAATGATGGAACTGGAAATAACGCCAACAATGGCAACTTTTTTGAGGAAGGATTTCATCAAAAACAACACTCCTATTTATTAATAAATTCAACAATTTACTAAAAGACCTAGTGCTGGCGTATTAAGTTCCGAACTATTTTTCTTTTATTTCACTGCCATTAAACAGACCAGAGCTACTATTTGAAAAATCTTTCGGTTGGTGCTCAGCACTCGTCGTTTCGCGCTTTTCATTTTTCTTCATACGTAAATACGGAGAGGCATGTTCACCAAAGAACGTGATTTTTTTATCATCAGCTTCGTCCGATTTGTCATATGCTGCAAGTATATATTCACACTCAGTAACTTGTTCGCGTAAAGCAGAGCATTGAGACTCTAGCGAAGAAAGTGTTTGCTTCGCTTGTTCCATTTGCGTTTGCATTTGAGTCAGTAACACTTTTTTGTGCTCAGCCGCTACACTATCATCTGGTTGATTCGATACAGTTTGACTAAAAGATGCCTTTGCTATAACTAATCCAATTACTAAACCAATCAGAAGTAGACCACTATAGATGATGATTTCTTGCATGTTGTGTTGACCCTATGTATGACAGTTTTTAGGATAACAAAGTTTTCATGCAAAGTCTTTGCTACGTGAGTCGGATTTTCATCTTTTACAGATTCATTATATTATATCGGTATGATGATTAATTTTTTCAAGTGAACTTTGTGACAGAATCTCTAATAACACCATGGGCAAAATATCAGCAAGATCTTTTGCGCGACGATTTCTCACATGATCCAGCACAAGAGAACGCCGTTAAAGAGTTACAGCGTTTATATGAGGAACTTACACAGCCACCAAAGAAACTGACCTGGCGAGTAAAGATAAAAGCTAAGTTTGGTAAGGGAATGACCAAACCTACTATTCAAGGTATTTATTTTTGGGGAGGAGTGGGGCGCGGTAAAACATATTTAGTAGATACTTTTTTTGAATGCTTGCCTTTTGAACGGAAAATGCGTATTCACTTTCACCGTTTCATGCATCGTGTGCACAGTGAGTTAAAAACGTTGGATGGTCAATCTGATCCTCTGCAAATCGTGGCGGCTCGACTAGCTGAGGAAGCCAAAGTCATTTGTTTTGACGAGTTTTTCGTATCCGATATTACCGATGCTATGATCTTAGGGACCTTGATGGAAGCCTTGTTTGCCCATGGTATTGTATTAGTGGCGACATCTAACATTATTCCCGATAACCTTTATCACAACGGTTTACAGCGAGCACGCTTCTTACCTGCTATCGAGTTAATTAATCAAAATACACGTATAGTCAATGTCGATAGCGGTGTTGATTATCGTCTGCGTACACTCGAGCAAGCAGAAATATTTCATTACCCATTGGATGACAAAGCCCAGCAAAACCTGGATGAATACTTTGTCAAATTAGCGCCAGATGAAGGTTCGATAGGTAAAGCAATAGAGATTGAAGGTCGAATGATACCTGCTTTACGCGATGCCGATGGGGTTTTGATGGTGAGTTTTAGAGCTTTGTGTGATGGTCCTCGTTCGCAAACCGATTATATGGAGTTAAGTCGTATCTATCATACGGTGTTGTTAGCAGATGTAGAGCAAATGGGCTTAGCTGTTGATGATATTGCGCGGCGCTTTATTGCTATGGTCGATGAGTTTTACGAGCGCAATGTAAAATTGATTATTTCAGCGCAAGTGCCTTTAGAAGAGTTATATACGGATGGACGATTAAATTTTGAATTTAGACGTTGTTTGTCACGTTTACAAGAAATGCAGTCACATGATTATCTAGCATCACAACACCTTCCTTAAGGTAAATATACGGTAGTGCCTCGCAAATCTACATTTGCCATAGAGAGTTGTGCATTTTCTGGTTATAATAAAACTAATATTAAGAACAAAAGAGTATCCCATGGGAAGAGCATTTGAAGTCCGCAAAAACGCAATGGCGAAAACAGCCGGACAAAAAACCAAAGTGTATTCAAAATACGGAAAAGAAATTTATGTTGTTGCTAAAAATGGCGGCACCGATCCAGACGCTAACTTATCTCTAAAGCGTCTCATTGAAAAGGCCAAGAAAGACCAAGTACCAGGCCATGTCATCGACAAAGCGATCGACAAAGCCGCCGGAGGTGCTGGCGAAGATTTCGTTCCAGCGCGTTATGAAGGTTTTGGTCCGGGTAACTGCATGGTGATTGTGGATTGTTTAACGGATAACAACAACCGCACGATCACAGATGTACGTAACTGTTTCACCAAAACAAACGCAAAAATCGGTGCGCCAGGTGCCGTTGCACATATGTTTGACCATGCTGCGGTCTTTGGTTTTGCAGGTGATGACGAAGATGTCATCCTTGAAGCGCTTATGGAAGCGGATGTGGATGTAACTGATGTGGAAGAAGCCGATGGTAAAATTACTGTGTTTGCCCCACATACTGAATTTTTTAAAGTCAAAACAGCGCTGCAAAACGCTTTTCCAGAGCTGACGATAGAGGTGGAGGAAATAACTTTTGTACCTCAAACAGATGTTGAATTAACAGCAGATGATATGCCAATGTTCGAAAAATTCATGGATATGTTAAACGATTGCGACGATGTACAAAATGTGTATCACAACGCCATCTTACCTGAATAAACCGATCTGAATAGCTCGATTCAATCATTAAAAAGGATAGCAATGCGCTATCCTTTTTAATTTGGCAAGCCCACTTTTTGTTTATTGCATAGAATGCAGTCCAAACATATTTCCTTCAGTATCTTGCCCCATGACGATAAATCCATGTTCGCCAATACTCATTTTTTCTCGTAAAACACTACCGCCAGCGGCAACTATTCGACTGGCTTCGACAGCACAATCCTCACAATTGAAATAGACAACTGTAGAATTAGCTCCAGGTGCCATATTCGCTTCGTATGCCAACGCCCCAGCCGAACCATAACTCTGCATATCTTCTGGAAACATTTTCATAGAAAAGTCTTCCATTTGATTATCTGTTAATTGGACATCTAAGACAGTGCTGTAAAATTTTCCAGCGCGCTCTAAATCTGAGCAATATATTTCAAACCAGCCTACGACATTCATCTTTTTTTCCTTAAAATGTAAACACGATTTAAGTAAAGCAAATGATCACAAAAACAACAAGGCGTCATGCTGGGTAAAAAAAATGAGTCTGATTTTTGTCAAATTGTTGGGCAAACGATGATAATTAGCGAATTACCTAGCTTAGCTATTAGGAACAACGTACAATTATAAATGGAAGTTGGCTAGACAATCGCTGCCGCAATATGCGCTTTGTGTGCTTGTTGCGGGGGAGGAAAGTCCGGGCTCCATAGGGTAGGGTGCCAGGTAACGCCTGGGCAGTATTTATACTGACGACCAGTGCAGCAGAGAGGAGACCGCCAGTTTCGGCTGGTAAGGGTGAAAGGGTGCGGTAAGAGCGCACCGCGTTTTTGGTAACAAAAACGGCAAGGTAAACTCCACCCGGAGCAAGACCAAATAGGTTCCCTTGGTGTGACCCGCATCGGGAACGGGTAGGTTGCTTGAGCCTGTGAGTGATTGCAGGCCTAGACGAATGATTGTCCACGACAGAACCCGGCTTATCGGCCAACTTCCACTTCTTTTCCCTCTTTGGGACCCGTCCCACGATGCATGTTTTCAGTCAAAACTCACTCAGTGCTACCTCTGGTAAACGTATATAAATATATATTTTAAATGTAAATAAAATGTTTATATAATGGAATTGTACTGCCCTATTTATATACAAGAACAATAAAACTTAAGCTCCGTTTACAGAGTCATAAAACATAAAAGTTGCTTTTGAAAAGGATAAGAACATGTTAGAAAATGATGTCACAACGTCAACCGAGTCTGCTACTGATACAGTCCATGTAGACACTCCGGTCAATGACCAGTTGCCTTACGACCCTAGTAGTCCTGAATCTATCTATGCACATTTGCATGAGCATTTTACTCTTCAAAGAAATAGTTTTGATCAACATCCTTATGAAACAGTGGCGGAACGAAGAGCTCATCTTGCTAATTTAAAAAAACTATTAACCGACAATGTTGACGCTATTGTTGCGGCAATTAATCAGGACTACGGCAATCGTTCTTATCACGAAACCATGTTAGCTGAATTTTTCGTAGCGGTTGACGACATTACGGCATCAAGCAAAAAAGTAGCAAAGTGGGCAAAGGTGCAAAAGCGCAGTGTTGACTGGACGATGTTTGCGGGAGCAAAAAACAAAGTCATTCCTCAGCCCATTGGTGTAGTTGGGTTTATTATTCCTTGGAATTTCCCAATTAATCTGACATTTGCAGGTTTGTCATCAGCATTTGCTGCAGGTAACAGAGCGATGGTTAAAATGTCAGAAAACTCACGTAACTTATGTCAGTTATTAATCGAGTTGACTCCGCAGTATTTTGCACCGGAAAAGCTACAGTTCTTCGATGAAACAGGGCAAGTGGGGCAACAATTCTCAAGTGTACCTTTTGATCATATTATGTTTACAGGTTCAGGGGCAACGGGCAAAAAAGTCATGGCTAACGCTGCGGCAAATTTAACTCCAGTTACACTCGAATTAGGTGGGAAGTCTCCGGCGGTGATAGATCCAAATTACGACCTACAAAAAGCTGTAGAGCGCATCATGTTTGCCAAGCAATACAATGCTGGGCAGATCTGTACGAACGTCGATTATTTGTTTGTACACGAAAGCCAGATGACCGATTATCTCACTGCGGCTAAAAATTGGGTTCAGAAACACCTGCCTGATATTACGTCCAAGGATTACACTTCTTTGATTGATGAGACATCTTATAATCGCATTGTGGCAACGGTAGAAGATGCCAAAGCAAAGGGGGCGACCGTCATTAATCTTAATGACCAAGAACCAAATGCAGAACTGAGAAAGTATCCTGTCACCATTATTATGGATATCACTGATGACATGATGATAGCCACTCGTGAAACATTTGGGCCGTTATTGTTGGTGTTCCCCTACCAAGATAAACAAGATGTTGTAGATTATGTGATAAAACGTGACCGCCCATTAGCGTTTTATCCATTTACCAGCGATAACGCATTAGCTGATTTTTATATTGAAAAAATAATGTCTGGTGGGGTGTCGGTGAATGATGCTTTATTCCATGTGGCTCAACATGACTTGCCTTTTGGTGGTATCGGTCCTAGTGGTATGGGGCATTATCATGGTTATGAGGGATTCTTGACGTTTTCTAAATTGCGTCCTGTTTTCAAACAAGCCCCTATTTCAAGCTTAAAGTTTTTATATCCCCCCTATGGTAACTTGGCCAACAAAGTCATCGCGACATTGAGTAAATTAAAAATGAAGTAGTGGTCTTACTGTTTTTGTTATGACACGTTGAATACACAAACCATTTAGTAAAAGTTCAACAAAACAGGCGTAAATCAACATACAGATTTGCGCCTTTTTAATATGCAGTCTAGCTTTAGAGTATGTCTTTCAAAAGTTAAGTTGTTCATGTCTTTTACGCCAAGTATCATAGATATAGAAGCTAGTGGTTTCGGATCTCGTTCTTATCCGATTGAAGTCGGTATTGTGACGGCAGATGGTTCTCGCTATTGCCGGCTGATAAAACCCTATGCAGATTGGGATTTTTGGGATGGTTCTGCTGAAATTATCCACGGTATTTCTCGAGACTTACTGTTATCAAAAGGGGTGTCTGGACAAAAAGTTTGTCATGAATTGAATAAACTATTCACTAAACAAACGTTGTATTGTGATGGTTGGTCTGTGGATTACCCATGGATGATTCGTTTATTTGAACATGCTCATGTGACAATGGATTTTAGAATTTCTGCGATTGAACTTATTTTACAAGAAGAACACTTAATACAGTGGGCGAGTAAAAAATCTCAAGTACAAAAACAATTACAATTAAAACGGCATCGAGCTAGTAATGATGCTGAAATCATACAAAAGACGTACTTGGCATTGGTGCAAAACCCATGATATGTTTATACATAAATTATTCATAAGACGTTAATTATCTCCAGAAAGGAACTCTGATGCCTACAGTATTAAAAGCAAAAATTGCATCTAAAATTCGATTTATTGCCAAGTCTATATTGTGTTTATTATTTTTGTTTACGGCAGGTGTGACAGCAAATACAAACACAAACGAAGCCGTTTTCACGGCAGTTGAGCAACATCTTGATAAAGGTGAAACAAAACAAGCGATGCAACTTTTACAGAGCATCGAGCATGACGCCGAGGCGAATATTCAGTTGGCTCTGCTCGTAAGGGCAGATGATTTGGATGACGCTGAAGATTATATTAATAAAGCTGTACAGCTGGAACCTGATAATGCAAATGCTTTTTTTATACGTGGTTTAATCATGGGGCAACAAGCTTCACAAAGTATTTTTTCTGCGATGAGTTATGCAAAAAAGTCCCTAGAAAGCTTTGAGAAAGCCGTGGCGTTAGAGCCAAAAAACGCAGAATACCGCATAGGTCTATTTACTTTTTACATAGAAGCGCTACCCATTGCCGGTGGTGATGATGATAAAGCACTTGAGCAGGTGGCAGTTTTAGAGTCGTTGGACCCTAAGCGAGCGTTAATTGCGAAGTTACAATTAGCGACAAAACAAGAAGATAGCGCACGCATAGATAGGCTTATTCAAGAGGGTCAAACAGTATATCCAGAAGATGTGGATATTCTCTTTAATGCTGCAATGATCAAACAAAACCAAAAAGACTACACTGCGGCGCTGAGTATCTTTCAAGATTTAGCCAAGATCTCATTGACCCCAGAGAACCAAGACACTTTATTATCTGCTAAGTACCAGTTTGCCAAAACAACTATTTTGGCTAACCGAGAGTATGCGCAAGGTTTGCAGGCAATTGAGTTTTATTTGGAGCAAACCACGTTGCCCGATTCTGCTGAGTTTGTTCAATGGGCAAAATTTCGTAAAGCAAATATTTTAGAGGGGCTAGGTCAGAACTCAGAGGCAAAACTGATTTATACTAAGTTGAGTAAAAGCGACATTAAACGCTTGAAAAAAGAAGCGAAGAAAGCCCTCAAGCGAGTCTAGTTAGCTTGAGGTCAAGTCATTTCTGAGTGAACGGTTATTGACTACCTTCAGGAAAGATGACCTTAACCGCAACATGCATCCCGTCAACGGTCCATTGGCCAGTAATGTGATTGCGCAAAACGCGCGAAAAATATTCTTTTTCATTGCCATCGTCATATTGGACAATCATGTTGCAATAAAAATTTTCTTTTAGCTTAAAGTCAGGGATCTGCACATGAACTGGCTTCGGTAATTGAGTAAAGCGCCTTCTTTTTGCCCAGCTTTTGGCAATAATTTCAAAATGATAATCAGGCATTTCAGAATTGTTGGCCGCAACATAAACAAACGCTTTTTTGCCTGAATTTAAAGTGAGTTCTTCACGTTTGTATTCATCCGTCTCATATTTATCAAGGATACTGAGTTCGTCAGGTGAAATAGATAACACGACCCCTTCAATAATATCGCTAGCATTCCCTGTAAAGTTAATGATTTGATGAGTAGATTGCGTGGAAATTTCAATCACAGTTTCATCCATAATGGTAATTTCACCCATGTTGAAACGCGATAGACTATCCGGCCATGACGTGACCTCTCTACCCAGCAGTTCAAGTTGCACCTTAGGTAGTTGGAGAGTGCCGTAGGAAAATACGTTAATTGTGTGTTCAGTCTCTTTGGGTGACTCACTCATGTTGGAATGATTCGATATGTGAAAGATAATAATAATATAGTTTACCTTATAATCAGAATCTGTCACCAAAATTTATACCGCACAGCCCTGAACAGAATCGCTTGTACTACAACTCAATAAATATTGCTAATAGATGGTTGTTTTTCGCTCATTTAATGGAAATTGGTTAATAATGTTGGAAAATTGTTAATGTATTTTTGCTTAGAGATCAGCGATTTATTGTTACAGGGAGAAAATATAATACGAGACTCTGAACTTATCTGTATAATCGAGGCTCATAAGAACATGAAAAAACAAAATAACAATAATTACGTCAAGAAACTCAACCTTTGCGTGGTATCTACACAGCAAGAAATGCACTTCCGCTTTAATAGGGATTATTAAATGAACGAGGTCAGTAGAATGCAGTTATCTCCCTTACAAAGATTCAATGAATCACTAATTAAACTCTCCGTTTTATTGTACCAAATAGACGGCAAGATCACTCTGTCAGAACAAGACTACCTCGAAGATGTCATAGCAGATCTTACTTGGCAAAGTCCTATTTCTATAGACGCTTTTACAAATGATGCTATACACCAAGCCAGAGTCGCTGTGGACAACGACGAAGCCTTAGCATTCGTAAAAGAGATGGTAGATGATCTCACCTTTGACGCTGAAAAAGTAGTGGAAGTGGCTATGGGTATCACTGGTATCGATGGCGAACGTTCAGAGCAAGAAACTGATATTTTAACTGTCCTTACTCATAAATATTTGGCTCGAGAATTAACCGTTCAACACTCCGTTGCATAACTCTGTCTTACCGTTTTTAGAACAACACTGAGTATCTTTAACGAGTTTGTTTTTGTGATACTTTCAGTGTTATTCTAAAATCATATTTATTCTGGTCACAAGGATCTTTGGTGTCGATCTTCGCGAAACCTCTCGAATTTAAAGGGCAAAGCTCTGAGTATTTTGGTATTTGGTTATCCAACCTTCTGTTAACTATCGTTACACTGGGTATTTATAGTGCTTGGGCCAAAGTCCGCAGAAAACAATATTTTTATAATAACACCTATCTAGAAGATGCTGGATTTGGTTATCACGCAACAGGCCTGCAAATCTTAAAAGGGCGTCTATTAGTCTTGGCCGGATTCCTCCTGTTGAATTTACTCGCCACATTCTTACCCGTCCTGTATGGTTTTGTCGGTTTGGCATTGTTTTTTTTAAGCCCGTACCTAATTAACCTTTCCTTGCAATTTAATGCACGAGTGACCTCTTATCGCAATGTTCGTTTTCATTTTGAAGGGAGTTATTGGGAAGCATTTTTAGCTTATATCGTCATGCCTTTCCTGTCGGTTATTACCTTGGGGTTATTAGCACCAGTTGCAGTAAGATTCTTGCTGAATTACGTCTGGAGTCGGATCTCTTATGGTGGTCACAGTATTGATACACATTTATCACTAAGTGATTTTTATAAACTATTTGGTGTCAGTGTGATATTGCCAGTGACGGGCTTATTTGTGCTGGCGACTGTACTGATGACATTGAGCTTCACTCGTCCTGAAAGTGCGTTTAGTGATAATTATGCTATGGCGAGTATTGCTCCATTTTTACTGGGTTTTTACGTGTATATCTTTTTCATCGGCTTTGTATATCGTATTTTTTGTATGACCCTATTGTTCAAAGGTATCGCTATACCAGGGGCCATTCGTTTTAGTAATACCATTCATCCTGGACGACTGCTTTTCATTTTGATCACAAATTTCTTAGCCATCATCCTTAGTATAGGTTTATTGATCCCCTGGGCGCAAATTCGACAACATCGCTACATTACAGAAAATATAGCGACACATGCCAGTACTGATTTTGCTGAATTTGTTGCTGAGGCAGCAGAAAAACAGTCTGCATTTGGTGAAGAGTTTGCTGATTTTGATGGTGTGGATTTGGGTCTATAGCATATGATCAAAGGGCAATATTTTGATGGTACAAGCGCACAAGGTAAAACGGCTCGTTTATCTTGGTCGACCTTGGCGAGTCCTTTGGTGTTGTTACCGGATGAGGCATTGAGTTTAAGTGTTGAAGTAACCTCCATCCAAGGTTCTCAGGTTTTTTTCAAAGATGGCACCTCATTCATGGGCGATGCGACCTTGCCAACTGATTTTTGTGCTGCTTATCAGCCTTCAATTCTCAATTGGATCCGTCAATTAGAGGTTTTTTCGGTCAAAAAATCTCTAGTCTTGGGGACTTGTTTTATTTTATGTGTGGTCGTGCTGCGTTTTTCTATTGAAGTACTGGCGCCGGTGATAACAGATTTTGTCCCTGTCGATGCTGAAATTGCACTAGGGCAAGAAACCTATGAAGCCATGTATGATCAGCATTTTCTGCCATCGAAGTTATCTATTGCCGAACGTAAACGTTTACAGCGTGCTTATGATGAATTATGGGCGGTAAGTAACTTGAAGCACAAACCGACTTTGCATTTCAAACAAGCACCAGATATCGGTGCAAATGCTTTGGCCTTTCCTGGTGGGCCGATAGTTGTCACTGATGAATTAGTACACTTGTTGCGAGACGAAGCTTTGGTAGAGGCTGTCATTGCCCATGAATTAGCGCATGTAGAACACCGTCACAGTTTGCAGAAAGTGGTGATTGTTGCTGGGACTTTGGCGGTGGCTTCGGTTATTTTCGGAGCAGAAGAGGGGCTCTCTGAAGAGCTTGTAGCAGCCGTGGTAAACCTTTATGCTTTTCAACATTCTCAGAAATTTGAGTTGGCATCAGATCAATATGCAGTTGATCTGCTGATGAAAGCGGGCCGCGATTCCGCTGCCGTTAGTGAGTCTTTGGCATTATTGTTGGCAAACTCACCAGAAAAAGAGGGGTTAAGTTTATTTTCAACCCATCCAGAAAAGCAAGCACGTTTGGATGCACTTAATTAAGGTATTAATAACGTCGTACTAATTAATTGAATTATTAGTATTCATAATAAGTTTCATACTCATAGTAAGTTTCATTACTGTCAAATGTACTTTTAGTCACGCAAGCGCATACGAATATATTCGGAGAGGGTTTTAGAAACTTCAGGATGCTGAGTATCATAATTGAACAAGCAAATATTGATTTTACCAAGGTGCGGTAGATCTGGGTGTTGCAGTACCGTCAATGAATTTGGCACAGATTGGCGAGCCAGAGCAGTAATACCTAATCCTTGTTGGATAGCTGCAATTAAACCATAGAGATCGGCATTGGTATAAGAAATTTTCCACATATTGGTTTGTTGTTTTAAACGATCAATGACCCGAGAACGATACATACAGCCATTCGGCGCTAGCACTAAAGATATGGGATCCGTTTTCAGGGGTTGTCTAATATCGCCCACCCAAACCAATTCATCTTTGCGCAGTATTTCGCCATCCGTAGAAACTGCTGGATCGACCAATGCCAAGACCAAATCAAAATCGTCTTTGTGTTGTGGGCCTAACAAATTTTGGCTCAGTGAAGACGTCACATCGAGGGAAACATCAGGGTAACGTTTTGAGAATTCACCAATAATACTGGGGAGTAATGTAGAGGCAAATTCGCTGGGGATCCCAAGACGCAAACGGCCTTTTAAGGGATCTTGTTGGACGGCGCGAAAGACTTCATCGTTGATCTCTAATAATTGCTTGGCATAGCCCATTAACCATTGGCCATCATTACTCAACACATGCCGTTGTCCGACTTTGACGAATAATGTTTTATCGAGTTGTTGCTCCAGTTTTTTGAGCTGCAAACTAATCGCCGGCTGCGAACGACCAAGTACATCACCGGCCTTGGCATAACCGCCAAGTTCAACTACCGTTACAAACGTACGCAATGTATCTAAAGAAAGTTGTTTCATAATTCCTCACGCCCATCATCCATAACATAAAGTATCTATTTCGCACTGTGCTGAACATTATTCATAAGTGTGACTTAGAGCATTTCAGTTATTTATAATATTTATATCAAATTATATATACATTTAAAATTCTTATCTATGTATTTATCTTTTTAATTTGTTCTAAATGAGGGGCTTTTGTAATATTTGACCATCAAAAATACAGAGATACAGCATGACAAATAAAACAGTTTTACATCCTAAACACATCGAAGCTGGTGCCAAAATGGTTGATTTTTTTGGTTGGGAAATGCCGATCAACTATGGCTCCCAGATTGAAGAACACCATGCGGTACGTCGTGATGCTGGCATGTTTGATGTGTCACATATGACCATTGTTGATGTGGTAGGTGACGATGCTAAAGCCTATTTACAATATTTGTTGGCGAATGATGTAGACAAGCTACAAGACAAAGGCAAAGCCCTTTATTCAGGTATGTTGAACGAAGCGGGTGGTGTTGTTGATGATTTAATCGTCTATTTCTTTGAACCGACAAACTATCGTTTGGTCGTGAACTCTGCGACAAAAGAAAAAGATTTAAATTGGTTAAACAAGCAAGCGGCTGGTTTCACTGTAGCTATCACGGAACGTGATGAGTTTGCGATGATCGCAGTACAAGGTCCTAATGCAAAAGCCAAAGCGGCGTCATTATTCTCAGAAGCACAACAAGAAGCAGTGGCTGGAATGAAGCCTTTCTATGGTGTGCAGGCCGAAGATTTATTCATCGCTACTACAGGTTATACTGGCGAGGCCGGTTATGAAATTATGGTGCCAAATACGCGAGCTGCGGAATTTTGGGATGCTTTGCTTCAGGCAGGTGTTGCGCCTTGTGGTTTAGGGGCTCGTGACACTTTGCGTTTAGAAGCTGGAATGAATTTATATGGCCAAGATATGGATGAAACTATTTCGCCACTGGCTGCGAATATGGGCTGGACAATTTCTTGGGAACCTAAAGACCGTGATTTTGTTGGTCGTGGAGCGTTAGAACAAATACAAGCAGAAGGATCTGAAAAGTTAGTAGGCCTCGTGATGACCGAAAAAGGTGTCTTGCGACATGGCCAAAATGTCAAAGTTGAAGGGGGTACAGGTGTGATTACATCCGGTACTTTTTCACCAACGTTGGGTCATAGTATTGCAATGGCTCGGGTATCCAATACCGTGACAGATTACGCAGAAGTTGAAATGCGCAAAAAGTGGGTTACAGTTAAAGTGGTTAAGCCCAGTTTTGTACGCAACGGCAAAAGCGTTTTATAACAAAACATTTTCAAAATTATTTAATTAAACAACATTGTTAGGAATGAATATGAGTAATATCCCTGCTGATTTACGTTACGCCACCTCACACGAATGGGTTCGTCCTGAAGGTGATGGTATTTTCACTGTTGGTATCACTGAGCACGCACAAGACTTGTTAGGCGATATGGTATTTGTTGACTTGCCTGATGTTGGTGATGACGTTGCTGCCGGCGATGATGCTGCTGTCGCTGAATCTGTAAAAGCCGCATCTGATGTATATGCTCCGATTACTGGTGAAGTGATTGCTGTGAACGAAGACTTAGAGGATGCCCCAGAGTTGGTGAACTCAGACCCTTATGGTGATGGCTGGATGTTTAAAGTAAAAGCGGAAGACATTAGCGAAGTCGAAGGATTGTTAGACGCAGAAGGATATGCGCAAAACATTGAAGACGAATAGGTCTTCATGTTCGTTACCTCACTCACATGCCGGTGGGTGAGGGCGTTGTAAGTTTAATTTTCAAAATAAGTGCTTAACTATGCCATTATTGCAAAAACCTCTTGCTGATTTAGAGCAACAAAGCGATTTTATTCGTCGTCATATCGGTCCTGGCCGTCCAGAAATCCAAGCTATGCTTGACACTGTGGGTGCAGATTCTTTAGATGACCTAATCCAACAAACGGTCCCAGCGAGTATCCTTTCAGAAGGGTTAAACGTGGGAGAAGCACAATCAGAAGTGGATGCTTTAGCTGAATTAAAAGCGGTCGCTGCGAAGAACCAAGTTAAGCGTTCATTTATTGGTATGGGGTATTATGATACACATACTCCGCATGTAATTTTGCGTAATGTCTTAGAAAATCCAGGTTGGTATACTGCTTATACGCCGTATCAACCAGAGATTGCTCAAGGTCGCTTAGAAGCGATTTTAAACTTCCAACAAACAACGATTGATTTAACCGGGATGGAGCTAGCATCGGCTTCATTATTGGACGAAGCCACTGCAGCCGCAGAAGCGATGGCTTTGGCCAAGCGTGTTTCTAAAAACAAAAAATGTAACGCATTTTATGTCGCTGATAATGTCCATCCGCAAACACTTGATGTCATCAAAACACGCGCAGAGATGTTTGGTTTCGAGTTGCTTACGGGGCCTGTTGTAAATGCTGCTGAATATGATGTGTTTGGTGCATTGTTACAATATCCTGGGACGCAAGGTGAGCTGCATAATATAGAAGAAATAATTGCCGCACTACAAGCCAACAAAGCTGTGGTGGCCGTTGCTACCGATTTGCTGGGTTTGACTCTCATCAAGTCACCGGGTGAATTAGGTGCTGATGTGGTCTTTGGTTCCGCTCAGCGTTTTGGTGTGCCAATGGGGTACGGTGGTCCACACGCTGCATTCTTTGCTACTCGTGATAGTTACAAACGTTCTTTACCAGGCCGTATTATTGGGGTGTCTAAAGATACTCGTGGTCGTCCAGCTTTGCGTATGGCTTTACAAACGCGTGAACAGCATATCCGTCGTGATAAAGCGAACTCTAATATTTGTACTGCGCAAGTGTTACTTGCCAATATGGCTTCTTTCTACGCGGTTTACCATGGTCCAATCGGTTTACAGCAAATTGCTTCTCGTATTCATCGTCTAACCCAAATTTTTGCAGCCGGTTTAACGGCTAAAGGTATCAAAGTCGTGAATGACACGTTCTTTGATACAATTACCGTGGCGCCTAATGATAAAAATGCGGTTGTTGCCGCTGCTCAAGCGATGGATATGAACTTGCGTATCGACCAAAACGGTTTAGTGGGAGTGAGTTTTGATGAGACCACCACACGAACTGATGTTGCTGATTTATTTACAGCGTTTATCGGTGCCGAGCACGGTTTAGACATCGCAGAGTTAGATGCGCAGGTACAAGGCACATCAAGCATTCCAGCTGAGTTGCAGCGAGAATCAGAATTCTTAACTCACGAAGTGTTTAACTCTTATCATTCTGAAACTGAAATGTTGCGTTATATCAAGTCTCTAGAAGATAAAGACTTGGCGTTGAATCA
This sequence comes from Opacimonas viscosa, assembly GCF_024199005.1. Lineage (GTDB taxonomy): Bacteria > Pseudomonadota > Gammaproteobacteria > Enterobacterales > Alteromonadaceae > Opacimonas > Opacimonas viscosa. Next base: position 34,035 of record NZ_JANATA010000012.1, read on the forward strand.
CTCTATGATTTCGTTGGGTTCATGTACGATGAAGCTCAATGCGACAGCAGAGATGATCCCCGTAACATGGCCTGAGTTTGGTCAATTACATCCATTTGCACCTGTGGAGCAAGCACAAGGTTACAAGGAGATGATTGACGAGTTATCTGATTGGCTGATTGATATTACGGGCTATGATGCTTTGTCGATGCAACCTAACTCAGGTGCTCAAGGTGAATATGCCGGTTTATTAGCGATTAAGCGTTACCATGCGAGTCGTGGTGATGATCACCGTAATATCTGTTTGATCCCACAATCTGCGCATGGTACTAACCCAGCATCGGCACAAATGGTGAGCCTAAAAGTAGTGGTCGTAAACTGTGACGCAGACGGCAATGTCGATTTGGTCGATTTACGTAACAAAGCAGAAGAGCACTCAGCAAACTTATCATGTGCCATGATCACGTATCCATCCACGCACGGTGTGTATGAAGAAACGGTGAGAGAAATCTGTAACATTGTGCATGAGCACGGCGGTCAGGTGTATATGGATGGCGCCAACATGAACGCTCAGGTCGGCATTACGTCACCAGGTTTGATTGGCTCTGATGTATCACATTTGAACTTACACAAAACGTTCTGTATCCCGCACGGTGGTGGTGGTCCAGGTATGGGACCGATTGGTGTGAAAGCACACTTAGCCCCGTTCTTATCAAGTCACTCTTTAGTGCCATTAGAAGCAGCAGGTACCAATGATGATTTAGGTACTAACAGTGCAGTTTCTGCTGCGCCATGGGGCAGCGCATCCATTCTCCCGATTTCTTATATGTATATTAAGATGATGGGTTCTGCGGGCTTACGTCGTGCAACAGAAGTAGCGATTTTATCGGCTAACTACATTGCTAAAGAGCTAGAAGGGCATTATCCGATTTTATATAAAGGGAACAATGACCGAGTAGCGCACGAATGTATTATCGATTTGCGTCCATTAAAAGAAGCATCAGGTGTGACTGAAATGGATGTGGCGAAGCGTCTGAATGACTATGGTTTCCACGCGCCAACCATGTCTTTCCCGGTGGCAGGTACGTTGATGATCGAACCGACGGAGTCAGAGGCAAAAGTTGAGATTGACCGTTTCATCGAAGCGATGGTGTGTATTCGTCAAGAAATCGCTAAAGTCGAATCAGGTGAGTGGGATAGCATTGATAATCCACTGCATAATGCGCCGCATACTTTGGACGATATTATCGATAGCGAATGGAACCGTAGTTATTCGCGGGAGCTAGCTGCGTATCCTGTGGAAGCGGTGAAACGCAATAAATTCTGGCCGACAGTGAATCGTATTGATGATGTTTACGGAGATAGAAACTTGGTTTGTAGTTGTCCTGATTTGGATAGCTATCGCGACGAGTAGGTGATTGTTGGCGATCTGTTATTAAGATTATAACTACTTAGATATGAAAAAGGCGAATCAGGATGGTTCGCCTTTTTAGTGGGTAAAATGGACATGCTACATGAGGAAGGATAAAAGCATCTATTCTTAATGAGCTCTACTTACAAAACCTACATTGTCCATTATGCCGCTATTACTCTTATCTTACTTCCCATTGTGCTTGATGTAATATCAATGCGATGTCCCATTTGGCTTTTTAGCTCTGAGACGTGTGAGATGATCCCGATCATGCGACCGTCATTTTGGATATCAATCAGTGTGCGCACAGCCAAGTCCAGTGATTCTGTGTCTAAACTACCAAAGCCCTCATCAATGAACAACGTGTCGAGCTTGATGCCACCTGAATAAGCTTGGACGACATCTGATAAGCCCAGCGCTAGTGATAATGAAGCCATAAATGATTCTCCGCCAGATAGCGTAGCAACCGGTCTGGATTTGCCACTATGGGTATCATTGACCTCTAACTCTAATCCTGACGCTTTGTTACCTTTGGCCCGTTCTTCTTTACGTATTAATTGGTAACGTCCTGAACTCATATGCATGAGACGCTGTGATGCCTGGATCAACACATCATCGAGTAACACGCTCAGGACAAACCGCTGTAAACTGACTTTGTCACCGGTTTGACCATTCGCCACCTCAGAGAGGGTGCCGATGACTTTGTATTGTTCATCCAATGCCGCATTTTTGGTATGAGCCTCTGCTAATTTTTTCTGCAGTTCGAGCAGTTGGTTGTTCCGTTGGTCGAGTTCTCGCCAATGCGCTTCTTGCTCAGATAATTCGGCGGTTGCTTGCTCAAGTGCGTTTTGGATATCACTAAGTTCGGGCTTTTCCTTATCTGCTAACTCGCTAGCAAGTTGTGTTTTGGCACCATTCAACTCAGCGAGTGTTGCAGTATACGTCGCAATCTCCTCTTGTAATTGTTCTTGTTCATCATGACTTAGTAAAGCTTGGGAAAAACTCTCTTCATCGTCAAACACACTAGCACTAAGCGCCGCTTGCCACTTTGCTTGGGCTGTTTTTTGGTTTTTGGTGATATCATCTAACTGCTTAGCCACGGACTGATGAGTGCCTTGGGCAGTAGCTAACTCGGTTTGTAACTGCTTTTCTTGGTCTCTAGCGGTGGTTAACGCGGTGTCTAAGTTCTCGATTTGCTGAGTCAATGTCGTGATGTTTGAGGATAGTAGCTCAGCGTCTCGATATTCTAGGGGTGTTTGCTCTTCTAAATGCGTCACTTTGGATTGGGCTAGTAGACATTGTTCTTTATCCCTCGCGGCTTGTGCTTGAAGAGTAGAACAGATTTCTTCTATTGTACTTAGTTGTGATTGTTCTTCTGTCAGCGCTTTCGTTATGTCTACTATTTGCTGTTGCAGGCTGACCAAGCCTTTGACCTTTGTATTTTGCTGGTTGAACTGTTCAGTTACTACTGCCAGTGACAGCCATGCAGCTTCGCCAAGTTCCTCTTGTAAGGCTTTGATCTGTCGACCTTGGACTGTTTCATTTGATAATGCCTCATCATAAGTCGCTTTGGCTATGTCTCTGGCAGCTGCTGCTTGCACTACTTGTTCTCTAGCTACATCCACCTCTTCTTTGGTGACGACATCTAGCGCATTATTCTGACTGGCAAGGTGGGGGTGTTCAAGACTACCACACACCGGACAAGGTTCACCATCTGCTAACTCACTTGCCAATAACACCGCTTGGTTAGTATGCCATGTCAGTTCTGTTTGCATGGCCTGAATATTGAGTTTACTGAGTTCAGCATTGGCGTTATCGAAATGAGTTTTGGCGTTGGCGGTCGCTTGCTCTAAAGAACTTAATTCTTGTTGTGCGGTGTCTAGTTGGGTACGTTTTGCTAATACTTGTGCTAAGCCATTGAGTTTGATTTGCTCCTGCGCGAGAGGCTGAATAGTGATATTTAGTGCTTTCAGATCAGCATCCTTTTGGGCTATTGCCGCGTTTAATGTCGCAATCTCGTTTTGTTTGGTATCGAATGCTACTTGACTGGTTTCTTGGGCGGTAAGTGCTAGTCCTAATACGTTTTGTGCCGCTTTTAACTTATCGCTAAGTTTTGCATAGCGCTGCAGTTCGGTGAGTTTTTGACGGTCATCTTGAATATTTTGGGCCGCATTTTGCGCTTGTTCTAAGGTGGCTAGTCCAATCTCTACTTGGCTCTGCGCTTCATTTAAGCGTTGTTCACTTTGGTTATATTGTTGCTTTATATCGTGCAAAGATTGATTCGCAGCATCCAGAGCGACAAAGTTTGGCTGGATGATTTGTGCGGTCGAGGCGAGTTTGAGCTGTGATTTTTTATCAGTGATGTTAGCAGCCTGCATCTCATGCTGTTGTAAAGCGATAATTTTAGCATCCATGTCCGCAAACTTTAGTAAAAGCTGGTTAGCATCATGCAAGTTTTTATCGTATTCCTTGACCCGAAATTCGGCCGTGTTTTTGGCTCTAACAGCCTCTGCTAATTTGGGGGTCAGCTGATTTAATGAGGTTTCAATTTCTGCCTCTGTAAGAAGATTTGCTCCCTCTAGTAGCCCTTTGATTTTGATGTTGTGTTCATCTACGGCTTTTTTAATTCCTGCTGCTTGCTCTTTTAATGCGTCTTCGATTTTCTTGTAAATAGAAGTTTGGAACAGTTGGCTGAATATTTTCTCACGGTCCTTGGAGTCAGCTAATAACAACTCTCTAAATTTGCCTTGGGGTAGGACCATGACCTGGCGGAATTGTTCAACATCTAATCCTATGAGTGTTTTGATTGCTACATCTGCTTCTTTGACACTCGAAGAGACCATCAGACGATCATTGTCACTACCATCTATTTCCCATATTGCCGCTTCAGAGTTCTGCACGGTAAATCCCCCACCTTTACTTTTGGGGCGTTCCTGCATGGGTTTACGGGTAATGCGGTAATGTTTGTCACCCAAAATAAACTCTAGTGTTACTTGTGTGAGCGTTTGGACATCCGCAAAGTCACAGCGCATCTGTGTACCAGAACGTTCAGCACCCGTCGTTTGACCGTATAAAGCAAAACAAATTGCATCAAGGATGGAGCTCTTACCCGCCCCGGTGGGGCCATTGATTAAAAATAAAGGATTATCCCCTAAAACGGATAAGTCTACTTCCTCTGTGCCAGCAAAAGGACCGAAAGCTTGGATGATTAATTTAGTGGGTTTCATAAGAAAAACGCCTTTATTGGGTAAGTCGGTCAATGAGTCCTGAGACTAACTTTTTTTGTTCGTCTGACATGTTTTCTCCTGCAATTTGCGTGTAAAAGTCTTGAAACATATCAAACTCACTGTGTTTCAGACTGGCTCGCTGGAGTTCGGTCGCTTTGGTATCAAGCATGCCTGGTTTTTCCAGGTGCAAAACATTCGGATAGACGTCGCGTAGCTTGCTCATCGGGTCTAATATGGCATGCTTATCCGTCAATCTCACCAACAAATAATCTTCATAGTGAGGGTCAACCTGTCCTTGTGTTAGTAGGGTGTCTAATTCACCTTCCAAGATACGCATATCGCGCAGAGGGCGAAGTGGTAAATGGGTTTGAGCCACTAATCCTGATTGGTTAACTTCGACAAGTGTAACTCCTTTTTTCTGGTGCTGCTCTGAAAAGCTATATTTCATGAGTGAACCAGAATAACGGATGTGTTCAGCTCCCTTGTATTGGGGGCTGTGTAAATGTCCTAAAGCGACATATGCAAAATCTAAACAGGGCTCATAACTGACTCTATCTGCGCCACCTATTTGTAAGGGACGTTCAGAATCAGATTCACTGGCACCGTCGATAAAACAATGGCTGAGGAGGACATTGACGTGCTTATCCGACATGACATCTTTGATTTCATTGACCAAAAACGTATGCGCAGCATCATAACTTTTTACGTCTTGGTTAAAGTTATCTTTTACCTGCAGTGGCTCACAGTAAGGGATCCCATAAAAAGCAACACTACAACCTTTTGCATCTAGCACCACAGGCTCATAAATATCGGACAAATTGCCCATGATATGCAAACCAGATGCTTTCATTAGTTTGGCAGCAAAGCCGACTCTTTCCGCACTGTCATGATTACCCGGAATCAGTATTATGGGAACGCCTAAGTCAATACACACCGTTTGCATTATCTCATCTAGCAATTCTACTGCACTGGCCGGTGGCACTGCGCGGTCATAGATATCTCCTGCAATCACCAAAGCATCCACTTCCTCAGCTTTGATATATGCTACCACTTGCTGAAGAACATGACGTTGGTCTTCGAGGAGAGAAACATTGTGAAATTGGCGACCAATGTGCCAGTCCGATGTGTGAATGAATTTCACTGTGTGCGTCCTTTTTATATGTGCGTAGTTGCAAAAAAGAGAAAATTTGAGCAGGGTATAGGATTGATTATAGAGGATTATGAGTAGAAATAAATCGGCAATTAAGCATTGAAAATCGAATATCAGTGGCAGACTACACACTTGCCACTGGTATTATTGACAGCATCGGTTAACTAGCCGTTGTGATGACCGTGCCGTTCATTTTTTGCTGCTTGGCGATATCTTTAATTTGGACATTACCCTGACGATATTTTGATAACTTTTCAGCAATAGGGTAGTTACCAGTATTTAAAGCAAAGTTGACGAGGTCTTGACCATTACAGGTCACATTGTTAACGACCATGCGATAGTTTTGTCTAATCATGGTTGTCGGTTTAAATCCTGATACTTGATTGCGAACTTGGTGTTTGTTGCCCGTTGCAACAGCAACACAGAGTTGACTCGCTTTACTATCATCTCCAGCGAGGTAAGTGGTTTGAGCAAATGCAGATGAAGCTGCTGTCATTGCAAGAACAGTAGCGGCGGCTTTGATAAAGTGTGTAGTTTTAAGCATGGTCGAATTTCCTTGGTTGTTTGCGATATGCTCTTTTATCATGGCGTGTATTTGAGATTTTGTTGTAAACGAAATATCACTGGATGTAACAAAAAAACCTATCTCCATCGTCCTTTATTTTTTTATATGCTTGTTTTTGTTTAAATTAACCAATTAAGTAAACAAGCTAAATATGTCCATACACTTACATATGCTCATACAATGAGACGCTTAATTACACTTAGACATCATAAAAAAACAAGATTTTTTCTTGTGTGAGTTGATCTGTTACCATCTAAAGGACGGTATGTATCTATAAAAGTGACAGTGCACATTATGATCCCTCTGGTTTTTCACCCTATTTATTCTCAGTTAGATCTTCCAGAAAGGCATCGTTTTCCGATTGAAAAATATCAGGGCATATATGATGCATTGATTCAGCAAGGGGTGTCCAAAACCCATTTCCATACTCCTGAGCCGTTATCGCCCAAACGTCTGCAACAAGTTTATCAGCCCCAATACATAAAAGAACTTGTCAGTGGTGGTCTAGATCCAAAGGCTATGCGGCGCATTGGTTTTCCATGGTCCGAGCAACTTGTCGAGCGTACTTTGACCGCAGCAGCTGGTACCGTTTTGACCGCCCAATTAGCTTTGGAACATGGTAAAGCATTAAATCTTACTGGTGGTTATCATCATGCGTTTGCCGATTTTGGTTCGGGTTTTTGTATGGTCAATGATTTGTATTTAGCAGCATTGACCATGCTACAAAATGACGCAGTAGAGACCGTTTTAATATTCGATTGTGATGTGCATCAAGGAGATGGAACCGCCAAACTGGCACAAAATAATCCGCATGTCATCACCGTCTCTTTGCATGGCGAAAAAAACTTTCCTCATCGGAAACAAATATCCGATATGGACTTTCCTTTACCCAAAGGGACTACTGACGAGATCTATTTGGAAACTGTGGCACAGGCTTTAGATTTAGCGTGTCGTTTGCACACTCCCGATGCCATTATTTATGATGCGGGGGTGGATATTCATCAAAACGATGATTTAGGTCATTTGGATATTACTACTCCCGGAGTGTTAGCTCGAGATACCATGGTTTTTGCCCGGGCAGCAGATTTAGATATCCCTATTGCTGCAGTCATCGGAGGAGGTTACCAACGCGACATTCCCGCTTTGGTCGATGTGCATTTACAATTATTTAAAGCAGCAGGGGTGGTGTAGAGTAAGAGACATATATATTTTGGTATTTTTTTTACCCACTTAAAGTATCTTCGAGGCCGAATATTAATTCTATTTAAATTAAACTAAAGTGTATGTTTTTTAATTTAGTGGTGTCCACGAAGATTTAATTTTACTAGCGATTTTACAAAATGTTTCAACTAAAGATGCTTAGCTATTTACAGCTCATTTAATCGGTGTCATATTAATTCTGTTGGTCAGTTGCAGGATGAAACTGTCGTAAATTTTTTTAGTGAATTAGGGATAATAGTGTTCACTCTGACGTTTAGTCAGAGAGATGTTTAGCGGTAAAATAACTATAAATAGGACCCCATATGTCAGTTATTGGTACTCCATTCACGGACTCTGCAACCAAAGTTTTACTTTGTGGTGCGGGTGAACTGGGTAAAGAAGTAGTCATTGAATTAAAGCGACTTGGTTGTGAAGTCATTGCTTGTGATAGTTATGACCACGCACCTGCTATGCAAGTCGCTGACCGCAGTTATACCTTTTCTATGTTAGATGAAGCAAAATTGCTGCATGTCGTACAAACCGAAAAACCAGACTACATAGTGCCAGAAGTTGAAGCCATTGCCACTCGTGCTTTGTTGGCGCTCGAAAAAGAGGGTTTTAATGTAGTTCCATCAGCTAATGCAGCTCATCTCACAATGAATCGCGAAGGTATCAGACTGCTCGTTGCTGAGGAACTAGGGATAGAAACTTCAAAGTTTGTATTTGCCGATGACTTTTCTGAGTTTACTGCAGCGATTGATACTTTAGGGCTTCCTTGTCTTGTCAAACCCATCATGAGTTCATCAGGCAAAGGACAATCCCTGATCAAAACAACTCAAGACATAAAAGAGGCTTGGGAATATGCTCAGGCCGGTGGTCGAGCAGGTGCTGGTCGAGTCATCGTAGAAAGTTTTGTCGATTTTGATTATGAAATTACGCTGTTGACTATCCAGCATGCCAATGGGGTGTCTTTTTGCGAACCAATTGGGCATACCCAGTTAGAGGGGGATTACCAAGAATCTTGGCAGCCACAACAGATGTCACCTAAAGCGTTGGCAAAATCTAAAGAGATTGCCGAGCAGGTTACCACTGCATTAGGTGGGTGGGGGTTATTTGGTGTGGAGCTATTCATAAAAGGTGACAAGGTCATCTTTAGTGAGGTGTCTCCTCGACCGCATGATACCGGTATGGTCACCATGATTTCACAAAATTTATCTGAGTTTGCACTGCATGCACGGGCATTTTTGGGCTTACCTATTCCCAACATCGATTTTTATGGTCCATCAGCATCTGTTGCGTTAGTGGCCTTTGGTCAATCCAAACAAATGAGTTATGGTAATCTTGCGGAGACTTTAGCTCAGCCTGGCACTGACCTGCGTTTATTTGGTAAGCCTGAGGTGAATGGTACTCGCCGTATGGGGGTAATGCTAGCCCGAGGTGAAACTATAGATGAGGCACTGGCTAAAGGTAACAAGATGAAAAAAGCGATTACCAAAAAGTTTTAGCCTTTCACTGCACGGTAATGAAAGGTTTTTATAATTACCTAAAAAAATGAGAATTCCCATGCTGACCCGTAACTTCCTGCGTTATACCATTCTGACTTTGACACTTGTCGTGACGAGTCCAATAAGTCTAGCAAACACTACTTTAATTAAAAATGTGAACGGCTATACATTGAATACCCAAGGGGACTTGGTGCAATTTTCACAGATAGCGTTTAAAGATGACAAAATTATCGCTGTAGGTAACACGTTTAGTGTAGGGGCAGTTGATCGTACGATTGATGCACAGGGTCAAGTCATGCTGCCTGGGATTATTGATGCGCATGGACATATGCTGGGTTTAGGTGAAAACTTATTATCAGTTGATGTGCGCTCGGCTAAAAGTGAAGCAGAGGCTGCACAATTAGTGCAAAACTTTATTGCGGCGCACACGGACTCAGCTTCTGAGTGGGTTATTGGGCGTGGTTGGAACCAAGTTTTGTGGCCCAACAAACAATTCCCAACCAAAGCGAGTCTGGATGCATTAAATATCGACAAACCGATTGTGTTATCCAGAGTCGATGGTCATGCAGTTTGGGTCAACACTGTAGCCTTGGAAAAAGCGGGAATAACGGCCACAACACCTAGCCCCTCAGGTGGAGAGATTGTTAAAGATGCAGCGGGTAACCCAACGGGGTTACTGATTGATAATGCCTCGTATTTGGTTGAAAAACTTATCCCAAAACCTGATGCAGCCCAATTAGCTGAACAACTCCAAGCAGCAAATGAACATTTATTATCGCTCGGCATTACGAGTATGCATGATGCTGGCATTGGTCAACATGTCGCCGAATTCTATCAAGCCCAAGCCGCTGCAAATAAGCTACACGTCAGAATTTATGCGATGCTAGCTGCGACAGACAAAAACTTATCAGCCATGCTATCCCAAGGGCATATTGCGGATGCCAACGCAATGCTTTCCATTCGCAGTGTGAAAGCATATGGTGATGGGGCGCTTGGTAGCAGAGGGGCGGCTTTGTTGGAGCCTTACAGTGATGATCCCGACAACCACGGTTTATTAGTGACCCCTCAAGAACAATTACCCTCACTGTTTAGGGAAGTTCTGGGTGCTAATTTTCAATTAAATTTCCATGCGATAGGGGATAGAGCAAATCGTTTGGCATTGGATGAATTTGCAAAAACTTTCGCGATTTTTCCAGAGAATACTGAACGCCATCGTATAGAACATGCCCAGGTTGTAGCGGTAGAGGATATTCCAAAGTTTAAAACCCTTGGAATTATCCCTTCTATGCAACCGACTCACGCAACTTCAGATATGAATATGGCCGAAGATCGGGTCGGTAAAGCGCGTTTAAAAGGCGCTTATGCTTGGCAGACATTCCTGACACAAGGCTCTAGAATTGCCTTTGGTTCGGATTTTCCAGTAGAGCTAGCACATCCGTTTCATGGTTTGCACGCTGCTGTAACACGTCAATCTGGCGACAACATCCCAGAGTCAGGCTGGATCCCAGAAGAAAGGGTGACCTTGGAACAAGCTTTACGAGGTTTTACCCTTGACGCTGCCTATTCTGCTTTCCAAGATGATATTTTGGGGACATTAGAAGCGGGTAAAAAAGCCGACTTTATTATTATCGACCGTGATATTTTTAGCATCCATCCCAGTAAAATTAGAGATACTCAAGTATTGGAAACGTGGGTCAATGGAGAACAGAAATTTCGCTTGTGAGACATACACTTATTTAGCTAAAAGCTGAAATAACTAGCGGGGTATATATGCATTTTGTGAAATGCTTTTAGCCCATTTTCTTATGCTAAATCGCAACCCTGTGATACTCAGTATCAATGCGGATAAAGCGAGAATAATATTCCAAATACTGTTGAATGAACCGTTATTTGGATAATCCATAAAGTGCAGTTTTAGCATTAAATCATGCCAATCCCAATACTCATCTAAGACTCGAATACGTTCTCCAGAATGAGCGCGATAGATAGCGCTATAAGTTTTGAAAGTGATTTCCCAGATGCTATTTTCTTCGCCCCTTAACACATCTTTCCCCTCTTCATGGAACGTTATACCGGTAAAATCTGGATCCGATGTCAGTGTATACCATCTATTCTCTAAATCTGCTTTTGACCAAGATATGGGCATCCCAGCACTATCTGTCAGTGTGATATCATTTTTTTGATAAGGGTGTTTTGTGGCCGTGCTGTGCCATTGTATCAGTGTTTCTTGGAAGTTTGTCGCAGGTTGCCAGGTGACTTTCTTAAACTCAGTATCGACACCAAACAAAAGCGTAGTGGATAACGCAGCTAAAGTCTGTGGGCTGGTAGCATCTGTATTCGCTAAATAAGATGTATTTATGGAATTAGAACGATATAAATTATTTGGTAAGTTCGGATAATCTTTTATCGCTAATGGAATAAAGCTGAGATATATACCTGAACCTAACCAAATCATCATTTGAACGCCAACAACACAAGCGCTCATTTTGTGGATTTTTTGCCAGTGTTTTAAGCGGGCTTGTTTGATTTTTTGAATTTTTCCTTTATGTACTTTAAGCCTCAGCCACTGTTGTTTTCGCAACCGAAAATACAACGTGCCCAGCCCCATTCCTACAGCAATAAAACCAACTACAGCGACGAACTTTAATAAAATATTGTGGATGTTTTCACCATCGTCATAATCCATTATGTGTAAGCGCCAAAAAACATCAAAAATACGCCACCAAAGGTGTCTAACCGTAACGACTTCGCCTGTTGACTCATGCATATACAACGTCAGATCATCAAAGCGGTCAAAAGTCACCTGATAGACATTGGTATAGCGAGAAGACACCTCCTTTGGCGCTTTATCTAAGAATCGGATCTCTCTGATTGGATCTGTACTTAAAGTGACTGCAATCTCTTTAATCTGCGTTGCAGTAAGCTTGGGCAGTGTCTCACCTGTCGATGCAGAAACAAGCGTTGCGGCATAGGGGTTAATACTATGTTTGACCTTAAATACTTGTTCTCCTCTAAGGAATTCCGCTGAAATCGCGACTGCATCAGGATAGCGTGTATGCAAGGTGTTTATGGGATATGTGAATTGAGTAAGATCTAAGTTCGATGGTTTAGGAAGGTATGTTTCACCGTGGATAACATGGATATTTATGCTTACCATATAAAGACCGGTTAGGGCCCAGACAAAGAATTGCCAACCCACCAGCAGCATGAATCTTTTATGCCAACGATACCAAAAAGAAGAAAAGGTAAAACGTTTCGCTGAATGGGTTTTGTCCATAATTATTATTTTTTTTTGAGTTATCTTTAGAAAAGCATGAGCTACAGGCTAGATTAACAGCCATAGTAAGTCGGTACTAGTATTTATTTGTTGGGGTGTTCTATCAAGTGACTCTTTCATCCGACTCTATATGAGAAGTTTATATAAGAACTTTATACGAGAGCTCTATGGGACTGGTGTTTGAGGGAGCTGAGCGGATGCTTCGTTATTTTTTTTAGTGGTTGATTCATCTGATACAGCACGTTCTCCCCATTTGATTTCATAAAACACATCCAAAGCATTGCTTGCACCACTGGTCGCTTCTAGATAAAGGTTAGGTAACCATTGGTAGCGTAAACCAAACTCAGTGATAGCTGAAAACACACCCACCCGATACTCTATGCTCAAGCGATCGTTTAATTTACCAGACACGCCAATTTGGGTTTGTTCACCACTGCCTTGCGTGGCAAATTGTAAATCATCCACCCCAAATGCATCACCAATTTTACTGACCGTATCTTCACTGCGTCCCAAACCAAATCCCAATAAAGCATTGGTTAATAACACTGAGTTATCTTCATCAGAACTGGCATCTAGCCCCTTTCCGCGGATCAGATAAGACAATATATTGGGGTTTTCGAGCATGGGCTCTGAAAACAAACTTGCTTTTAATTGATTAGGGTTACCGGTGATCTGTAATCCAGCTATAGTAGAATCAGCCATATTTTTGGGATTACGGATCGCTTCAATATCCACATAGGGTAAGTTAACTGGCCCAGTAAAGTTTAAACTGCCTTTACGAATAAGTAGATCTTGGCCATAGGCCGCATAACTCCCATCGACAATATTAATTTCTCCCATAACGAGTGGGCTCTGGATATTGCCACTGACATTCACATAACCATTGAGTGCACTGGCAAAATCTAAAGCAGATAGTGTCACTGTATTTTGTTTTAAGGGATCCACAAAAACATTGACGTTAGTAGTGATATTTAAGCGTTCAGAGTCTTGGTTTTGGGTATCAAATACATGTTCCAGTGGTGTTGTGAATTGAATATCAGGATGGGGTGTTTTGGCACTTTCCGGCAATTTTTCAATATTAATCGCTAATTCAGGGATAATGACTACACCCGTAATGTCAATATCCGAAGCATTTTGCACCAGTGCTAAATTAGCACTTGCTAGACCAGCTAGATTTTTAAACTGAGGAACAAACGGTGCAAACACACCTAAATTCACTGAAAACAATTCTGCGTATAATTTCGTTTGTTCAGTGCGTTCTATCTCGAGTGCAATTTTACCTAACCTATCCCCAGAGACTTCTGTCTGCAGTGAACCGGTAAGAGTCGATATAGGTTGTGAAATATCCCAAATCATATCTCCCGTAAGTTGCGCAGGACTCAAGGTTAAGCCTAAGTTGTCATACTCCCAAGTGCTTTGTGATAAATTAGCCCCAAGCTGAACTTTGAGAGCTTGTTTCGCTAAGAGCGAGGCATTGAGTTGAAGCGTCATCACGCTATCTGTTTGTAGATTTGCTAAAATAGGAGAGGGTACTACCCGTTGCACAAAATCGAACATACTTTGTAAGTTGAGTGCATCAACACTGAGTTGTGTCATTAGGGTTGGTTCTGAGCTATACAACGTCAGTGGCGCAAATTGGATTGTGCCAAGAGGAATCAGATGAGTAGTGGTGCTTGCCTGGTTTTGAGAAGTACTGTACGCAGCAGACGCTAACGATATATCCAGAGCAGAAGTCTGTAATAGCCCTTGAGCGTAGTCTAGCGAAAATAGGCTAGGGGCAAGGGTAATGTGTAAATGCGTTTTAGGCAGAGCAAGTTGGACTTGGGTCTGACCTAAGTTAGCACGTAGACTACTGACATCTGCAGAAACCTCTAGCGCAGTATTGAAGTCATCTATAGCCATACCTTGTGCGACTACGCCGTCAAGTGTAACCATGGCTGTTAGCTGCAATTTATCTTTGCCAATTGTTGTATTTGTGGATAATTTCAACGCACTATCTTCACGTACATCAACAGCATGTGCAGTGAGGTGTTGGCTCAATTTTTTACCATTGAATACCCATTCTGTGAGCGCGGCAATATCGTCAATTTGCAACGCCGTTTCGACCTGTATTCCAGTATCAGGGGTACCTGAAATCTGAATGTTATAAGGGTTGCTGGCAAAATTTAGGGAGCAATCTTGACTAGTCATTTGGGTGAGTTCTAGCGTGATAGCACAGCGACTAAAAATATCATTTAGTTGAATTTCGGGGGTTGCATCATGGGACTGTGTGTCAGTAAATACCAATGTTTTTAGCGGAATGTCGAAAGCAGCACTGAACGTATTTTCGTGACTATTTGCACGTAAAAAACCTGCTCCAAGTGCAACCTGTATATTCTGATAAGAGTATTGAAAAGGTGCCCAGTTGATACTCATATCCAAGGGAACATGTGCTTTGCGTAAATCTCCTGCTATTTTGACGTTGGTGTTGATTAAGCCGGTTGTAGCGATATTAATCGTTGGATTCAAAATAAATCCCGACGATTTCCATACGACATGCTCAATCGGGTTTACCATTTTTGTTGAGACGACTTCTGGAGAAAACCACTGAGCATCAAAGGTCAATTCATGGTTGTAGAGGTCGTTGATTGAACCGTTTACCGTCCAAGCGAAATCCTGATGTTGTCCAGTAAATGTGGGGATTAAGATCTCTGTTTGACCGGGCTTTATCTGTTTGAGTATGAGATCTAACTTGACGGTCAAATGCTCTAACAAAGGAGACTGGTCATGTTGCATAATGTTGATGCTATCAACCAATAACGCTACCTCTACTGAATTAATGGGTATTTGGAGTTCAGGTAGCTGTATATTTTGTAACGTTGAGCTGTATGCTTTTTGCAAGTTAAAAAGCTTATCTACATGAGTATAAATATGTGTTTGCGCGTTTTGAATTTGACCTGTGACTGTTTGTAAATAATGGCTCAAATCAAAAGAACTCGTCAAGTCTTGGGGGGGATCGATCGATTTATAGGTATTTGATACTGTGTTCTGGGTCGGCGCCCCGCTTGCATTTTTAGCGGAAGGAGGGAGAAGAATACTCAAACTTTCAAGATGTAAATCAATATCAGATAAATGGAGTAAATGCGTTGTCTCTGACGTGGAGATAAGGATAGGTTTTAGATTCAAGTTAGACAGTTGTAATTGCGACTTATCCAAGCGTGAAAAAATCAATGTACCAAGCTTTATCTCAGGAAGCTGAATCGGCAACGGCAGCGTTAACGATGATTGGGGCTTTTCTTGTGCAGTGCTGGCTTGAAGCCTTGTTGCTAAGACATTTATGGAGCCTATCTCAGTTTTACTTAGACAAATCCTCTTTTGCCATATACATGATAACTCCACGCCGAGTGCGATGTCTTGAACGGCTATATCGAGTATTTCTGTGGAAACACGCATAGAGGCTATCTCTAGCTCAGAAAATATCGTACCTGTGACATTCTTAATGTGTAAGCCTGGGATTTTATTGGCAGTACTGACGAGCCATTTTGTCCCTGCCTCGGAATTCAATAAACCCACCATTATGGCTAGTAAGATCATTACTGTGCTAACCAACACCATGAGACTGAATCGTAGACGGCGCCAAATAGGAGTCTTGTGGATTGTTGGTGAACTCATAATAATGGCCCCATCAGCAAATGAACGCGCCACGTATTTTCTAGGTCGCTATGTCCCCTAGACACATAAAAGCGGATTGGGCCAACCGGTGAACGCCAATGTGCACCGATGTTGGCACTATATGCTTGGATAGTGTCTAATGATGTACGTGCACGTAGGGCATCTACTCCAAATGCAATATGCCAGTCATCGTTAAGCGTTGTGAAAACTTCTTGTTGGGTACTTATTATCTGTTCTGCTCCGGTATCAACTCCTGTAGCATCCACTGGAGAAAGTGCCTGGAAAGCAAAGCCTCTAATACTTTGATCTCCCCCACCGTAAAAGCGAATAGTTGAAGGGACAGTAAAAAAATCATCCGCTGCCACCATGCCAAAATCTACAATACTGAGCCAGCTAAAAGCAGGACGATTATCTGTCGCATCAAGAGGGACCAGCCATTTGCCTCTAGCAGAGAATTTATACAGTGTTTGATCACTTAACAAGCTATCTTGAGTTGTCGCGAATGTGATTGTTTTTCGTGTACCTTGGGTCGGGTAGAGTGGATTATCACTTTTTAACAAGGTCGTACTAGCTCCGAAAAATAGGAGTTCAGAATAGTTGCGTGATGCAGAGCCTTGGCGAAATTCAGCATATTCATAACGGGTAAATAAATTATGCTGCCATTCATTATCCCCCCAAGCAAAGTAGCGCTGTACCCCAATCGACGAGGTCAAACTTTGCGTATCATTACGGTCAATGTTTTGCACACCCGCTTGCAGCCCTAAATAATCTTTGTTGGTATCAGCAAAAGGGATTTTATAAGTAAAGGTCGCTTGTTGTTCAGGTACAGATAACTGGGCATAAGCACGCAAACTATGGCCCGCATCATTTAATCTCGGACGAGTCCATGTGAGTGATGTGCGCAAACCATCGTCGGTTGATATTCCAGCCCCAAGATCAATCCAGTGCTTTTCTTTTTCGGTGACATTAACATGGATATCTACGGTATGATTTTGGGTATTTCGTGACGCAATATCAGGCCGAATCGAGACTTGCGAAAAATATTGGGTTTGTTGTAATGCTTTGGTCAGGGTGTTTAGTTGGCCAATACTGTATGCATCACCCGGCGCAAACTTTATCAGATCAAAGATTAATTCTGGATTGATAGTGGTGTTGATTAATTTGATCTCTTGGATGTTATAGCGCTGTCCTAGTTTGATATTGAACGTGACAGTTACCGCTCGTCCTCCGTCAATGACGGCAACAACCTGTTCATTTAGCTCAATATCAAAGTAACCACGAGCGATAGCCTGTGTGTAAATATTATCAATAAATCCTTGATATTCTGATTGCTGAAACGGCCGATTTAGCATCGCTTCAAATGCTTTTATCTGCGCTTGGAGCACGGGGTCGTCAGAAGTTATCAAGCTGTCCGAAAAGGTCACTTTCTGCAGTAAAGCTGGTTCGATGTTAATGGCCTCAGCTTGCCAATTCTGGCAATTACTTGCATGTTCTAATTCGAGTTGTGTTATTTGGGTCGCAAATAAGCCATCACTATGAAATGCCTCAAGTATGATTTTACCCAGTACCCGTTGTTGCCTTTGGGCATTTAACGGCGTTACAGCAGAGCAGTCAGGGTAGCCGGTATAGTTCGCTAATGAGAGTGCAATATTGGTTTGGACCGATTTCGGGATGAGCGCATCCTCAGGGAAAGATATGGTGGTTTTTGCCGTTGCTTGAAATGCAAAAATGCTGCCCAAGGTTAACAAGGCGTAAAAAATACGCATGAGCGAATTGCTATGTTTTACTTTCGCAAAGCAGTCAGAGAAAAGCGCTACATAAGTGAGCATGAATAAAAACAGTTCCTTGTTTTATTGAATCAAGAATGACTCTCTAGATACGTTGTTACATTTTAGAGTGGTACTACTTATAAAATACCATATCTCGCCACTCATGATCATCCTCTAGTTTATTTTGAAAGGGGTGTAATGTGAAAGAGACGATATTATTGCGTTCAGCTTTGAAATAAATAAATGCGTCTTGGGCAGCATTTTGGTTGTCCCAACGAATAATCCATGTGTGTTCTGCAAATGGCTCTAAGCGTCCTGTAAGTGAAGACATTTTTTCGGATGTGATCCGCAGCTGTCCTTGTTCATCCATATCAATTAATAGACCTGAAAACCATTGGTCAGCAAAGTAACCCGCATATGCTTCGGGTGAGAATAGTGTCTTACCTGTTCCTTTTGGTTCAGGGTACGTTCTTTTTAGGTAGCGCTGTTCAGCTTCTTTTTGTGCTTTAACAAAAAAGGCTTCCCAGTTGCGAGTATCAATACTCTCCCCCTTATCATGTTTAGTAATATCCGCGTTAATAAATGCTTTGAGTATCGTTTGGACGATGGTGGAGCGCACACCATAATTTGACCCATTATTTAACACGACAACACCGAGTTCTAATTCTGGGATCATCGCTGCATAAGCTTGAAATCCTGATAAAGTCCCAGTATGTGAGATGAGTGCATACCCGTCGATATCCTCAATACGCCAACCGATTCCGTAAAATTTCTGGGTCGTATTATTCATCAATCGACTGCGAGGATAAATAGGCATTTGGGTTTGTGGCTGCCACATTTTTTGTAATTGCGAGGGTGAAAATAAAGCTTCGCCACGCGCTGTTTTACCTTCATTTAACAGTGCTTTTAGCCACTGAGCCATGCCATTTGCGTTGCACACGACACCACCTGCCGCTGCCGAGACAATTTCTTTACCGGTAATAGCATTACGCGGAATAGGATAAATACCTCGGGTGTCATTGTGTCCGTGGGGCAACGCCACATTACGCAGTAAGCTCTGCGGCATCGCGCCAGCATAGCATTGGATGTTGAGTGGCTGAAATACCTGTTCATCGACAAATTGTGACCATGGTACACCTGTTATTTTTGCGACAATTTCTGCTGCTGTGATATACAACGCATTGGAATAGCTGTACGTCTTTTGATAAGAGAACTTTGGTGTTAGGTAACGGAGGTTGTGAATGATTTCTTGTCGAGAAAACCCAGTAGGCTCAGGCCACAGCATACTGTCACCGGCCCCAGAAACTAACCCAGAACGATGCGTGAGGAGATCTAATATTGTGAAACTATTGGTGACTTTTTTATTGTAAAGTGTAAATTCAGGTAGGTATTCGATGACTTTGTCCTGCCAGTCAAGTTTACCCATATCCACTAATTTAGCGACACTAGCCGCGGTAAATGCCTTGGATAACGAGGCTAAACGAAAGTAGGTATAGGGATTTACTGTTTCTGGCGCAGATTGCTGGCGTAAACCATAGCCTCCTTGATGAATGATTTCACCTTGGTGGACGATAGCAACTGCTACTCCCGGTGTGACAAACGTTTTTAGAGCACTGTGGATCACGTTTTCTAATGCCACACGGCTATAGGAAGGTATTAAGTCTTCTTCTGGGGGGTTATTGTTATTTTTTTGCTCGGTTGGAATGTATGGGTAAACATTCTTTGCTTCAGAATTAGCAGGACGACTTTCACCTGCAAACACTGGCTGAGTCAATGCACAGTAACAGCAAATCAATCCGACAAATAGAAAAGTGGTAAGCTGAAATCGGAACAAAAGAGACTCACAGAATAAAAGAAAGACTATTTAACATTACTTGATAGTCAATAAAGATCAAGTCCCAATATCAAGAACCGCTTTACTATCCTTAGTGCCTTATTCGTTGAAGCCAAGCCACCCTTTTTTACGCAATACAATAAGACCAAATGCACCTATATACATACCAACGCCATAAACAGCGCCAGCTATTGAGTATTCAGGTTTAGCCAAAAATGTGACCGCGATAAGTATCGCTACTGTGGCATTTTGTGTGCCTACTTCAATCCCGATAGTTAATGCATCCTGGACATTTAAGCGACTGAGTTTGGCAAACATAATGCCTATAGCCGTAGCTATAATATTTAGGCTAAGCGTGACCATAAATATATTAGGGAAAGCTTCCCAGAGAATTTCCCGTTCTTTGTAAGCAATAATCGCAATCATAGAAAATAAGAAAAACGTCGACAAATGCTTAAAAAAACTCTCTGAACGAAGCGCAAAGTTTAGAGCGAATTTACGCACTAACATCCCCACGCCGATTGGAATCAGTGTGATAACCAGAAGACTTAATGAGGTTTTAATGAGTGAGAATGTTTCATCCGGAGTAATAGCAAAATAATCAATACTAAAACGGATCAGCCAGGGGGTGGTTATAATACAAATCACAGATGTCACTGCGGTGAGGGTGACCGATAAAGCAATATTCGCTCTGGCGATATGACTTAGCAGGTTGGATGAAGTACCACCAGGACAAGCCGCTAAAATCATCAAACCAATCGCAATGTGTGGCTCCAAGGAAAAGGCCAGGGCCAAACCAAATGCAACCAAGGGTAAACCGATCAACTGACCTAGTAAGCCAACGGATACGGTTTTTGGTGTGATTAATAAGCGTTGAAAATCCGCTACCGTCAAGGTCATGCCCATACCGAACATAATGAGCACGAGGCTTGCTGGTAATAAAATTTCAGTAAAAACTGATGCTTCCATGTCTGGCTCCTAGCTCATTTTTTTGAGTATAGATTTAGGAGCGATCCGCAAGAACCATTGTAAAAATGCCCATGGCCAAGTAGGCACATAAGAGTTTTCCCCTTCTTTTTCGATGGCTTTTACCATGGCTTTACAACCTGTTTCGGTATCCACAATAAAAGGGACTTTTTTCACTTTTTCATTGATTTCACTGCGAATGAAACCGGGATGTACGGTAGACACTTTGATTGGTGTGCCCAGCAGATCTATTCGCAAACCTTCAGACATTGAAGATAGCGCGGCTTTGGTGGCAGCATAGACGGTCATCGCTCGACGATAACTACTTACTGCACTGATAGATGATATAGTTACTAAGTGACCAGCATTTTTAGCTCGAAATATTTCCATAGCGGCTTCGCATTGCGCCAAAGCTGCTACGAAATTGGTCTCAGCAGTTTGTTTGTTGGCATAAAAATACCCAGTACCGATAGAGGCACCTTTGCCCATCCCTGCATTGACAATAATTCTATCCAGTCCACCCATTTCTGCATCAAATTCTTTGAAAACAGAAAAGACAGCGTCATGGTCATTGACATCAAGTGCTTTAATTAACACTTTAATATTTGGATTAATCGCCAACAGTTCAGTTTGTAGTTCGGTAAGGCGTTCGACTCTTCTGGCACATAACGCGAGATTTCTCCCTAACTTTGCAAATTCAATAGCCATGCCTTTGCCCAAACCAGAACTGGCACCAGTGATGAGTATATTTTGTCTTGTCATTATTCTTATTATCCTGCTTGACGAATGATTTTACGGCATCTGTGGAGAAGGTATTGCGTAAAGAACCACAGGTGTTTGAATGCTGGATTACGAGTTTGTTTGTGATGATAGCGATAATAGATTTGTAATACAATTGCGGCTAGGCGAAACAAACCATAGACTTCATAAAAAGCAATATTGCTAACATCAGCTCCGGTTTTTTTAGCGTAATATTTGATGACTTCTTTACGTGTCAACATCCCCTCTAAATGAGTGGGCTGACGGCGTGTACTGGTGGCAATAAAGTCATCATCGGCTTGGACCCAATAGGCTAGGGTATTGCCCAAATCCATTAGCGGATCCCCCAAGGTCGCTAATTCCCAGTCTAACACCCCTATGATTTGGGTCGGATCAGAAGGATCTAAAACTAGATTATCAAAGCGGTAGTCGTTGTGAGTTAAACAGATGGTTTCCGTAGTTGGCATATTTGCGGTTAACCACTTCATGATACCGTTTGCACTTGGGACATTCCAGGTTTTGGCTTTGCTGTAGCGGTTACACCAACCTGAAATTTGCCTTTCTACATAACCACTGCCCTTGGCCAATTTATCAAGCTCTGCAGCTTTATAATCCACTTGATGTAAGCTAACTAGCCCATCGATAGCGTTGGTGCAGAGGGTATTTACTTGGCGAGTGGAAAGTTGTAGCGTTTTGGGCATGTTTTTTCGTGGAATGATGCCCGAGAGTTTTTCCATGACATAAAACTCAGTACCCAAAACATCGTCATCTGCGCAGTGCCCCAACATTTTGGGCACCAAGGGATACACGTTTTTAATCGCGTTTTGTAGGCGATACTCACGCCCCATGTCATGGGCGCCTTTGGCTTTAGTACCAGCAGGGGCCCTGCGTAGGATAACAGACTGCTTTGGATACTCTAAACAGTAGGTCCAGTTCGATGCCCCACCTGCGTATTGAGTGACGGATGGTGTTCCTGATAACCCGATATGTTTGGTCAACCATGGTGTCAGTGTAACTAACGGTAATTCTTCACCGGGACGCACATTGCGGGCTTTATCGAGTACCGAATTAGGCTGTGTCATGGCGTCCCTTATTTATATTTTTTTAGCTCTAAACGTGAAACCATTGCCATGTGCACTTCATCAGGGCCGTCGGCAAGTCGTAAGCTCCGAGCGCCGGCCATAAATCGCGCTAACGGAAAATCATGACACATACCACCACCGCCGTGAAGTT
Organism: Opacimonas viscosa; assembly: GCF_024199005.1. Classification (GTDB taxonomy): domain Bacteria; phylum Pseudomonadota; class Gammaproteobacteria; order Enterobacterales; family Alteromonadaceae; genus Opacimonas; species Opacimonas viscosa. The sequence continues at coordinate 56,561 of NZ_JANATA010000012.1, forward strand.
GTACACTCATATCAATAATTTCTTGGAGCATCTGTGGGACGACAACTTTGATAGCACTGATATCTGTCATTGCATTCTTGACCCCTAAATGATCAATTTTCCAGGCAGCTTGTAGGGTTAATAATCGAGCTTGTTCAATTTTCATCCGAGCCATAGCGATGCGTTCTTTATTACCACCTAGCTCGGTAAGAGGCTTACCAAATGCCGTTCTCGACAATGCGCGTTTAATACCTAGTGCCAAAGCTTCCTCTGCCATACCAATAGAGCGCATACAATGATGAATTCGACCTGGACCGAGACGCCCTTGGGCAATAGCAAAACCTTTGCCCGGACCCATAATCAGGTTTTCTTTGGGGACTCTGACATTATCTAAAACCATTTCACCATGCCCATAAGGAGCATCATAATCGCCATAAGCCGTTAACATACGTTTTATCGTTAACCCTTGACTATCCAACGGAACAATGACCATAGAGTGTTGCGCATGACGGTCGTTTTCAGGGTTAGATAGTCCCATAAAAATAATAACTTTTGCATTTGGGTGGCCTAGCCCTGTCGACCACCATTTGGTTCCATTGATAACAATGTCATCACCATCAAAATCAATCCGAGCTTGCATATTGGTGGCGTCACTTGAGGCAACATCGGGTTCGGTCATACCAAAAACAGAGCGGATTTCCCCCTTCAATAAAGGCATCAACCAAGTGGTTTTTTGCTCATCCGTACCAAAATGGTATAGCACTTCCATATTGCCAGTATCTGGTGCATTGCAATTAAAAATCTCAGGAGCAAACAAATATCGGCCCATCTCTTCGGCAAGTGGTGCGTACTCCAAAGTCGTCAGCCCCTGACCGTATTCAGCATCTGGTAAGAATAAATTGGCTAAACCTTCTTGTCGGGCGAGTAGTTTGAGTTGTTCAATTTGTGGATGTAACCGCCAATTTCGCCAATCACCATGGGCATTGTGGGTATGCATAAATTCATACACATCATCCGCGATAGGAGCGATATGTTCGTTGATAAACGCAGTTAAACGAGCAAGGTATTCTTGAGTTTTGGGTGCATGAGAGAAATCCATGGTTGTCTCCAACAAAGTATTATTTTTCTTTAATTCAAGAGTACTTTATTCGGTCTATAAATCCAATTTAGTTTGATTAAGCAGAACTATTCAGCAAACAAATAAAGGAAACCCTCTGATAACAGGACGATATCAGAGGGTTAATGGGGGCGTAAACAAGATTATTGTTTACAAAGCAAATAAGTAAGTAGGTATAATTTAACCGTTATGCTGGTAGAAATTAAGGACAAGAAAATTTCTACGAATATACCCTTGTTGGTATTTTTACTAGAACGCAGTAATGAAAATACTCACCCAGATATAAAAAAAGATACACCACTCACTTATTTCACAAATAGAGTGTTGCAGTTGTCATGCCACTTATTTTTGTCAGTAAAATCAATGGTATAAAAAGGCACTTTTTTTTACTGTAAAGAACTTAGACAGGTAGTTGACCCCAAACGAGGTTTTTGAAGTGTTTTCGGCACATTGATTCGTAGCGCTCATTACCGCCGACAACTACTTGGGCACCACTTTTACTTGCTTGTCCGTTTTCGTCTATACGTACTACGAAGTTCGCTTTTTTTCCGCAGTGACAAATTGTTTTGAGCTCGGTCAGTTTATCTGCCCAGGCCAGCAGATAATGGCTACCAGAAAATGTTTCGCCTAAAAAGTCGGTACGTAGGCCGTAAGCTAATACAGGGATATGCAAATCATCCACAATATGAATTAATTGCATGACTTGTTCTTTGGCAAGAAACTGTGCTTCGTCGATAAAGATAGCGTCGATGCTTTGCGTGGCGAGCTGTTGTTGGATGGTCTGATAAAGATTCGTGTCGTTGCCAAACATTAGCGCTGGCTTACTCAAGCCTATTCTCGAGGTGATTTTGCCCTCACCAAAACGGTCATCTAGCTGTGCTGTAAACAGTAATGCAGTCAATCCACGCTCTTCATAGTTGTATGCGGATTGTAATAATGCAGTTGATTTACCTGCGTTCATTGCTGAATAATAAAAGTAGAGTTGAGCCATGTTGGGTCCTTAAATAACTAGCGTGCATTATTCAGGAGTTGCTTATTAATTGCAAAAAAACTCAGGGACTGACTAAAGAAAAAGCATGTCATCTAGGGTAAAATAAAGGTCACTCGAAAGTGACCTTGTTGGTATTTAATAAGCGCAGTGTTTATCTATAATCAAGCTGCATCTGTGATATCTACAACGACTTTTTCGCCATTTGCGTCAATCAGTTCTAAATCAAAAGTAAACTCATCCACACGTACAGCTAATTTACGCTTTTCGTTATATGACAGTAACGCCGCGACATCTTCGCTGGTCAGTTCTTTGGCTATCTCTAGTTGTTGCACTGCGTGTTCAAATGACACGAATGGTATAACGGGAGTAGAACGAAGTGCTTTGCGAACTTTTTTCAATAGTGGCATCACAGCATGTTTTGCTAAGAACGCTTGCTCGTTGATGTCATTACCATCACCAGGGCGAGTAACCACTAAGTGTGTTAATTCTTTCTTGATAGAACTATCTTTAAGCGCTGCCACAGATAACTCACGGACCAAGTCGTCATTAATACTGCTAGTGCTATTGGTGTATGTATTCGTGATTAAACGCATCAAGCCACGTGTTGGTGTATTCGGGAAGTTGTTAACAAATTCCACGATAGCTTTTTCTGCTTGGCTCAATGACCATTGCATTGCATATTCAAAATACGGTTTTGCCTCAGCTCGGTCAGATACACGCTGCTCGTAATAACGAATGGTCGCCATTGCGCCATAGGTATAGCTCATGACATCACCTAAACGTGCAGAGAGTAATTCTGCTTTTTTCAAATCCCCACCAAGTACTAACAAAGACAAGTCAGCTAAAGGTGCCAATTTAGCAGATAAGCTGTTCAAGCGTTGCTCGTATTGACGCACTTCAGGTAGCTCTGATTCTGCAGAGCGTAACAATGGAAGATAGGCGTTCTTCATACTGCGGAATGCATTTTTAACACTGAACCAAACGGTTTTACCGAGGACTTTATTAAACGGTTTATCAGCGGCGGCATCATCAGAGTGAATGAGCTCTACCATCTCTTGCAGATAAGGGTGGCAGCGCATAGCACCTTGACCAAAGATCATTAAGTTGCGCGTTAAGATATTGGCACCTTCTACCGTGATCGCAATAGGTAATGATGCATAGCCATTGGCCAGTGTATTTTGTGGCCCGCGTTGGATCGCTTTACCCGCTTGTACATCCATGGCCTGATTTACCACGTCTCGACCCAACTCAGTCATATGGTATTTAGCAATAGCTGTTACCACTGAAGGTTTTAAACCTTGGTTCAACCCTTCTGTCGTCAACACACGCATCGCTTCTAATAAGAACGTTTTCCCTGCAATGTCAGCCAGTTTTTCTTGGATCCCTTCGAAACCGCCAACAGGCATGTTGAATTGTTCACGAACAAAAGAGTATTCAGCTGTAGATTTGAATGAACTTTGCGCAGACGCTACCCCCATTGCAGGTAATGAAATACCGCGACCAGCACCTAAACAGCTGACTAACATCTGCCAGCCACGTCCGATGTTTTCTTGGCCACCAATAATGAAATCCATAGGGATGAAAACTTTATTACCACGGGTTGTACCATTGTAGAAACGAACGCCCATTGGGTCATGACGGTTCCCTAATTCTACACCAGGGTGGCTTTTTGGAAGCAGGGCACAAGTAATACCTAGCTCTAATTTATCACCTAAAAGTTGCTCCGGGTCGAAGACCTTAAAAGCTAAACCGAGAACAGTCGCAATCGGTGCTAAAGTAATATAACGTTTGTCCCAAGTCACTTCTAGACCAAGCACTTCTTCACCGTTGTACATGCCTTTGGTCACAATACCGGCATCAGGAATCGACCCTGCATCAGAACCAGCCTCAGGACCCGTTAGTGCAAAACAAGGAATATCCGTACCTACGGACAAGCGAGGTAACCAGTAGTTTTGCTGTTCAGCAGTGCCGTAATGCATCAATAGTTCACCTGGACCTAGAGAATTAGGCACCATGACGGTAACTGCAATTGCACCACTAGCTGTTGCGATTGTTGCTACGATTGTTGAATTGGCATAGGGAGAAAATTCTAGACCACCAAATTTCTTTGGAATGATCATAGAGAAAAATTTGTTTTTACATAAAAAATCAATGATAGGTTGAGGGATATGTTTTTCATTCATCAATTCAAAATCATTGATCATGTCGATTAATTCGACCACCGGACCCTCTAGGAAAGCCTGTTCATCTGCACTGAGTGTACCAGTCGGTAAGTTACGCACTGCATGCATATCTGGCTTACCTTGGTAGATTGAAGATTCAATCCACACATCACCGGCATCAAGTGCTTCTTGTTCAGTAATTGAAATCGGTGGCAATACTTTTTTTAAACTCGTACGTAGGCTCATAACGTTGCTCTCTATATTAATCTAATAGTCAATCTTGACTCATCGGTCATCTGACCAGTTAGGTTTAGTATGGCAAAAGGTGATTTATTAGTCAAGTTTCTGTTGTCAAAAAATATTCAGAGGTGGGCTTTTCCGAGTTCATTTACGTAAACAAAGGATAAATTTCTGCTGGAGAAAAAAATGAAAAATGAGATGGAGAGCCGTTTCTTGTTGAGCGTCTATGAAAAGATCAAACAACATGGTGTAAAAGAAGGCTTAGGTCACCACTTGGATGGCATAACAGCCTATACTGACCATGACGGCTACACTTTATTTATAGAAGATGCACTAGTGAAGTTACGCTTTGGTTTTCACAATCAATATACTTATGACTATGCAAAAACAGAACACAAAGAAGCATTTGATAAAAAACTAGAAAATATCAATAAGGCTTACTAAGTCCAGCGTTCTAGTTCCTTTTGTAAAGTAATGCTATGAATGGGTTTACTAATATAACTGTTCATACCTGCGGATAGACATTTGGCTTCATCACCCTCCATTGCATGTGCTGTTAGTGCAATGATAGGGATGTTTTTGTAGGTACTGTATTGTACTTCGTTACGGATCCTCTTGGTGGCCTCATAACCATCTAGTGAAGGCATCTGGCAATCCATTAAAATCACGTCAAAGCTATCTACTTTTTGTTCAAGCATAGCTAGCCCTTCAATACCATTGTTGGCAACCATTGTTTCGTAACCAAGCTCTTTTAGCATTTCCAAGGCGACTATTTGGTTAATTTCATTATCTTCAATCAATAACACTCTTTGTTTGCGTGAGGTATTGATATTACTAATGAAAGGCGAGAATAAATTTTGTCTTTGTTTTTGATAAAGACGCAGCGAGTTAAGCACATAACGGTCTTCAGCGTTATAAAAATAACCATTAAACCCGACTGCTTTGAGTGTATCTTTCACATGCTTCTGCTGGCTGTACAAGAAAAAGCCTAAATCAGACGTTAGATGCTCTTTACACATTTTAATTAATTCACCAGCAGGAAATGCTTCTACGTAATCAGTAAATACAATCGCTTTGAAATTCAGGCGGGTTTGGATCTGGTGCATGAATTGTTTTACGTTAGTCGCGAGATGAGCAGAGATGTATGTCTCTTTGTCTAAGTATTTTTGCAGATGCGAAAAGTGCTTGTCGTCACCGACCAACAGCACATGCATATTCTCTTCTTCGAGCGTAGATAGTGAAGATGACTGCAGGTTATCAATGGTAAACCAAAACTCAGAGCCTTTAACGACGTTAGTATTGATCCCTATATCGCCACCAAGTATCTGAGCAATTTGTTTTGAAATGGCTAATCCAAGCCCCGTTCCACCGAATTGTTTGGTTGATGATTGGTCAAGCTGAGTGAACTCAGTGAAAAGTTTGCTTGCTTCTTCTTTTGGTATACCAATGCCTGAGTCTCGAATAACAAACTTTATTTGCTGATTAGCAGTTGGGGTGACTATCACATCAACAGAGCCTTCAGTAGTAAACTTAATTGCATTGGTACAAAGGTTAAGTAGGATTTGTTTTAATCTAGCAGAGTCTGAATGTACTGCTAGGTCATAAGAATTTGTGATCGTGAACGTCAGTTTTTTCTTGCTAATGCGTTCAGCCAGTTCCGATTCTAGCTCTTTTAACAACGTATCTAAATTAAAGGTGTTGTTTTGCAAAGATAATTCACCGGCTTCGATTTTAGAAAAATCTAAGATGTCATTAATTAGATGCAGTAGGGATTCACTGCTTTGTTGTGCTATTTCAGCATATTTTCTTTGTTTAGAAGATAAATCAGTACCTAACATCAGCTCAAGCATACCGATAACGCCATTTATAGGTGTTCGTATTTCATGACTCATATTGGCTAAAAATTGGCTTTTTGCTCGGCTCGCCTCAAGCGCTTTTGACTCTGCTTTTTTCAGCACAGTGATATCTTGAAAGGTCCCTCTTAGTTTCACAACATTATCATTATCAAAATCAGCATACCCGATGGCATGCACCCATATGTGATTATTCTTTGCAGTGATAAAAGGTAGCTGTAAATTCCAAGGTGAACCATCCTTAAGTGCCTTTTCGACAGCTGCTTGAATCACAGGAACCGCTTCTGGGGCGTAGTATTGAATAGCTGTTTCAACTGCTATTGGTGTGCCGATAGGGATTTCGTGAATACGGTAAACTTCATCGGACCAATTTAGGTGATTTGTCTCAATGTCTAGTTCCCAAGCGCCTAATTTTGCCAGTTTGGACGTTTCTGCCAACGTGATTTTTTGGCGTTCTGTTTGTTTTTCTAAAGCAACAATTTCGGTAATATTTTTACCAATATACAAAAAACCTTCAAGTGCTCCATCTCGTGAATACAAAGCAGACATGGTTAAGCTGATATGTAATTCTTCTTTGGATTTGGTGTGAAAAACAAAAGTATGCTCTTTTTGTTTATAGTGCACCGCCGCTTTTTGCAGAGCTTGGATGTTATGCGGAATATCTTTTTGTAATTCTTGGGTAATGTCTGCAGCAAACTTAGCCATTTCTTTGCTGCTAATAAACAGATTCATGGTGCCATTGGTAACGACTTCATAAAATTGCCAACCGAGTAGTTCAGCTGAGTACTCATTAAAGGTTTGAATAATACCGTTCGTGTTTGTCGAAATAATAATTTGTTTCGCAGAGTCTAAAATGGCTCGTTGTAGATTGTTTTTGGCACGCAACTGGCGCTCAAATGATTTTCTTGCGCTAACATCTGATTCGATAAACATATAACCCATGAAGACATCATCTTCAAAAATAGGTTGGCAATTGAGTTTGACCCAAAATGTTTGGTGTTTTTTATTTTGTAATACTAACTCACCGTTGTAAGTACTACAGCTCTTGATGGCATGGAGCAATCTTTTTAGTTCGACTTGATTGTATTCTTCACGGATCCTGTGGCAAGGGTCACGACCCAAAAGCTCCTGTTCAGTAAACCCTGATTGCACTACGGCAGCTGTGTTACACCATTGCGTTTTTAAATGTGTATCAGTAATAAAAATGGCATTGTCCGTTTTTTCGGAAACCATTGCGACAAGTTGGTTGCGACTTTTTTCTCTGGTCAAAGCCGCTTCGGCATATGCGAGTTTTGAGGATTCTAAAATCGTAGCGATAACACATTGAATATCATCAATAGTGACAGTTTGTAAGGAAATAGTAATAGAAAAATAATGTCCCTTTTAGTGTTTTGCTTGAAAGACATTACCTTGGCCCATAGGGCGAGATTCGTTTGAGTTAATGAATGCTTTTACCCAATTGTGATGTTGGTGGGTAACACTATCAGGCAATAAGGTCTGCAGTGGCTGCCCTAATAATTCAACATCCGCATAGCCAAATAAACGATTTAGCGCGGTATTTGTATACATTATTTTGCTGTCAATATTGACCTGGAGGATACCACTAGCTGTAGATTCGAGCAGCTTGTGATAAAAAGATTCATTCATAGTTTGTACATATTCCTTTTCGTAATATAACTTATAGCACTTTTTTGGCGTTTGATCACAAAATATATGACAATTTTTGTCACCCATTGTAACTGAATTTGTTATGATCGACTCACTAAAGATTTAATCCGAGATCCTTTGTGCAAACCGTAAAAGAACCATCCTTCACTTGGCGTTTTTTATTACCCCAATACTGGTTAGTCTGGCTTGGGCTGTCGCTTTTATTCCTTATTACTTTGTTACCGCTTTCGATTTTGCGCAAATTGGCAAAGGTCAATACTTACCTGTTACACAAATTAGCTAAAAAACGAGTTGCTATTGCGCGCACTAACATTGCCTTGGCTTTCCCTGATATGCCTGCCGATGAACAAGTTGCCTTGGTGAACAAAAATATTGAAGTCGCTGGTATGGCTTTATTCGAGACGGCGATGGGCTGGTGGTGGCCTACTCGTCGTTTACAACCATTGCTCGAGATTGAGGGCCAAGAGCACTTGGAAAGTATTCTTGCGCAAGGCAAAGGCGCATTTACTATGGCACTGCACAACATGAATGCAGAAGTGAGTTTGCGTCTACTTGGTTTGTACCATCCTTGTGTCGCGTTTTATCGTCCGCACAACAATAAACTGATGGATTATGTGCAGTACAAAGGTAGAGCGCGTTCGAACAAATATTTGATTGATAAGCGCAGTTCACGCACTCTTATCGATGCTTTGAATCAAGGCGAATTATGTATTTATTTGCCCGATCAGGATTACGGAAAACGTGGGAGTATATTCGTACCCTTCTTTGGTGTTGAGAAAACGGCTACATTGACAGCCTGTTTGATGTTCGCTAAACGCGCAGACTGCATCCCTTTGATGTTAACAACACAATACACCGCAACAGGATATAAATTAAAATTTTATCCACCTATGCCAGATTTTGCCGATAAAGATGATGTAGTCGCGCTCACAGAGTTGAATCAGCAGATTGAAACGATGGTAATGGAACAACCAGAAAGTTATTTATGGATGCATAAACGCTTCAAAACGAGACCTGAAGGTGAGCCGAGTTTTTATCCCAAAAAATAACGCATAGGGTTCAGTGTCATGGCAAAGCAATCAAATCTTAAATTTTGGCTCGTGTATATCGTCATTATTATGGTAGTGGTGGGCGTCGCTCTTAGTTTGTTAGCAGTAAGAAAAAATAATCCCCCGCCCAAAGAAGCAAAATCGATTGAAAGAAATTTCTCAGATTTTTATCGCCGTGTACGTAACCAAACAGGACAACCTGAGCTTAACCAGAACAACCAATATATTGTAAAACTATCCGCACCTGTGGAGACAGTAGATGAACGCCTACAAACGATTACAACGGTTCGTGTTGGTAATACTGCTACTCAAGGTTCAGCCAAGAATCGCGTCTTTGCACAAAACAAATCACTACGCGATACCTTACAAGAATATGCACAACAAGAAGATATTTTGTTGCTGTGGGATTTGGACCAAGACTTATTAATCAAGTCTAATTTCCAAGTCAGCGATACGGTTGCAGGGACTTTACGCCTAGTGACCTCGACCATTCGGCAAAACTTTCCAGATGAAATCTATGCCTTAGAATGTCCATCCAAACGGACGATGGTCGTCACTGCGAATAAGACTCAGTTTATAGAAAAGTACTGTACCCCGATTTAACACGAGTCGGGTTAGAACAGAGCTATGAGTCACTGAAAAGAACTTTAGGGATGAAAGGTCGCATCCCAGATCATTCGTATTTGCATGGCAATATTTTTTATTTTAGTGGGTGAGTGTACGGTTGCTCTTTGTAAACCTTTGTGATGTTGATGATGCCTCAAAACGAGATAAGCATCTACCAATGTATGCATCGTTTCTAACTGAATGACACCCGCTTTACCCAATGCTTCTAGTTGGCGTAAATTATCACTAAATTCTACTAATCTTGGTACGTTATGTGTGTGTAATAAACACCAGTATTGAGTTAAGAATTCAATATCAGCCAGCGCCCCTTTGTCTTTGTCTCCTAAATGTTCGCGCATTTTTTCGCGCATTTTTACTATGTCTTCAGCCAGGTTATCTGGATTGCGAGCTTGCCCAATGATGGCATGGCGAATTTGCTTAAACTGCGCAGTGATATCGGTATTGCCAAATACAATTCTCGTTCTAACTAGGGCTTGATGCTCCCAAGTCCAGGCTTCATTTTTTTGATATGCCGCAAAAGAATCGATATGACTGATTAACAAACCTGAATTTCCTGAGGGACGCAAGCGCAGATCTAATTCATACAAGTCGCCGAGCAAAGTTTTGGTGCTGCATAAATGCATAATACGCTGGACGAGCTTGACGTAAAACTCAGTCGTCGATATGACTTTGGGACCGTTGGTACTGCCTTTGGGATCTTGATTATGGATAAACACAATATCTAAATCTGAGCTATAGCTTAGTTCTATCCCACCCAGTTTGCCATAACCGATAATGGCTAAACCCGTTGCTTGGGCAGATGTCTCAGGTGGTACACCGTGTTTTTCGGAAATTTGTAGCCAAGCGTGATGAACGACTTGCTCCAGAAGTGTTTCGGCCAATACAGTCAATTTGTCACTGACTTGAGCGATAGGCAAGTAATCTAATATGTCCGCTGCTGCTATACGAAAGTGCTGAGCTAATTTGAATTGTCTCAATGTTTGGATCTGTAATTCATGATCATCTGGCTCAACGCGCAAGAGGGATTGTTGTAACTCGTTGCGATAAGCGGCATGCCAAGCAGGCACATCGTGTGCTTCGCGGGTTAGATATTGGGGATGAATTAACTCATCCAGTAAAACGGGGTAAGCTAATATCCGTGCAATAATCCATTCACTGAGATCACAAAATTTAAGTAATTGTTGACGAACTTGGGCATTTTCGTACATTAATTCTAAGTAAGTGGTGCGAGAGGCGACGGCTTTGATGATTTTTCCTAGTGCTTTTAAACAGGTTTCACTATGAGCTAAAAAATGCTCATGGATATCCATCAAAAACAAGGGCATTAATTTATTGAGTATGGCTTCACCACGATCACCGACGGAATATACGGCAACATTTTTTTTGAGTGCCTGTAACTCGTCATAAAAACCTAATGTTGCGGGTTCTGCCAAAGATGCTGCCATTTCTGCCGGGCTCATCGACAATGACCACAGGTCATCCCAGATACTAAAGTCTTCACTGGCTACATCTGTAGAACCACTGTCAACTCTAATTAATGCTGAGAAATAGCCGTTGACGATCGCCATACAGTTGTGAATATAGTTGATTAAATCCGCATAGTCTTTTACTGGGAGGAAGTCGACTTGAGTATGTGCGTTGTCTTTTCCGTTATTCGGGGTAGTTTGTGCAAGATAAGGCGCACACACTGCGACTAAAGCGTCTTGTTCTTGTGCTGTTTTCGGTAGAGTCTGCGTTTGGGTATTATTGTATTGTTGTAAGCTATGTTCCACTTTCCGTAACACCAAATAAGCGTGTTTTAGTGCGTGGACTTCATGGGGTTCCATCAGTGCTTCACCCACAATGGTATCCAATGCACAAAACAGAGATGGATCTTGTAACGCTTTGATCCTACCACCATAGATGAGTTGAAAACTTTGCGCTAGAAACTCTACTTCGCGAATACCACCAGCACCGAGCTTGATATTATCCACTAAATTACGGCGACGGTTTTCCTGAACAATTTTTTGTTTTAAATCGCGCAGTGCTTCAATGACGCTAAAATCTACATAACGACGATAGATAAAGGGTCTTAAGATTTGGGCCAACTCAGCACTATAAGTATCACTCGGGTTTAAAATTCGCGCTTTGAGCATCGCAAAACGCTCCCAGCTGCGTCCTTGTTGTTGGTAATAATCTTCCATAGCTGAGAAAGGCATCACCAGAGGGCCACTTTCTCCAAACGGACGCAGACGCATATCAACTCGATACACTTGACCATCCACCGTAACGGTGTCCAACAGATGTATCGTTTTTTGGGCTACTTTGATAAAAAATTCTTGGTACTCTAGAGGTTTTCGCCTTTCGCTAAATTCACCTGAGGCAGGGTAGGTAAAAATAAGGTCGATATCTGAGGAGAAATTCAATTCACCGCCACCTAATTTACCCATCCCTAAAATATATAAATGCTGGGGGCCATGCTCACCTTGGGGAGTACCATAACGCTTTTGTAAGGCGTTATAAGCGCATGTATAAGCCTGCATTATTAGGACCGAAGCTAAGTCAGATACTTGGGTCAACGAACACGTAATGCTTTGTTGGTTGTTGAGATCTCTGGTTGCAATATGGGCCATACAAAAATGCCGAAACTGCCTAAGTCGGGCAAGTTGGGTTACTTCTGTATCGATTCCTGCCATAAAATTTTGCAGTAATAATGTGAGTGAATCAGGGGGCGGAAGAGGCTGATTCAGGTCCAAGTGTTCGGTCATAAAGGATAAAGCGTCAGGATACTGTTCAAAAACATGTTCGACAAATGGACTTAACTCACATGCTTGCGTGATCATATTTTGTGTTTGGACTGGTAGCAAAGCGAATTCAGCTGCTGGCAATGACATAAAACATCTATCCTATCTAGTTAAAGCGACGCTGGGGTATAGGTCTTATTAAGACAAAGTGCTATGCTTTACCTTATCATAACTCGGCGTCAGTTTGGCGCGTATAAAAGTTAAAATTTATGGAATTATTACTCAAACTGGTCCCTTTGCCACAAGATATTGTGGGCTATATTCTGATTGATATCGTGATTGCGTTATTTTTACTCTTGTTGATACGTTGGTTGTCTGGTACGACAAACAAAATATCAGTCACCGAAGAGTTAAGTACCAAAGATAATTTCGCTTTTGGGATCAGTATCGCAGGACGGATGCTTGCGTTATGTATTGTCTTGGCTGCAGTTGTTGGGCGTCATATTGGGCTAGGCTATGAAATTGCCGCAATGGGGACGTTATTGTTTGGGGCTATTGGCATTGTGTTGATTAAAATTGGTCGCGTTACTCACGACAAATTAATTTTACACCGCTTGGATAAAGACCAAACGATTGCTGAACGCAATGCGTCAGTGGCTATCGTAGATGCATCCAGCGCAATAGCAACAGCTATTATTATTCACGGTTCTATTCAGTGGGTACAAGGGACTGATACAAATGCGGTGGTGGGAATTTTAACAGGATTCTTTATCGTCTTAATGATATTACTGTTAACCACTCGCTTATATGAACTACGTTTTGCTAAAAATAATCAAAATGATTCCTTTCAGGGCATGTTGCGTCGCAATAATTTAGCTCTGGGTATTCAGCATTCTGGAAATTTGATTGGCACCGCTTTAGTGGTGTCTGGATGTGGTCGGATCTTGGCTTATGATGCCCAAACATATATTACGAATATTACCGGGTGGCTAATAGGTGGGGTGATTGCTGCACTATCATTGGCTGTTGTGGTTGGCTTGGCCAAACGTCTAGTACTTGTTGGTATTAATTGGAAACAAGAAGTGGATGTACAAGACAATATTGGTGTTGCAGCTTTGGAGTGGGTACTCAGTGTGGGACTCGCCGCAATCGTCATTGGGGCACTGGTGTAGGTGTTGCTGAGCGTTTACACTATCTTTATTCAACAGGGTAGGGGGAACATGGGAAAGGGCATTGTTTACGTTGGGTTACCCAAGCGATTTTTTGTGCTTTGGTGAGTTGTTTTACCCAATATTCGATTTGCATAGCGGTGCGTTTGCTTGTGCAAGTCACCACATAATGCAGACGCAAAGGCCCTTTGCCTTTTAATGCCTTAGCAGTTAACTTGCCGTCAGCTTGATGCTCCGCAAACCGGCGCTCGATATCAGTCGTTACCCCACAGTACCAATGCCCTAGTTTATTTTCAATTAAGTACACAAACCATTGGGTTAAGGGGAGATCGCAACTCTTCATACTGAATGTTATACTACACAAAATAATTAATGTTGATAGTGTATGACCTTACCTGATTTTTCTCAATCCCGTATCGTAGTTGTTGGCGATCTTATGCTGGATCGTTATTTCTCTGGTGCCACTTCTCGAATATCTCCTGAGGCGCCAGTGCCAGTTGTCAAAGTCAATGATAACGAAGACCGTCCAGGTGGTGCAGCCAATGTCGCGATTAATGCAGCCGCATTAGGAGCTCAAGTGACTGTGATTGGCTTATGCGGTGCGCAAAACGGCAAAGCCGATGAAGCGGCGAAAATTCTAGAAACCGCCCTAGGTGTTCACTCGATTAACTGCCGATTTGATTATGTCGATGGTATGGACACCATTACTAAACTGCGAGTGATGAGTCGTAATCAGCAATTGTTGCGTCTGGATTTCGAGGAGTCCTTTGCAGCAGTACCGAAGTCAGGATTGCTGGAACAAGTCCGTGCGGTCATTAACGATTGTGACGTATTGATTTTATCTGATTATGCTAAAGGTACTCTTTCGCACTCTGCAGAATTGGTGGCGTTAGCGAAGCAGTGTCAGGTACCAGTGGTCGTCGACCCTAAAGGCACTGATTTTACACCGTATCGTGGTGCGACTATTATTACGCCAAACTTAGATGAGTTTACCTTGATTAAAGGGACATTTGCTAATGAGAACGAACTTGCAGAAAAAGCCCAAGCATTGCGTTCTGAGCTAGAATTGGATGCATTATTACTGACTCGTTCAGAGCAAGGTATGAGTCTATTTAGTACCAATCCTACTTATCACTTGCCCGCAAAGGCCAAAGAAGTGTATGACGTAACTGGTGCAGGTGACACCGTCATCGCTACGTTAGCAACCGCAATTGGGTCAGGCGTAGCGCTTAATGATGCTTGTGTCTTGGCTAATCACGCAGCGAGTATTGTCGTTGGCAAGCTTGGTACATCCACCGTTTCTCCCACAGAATTGGCGCTCTCGTTACAAGCCAAGGTGCATGAAGATGTTGGTGTGATGAACGCAGAGCAGCTCACTGATACTGTCCGTCGCTTACAAAGTCAGGGTAAAAAAATTGTCATGACCAATGGCTGCTTCGATATCTTGCATGCTGGTCATGTTTCTTATTTACAAGCAGCTGCTCAATTAGGTGATCGTTTGATTGTTGCAGTGAACGCAGATGCGTCTGTTACTCGTCTAAAAGGCGAGGGACGACCAGTAAATAACATCAATCGTAGGATGGCCGTTTTAGCCGGTTTGGGAGCGGTCGATTTCGTGGTACCGTTTAGTGAAGATACGCCCCAAGCACTGATTGCACAAGTATTACCTGATATCTTGGTGAAAGGGGGAGATTATACGATTGCAGAAATTGCCGGTGGCGCAGAAGTGATTGCAAATGGTGGTTCGGTGCAGGTTATGCATTTTGAGGAAGGAGTATCAACGACTGCGATTATTAAACAAATTGTGGATCAAGCTTAATTCCGTAGGGGGCATTAAACACTTCAGAAGTATGCTGGAAAGCGGTTGTTTTGACCTCACCAAATAAGGCGAATAAAAAAGGGTAAGTGCTTGGCACTTACCCTTTTTGCTTAATGGTAGTTTCTGTTAATGATAGATTTTAGGATTTACTTTTATGAAAAGCCCGTGCAATTCTATCTTTCAAGAAACTCCGGTGAATTTTGGTTGCAGTATTGCCACGACGTAGATTTAAACTTTCATCTAATTGCTTTAAGGTATACAACGCAGTTGCTTCCGCAATGTTGTCGTGACGACTGGTCTTTTCCAGACCAGATATCGCAATCAAACGCTCGACATATTCCACTTGTAGATTTTGGCGATAGGTATTTACGTCGCCGCGCATATCATCTGCAAAAATCGCTTGGGTTAAATCTTCCATCACTGCATGGAGCGGATAGGTATTTCCATATTTAGTACTGTCAGTAATACGCTTTTGTACCGCAGGATGCAAGACGTGATCAAATACACGCTTCTGCATATTCAATAATAAGTCATGGGGTTTAGGATCTTCGTTCTTACCATATCCATAAAAACCGCGACGTTGACGTTGTAAATACGCTAGCAATGGCTCAATATCATCGATTGCATCAGCAGCAAACAAATGTTTGGCTAAGGCAGCCATAGCTTGTTTTTGTTTTGCTTCAGCAACTGGCGTGTAAGGTTTGTCATATCCTGCTTGCCCAACTACAGCTCGGTTCACATGTACCCCACCAATATAGCGTGACATGACCCCAGTTTGGGTCGACATACTACCCGCTACGATATTCGCTGCAACCAACAAGTCTTGATGACTTTCCCCCGGTTGTAATACTTTATCGCGCAGTTTGGTCGCAATATCATGCATACGTTCAATGTATTGTTCTGCATAAGTGACTGCATCTGCAGACATATCACCAATCATGACATGTGGGTCAATATGTACCCCAGGTGCTCGCATATCGTCTGCATCGTTACCAAAGATATGCGCATTTAGTGTGGATTGAGACAAAATAGCCTCTAGACGTTCAGCCTCTTTGACTGGGTCTGCTAATCCGATTGAATAACCATAGTTGATCGCCCAATCATCATATGTACCAGGTGCATAATCGTAGTAATCGCCTTGTTTTTCACCGACAGGTGCAAGATTGATTGGCGCATAATCCATAACCGATGCAGTAATAGCTCCCTGAGTGACACTTGCATCATGCACATCTGTGACAGAGCGAGTCGTTGAAGCTTTCATGTTGTGATTTAAGCCTAGTGTATGACCTACTTCGTGTAAGATGAGATGGAGTAGGCCTTGGCGGGCAATTTCATTTTTATCAAGGTCATAGATATCAGCAGGTGTAGAGCCACCGCCAATCATGTCATTGCCCAATAAGTTACCCAAGGCTATCCCGGCGTTAATATCGAAACCTTTGGAACAACGCAGTGCGTTATGTCCAGATTCTTCTGCGACAGCAGAATACTGCTCATGCTCAAGAGCTAACATTGAACCTTGGGTGAACATGCCTTCATATAACCAACGGTTAGACATAAAGACAAACTCTAACATGATATCGGCACCGATAATCTGTCCGTTTTCAGGGTTCGCTAGGCTTGGTCCATAACCACCAAATGGAGCTCGTGGAGAACTTGTCCAGCGCAATACATTGTAACGCACATCATCAGCACTCCAATCAGCATCATCAGGTTGCACTCGGACTTCTAAAGCGTTACTGATACCGGCTTTCTCAAATGCGGAATTCCAAGCTAACACCCCTTCTTTAATCGTATCGCGCCACTCGACGGGGGTCGTATTTTCGATCCACCACACAATCGGTTCAACAGGATCAGATACTGCTGCGTCAGGATCTTTTTTCTCTAAATGCCAACGAGTAATAAAGTCAACGTAGGGCGTGGTGCTTGGTGTGGTTTGGTCTTCTTTGTAGGTGCCAAAATATCCCACACGAGCATCATCTTGGCGTGGTTTAAAGTTATTTTCTGGCAATTTAACAAAAGCATGCTGCAAAGAAATAGTGGTAAAACGCGCATCGGCATTCCCACCGGTACCACCGTTACGTGGTGTCATATTTTCATAGACATAATCGACCACCACATGGGTATTTTCAGGAAAGTTTGCAAAGTCGTTATAACGAGTTTTATCTTTGGATAATTTACCGAGTTTAAAGCGATCTTTATCGCGTTTGGGGTCACGCGAGGGCATGGGCGCTATGCGGTGGATGTTCTCATTCAGTACAACTGAACCTAAATCAACTACGATCTTCCCTTCGTTATCAAATTCAATTTTAGTCGAGACTAAAATGGCTTCTGAAGTATTGGCGTCTGCTGCTTTGCTCAGCGCATTATTTTTATCAAAAACATATGAGTTGTTCGGTGCAACAACATCTAGACGGTCAAAGTGCTGTCTAAACTCCAGTATTTTTTCGCTGCGGTATGCCCCGCGAAAATGTCTCACATCAGTCACGCCGTTGACGGTTTGGGCAAAATATAAAACAGGTGTGTTGAGCATATCTTTATCAATAACGAGTTTTGCTGCACCTGTTTTAGGATCTTGATAAATATCAACATAGCCCGGGATATGGGTCATATCTTCGACGATGTCAGCAAAAGTCTTCTCTTTTTTCTCATCTTCCTTTGCTGGGTCCGCCTCATCTGATTCTTTTTCTGCAGCTTCTGCAGGGTCAGCTTCCGGTGTAGACTTCTTATCATCTGTCTTTGGGGCTTTTTCTGGTACCAGCAATTCCTGCAAAGCACCGGTGATATTAGTGTTTTCAGTATCTGGTGCACCTGTCGTTTGTGCAGTCGCTGTAAAGCTCATAGACAGAGCCAGCGCGATGGCCGAAAGAGGTAAAGTAACTTTCATATTATTGTTTTCTCCTAATGTTAGCAGATTAATATATGCTGATGCGCCGATAAAGTGAAGAATAAGACTAGGATTGGATTTACAAGTTTGTAACAAAGCTTTACAAAGAGAGAAATGTAACACCATGCCAAAGAGAGTAAAACTCCTGGTATGATTTTTATTGCATAGGGAGAGAAGAGATGTCAACGTATTTACTTGGGCTTGGTGCACTTATTGCGTTTGCCGCAAATTCTGTGTTGTGTCGTATTGCGCTGCATACCACAACAATCGATCCTGCATCATTTACCACACTGAGAATAATATCTGCTGCAGGTTTTTTATCCCTGTTGGTGGTTTTTCGTTCAGTCACATCCACTACACCAGCTAAGCACAATACTTTGGCATATTTATGGCAACAAGGGACGTGGCCAGGCGTGTTTGCTTTGTTCGCTTATGCTGCTTTATTTTCGTTTGCCTACATTGAATTAACAGCGGCCACAGGGGCATTGATTTTATTCGGTTGGGTACAGTTTACGATGTTGGCAGTTGGGTTTTATCAAGGTGCTCGCTTTAGTCTTTTGCAATGGATAGGATTTAGCATCGCAGTGGCTGGGGTACTGGCCCTGTTTTTGCCATCTGTGACTCAGCCTGATATGTTTAGTGCAATCCTAATGGCTGGAGCTGGTATCGCTTGGGGTATTTATTCTTTACTAGGCAAAGGTGTACAACAACCGTTACTAATGACACAAGGTAACTTTCTAAAAAGTGTGCCATTGACTCTCTTGCTGAGTATTGTGTTAATTTCTTCTTGGTCAATAGATACGACAGGTGTGTTGCTAGCATTAGCCTCTGGCATTTTGGCTTCAGGTGTTGGGTATGCCATTTGGTATGCAGTTCTACCAAAAATTCAAGCCACAGAGGCTGCTACGATGCAGCTTTCGGTACCAGTGATTGCCACATTGGGTGGTGTTGTGTTGTTGCACGAGCCACTGACCTTAGTGTTTGTATTATCCGCATGTGCCATTTTGGGCGGGATTTTTTTAGTATTAAAACCCTCATTCAATAAACTGTAGTTTGGCGAGCTCACGGTATAATTCAGATTCAATCAGGAGCGTTTGGTGGCTCCCTTGCGCGACGACTTTACCCTCATCCATGACAATAATCGTATCCGCATGTTGGACTGTGGCCAAGCGATGCGCGATGACAATGCTCGTCCGATTAGCCATTAAATTGGCTAAACCTGCTTGCACAGAAGCTTCACTATTTGCGTCTAAGGCGCTGGTTGCTTCGTCTAACAATAATATGGGACGATTAGCTAAGATCGCCCGAGCAATTGCAATACGTTGTTTTTGTCCACCAGAAAGTTTGACTCCACGTTCACCCACTTGGGTGGCATACCCCTCCTTCAGTTTGACAATAAACTCGTGAGCGTTGGCTAATTTGGCAGCATCCTCAATCTGACTTGATGTCGCATTTTGGTCACCATAAGCAATATTCGTAGCAATATCGGTGGCAAATATCACGGGTTCTTGTGGGACCAAGGCAAACTGTTGTCTGATTTGTCCCAGTGTCAGACTTTGGTAATGATGAGCAGCCAAATAGCAGCTACCATCCGTTGCATCATAAAAGCGTAATAGGATATCAAATAAGGTCGATTTCCCAGCGCCACTAGGGCCAACTAATGCGATTTTTTGTTTTGATAACAAGCGCAATGAAATATCGTTGAGTACTAATTTATCGGTTCCTGGATAAGCAAAGCTCAATGCGTCTAATGTTAATATTGGCGTAGTATCAGCAATGGTATCAAGTGCTAAAGACGTTACCTCAGACTCTTCTGAATGAATGGGTGTTGGAGTATCGAGTAATTCTCGAATGCGTTGTGATGCGCCTTTCGCTTTTTGGATTTCACCGAAGACTTCGCTGATTGTTGCAACTGCACCACCGGCCATCATGGCATAGAAAATAAACGCACTTAAACTGCCTGGAGACATATTACCCACTATGACCGATGTCGCCCCAAGCCATGCCACAAATACGATTGCAAAAATACTAATGCCCATCACACAGATAATTAATAACGCGCGAAAATGAATCCGGTCCTGGGCCGCACGCATTGCTTCTTCAACCTTTTCATGTAACGCACTTTGGTCAGCTTCTTCTTTGGAATAAGCCTGGATGGTATGAATACCGTGTAAGGATTGGTCAATATGAGCACTCATATCTGCGACTTTATCTTGTGCTAATTGCGAATGATAACGCACTTTTTTGCCCAGCAATTTAATCGGTAACAAGATACAAGGGATTGCTAACATGACTAATAATGTGAGCTTAATTGACGTCACAAACATCAATATTAATGCTCCAACAAAAGTAACTGTGGCGCGGATGGCCATTGATAAACCTGAACCAATCACGCTCTGCAAGACCGTAGTGTCACTGGTAAATCGAGAAATAACTTCGCCGGTACGATTAGTACTATAGAAATGCATATCTAAGGCAAGCATTTTAGTGTAAAGCGCGTTGCGGATATTTGCACTCACCCGTTCACCGAGCCACAGCATATTATAAAACCGAAAATACGTTGCCACACAACCGATGAGGGCTATAGCCAAAACCCCACTCAGCATCGTTTCAAGGGTCTGTGAGTCGGCTGCGATAAACCCCTCATCAATGACATATTTAATCCCTTGTCCTAACATTAACCAACTGCCAGCACTCACTAACAGCGCAAAAAGCGCAATGCCAATACGGGTTTTATAAGGTTTTAAATAGGAGTACAGCCAAAGAATGAGTGAGGAATGCATATTTTGCGATTACCCTTGAGTGAGTAGATAGTATGTAAGTATCATTTGGGTTGGTATTTAACGTCGTCTGTTTTCAATTAATGCTAATTGAAAACAGACGACAACCAATGGTTGCGTTGTTCAGCTCGTTTGTCAGACACCGCCCAAACATATATTTTATCATCTTGACTGAAAATACCCATAGCATAACAATCGCCATCTGTGCGAGGACGCCAAAATTCAGATTCAAGCAACTTTGGATAAATGAGTTCTGCTGGTTTATCTATTTGCATCACCCAATCCTGTGCTTGAATATAAGGTGCTTGTAATAAAGACTCTGACGAGTGCAAACAAGCGTCTTGAAGTAAATTAATAATGTGCATCGGTGTTACTGCATGTTCTATGCTTAATGGGTACGGCCAATCTTTGAGGATGCTCGCCGTGCTCAAAGCCGCTTCAGTACTAGGCAGTATTGGCGTCTCAAAGCGAGGTAAATTACCTAGTGAGGACTGACTGGGTTGTTTGGTCAATACCTTGTGTGGAGCGAGGGTTCTAGACAGTGAAAGTTGTTGAGCTTCTTGCTCGAATTTTTCTGTGAGTAAAAGTTGGATGGCTAAAGGATATTTATCATCAACTTGCTCTGTCATGACTGACATTGACCACTCATCTTGAATCGTATTACTCAGTGTTTGCCCAAGATACTCCCAATCTGTCCGGGTGGTTCTGATGGCAAATTTTTGATTCTGAATCAAATGTTCCTCGATCCACAATTCTGGAAACTGTTTGCGCCAACGAGCTAAATTGTCCAAACAAAAGCGGTGTAGTTCAACAGGTAACCACCAGGATAAGAGCTGTACATGACTACGTTCAAAGTTGTACAGTTTTGGGTAATATGAATCAAGGGGAGGGGTAAAGGTTGTCCGTGTTGATGTGATGGCTTGGGCCGGATCCAAAGTATCAATACTGCGTATTTCTTGTAAACTTTGTACAAGTAAATCTTCAGATATTCCTGAGGTATAGAGGTGGATCAACTCAGGTCTATAATATTGTCTCTTGTAGGATTGAACGTCCTTTAAACTAAGATGCACAATGGTGTCAGTATAACCACCCCAATGGTAATATTTGTGCAAACGGCTATCATCTCGCCACATTCTGATCATATTTTGATATTCAGGTTGGGCTTCAAGAAAAGTGAGTTCTTGAAAAATCACGCCGTCTCGTTCTTGCGCGATCGTCATGTCACCGTATTCTAGGTTTTGTAAGCCGGCATACAAGTAATGAATGAGCTTGGCTAATGTTTCTGAGTCTGGTGCAGTCGCATAAAACAGCGATTCATTATTACGACTAGTGGCATTAATTTTACATGCCGTTAATGTAGTCAGCGCAAAGAGGTTATGAGCTTCTGGAAAAGCAGCAGACGTCCGAAACACCAGATGTTCACACAGATGTGCTACACCAGAGTCATCCACAGTGGGAGTAGGCACCACAAACAAGGCACAAACATAATCACTGTTTACTGCGGTCCAATGTAAACCGTTTTCGAGATTTTTACGGAAACCATGTGGCTTCATTCATTTATCTTATCAGGCTGAATAGTCGTTGTTATAGAGTCTAGCACAGCAATGGGTATTTCGGTTTTTGGATCGCGATAAAAAAGTGGTTGTTTACTTGGATTTTTGTCATTAATAATATCCGCTAACAAATGATGATGGGGGGATTTATCACATACTGGATCGGTATTATGCATATCTCCGGTCAGCATATATGCCTGACACCGGCAGCCACCAAAGTCTTTTTCTTTCTCATCACAGTCTTGGCAAGGTTTAGGT
Organism: Opacimonas viscosa; assembly: GCF_024199005.1. Taxonomy (GTDB): domain Bacteria; phylum Pseudomonadota; class Gammaproteobacteria; order Enterobacterales; family Alteromonadaceae; genus Opacimonas; species Opacimonas viscosa. Next base: position 79,433 of record NZ_JANATA010000012.1, read on the forward strand.
AACCAATCCAGTCCTCTGAATTTATTAAAAGAAAAGTCATCATGCCAGATCTCTTGTAGCGATTTTTCTTTTACATTGGGGAAGGTCAATGGCAGGATTTTAGCACTATGACAAGGGAGCGCAGAACCATCCGGTGTAACCGTTAAAAATGTTGAACCCCAACCATTCATACACGCTTTAGGACGTGTCTCATAGTAATCCGGAGTCACAAAAATAAACTTTGGCCCAGCACTATTGTGTTGTTCGCGCCATACATTGACCTTACTTTCTGCCCGTTCAAGTTGGTCTTTACTGGGTAACAGATGATCGCGATTTAAATGTGCCCAGCCGTAGTATTGGACAGTGGCCAATTCTACAAAGTCCCCCTTAAGTGCTTGACTAAGTTCTAATACTTCATCAATCGCATCAATATTCTGGGCCGTTAAACAGAAATTTAACACCATAGGGTAGTCATATTGCTTGATGAGTTTCGCAATGTGTAATTTTTGACTAAATGAATGACGTTTGTTCCCAATGAGATCATTGGCGTCAGCATTAGCAGCTTGAAAACTCAACTGGATATGGTCTAACCCTGCTTCTTTTAATGCCTTGATACGTTTTTCAGTCAAGCCTATCCCCGATGTAATAAGATTGGTATAAAACCCTAAATCACTAGCGTGTTTAACTAACACTTCCAGATCTTTTCGTAACAAGGGTTCACCACCAGAAAAGCCGAGTTGTACAGCCCCCATTTCTCGACCTTGAGTTAACACGTTAAGCCAAGTTTCGGTGTCGCACTCATTTTCTCGAGCGGTCATTTGCACTGGATTTGAACAATACGGACAGTGCAAGGGGCATTCATAAGTCAACTCTGCCAATAGCCACAAGGGGGGACCAGCAGTTGGGGATGTCGGTTTATTAGTTGATGTAGTCACTATCGCTTCACTCACTGCAGATCCATTCTTTACTTTGAGCATGCACCAAAAAATCTAGCACATCTTCGGCTAAGTCATCAGGGGCATCAGGAAATTTCACACGCAAAGCTTGGATAATGTCTTGATCGGATTTTTGACCATCTACTTGTAATAAGATCTCAGCGGCACTAGGGTTTAAATTCACCATGCCTTCTGGGAATAATAACACATAGCTGTCTTGGACTTTTTCAAATTGTAACTTGTACAATTTGTTCATCGTGATTTTGCGCATTACATAAATCCTTTATGACAAATGGACTGGTCAGCAATACCTGAGTAGGGTTTGCGATCAAATTCATAGGCTAAACTAATCGCATCAGCCATGCTCCACAAGACGTCTAATTTAAACTGTAAGATATTCAAAGCACGCTCTTGTTGGCGGCGCGTTTCAAAATGGTCTAAGGTAATTGCCAAGCCATGCTGTACATCTCGACGCGCTTGGTTCAAACGCATCTGAAAATAGCTAAATCCTTCAGGGTCGATCCAATCATAGTGTGTGGGCCAAGTATCTAGTCGGCTTTGGTGAATTTCTGGCGCAAACATTTCAGTTAATGAAGAACAAGCTGCTTCTTCCCATGAAGCGCGTTTGGTGAAGTTGATATATGCACCAACAGCAAACTTCACTCCTGGCAATAATAAACGCTCACTCAAAATATCATCTCGGGTCAACCCTACAGCTTCACCTAAGCGCAGCCAAGCTTCGATTCCGCCTAAGCGTTCATCCCCGATTTCACCATCGTGATCTAAGATGCGTTGGATCCACTTGCGACGTGTTTCCATATCCCAACAATTGGCCATAATCCCGGCATCTTTGACGGGGATCGCAGATTGGTAAAAAAAACGATTTGCGACCCAGCCTTGGATCTGTTCTTTACTGCATTCGCCTTTGTTCATCGCAATATGGAACGGGTGGTAAATATGATAAACCTCACCTTTGGCCCGGAGCTTTTGGGCAAATTCTTCTTTTGTCCAAGGTTGTTGTGTCATCCCATTGTCCTCTAAAATTTAATTTGCATACCGTCGTATGCCATCTCGATGCCGTTTTCACGCAAATATGCATGTGCGGTTGAAGCTTCATTTAACACTGGGTTCGTATTGTTTATATGAATGAGTATTTTACGGGCAATCGGATACTGCTTGAGAAGTGCGATAGCGCCATCGGGTCCGTTGACCGGCATATGACCCATTTGGGTACCTGTTCGATTACTGAATCCTTTTTGGATCATCTCATCATCCAACCACAAGGTGCCATCGAATAAGACACATTCAGCTGCTTTCAACATATCTAACACTAGCGGATTCGCCTGCACACAACCCGGGGCATAAAACAGGTATTTACCCGTGTTTTCATCCACAATTTGTAGGCCGATATTGTTACCCGGTACGACTTTGTCGCGATAGCTCGAATAGGGCGGAGCATTGGATTCTAATACTACTGGATGAAATCTTAACCCTGGCACTTCTGGGACAGTGAATGCGGCACTGTGATCGGTATCGATAGGTCGGCGTTGTAAACCACCATGCCAATGTTTCAGCATAGGGAAAACCGGAAATGCCGTAGTTAAATCTTCATGGACAACATCCGTACAATATACTGGCAGTGGAAGACCTTCACGCAGTGTAAGTAGGCCCGTGGTATGGTCAATTTGGCTGTCGGTTAAAATAATTGATTTGATTGCCGTACCTCGTTGTTGCTGCGGATCATTGGGCCACAACAAGGGAGATTGGTTGATTTGTTGACGAATATCAGGCGAGGCATTAATTAATACCCAGTCATGGCCATTTGCGGATACCGCGATACTTGATTGGGTCCGAGGCATGACGGGTTCTGATTTGGCGCGACAACCGGCACAGTTTTCGCAATGACAATTCCATTGTGGCACACCGCCACCGGCACCAGAGCCTAAAATTAATATATGCATGTGATTATTTTCTCGTTTAAAAAAAGATCTCAGTGGTGCATGTCTATTGCCTAGAAATATGCGTTATCTAGATAAACACATTTTTGCTCAAGTATCATTGCAAGTACATGAATAAAACAAAACACTCCGGAATAAAAAAGGCTGCCAACGGGCAACCTTCTTATGCATGAAAAAATGCTTAGCGATTACTGATGTATAAAGTCACTTCAAAGCCAAGGCGCATTTCTGTGTATTGCGGTTTAGTCCACATAGATTTCTCCAATTAATATTAACGTTGAATTAACAATTCTCACTATACTGAAAATGCTAATAAAAAACATCCTACTTTGTGAGGATAAATTCTCCTCACTTAGCGGGCAAGTACTAAGGCTGTTTTTACTGATTTGTTGCGGCTAAATTTTGCAAAAATTGTATTAGCATTTGTACAGGCCGCCCCGTGGCACTATTACCTTTGCCGTACGTAAAAGCAGAACCAGCAATATCTAAGTGTGCCCAACGATACTGTTCTGTAAATTTGGCCAAAAAACATCCTGCGGTAATCGCACCGGGTGAATTTTGTCCTGAGTTTTGCATATCGGCAAACGGTGAGTCAATAGCAGAGTAATATTCAGGCCATAAAGGCATTTGCCAGACTTTATCATCGGTCTCGGTGCCCGCAGCTATGAGCTGATTGGCCAACCCTTGGTCATTGGCGACTAGTAATGATGCAACACTTCCTAGACTAGTAATAGCCGCTCCGGTGAGTGTGGCAATATCAATGACATAAGCGGGGTTATAACGACCAATGTAAGTGAGTGCATCACATAAGACTAATCGACCTTCGGCGTCTGTACTCATGACTTCTATGGTTTGTCCGGAGAGGCTAGTTAAAATATCACCTGGTCGGTAGGCTTTACCATCTGGCATGTTTTCCACACCGGCAGCCACCCCAATCACGTTAATTGGGAGCTCAAGGGCTGCTAGCGCTTGCATAACGCCTAAAACAACAGCAGCTCCGCACATGTCATAACGCATATTTTCCATACCATCAGCACCTTTTATGCTGATCCCGCCGGTATCAAAGGTGACGCCTTTACCGACTAACACAACGGGAGGAGAAGCAGTTTGTGGCAAGCCCTGATAGTGCATTAATGTCATGATACTTGGTGCGGCGCTACCTTGGCCTACTGCATAATATGCACCCATACCCAAAGTGTTTAAATCATCTGCAAATAAAGCCTCAGCGCTGATTGAGGGATACTGTTGAGCAAGATCCTGTGCTTTTTCCCAAAATGTTGCGGGGGTACAATCATTAGGTGCTTGGTTACTGAGATCCCGTGACAGTTTGAGTCCGGATTGGATATGTACCAGAGAATCTAGCCAATTATCCGCATATAGATGAGGAGCGACATAAAATGTAATCGTCGGACTATTCGGCTTTACTCCCTTCGTTTTATAACGGTCAAAGTGGTATAACTCGGACAAAATTTCCAGGACAAAAATTTGTCGTAAACGCACATTTTCGACCAATTCATCAGGCAACACCCAGTGGATATGCGCAGCTTTTGCTGATTTGATGTCCGGCATGAGTTTGGTGATGTGTTGTTTGCATGAGTAAGGATTAAGTTCCGAGGATGCACCTAGACCATTATACAAAACTTGTTTGATTTGACTGTCAGGAGGACGACGGATAGTCAGTATTTGCTGGTGTTTACCGGTAAATCCTGCATCTGTAATACACATCTGCAACATGTCCTGCGTCGCAGCTGGATAGAGGTCGTCAAGCGCATCAAAATGATTTAGGGTGCACGATACAACCAGTAAATCAATTTCTTGGTTCAAAATTAAATCGTTGAGTGGCGCAAGTTGAAATGCCAAATTGAACTCCTTTGGTACAGTTGCATCTCATATGCTATGTACGCTTAAATAAGACCGTATTCATGACGTGTTCAGGTCAATATTTTATATTAAAACTATCACAACTATAGCAATTTACCTGATATATATTTGACAAATACATTATCTACTCAACACTTAACGCTGAAGGGAAGAATATTATGCCAAGAAGGTTACTGCAAATCATACTGACTTTTGTTACTACAATCGGGTTTATCAGTATTAGTTTTATTGCTATGGGTATGCAAAGTATTACAATGCCAGCAAAACCTGTTACATATTACAGTGATTGTTCGGTGATTAATATCCAACAAACGGACGATCCCTGGTTAACCAAACAAGAAAAAATCGCTTTGAAAAACCGAGCTCTCCTAGATGCTGTCGATGCTAATGCCGAGTGTATTGATGAGGCTTTTGCTCATGGGCAAGCCCAGCAAAATACATTAGCAAAAGGAATGGGCACAAAGACTGGTCAAACAGAGGCTGGTCAAACAGAGAATACCGGACAGGCAAATGGTGCTAATGGCTCAGCCAATTCGTCATCGGCTGATCCCTCTGCGTCTAATCAGCCCACTAATCAAAACCCAGTAACGACGCCATCTGCCAATGGGCAAGGGGCTGCGAATCAAGTGGTGACAGGCAAAAATGCTGGACCTTGTGCATTATATAAGGAATTATTAAATGAAGCATCTTCACCTGAAGAGCAAACTTTTTATCAAGCCGAATTAAAAAAATACGGATGTTCGTAAACCGTAAATGTAAGGAAAAAATATGTCTACAGCACTTCTCTCTCGACGTTTGTGTATTGCTTTATTGGCTACCTTAGTGACGCTAGCAGGTTGTTCATCAACCCAAAATAATAGCGTTGGTCCAGCTAAAGTTGGTCCAGGTGCATACAATCCCCAAGGTACAGCAAACACAACGTATGTGTATAACTCTGATATTTTTCTTGATGTAGCCATTCCGGTATTTGACCCAGGATTACCCAAAGACGAGTACGGAAATCTAGACGATGATGAAATTGTGGAACAAAATATATGGCCACAAGTACGCCGCACTGAAGCCAAGCGCTTTGCCGTTGAAACGAAAAAAGCATTGGCAAAAACCAATTCATTTGGTCGGATTAATGTCACACCAACGACCAATACCAGTGCAGATATGTTTGTGTTGGGTAAGATTGTTGAGTCTGATGTTAAAGAATTAGCTTTGGCTATTACTGTCGTCGACGCCCGCAACAAAGTATGGGGTAGCAAAACCTTTGAGAACGAAGCTTCAGTCGGTTTTTATCGAGACAAAGCGAGACAAAACACCAATCCTCATGAAGCGGTGTTCAAAAAGGTTGCTACTTATGTGCAAAGCCTTGTCGTAAAAAAATCAGACGCTGAAAAACAACGTATTCAAGACGTAGCAGATATTGTTTATGCATCGGTGTATAGCCCTGAAGTATTTGCTGAATATTTAGCAGAAAATAAGCGTACTGGTGAGACTGAATTGTTAGGACTCCCAGATCCTAATAATCCAATGCTGGCACGCATCGCAACGTTGCAAGCTCAAGATGAAATGTTCGTAGATAATTTACAAGACAACTACGATTTGTTTGCGGCGAATACCAAAGAAGCCTATCGGACCTATCAAAAAGAAACATTACCGATTGTTTACAAGATTGAACGTGAACAAACCAAGCGTACAGTCAGTCAAATTGCGACGGTAGGATTTGCAATAGCATCGGTCCTGTTGAGTAAAAACTCACGCTCAACCGCAGGCCAGGTAGGTAGTGCTGTGGCAGGTATTGCCGCGGCTAAAACCTTAGTTGATGCGGTACAAAGTAATGCTGAAATTGCGAAACACCGAGGTTTATTTACAGAAATGGGCAGTAACTTGGACATTGCAGTTTCGCCACAAGTACTAGAATTCAACGAACAAGAAATTGAACTGACGGGTACAGCAGGTGAGCAATACGAGCAATGGAAAGCACACTTATATGAAATATATGCCTTAGAAGCGACGCCTGATAAACAAATTTAATCGGCTTTTAGAGCGGGATATATCCAGTTTACTGTGTACAGGAGCCGCTCCCAAGCCTGTGTTGGAAGTATTTTAAAAAAGGACGTGACAGCGTATATGTCAGAACAGTTAGCACAACAGTTATTGCAGCGCCAAAAAAAGATGCGCATGGTAGCCATGGGCGTGCTCTTGAGCTTTGTACTTATTGCCTTGGGCTATACTGCATCAATCTGGTGGCAACAGCGACTCAATGTTGCACCAACGATGTCGCCGAATCTCGATTCTGCTATGGATACTGAACAAATGCAGCGCAGTATCGAGCAATTATCCCTAGTCGGTGCGACGGATGAGCAAACACGAAAGTTGCTCCAAGCAAACCTTGCACAACTGGATACTGATCTACAAGCCTTAGAGCAAAATGTTGGCCTACAAATGTTTGCAGCTGCTGAGCTAAGCGATTTTCGACTAGCATTAGACCAAGCTTATGCAGCTTATGGTGTGATGGAATATGTTAAAGCTGGGATGCTTTTGGAGGCTTTAGCCATAGAGTTACCTGATCTAGTGACGCGCTGGGAAACCGCATATCTTGGTCGTCATAACCAGGCCCAAGTAGCATACAACACCGCACTACAACTTATTACTGATCCTACAGCACAGACCCAAATGACCCACGCTATTAATATGGCTCAGTTATTAAATACCCAAACCAAAGCGCTCGCTCCGAATTTTGTAGCAGCTGATGCGCTGGCTTCAGATATTGCTGCATTCCCCGAATTTCGAGCTGCCCGCCAGAATTTAGCAGTCGCTGAAGCTGAGAATAATATTGAAAAACAAATACAGGCTTTGCAAAACTTAATTTCAATCAATCCTAATTTGTCTCAAGAAAAAGCAGATCTAGCGCGTTTACAAGGAGAAGTGCGGCAAGCTGAATTTGCTAGGTTGATGGCTGTCGCTTTAGTTGCCTATGACTCTGGTAATACCGATAGTGCATTACAAGCGTTGAATGAGGCAGACAAGACGGTTCCAAATAGTGCAGCGGTGAGTGAACTGAGACAACAAATTAGCACTGAGAATATGGCTAAGTCCCAAGCAAAATTACTCAGACAGATACAAATGACCCAGCAGTTAGATGATTGGCAAACCACTGCATTGTTGGCCCAAAAAGGCGTCCAACAATATCCTAATAATGTTAGCTTGCAAGAGACGTTAACACTGAGTAATACAGTAATGGAGACGCAAAATACATTGCAAAAAATATTAGCTGCTCCTGAGCGCTTGGCGGATGAGAATATTCGTCGTTATGCCAAAGCTCAATTGCAAAATGCTGAGTCTCTTCTAGCGCTGAGCGCCACATTAGCTCAACAAAGCCAGACACTCAATGCCGTGTTAGCGGAACAAACTGCTCCCATCACCATTACAGTTCGCTCTGATAATCGTTCATCTTTGTCGGTACAAGGCGTGGGCAAAATGGGCCAAGTGACGCAAAGAACACTCAACTTAGCTCCAGGTACCTATGTGTTTATTGCCCAAAGACAAGGTTATCAGACCAAGCGACAAACAGTTAAGGTGGTTCCTAATATTGATATTGTGGTGGATTTAGCTTGTGATGAAAGAATATGAGGTGGAGTAAAGTATGAGTATAGATGCCACTTTAGCTAAAAAACAGCGAACAACTCGCAAAGGCATTTTGAGTCTTTGTATTTTGGTGTTGTGCATTGTTGGTGGGTATTTATCCTGGCTCTTACTGGCCAAGGGCCACCAATTAATCATTTACCCTGAAATACAAGCGCCACTGGCAAAGGTTGAGGTCATTCAAGGATCTGCTTGGGCCTGGGATTCTACTGTATATACCGTTGGCGGTGCTGTTGGATTAAGAGTGACAGCGCCAAAGTTTTTACCTGCAACTGTATTTATTGCTCCCGATTCATCCCAGATTATAGAAGTCGTTTTGACGCCTGCGCCGGGTGATATCAAGCTTAGTACACGCCCAGCTTTGGAGGATATGACTTGGTATCAAGGTACCCAAGTCGTCGCCATCGGTTCCTCATACTCACAAAGTCTCGCTCCAGGCGAATATGTATTTACAGCACAGCATCCTTTTTACGAAAGCGCGGCATTTACGGTTTTGAGTGAAAGTTCAGAGCTGACCGAGTGGCTGGAAACACTGAGGCCAGTCCAAGGTCGATTGTCGATAGATAGCCAGATCAAAGACGCTAAAGTGAGTATTACACCAGTTATCCAAGCCATGACGCAAGCGCAAGACAAGGTGGGTGAGTTGGATGATTTAGGGTTACCTATCAGTCTGGACTTACCCGCTGGTGAATATCAAATACAAATTACGCGAACTGGCTACCAAGAGCTCAATGACACCTTGGTGTTGACCCGTTCTGAGCCAACAGTAGATCGTACGTATCTTCTAAGCCCTGAGCAAGTCCCCTTGGAAATAGCTTTAAAGCCTAGTGGTGGTACGTTGTTGGTCGATGGAAAAATGCTCACACAGACCAGTAAGGGGGGACATTCTGCGACAGTCAATACCTTCGTCGATGCCAACCAACCTACTTCGTTTAGATATAGCAAACCAGGGTATTTACCCCAACAAATCACGAAGTCATTTGCTCCAGGAAGCAAAGAAACCATTGCATTGGCGTTGAGTCCTGCACAAGGAGAAGTTGTTTTTACGAGTAATGTTCCTGCGGAAGTTTGGCTGGATTCTCGTTTGTTAGGGATGACTCCTCAACGACTAACACTGCCCACTATAGGTAAAACCGTTACGTTTAAACGCCCTTATTATCGCGATCAAACAATGACATTTACTCCTGAATTTCAACAGTCGATAATCGTCAAAGCTGAACTGCAAACCGAATATTCTGCTCGACGAGCTGCTGGTTTGCCATCGGCGGCCCAGCGGTTGGGAATTGTATTAAAACGCTTTGCACCAGATAACATTACACTGGGTTCTGAGATCAACGAAGCTGGTCGACGCAGTGATGAACATCCTGTCCAAGTAGCCTTTACTAGAGAGATTTTAGTGGGCCAGCATGAGATCACAGAAGCTCAATTTGCTAGCGCTTTACAACAACCATCACTGGTACCTAATGGCCAAGTTACACTTAGTGCGGGAGGCAAAGAGCCGCAAGTGAATGTAACATGGCATCAAGCCGCATTGTATGCCAACTGGTTATCAGCCCAAGACGCATTACCCCCTTTTTATCGCGTACAAAATCAACAAGTCATCGGCACCAACCCTTCTGCAACAGGGTATCGTTTGTTGACTGAGGCGGAATGGGAATGGCTGGCGAAAAAGGCCAATCGCGCAACACCGACCAAATATGTCTGGGGCAATCGAGATAAAGTCGCACGTGATCATGGTAACTTTGCAGATGCCCAACTTAAAGGAACTCAACCATTTTATTTCATGGATTATACCGATCAGCATACAGGTTTAGCGCCGGTCGGTAGTTACAAGGCGGACCGCACTGGGTTGTTTGATTTAGCTGGTAATGCTGCAGAGTGGGTGCATGATCGATATACTCTGGCTCTCCCTGATTTGGAACAGACTCATACTGATTATTTAGGTATGTCTAGGGGACAAAACCATGTGATTAAAGGTGGCTCATATCAAACGGGCAGACTAAAAGAATTGCGCGCAGCGTATCGACAAAATGGGACCGAAGGTAGACCTGATGTGGGATTCAGAATTGCACGTTATGTCGAATAGAGATGAGTAACTCGTACTTATATAGATACAAAATAAAGAGTGTACAGAATATGAAAAAGCCCCAAAATACGTTGATTAAACCGAAACCATGGATTTTTTGGCTAGCTATTATCATAGCTGTTATGGTCGCTGGTTCGGTAACAGCTAGTATTATTATTGGTTTGGATGCACCTGCCGATTTCCCTGTCGATATTTAAAAGGAATTACCATGCAAGAACATTCAAATATGAACCCTAAATGGTGGATATCGTTATTGGTATTTCTAGGCATAGTCACGCTGTTGCAAATGGTGTACGCCGGAGTAATAAGGCCAAATGCAGAGATTGCATTAGCTGCATCAGGCACCGCTGGATTAAGTAGTGTTTATGTCATCCTTAAAGATGTTGAACAACAGTTTTGTTTAAGTTTGATGGTATTTTGTTTGTTTTTGATGGGCTACAAACTTTGGAAACTACTCGGTGCCCAAGATATTTATACTTATGATTTCTTGGAGGATTTTGATAAAAATACTGTACTTGATACCGAACAAGCACTACAACAACTCGAAGCGAGTGCTTATGCCGAAACACCCGCTATGGCGACGTGGATAAACTGTTTACGTCGTTATAAAAATACCCGCAATGTACAACATGCTGCAGATACTATTACCGCTTCGATTGATACCTTAGCGGTGCAGTTAGAATCGGGCAATAATATGATCAAGTATATCATCTGGGCCATCCCAAGCATCGGATTTGTTGGGACTGTGCGTGGTATAGGGCAAGCCCTTACTCAAGCCGACCAAGCATTAGCCGGTGATATCAGTGGAATGACGGCATCACTTGGGGTGGCGTTTAACTCTACGTTAGTGGCGTTATTGATTTCACTGATTTTGATGTTAGTGATGCATGTGGTGAATAATCGTCAAGATATGATGCTGATCAAAACTCAAGAATCATGTGAGAAAAACCTCCTATCTCATTTGCATAATTAGGAACTCCTGTGCCTCGTAAACGTCAAGCTATCGATGGATTTAACCTTGCATTTTTAGATGTCATGGCGTGTGGTTTAGGCGCGATTATTTTGATTTTTATGCTCGTTGATTTTCAATCGTTTGCAGAAACCCCCACCGAGGAATTACAAAAATTAGAGCAGGATTTACAAGCCAATGAAGAACAAGTGACACAACTACAGAAAGCTCTAGATGAAACTAACCGTTTACTTGGTCTAGTCAGCACTCAAAAAGATGAAACTGCACAGTCCATAGCAGATGTAAAAGTGGCACAACAAGCGATTTTCAAGGCGGTGAGTGAGCAACAAGCAGTCGTTGCTGAATTATCTGAAACGCTGGCTGCAATGGCGCCTTTGCCTACACCCTCTGATAACGTTGATTTGCAGGGTACCGGGGAACAAAACTATTTACTCGGTTTAAAAGTAGAAGGGCAGAGTATAGGGATCTTGGTTGATAAAAGTGCTTCGATGATGGCGCCAAAACTCATTGATATTTTCAAATACAAAGCCCAACCAGATCCCGTGAAAGTGACTGCTAAAAAGTGGCAACGCACCCGTCGGGTGTTGACTTGGTTACTGGCCCGCGCTCCGCAGACCTCTACCGTCACTGCTATCGCTTTTAGTGATAGTACATTGACATTGGGCTCTGGCGCGGCGATCCCCGTCAGTGATGCATCTGCTATGCAAAGTATTATTACGGGTATGGCGCAACTCATCCCCCATGGCGGCACTGATTTACAAGCAGGATTAGCGGCTTTGCAACAGGCCGACCCGAAGATCACTGATATCTATATTATCACTGACGGACTGCCAACCTTGGGGCAGTTTACTGGAATGAATCGCTTGTCACGCTGTCAAAGTTTTTTTGGTAATAGCAATACGATCAGTGGTGAGTGTCGGGCAAAACTCTTTGTAGAGACAATTAAAACCGCACCAAGCGTCAAAACCCATGTCATTTTATTACCGTTAGAAGGTGATCCAGAAGCCGCTCAAGCATATTGGGCTTGGGCGAAATCAACCGGGGGCGTAATGATTGCCCCAGCACAGGACTGGCCATGAGAAAAATTCAACGTGCCCCCGTAGAGATTTTTTCATTGAGCTTTCTCGATATTATTTCTTGCGCTTTTGGCGCTGTGGTCATGTTAGTTTTATTAGCCAAGAACGGTGATGAAACCCCACAACGAGGTCCACAAGAGATCAGTACGTTAATCCAAGCGATTGCCCAAGCCCAACAAAACATTGTGAATTTAGAAGGTGGGCTAAACACGCAACAACAAGCACTGGCGGCAGCTGAAAAGCAAGCTGTAGCCAATGACGCTCGAGAAGCTGCGTTAACAAGTGCGATCCCCAAGGCGCAGAAAGTCTTACAACAATTAACTGACCAAGCTCAGTCTCTGCGAGTGGCAATTGCCCAACGCAAGGCTGCGTTAAATACCCCTGTTACTTCGACTCCTGATGCTGAGGTAGGCGGGATCCCTGTAGATGCTGAATATGTTTTGTTTATTATTGATACTTCTGGTTCTATGAAGCAAATTTGGGGTCGAGTACTCAGTATTATTAAAGATATTTTAGATAATCATCCTGAAGTTAAAGGGTTTAACTTCATGTCTGACAATGGTGAATTTTTATACTCAACGTTCAAAGGTAAATGGCTAACTGATTCACCACAACGCCGAAAGACAGTATTTTCTGCAATAGCTAATAATTGGAATGCCAGTACCAATTCCAGCCCCGTCGAAGGCATTGAAACCGCTTTAAATCTTTATGGTTCAGAAACAAAGAACATGGCGATGTATGTCTTTGGGGATGATTATACTGGCGCTTCTTTTGATAAACCCATTGCTCGGATCACCCAAATGAATACAGATCCTCAGTCAGGTGAGGCAAAAATCAGGATCCATGGGATTGGTTTTGACAATAATTCAGGGTTTAAATATGCGACGCTTATGCGTGCTTTGGCACAACAGAACAATGGCAGTTTTATCGGGATTGAGCGATAAGCGGGAAAAATTATAGATAGATTTTTTAACGCTTTTTATGCATATTACTGAATCATTAGACAATTCACTTATTGGAGTTACGATGAATATCGCCCAAGCTATGCAAAACCGTTATGCCACTAAACTTTTTGCTGCGGATAAAAAAGTGTCAGATACCGATTTTGCAGCATTAAAATCGGTGTTGGTAAATGCGCCATCTAGCGTAAATGTACAACCATGGCACTTCATTATTGCCCAAGATGAAGCGGGTAAAAATCGTATTCTAAAAGGGGCCGAAGGAGCTTATGCGTATAATGCGCCGAAAGTAAAAACAGCTTCGCACGTGGTGGTTTTTTGTAGCAAAATCCATATTGATGATGACTATCTTTACGAAGTCCTCGAGCAAGAAGATGCGGATGGTCGTTTTGCTAAAGATCCAAGCTTTAAAAAAACGTATCACGGGGTGCGTTCAATGTTTGTAGATCTGCATCGCTATGAGTTGAAAGACACCCAACACTGGATGGAAAAGCAAACGTATCTAAATTTAGGTGCCTTTTTAACCAGTGCAGCGGCGATGGGTATTGATGCCTTGCCAATGGAAGGGTTTGATTTAAAAGCATTAGACCAAGAGTTTGGTTTGCGTGAACAAAACTTAGCAGCAAATGTCGTCGTGACCTTGGGGTATCGCTCGGCTGATGACTTTAATGCGAGTCTACCAAAATCTCGCTTACCAGAAGAACAATTGTTTACCCAGGCATAACCGCCGGTACATTTTTTGCGCAAAATAAACAGAACATAGTGTAGACTTAAATAAGATTAGTCAGGGGAAATGGTGTATACTGCGCGCCGTTATTTCCCTTGTTATTATTTAGGTTACTACATTGATCACTACCGCAAATATCACCATGCAGTTTGGCGCTAAGCCATTATTCGAAAACATTTCAGCTAAATTTGGTAACGGTAATCGTTACGGCCTTATCGGTGCAAATGGCTGCGGTAAATCTACTTTAATGAAAATCCTCAGTGGTGAACTTACACCTTCGGCAGGAAATGTCTCTATTGCACCCGGCGAAAAACTTGGTGTGTTGAGTCAAAACCAATATGCGTATGAAGAATACTCAGTTATTGATGCAGTGATCATGGGCGATGCAGAGCTATGGGAAATCAAACAAGAACGTGACCGTATCTATAGCTTGCCTGAAATGAGCGAAGAAGATGGTATGAAAGTCGCTGATCTGGAAACTGAGTTTGCCGAAATGGATGGTTATACTGCAGAAAGTCGTGCAGGTGAATTATTGGTGGAAGCGGGAATTCCAGAGGCCAATCACTGGGGTTTGATGTCACAATTACCGCCAGGTCAAAAATTACGTGTTTTGTTGATGCAGGCACTTTTTGCAGAGCCTGATATTTTGTTACTTGATGAGCCGACAAATAACTTGGATATTTACACGATCAACTGGCTAGCAGATGTGCTAAATCAGCGTAAGTGTACCATGATTATTATTTCGCACGACCGTCACTTCTTAAATCAAGTTTGTACGCATATGGCTGACATTGATTATGGTGAGTTGCGTATTTATCCTGGTAACTATGAAGAATACATGGCTGCAGCGGCATTAGTCCAAGAGCAGCTCTTAAATGAAAATAAAAAGAAATCCACTGAAATTGATGAATTAAAAAGTTTTGTTGCACGCTTCTCAGCGAATGCATCAAAAGCTAAGCAGGCTACATCTCGCGCTCGTCGTTTAGAAAAAATTGAGTTAGCCGAAGTGGTTCCTTCTTCGCGTCAGTTTCCATACATTACTTATCAGCAACATAAAAAACTCCATCGTCAGGCTTTGGAACTGACACATGTAGCGCATGGTTTTGAGGGTCAAACATTATTTAAATCGGGTGAGATTTTACTCGAAGCTGGTGCCAAAGTGGCTGTCATAGGTGAGAATGGTGCGGGTAAAACGACTTTTCTCAAGTGTTTGATGAATGAATTAACGGCGAATGAAGGTGTGATTAAATGGTCTGAAAATGCGGCTATTGGGTATTGTCCTCAGGATACGTCCGCCGATTTTGCAGAAGATAAAACATTATTTGATTGGCTATCACAGTGGCGCATGCCAAACCAAGATGATTTGTTTGTTCGCAGTATATTAGGCCGCTTATTATTTACGTCTGATGAAGTCAACAAAAGTGTAAAAGTGTGCTCAGGCGGTGAGAAAAATCGTCTAATGTTTGGCAAGTTAATGATGCAAGAAATTAATGTGTTGATCATGGATGAGCCGACCAACCACATGGATATGGAAGCGATTGAATCTCTGAATAAAGCACTCGCTGCGTTCGATGGAACGTTGATATTTGTGAGTCATGACCGCGAATTCGTATCTTCTTTGGCTGACCATATCATTGAAATCAAAGATGAGAAGCTACATTTCTTCCAAGGTTCTTTTGCAGAATATGCGGATAAGTCCTAAGCGCTTGAGCGCTCCAGCCATGAAATTTCATGGATAATCATAGCAAATTCTCCTGCTTGTTTATCTGTGAGCATCAACCCAATCTGACGCACATCGGCCCATCTTAACGGTGGTGCGTCAGTTATCAAGCGCCCGCGCCAAGTCGCTTTAAAATCAGCTAAAGTAAATTCATAACTCAGGACTTCATTGGACCTTGTTGCAAATGAGACAGCGTAAGATGCTCCGTCAAAGCCTTCATTTGTCCGAAAACGGAGCTGATATTGTTTACCATCCCCTTGGATTTTTATACGAACAATATGCTTATCGGTACGGACATTATCCGGTAGGAGCAAAGGTGCTCTCACTGAAGCAAAACCGCCATTATTGGCTAATGACAAATCACCAGCAAAAGCAAAGTGTCCACTAGATAACATCCCTGACATACTTTGCGAAACGCCGCCCATGACACGATCATCGATACTGCGCCAAGTATTACTGTATTGAGCGAGTGGCATCTGCCAGTTTGCTAGCGCACTTGTTGTCATCATTCCCCCAACACTTAAGCAACAGATAAGAATGCGTAAAAATACTCGACATGATGTTTTTTTGGGCATGGTTTTTATCCGTATAGATATGAATTTTTTTATATGTACTTGATACGGATATGGGAATGGATAGGATTGCTTTTGCCAAGAAAAAGAAATAGTGAAGTAGGCAGCAAATAGCAGTGGTTATATAGGATAGACCACTGCTAGTATTTGTTTGATATCACGAAGTTAAGCTAAATACGCCTCTAATTCTTCGCTGCCGCCAATATGCTTACCACCGATAAACACTTGTGGCACAGTGTCACGACCAGTGATCGCTTTCAATGAAGTCAACGTCGCATCTTGACCTAAGCTAATCTCTTCGAAGTCATACCCTGCTTCGGTGAGTGCTGCTTTTGCCTTGACGCAAAACGGACAGCCGGGTTTGGTAAACACAGAAACTTCTTCTGGTGCTTTAGCATTCGGATCTAAATAGGCCAGCATTGTATCAGCATCAGATACTTCAAACGGGTCACCTGGGACATCTGGCTCAATAAACATTTTTTCGACAACACCGTTGTTGACGAGCATGGAATAACGCCAACTACGCTGCCCAAAACCAATCGCTGATTTATCAACTAAAAAGCCCATTTGCTCTGTGAAATCACCATTACCATCAGGAATAAATGTGATGTTTTCAGCTTCTTGATCGGCTAACCATGCATTCATAACAAATGTATCATTGACAGATACACAGCAAATTTCGTCTACACCCAATGCTGCAAATGTCTTTGCTAACTGGTTATAACGCGGAAGGTGAGTTGAAGAACAGGTAGGGGTAAATGCACCTGGTAAAGAAAAAACAATGACCTTTTTATTGGCAAATAACTCTGCTGTATCAATCGTACTCCAATCATCACCGACTCTAACCGGTAGTGTAAGATGTGGTACAGTAGAACCAGATTTATCTTGGAACTGAGGATTTGACATAAAAACTCCTTTTACAAAATTGAACCTATACTTTAGTAGAGATTTACTGGAATAGCGAGGGATCTTTGCAAACAGAAATTTATAAACTATAAGGTTTTAATATGCATCCAGGCTTACGTCTTATGATTATGTTACTTTGCTTGTTGTTAGCATTAGGTTGTTATTTTGTTGGGGTACCCGCCGGTGGGATGAGTTTTCTTATTTTGGGAGGGATATTTGAGTGTGGCTTTTGGCTCATTGCGTTTGGGCGGCGTAAAAAAAAAGCCACTAACATGAAGTGACCCCAAAAACTTGGACACTTTACTAAGCGGCTTTCAAGGCCTGATT
>NZ_JANATA010000130.1 GCF_024199005.1 Opacimonas viscosa
TCCCTCGTCAGCCCGTTGTAAAGTATACACGCGCAATGCACGCTCAGATTCTTTGCCCCGCGTATCCCGAAGCACCATGGTGGTGGACGCCACTGTATCTTCCCAGCCGGAATTGCGTGCTTTACGCTCCGTTGCAATTCGTAAACCTTCGGCTTCATCAGCAATAACCGTTGACGTTGCCACGCTGGTAAAACAAATTGCCAGCAAAGTGCGCGCAAACACCCGTCCTAATTTAGTCATAGGTAATTCCTTCTTATTATGATGATGTCACT
>NZ_JANATA010000131.1 GCF_024199005.1 Opacimonas viscosa
GTTTTTCACCAACCGATATAATGCAAAACCGGGCCAGATACGCGTTTGCGGCAAAGAGGAATGGTTTGCCCCGGTTGCCTCAGGGTCTGCCGCGCCGAAACAAATGGTCGTATGCCCCTGCTCCACTGGCACCTTGTCGGCAATTTCGATAGGTGCCTGTGATAATCTGATAGAACGCAGTGCAGACGTAGTGCTCAAAGAGCGTGGGCAGCTTATACTGGTCCCTCGGGAAATGCCGTTGTCGACGATACATTTAGAAAATATGCTAAAAC
>NZ_JANATA010000132.1 GCF_024199005.1 Opacimonas viscosa
TTGGGGGGGCCGGCGTACAGCGGGGCAATGGGCAAGAGTATTTACCTGCCCTTCGTTCGCCAGTGTTAACCGGCGCTGGAGCGTGCGGCGGAATTTTAGCAGCAGAAGATGGTATTGCGTTGCGCGCAGCAGGTTTTTGCAATATTAACGAGCTGTTTGAAGCACACGGTGAAATTGCACAGCGTATTGACGTGATAAAAGGCCCTGCGTCAGCGCTTTATGGCTCTAATGCGATACATGGTGTGATTAATGTGATTACCCCTGACACAACC
>NZ_JANATA010000133.1 GCF_024199005.1 Opacimonas viscosa
GACTTTCTGGTAACTATTATTGTGCCCTGGATGGCAGGCGCGGATATGTGGAACGGTGACCGGGCGGCCGGCTATCAGGCGGCTATGGGCCTAATGGCTGCGCTGGCTGTAGTAATGTTCCTGTTCTGTTTCTTTGCCACCACCGAGCGTCTTGAGCATGAAGTAGAAGAGAAGCCGCTGAAAGAGCAGCTCTCGTTATTGTTCAAGAACGACCAGTGGCTGATCCTATGTGGCGTGTGTGTACTGGGAACCATTGGTTATGTTGTACGCG
>NZ_JANATA010000134.1 GCF_024199005.1 Opacimonas viscosa
TTTTTTTGTATATCCATACTGTAACAGGGTAAGCATTTTGCTATCCTGTTATTATTGTATTCTGTTGGGATTGCTTTTTTGAAAGGCTTAGTGTTTTTTCTTTGCATTATTGTATTGTTGGTTCTGGCCGTTGCGGTCGGCTCTCAAAATGATGCAGTTATCTCGGTAAATTATCTGATCGCCAAAACTGAAATGACCATTGCCAGTCTGATTGCCATAGCAGTTGGTCTTGGGGTTGTAGTTGGCGTGTTGGCGGTATTGAGTAGTTGGC
>NZ_JANATA010000135.1 GCF_024199005.1 Opacimonas viscosa
GTCAGGCTCGGGGCGTTGTAATTTATCAGGATAGTGATATAAGCGATATTAAGGCAAGGGCTTTAGCTGTTCAAAATCAATTAAATCAAGAAAATGGTAGCATTGCTGCAAATTTACGAGCTGCGGCATTAAGAGAACTAAAAGCACAACCTTATGCTATATGGGGCCTTCAACATAATTGGCTTGATATGGAAAATAATCACGCAGCATGTACTTTTACAAAATTAACAGAAAACAAAGTACCCCTTAAAGGGGGAATGCACCCTTCTGG
>NZ_JANATA010000136.1 GCF_024199005.1 Opacimonas viscosa
GTGTATCCAGTGAGCTGGTAAGTGCAGATGCCACACCGTAACACAACAGACAGCCTGCACCGTAAATATGCGTGGTGGCCGTTGAGTCTTCCGGAGAAACATAGACAAAGGCGACTTTTTTATCTGTGCCTACCTGGTTGGATTGTAGTCCAACCGTGGGTTGGGGGGTGCTTCCACAGGCGGTTAACACGAGGGCAAAAGCGAGTACGAGTGTGCTTTTTATTGTTTTACCATTTAAATTCATTGTTATTATTTCCATTAACTACTAAAA
>NZ_JANATA010000137.1 GCF_024199005.1 Opacimonas viscosa
CATAATCTCAATCCATCCGAAGGTTTGCAATACCCATCGAAATTGTCATTGACCCACCTGAGCGTTTACAACGTGAATTCGCCAGCCTTTCATTTCCCCACAAAACACTACAAAGCATAATATTTACAACAACATAAAATTTATAAAAAGACACAGTACGTGCTCATTTCAGCAACCTGACATTGAGGTAACAAACCCGAATTCCGGGTGCTTAACAGCTCGTAATTACGTCGCCCTTTCGAAATCCACAAAGGGAAAACATGAGGAAATT
>NZ_JANATA010000138.1 GCF_024199005.1 Opacimonas viscosa
CTTTTACCGCAGTAATGAGTTTTTTCCACACAGACATAATGATCTCCTTAAAGGTTATTTCAGGTGCGTTTCATACGCATCAAGAAAGGCCGCAACGTTTTGAAATAACGTTGTGACTTCAATTTGAATACTCTCAGCTTTTGACTGTGCGCTCAGCGCACCGAAAGCAGTGTAATATTCTTCACCGTTGATATTTGAGATGGCCACGGTGGTCAGTGGGAATAGCATGTGTGTAGATAAAATGTCGTGGTCCAGTGCCGCTTTGTCTTTT
>NZ_JANATA010000013.1 GCF_024199005.1 Opacimonas viscosa
CTTCAGCACATGTTTAATTTAAGCAGGGTGAGAACCGTAGGTTTGACTATTTTGCCGAATTGATAGGGATGCGTACTGTGATTTTTGTGCCATTGTAAGATTCTATATGGAATGTTGCGCCGATAGTTTTCACGCGGTTTGCCATGCCAGAAAGTCCAAAACCACCTTTTGTCTCAGTGCTCTCAAGACCTACCCCGTCATCCATTATATACAACACAACTTCATCACTTAATACCGTTAAATTGACGATAAAGTTCTCTGCTTTGG
This sequence comes from Opacimonas viscosa, assembly GCF_024199005.1. GTDB lineage: Bacteria > Pseudomonadota > Gammaproteobacteria > Enterobacterales > Alteromonadaceae > Opacimonas > Opacimonas viscosa. Next base: position 268 of record NZ_JANATA010000013.1, read on the forward strand.
AATACTTGATGGCGTTACTCACCGCTTCTTGAACAACTCTAAATAATACAAGTGAAATATTTTCATCCAGTAAAGCTTCACTTGGTCGATTGGAGGAATTGTCAGGCATGAGTAATGATTCGTTATCGGACATACCTATTCCATCCACCACGCACATATATTTAATCTGTCTTAATTTTAGTTTTTCTGCAAAGTAGTCACTTCTCAGTGTTTTTACTAGGCCATTTTCCCGCAATGTTTTGGGGTGTAGCCAATGTACAATTTCCTCTATGGAATGACTGATATGACTGATGAATCTACTTACTTTCTTGAACTGTGCTGGGTCTGCTGTCGGGTTATTTTGCTCAAGCCAAGCTAATTGATGGTGTAATTCAGGTAAGTTACTCCCTACATGCTGCTGTAACTCATGGGTAAGGCGTTGACCTTGCGCCATATCATTGGAGAGTAACTGCTGATTCAGTGATTTGATGTTTTCGGTAACTAATTTAAGCTCGTCATTTGAGTTGACCATTTCAATTTGACTATCTTGGATGGATTTTTTGATTTTATCTAATTCATATATGAGTGGGTTGATCAAAAGTGCCACTAGATTAAAAGTCAGTAAAAACCATATCATTTGTGCAAAGGTAAAATCTGTATGCTGAATCAAACGATCATTCAACAGGGAATAACTGACAGTATGCCATGTGTTAACGTCGCCCAGACTAAGGTCGCTGTGTTTTACAGCTAAAAAAAGTGGAAAAGCTAAAACGACTAGATTAATAATAAGGACAAAGGTTGATAAGCCCCACCAACGAAATTTATAACAAAACCATAGGCTTGGGACGATCAGAAATGGTGCAAACAACGATATTAAATCTTTGCCAGTAATGAGCAATCCAAATGCAACCAGTGCAACAGAAAAGATGATTAGCGACGAAGTATTATGAATTTTCCATCTTGGATACACTTTATTCGTATAGAGCATCAGTCCCATAAAAAAAGTATTTGTAGCGATAAACAGCGCGCTGATATTAAACAAAGTCTGCAATAATAGAACATCCTTGTTTTGCACTAGCGTAGTTGTTGCATAACCCTCTAGAGCCATTATCGTAAGTTGATATGTCAGCATAAAAACACTAGCGCTTAGTATGAGCAGATTGGTATGCGTTAATTGAAACATATCATATTTAAATATTACCCGTTTAACGCAATAAACCGTTACTAGCAAAATGATAAACAAGGAGCAGAATGTCACAACAATATTTTGCACGGGTCCATGAAAACTCAGGTGCAGTAGAACAAAGCACAATGTACTAGGTAAGATCCTCAAGCATAAGACGTTCTTGGCCAGCACAGTACTGAAAAGGAAGATGAAAGAAACGGTTACGGGGAAATAGAGCGGATCAACATGAAATAATATTTGGTCAAAACAGAAACCAACAGCAAGGACTACTATTTGCCATCCCCACAGAGTGCATAGACTGACCTTAGAGAATTGCTCTGCGTCTATAGGGTTTAGACTTGGTTGATGTTGGGGTTTAAACAGGTAACTGAACATGTAATTCTGCCCCGTTATGATTATTTTGTATTGACATGGAACCGCCCAAGGCCATCACATTATTTGCAATGCTTTTCAACCCCAAGCCATATTCTTCAGTTAAAATAGTCTTCGGATAGCCTACTCCGTCATCGCGAAAAGATAACTCAACGTAGGAATTTTGCATTGTGATAGTTAATTCACAGTTACTACAACAGCTGTGTTGAAGGACATTATCTACGCATTCTTGAGTGGTTCTGAAAATAGCAATTTTAACTGCATCCGGGAGTGCATTGACAAAATCGGTAATCGTGGTTGTAAATGCAATGCCTTTGTCCTGTAAACGTACTGAGAAAAAATAGCCTTCTAAGGTATTTTGTAATCCTTGCTCATCAATAATACGAGGTCTCAACCAATGCATAAGTTGGTATGCGTTATCGTATACTTGATCCGTGATATCTCGCATTTTTTGTAGATATTTTAAGTCTTCATTCTGGAAGTTATGTTGTTTGTCTAGCAGCGAGATAGCGATGCGAAGCGCCGTGATGTTTTGCCCAATTTCATCATGTATTTCTTGGGATAGGTTTTTCTTTTCTTGTTCTTGGAAGGTGACAATATCTGTGGCTAAACGTTGCATCTGTTCTTGCAAAGCAGACAGCTCTTGGTAAGTATTGGCTAATTTCGTTCTTTGGAGTTCCAGAGCACCTCTAGAACGTTTATCTTCGATTTGTAAGCCGGCAGTAACCAAACCAATTAAAAAGTAGGTCACTATAAAGGGTTGAAAACCCACTAATGTTTCTGGTGCTGCATTCGTCAATAGCACTAACAGCACAATATTAATCCAGATCGCACAAAAAACACTGCCTAGCCAAGTGTATTTGTAGCCAAACCAAATGATAGGAAGGAACAATAAGAGCTTCATTATTTCCTGAGTTGTAGGGTGTAAGTGAAACATGGCAATCATCGCCACAGTCATCAATAACACATATTCTAGGATCACTCCTTTGGTAGGATCTGATATTTTTATTTGATTATCGTTAAACCAACGCACAAGTAAATACACACAAACACCCATTAAAACACCCGGGTAAGCTGCTATGTTGTGTTGTAAGAAGATTGAAAATTCTTGCTCGGGAGTCGCTCTATCGTAAACAGATGTATTGGAAATAAAATAAAAACTGATATTTGTTAATCTGACTAACATACCCAAAAACACCAGAATAATAATCGACTTTAGAGTAAACAGATGTTTGTTTATATAGTATTTTCGAGCGTAAACGATGATGGGTAAAGTATGCAAGACCATACACATAGTTAAGAAAAAGTGTTTGAGATATTGATAATAAATGGACCCTTCAAAGCGCAGGGATAGACCACTACCAATACAGATTGCCAAAACGGCTATTGGCCAATACCGATAGGGTAAAAACATAAAAATAATGAACTGGAAACCTAACGGAAAGTACCAAATGACGAAACCGGGCACAACGGTATAATTAAACGATAAGGTGAAAAACAAAAATTCACAGAGACAAACGAAACACAAGACAATAACATTGGCGAGAAATTTCTGGCTCATTGTCGCATTAGCAGAAAAAATGCGGGTCCAGTTGTGAGTGCTTGTTAAAACAGGTTCAGCCATAGCTTAGAGTTCATCTTGCTCGATTAATCCGTACTTTAAAGCAAATTTAGTTAATTGAAACTGATTAGAGAATGCAAATTTGTTTAGGATATTGCGGCGATGCACATGCACTGTTTTGGATGCTATTGTTAATTCCTGAGCTATTTTTTTAGGCTCTTGCCCTAATGCTAAATATTTAAATACTTCTTTTTCACGGGATGTTAAGGCTAAGTATTCATTGTATTCATCACTTGTCGTGGTATGTTCTTGTACACTAGGACTGAAATACTCCCCCCCAATGCTAATAATATTCAGTGCTTTTACTAGTGTTTCGGAAGCATCGCGTTTTGAAATGAACCCGTTTATTTTGTGTGATTTTGCGGTCAATACATAATGTGGATTTTCATACATACTCAAAATGATAACCATAAGGTTCGAGTGTTGCTCTTTCATATCACAAGCGTACTGCAAGCCACTTTCGCCTCCTAATGAAATATCACATACTAAAATATCGACGTTGGCATAGTCAGCGGCTGCCATGGCTTCTTCTGCACTGTTATATGAACCAATTACCTGAAAGTTATCTTCGCTTTCTATTAATTGCTGAAAGCCTTCTCTCACCAATTCATGGTCATCAATTAAAACAATGCGTTTTGCCATAGTGCCTCCAAAGTAAAAATTCATTGTAAGGCTATTTCTTTTTTTTTCACTAAATATCGTCTAAGAAAATTTCTTAGATAAAAGTGAAAAATTAGGTATTTAGAACAGAATTTTAGTCCTTAGTAATAGTTGAATTAGCAAAAACACTTTTTTCTATCCAGTCTGATATGTATCTTAAATAACTGGATATGTTATGCGCTTATTTCGCCAAGAAGCGGTTATGGGTTCGTCTAATCACTTCGCCCCTATAGTGATATTTAACAGCAAACAATTTTTGCATTTGTTTTTTGCTACACTTGCACTATTTGTATTATTAGTGGGGTTTATTCTCACCCAAAATTATGCACAAAAGATCGCATTGAATGGGCGTTTGTCAGCTCATGAAGTCGACAGTGTTCTGTATGCAGATAAGCCCGGTTATGTGGCGGATATTCATTACGAGATTGGTGATGAAGTCGCAGAGGGAGCAACGATCCTCACTTATGTTCCTCAGCAAGCTTTTAGTAATAAGTCAGTGACGTATATTGAGATGCTTCATAATGAGCAACAGATCACGTCAATTACCCATCTTGAAGCGCAATTGAACACACAAATTACAGCCCAATCCGAAAGTGTCAGAGGCCAACATGTGTTAGTGGATAAACAACTTCAAACCCTCGCCAAACAGATACAACACTACCGTGACCAAGTACAACAATTACATACTTTTCACACTGAGGTGACTGATTTAGTCAAGCAAGGGGTACTGCCTAAAACGCATCTTTTAGACAGTGCGCAAAATCTACTACAGATGAAGCAGTTACTCGCAGACAAACAAGTGCAAATAGATACTTTGGCGCTGCAAAAAGCACAAATAACGGCTAATCAACAACTATATCTAAACCAAACTAGTCAGACTCTGGAGCAGTATAAAAATGATAAATTACGATTAAGTGCAACGAATCTAGGGCTGCAAAAGCAGCAACTTATTGCGGTCAAAGCAACGCGTCAAGGCTATGTGGCGGCGCTGCCCAAACGCCCTTCTGAACATTTCACCCCGATGACCATGCTGACTGTGATCAAACCATTAGAACAGCATATTTTTGTGAATTTGTATTTGCCACATAGTCAAAAAGGCAAAGTCCTCCTGGGCACCAATGTGAACTTAGAATTATTGAGTTTTACGCGCAATCAATTTGGGTTTATCCGCGGGAAAGTGGTTGATATTCATCAAAACAGTCAAGCAAATCCAAATGGATTAAATTTCGATACGATTGTGGTTAGGCTTCCTCAACAATTACCCCAGTCCTTTCGTCAGGCCACATTACAAACAGGCATGTTGGTGGAAGGCAACGTCTTACTCAAAGAGCAACCTATTTGGCGTTGGTGCTTCCAGTTCGTCACACAGCTTTTTAATAATGAACTAAATGCTGAGCTATAGGAGGAAGGTATGTCTTTACTGAGTTTTCAATATCTCAACTTTTCTTTTCGTCGCAGTGTACCTTTGATCCTGCAAAGCGAAATATCTGAGTGCGGACCGGTTTGTGTTGCTATGCTGGCTGGGTATTTCGGCAAGCATATTGATTTAGCCGGATTAAGAGTCACTTGTCAGCGCTTGGGGTTTTCACCACAGGGGAATAACTTATCTGAATTAATAACCTTAGCGAATGAGCTTCAGCTAAATGGCACCGCATTAAAAGGCGAGGTACATGAACTCCTTGATGTGCGCTTACCGTGTATTTTGCATTGGCAACTGCAACACTTCGTTGTTTTAACCAAAATTACTCGTAGAAATAATCAGTATGAATATCATATTAACGACCCAGCCGAAGGTGAAGTCGTCGTTAATGCACAGGATTTTAGTGCCGCATTTACGGGTATTGTTTTAACCTTAGCCAAGCAGGATACATTTCAGACCACTGCAGCTCCTAAAAAAATCAGTTTCCGTGGTTTATTTGGTCATTGTTCAGGATTAACAAAACAATTTGCGATTATTCTGACGCTCTCATTTATTCTTCAGTTACTAAGCTTAGCTATTCCATTGTATACCCAAATTATCTTTGACGAGGTATTTGCATTGAATGCGAGTGCGTTGCTCAATAGCTTGGCCATCGGGTTTACGGGTTTAGTGATTTTCCAAGTTGCCATCAGTGCGTTGAGGGAGTGGTCTTTAGTCAAGTTACAAAGCATCTTGGGAATTCAGTTGGCACATAATGTCTTTGCTCATCTGCTCAAACTACCTTATCAATATTTTAGTAAACGTCATATCGGTGATATTCAATCGCGTTTTGGCTCTATCCAAAGCATTCAAGAACGTATGACAAGTGGACTTTTGGCTACGCTTATTGATGGCATCATGGCATTTTTTTTGATCATATTGATGTTTTTGTATGCTTGGGAGTTAGCTTTGTGTGTGGTGGTCGCTGTACTGATTTACAGTGGTATAAAGTGGGTATGTTTTTACAAAGTCCAAAAACACCAGTTAGTGTTGATTAAGCATGATGCGAGTTTACAAACCCATTTTTTAGAAACCTTACGGCATATCAAAACATTTACTCTGTTCAATCTACAAAAACGGCGAGAACAAACTTGGTTGGTGCAGCAATCACATGTTGTAAACAGTGGGATAAAAGTGGCGTTATGGCACTTAGTGCTGAATCATTTGCAACAAATTATCTTTGGTTTAGTGAATATTGGAGTGCTGTACTTAGGCGCGAAGGAAGTCTTGCAACAAGGTTTGTCTATGGGGATGTTAATTGCTTTTATGGCTTATAAAAACCAATGTACGCAACGTTTGACTGGATTAGTCGATCAACTTTTTCAGTTCAAATTATTACATCTGCATATGGACCGAGTCGCGGATATTGCACTAGCTGAGGTAGATAGCCCAGTCGTTCCCCAAGGCAGTGGTGAATTGGCTAAAATAAGACAAGAATCACCAAAACGGCAATTAGAGTTAGTGAATGTCAGCTTCGCTTATCCTGGTCAACCTCCGATATTGGAAAATATTAATTTACAGGTTGATATGGGAGATTCAGTGGTTATTACTGGGGAGTCAGGTTCTGGTAAAACGACCTTATTGCATATTATGCTCGGTTTATTAAAGCCAACGACTGGCGAGGTCAGGTACAACGGTCATAATATTCATCAAATGGGGATCCGTGACTATCGCCAGCATATCGCTGCGGTGTTACAAGGTGAACATTTATTAAATGGCAATGTGTTAGAAAATATTACTATGTTTGCTGAACAGCCCAACTTGCAGAAGTGTGGTAAAGCACTAGAACAAGCTCATATGGTTGAGGCACTACAGAGTTTACCTTTGGGTTTGTATACCCTCGTGGGTGGCTTAGGGAATATTTTCTCAGGCGGTCAAATACAAAGGTTATTATTGGCTCGAGCGCTGTATAAAGAACCTAACATCTTATTCCTCGATGAGGCGACGAGCCACTTGGACAGTCGTACTGAGCAACAAATCAGTAGCGTGATTGCTAATCTGACGTTGACTCGGATTTGTATTGCGCATCGCAGTGAGACGATTGCCCAATTCTCTAGGAAACTATGTCTAAAAGATGGTAATTTGAACCACATGGTTTAAAATTAGGCAGTCAGTATAAAAATATCAAAGATATTGCAATTATGCCTTGACACTTTGGGCGCTAACTTTTACTATGCGCTCCGCTTTGAACGGCAGTGAAAATACAGTGGTGGGCGTAGCTCAGTTGGTAGAGCCCCGGATTGTGATTCCGGTTGTCGTGGGTTCAAATCCCATCGTCCACCCCATTTTTCATGTGCAAACGCTGTATACAAAGTGTCGAAGAGATTCTTCTAAAGATGCGGGAGTGGTGGAATTGGTAGACACGCTGGATTTAGGTTCCAGTGCTTCACGGCGTGAGAGTTCAAGTCTCTCCTTCCGCACCAATATATAAGATCGGTGAGTGGCGCAGCTTGGTAGCGCACTTGGTTTGGGTCCAAGGGGTCGTAGGTTCAAATCCTATCTCACCGACCATCTTATACATTCAAAATATTTTTCTTATTTACAAAACTTCTTTATTAAATACATCTTCTTAGACCTTCATTCAAAATATTTCCAAAAGTCATTTTAAATCACGATGCTAGTGCCTATATAATTCTCATTTTTGGAATGCATTATGTGGTCAATGCAATACTGCTGATGACTCAGTCTAAATCAACATGCGCTTAGTCTGACCTTAGAAAGAAATTCCTTAATTTGAAGACTGTACTATTTATCCCGCTAACTGTATAATGCGCCGTCTTTTATTATGGTTCAGAATCTTTAGATTCTATTAAAACCGCATTAACCGCGCAAAAAAGCGCACAGTTGAGGTAGAATAATGCAAGTTTCAGTCGAGACGACTCAAGGTTTAGAACGCCGCGTAACCGTTACTGTTCCAGCAGCAAATGTTGATGATGCAGTAAAAGCACGTTTACAACAATTAGCTAAAACACAACGTATTAACGGTTTCCGTCCTGGTAAAGTACCAGTGAAGGTATTACAAAAACGTTTCGGTGCATCAGTTCGTCAAGAAGTTGCTGGTGATATCATGCAACGTCATTTCTACGAAGCCATTATTCAAGAAAAAGTGACTCCAGCTGGCATGCCAACGTTTGATTTGACCAAAGACGTGGCTGGTGAAGATTTAGAATTTGTTGCTACATTTGAAGTATATCCAGAAGTAGAATTAAACGCACTTGATAAAATTGCAGTTGAAAAGCCAGTTGTAGAAATTAAAGACAAAGACTTGAAAGAAATGATGGTTACTTTGCAAAAACAACATGCTGACTGGAAAGAAGGCAAGCGTAAAGCGAAGAAAGACGACCGTGTTACTATTGATTTTGTCGGTACTATTGACGGTGAAGAATTCGAAGGCGGAAAAGCTGAAGATTTCCCACTAGAAATGGGTAAAGGTCGTATGATCCCAGGTTTCGAAGACAACATTGTTGGTCTTAAGCCAGGTGAAGAGTGTGTTGCTGACGTGACATTCCCAGAAGATTACCATGCAGAAAACCTGAAAGGTAAAGCGGCTCAGTTTGCTATCACCGTGAAAAAAGTGGAAGGTTTAAACCTACCTAAAGTTGACGAAGAATTTGCGAAGCTGTTCGGTGTTGAAGAAGGTGGTGTTGAAGCATTAGAAGCTGAAGTACAAAAGAACATGCAGCGTGAGCTAGATCAGACTGTTAAAGCTAAAGTAAAAGAAAATGTTATTGAAGCTTTATTAGGTGCGCACGAAGTTGAGATTCCAAAAGCGTTAATCGATCAAGAAGTGAATGCTTTACGTGAACAAGCAAAACAGCGTTTTGCTCAACAAGCCCAAGGACAAACAGCTAACTTACCAGAGTTACCAGCTGAACTATTTACTGAAAACGCACAACGTCGTGTTTCAATTGGTCTGATCTTGGGTGAAGTAATTAAAGTCAACGACTTGAAAGCCGATGAAGATAAGGTTAACGCATTAATCGAAACAACAGCTTCTGCTTACGAAGATCCACAAGAAGTAATTGAATATTACAAGTCTAACCAAGAGCTAATGAGCCAGATGCAGAACGTTGCATTAGAAGAACAAGCTATTGAGTGGGTACTAGAGCAAGCTAAAGTTAAAGAAGTCAAAACTAAATTTGACGAGATCATGAACAAACAAGCATAATTTTATTATGAACGTTTGACTTTTATGGTCATACCCTGATTAAATGCCCAGTAACAACTGGGCTTTTTTTTACCTAAAAGGAAATTTACATTGAACACATTTGACGATGTCCAAAACGCGCTAGTTCCGATGGTTATAGAGCAAACTGCAAAAGGTGAGCGCTCTTTCGACATTTATTCTCGTCTCCTTAAAGAAAACGTTATCTTCTTAGTGGGTCAAGTTGAAGACCACATGGCTAACTTGATAGTCGCCCAAATGCTTTTCTTAGAAGCTGAAAATCCAGAAAAAGATATCTTCTTATATATTAATTCACCGGGTGGTTCTGTGACAGCTGGTATGGCGATTTACGATACCATGCAATTCATCAAACCAGATGTGAGTACCGTATGTATTGGTCAAGCGGCTAGTATGGGCGCTTTCTTATTGTCTGGTGGTGCCAAGGGTAAGCGTTATTGTTTACCTAACTCTCGTGTAATGATTCACCAACCGCTAGGTGGTTTCCAGGGCCAAGCGTCGGATTTTGAAATTCATGCCCAAGAAATCTTGTCTATCAAAGAGAAATTAAATCGCTTAATGGCCGAGCATACCGGCAAAGATTACGAAGATTTAAAACGCGATACGGATCGAGATAACTTCCTAAGTGCCCAAGAGTCACTTGATTATGGTTTAATTGACCATATTATGAAAACAAGAACAGACGTAAATTAAGCTTTTTCCTTATTCTGGTCTATAGTTACTAAATAGACCTGATTAAGTGAGACTAATCTTACAAAAATGATAGCTTACGAGGCGATTAAATGAGTGATAAACAAAACAGTGATGGTGACAACAAACTTCTGTACTGTTCTTTCTGTGGAAAGAGTCAGCATGAAGTACGTAAGCTCATTGCTGGCCCGTCTGTTTTTATTTGTGATGAGTGTGTAGACCTGTGTAATGACATCATCAGAGAAGAGATTAAAGAGATCTCGCCAAAACAGAAAAAAGATTCACTACCTAAACCCCATGAGATCCATAAGCATTTAGATGATTATGTTATTGGCCAAGAGAAAGCAAAAAAAGTACTTTCGGTCGCTGTATATAACCACTATAAACGCCTGAAAAATGGTGATATGCATGATGGTGTTGAATTAGGTAAAAGTAATATCTTGTTAATAGGACCAACTGGAAGTGGTAAAACACTTTTAGCTGAGTCGTTAGCTCGATTGCTAGATGTGCCATTCACTATGGCTGATGCAACCACGTTAACCGAAGCGGGTTATGTGGGTGAAGACGTTGAGAACATCATTCAAAAACTGCTACAAAAATGCGATTATGATGTAGAAAAAGCACAGCGTGGTATTGTTTACATCGATGAGATTGACAAGATTTCTCGTAAATCTGATAACCCATCGATTACGCGTGATGTGTCTGGTGAAGGTGTGCAACAAGCCCTACTGAAATTGATTGAAGGAACCGTCGCTTCGGTGCCTCCACAAGGCGGTCGTAAACATCCTCAACAAGAGTTTTTACAAGTCGATACATCTAAAATCCTATTTATTTGTGGCGGTGCCTTCGCAGGTTTGGATAAAGTCATCGAACAGCGTGCACAGACTGGCACTGGTATCGGTTTTGGTGCGAATGTAAAAACCAAAGAGCAAGAAAAAGCCGTTGGTGAATTGTTCAAGCAAGTTGAGCCAGAAGATCTTGTGCGTTATGGTTTGATTCCAGAGTTCATTGGCCGTTTGCCGGTTGTGACTTCCTTGGAAGAATTGGATGAAGCCGCATTGATTCAAATTCTTACTGAACCTAAAAACGCAATTACAAAACAATACGGTGCACTTTTCTCACTAGAAAATGCCGAGTTAGAATTTCGTCAAGATGCATTGCAAGCAATTGCTCATAAAGCGATGGAAAGAAAAACAGGGGCGCGCGGTTTGCGTTCTATTGTTGAAGCAGTGTTACTCGACACCATGTATGATTTACCGATGCAAGAAAACGTCAGTAAAGTTGTGATTGATGAAACAGTCATCCAAGGAGAGTCGAGTCCTATCTTGATTTATGACAGTGGAGATCAAGCAGCTGGTGCTGAAACTGACTAAAATTTGATATTATTTAAAAAGGCCTGCGGGCCTTTTTTTGACTAAGCTAGACACTAAAGTATAAAAATAATACTGCTAAATTATTTTCTTACTTATTTACTGCATTTCATTGATGTAAAATATGAAGTGATGTTGAACTTTCTAGTACCATCCCCATATAAACAGTACAAGAATTTATAGAGAATCAGAATGTCATCAGATACCGACCTAATGCAAATGCCCATTCTCGCGTTACGAGACGTCGTAGTATATCCACACATGGTGATCCCATTGTTTGTTGGACGTGAAAAATCTATTCAATGCTTAGAAGCTGCGATGGAGAATAATAAACAAATTTTCTTGGTTGCTCAAAAAGATGCGAGTATTGATGAGCCCACTACCGATGATATTTATCAAATCGGTACCATAGCAACTATTCTACAGCTTTTAAAATTGCCAGATGGCACTGTCAAAGTGTTAGTCGAAGGCTCTATTCGAGCTAAAATTGAAAGTTACTCCCAGAAAGAACCATTTTTTCAAGGTTCTGTCAGTACTATTCATGACACCGATCTAGGCGATGCTGAGGCAGAAGTATTATCTCGTTCTGCTATTTCCCAATTTGAAGGCTATGTAAAGCTCAATAAAAAAATTCCACCTGAGGTACTTACGTCATTAACAGGTATTGAGGATGTTGCTAGATTAGCAGATACCATGGCAGCACATATGCCATTAAAGTTAGCTGAAAAACAAAAAGTGCTTGAAATGAATGGGGTTGAAGAGCGCTTAGAGTATTTAATGGCTTTGATGGAGGGGGAGATTGACTTATTACAGGTTGAGAAAAAAATCCGTACTCGCGTTAAAAAGCAAATGGAAAAATCGCAACGTGAATACTATCTAAATGAGCAAATGAAAGCGATTCAAAAAGAACTTGGAGAGTTAGAAGATACTCCTGATGAATTTGAAGCGTTAAATCAAAAGATCCTCGATGCCAAAATGCCAGATGAGGCACTAGATAAAGCGAAGTCTGAGTTACAAAAATTAAAAATGATGTCACCGATGTCAGCAGAGGCAACGGTGGTACGTAGTTACATAGAATGGTTAACCAATGTACCGTGGCACAAGCGCAGCCCAGTTAAAAAAGATTTAGCAAAAGCGGAAGATATATTAAATAAAGATCACTATGGACTAGAAAAGGTTAAAGAGCGCATCTTGGAGTACTTGGCAGTCCAACAGCGCGTGAAAAAGTTAAAAGGGCCTATTCTTTGTTTAGTAGGACCACCTGGGGTGGGTAAAACATCCTTAGGGCAGTCTGTAGCAAAAGCCACAGGACGAAAGTACATCCGCATGGCATTGGGTGGTGTTCGCGATGAGGCGGAGATACGTGGGCACAGAAGGACTTATATAGGTTCTTTACCGGGTAAGCTGATTCAAAAAATGGCTAAGGTAGAAGTCAAGAACCCATTATTCTTGTTGGATGAAATCGATAAGATGTCTTCTGATATGCGTGGAGATCCTGCATCTGCATTACTCGAAGTGTTAGATCCAGAGCAAAACTCTAGTTTCAGTGATCATTATTTAGAAGTGGATTACGATTTATCTGATGTGATGTTTGTCGCTACATCAAATAGTATGAACATCCCAGGCCCATTGTTAGATCGTATGGAAGTCATTCGTCTTTCTGGTTATACAGAAGACGAAAAGCTCAACATTGCGACACAGCACTTAATTTCTAAGCAGATGGACCGAAATGGTTTAAAAACCAATGAAGTGGTTATCGAAGAGTCTGCGATCATTGGCATTATTCGTTATTACACACGAGAAGCTGGGGTGCGTAGTTTGGAACGTGAGATTTCAAAGATCTGCAGAAAAGCAGTGAAGTTAATCTTGTTAAAAGAACAAACTGCCCCAGTTATCGTTAATCAAGATAACTTAGGTGAGTTCTTAGGTGTTCAGCGTTTTGATTACAACAAGGCCGAAGAGAATAATCAAATTGGTCAAGTTAACGGCTTAGCATGGACAGAAGTAGGTGGTGACCTACTCACGATTGAATCGACCTCGGTGGTGGGTAAAGGTAAAACAACGTTTACTGGGTCACTAGGTGATGTCATGCTGGAGTCAATTAAAACTGCGATGACCGTCGTACGTTCTCGTGCTGAAAAATTGCGTATTAATGATGATTTTCATGAAAAACGTGATATCCACGTTCACGTCCCTGAAGGTGCAACACCCAAAGACGGCCCAAGTGCTGGTATTGGAATGTGTACCGCATTGGTTTCTAGTTTGACGGGGAATCCGGTTAAAAATGACGTGGCAATGACCGGAGAAATTACTCTGCGTGGTGAAGTGCTAATGATAGGTGGCTTAAAAGAAAAGTTACTTGCGGCACATCGCGGCGGGATTAAAACGGTCATTATCCCTAAAGGTAATGCGCGAGACCTTGAAGAAATACCTGAAAATGTTAAATCAGATTTAGCGATCCATCCGGTACAATGGATAGATGAGGTGTTGGATTTAGCTTTAGAACATCCAGTTGCTCAATTTTCAATCAAAACTAGTGCATAGGATTGTCATAAATCATTCATAAATCCATATAAAATGCCTGTTTCAGGCATTTTTTGTTTAAAAATAGAAAAAAACGAGATAATTGTTAAATTTTTTTCTATTTAGGGCTTTATTATTACAAAATATGTGATACCTTAAGGCTGAGATTGCTTAGAGCCCTTATTCAATAAGACTTTGCAATCCTTATAAATTGTTTATTATTTGTAAATTTTGTTAATTCAGAGTTTATTGATAAACGAACTAATAATCACAAAAATAATATGTAGGGGATCTTACGTGAACAAGTCTCAACTAATCGATCAAATCGCTGAAGAAGCGGAAATCAACAAAGCACAAGCAGAGCGTGCTTTAAATGCATTCACTAATGCAGTAACAAGTGAGTTAGCTAAAGGCGGCGACGTTGCTTTAGTAGGTTTCGGTACTTTTACTGTACGTGATCGTGCAGCACGTACTGGCCGTAACCCACAAACTGGTGCGGAAATCCAAATCGCAGCAGCAAAAGTTCCTGCTTTTAAAGCTGGTAAGAAATTGAAAGACGCTTGTAACTAAGTTTTTACTTGTGTTTTTAAAAGGCGATGGTTTACCATCGCTTTTTTGTTTTTATTAATAAACTTTTTTCTGGAGTTAACAGAGTCTTATGTTAGAAAGAATGAGAGAAGGGATGCAAGGTCCTTGGGCCATGGGTATTGTTGCATTAATCGTTTTGAGCTTTGTGTTTGCTGGCGTTGGTAGTTATTTAGCTGCTCCTGCAGAAACTGCTGTGGCCAAAGTAAATGATGAAGAAATTGCAGAAAGAAGTTTAGAAATTGGCTATCAAAACGAGAGAGCACGTTTAGAAAGTCAATTTGGAGAGGGCATTTCAGCATTATTTGCTAACCCTGATTACCTCGCTAATTTTAAGCAGGGTGTGTTAGAACGCATCATTGCTGATAAATTAATTGAGCAAAAAGCGATTGAATTAGGTTTGCGTGTATCTGATGAGCAAGTACGAGAAACGATTCTAGCGATGCAGGAGTTTCAAGTCGGCGGCCAGTTTAATAATGACCGTTACCTTGCGTTAATTCGTCAAAGTGGGTTCCAAGTAGATACCTTCAGAGAATACATCCGATTACAAATGACGAAAGAACAGCTTTCTAGAGCATTAATGGTGTCTGATTTTACTAGTGAAGTTGAATCAAATCGTACATTTGCTTTGGAAAACCAAACGCGTGATGCACGTTTTGTAGAAATTCCTCAAAATTTGTTTACGGATTCTGTCACAGTGACCGAGGAGCAAATTACTCAATTTTATCAAACCAATATCGAAGCATATGATACGGAAGAAAAAACAAGTATTGCTTATGTTGAATTAAAGGTTGCAGATATTCTTGAGACAGTTGAAACCACTGATGCAGAACTAGAAGCATACTACCAACTTAATATTGCAGATTATCGCACTGAAGAGAAGCGTCGTGTCTCACATATTCTTATTGAATTAGATGACACGGCTACCTTAACTGAAGTTGAGGCGAAACTAGCGGCTGGTGAAGATTTTGCTGAATTAGCTAAACAATATTCTGTCGATACTTTTTCGGGTGAAAATGGCGGTGATCTAGAATACATTTCTTTGGGTGATTTTGATCCTGAATTTGATACAGCGGCGTTTGCTTTATCCTCTGTGGGTCAAGTAAGTGAAGCAGTGACCACTGAATCAGGTATCCACTTTATCAAATTGACGGAATTGACACCTGCTGTTACGGCATCGTTGAGTGATGTTTTAGATGATGTGAGAGCTGCTGTAAAATATGAAAAAGCGTCGGAAGAGTTTTTCGAATTACAAACAACGATGGCTGATTTAGCGTTTGAAGTGCCTGATACATTAGAAGATGTTGCAGAAGCAGTTAATCGTCCAGTTGTTGTCACTGATCTATTTACCAGAAATACAGCACCGGCACCTCTTAATACGCCTGTGGCTTTGAATAATGCATTTTCTGAAGACTTCATCGCAGACGATTTAAATTCAGATATTATTGAAGTGGCAGATGAGCATATCATCGTGATGCGTATTGCTCAGCATGAACCTCAGCGTACTCAGTCACTAGAAGAAGTACGAGAACTGGTTGAAGCTTCTCTACGAGCTGATTTAGCTAAAGAAGCCGCATTAGCATTTGCCCAGGAAGCGGTTGATGCAGATGACACTATGGCGTCACTAGCGACGCAATCACTGAGTTTAAGTGATTTCAATGGGCTGACAAGAACAGCTACAGATGCGAATCCGGCAGCGGTTGATGCTTTATTTACATTAGCTAAAGCCGGTGATCAGGTAGTTGTGGATTTAAATAATGGTAATGCGGGAATTGTTGAGCTCGTTGCTGTTAATACGGTAGAAGCATCAGATGAGCAAGCACTGATTGCATTGCGAAATCGTATTGCAGGTCAACGCGCCCAAGATGAATATCAATTATTCGTTGATGCTTTGAAAGAACAAGCTGAGATTGTGTATATCAACTAATAAAGCTTATGACTGTTATCTAGTCAAATACTCGTCAAATAAAAAGCTGACATAGTTTGTATGTCAGCTTTTTTTATTTTAACGGTTAGGTGCTAGGCATTTACAGCCAGTCTTTTATTTACTGCGCTTGGGTAAGCCACATCATGATCATGTAAAACAGTGCTATTACGCTGGAAAATATGAGGATGTAGATAAAACCTTGTTTGCCTTGTTTCAAACTATAGTTATTGGCTTTTAGGTACAAGATCCACATAGTACTCAGCACCAATGGGATAAGAAATAAAAGTCTAATCATTGTGAAAACTCCTTTGTCTACTGGACATTGGGCGCTGGACGTGGGTCAAAATCACTCATGGCCATGTATGTAGTTAGTAAGGACCAAATCGTTTGGTTTTGACGAATGTCATCTTTGTTAATTTTATCCAAGGTATCGTTTGGTGTGTGATGATAATCAAAGTAATAGTAGCCATCTTGTTTTAACGCAACAACAGGAACACCATATTTAGGTAACATAGACACGTCAGGGCCACCATTAGTGGTGTTATTACCCAGTTCTACTCCCATATCACTAAGTGCACTGTAGAGTGTTTTAGGGGTGTCTCTAACAGCTTGTGCAAAACGGGTATCTAAGCGATAGATTTTACCTGCACCAAAATCTGATTCTGCTGCCACGATGATATTACTTAGCTCATCCTTATTGGCACGTACATATTCATAGGCACCTATTAATCCGATTTCTTCCGCTGCATACAGAACGACCCTAATTGTTCTTTCTGGCTGACCTACAGCATCTTTTACATGCTTAGCTGCGGCCATTACAATACCGACGCCTGCACCATCATCTAAAGCACCGGTGCCTTCATCCCAAGAATCCAAGTGACCGCTTATCAAAACAACTTCGTCAGGGCGGGTGCTTCCCGTAAACTCACCAATAACGTTATATGAAGTCTGCCAGCCTGCGTCTTTCGCTTGCATTTCTATATCTAGAATAACTTCACTAGGTTGTTCAAACATTGCTTCTAGCGTGTCCGCATCTGCAGTAGAGATTGCGCCAGCAGGGATTTTTTTCACTGCATCGTCATAACGCATTACACCGGTATGCGCAAAGCGGGAGTTGTCAGTACCAACTGAGCGAATGATAACCGCCAATGCATTCTTTTTAGCAGCTTCAACAGCACCTCTGACGCGATTTGGCACCACTTTGCCGTAAAATCTGCCGGCCTTATCTCGTTGCATTCGAGTATTTAAAAAGACGATTTTCCCATCTACCGTTGAGGGCTCTGCCGCACTTAAGCTGTCCAGTGAGTCAAACATGACGACCGGAGCGGTCAGACCGCCTTCTGGTGTGGCTATGGAGCCTCCTAAAGCGGTTACAACTAATTGTTGTGCAAAGGGCGCTATAACCCTTGCATCAGCAAACCCGCGCTCCCAATTACGGACACGGACAGGTTGTTTGTAAATTTTATCAAAACCTAACTCAGCAAATTTCGCTTCCGCCCAAGCGACAGCTTTTTTATCACCGGTCGATCCTGCAATACGAGGACCTACCTCTACGGTTAACGATTTCACAATGTTATAAGACAAGTAACTTTGTTGGCTATTGTATGTCACTTGTGCCAAGTGTTTATCCATGTCTGAAAGCACTTTTGGTGCCTGTTTTGACGGGGATTTTTCTTGGTAAAAAACACTATTTTGTGTGGCGTTACAACCACTTAAAGCGATAGTAGAAGCCAAAGCGAGTAAAGTAAATGGTTTGGTTAACTGTTTAGAGACGAAGGTTAGATCTGTCATCAGTAAAGTACTTCCTGTTTATTATCGTTGTTGTTATGGACATAGTAAAACAGGACAAATAAGAATACTAGATATGGCAGTGCAAACGCTAGAACTGGAGTGCTAACCAGCGTTTAAAAGTGGAAAATGTACTGGTGGAGATGAATTTTAAGCATAAAAAAACCAGCCGTAGCTGGTTCTTTACAAAAACAAAAATTAAAGCGCTTTAATTTGAGCGTTTAAACGACTCTTATGACGAGCTGCTTTGTTTTTGTGGATAAGGCCTTTAGTAGCCATACGGTCGATAATTGGTGTTGCAACAGCCATAGCTGCAGTTGCACCTTCTTTATCGTTAGCTGCGATTGCAGCAATTACTCTTTTAAGACAGGTACGAGTAAAAGAGCGACGGCTCGCATTATGCTGACGACGCTTCTCGGCCTGAATTGCACGTTTTTTAGCAGACTTGATGTTAGCCAATGTGAACTCCGAAATTCATTCAATGTAAAAATTAGGGCGCAGATTATCGTTTTTTATAGACTCGATGTCAAACCATTTAGTGAAGTTTTTGAGTTTGCGTACACAAATCACACACTTAATGCTAATCTAGCCACACTTTCGTTGGTATTATATAAAAGATCTACAATAAATGTTGTTAAAATCAGGACTGATTGTTAGTTTTATGACACTTGTGTCGCGAGTGCTTGGCTTAGTGCGTGATGTCGTTGTCGCGAACTTTATGGGCGCGGGAACGGGCTCTGATGTTTTCTTTTTTGCCAACAAAATACCCAATTTTTTACGTCGTTTATTTGCAGAAGGTGCATTTGCACAAGCCTTTGTTCCTGTTTTATCAGAAGTCCACGCCCAAGAAAACGAACAAGCATCGTTAGCATTTATTGCTAAGATCTCTGGTACATTAGGTGTTATTGTGTTTTTCACATCCATTTTAGGGGTCCTAGGTTCAGGTGTGATTGCAGCTATTTTTGGTACGGGTTGGTTTATTGATTACCTTAATGACCAGCCTGCTGGAGAAAAATACGAATTAGCTAGTACCATGCTAAAAATTACGTTTCCATATTTATTCTTTATTACTTTAACTGGACTTTCAGGGGCGATTTTAAATACCTTGAACAAATTTGCAGTCGCCTCATTTACTCCCGTCTTGTTAAATATCTCGATTATTACTTGTGCTTATTGGTTGCATGATGACTTCTCTACGCCTGCATTTGCTTTAGCTTGGGGCGTATTCATTGGTGGGGTCGTACAACTAGCCTTTCAAATCCCATTTTTATACAAAGCTGGCGTCTTGGTGAGGCCCCGATGGGGTTGGGCCGATCCTCATGTGAAAAAAGTTCGCACGTTGATGATTCCTGCACTCTTTGGTGTGTCGGTGAGCCAAATTAACCTCTTATTTGACACACTGATTGCTAGCTTTTTAATGACCGGCTCTATCAGTTGGTTGTACTACTCAGATAGATTGATGGAATTTCCACTGGGTTTGTTTGGCATTGCGATTGCTACGATTATTTTGCCAACACTATCTCGTGATCACGTCGCTGACAATGCCAGCGCCTTTCAAAATAATATGGATTGGGCATTCAGAATGGTGTGCTTATTGGGTGTGCCATCGTGTTTTGGTTTAATTGTTTTGGCAGAACCGTTGTTATCCGTCATTTTCGAACGAGGCGCATTTTCGACCGACGATGTGACGATGGCGGCTGCTAGTTTGTGGGCTTATGGTGCTGGTTTGGTGAGTTTCATGCTGATCAAAGTTTTTGCTCCAGGTTTTTACGCCAGACAGGACACTAAAACCCCGGTTAAGTTTGGTATTGTGGCGATGGTCTCCAACATGATCTTCAACGTGATTTTTGCCATTCCATATAGCTATGTTGGGTTAGCTATTGCTACGAGTTTATCCGCAACATTAAACGCCGCACTATTATATTTCACCTTGCACCGTCAAGGTGTCTTTAAGCTTTCTAGTAGCACAATGGTACTGCTTATTCGGATTGTGTTGGCTGCGCTGGTGATGGTCATCATGTTGTCTTATATGCAAAGCACAATAGATTGGACTCACCTCACACAATGGCAACGCATCTTTCATGTTAGCCAGTGGTTAGGACTTGCTGCAGTAGTCTTTGTATGCGTTTTACTTCTACTAGGTGTGCAACCTAGACACTTTAAACAAATCACTGACGCATAAAAAGTAAAGGTAACTTGACTTTGTTGTGTATGTTATTATACTTTGACTAAAAGTAATGCTTACTTTACTTTTTGATAAGAGGATTTGACTTATGAGTGCATCAGAAAATTATTGTGACAAAGAAAAACGCAATACCAAAAGCATCGCAGTTTGGACCGTACTTTGGTTACTGTCTACTGCCGCTTTGGGGTTTGGGCCAAAGTTTATTTGGGATTACCATATGCTTATTAGCCTGGTGTTAGTGTGGGTAAACTTATTCTTTGGTTACAAAATGGTAGTGGCGAATAAGCAATTATTAGAAGATTTAGATGAACTGCAACAAAAGATAATGTTTCTAGGGATGGCTTTTGCTTTGGGCTGTACCGTTGTCGTAGCGACGGTACTAGGGTTACTTGAAGCGATACGTTTAGTTGATTCTGCCATCAATCCATCGACTATTTTGTTTGTTACAGGTATTACGTATTTAATTGGTATTGCTATGGCAAAGCGGAAATACTCATGAATAATCGTTTAAAAGTACTCCGTGCAGAGCGTAATTGGACCCAAGCCGAACTTGCCGAACGCTTGGATGTATCTCGACAGACCATCGTAGCGATTGAAAAAGGGAAGTATGATCCCAGTTTGCCATTAGCGTTTAAAGCTGCGCGTTTATTTGGGATGCCCATTGAATCGATTTTTCAAGATGAACCTAGCCCAGACTGATCTGTTTAAAGCCTTACAATACCCACCAATGTTTTAAGGCTTCATCCGCTTTTACCATAGCTTAAATTGAGTAAGTCGTTTATAATCACGCGCCTAAAAATACCCAGTTTAAAAAGACATTATCTAATGGAACTCATCCGTGGCTTACATAATATTCGAGCACAGCACAAAGGCTGTGTGTTGACTATTGGTAAATTTGACGGGGTCCATTTAGGTCATCAAGCGGTCTTAGAAAGCTTGATGCAAAAAGCCAAAGAACTCGATTTACCTGCTACGGTGATGGTTTTTGAGCCCCAGCCAGAAGAAGTCTTTACGCCAGAGCATGCGCCAGCCAGGTTATCACGCTGGCGTGATAAGTATACGGCCTTAAAACGCATTGGGTTAGATCGCCTGATATGCATTCCTTTTACCGCTAAGTTTGCGAGCCAATCACCACAAGAGTTTATTGAACAAATTTTAATCGAATCTTTAGGTGTTAAATTTTTAGTTGTGGGCGATGATTTTCGTTTTGGCTACAAACGCAAAGGTGATTTTAGCATGTTGCAAGCTGCTGCTGAGCAACAAGATTTTCAGGTTGTGAATACCCAAAGTTTCCGTTTGGCTGATTGTCGAATTAGTTCGACAGCGATTCGCGAGGCACTTGCTGAAGATGATTTCAGTCGAGCCAATGAGATGTTAGGGCGTGAATTCACCATCAGCGGTAAAGTCGTACACGGCCAGAAAAAAGGAAGAACTATTGGGTTCCCTACGGCGAATGTAAACTTAAAACGCGCCAAAGCACCGGTTAAAGGGGTATTTGCGGTCCATGTTTATCACGATGATACACGTTATTTGGGTGTTGCAAATATTGGTGCTAGACCCACTGTAGATGGACAAGATGCATTATTAGAAGTACATATCTTTGATTTTACTGGTAATATTTATGGCCAGAAAATTAAAGTAACTTTACAACATAAACTGCGTGGCATCATAAAATTTGCTACATTTGCAGAACTTAAAACGCAGATTCAGCTCGATGCTGAACGTGCACGACAATTATTACGTTAACTCAACTGGATTACCGATTTTATGAGTGATTACAAAGCCACCTTAAACTTACCTGAAACAGCATTTCCGATGCGTGGGAACCTAGCCCAGCGTGAGCCTAAAATGCTTAAAGCGTGGACCGAGAAAAAACTATATCAAAAAATTCGTGAGGCCAAGGCTGGTAAAACTCCGTTCGTACTTCATGACGGCCCTCCATATGCTAATGGAGACATTCATATTGGACACGCAGTTAACAAAATCCTTAAAGATGTGATTGTTAAAGCCAAAACATTAGCTGATTTTGATGCTCCTTATGTGCCAGGTTGGGATTGTCATGGTTTGCCTATTGAGTTAATGGTTGAGAAAAAAGTCGGTAAGCCAGGTAAAAAAGTGTCTGCTGCTGAGTTTAGAGAAAAGTGTCGAGCCTATGCCCAACGTCAAATCGACGGCCAAATGAAAGACTTTATTCGCTTGGGCGTCTTGGGTGATTGGAATAATCCATACAAGACGATGGATTTTTCTTCTGAGGCAAACATCATTCGTGCTTTGAGTAAAATCGTGGATTCAGGGCATTTAGAAAAAGGCTTCAAACCTGTTCATTGGTGTACAGATTGTGGTTCAGCATTAGCAGAGGCAGAAGTAGAGTACCAAGATAAAGTATCTCCGGCAATTGATGTGAAATTTGCCGTTAGTGATACGGAGCAAGTGAGTCAGGCATTTGGTGGTGCTGACGTCGCGGATGCCGCAGTGGTTATTTGGACGACAACGCCATGGACCATCCCAGCGAACCGCGCAGTATCGATTCATCCTGAGTTACAATACGCTTTGGTTCAGGTACCAGGTCAAAAAATTATTATTGCTGATGAGATGGTAGCAAGTTGTTTATCGCGTTATGGGATTGCCGAAGATGCAGCTCAAGTAATCGCGACATGTGTTGGTGCTGACCTAGAAAACGCAGCGTTAGCGCATCCATATTTAGATATCACAGTGCCTCTTATTTTAGGTGAGCATGTGACAACTGAGTCCGGTACAGGGTGTGTACATACTGCTCCAGCACACGGTGTTGACGATTTTAACGTCGGTAAACAGTACGATATTGAAGTGTATAACCCAGTGGGTTCAAATGGTGTTTACTTAGAAGGTACACCAGAGTTTGCAGGCCAGCACGTATTTAAAGCGAATGGGCCAATTGTTGAGTTTTTACAAGCCAAAGATGCCTTAATGTTAGCGACAGAATACGAGCACAGCTATCCGCATTGTTGGCGCCATAAAACACCCATTATTTTCCGAGCCACTCCACAGTGGTTTGTTGCGATGGATAAAAACGGTTTACGCAAAGATTCTTTAGAGCAAATTAAACAAACGCAGTGGATCCCAGAGTGGGGTGAAAACCGCATTGCCACTATGGTAGAAGGACGTCCCGATTGGTGTATTTCACGCCAACGTACCTGGGGGGTGCCGATTCCATTATATATTCATAAACAAACAGGTGAAATTCACCCGAACTCATCTGAGTTAATGGAGCAGGTTGCTGCTGCCGTTGAAACAAAAGGTATTCAAGCCTGGTGGGATATTGATGATGCCGCGTTACTAGGGGCCGATGCAGACTCGTATGACAAAGTCACTGACACACTAGACGTTTGGTTTGATTCCGGTGTGACGCACCACTTTGTGGTGTCTTGTCGCGATGATTTGCCAGCTTCTGCAGATTTGTATTTAGAAGGTTCGGATCAACATCGCGGTTGGTTCATGTCTTCTTTGATGACCGGTGTGGCAATGGATGGTGTTGCCCCATACAAGCAAGTGCTTACTCACGGTTTTACTGTTGACCAGCATGGCCGCAAGATGTCAAAGTCAGTGGGTAACGTGGTTGCACCACAAGAAGTATTTAATAAATACGGTTCTGATATTTTACGTTTGTGGGTTGCTTCTACTGATTATAGAAGCGAAATCGCAGTTTCAGATGAGATCTTAAAACGTTCTGCAGACGCATATCGTCGTATTCGCAATACGGCTCGTTTCTTGTTATCCAACCTGAATGGCTTTGATCCAAAAACTGATTTAGTACCTGCAGAAGAAATGGTAGCGTTAGATGCATGGGCTGTAAAAAAAGCCCAAGAAACGCAAGCAGAAATCACGGCGGCCTACGATAAATACGATTTACTCGTCGTCACTCAAAAAATGATGCAATTCTGTTCAATCGATATGGGTAGTTTTTATTTAGACATCATCAAAGATCGCCAATACACGGCAAAATCTGATGGTTTAGCTCGACGCTCTTGTCAAACCGCTCTATATCATATTATCCAAGCGTTGGTCCGCTGGATGGCGCCAGTGACCAGTTTTACCGCTCAAGAAATCTGGGAAACGTTACCACAGGTGACTGACGCAGATGAATTTGTGTTTACGGATACTTGGTACACGGCATGGCCAGAAATGAACACGCCTCAGTTAACGACGTTCGATGATGCTTTTTGGCAGCAAGTTCTAGCCGTGAAAGATGCGGTCAACAATGCTCTAGAGCAAGCACGTAAAGATGATGTTTTAGGTGGTTCTTTGGAAGCTGATGTGGTGATTTATGCCGATGAAACGATTAGCGCCCAATTAGCGAAGCTAGAAGATGAACTTCGTTTTGTCTTGATTACCTCGACAGCAACAGTTCAGCCACTTGCTGAAAAATCTACTGCTGCGGTAGGAACGGCCTTACCGGGTGTATTTGTTCACGTGGCGAAATCCAGTGGTGAGAAATGTGTGCGTTGTTGGCACCACCGTGAAGATGTAGGCACTGTAGCTGCGCATCCTGAACTGTGTGGACGTTGTATAGATAATGTTGATGGTGCAGGTGAAACCCGCGCTTACGCGTAAGGAATAGTGGATATCTATGGCACCTAGTATGCGCGATTTATTGACCCAGACCGGTTTCCGTTTTTTATGGATAGCGTTACTCGGCCTGCTCTTGGACCAATATACTAAGTATTGGGTTTTAGAAAATTTTGCCCTGTATGAATCGATACAAATTACCGGTTTTTTTAACCTGACATATGTGCGCAACTACGGCGCTGCGTTTAGTTTTTTACATGATGCAGGCGGTTGGCAACGCTATTTCTTTACAGCCATCGCATTTGTCGTCAGTGCAGTGATTCTTTGGTGGCTAAAAAACAGTCCCAAAGAACAAGTCCTTTTACCGGTCGCTTTTAGTTTTATATTGGGCGGCGCTATCGGTAATGTTATTGATCGTTTAGTGCACGGTTATGTTGTGGATTTTTTAGATTTTTATTACGGTACTTACCACTGGCCTGCATTTAATATTGCAGATAGTGTGATCTTTATCGGTGCGGGTTTGCTAATTATTGATATGTTTGTCAATAAAGAAGAAGAGAATAAATAAATGAATGAAGTCATTGGTGATAACAGCGAAGTTATCCTACATTTTGATTTGAAATTAGAAGATGGTTCCGCCGCAGATAGTACACGAGTGAATAATAAGCCTGCTAAAATGGTCATGGGCGATGGTAGTTTAACACCTAATTTTGAAGCCTGTTTACGCGGCCTTACTATCGGTGAAAAAGCATCTTTTACCCTTGCGGCTAACGATGCATTTGGCATGCCCAACCCGGATAACATTTATCACGTAGATAGAACTAAGTTTGCGGCCGATATGGATTTACAAGAAGGGATGATTATGGGATTCGCCCAACCAGATGGTTCTGAGTTACCTGGTATTATCAGAAACGTTGAGGGTTTATCAGTTACGGTTGATTTTAACCATCCTTTGGCAGGGCAAACGGTTATTTTTGACGTAGAAATTATTAACGTCGTCAACGCAAAATAGATTAGGACATATTATGGAAATACAACTCGCTAATCCTCGTGGCTTCTGTGCTGGTGTAGACAGAGCGATTACGATTGTGGAACGTGCGTTAGAGATGTTTGAACATCCTATCTACGTGCGTCACGAAGTTGTACATAATAAATTTGTGGTCGATGGTCTAAAAAGCAAAGGCGCTGTATTTGTTGCTGAACTTGACCAAGTACCAGATGACAGTATCGTTATCTTTTCTGCTCATGGTGTTTCTCAAGCGGTTCGTACTGAAGCCGATCGTCGTGGTTTAAAAGTATTTGATGCAACCTGTCCCTTGGTCACTAAAGTGCATATGGAAGTGATGCGCGCCAGCAAAAAAGGTATCGAGTGTATCCTCATCGGACATAAAGGCCACCCCGAAGTCGAAGGGACCATGGGGCAGTATGATAATCCTGAAGGAGGTATTTACTTGGTAGAAACTGCAGATGATGCACGTCAACTACAAGTAAAAAATCCAGAAGCCTTATATTACTGTTCACAAACCACATTATCTGTTGATGATACCGCAGATGTGATCGATGCTTTACGAGCCACTTTTCCAAAGATTGATGGTCCACGCAAAGATGATATTTGTTATGCGACTCAAAATCGACAAGATGCTGTGCGTGATATGGCTGGATCTTGTGATTTGGTTTTAGTCGTTGGGGCAACCAATAGCTCAAACTCAAACCGTTTACGTGAATTATCTGAAAAACTAGGTACCCAAGCCTATTTGATTGATGATGCGGATGCCATTCAACCTGCCTGGTTAGTCGGTAAAAAAGCCATTGGGGTAACTGCTGGAGCTTCTGCACCTGAAGTATTGGTCCAAGGCGTGATTGATACCTTAAAAGCCCACGGTGCTGGTGATGTCACCGAAATTACTGGTCGTGAAGAAAATATTGAGTTTGCCGTACCTAAAGAGTTACAAATCAAACAGGTATTATAAAAACCTACTGAGATGGTTTTATCATTCTCTGCTCACTTGTCGGCTTGCGCCTAAATCGTTCACAGCGAACGACAAACCCATTAGCTTAGAGTTACCTGTCTAGGTTGATGAGTATTGGATAGCTATGTTTTTCTTGAATGATTTGCATCCGAAGGATGCTAAATGAAAGAAAAATGTAGTGATACAAAATCATATAAAATCACTCTTTTATCCTAAAAGTATCTTAAGTATTCATGTAAACCTACATAAAACATGCAAAATTCCACTGAGATGGTTTTATCATTCTCTGCTCACTTGTCGGCTTGCGCCTAAATCGTTCACAGCGAACGACAAACCCATTAGCTTAGGGTTACCTGTCTAGGTTGATGAGTGTTGGATAGCTATGTTTTTCTTGAATGATTTGCATCCGAAGGATGCTAAATGAGAGAAAAATGTAGTGATACAATCAGTTCAACAATATAAACAAACCTGTTTAGTCTAGTTTTTACATACCTAAGTTTTGTTCTCAATACTCTATCCTTTCTTTTCTAGGGCTATTCTTCTATTTGTATAAAGAAGCAAATAGAGGCGAGTGGATGTTCACCCAACCTAATGTAGGTGTATTTCGAAAAGACATTAAAGGCATCGGTATGATTGAAATACTGGTGACGTTAGTGATTTTGGCGATTGGGCTGATGGGGGTTGCGAGTTTACAATTTATTTCTGCTTTGAGTAATTCTGATGCTATGGCGCGCTCGCAAGCCGTTTTAGTAGCAGAACAACTCAGTGATCGTTTAAGAACAGCGTCTCGGCTTTCCGACAATAGTGATGGGCTAGTGGTTGATAATGCTTATTTTGTGGCTAACAACTTTAACTTTGCGGGGTTGAGTTGTTCTGATACCAGTAAAAGTTATTACAATTGTTTTTGCTTGGCTATACCAGCTGATATTCCTAATTGTGAAACCGGGACATGTACGCCTGCTCAGACTGCACAATATGATGCTCATCAGTTGAGTTGTGCGGCGGTGCAGACGAATCCTTTGATGGAAGTGTCTTTGGGGTGCAATGATAATGATACCTCAGACACAGATAGCTGTAGTGCGGGTTCTCGTCACAGTATTTTAGTGCGTTGGCCGGTGGCACCTTGGCAAAATAAAAACTTAGCGGTGAACAGTGTTTGTAACTCTTCGACTACTGAGTTATTTGCTTGTGTCAGTGTGGAGTTGTTTTTATGAAAGGTCTGCACGCTACACGTCTAATCAGTGCGCAACGTTCACAAGGTTTTACGTTGGTCGAAGTCATGATTGCGTTAGCCTTAGGTGCTGTTATATCTCTAGCGGTTATCCAAGTCATGATCAGTAATTCCGTCACCGAGAGATTAAATCGAGCATTAACTTCGGTGCAAGAAAATGGGCGGTTTGGCATGTTGCGTCTGCAACAAGATGTTTTGTTATCCGGTCGCTATGACCCGCTATCAGCTGATTTAAATCGCTCTGTGGATATTGCCGAAGAGGATTTTTTTGTGCGTCAGCATCCGGTTGTGTTAGTCAATGAATTTAGCTCTCGTGCAGCTTTGGGGATCACGAATGGGGCTGATGGTAGTAACGATCGCTTAGTCGTTGTCGGACAGCATAATGTGGATTGCCGGGGTTATCACTTGGGCTATGCTACAGGAGAAGAGTTTCCGGTGGTTAACGAATACTTTGTTGCAGAAGGCACTTTAAAATGTCGCGGTTTTGATCTGCGTGTTTTACGTGGTTTGCGCACCGCTGTGGGACACAATAATCACGCCGCTTATAGCTTGCTAGATGGCGTCGAAAGTTTCCAAATTTTGTACGGCATAGATGCCTTAAATAACGGACGTGTCAGTCAATACGTCACAGCAGATAATGTTTTGGTCAGTGAGCAAGTTATTGCTATTCGTATCGGTATGTTATTGAAAAGTACTGACGCGATAAATGTGAATAACACACAAAGCTTTGCCGTTCTCAATGAAGCCCCTATTTTGCCAGAGAGTAGTCATGTGTATCGTCAGTTTGAAAACACCATACTGTTGCGGAATATGAAATACTATGTAGAAGGGGGCCTCCTATGAATAGTATGCGACACCAACATGGCGTTGTAATGATTTTTGCGCTGCTAGTGTTACTTTCCTTGACTATGTTAGGCGTTGCCTCAGTGTCATCTGGTTTGCTCCAGACTAAAATGGCCAGCTCGCAAGAACAACAGTCGTTAGCGTTTAACGCTGCAGAAGCAGCCTTAGCCGGAGCGGTATTTGAAGCAGAGGATGAATCAGTATTAAGCGATGCGAGTTTACTTGATCCTTTGTCAGAAGCTCGTCAAGCGGCCGTGTTAGACCCAGCCGTAACAGAACTGAGCTGCTTTGCTAATCAAGGGTTTATCCAACGCAATGTCACCAGTAATGGACTAAACTTTGGGGAGCGTCATATCACTGTAGCCAAATCTGACTCTCAGTCCCGTCTCACGAGTTGGTCGCGGACGGCTTTTGTCAAAGAACAAGCATGTCGAGGTTCCTCCAACGTTATTGGCGGCAGTAATATCAGTTGCCATATGTTTGTCGTGCGTGGCTGTGGGCAATTAGATAATAGTCCATTTGCGGTAGCAAACTCATTGACCGCATCGGTGTTTGCGCCTGCTTCTCAATAACGAGGTCATTTTTATGCATGTATTATCAGCTACTAAGATCCATCGTGTACCGGTATTTTGCCTTGCTTTTATATTGACCTGTCTAGTGAGTTTGGCCAGTTGGGCGGATGATTTAGAAATTTATCTTGGTACGGGTAATCAAGCCGTTACCTACAATCCTAATGTACTTTTTATCATGGATACATCTGGCAGTATGAGTGGCAAAGATGGTACCTCGCAAACCCGTTTATTACGGGTACAAAATGCGTTGAATGCAGCGCTCTCAAGTGCCACAAATATCAACGCGGGACTCATGCGGTTTTCCGATTATGGTGGTCCAATATTATATCCGGTAAGAGATATTGATAGCGTGGTGGCTCCTGAGATTATTGCACCAATTGCACAAGGATTGGATGATGCGGTTGAAGTCAATAACACAGTCAATACTAGCTCGACTAACTTAATCCTAGTTGATGGAACCGACACTCGATATACAGGATTACGCTACCAAAAACTGAATATTCCTCGCAATGCCATTATTACCAAGGCTTATTTGCGGTTTACAGCGCGAGTGGCGAATACCGAAAATGCGGTAATTCAGATACATGCTGAACTATCCGGTTCTGCAGCCGATTTTTCTACTAGCGCAATCTCCACCCGAAATTTGAACACCCAGCCTGTCATCTGGGATTCAGATAATATCTTTGCTAATACCGGCAGTGTCATTAATTCACCAGACCTAAGTGCTTTGGTCCAAGAAGTGGTGAATCAAAACACTTGGTGTGGTGGTAATGATCTTGCGTTAATTTTGCTTGGGACGGGGAGTACTGCCAGTGCGCAAAGACAAACGTATGGGTTTGAACAAGGCACTGGTGCTGCGCCACAACTCGTCATTGAGTATGATGACTCAACCGCAACAGGTTGTACTGCTGGAACCTTCACCTACCAAGTGACTGACCAATCTGAGAATGCTGAAGAGCGCAGTAATGGTCGAGAATCTACCGGGAGTGAGCTGACGTTCCGCAGTCAATCTAACGATTACATCGGAGTGCGTTTTCAAAACATAAATCTGCCACAAGGGGCAACTGTAATAAATGCTTACATTGAGTTTACAGCTTACCAGACTAACTCAGGCAGTAATGCGCGTATGACTATCCAGGGGGTAAACCAAGATGACCCTGATGATTTTAGCCCTTATATTCGATATATGCTCAGAGATAAGCCCAAAACCGTAGCAGTGCAATGGGAGAATATTGGTGCATGGAATCGTAATAATACTTATCAAACTCCTGCGTTAACTGGGATCGTCCAACAAATACTGAACCGTTCAGGCTGGCAACCGAATAATGCAATGATGTTTATATTTTCTAATTTCAGTAGCGCTAAACGTGGAGGTTACACGTATAACGGAAAGCCGTCTGGTGCCGCAAAATTAATCATTGAATATCAGGCAAACGCAATCCCAGGTAGTTCTTCCACCGTGCGAGAATTACTGCAAAGTAAAGTGGATAGCCTGACACATAGTGGTTTAACGCCGATCGTTGATACATTATATGAAGCCGTTTCTTATTATGGCGGGCGAAATGTGGAGTATGGCTTGCAAAGAGGACCCAATGGGATCAGTTCCACGGTACGTCGCAACACGCGAGTGAGTCATCGCTTATCCTATACGGGGAGTGACGCCGTTCGTCCATCTGGATGTACCGAAGATAATTTAGATGCCAGTGCATGCGTCGGGGAGTACATACCTACTCCAGCGACATATATCTCCCCAGTGACCGATTTGCAGTGCCAAACCAATAACCATATTGTATTGTTATCGGATGGGGCCGCTAACAATAATCACAGTGTGAGTAAAATTCAAACTTTGCTTGGTAAAACATGTTCCGGAAGCGGGGGAGAAAAATGTGGTTTAGATTTGGTTGACAATGTATCGCAATCAAACAGTTCAGCCATAGGTGCTAGAGTGATCACACATACGATTGGTTTTGCTGCAAACGCCACTGCGAATAACTTTTTGAACCAACTCGCCTTGCGCGGCGGTGGTGGATTTTACCAAGCAGACAATTCAACTGAACTAGTCGATGCCTTTCAACAAATCTTACGCTCGGTAAAAGACGTCAACGCGACATTTGTTTCTCCTGGGGTAGCGGTGAACCAACTCAACCGTCTCACGCATAAAGATGAATTGTATTTTGCCTTATTCAAGCCTTCAGAAGGTGCCGTGTGGCCTGGTAATTTAAAAAAATATAAAATCACTGGCGATACGATATTAGATAAAAATGGTGCAAATGCCGTAGATACCACTACCGGCTTTTTTTCAGAATTTGCACATTCTTATTGGTCTACGCTAGCAGATGGCAATGATGTTCGACAGGGTGGAGCTGCGAGTAAACTCAGTTTGGCTCGCAATGTATATTATTTCTCGAACACGCCTGGCAGTATATTTAAAACCTCTAATCGCTTGAGTGAGAGTAATCTGGGGATCAAGACGAGTGACTTGGCATTAGATACATTGCCGGATCCTACTGGATTAAGAAATCTTGTTTTGCAGTGGGCTCGCGGTGTTGACGTACGTGATGATGATGGCGATGGTGATAATACGGATATTCGTCAACAAATGGGGGACCCTATACATTCCCAACCTGTGATCATGAATTATAGTGCAACAGACAGTGCTATTTTGGTCGCGACGAATCACGGGATGCTGCACTCGTTTGATGCGGAAACCGGAGTTGAAAACTTTGCAATTATGCCGCAAGAACTCATGTCGAATCTCTATGAGTTTTACCAAGATGGGTCCTCTTATAATCATATTTATGGTTTAGATGGCGATTTGGTGTTACGTCGAGTCGGTGACAAAACATACCTATACGTAGGGATGCGTCGAGGTGGTGACAATTATTATGTCTTTGATATAAGTAGTAAATTAGATCCTAAACTGGTCTTTACCATAGACGGCGGTCAAGGTGCTTTTAGTAAGCTTGGGCAAACGTGGTCACGTCCAACAATAACTAAAATGCAAATTGGCACTGAGTCAAAGAATGTGATGATCATTGGTGGGGGCTATGACGACAGTCAAGACACCAAAACAGTTCGCAGCCCAGATTCAGTCGGTAACGCCATTTTTATTATTGATGCTGATACTGGTGCGAAATTATTTGAAATAAGCGCATCATCAGCAGATTTAATCGTGAGTGATATGGATTATGCTATTCCTGGACGGATTTCTAGTATTGACCGTGATAATGACGGTTACGTGGATCATCTATATGCGGCAGATACCGGCGGTCAATTATTTCGTTTTGATATTTATAACGGCCAGACCGGTGCCAACCTCGTCAAAGGACAACGAATCGCTGATTTTGGTGGAGACACAGAGGCCACAAATAGACGTTTCTATTACGGCCCCGACATTTCTGCAATCAGTCAAGATACACAGCCTTTTTACGCGATTGCTATGGGTTCTGGGCATCGAGCACACCCACTGAATACCACGATTCAGGATGGTTTTTATATGTACCGTGATGAAGGCGTGTTTAAGCGAGATGAAAATGGAGCATTTACCTTTCCATCCAGTACGATAACCCCTGCGAGTTTGTATGATGCGAGTGCACACTTGTTGACCACCGGGAATGAATTAGAAAAAGCCGCAGCGTTGACGGCCTTTCAAGGCAAACAAGGTTGGCGTATTGATCTTCAAGCAGGTGGTGAGAAAGTGTTAGCTTCACCTTTGATTCTGGATTATCAGGTGTTTTTTACTACTTACGTGCCAGCCTCATTGAGTAATAGTTTATGTGCTCCTCCTTCAGGTAATTCCAGAGCGTATTTGGTGAATTTATTTAATGGTAATGCGGTCACTGACCTCAATGAAAATACGATTACAGAAAGTGTTGACCGCTACGCTCAACTCAGTCAAACCGGGATTGCGCCTGACACTAAAATTTTGATTGAGAATATTGTGAAGCCGGTGGTATGTCTGGGCGCTGAATGTGTTTCAGCGGTAATCGAGTATGACAATGATGGTAATGAAATTACGTGCACAGGCGACTTTGCATGCCTTGCTCGCAACATTTATGGACGCTTCGAGCGCGTTCAACAACAGTCATGGACGACCGAAATAGAGAAAAACTAAGGGTGGATTCTTTATGCAACGACAATCAGGTTTTACATTACTCGAATTAATGATCACGGTGGCTATCATTGGGATTATTGTAACGGTCGCTTTTCCTAGTTATCAAGGCATCACAAACCAATCGGCAAGAGCAACTGCCCAAGCCGATTTGATGGCGTTTGCTGCAGCAATGGAGCGCCATAAAGCGGCTCATTTTAGTTACGCTGGTGCAGCGGCTAGTGGCGCCGATACTGGTGCACCAACTGTATTTCAAACGTTTTCCCCTGCAACGGGAACGAACAGTGCTAAAGATTATGATTTAACAGTGAGTGCCATCAATGGCAATGGTCTGACTTACGTGTTAAAAGCGACGCCAGTTACGGGCAGCCCCTTGGCTAGTGATGGAGCGTTATATGTTTTTTCGGATGGTCGTAAAGGATGGGATAAAAATAATAATGGCAGTTTGGAAGCGAGCGAGTATTGCTGGCGCTGTTAGTGTAACTCAAGAACAACTTAACGCTGTACCGCTATTCGTTTCGTGGATCCCATCATTATCGGAGTCTTTGCTGACGGTCGCTCTACCTTGGAGTGAAATAAACAGCCCTCGAGCTGATGTGTCATTAGCGTCTTGGGCACAGATTTTTATCGTTGCTGGAGATGCACTAGCACCATTAAAATTAAATTGTACCGGTGAAGATGGGCCACTGATTAGCACATCCGTCGTTTGTGTCAGTGTTGTTAAAATGATCTCATCCCCGTCTAGAATATTATTGGCATTGTCGTCAACAAATACCATTTTGTGACTATTCCAGTCTGTCCCACAAGACACAAAATCCGAGGTGGGACAGATGATTGTTGTATTTTTTGTGTTAATGGCATGGTGCCTAGCAAATTGTATGACGCTACTGGTGTGGTTTAATTCGCCAATAATCAGGTTCTTTTGGTAAAGCTGATTCGCACTGGGCCCAACAAAAGTAAATGTGATCGCTAAGATACTCAAAGCAATCATCATTTCTAATAGCGTTAATCCATATTGCTGTTTCATATGCCCCTCTTTAATAAAGCATTTTCAGTGCTATAATCCTAATGCAAATTCATCTGTTTTTAGGTATTCTTATGTATACAAGGCATTGTCTGTCATACGTGGGTTTGCAACCTTACTTTGCAACCTTACAAAGTACCAACGTTGTATCGTTTGCCGGTATTGGATAATGACAAAACTTCAGTTGTAAAACGACTGTCTCAATGGTGTGTTTTCGCAAAATTAAGGATTTCAAAATGTCAGTGAATGATATTTTACAAGAGATGAGAGTCTTACCTGAGATTGATGTAGCACAAGAAATTGCTCGTCGTACTGCGTTTATCCAACAGCAGCTCAAGTCTTCAGGTTGCTCGACATTGGTACTGGGTATTAGTGGGGGGATTGATTCGTGCACTTTAGGGCGTTTGGCTCAATTAGCAGTTGATAAACTCAATGCAACAGAACAAACCGATAAATACCAGTTTGTTGCAGTGCGCCTTCCTTACAACACCCAAGTGGATGAAGCAGACGCTCAAGCGTCGATTGATTTTATTCAGCCTTCACAAAGTGTTACGGTGAATGTGGCGCCTGGAGCCGACGCAATCCATGCATCTGTTACCCAAGGGTTAAACGAACAAGGTTTAATGCCTAGTGCAGAGTCTCATATTGATTTTGTTAAAGGTAATGTCAAAGCCCGCACACGGATGGTTGCCCAATACGAAATAGCCGGTTTACTTGGCGGTTTGGTTCTAGGGACGGATCATAGTGCAGAAAATATTACGGGTTTTTATACGAAATATGGCGATGGAGCATGTGATCTTGCACCTTTATTTGGTTTAAATAAACGTCAAGTAAGGGCCCTAGCGAATGCAATGGGAGCGCCTGAATTTGTGGTCAACAAAGCGCCGACTGCTGATCTGGAATCACTGAATCCGCAGTTAGCAGACGAACAAGCATTAGGGTTAACATACGATGAGATAGATGACTTTTTAGAAGGTCGTCAAGTAGCTGCCCATGTCACCGATAAACTGGTGAGTATTTATTACAAAACACAGCACAAACGAGTGCCAATCCCAACAATTTACGATAATGAGATGGTATAAATGAAAAAAATTGAAGCAATTATTAAACCTTTTAAGATGGATGATGTGCGTGAAGCACTAGCCGAAGTGGGTGTTAATGGTATGACTGTAACCGAAGTAAAAGGCTTTGGTCGTCAAAAAGGTCATACTGAATTATATCGTGGTGCAGAATATCAAGTAGATTTCTTACCGAAGATGAAGCTAGAAATGATTTTGGCTGATGAACAGGTTGACCGTGCTATTGAAGCTATTATGAGTACAGCTCAAACTGGTAAAATCGGTGACGGTAAAATCTTTGTTTATAACGTTGAACAAGCATTGCGTATTCGTACGGGTGAGAGTGGCGACGAGGCTATATAACTAGCCTTGTAAAGCAAGGCCTATACAAAAAGCCCATTGTTAAATCGCTACACTATGCATGACAAAGCATGTTTTACATAGATAGGGACATTAACAATGGGCTTTTTTTGTGAGTATAAACCGTGTTTTAGGCTAGTATGGTCTATTTTCTAGACCACACAAACCTTTTAGTGATCGTGTCCACAACCGCCCGGTGCATGGGCATGTCCGTGAGCGATTTCTTCATCAGTCGCTGCGCGTACATCTAAAATTTCAACATCGAATTTTAATTCAACACCTGCCAATGGATGATTACCATCTACCACCACTTCTTCTTCTGTAGCATCAATGACCATTACGGTTTGTTCACCGTCGTCGGTTTGGGCACGAAATGTCATCCCAACGTTGACTTCGTTATCACCGAATAACGTTTTTGGTACGGTTTGCACTAACTGTTCATGACGCTCGCCATAAGCATTTTCCGGTGACACTTCAATTTCATACTTATCACCAACCGTTTTACCCAGTAATGAATCTTCTAAACCTTTGATTAGGTATTGGCTTCCCTGAAGATGCATCATGGGCTCGCCCGAGCGAGAAGAATCGATTTCTGTACCGTCGGTAGTCGATACTGTGTAATGCATGGTGACAACTGTATTTTGAGCAATGTTCATGGTGCGCGCGTTCCTGTCTAATCTTCTAAAGTGTAAGGTAGAGGTTTAATCTTAAAAATAACCTCTGGTTGTTCTTTTAACCTAAGCGGTGTAGCAGTTTCGATATCGTTGGGTAAAACGGCGAATACCCAATTTTCTTCAGCTAGCCCTGCGGAAGTTAAAACTTGTCCAGCGCGACGCCAATTTTCACCTAACTGTTGCTCTATAATGGCACCAACTGGAATATTTGTCACCTCTGAGCTATGTAAAATATAGCCGGCACGTTTATTTTTACCTAAATACTTGGTTCTAGCGACCACTTCTTGGCCCATATAACAGCCTTTGGTAAAGTCGATCGCACCGGGTAAAGCTTGGAGGTTCAACATCTGTGGCACAAATTCACCACTGGTTACCGCTTGGATGCTGCCAATCCCGTCGCAGATATTTAAGGCTTCCCAAACATGACTACCTGAGCTTAATTCGTGATCGACTGATTTATAAGCAATCAAATAACGTGAATGTGTGCCAGCAAAACCGATTACAATAGTATCTTCATTTTTGGCTGGATCTTTATCAACATTTAATGTCGAAAATATGTTCGATTCGGGTAATGCCCCGACAACCGCATATTCATCGGATACATCGGTGATGGTAACTTTTGAAAAAACGCCATATTTTTTTAATTCAGCCAATGATTTTTCGGTCGCTGATTGATGCATAAATAAAAACAGACCGTCATGAGCGCGAAATGCCAAGAACATACTCCACATTTTGCCTTTAAAATCACAATGCGCCCCAAACGTGTGTTCACCTATGGCTAAGGTTTCAACATTACAGGTGACTTGTCCCTGGATATAGCTAATCGCATCGTCACCGGTGACAGAGATGACTGATAAATGTGTCAGTTCAGCGTCCCAAGTCGGACTGAGCTCTGACAATAAAGGGGGAATGGTTGCAACCGTCATATTTTTTCCTTACATCGTTACATGTCTTAAGACTATTCAATTATAAAGAACAGCTGATTTTTTGATGGATTTGATTATAATATCTTTAAATTACGTTATCGACTCAAGAGAAGCAAACATGTTTACAGAAAAACGCTTAAATCGTCTTAAATGGGCCTGCCGCAGAGGCATGTTGGAGTTAGACGTATTGTTTTTGCCCTTCGTGTTAGAAGCGTTTGATGATTTAAGTTATGCTCAACAAGAGACCTTTGAGCGTTTATTGACCTGTGACGACCCTGATTTATTCGCTTGGTTTATGGGACATCAAAAATGCGACGACCCTGCTTTGGCTGAAATGGTGGATAACGTATTACACCGAGTTAAAGTATAAATGATACGGGCAGTCCTCAAATCGAGCACTGCTTTTTTTTACTCTTTCTTACTTCCTTTACTACAATCCTTTCTGTCAGCCTTTGGTGCCTCATCGTCCCAATTGTTGTTACTCAAAAGACGCCAACGTTTGTTACAAATGGTGCTATTGTCAGAAGACCAACCCAGAGCACTTGCGCAGAAAACCCCTTTTACTATCTATGTCCTAGCTTGGCAGAAACATACATTCCCTTTTGTTGAGCGAAACGCTCGGCAAACTATACGAGTATATCGTTGCGGGTATAGCCAAGTCGTGTTGGTTGATTTAGCCGGGGAATACTTTTACATCGCTCCAAGTTCGAGGTGCGCTAGGTTGTTTACCTATCTAAAATTGGTACCTTTTAGCCCAAACCCTAATAAAACCAAAATAAAACAGCCGCAATCGCTGGCGAAACCAACCACGTTATTGACCTGGGTGCTTGCAAGATGGTCGAGACCTAAGCCACAATTCTTCACTATTTGGTGTTGGCAATTTAAGCACAATCAGCAACGTCGTTTGGCGTATTTTATCCGGCATGCTATGGTTTGTGGATAATAACAACAAAAAGTACAACCGATGTTTAAACTCTTATTTAAAAAAACACACCCAGACGTCAGTAAAGGACGAGTAGAGCCTGTTTTACCTGATATCGCTGTGCATACAGAGATTGATTTCACCGCTCAAGCAGCACAGCTTGATCGTTACCATGCGATGACCCAATGGCCACAGCTGTTTTCAGATATTGTGCATCCAGCATATTTAGCCATGCGAGCTTTGACCTTGCAAGCCCCCTTAATTAGTGATCCAAAGCAGCCTTTTGCTGGTCTAGGTTTGGTCCATATGGGCAATAAAATGCACTATACCCGCATGTTAAAAAGGTCTGAAAAAATCACGTTATCTTGTGCTTTTGGACAGCTTTGGGACCATAAATTAGGCTGGGTGTTTTCTGTTAATAGTCGTGCATATGCAGTGGCTGATCCGGATACCTCACTGCTGGAGCTAGAAAGCCACTATCTATATCGGCAAAAACGCAAACCGGAACAATGTCATCTGCCGCAGTATTGCCCTAATAAGATCCCCTTTATGCAGTTTGCCTCTCAGAGCCTGCCACTGAAGATTGCAGCGACGGGGACTACAAGTCAGCAAACAAGCGAGAAAATTACCATAGATAACCGTATGGCTAGAAGCTATGCACATTTGTCAGGCGATTATAATCCCATCCATTTGTTTACTTGGACGGCGCGTTTGTTTGGCTTTAAACAACCGATTATTCATGGAATGTGGACCAAGGCTCGAGTACTTAGTACATGGTTTAGTCACCAAAAAACGTTTGCTGTGAATCAGCCTTGTACAATTGATGTCCAGTTCATGCGTTTTATTAGCCTACCCAATGCGTTTACCGTCCATGCGGTTCAGGTGGTCAAATCCACATCGGATGAAGCGATATCTCAGGGCGAACAGGGGCCACCAACAACGTATCTTGCTGGGATGCCTGTAGCTTGGTCAAAAGATCTGAGCCCAGCACAAGTCACACAAGACACAGCAGGTACAGAAATAGAACCGCACAAACCTTTTATCCAGGTGAGTATTCGTTGATAACGTTACTTTTGCTGGAGGTTCGCGCTACCGATGGTGAAATCTTGGGACTCAAGCATATACATCATAGAAAAAATAGGCAGTTAGACATACGCTGACAATACCTATGATATGTTTGATGAGTTGTGGGTTTACACGCTTTGAATACAAAGAAGCAAAGTAGGTGCCGATGACCGAACCGACCAATACAATGCCTCCGGCGTACCAAGCAATGGCATCATTGGCAATAAAGACAATGATGGAGAAGATTGAAATGACACTGCTCAACCACAGTTTTATCCCATTCATAAAGTGGATGTGGGTATAACCCAAGAGGCTCATACAACTGAGTATCACAATACCAAGTCCAGCATTAAAATAGCCACCATAGACAGAGACACCGAACATAAGTAAATAGGTGGCGCCCCATACGCCCCAAGTTTTCAGACGACCATTTGCGCGGGTGGATTGAGCAAAGTGCTGAGCTAGAAATGCGTTAAGTCTAGGGCCTAGAAAAAATAACACAGTAGCAATGAGCATAAGCCAAGGGATCAGATTGGCAAAGATTGTTGCATCGGTACTCAATAATAAATAGCCACCAGCTAAACCACCTAACAATCCGACGATAGAAAAACCAATGACGATCGCCTTCTCGGCCAACAGTTCTTTGCGAAAAGCAAAACTCCCACTGAGATAACCACCGCAAGCTGAAAACGTATTCGTTGCGTTGGCTATAACTGGCGGTAAGCCAGCGAACAAGAGCGCAGGAAATGATATAAAGCTCCCGCCACCCGCAATGGCATTGACGCCACCTGAAAGGAGTCCTGCGAGAAACAAAAAGAGCAGTTCGAACATATAATGCAGTGCCTAAAAAAAATGATGCAAAACAAAACAACAACCTTAAAGAAGTGGTGTCTATTCAACCCAGCCCAGTTCTTTGGATAATATCGTGGGTCCTGATTCAGGCAACATGTCTGGGTAATCCAGGTTGTAGTGCAAACCTCGGGACTCTTTTCGCTGCATCGCACACAGTACGATCAAGCGCGCCACGGTGACCAAATTACGCAACTCTAAAAGGTTGTTACTGACTCTAAAGTTGGCGTAGTAATCGTGGATCTCTAATTGCAACAACTCGATTCTGCGCAAAGCTCGTTCCAAACGTTTATCTGTCCGCACGATACCTACATAATCCCACATACACAAACGCAACTCATGCCAATTGTGTTGGATAATGACTTCTTCATCTGAGTCGATGACTTGACTCTCATCCCAAGGGTAAATCACTTCATCAGGCACAGGGGAATCTAAGCGACCAATAATATCAATCGCCGCCGAACGTGCATATACGACACATTCTAATAAAGAGTTACTGGCCATGCGATTGGCGCCATGCAGACCGGTATAAGCAACCTCACCAATCGCATATACGTTATGTAGATCCGTGCGGGCAAATTGGTCAGTGACGACACCACCACAACTATAATGCGCTGCTGGAACTATAGGAATTGGTTGTTGCGTGATATCGATTCCTAATGAGCGACATTTGCGATAAATATTGGGGAAGTGTTTGACAATAAAATCAGCAGGTTTATGGGAAATGTCCAAAAACATACAATCAGCACCCAGACGTTTCATTTCATAATCAATCGCTCTGGCCACGATATCTCTGGGTGCTAAATCACCGCGCTCATCAAATTTATGCATAAAGGGCGTACCATCCGGATGGATGAGCTTGGCACCTTCGCCACGCAACGCTTCGGTGATTAAAAAGTTGCCAGCATCTGGGTGGTAGAGGCAAGTTGGGTGAAATTGGTTGAACTCCATGTTAGCAACCGAGCAACCAGCACGCCATGCCATAGCAATTCCATCACCTGAAGCAACATCAGGATTTGAGGTATATTGATAAACTTTACTCGCACCGCCTGTGGCTAATACCACAATCTTACTTTTTATCGCATCTACGGCGTTGTTTTTACGATTTAAAATATACGCACCTAATACGGCTTTTTCATCGTTATTAGAACGGATCAGGTCAATCGCATTATATTTTTCAAAAACATGGATGTTGGGGTGTTGGAGTACCGCGTCAACGAGGGTAACTTGAACTGCTTCACCGGTAGCATCAGCAGAATGCAGGATGCGTCGGTGGCTATGTCCCCCTTCTTGGGTGAGGTGATATTCAGCATCTTTGCCATGCTCATCACGGCGATCAAAGGGCATCCCTAACTGGATCAGCCATTCCATCGCGTCTTTGGCATTTTCAGCGGTAAAGCGCACCGCAGCTTCTTCACAGAGTCCAGCACCTGCAATGAGGGTGTCTTGGACATGCGAATCAACGGTATCTTTTTCATCAAAAACAGCGGCAATCCCACCTTGGGCATAGCGGGTTGAGCCTTCACGCATATCAGATTTGCTCAGGACAATCACTTGGCAATGGTCAGCAATACTCAATGCTAAGCTTAGGCCTGCTGCACCGCTACCAATTATCAAAACATCACAATTATGTTGCACACTCACAATCGATTCCTCAACGGGTTATTTGCGCTGCATTTATAGGGCTAGCAAGGCTCGCAATATTAATGAAAACCCAATAAAACTCAAGTTTCTATTCACTTTACACAAAAAAAAACAAATAATATCGAACTAAATTATAAACATGCAGTCAATAATAGTGCTCGCAGTAGCCTAGAAAGAACAACAAAGACTAAATACTATGGGAGTGCAGGCTCGAATGAGCGAGCAAATAACGGACCAGCAGTTGGTGGAAAAAGTCCAAAATGGTGATAAACAAGCCTACAATTTACTGGTGTTAAAATATCAAAACCGCGTGACAAATTTAGTCGCTCGGTATGTAAAAAACTCAGGTGATGTTGCGGATGTTACCCAAGAGGCATTTATCAAGGCCTACCGCGCACTTCCGAATTTTCGTGGAGAAAGTGCTTTTTATACGTGGTTATATCGCATTGCGGTAAATAGTGCGAAAAACTATTTAGTATCCCAATCACGTAAGCCGCCAGCAAATGATGTTGACGCAGATGAAGCAGAGTTTTATGAAGGTGGAGAAGTCTTACATGAAATGGCGTCTCCAGAGAAAAAACTATTAACGAAAGAGATTGAGACGGTATTACTAGGTGCAGTAGCAAAACTTCCCGAAGACTTACGGATGGCAATTACCTTGCGTGAAATGGAAGGCATGAGTTATGAAGATATCGCAACGGTAATGGAATGTCCGGTGGGTACCGTTCGATCTAGAATATTTAGAGCACGAGAAGCAGTGGATAATGCTATTCGCCCTTTGTTGAATAGTTAGGCGAAAGCACCGAAAAGGCTCCTTAAGTCTAAAAAGTGTACAAATTTTTATAAAATGATATATTGCTCGGTACGGGCATCTTAGGAATGTTAATATGAGTGACAGGCAAGAAAATTTATCTGCATTTGTCGATGGTGAATCAGCACAGTTTGATATAGACCAACTACAAAATGACAAGGAATTACAAGCCAAGTGGCAAAACTACCATCTCTTGGGTGACACGCTACGTGGTGATGCTGTCATGGTTGCTGATACGTCAATTCTTGATGCTATTGCAGATGCCTTGGATGATGAGCCAACAATACTAGCACCACGCCGAAGCAAGCGTAAAACAGTATGGGACAATGTCGTCTCACTGAGTAAGCAGTCCTCTCAGTTTGCCGTCGCTGCAGGTGTCGCTGCTGTGATGATTTTAGGTGTACAGAGTTACAATACCGAACAAACACAGCCTTTTATGACCGCACCGACCTCAGGGCCTCAAGGTGGTTTGTCACCAGTGAGTTTGTCCCAATCTAGAACGATTGAAAATCCTAACCGTCAAGCGGTTGTTGAACAACGTAAGCGAATCAATGCGCTGCTTGTTGACCACAAACAGCAAGTACGTCTCCAAGCTGTTTTGGATGAAACCACGGAACCTGAAACTGTCCCAGAAGGAAAGCCTAAGTAATGGGTTTACGCACTTTTC
This sequence comes from Opacimonas viscosa, assembly GCF_024199005.1. GTDB lineage: Bacteria > Pseudomonadota > Gammaproteobacteria > Enterobacterales > Alteromonadaceae > Opacimonas > Opacimonas viscosa. The sequence goes on from NZ_JANATA010000013.1 coordinate 44,068, forward strand.
CAAGCGGCCTGTTACGGGCCGTTTTTGTTTGTAGTTTATATTTGACTTCGAGCACATTCGCATTTTCTGCTGTTAGTCAGGCATCCTCAGATAACTCTATCGCAAAGCCACCTGCTGTCGTTGAAGCGAACGCTCAAGAAGTATTACTCAAAGTTTCTCATGCAGTAAATACACTCAATTATGAAGCTTCTTTGGTCGTATTTCGCCCCGGTAGTGAGCCCGTCCCGTATATTTGGCGACATGGTATTTTACCCGATATGGCAGTCACAGAATCCGATCACGTGAACAGCTCGCCCAAACCAAAAACGCTAGCTCCATCGACACCCACCAATAATACTGTTGAATATTTGAACAGTCTGAACGGACCGGGCGCACAAGTGGTACGGGTCGGAAATAAAGTGAGTTTCTTTGAAGCAGATAAGCCTGCTTTTGCTTTGCAACAATCACATATTCACGGTCCAATACCGCATAACTTAATCAGAAATCCCGCTGCTATATTTGCCGCTTATGATGTGGTTTTAGTTGGCAAAAGTCGGGTGACTGGCAAGGCAGCATTGCATTTTCGAGTGTTGAGTAAGGACGGTAGTCGTTACAGTTATGCACTGTGGGTCGATAGTGAAACCTACCTTCCATTGAAGTTAAATACACTGACCTTGAAAGGCGAAGTATTAGAACAAGTGCAAGTGACGAATTTAGTGATCACAGATTCAGTCCATGCTGATTTTCTAAAGTTGGAAGCTCAGCAATTACCCCAGGTTCGCCATATTAATCCTCCGAAAGAATTTGCCTTGAAATGGTCAATTACCTCTTTGCCGGTGGGGATGAAAGAAGTCAAACGCGATATTCATCGTTTGGCGATTACGGGTGAGTTAGTCGAGTATAAATTGCTCTCAGATGGGTTAGTAGATGTGTCGATTTATCTACAAAAAGCCGGTACTGTACCTCAGGATGATGTCTTGATTCGGAACCAATCAGAAACCTTTTTATCGCGGGTTAGGGATGGCCTGCAGTTAACGGTTGTTGGCAAAATACCAGCCCCTACAGCGAACAAAATTATGGAAATGATTGCTCTGAGTAGTACCTAAAGCAGGCCTGTCATGATTGAAGAACGCGGAACGATTACAGCCATTACTGAGCTGCCTGATGGACAGACAGGCATCGAGGTACACACTTCGGTGAAAACGACGTGTGGCAGTTGTAGTGCAAAAAAATCATGCAGTACGAGCGTAATTGCGGAGCATTTTACTCCGCATAGTGATGCCTTGTATTTTACGACCGACCAAGCGGTGCAAGTAGGCCAATCTGTGACCTTAGGGATCCGAGAAGAGACCTTATTAAAAGCGTCATTTATGGTGTATATATTGCCTTTGTGCAGTTTTATTGGCACTTTTATGTTGGCCCAATGGGTATTTTCTCAAACCGTTCTGGATCATGAGTTATTCCACTTGTTATGTGCGGTGTTGAGCACATTAGGCTTACTTGTTTATGTCAGTCGTCAGACGAAAAATAAGCACAATCAATACGCACCTAATCTATGTCATATTCTACCTGTACAACCTACAGCACAGTCTAGCGTCATAAAGGTGCAAGCAAGCACACCAAAGTCTCAGTAAATATCGCTTTTATCTAGGAAAGGCGGTAAAATAGTTAAAATTTTAGAATCGTTTAGAAAGCGGAGCATTAGGCTCACGACACTGGTGTATTGCGTATATTTGAAAAATACGAGAATGACTATAGTGATAAACGACTTCATTCAGTCTTGTACTTAAAGGTGGCATTACAACCTATGCAGCATTCTCATATTCGTAACTTCAGTATCATTGCTCACATTGACCACGGCAAATCAACCTTATCAGATCGTTTGATCCAAGATTGTGGTGGTTTAACTGAGCGTGAAATGGCCGCTCAGGTCCTTGATTCAATGGATATTGAAAGAGAACGTGGTATTACTATCAAAGCGCAAAGTGTCACGTTAAATTACACTGCGGATAACGGTGAGACCTATCAGTTAAACTTTATCGACACGCCTGGTCACGTCGATTTTACCTATGAAGTCTCGCGTTCCTTAGCGGCCTGTGAAGGAGCGCTGTTAGTTGTGGATGCAGGGCAAGGTGTCGAGGCACAAACCTTGGCTAACTGTTACACCGCGATTGAAATGGATATGGAAGTGGTCCCCATTTTAAACAAGATTGACTTACCCCAAGCCGACCCTCTGCGCGTTGCTGAGGAGATTGAAGACATCGTCGGTATTGATGCTTTAGATGCCGTCCGTTGTTCGGCTAAAACCGGTGTCGGTATCAAAGAAGTTTTAGAAGAAATTGTGGATAAAGTGCCGCCACCAGAAGGTGATCCGGATGCCCCACTAAAAGCTTTAATTATCGATTCATGGTTTGATAACTACCAAGGCGTCGTTTCTTTGGTACGTGTCATTGATGGTGAATTAAAAGCCAAAGACAAGATCAAAATTATGTCGAATGGTACTACACACTTGGCAGACAATGTCGGTATTTTTACGCCAAAACAAACGAAAACGGGTGTCTTACGCAGTGGCGAAGTTGGGTATGTGATTGCCGGGATCAAAGAAATTCACGGCGCTCCAGTCGGTGATACTATTACTTTAGCGAGTGAACCTGCTGCAGAAATGCTCCCGGGCTTTAAAAAAGTAAAACCACAAGTTTATGCCGGTTTATTCCCAGTGAGTTCTGATGATTACGAAGATTTTCGTGATGCACTAGCAAAATTAAGCTTAAATGACGCCTCTCTATTCTATGAGCCAGAAAGCTCATCTGCATTGGGTTTTGGTTTCCGGATTGGTTTCTTGGGTATGTTACACATGGAAATCATCCAAGAGCGTTTGGAGCGTGAGTATGATCTTGACCTGATTACGACCGCACCAACCGTGGTCTATGAAATTTTGACGACCAAGGGTGAAACCCTCTACGTGGACAACCCATCTAAACTACCAGCAGTGAATGATATTGAAGAATTGCGCGAGCCGATTGTTGAAGCCAACATATTAGTACCGTCAGAGTTTTTGGGTAACGTCATTACACTGTGTATTGAAAAACGTGGTGTCCAAACGAACATGGCTTACCACGGTAAGCAAGTGGCAGTGACCTATGAATTACCGATGGCAGAAGTGGTCTTAGATTTCTTTGACCGTCTAAAATCAACCAGCCGAGGTTTTGCTTCACTGGATTATAATTTCAAGAAATTCAATGCCGCAGATATGTGCCGTTTAGATATCTTAATTAACCAAGAACGGGTAGATGCACTTGCGATTATTACGCACAAAGAGAATGCGCAATATCGCGGTCGTGAGTTAGTGGAAAAATTAAAAGAACTGATCCCGCGGCAAATGTTTGATATTGCGATCCAAGCCGCTATTGGTAACCATGTCGTCGCTCGTAGTACAGTAAAACAGTTACGTAAAAACGTGATTGCAAAATGTTACGGTGGTGATATCAGCCGTAAGAAAAAGCTATTGCAGAAACAAAAAGATGGTAAAAAACGCATGAAGTCCGTAGGTAATGTAGAATTACCACAAGACGCTTTCTTGGCCGTTCTCAAGGTAGGTAAATAATGGCACAAACCTTTTCCATTTTTTTGGTGATATTGACCGTTGTTTCAGGACTCATTTGGTTAATCGACAGTCTCTTTTTTGCGCCAAAACGCAGAGAAAAAGCGATGGTAACCGGTGGTAAAGCCAGTGATGCTGAATTACCGTATCTAGTGGATACTGCACAACAAATCTTTCCTGTTGTCGCTTTCATCATGGTGTTGCGCTCGTTTCTGTACGAACCTTTCCAAATCCCTTCTGGCTCTATGATGCCAACATTGTTGGTCGGGGATTTTATTTTGGTTGAGAAGTACACTTATGGCCTCAAAGATCCCGTTACACGGACCAAATTTTGGGATATCGGTGCACCTGAACGAGGTGATATTGTGGTTTTCAAATACCCACCTGAACCACAGCTTGATTACATCAAGCGAGTAGTTGGTTTGCCTGGTGACCGCATATTTTATCGTCAAAAACAGATCACTGTTGTCCCTGCTTGTCCAAGTGGACAGGACTGTGCAAAACCTTTCATAGTCCCCATGAAACAAGTCGACAATGATGAATTTGTGCAAAATATGGTGCCTCTAAATCGTTTTGTTGAGCAACTTGGCGATGCGCAACACGAAATACTCCAGCACCCAATCTTGGCGGCATCACCTTCACAATTTTATCGTCAACCCGGTACAGCGATGGATGAGTGGGTAGTGCCACAAAATGCTTATTTTGTCCTGGGTGATAACCGTGACAACAGCCGTGATAGCCGTTTTTGGGGCTTTGTTTCAGATGAGCATTTAGTGGGTAAAGCAACAGCAATCTGGATCAGCTTTGAATTTGAACGCGGCGCAGATAGTATGTTGCCTAGCTGGATCCCAACTGGCATTCGTTTTAATCGCATAGGCGGTTTGCAGTGAGTCAAACAGGTAAGCACAATTCAGCCAAAAACAGCATGGCTAATAGAAAAGGCTTTGAACCCTTAGATATTTTAGAAAAGAAATTGGGTTATGTTTTTTCTAATAAAGCGCTTTTACAGCAAGCCTTGACGCATAAATCTGCAAGCAAAAAACACAATGAACGCTTAGAGTTTTTGGGTGATGCGGTGTTGGGTTTGGTGATTGCTGAGTATTTGTTCGAGCGTTTTCCTGAATTATCAGAAGGAAAACTGACTCGCATGCGCTCCACGCTGGTCAAAGGGGTTACTTTAGCTGAGATTGCTGCAGAGCATGATATTGGTAGTTATTTGAAACTCGGCCCAGGCGAACTTAAAAGTGGTGGTCAACGTCGAGAATCCATCTTAGAAGATGCTGTCGAATCGTTGATTGGCGCGATGTACGAAGATGCGGATATTGCCACATGTCGTGACTTTATTATGCGTTGGTTCGCATCACGAATTGCTGCGCTAGATCCCAATGAGCATCCCAAGGATGCTAAAACCCGATTACAAGAATATTTGCAAGGTCGCAAATATTCCCTTCCTGAATACGAAGTGACAAATATTAGTGGTAAAGATCATGATCAGACTTTTACAGTAACCTGTACGAGCGATGCTTTCCCTGAGGCGATTACCGGTAGCGGTAATAGTCGTCGTAAAGCGGAGCAAGAAGCTGCGCGCGTAATGTTAGAGAAAATACAAAATGCATGATCTTCCTGAAGTTAATACCTATTGTGGCATGGTTGCAATCGTTGGCCGTCCTAATGTAGGAAAATCTACCATATTGAATGAAATTATTGGCCAAAAAGTCAGTATTACCTCGCGTAAACCGCAAACTACCCGTCACCGTATTATGGGGATTGATACACTCGATGATCGCCAAGCAATTTACGTGGACACGCCAGGCCTGCACAGCGAAGAAAAAAGAGCCATTAATCGCTATATGAATCGAGCTGCATCGAGTTCACTCGGTGAAGTGTCATTGGTCTTATTTGTCGTCGAAGGTACCCGCTTCAATGATGACGATAAAATGGTGTTAAAGAAGATAAAAAATTCTCGTTTACCGGTTTGGTTAATAGTTAACAAAACGGACAAAGTCGAAGATAAAAATGCGTTAATGACCCATCTACAATGGCTGCACGAGCAACATGATTTTGCTCACGTCATTCCTGTGAGTGCTAAGCAAAACAAATACATCACAGAGTTACGTGATATGGTGATGGAGCAGTTACCGCCTAGTGAGTTCTATTTCCCAGAAGAGTATATTACCGACCGTTCTAGTCGCTTTATGGCAGCAGAGATTATTCGTGAAAAACTCATGCGCTATACCGGGGACGAGTTACCTTATTCAGTGACGGTCGAGATTGAACAGTTTAAGATGACTGAAAATGGTGTCTACCGCATAAATGGTTTGATTTTGGTTGAACGCGAAACTCAAAAACGCATGGTCATTGGCAAGCAAGGTTCACATCTGAAAACGATGGGTTCCGATGCACGTAAAGATTTAGAAGAGTTGTTTCAGAACAAAGTCTTCTTGGAATTGTGGGTGAAAGTCAAGTCCGGTTGGGCAGATGATGAACGCGCTTTACGTAGTTTGGGTTACGATAATCAATAAGCGATAGTGACCTATTTTCAGTGATTGTCGTATTAGTGACTTTGTAGATAAGAAAACAACAGACCCTAGTGTTGTTGTTGATTACACAATGATGAGGTTTGCATGAGTACATTTAATCAATATCGCCGTGAATATACGATGGGTTCTTTGGAAGAACAAGATCTCGAACAGGACCCTTTAGTGCTCTTTAAGCAGTGGTTAGACAATGCGATTGAGTCAGGGATCCCAGATCCTAATGCCATGACTGTAGCGACTGTCGATAGTTCGGGGCAGCCTAGTCAACGGATCGTATTGCTCAAAGATTTCTCTGCAGATGGTTTTGTGTTTTATACTAATTTGGGTAGTCGCAAAGCGCAGGAATTAAAGCAAAACTCTAAGATTTCCTTACATTTCCCATGGCATATGTTAGAACGTCAGGTACGCATTTGTGGTGAGGCTGAGCCCTTATCACGAACTGCAGTGGCTAAGTATTTCTTTTCTCGTCCCAAAGATTCACAAATCGGGGCTTTGGCTTCTAAGCAGTCACAGCCGATTAGTAATCGTCAAATGTTGTTAACTCAGTGGCGTCAATTAAAAGAAAAGTTTGCTGAAGGTGCTGTGCCTTTACCTGATTTTTGGGGTGGGTATTTAGTCAAACCTCACCAAATTGAATTTTGGCAGGGCGGCGAACATCGTTTACATGACCGTTTTGAGTTTTCGCGCACAGAGTCAGATACTTGGCAAATCCAACGTTTGAACCCTTAAGACTCAGGCTTACCTAAGCGAGGTGGCATGCACCATGAAAGTTGATACTCATTGCCACCTAGATCTATCTGTTTTTGCGGAGGATATCGACGAGGTACTGTGTCGCGCCACACAGGCCGGTGTCAGTGAGTGTATCATTCCAGCTATTGATCCAGCGCATTGGCAAAAACAATTTACGTTAGCGCGAACCTACCCCCACATTCGTTTTACACTGGGTTTTCATCCTTATTTTCTCAGCCCTTTATTAGCCAAATATGCGGTAGACCAATTAATCTCTCAGTTGGACCAGACTATTCAAGAGACGCTAACTGGTCAGCTTAAAACGCAGTTTATTGGGGTGGGGGAGATTGGCGTAGATAGAGCAATTGAACTTGATATTAAGATCCAAGAAACCATGTTTGTAGAGCAACTCGGACTCGCTAAGCAGTATCATTTACCGGTGATTGTGCATCATCGAAAATCCCATGACCGCTTACTGGGACTTATCAAACAATCAGGTTTCACTGGTGGCGGTATTATTCATGCCTTTTCAGGTAATGCTCTCGTGGCCCAAGCGTATATTGAGCTGGGATTTAAATTAGGGATCGGGGGGACGATCACTTACCCCAGAGGCAGTAAAACTAGAGAAGCATTATTAGCGGTGGGTTTGGAGCATTGCGTGCTCGAAACGGATAGTCCGGATATGCCAATGTATGGTCGACAAGGTCAGCGCAATGAACCTGCATTTATTACTGATGTTGTGACAGTCCTGGCCGATTTGTTTGGTGTTGAAGAGTCAGTGGTTGAGGCTTTGACTACGCAAAATACGCGATCTGTTTTCGCATAACGGTCCGGTGACTTTAACTATCCATACTGTGTGTTTTATAGAGTCTTCTGGCATTTAAATAGTACAGGCGCATACACAAAATCCCAAAAATCATGCCTACTACTAGGGCACTGGTAATCAATACGTTTTGCCCTTTGCTGAGTTCCAACATGGTCTGATTTAAAATATCATCTCTGATGACAAAGCGGATATAACCGATAGTTTCATCATTATGTGAAATAGGTGAGACATATACCGTATATGGAGCACTTTCGCCCAATGCCAAATCCTTGATATTTGGATACTCACCGACCGATGCGAGGGTGACGCCGTAACGGTCAAACAAACGAATACCTTTGAAGTCCCCCATAGTTAAATAGTGCTCTAAGGTATCTTGAAGTTGTGCGGTATTGGATTTTTTATTATCTATGTTCTCAATTAACCAAGGGCTCAATGTGCCAGCTGAAATACTACTGACTCTCTCACCGAGTTGCTGCGTGTATTGGGTATATTGATTTTCCAGGACGCGCGTTTGGGTTTGCCATAAAAAAACAATAGCAAGGAGGGTTAAAATAATAAAAACAGCGCGAAACAATAAGCGATACATAGATTTATCTAATAAATTAGGTACACTTACCACATTAGAACAAGTCGGTCTTTTTGCCAAGCAGTACTTGCGTTTTTGTTTTATTTAAAGGTTTCTCATGGCTCATTTTTTCTCTGGTAATGCACGTTTTTCATATACTGATTTTATCAATTACATGCAGCAATCCACCTTTCATACCTACGCTTGTCAGTCCCAACAATGGTCAGCTAGTCAATCTTCGAGCTCGTCTGCACCGGTTGTCACTGTGGTGACAGATAATCCAAATGCTCACATTATTGAATCTATTATCAGCACGTTGGCAGAGCAGGTGACATGTGAGCAAGTCTATGTGCATGCCATGAGTGAACACTTGGGAGCTACTGGAATTTGTATCTCTGTAGATAGGTTGCCAGAACATGCCTTGGTGACTCAACTTTCCGATAAATTTCATGTTGAGATCTTCGCCCAAGAAGCACAGCCTATGCTAACTGAGCCTGGAGTGTTGGTGATGGATATGGATTCAACCGTTATTCAAATTGAGTGTATTGATGAAATCGCCAAGCTTTGTGGCAAAGGAGAAGAAGTCAGTGCCGTCACCGAGCTCGCCATGCAAGGAAAACTGGATTTCGCTGAAAGTTTACTGCAACGCGTCCAGTGTTTGGCAGGGATTGATATTAAACACTTAGCACAAATCAGAGACAGTATTCCGTTGATGCCTGGGATCTATACTTTGTTGCAACATTTACAAGCGCATGGCTGGACGACTGCGATTGCATCGGGAGGTTTTACTTATTTTGCTGAGTACTTACAGGCCCGTCTTGGTTTAGATATGGTGGTAGCAAATGAACTGGGCCAAGAAAATGGCTTATTAACCGGGACGATTAATGGCCCAATCAGCGATGCGCAAACCAAAGCAGATACATTAAATCATCTGGTTGCAGAACGACAAATTCCTCATGAACAAACCATTGCATTAGGCGATGGTGCTAATGATTTAGTTATGATGGCACATGCCAAGCTAGGTATGGCGTATCATGCTAAACCTCTCGTCCAAGAAAAGGCGACAGCGGCAATTCGTTTCGGTGGTTTAGAAAATACGTTGTTTGCCCTGCGAGCAAATTAAATAACGGGGATGAAAGCGTTAGCCAGCGAGATGTTGGTCTGCTTGCAGAGCCTGCTCTACTAGTCCATAGCGGTACATGATCTCATCTGTGACATCAAGGACGTAGCCAAAGGCTTTCATCGACTCGAGCTGTGTTTTGAATAAGGTCGCTTTGTGTTTTGAATGGGACGCCAGGTATTCGAGTTCGACTTGCAGGGTGTCAAAATCCACATTTGCCGTTGGCTGTAGGACGAGTTGGACAGCGATAAAATTCCCATATTCTTGAGCTTTACGGATAAAGTACAAGCGCTGATTATCATCTTTAAAATGCTCATTAAGTACCGGTTTAATCGCTTTATTGATATTGGTAGCCGCTAAATCGAATGCGATATAAATCGTGTGTTGTTGCTCGATTTCTGTATCTCTAAAGTTTCTCAGACACTTTTGGATAAACGGTGATATTTGATGTCGGTCTCGATACAAAAACTCCCAATTAAAAAAGTCTTTTTCCGCAAACATAGATAAAAAAGAAAATAATCGGCCTTCGCCTTGGTTATAAATAGAGAATTCTGGGGCTGAAAAACTATTATTGCGATTGATAAAAAAGGCGACATTGGTTGCGTTTTTAGCGTAAAGGCAACGCAAGGCATAACACAGCCCCTGGACTGACTCTTCTATTTTTTCAGCTTTCAATTTATCTTTATTTTTACTGATCAGGTGATTGAAAAATGCACGTGCACTTTCTGATTTTTTACCAAATGGGCTAATGCGCAAATGCAAAATATGGCGATTAGTATGCATACTCACAATATTATAGGTAAGGCGCTCTAGAGAATGGTTTGTCGTAAGTTCTTGTAACTTTGGAAAACTGACCTTAATTTGCATATCTTCGGTGTACGGCAAGGCTTCATTGAGTTCCAGTCGAATTCCCGAGACAGAAAAATCTTCGGTGTGACCTTTAATCAACTTCCCCGCGACTTCAACAGTGATTGCAGAGCGCAAAAAATAACGTGTTTCATGTCGGATATCTTCATTTTTGTGCCGCGTGATCTCAATCTGTGGGGGTAGATTTTTATGAGAATGGGCAAATTCACTGATCGTTTTGCTATTGCTATTGGTAATTTGGGTGTGCTGATAAAAAAGTTGTCCGTGTTTATCCGTTACGTCAGAAATGACTACAATAAGGCGAATATTTTTGAGTTTAGCCATTAACCTTGCTGGAGGCGGTGTATTCAGTTCTTTCGCATTTTTGTGAGCATAATCAGCAATAGATAATGGTGTATGCACGTCACTTGGGCTTGCATCCGTTAATTGTAATTTAAATACTCGCCAACTCGCCTTATGCGAACCAATACGTAAAAAAACGTCACGAATTTTCCCGTTTTTGTTTAATTCACTTTGCGATGCTGAGTAAAAAAACACCTTACCTTTACTTACGTGATTAAACGTGTACACGTAAATAGATGCGTCTTGGCCTTGCTGTTTTTGTAGTTCTGCCAAACGTGATTGTGAGACTAAATCGCCCAATCGTTGCTGGTGATTTTCATCATACCAATAACTCATTAGTTGGTCGTTAGCATGGTTTAGCATGGCGTATTTGGGGATCAGTTCACCATGCTCATGACTGATAAAAACCGGTAAAGAAGGGAATTTAGGTGTAAAGAACTGCTCACACATTTTATTTTCTAACGCATTAATCGTATTGTCGATATTGAGCTTGTAGCGATACTTGTTGCCCCGAATGAACTTAGTGAGAAATTCATTAAAGTCTGGATCTTCTTGTAACTGACTGCGGTTACAAAAAATCTTTTTGGTCACCCCTTGTCTGACCCCTTTGAGCACCGTAAAACGAATGGGCATGTTTGAAAAATGGGTACTTTGTTCTTCTAAACCCGAAAATACCACATCGATTATTTCACCATCGTTGAGCAGTGGTGAGCCTTCATATTTGAACTGTAAGCCACTGATGGATACATCAATCGAACGGGCGTGGATTTTTTTCCCATCACTGCGATAAATAACCAATGGTATCGATAAATGCATACGCTCGGCGTTGCGTTGGGCAAAATCCAAAAATTTGAATGTCGGAGTGATAAATTCTGCTAATTCACGGGCATCTGCTAGACCTAAGATTAATTCTTGGATCAAGGTATCTATCGATTCGAATACACCTACTGTGTAGAGACCAAAACGCATATGCTCAGTATCAAAACGCTCTTTGATTTCAGGAGTCATATAATGCGTTAAATAAGCGACTTTATACTCTTGGACTTCCTCGAGATTGGTATGCCGCATGTCAATAATAGTTTTACATGGTTGTTGTAATCTAGCGCATTCTGCTTCCACTTCTTGTTGTTGGGCTTTACTTAATGAGAGGTAAAAATGATGTTTTCTGACAGCATCAGGATTCGTTTGCTGAGCATCTAGCAACATTTGTAAAACTTGGGAAAGTGCACTACTTTGCGTCAACATCTAACGGATCCATTTGTCAGGGTTTTAATATACTTAAATATAGTTACAATAAGCATTATCGGCACAAAAAATATTAAGTTGAAGTAAAAATGGCGAAGAAAAAGACCAGTTTTGTCTGTAGTGATTGTGGCTCAGACCATCCGCGTTGGCAGGGCCAATGTAATGACTGCAAAGCTTGGAATACTTTATCTGAATTTGTTGTAAGCCAATCTTCTTCTCCCGCTGTACGAAATTTAAGCGGATACGCAGGGCAAACCACTGCGCAAATTGAAACCTTGTCGAGTATTGATTTACAGGCGTTACCACGATTTTCTTCTGGTTTTAAAGAAATGGACCGTGTGTTAGGCGGCGGTATCGTTCCTGGGAGTGCTGTTTTAATTGGTGGTTCACCAGGTGCGGGCAAGTCGACCCTATTACTCCAAGTCATGTGTCAGTTGGCTGAAGGTAAAAACGTCTTATACATCACCGGCGAAGAATCACTCCAGCAGGTCGCTATGCGCGCTCAACGTCTAGGCCTTGCCAATGACCGTTTACAATTATTAGCCGAAACCAACGTGGAAGCGATTTGTGATTTGGCATTGACGCATAAACCCGATGTCATGGTGATAGACTCGATTCAAGTCATGCATGTGGTCGATGTTACATCCGCCCCAGGCAGTGTGTCTCAGGTCAGAGAAAGTGCTGCGTATTTGACCCGCTTTGCCAAACAAAATCATATTGCGATGTTCTTAGTCGGCCATGTCACCAAAGACGGTAGTCTAGCCGGACCTAAAGTACTGGAACATTGTATTGATTGCTCAATGATGCTCGATGGTGATGCTGACGGTCGTTTTCGTACCTTACGCAGTCATAAAAATCGCTTTGGCGCAGTCAACGAACTAGGCGTCTTTGCGATGACCGAAAAAGGCTTAAAAGAAGTATCCAATCCATCAGCGATATTCTTGTCACGAGATGAACAGCAATCCCCTGGTAGTATCGTAATGGTCGTGTGGGAAGGCACTCGTCCCTTGCTTGTCGAAATCCAAGCCTTGGTTGATTATACCCAAACCCATAACCCGAAAAGAATTGCCGTAGGACTCGAACAAAATCGCATGGCCATGCTATTAGCCGTTTTACATCGTCACGGAAATGTCCAAATGAACGACCAAGACGTTTTTGCAAACGTTGTCGGTGGGGTTAAAGTCGCCGAAACTAGCGCCGATCTCGCTCTATTACTAGCCATGGTCTCCAGTTTTAGGAACAAAGCACTCTCACAAAAACTCATCGCCTTTGGTGAAGTCGGCTTATCTGGAGAAATTCGTCCCGTGCCTAATGGTATAGAGCGATTAAGCGAAGCCGCTAAACACGGCTTTAACACCGCGATTGTTCCTAAATCTAACGCCCCGAAAACCCCTATTAAAGGCCTCAAAGTCATCCCCGTATCTCGATTATCACAAGCCTTGGACGCTATGGCTGATATGGAGTAACCTGCATTCATATTGATACTTGTGGTTAATTTCACCAATATGGTTTTATCACTCTTTGCTCATTTGTCGGCTGGCGCCTAAATCATTCACAAAGACCGATAAACCCATTAGTGGGTGGTAATTTTACTCATGAAGTTTGTTTGGTATTGGATGGCTATGTTTTTCTTGAATGATTTGCATCCGTAGGATGCTTAATGAAAGGAAAATGTAGTCGTACAAAATATTCAGACAGAATCTATATTGATACTTGTGGTTAATTTCACCAATATGGTTTTATCACTCTTTGCTCATTTGTCGGCTGGCGCCTAAATCATTCACAAAGACCGATAAACCCATTAGTGGGTGGTAATTTTACTCATGAAGTTTGTTTGGTATTGGATGGCTATGTTTTTCTTGAATGATTTGCATCCGTAGGATGCTTAATGAAAGGAAAATGTAGTCGTACAAAATATTCAGACAGAATCCATATTGATACTTGTGGTTCACTTCACCAGTATGGTTTTATCAATCTTCGCTCATTTGACGGCTTGCGCCTAAATCATTCACAAAGACCGATAAACCCATTAGTGGGTGAGCAATTCTAGTTATCTTGGTTTTATCAATCTTTGCTCATTTGTCGGCTTGCGCCTAAATCATTCACAAAGACTGATAAACCCAATAGTGGGTGAGCAATTCTAGTTATCTTGGTTTTATCAATCTTTGCTCATTTGTCGGCTTGCGCCTAAATCATTCACAAAGACTGATAAACCCAATAGGTAGACTTATTTACTTATGCGCTTATATTTAAGTCTGTGTGGTTCTACGATTTCGTGGCCGAAGTTCTCTTTGAGCCATGCCTCGTAGTCAGTGAAGTTACCTTCGTAGAAGTTGATTTTGCCTTCATCTCGGTAATCCATGATGTGTGTTGCCACTCTATCTAAGAACCATCTATCGTGCGAAATAACCATCGCGCAGCCAGGGAACTCCAAGATTGCATTTTCTAATGCACGTAATGTCTCAACATCCAAGTCATTGGTCGGCTCATCCAGTAATAGGACATTACCACCAGCTTGTAATAGTTTGGCTAGGTGGACACGGTTTCTTTCACCACCAGACAGGTCTTTGATGAATTTTTGCTGGTCGGTACCTTTGAAGTTAAAGCGTGAGCAGTATGCTCGGCTGTTGATTTCAAAGTTGCCGATCCGAATAATATCTTGGCCATCAGATATTTCCTGCCAAACCGTTTTGCTTCCATCCATGTGGTCACGGAACTGGTCAACACTGGCAATCTGGACTGTTTCACCAAGCGTAATCGTCCCACTGTCGGCTTTTTCTTGGTCTGTTAGCATTCTAAATAGCGTTGATTTACCGGCACCGTTAGGCCCGATAATTCCGACGATAGCCCCTTTAGGGACAGTAAATGTCAGATCATCAATTAATAAACGTTCGCCATATGATTTAGATAAATTTTCAACCTCAATAACCTTGTCACCTAAACGTTCTCCAGGCGGAATAAACAATTCATTGGTTTCATTGCGCTTTTGATAATCAGACGTATTCAACTCTTCAAAACGCGCCATCCGCGCCTTAGATTTCGTGCCCCGGCCTTTAGGATTTGTTCGGACCCATTCTAATTCTTGTTTAATCGACTTTTGGCGAGCATTTTCGGCGCGTTCTTCTTGCTCTAAACGCGTGTCTTTTTGTTCGAGCCACGATGAATAGTTACCTTCCCAAGGAATCCCCATTCCTCTATCTAATTCTAGGATCCAACCTGCAACATTATCGAGGAAATATCTATCGTGCGTAATAGCCACGACAGTACCTTCATAGTCATGTAAAAAACGCTCTAACCATGCTACAGATTCCGCATCCAAGTGGTTAGTCGGCTCATCGAGGAGTAACATGTCGGGCTTTTCGAGCAACAACTTACACAAAGCAACTCGGCGGCGCTCACCACCAGATAGTTTTGTGACATCGGCATCCCAAGGTGGTAAACGTAACGCATCAGCGGCACGTTCCAAGGCATTATCTAGGTTATGTCCGTCTTTGGTTTGAATAATCGCTTCTAATTCACCTTGTTCTTTGGCTAACGCATCGAAATCTGCATCAGGATCCGCATATGCTGCATAAACCTCATCAAGGCGTTTGATAGCACCAGCGACATCTGCTACCGCTAATTCGATATTGCCGCGTACATCCAAACTCTCATCAAGTTGAGGTTCCTGCGGTAAGTAACCTATTTTGATACCAGGAAGAGGGCGTGCTTCACCTTCAATCTCTGTATCTACACCAGCCATAATCCGCAGTAAGGTGGATTTACCGGCACCGTTTAAACCTAAAACGCCAATTTTAGCGCCAGGGAAAAAACTCAAAGAAATGTCTTTTAAAATATGACGATTGGGCGGGACGATTTTGCCCACGCGATGCATGGAATAGACGAACTGTGCCATGGAAGCCTCATGTGTAATTGTATAATCAATTTATTGTAATAGATCCCTTGTCAAAAATCAGGGAATATTTATCTGAGTGAAAGGAACGTTATCAGGCTGATTTAACTTTGTGCTAATATAATACTCAATCTGATTTTACTTCAACGATGAGACTCGTTATGGATCTTAAAACGATTGCTGAGCACCTAAACGCTTCCTTGCACAACATCACCGTGGCTGAAGCCACACAGCTTGATATCACCAAAGTGGCCCCCGTAGATAAAGCCCAGGCAGGTGATATTGCTTTTCTTAATGATAAAAAATATCTCAGTGCTTTGGCGGATACCCAAGCCAGTGCAGTGATTTTGAATGAAAAATTAGCCGCAGATTTTTCTGGTGTTGCCCTCGTGGTAAAAGATCCTTATGTTGGTTTTGCGCTCACTGCACAACTGTTAGACCCAACACCTAAGCCGCATTATCAAATACATCCCAGTGCTTTTGTTGATCCTACAGCACAACTGGGTGAGCACGTCAGTATCGGTCCAAATGCAGTTATCGAGGCCGGCGTCATCCTCGGCGATAACGTTTCTATTGGACCTAACTCAGTGATTCGTGTGAATGCACAAATTGGCTCTGGTAGCTATATTCACCCTAATGTCACGATTTACCATAGTTGTGTATTGGGGCAAAACGTCGTGATTCATAGCGCGACCACTATTGGTTGTGACGGTTATGGTTATGCACCGAATGGTGGTTCTTGGGTGACCATTCCACAAACAGGCAAAGTTCTGATTGGTGATAATACGGAAATTGGGGCCAGTACGACGATTGATCGCGGAGCCTTGGAAGATACCGTAATTGGTGCGAATGTCATTATTGATAATCAAGTACATATTGCGCACAACGTTAAAGTCGGTGATGGTAGTTGTCTATGTGGTGGCACCATGATGGCTGGTAGTGTCGATATTGGTAAAAATGTCATTATCGCTGGTACGGTTGCGATAAATGGGCACATCAAAATTTGTGATAATGTACAAATAACAGGCAATACGATGGTGACGAGTGATATCAACGAGCCTGGGGTTTACTCATCAGGTATGCCGCATACGCCCTATTCTGAATGGCGTCGTAACTCTATTCGCTTGAAACAACTGGATAGTTTGTTTAAACGTGTCAAAGATCTAGAACGAAAAGCATTGTCTTAGATTTATTTTTTACGCACTTGTAGCTGTATTTATCCTAAAAAAGTGCGTAAAATTACCCAATAAAATTTCCTTAAAGCTTCACATAGGTGCATTCCATGTTAGACCGTAGTATGAATATCGCTGATTTTGACCCAGAATTAGCCAAAGCCATTGACCAAGAAAATCAACGTCAAGAACATCACATTGAGTTGATTGCCTCGGAAAATTATTGTTCACCACGCGTATTGGAAGCGCAAGGTTCACAGCTCACAAATAAATACGCAGAAGGATATCCTGGTAAGCGTTATTATGGTGGTTGTGAGTATGTTGATATTGTTGAGAATTTAGCCATTGAACGTGCCAAAGAATTATTTGGTGCTGACTATGCAAACGTCCAACCACACGCGGGTTCACAAGCAAATACAGCGGTATTTGGTGCATTATTAAATGCGGGTGACACAGTGTTAGGTATGAGCCTTGCCCATGGTGGTCACTTAACGCATGGTTCACATGTGAACTTTTCGGGCAAGATCTACAATGCTGTGCAGTACGGTATTGATGAAGCTGGTGTGATTGACTACGCACAAATTGAAGCCTTAGCATTAGAGCATAAGCCGAAAATGATTATCGGTGGTTTCTCGGCATACTCCGGTATTGTTGATTGGGCTAAATTCCGTGAGATTGCGGATAAAGTTGGTGCATATTTATTAGTGGATATGGCTCACATTGCTGGCCTAGTGGCTGCTGGTGTATACCCAAGTCCAGTTCCTCACGCACACGTAGTAACAACGACTACGCACAAAACATTAGCTGGTCCTCGTTCAGGTTTGATTATCTCTGCTTGTGGCGATGAAGACATTTATAAGAAGTTAAACTCTTCTGTTTTCCCTGGTAATCAAGGTGGTCCTTTATGCCATGTGATTGCAGCAAAAGCGGTTGCTTTTAAAGAAGCATTAGAGCCTGAGTTTAAAACGTACCAAGCTCAAGTAGTGAAAAACGCCAAAGCGATGGTTGCAGTGATGCAAGAACGCGGTTACAAAATCGTCTCTAACGGCACTGAAAACCACTTGTTCTTACTTGATTTGATTGACAAAGACATCACAGGTAAAGATGCAGATGCTGCACTTGGCCTAGCGAACATTACAGTCAATAAAAACTCAGTACCCAATGACCCGCGTTCTCCGTTTGTAACGTCTGGTCTGCGTATCGGTACGCCAGCGATTACGCGTCGTGGCTTTAAAGAAGCGGAAGCAGGTCAAGTTGCTAACTGGATCTGTGATATTTTAGATAACATGGGCGATGAAGGTGTATTAGACCGCGTTCGTTCAGAAGTGGTTGCCTTGTGTGAAGCGAACCCAGTTTATTCGTAATCCACAGCGCAGTTGAGATTAATTAGCCGGCTATATGCCGGTTAATTTGTTTATGGAGCAAGTACATGTTTTGTCCATTTTGTAATGAACAAGAGACCAAAGTGATAGATTCTCGTCTGGTTGCAGAGGGTCATCAGATCCGCAGAAGACGCGAGTGTTTGACCTGCAAAGAACGCTTCACAACCTTCGAAATTGCGGAATTAGTATTACCTAAAGTTATTAAGCGAGATGGCTCCCGTGAACCGTTTAATGAGGAAAAACTCAGAGCGGGTTTACAAAGGGCCTTAGAAAAAAGGCCAGTCAGTACAGAAAGTATCGAAAAAGCGATTAATGACATCAAATCAGGTTTACGTGCGACCGGTGAGCGCGAAGTAGAAAGTGAGTTTGTCGGTAATATCATTATGGACAACCTCAAAGAACTAGACCAAGTTGCTTATGTGCGGTTTGCGTCTGTTTATCGCTCGTTTGAAGATATTCGCGAGTTTGGTGAAGAGATTGCACGTTTGGGTAAGAAGGCCCCCTAAATGTCATTTTCTCCTGCAGATTATTCATTCATGGCACAGGCGTTGAAGTTAGCTGAACGTGGACGATATACTGCACGCCCAAATCCTATGGTGGGTTGTGTCTTAGTCAAAGATGCCCAAGTCATTGGTTCTGGTTGGCACCAACAAGCTGGTCAGCCTCATGCTGAAATCAATGCTTTAACTGCCGCTGCTACTGCCGGGCACGATGTGACCGGAGCAACCGCCTATGTCACATTAGAACCTTGTAGTCATCAAGGCCGAACAGGACCTTGTGCGGATGCACTTATCCACGCAAAAGTCGCAAAAGTCATCGTGGCGATGCAAGATCCTTTTGCAGCTGTTTCAGGAGCGGGTATTGCTAGGTTACAAAACGCAGGGATCACAGTTGAAATCGGTTGCTTAGAAGCGGCAGCCACACACTTAAATCGGCATTTTTTATATCGTGCGACCGAACATCGTCCTTGGGTGACTGTGAAGTTGGGTATGTCCTTAGACGGTAAAATTGCACTAGAGAACGGACACAGTCAGTGGATTACTAGCGCTGCAGCTCGTCGAGATGTCCAAGCTTACCGAGCCCAATACGACGCTATTCTGACTGGTGCTGATACGGTTCTTGCTGATGACCCTAGTATGAACGTACGCAGTGCTGAACTGCCCCAACATGTGTTACAGACGTTGGCACAGCAAAATACCGATATCACATTAAAACAACCTGCTTGTTTTATCGTTGACTCCAAACAGCGGCTCAGTACACATGCCAAGATAATGCGCAGTACTTCGACTGTTTTTGGGGTGAATACTGTGCCCAGTGATAGCTATGGTTTGGCACATTTTCAACAAGTCAGCCAAAGTGCAACTGGACAGTGTGATTTGGAGCAAGTTTTAGACTGGATTGCTCGCATTCCGGCAAATGCCGTTTGGGTAGAAGCAGGGCCACAGTTAGTCGGAGCTTTGTTGGACGCGAATTTAGTCAATGAACTCATTATTTATCAAGCGCCTATTATTTTAGGGGCCAATGCACAAAGCGCGTTTGGGATCAAAACATTAGATAGTTTGACCCAGAGTATACAGCTCTCTACCCAATCAGTAACAACGGTAGGGACTGACATAAAACATGTTCTGTTAGTCCAAAAAGACAGAACACACTAAGTTCATGACAATACTTACAACACCCCATCATGGCGTGTTGTAAGATAAGTTGACGAAATAAGTTTGGCATAGGGAGACACAATGTTTACCGGTATAATTGAAGCAGTTGGCACAATTGCTAGCTTACAAAACAGTGGTTCTGACATTCGTTTAAAAATAGATTGTCCGACTTTAGATATGCATGATGTGGCCTTGGGCGACTCGATTGCTACAAATGGCGTATGTTTAACTGTCGTTGAATTTGGTACAAATCACTATTGTGCTGATGTATCTCAAGAAACCATAAAATATACAGGGTTTGCCAATTACCACGAAGGTATGTCTGTAAACCTAGAAAAAGCCATGCTTCCGACCAGTCGTTTTGGTGGACATATTGTTTCTGGGCATGTCGATGGTGTTGGAGAAATTTCCCGTATTATCGATCAACAAAAATACATTGAAGTCTGGGTCAAAATGCCAGATGACATCGCACATTATATTGCGCACAAAGGTTCGATTACAGTCGATGGTGTCAGCTTGACGGTAAATGAAGTCAAAGGTGATGAGTTTATGTTGTGGTTAATTCCGCATACGTTAGAAAAAACGATCATTGGACAATATACAGCTGGTACCAAAGTGAATTTAGAAGTTGATGTCATTGCTCGTTATTTAGAACGTTTGATGACAGGTAAAAAAACCGAACAAAAATCTGATATCAGTATGGCCTTTTTAGCTGAAAATGGTTACCTCAATAGGAAATAATTAAATATGTCATTTCATTCCCCTACAGAAATTATCGAAGACATTCGCCAAGGTAAAATGGTTATTTTGATGGATGATGAAGATCGCGAAAACGAAGGCGATCTCATTATGGCAGCAGAGCATGTCACGCCAGAAGCCATCAACTTTATGGTAACGCATGCACGAGGCTTAGTGTGTTTACCGATGACTGCAGAGCGTTGCCGTACTCTGAAATTACCATTGATGGTCGATAAAAATGCTGCTCAGTTTTCAACTAACTTTACGGTCTCTATTGAAGCGGCAACTGGCGTCACTACGGGTATCTCTGCCGCTGATCGTGCGACGACTATTTTAGCCGCTGTGAACCCCAATGCAGTAGCTGAAGACATCGTCCAACCTGGCCATATCTTTCCATTGATTGCGAAAGAGGGTGGGGTATTAAATCGTGCAGGTCATACAGAAGCGGGCGTGGATTTAGCTCGTTTAGCAGGTTGTGAACCTGCGTCGGTCATTGTGGAAATCTTAAATGATGATGGCACAATGGCACGTCGTCCAGAGCTGGAAGAATTTGCGAAAAAACATGATTTAAAAATCGGTACCATTGCTGATTTGATTGAGTATCGCAATCTCAACGAAACGAGCATTGAAGAGGTTGCCCGTTGTATTTTACCCACTGCATATGGTGAATTTGATCTCGTCACTTACAAAGATGTGATTGATGAACAAGTACATTTTGCTTTGGTTAAAGGAGAAATTAACAAAGATACGCCGACTACTGTGCGGGTACACTTACAAAATACGTTTTCTGACTTGTTGGGTAGTACTCGCGGTGTTAATCGCTCAATGGGCTTACCGCAAGCGATGGAGCGCATAGCCAAAGATGGGGGCGTATTGGTGTTGTTGGGTGCCAAAGAAGATGTGATTGGTCAGGTGCGTCAGTATGCAGCTGAAGATAGTGGTTCGGTAGCAACTAGCAAAGCATGGCAAGGTTCATCGAGAACGGTTGGGGTAGGTAGCCAAATCTTGGTGTCCTTGGGCGTTCAGAAAATGAAATTATTATCCAAACCGGTTAAATATTCTGGCTTGTCGGGCTATGGTTTAGAGGTTGTGGAATACATCAGTGATTTTTACGAGAGTTAAGCAAGGTAACCTCGTATTTTTGTGCTATAATTCGTCGCGTTAAATTTTACAGGACATGAGATATGCAAGTAATTGAAGGTAATATCAGAGCAACAGGCAAAAAATTTGCGATTGTTGTTTCTCGTTTTAATAGCTTTGTTGTAGAAAGTTTATTAGAAGGTGCACTTGATGCACTTGAGCGTCATGGCGAAGTCAGTGACGAAGATGTCACATTAGTGCGTGTTCCTGGCGCTTATGAATTACCATTGGTCGCTAAAAAATTAGCTGACAAAGGCGGCTATGATGCCATTATTGCATTAGGCGCTGTGATCCGTGGTGGTACACCACACTTTGATTTTGTTGCTGGTGAATGTAACAAAGGTTTAGCCCAAGTATCGCTAGACTATGGTATCCCAGTTTCTTTTGGTGTCATCACTACTGATAGTATTGAACAAGCCATTGAACGTTCTGGTACTAAAGCCGGTAACAAAGGTGCAGAAGCGGCCTTAGGCGCACTAGAAATGGTTAACGTAGTGAGTGCTATCGAAGAGGCAACTAAGTGAGCCAATCTGCAATGAAACCAGCTGCGCGTCGCAAGGCGCGTGAGCTAGCTTTACAAGGTGTGTACTCGTGGCAGATGTCAGGTAATGACGTTTCTGGGATTGAGCTGCACCTTGCGACCACGAATAATATGGCAAAAGTTGATATGCCATATTTTCAAGAATTATTCCGTGAAGTCGTGAAGCAAGTCGAACACTTAGATATCACGATGAAACCGTATTTAGGTCGTTTACCTGAAGAGTTGGATCCTATCGAGAAAGCAATTTTGCGGATCTCTACTTATGAATTAGTCTCACGCATTGATGTGCCTTACAAGGTCGTGATTAATGAAGGGATTGAATTAGCTAAAAACTTCGGGGCGGAAGAAAGTCATAAATTCGTTAATGGCGTGTTGGATAAAGCAGTAAAGACACTTCGTAAACACGAACTATCCTAATTTCTCATGCAAGAATTCTCAATTATTGAGCAATACTTCACGAATCAAACTCAACCACGCCGAGACGTTTTAGTCGGTGTGGGTGATGATTGTGCCATTACCCAAATACCTGAAAATCATGTACTTGCTACGACTACAGATACACTAGTCAGCGGTATCCACTTTCTTCCGGAAACAAACCCTGCTGATATAGCTCACAAAGCGCTAGCTGTAAATCTAAGTGACTTGGCTGCAATGGGCGCAACACCTGCTTGGGTCAGTTTGGCGCTGACATTACCTGATGCTAATGAAGATTGGTTAAGCGAGTTTGCAGATTCATTTGCGCGTTTGTGTGAGTATTATTCGATTAATCTTATCGGTGGTGATACGACGCGAGGGCCTTTGAGTATCACGATCACCGCGCAAGGTTTTGTTCCACCAGATAGTGTCATAAAGCGCTCAGGGGCTCGTCCTGGTGACGCTATTTTTGTTACGGGCACTTTGGGAGATGCAGGGGCAGGGCTTGGTTTATTAAAAGAAACATTGACGGAAGAGAATGTTGCATTAGATAGCCTGGCTGCTAGTTATTTATTGTTGCGCCACAACACACCGACACCTAGAGTGTTAGCTGGTACTACGTTGCGTCGCAAGGTCAGTAGTTGTATCGATATTTCGGATGGTCTCATTGGGGACATTCAACACATCATGAAAGCCTCTCAATGTGGCGCGAATATCAATGTCGGAGCGCTACCTATATCTAATGAACTGTTGTCTTTTGTGAGTCCAGAATACGCGATTGAACTGGCATTAAGTGCGGGTGATGATTATGAATTGTTGTTTACGGTGCCTCAAGACCAAATCGAAGAAGTAAAAACAGCCATGCACAGTGTGAGTATACCGATTACCCAAATCGGTCAAATGACTGGTGATGGCGAACTACATTTAAAACAAAATAATCAAGCATATATCACCCAAGCATCCGCTTACCAACATGAGATCCCACTGCATGGATAAAGCGTTACGTGCCAAAGTCAGTCTTTTCAATCCCATTCATTTTTTAGCGTTGGGTTTTGGTTCTGGCTTAGCACCCAAAGCTCCTGGTACTTTTGGCTCACTTGCAGCGATTCCATTGTTGTTACTGATTGCTCAAACCCAAACGTGGTGGTTTGTGGCTTTGGCTATATTCGTCTGTGTGATGGGTATTTGGATTTGTGACAAGACCGCTTATGATATGGGCGTTCATGATCATGGTAGTATTGTTTGGGATGAAATTGCAGGTATGTTCTGTGCGTTTATCTTTGTCCCTTTAAGTTGGGATACATTACTGTTGGGGTTCCTTTTGTTTCGTTGGCTCGACATTCAGAAACCCTGGCTGATAGGGCGCCTAGATAAGGCGATGAAAGGCGGTTTAGGGATCATGGCCGATGATATCTTAGCAGGGGTGATAACCGCATTATTATTGCATCTATACTTGGTTTTAATACTGTTTTACCCATCATAATATCTCATTACTGGTATATCTATTGCGCCAAGTAACAACCAAAAATATCTAATAAAAAAGCAGTGGCTCGCGCGACTGCTTTTTTACTCGTAACATTCGAAATGTCATAAACTAAGCTTTAGTGATTTAGTCTGCAGCTAAAAAACGTTTCAGCTGTTGCACAATCCCGGCACCATCGATTTCGAGTTCGGCATACATCTCAGCCTGAGTCCCTTGCATGATAAAGCTATCCGGTAAACCGCATTGGAGTAGTTTGGTTAACTGTTGAGAGCGGAACAAATATTCTGCTACTTCTGTTCCTGCACCGCCTTTGATTGAACCGTCTTCCAGGGTGATTAGCACATCATGTTCGGCAACTGCTTGGTCTACTGCGGCAGTATCCAAAGGCTTAACAAAGCGCATATCAATTAACGTGGCATCTAGGGTTTCTGCACTTTGCATCGCTTCGGGGAGTAACGTCCCAAAATTGAGTATTGCGACTTTCTTATCTGTTGTCGCTCCAGCATTGCGCAAGGTTCGAGATTGGCCTAGCGGGATTTCAGTCATATCAGCAATGATATCCACCCCTAAACCACCACCTCTAGGGTAGCGCACAGCAGCAGGTGTGGATAATTGATATCCAGTGTATAGCATTTGCCGACATTCGTTCTCATCACCTGGTGTCATGATGACCATATTAGGGATACAGCGTAAAAAGCTGATATCAAAAGCACCTTGGTGCGTTGGACCATCTGCACCGACCAAACCAGCGCGGTCAATAGCGAACAAGACAGGTAAGTTTTGTAATGCCACATCATGGATGAGTTGGTCATAAGCACGTTGTAAAAACGTAGAGTAAATGGCGACAACTGGATGTAGAGCTTGGGTTGCCATCCCTGCAGCGAGTGTGACCGCATGCTGTTCAGCAATGGCGACATCAAAATATTGTTCGGGGTATTCTTGAGAAAACTTGACCATACCAGAGCCTTCACGCAT
The DNA here is from genome assembly GCF_024199005.1 of Opacimonas viscosa. Taxonomy (GTDB): domain Bacteria; phylum Pseudomonadota; class Gammaproteobacteria; order Enterobacterales; family Alteromonadaceae; genus Opacimonas; species Opacimonas viscosa. The sequence goes on from NZ_JANATA010000013.1 coordinate 69,271, forward strand.
GGCCGGGGTAATGGCCATGAGTTTTGGATCTTGTTGAGCCATATCACAAAGCCACTCGCCAAATATACTTGAGTAAGTTGGACTGGCAGGTTTACTTTTCGGTAAAGCCTGGTCTTCAGGATTAAATTTTGGTACAGCGTGAAACTTGATGGGATCTTGTTCTGCTAACTCGTAACCTTTCCCTTTTTTGGTAACGACATGCAAAATCTGAGGCCCACGGATGTTGCGCATATTGCGTAAGGTATCCACCATACCAGTGACATCATGGCCGTCAATCGGACCAATATAGGTAAACCCTAATTCTTCGAAAATAGTACCGGGTACGACCATGCCTTTGATGTGCTCTTCGGCACGTGATGCAAACTCTTTCAGTGGGGGAACGGTACCTAAAACTTTTTTGCTCCCATCACGGATAGTATTATAAAAGGAACCGGTTAGCAGTCGTGCGAGGTGGCTATTTAAGGCACCAACGTTTTCTGAAATAGACATTTCGTTATCATTTAAAATAACCACCATGTCTTTACCAATATCACCGCCGTGGTTGAGTGCTTCAAAGGCTAATCCTGCGGTTAATGCACCGTCACCAATCACAGCAACCGTCTTGCGGTTCTTACCTTCTTTTTCTGCAGCAATCGACATTCCAAGAGCGGCACTTATCGATGTTGATGAGTGGCCCACTGCAAATGTGTCATATGGACTTTCTGGTGGCCATGGGAAAGGGTGTAAGCCCCCTTTTTGCCGAATAGTGGTCATGCGCTCTCGACGTTCAGTCAATATTTTATGTGGATATGCTTGGTGACCCACATCCCAGACGAGCTGGTCAAAAGGCGTGTTATAGACATAATGAAGAGCAACAGTGAGTTCTACTGTACCCAAGCCAGATGCAAAATGTCCACTAGACTGGCTCACAGACTCCAGCAAATACTGGCGTAACTGCTCAGATAATTCTGGTAAATTTTGCTTGGGTAACGTCCTTAATTCTTCGGGGTTATTCGCCAATGCAAGTAGTGGATATTGTTCTATATTTATGGTCATTTTTTTCTAATTATTTAATGTTTACGCTGGATAATGTATTTAGCAAAATCCTGGAGTCCTTGCGTATTGTAGGGTAATTGTGCACAAGCTGTGAGGGCGTCAGCTAATAACGTTTCACAGTATAATTGTGCTTCCTTTAAACCAAGTAAAGCTGGGAACGTCGATTTGTTTAAATCAACATCTGAGCCTGATGGTTTTCCTAACGTCACACTATCACTGGTCACGTCTAAAATATCGTCTTGGACTTGGAAAGCGAGTCCAACGGCTTTACTGTATTGTTGTAACGCTGCTTTGTGGGCAGGAGCAATGTCATGGCTCAATTCTACAACAAAATCAATACAAGCATTTAATAATGCACCCGTTTTTAAATTATGCAATAAAGTCAATTGTGCTAAATCGATACTCACATCTGTCGCATCTAGGTCGATGGCTTGGCCACCACACATTCCATGAAACCCTGCCGCACGGGTTAACACCTTGGCACAACGGACTTTCTTTGCTGCATCCAAGTTTTCAGCGTGCATAATGATATCAAACGCCATGGTTTGTAAAGCATCGCCGACTAAAATAGCAATCCCCTCTGGGAATTTTTTGTGACAGGTAGGTTGGCCTCGACGTAAATCATCATCATCCATAGCCGGCAGATCATCGTGTACTAATGAGTAAGCATGGATGCATTCAATCGCAGCCATAAGCGGCAATGCTTTATGAAGCGGGACATCTAATACTTCACTGACCAAGCCAATCAGCAAAGGTCTCACTCTTTTACCTTGGCTGAGCAGGGCGTAGCGCATGGCATCAATTAACTGTGACGGTAATTGAGGTAAATCGGCTAATTGCTGCTCTAAAAAAGCATCGGTTGCGGTAGCGTATTTGACTTGTGAATCTTGGATTGAACTCATGTTACTTTGGGAAATCGGCCAAGTTCATGTGGTCCGAAGAAAGCATTTGTACTTTTTGTTCTGCGTTTTTCAACATCGTCTGGCTGGTACGCGCAAGTTTTATACCTTCTTCAAACTTGGCCAATGCATCCGCAAGAGGTAACTCCCCTTGTTCCATTTGCTGGACAATAGATTCCAGTTGTTGCATTGCTTGTTCAAAGTTTAACTCAGCAGACTCAGACATACGTTTTCCTCGTAAATGGTAGACCAATATAATATCAATTTTATTTACGGTTGGGTACGTTTGTCTGGTTATACCGAAGATTTTTATTGAGTTATTGTGAATTCGGTCGATAAATTTTCTGTGAATTAATTCAAACGCTTTGAGGAAACCTGTGGATATAGCAACTCTTGTCGGCATGTTAGGTGCAATTGGCTTCATCGTTATGGCGATGGTGCAAGGTGGTAGTATTGATATGTTTATCAACGTGCCATCGATACTCATCGTATTTTGTGGCTCGATTTTCGTTGTCTTATCGCAGTATTCTTTAGCCCAGTTTTTAGGGGCGGGTAAAATTGCTGCCAAAGCATTTATGTTCAAAATAGAAGCGCCAGAAGAGTTGATTCAAAAGGTGGTTGAAATGGCCGATGCGGCTCGTAAAGGTGGCTTTTTAGCCCTCGAAGAAGCCCAAATCGATAATGCTTTTATGCAAAAAGGCGTTGATATGCTAGTGGATGGTCATGATGTTGAAGTGGTGCGTTCGACCCTTGCCAAAGATATTTCTATGACCACCGAACGGCATGATTTTGGTGCCACTATTTTCAAAAGTTTAGGGGATGTTGCTCCAGCCATGGGGATGATTGGGACATTGATTGGTTTGGTGGCGATGCTCTCCAACATGGATGATCCAAAATCCATCGGTCCAGCGATGGCGGTTGCACTTTTGACAACACTCTATGGTGCTTTCCTTGCCAATATTATCTGTTTGCCGATTGCCTTTAAGTTAAGTGTCCGCGCTGGTGAAGAAAAGATTAATCAATCACTCGTCTTGGACGGTATTTTAGGTATTGCTGATGGACAAAATCCTCGAGTCATTGACGGTATCTTAAAATCATATTTGGCTGAAAGTAAACGTGCTGCCGAAGAAGGTAAGGAAGAATAGTGGAAGACGAATGCCCAAAATGTCCTCCCGAAGGCCTACCTGCCTGGATGGGGACCTTTGCTGACCTAATGTCACTGTTGATGTGTTTCTTTGTACTCTTGTTGTCGTTTTCTGAGATGGATGTACTGAAGTTTAAACAGATTGCGGGCTCTATGAAATTTGCGTTCGGTGTGCAAAGTAAATTAGAAGTAAAAGATATACCGAAAGGTACCAGTGTGATTGCGATGGAGTTTAGCCCTGGTAAACCGCAGCCCACTCCGATAGAAGATATTCAGCAAGTCACCACCGAAATCACAAAACAAGAATTGGATTTTCAAGAAGGTGAAAGTAATACCGCTGGTGGTAAACAGCGTCAAGAAGGTGCCTTATCGGGCGGTCAAGCTCAGTCTACTTCGATTAATAAATCCAATGAAGCCCAAGGTAAGGCAAATTCTGACCAGGAAAATGTCGAAGAATCGGTCAAGAAAATTGCTGAAAAACTGGAAAAAGAAATTGAAGATGGTGCGATTGATTTAGAAGCGTTAGGGCAACAAATTACCATCCGTATTCGTGAAAAGGGGAGTTTTGCGGCAGGATCAGCCTTTTTACAGCCTCAGTTTGTACCGGTATTGACACGCATAGCTGAAGTCTTGGCAGACATTCCTGGCGAGATAGAAGTGGCGGGGCATAGTGATATCTCAAATATTGCAAACAAGCTATATGGTTCTAACTGGGACTTATCTGCTTCACGCGCCGTTGCGGTAGCGGAGGTATTGGTCGAGGTTCCTGGTTTTAATCCAAAACGTATGCAAGTCGTAGGTAAATCCAACAATGAGTTGTTGACTGAAGATAGAACACCCGATGCTCAGGCTAGAAACCGTCGAGTTGAAATCAAAATTAACCAAGGTAAAGCCAAGGAAACGGATATTATCAGTGTGACCAACGGGCAATAAAAAACTAGGTCTACGTGAGTAGTACCTAGTTTTATTTAAAAGGTGGACGTTGCTGACCATTATAAACGTTTGCCTGAGTGCTGATTGATAGATTATCGGCACCCATCTAAGAATGCGTATTAACGAAACTTTAAATCGTTGATATGCGCACCTTTACCTAACACCAGCTGTACCGTAGAAATGGTTCTTTCACGGAAACCGCCTTCGCAATAATTCAGATAAAACTGCCACATTCTAGCAAATCTTTCGTCATACCCTTTTTGCTTTAAGCTCTCCATGTTATCCAAAAACTCTTCATGCCAGTGCAGTAGAGTTTGCGCATAATCCAGACCGATATCATGCAAATCTCGAATACTCATATCGGTATACTTTTTGACGCACTTGTTTAACACAAATTGAGACGGTAAAAAGCCACCTGGGAAAATGTATTTTTGGATGAAATCAACGTTTTTACTGTAGCTATCATAACGACGGTCATCGATGGTGATGGCTTGTAATACCATTAGGCCTTCTGGTTTGAGTAACTCATCACACTTCTTGAAAAAGCTTGGAAGGTACTCTTTGCCTACGGCCTCAATCATTTCAATCGACACTAATTTGTCGTATTTGCCAGTCAATAAGCGATAGTCTTGCTTTAAAAGGGTGACTTTATCCTGTAGCCCTTCTTTGGCAACCCACTCTTCGGCCCAAGCGTATTGTTCATCAGAGATTGTCGTGGTGGTGACTTTACAGCCGAAATGCTTGGCTGCAAAAACGGCTAGACCACCCCAGCCGGTACCAATCTCGATTAGATGATCATCTGGGGTGAGTTGTAACTTCTCACAGATAGTTTGTAACTTAGTCTGCTGTGCTTCGGCTAAGGTTGCTTCGCTGTGTGGATAAATCGCCGCAGAATACATCATGGAATTATCCAAAAACTCGGTATATAAGTCATTTCCTAAATCGTAATGCGCTTGGATATTTTTACGAGCTTGTTCGACTGAGTTGCGATTAGCGAAATGCTGAACTTTGTTAATTGGCCACATCAACCATTTGAAACGCGCTTCCCAGCGATCTAATACCGGTAGATTTCGGGCAAACACACGAATGACATTGGTAACATTGGGGCTATTCCACAAACCTTCCATAAAGGTTTCCCCAGATGCAACACTCCCACCGAGTAATAATTTGCGGTAGGCTTGGATATGTAGGATATTCACTTCAGCGTGTAAGTCACTGTCTTCTTTACCAAAAGTACCGATTAATACACCATTCTCTTTGATGGTTAAATGGCCGTCAGGAAGGTATTTTACAACACTCAAAAAGGCGTTTTTCGCCCAGCGATCCATTAAGGAGCCTGCGTCTTGTTGAATAATAATTTCTTCTGCTTGAGACATAGGATTAATCCTTGGGTTGTGTGATTTCATTGCGCAACGAACCTGGATGACCATAGAACGGTGTGCGTTTTATAAATAGTTTTACGGCTTCCCAATAAATTCCGATCACCGTTTTAACGGTCATACTGGGAATTGATTTCTTGGCGGTAAGCAGGTTTTGTGGTGTTAGTGCGTGTCTGGTTAAACGCAAGCCAGCAGTCATATGTTTGGTGTCCTTATGACAACTGAGTTGCAAGGTAAATTGTTCAGCCGGTTCTGATATACGCCATTTGTAGACCATATCAATCGGATTAAAGGGACTCACATGAAACATCTTGTCGGTGTCTGCTTGTTCGGCCAAATCAACTAAGTAATAATGCCGTTCATGCCATGGAGTGTTACTGACTTCTGCTAACATATATGTGAATGTGTCATCAGACTTTATAAAGTAAAAATTTACCGGACTAAAATACAGTCCGAGCATTCTTGGCTGGCCCATAAAGTAGACGTCACCAGATATGGTCGTTGGATCAGCAATATCTAGTTCAGATTTCAATGCATTGGCTTTGTCTAGTACTGCTGTGCTCATATCATGTATTTCAGGGGAAATATAATCACTGCGCCGAAACTCCAGCATACCTTTGCGACCAACATTAAACCCATCGATATTGGCCAGTTGTTCCATCTCTGACAGTTTTAACCAAAAGAGATAAATGTCATATACAAATTTATGCTGAGTCGGGGTAAAGCGTTGATGTAACACTTCACCTCGATAAATGGCACTTTCCAAAACATCAGTCACTAGAGTGTCAGCCCAAAGTGTCGGCATACATCGAGTGCGCTGCGCACGCCGTCTTCGTGAAAACCGTTATACCAATAAGCACCACAGAAATAGCCGTTACCTGCAGCATTAATTTCATCACGACGGTTTTGGGCCGCTACCATTGTTGGACTAAATTGTGGGTGCGCATAATGAAATTTACCTAGAATTTTATCTGGATCCAAGGCATCCGTGTTATTTAAGGTCACGCAGAAAGTCGTATCACTTTGGATGCGTTGTAAAATATTCATGTTGTAGGTGAGCGATGCTGGGGCATTTTCTTCACCTGGCTCACCTTTGATTAAATAATTCCAGCTAGCCCAAGCAAGAGGACGCTTAGGCAGCACTGAGGTATCGGTATGCAAGACGACTTCATTCATCGCGTAACCAATATCACCCAAAATCTCAGCCTGTGTCGGGGTTGGCTCTGCAAGCATCGCTAGGGCTTGGTCCGAATGACAAGCAAACACTACGTCGTCAAATGTTTCGGTTTGCTCGTTAGCAGTAACGTGAAACTGACCATCTTGTTTTATGACGCGAGTAACCGGAGTGTTTAATTTTATTTTGTCTTTAAAACTTTCTGTTAGCGGCGCAATGTATTCTCTAGAGCCGCCAATAATCGTGTACCACTGAGGTCTATCAGTAATATTCAACAAACCATGGTTGTTGAAAAACTGTAAAAAGAAGGTCAGCGGAAATGATTTTGAATCTTCTAATGTCATGGACCATATGGCGGCACACATTGGCAAAATATAGTTTTGCGAGAAATCCGTACTGAGATTGTGATGCTGAATATAATCGTAAAGTGTCACACCTTTTTCGGCATGTTGCACGGCATCGTCAGATTTACATAGCTTATTAAATTTTAAAATATCCCGAACAATACGCCAAAAACGAGGGCGCAAAATGTTGCGACGTTGGGCAAACAAAGAGTTTATAGTATTGCCATTGTACTCTAGATTTTGTGCATGGTTTTTTACACTGAAACTCATTTCAGTGGCTTGTGCGTTGACGCCTAGGATATTCATTAACTTGTTAAAGTTGGGATAGGTCCAATCATTAAACACAATAAAACCGGTGTCGATCGCATATGCTTTACCGTCTACAGTCACGTCTTTGGTGGCAGTATGTCCGCCAATATAGTCATTGGCTTCAAACACCGTAATATCGTGCTCTTTATTGAGCAAATAGGCACTTGTTAAACCCGCAATCCCGGTGCCAATAATGGCTATTTTTTTCATAAGTATCTGCTTTTTTTTGTTTTTTATAAGTTACGTCATATCTAGTTTATCGGTTTATGACCATTCATGTGTTTGCTTACTTTCTACGCATCTTTAATGCAATACGGTGCTGAATACCTTCTGGCAGGAGATGCAGTAAACGTAAAAACATACTAAATCGCGTGGGGAAATAAAAACTCGATTTTTCTGTGGCAATGCCATTTAAAATATCGTTGGCAGCTTCTTCGACGCTAATCAGCATCGGCATTGTGAAGTCATTTTTGTCGGTGAGTGGCGTTTTGACAAAGCCCGGTGCTGCTGTTTGTACTGTGATGCCTCGGTCAGCCAAATCAACAGCAAAGCTTTTTGCAATATAGTGAAGCGCTGCTTTGCTCGCACCATATGCTTCGCTTCGTGGAAATGGAAATAAGCGTGCTAAGCTTTCAACGAAGACCAATTTACTGCCTGCTGATAAGTTGGGTAACAGTACCGAAACGACATTCATAACGCCAAAGACGTTGGCTGCGAATACACGTTCAAACATGGCAGGTTCAATGTCAGAAACATCGACATATTCGCAAGTACCGGCATTCAGTAAAACAATATCGCACTGTATATTGCTCAATGCCGCAGTCGTAGCCGTCTGGTCAGTCACATCAAAACAACAGGTTTCAATATTAGGTAGCTGTGCTAATTCTTGTAGCTTATCGGTGTTTCTGCCACAGGCTATGACATGGTAATTTTGTTGTGCGGCAAGTTTCGCCACAGCTTCGCCAATGCCTGAGGTGGCGCCGGTTATTAAGAGTCTTTTCACTGTCGTAACCTGCCTTTGATTTTTTTTACTATGGTGCCTAAAAGTGGGATATGTTCATATACCATTTGGCCTAAATCGTAAAAGTCTTGATGATGTACGATTTTATTGTCGATAATTTTTAGTTGTGACATACCAGCAACATGTATCGTTTGACCATTTTTAAGTGCAGGTGTCGCAAATGACATGGTCCATGTGACTGAGTACAATGCCACATCGGTGGGTTGTACTTCTTCTACTTGTACTTGGCCTATAGTGTGGATGACAAAATCACACTGGTTGTTGTTGGTCAATAAATGCGTAAAGTATTGCGTCAGTTGTTCTAGGCCTTGATGTGAACCAACTGGGTCGACTAGCACGATATCATCAGAGTAAATCTCTTTGAGTAGAGGTAAGTCTTCAAGGCTGAGACTGCTATAAAACTTTTTGAAATTCTCTATGACTGTCATAATTTCGTTACACTTTTATACATACTACTATTTACTGCTATAAATACTACTAAGATCATATAAAAAAACATCTTTTTTTTAATCCCAATCCCCCCTGCGACCGTAATGATGATGTATATAAATAAATTAGGTTTTTTATTGTGGTATCTCTTCCTTTATTCCCATTGTCGGCGCACGTCCTTCCGGGCGGCAGAATGTCGTTACGTATTTTTGAACAACGTTATACCCGAATGGTAAAAGAAGCGTGTGGGTCAGAATCTGGCTTCGTTATTTGTATGTTAAACTCCCAGGGTAATAAAGACTTAAATGAACACATATACCCGATTGGGACATATGTAAATGTAGTTGATTTTAATTTACTCGATGACGGTTTACTCGGTGTTACGGTAGAAGGGGTGCGTTGTGTGCGTATCACGAATATCAAAACTGAAGCTGATGGCTTGCGTATTGGGGATTGCGAAATGACTGCGCCATGGGAATTTACGGCAACCAAAGAATTGCTTTACCCTATGGACAAAAAATTGGAAGAGATTTTTAAGCGCTACCCTGAAGTAAACAGTTTGTATGAAACAACAAATTTTGATGATCCCATATGGGTAATTAATCGCTGGTTAGAATTGCTACCTGTTGATGCAGAAAAGAAGCAAGAATTCCTTCAAGAAAATGATTGCTCCAAAATTGTACAATACCTGTCAGGACTGGTAGAGTAAACACTGATCTTAATTGGATCCCCCTACGTATAAAGTACATGTGTCATAATTAAAGGGATCCGCTATGCTCGTTGGAATTGCATTGGAAAATAATAAAAGTAACACCAGCAAGCCAAAGGAATGCGCTAATGAGATGTCGCAGTATTTAGTTGCTGTGGCCTCGGAACGCTGTAAGCGGTCTTATGCGAAGATTTTCGGTTATTTTGCGCCGAGATTAAGATCATACGCCCTAAAACAAATGGGTAATGAAGCTTTAGCAATGGAATTAGTCCAAGATACAATGTCAAACGTGTGGCAAAAAGCACATTTATTTAATGTGGAAAAAGGCTCACCATCCACATGGATCTTCACTATCGCTCGTAACATACGCTTTGATATGTTACGTAAACTTCAAAACAGAAAAGAAGACATTTGTTCGGACGACCTTTGGCCCATCTTGTGTGAAACCACAGCTGACCAAAATGAAATACCGTTGGATGAACAGGTAACATTAGAGCAAGTTGGACAATTGTTTAACCATTTACCGGATAAACAACGTTCAGTAATAGAAGCTATCTATATAGATGGCAAGTCGCAGCAAGAAGTCGCTGATCAACTCTCGATTCCTCTGGGAACCGTGAAAAGTAGAACTCGCCTCGCATTGCAGCGATTGAAGGATATGTTAGAAGACCATGATTAATTTTCACCCCACTGACAAGCAGTTACGTCAGTTTGCTGAAGGGAATATCTCTTCTGCGATGGCGCTCGTTGTAGCCGCTCACTGTGACATGTGTTCACATTGCCAAGAAAAAGTTGACGAAGTTAACGTTGAACTCGCTCAAGACATTGAAAACATTGCCGCTCATGAGATGACTGATCCAGCATTTGAAAAAATGCTAGCAGAGATTACTGCAAAACCCATGATTGATACTCGTCCTGCGATAGTGCCTAAAATTGAATTAGATGGCCGTTTTTTCGATGTACCAAGGCCTCTACGACGTTATGTGCGTAATACTGGTAACTGGTCAAAGTTATTAGGCAAAGTTTGGCAAGCACCTGTTGATATTGGTGAAGCTGGCGCTGCACATTTTATATTTATGGAAAATGGCGGTCAGGTACCCGAACATACACATCGTGGAAATGAACTAACGCTTGTGGTGAATGGTGAGTTTTCTGATGGCTTAGCTGACTATGACACCGGTGATTTTCTGGTCATGGATAATGAACATATTCATTCACCGCATTCAAATAACAAAGATGGCTGCCTTGTTTTCTCTATTGTTGATGAACCTTTGCACTTCACATCTGGTTTAGCTCGTTTACTGAACCCATTCAGTCATTTGTTTTTTAAATAGTTATTTGCAACATGTTATTAAAACTGATTGACAAAACCTCGTGATTGCATCGGCAGTGACTTAGTAATGTAGTTTACATTGATGATGTTCCTAACTTAAGGAACCATTCTTAAGACATAAAAATAACACCCAAAAAAAAGGATAACCTGCTAGGTTATCCTTTTTTGTTGCTTTGTAGTAAACGTATCTAACTACCAAGGTGTATCACTTAGACACATGAGATACTCAGAAAAGTCTCTTTTGTTAAAAAGCCTCAGCCTTAGATGAACTCACTATCTGGATAATTTAATTTTAAAACTTTGATAGCGTTGTTTTTTAGTTCATCTAGACCTAACTGTTCATAGGCTGCGACCATAATCTCTAAAGCAGGTTGTACCTGAGCAGTATCACTATAATGCTTAATCACGTATTGCCCTCGGTTTGCCGCTGCGACATATGCTTCACGGCGCATATAAAAACGAGCAATTGCTACTTCATACTTTGCTAAACGGTCTTTGATGAAAACCATGCGCTGTTTAGCGTCTTTGGCATACTTACTATCTGGATATTTATCGATGAGTCTGCGGAAATCATTGAAAGCTTCTTTTGACTGTGAAGGGTCACGGTCGGAACGGTCAATGTTCAGCAAATCTTGGAATAAGTTACTTTCACTTTCCATATTCGTCAGGCCACGCATGTAGTAGGCATAATCTACGTCTTTGTGATTTGGATTTAGACGAATAAAACGATCAATAGTGGCTAATGCTTGAGCACTATCACCGGCTTTATAATAGGAATAAATGAGGTCAAGTTGGATCTGTAGGGATAAAGCACCAAAAGGATAACGGGAATCCAAAGCACTTAACATTTCTGCTGCGCCATTGAAATTACCATTTTTCATGGCATTTTTTGCTTCTTGATAACTTGCTTCAGGACCTTGTAATTTCACCTGAGCAATTTTATCTTCTTCTGTGGTAGAACAGCCGCCAAGTAAAAAGAGGCTGGTAACTGACCATGCTAGAAGTTGTTTTTTCATGAATAAAACCTTTGTTATTAGGAACTCCGCAACGTAATCGGATGTTCTATGCTTATACTTTTTAATCAATATTTGTATTATTACACACCTTTGTAAGGAAACTGATATAATTAGACAATATTTTTTGTATATAGTTAATTATGTCTGAATCAGCATCACAATCGCAACACATCACGCTTACCGGTATTATTGATCAAACGCAGTTTGATAGACGCTTAGATCAAGTTCTTGCCGATTTGTTCCCTGAATATTCAAGAAGTAAGCTAAAAGAATGGATTTTAGCTGGTTTTGTCCAATTAGACGGTGAAGTCGTCACGGTGGCGCGGCAAAAAGTCCTCGGCCATGAACAAGTCGATATAAACGCTGAAGTCGCGGTACAAGTCCAAAATGTTGCTCAGGATATTGAGTTAGATATTATCTTTGAAGACGAGCATGTCTTGGTTATCAATAAACCTGCTGGCTTAGTCGTGCATCCAGGTGCAGGTAATTCTGATGGGACTGTTTTGAATGCATTATTGGCACATTGTCCAGAGATTGAAACCGTTGCACGTGCTGGTATTGTGCATCGCTTGGATAAAGATACGACAGGCTTAATGGTGGTGGCTAAAACATTATTGGCCCAGACTTATTTGGTTGAACAATTACAAACTCGGGTAATGAGTCGTGAATATGAAGCGTTGGTGACTGGCACAATGGTTGCCGGTGGTATGGTTGATGAACCGATTGGCCGTCATCCATCAAAGCGCACAGCCATGGCGGTACGTGAAACGGGCAAAGAAGCAACGACGCATTATCGGATTATTGAAAAATTTAGAAACCACACGCATCTGCGCTTAAAGCTGGAAAGTGGCCGAACACACCAGATTCGTGTGCATATGGCACATATCCGTCATTCTTTGGTCGGTGACCAGTTATATGGTGGTCGTCCACGTATGCCAAAGGCTGCTTCTGAGTCATTTATGGCAGCGTTACGCGGCTTTAAACGCCAAGCACTGCATGCTGCACAGTTATCATTTTCACACCCGATCACTGAAGATTGGCTGACATTTAAAGCGCCTTTACCAGATGATTTTGTTGCATTGTTAGACGCTGTTCGTGAAGATACTGCTGAGCATGGTCTAGATTTAGATTAACTCATTGATTCTAATTAAATACTCTAGATAAGGTTGGCTTTGCCAGCCTTTTTTATACAGCCAGTTTTTTTGCAACGAACATACACCAGTTACACCGCAATGGATAGTTGATTGATTAAAGTTGATTTAAATCAATTAACTAGTCAGTCAATTTCGGCTAAACGTTGAAAAAGCATCACACAGTACCCATTCTTTTACTAAGTTTATAGTAATCTTAAGATGGAATTGTACTATGCGTTTAGAAAAATTTACCACCAAATTTCAGACCGCTATCTCTGATGCTCAGTCATTAGCTGTGGGTCGTGACCATCAATACATAGAGCCTGTGCATGTGATTACCGCGATGTTAAATCAAACTGGCGGTTCTGTGCGCACTGTATTTAAAACTGCCGGTGTGAATTTAAATGCGTTGCGTTCTGCACTGTCAGAAACGATTGAGAAATTGCCTCGAGTACAAGGTACTGGAGGAGATGTGCAGTTGGGCAAAGACACTGTCCAGTTACTTAATATGTGTGACAAACAAGCGCAGCAATTTAAAGACAAATTTATTTCTTCTGAGTTATTTATCCTCGCGGCTATTCAGTCAAATGCTCGTATAGCGAGTGTGTTAAAAAATACCGGTGCCACTATTGAGAATATTTCTCATGCGATAAATGAAGTGCGCAACGGTCTAGCCGTGACAGACCAAAATGCCGAAGATGTGCGTGAGGCACTAGATAAATATACGTCCGATTTAACAGAGCGAGCGGAACAAGGTGCTTTGGATCCTGTGATTGGTCGAGATGATGAAATCCGTCGTACGATCCAAGTATTACAACGTCGTACCAAAAATAACCCAGTGTTAATCGGTGAGCCAGGTGTAGGTAAAACAGCTATTGCTGAAGGCCTTGCTCAGCGTATCGTAAATCGTGAGGTCCCTGAAGGGCTGCAACACAAACGCGTCTTATCTTTGGATATGGGAGCGTTAATTGCCGGCGCGAAGTATCGTGGTGAGTTTGAAGAGCGTCTCAAAGCTGTGTTAAATGAGTTGTCCAAGGAAGAAGGTAATGTGATTCTCTTTATTGATGAATTACACACGATGGTCGGTGCTGGTAAAGGTGATGGTGCAATGGATGCTGGCAATATGCTAAAACCAGCATTAGCACGAGGTGAGCTACACTGTGTTGGCGCTACCACCTTAGATGAATATCGACAGTACATCGAAAAAGATGCCGCTTTGGAACGTCGCTTCCAAAAAGTGCTAGTAGATCAGCCGTCAGTAGAAGATACGATCGCAATCTTACGTGGCCTCAAAGAGCGCTATGAGTTGCATCACTCCGTCGACATTACCGACCCGGCGATTGTTGCTGCGGCTAGTTTATCGTCTCGCTACATTTCAGACCGTCAACTGCCGGATAAAGCAATTGATTTAATTGATGAAGCGGCATCTAGTATACGTTTACAGATCGACTCTAAACCCGAAGAAATGGACAAATTAGACCGTCGTATTATTCAATTGAAATTAGAAGAACAAGCGTTGTCTAAAGAGTCTGATGAGGCCAGTATCAAGCGTTTGGAAATCATTGAAATAGAACGAGAATCTGCTGAACAGCGCTACAAAGAATTAGAAACTATTTGGCTCTCGGAAAAAGATGCACTCCAAGGTACCCAATCGATCAAGGCTGAATTAGAGCAAGCACGTAAAGATTTGGAAATTGCGTCTCGGGCTGGCGATCTAAACCGTATGTCGGAGTTGCAATACGGCCGGATCCCGGAATTAGAAGCGCGTATTGAAAATGCCATCGGTGATGAAGAGATAGAGACGACACTGGTCAAAAACAAAGTCACTGAACACGAAATTGCTGATGTGTTATCTCGTTGGACGGGGATCCCTGTCGCTAAAATGTTAGAAGGTGAGCGTGATAAATTAGTCCGTATGGAAGAAGAACTCCACAGTTCTGTGATTGGTCAAGATGAGGCGGTGAGTGCAGTGGCAAATGCCATTCGTCGTTCACGTGCCGGTTTAGCGGATCCCAATCGACCTATTGGCTCATTTTTATTCTTGGGTCCAACAGGGGTTGGGAAAACGGAACTGTGTAAAACACTTGCAGAGTTTATGTTTGATAGTAGCGATGCCATGGTCCGGATAGATATGTCTGAGTTTATGGAAAAACATTCAGTAGCTCGCTTAGTCGGTGCTCCCCCAGGTTATGTTGGTTATGAAGAAGGTGGCTATTTGACCGAGGCTGTGAGACGTAAACCTTACTCGGTTATTTTGTTGGATGAGGTAGAGAAAGCTCACCCAGATGTATTTAATATTCTACTCCAAGTGTTAGATGATGGACGTTTGACAGATGGCCAAGGCCGCACGGTAGATTTTAAAAATACCGTGGTGATTATGACATCGAATTTAGGTTCCGATGTGATCCAAGAAAAGTCGGGTTCGGCACAATATGACGACATGAAAGGGCTAGTGATGAACGCTGTTGCACAGCACTTTAGACCTGAATTCATTAACCGAGTCGATGATATTGTGGTGTTCCATCCATTAGCGTTGGAACATATCAAATCTATCGCAAAAATTCAGTTATTGGGTCTGCGTTCACGATTAGCGGATAAAGGCTTTACTCTTGAAGTGTCGGGTAAAGCGCTAGAGAAAATTGCGAGTGTGGGTTTTGACCCAGTATATGGGGCACGGCCGCTAAAACGTGCCATTCAACATGAACTGGAAAATCCACTAGCGACACAACTACTGTCTTTATCCGAAAAAGGAAAGTCGACCATTCGGGTAGATGTTGTTGATGATGCAATGACCATTCAATTTGTTGCTTAAACTTAGCTGCAATGGTCTTGTTCTGGATGAGATGTATCTGATTCAGTTACTTCTGATTAGCATGGTCCCTAATAATAGGGCAATCTAAACAAAAAAGGATAACACTAGTGGTTATCCTTTTTAGTATTAAATAGATTCTAGTAACTCTTTTACATCTGCTTTTTTAGTAAAATTATCATGTTCTCTCAATAATCGAGAAAACTGATTTTTTGCTTCATCAGTTCGGTCTAACAGCATCAACACTTTACCCAGATGATACTTAATATTAGGGTCGGTACTATCCATGACATATGCTTTTCTAAAATTACGTAAAGCATTGATATAATTGCCTTCTTGCATCTCAATCCAACCCAATGTATCGATAATTTGGGCATCGTTTGGTGCGAGTGCCGCAGCTTCTTGGGCATATTCTTTGGCAACAGCTAAATCATCATTCCCAACAATATTCGCTAAATTATTGAGGATCTCATGTTTATTAGGTACTGCCGGATAAGCAAGTAACGTTTCATAATGGCCACGAGCGAGGTTTTGTTGTGCCGTTTGCAAATAAAAATCAGCCAATAAACGACGTACAAATAATTGTTGTGGTTGCAACGCCAGTAGCTCTTCTGCTCTCTGGGTAAAATTATCCGGCGCATTTCCTTGGATGGCTAGTTCGTACAGATAGACACCGGCCTGATTGGGCATACCTTGCGTAAATAACTCAGTAAACATCTTCACAGCTTGGGTGTGATTTCCTTGGAAACGATAAATTTCACCAATCAGATACATAGCTTGCAGTTTCAAAGTGCGGCGCTCATCACGTGCAAATGCATCCAAGATAACCGACCTAGCCAAAGCCATAGATTGTTTGGGTTGGTTATTTTTGAATAAGATATCTGCTTGTAACAATCGTGCCTGCATATCCAATTCACCATCGTCATTGAGCAACTCTCGAGATTTTGCAATATTGGCCAAGGCTTGTTGATAAAGTTGTGCATCCGCTTGGAGTTGACCCAGCTGAATCAAACCAGAAGGGTTATCGGCAACTAAGTTTTGAATTTTTTTGAAACTCACTAATGCGTTGTCTAATTCATTTGCTTTGAGATAGATATCAGCTTGCTCAATCAAATAGCCCACGTTTAAAAACGAATTTTGTAGTAATTTTTGGTTTATCCATAGTGCGTTTTCATAATCTTTTTGGGCTTTGAATATGGTTTGCAAAAGCTCTAATACACCATTATTTTTAGGGTTTCGTTCATAGATAGGTTGCAAGATTTCATATGCTTTAGTCCACTCACCAAGTGCCATTTGGTTACGTGCTGTAAATTGAGCAACCAAGACCGGAGAAAATTCACTGTTTAAGCTGTTTAACACGGCTAAAGAGTCAGCATGAGAACGCTGGTAATACAAAATTTGTGCTTGTAAAAATAAAGCCGCTTGGTCTTCGTTATTTTGGCGTAAGACTTGTTTGGTCTGTTGTAAAGCTTCACTAAATTTTGCTTCTTGTAGCAAAACTGTGGCGTCTAATAACGTTAAACTGCGATTAAAACCTTCCGCGTCTTTGGTTTTGTTTAATTCTTTGTTGAGAATGTCTCGTGCTCGTTGAGTTTGGCCATTTTGAACCAGTAGCTCAACATGTAACTGACGTAAATAGGTATAATCGACGTTGTTAAATTTCTCCTCGAATAACGCCAATGCTTCATCATTGACCCCTCGGTTAAATAAGGACCTAACTTCCAGTAAATTTAACGTCGAATGGTCTTGTTGGAAGACGCGTAATTCTCTAATCAAAGATTCACATTTGAAGCCTCGTTGTAACTGAAAATATAAATTACATAAGGTAACAGTCAGAGGTAAATCTTTTTGCACGAGTAACGGATACGACTCTAGTGTTGTGACTGCTGTCTTGTAGCTGTTCTCTTTGACATAGCTATCGACGAGCAGCTTCATCGCATTGATATTCGTCGGGTTTTGTTTAATAAAGCGTTCTAGATTGGCTGCTGCTTGGGCGTAGTTTTCTTGAAAGTAGGCTGCTAGTGCATCGACTAAGGCAATATCACTGCGAGTAGCCTTGATATCTTCTGGCAACAGACTTAAGGTTTGTGTGACATCTTGAAATAATATATCAGCTTCATTACTTTCGTTGGCACGAATGAGATTTGCGTAGAGTAATTTTGAGAATGGGTCGGGCGTTTCTTTTAGGATCCGTTCCAAAAGTTCTATCGCTTTGGTTACATGCCCGTTGCGCAGATAAATGCTAGCTACAGAGCGTTGCATAATTGGGTCATTAGGCCGCAGAGTTTGGGCTTGTTCAAACACTTTCTGGGCTTCTTCTAAGGCCTCAGTTTGCATGAGATAAGTGCCATACAAATGCAATGTTTTGGCATCATTGGGGGCACTTGCTAATGATTCATCTATCAGCTTTTTAGCTTTTGACCACATCTCATTTTTTAGATACAAAGACGCTAATGAGTTTTTCGCTCGGGTGTTATCAGGCTGCAAACGCAGAGCTTTTTGATAAAGCGTAAACGCCAATTCCGTATTCCCTAGATTACGATAGGCGCTGGCTTTGAGTAAATGTACTTCAAAAACATTGTCTTGGGATAAGTCATCTGTTGCCATAGACGTCGCTTTTTTAAATTGTTCAGTGAAGATGTAAGCACGTAACAAAGGGATCGTCACAATGTTGGGATCGACACCGGCATACAATGCTTCTTCAAATTCTGTGATAGCGGCTTCAGGAAGTTGGTTAATAAGCAGTAAACGGCCCATTAAAATTTTGGATGGCAAATGACTATCTTTGGCATCTAACGCATTTTTTAAATAGACATAGCTGGTCTCATACTCACCTTGTTCAAAGCTTATTAACGCTTCTTCATAATACGCATCTGCGGTTTGTATAGTTTCATCTGCATAAGCTAAAGGTCCGAGTGGACCCAACAAAGCACCGGCGAGAAGGGTGGCAAAGGTCAATCTTTTTGCGTGTGATTTCATGTCTACGTCCTTGTAGATAAAAAAAAAACGATGCCTAGGCACCGTTTTGTGATAACAAACTGATAGTACTTATATACTTATCCTTTGATTTTCCGGAAACTTAAGGCAATTAAACCAAGTAAAAGTACACTTAATCCTGCCGGGGCAGGTACATCAACTGTTCCTGTTCTGAAAACTAAGTTATCAATACCACCAGAGCCTGGAATATTAACAATCAGTCGATTGATACCTGTGGCGTTATAGGATACCCGTTCCATATTACCATCATGCATATCTGGCACATAACCGAAGGACTTTAAGGTATTTCCTTCATAAAATGAAATTTGATTTGCCGCACCGTTGGTATTGGAATCTTCGATATCAAAGAAATCTAGACTGACAATATCTACTAGACTATCAAAGGTAAATTCAAAGTATCCAGCTGGACGTTGTCCTTCATCATCAGGGTAGTTACATACGCCATCCCCACAGCCTATGGAGTTTTCCTGTAAAATTAAAATATTTCCAGGTTTGTCAGCACCATTGTAACTCCCAATATTGAGAGCGGTATACTGAGATTTGTAATCGTTGTTTTTGTTGTGAAACTCAAGATCAGGGTCTCGTGTGTTACTTAATGATGTATTAAAAGCTACCTGTCGGTCAGCTACATCACCGGCACTATTACAACTACCAAGGTTAATTTGCGAGGCGCTCTTCTGGTTATCATAATTACAACTTGAAATACTTACTCCATAATTTTGTAGGTATTCATTATCGATAATCTGTCCGTTGACAATATTGCCACCAGAGGAATTTGTATCGAAGTCTATGACCTTGTAAGCTGCATTGGCACTATGCGAAGCAATTAAGCTAGCTAGACCAATGAGAAAAAGCTTGTTCTTTTGCATATTTAAATCCTTATAAAAATATGTTGTGTTAGTGTCCATGTTGGCGAACCAAAGTTTAAAGTAAATGTGTCATTCAAACAGTTAGTACAAATTTATACATATCATAAGCTCTATGTGTTGCGCAGAAGAACATATCATATCTAGTTATTTGTAGTATTTAGATAGCAACATCTAGACCATAATATAAATCTGTTTACAATCAATGCTCTACGAATTTTTTGTGATGAAAACTAAAATCTTTGTAAAGTTGTTCGACACTTTGACCTAATGTTGTATTCTGCAAAAAAATGCAATAAGGCCCGATGCCAGCATTTAGATATGCAAATGAGCAATGCTGAATTCATGAAAACACTATGCTATATTAACGGCATGTAACTAAAGAGATTTAACATGAACGTGAAACCTAAGAAAGGGATTTACTTACTACCTAATTTGCTCACGACCGCAGGGCTATTTTCAGGGTTTTATGCGGTTGTTGCGTCAATGAACAACCAATTCGAAGCGGCTGCAGTAGCCATCTTTATCGCCATGATATTTGATGGGTTAGATGGACGAGTAGCCCGAATCACGAATACCCAAAGTGAATTTGGTGCCGAATACGACTCTATGGCTGATATGGTGTCCTTTGGTATGGCGCCAGCATTGGTTGCTTATAACTGGGGGCTGACCGATTTAGGGAAGTTGGGTTGGTTAGCTGCATTTATTTATGTGGCGGGTGCCGCGTTGCGTTTAGCACGCTTTAATACCCAGGTAGGTATTGCTGATCCTCGTTTTTTCCAGGGTTTAGCTAGTCCAGCATCTGCCGGTGTGGTCGCTGGTTTTATATGGTTAGCCCAAGACTATAACTTAGAACCATCACAGTACAGTATTGTGATAGCGGTGATTACCGGCTTGAGCGGTTTGTTGATGGTGAGTAATTTTAAATATAGCTCATTTAAAGAAGTGAATTGGGCGGGTAAAGTGCCGTTTGTGGCCTTGTTAATCGTCATGTTGATATTTGTTGTTGTCGCCACAGAGCCGGCATTGGTGTTATTTGCAGCTTTTGCGTTGTATGCGTGTTCTGGTCCTATCAACACATTTAGAACGGTAGATAAAGTTAAGTTGGAAGATGTGGTAGGTGATCCTGAAAATGATGTTGATTCAGAATTAACCACTAATGACGAAAAAAATGGTTATAAAAAAGACGATTAAACAGCGAATGGCATTTTTTTGCAATTGATTGAATATTTGTTAGTTTTTACCGTTGACTTATATTCCCAGTGCAGTAGAATGCGCTTCCACATTACGGAGAGGTGGGTGAGTGGCTGAAACCAGTTCCCTGCTAAGGAACCGTACGTTAATTCGTACCGAGGGTTCGAATCCCTCCCTCTCCGCCATTGTGTAGAGAAGTTTTACAGCGCGTGCGTAGCTCAGCTGGATAGAGTACCTGGCTACGAACCAGGCGGTCGGAGGTTCGAATCCTTCCGCACGCGCCATCTTCTTCCTAAGATGTAAAATAAGGAAGTCGAACTTCGTAGGTTCGTTACAATTTGTTGGAAAGTTTTTACAGCGCGTGCGTAGCTCAGCTGGATAGAGTACCTGGCTACGAACCAGGCGGTCGGAGGTTCGAATCCTTCCGCACGCGCCAATCCATAAATGAAGCCCCTATAAAGGGGCTTTTTTT
>NZ_JANATA010000139.1 GCF_024199005.1 Opacimonas viscosa
CTGTTTTCCAACCTATACGCACCTAGTTGAACCGTATAGCGTGCTGCAATTGCTTTATTATCACCCATATGTTTTGGGGATATACGCTTAGTCATAAGTGCTGGCGGCGTTTGTTTCTTCTGATAACGTATGTTTTCAATGATCTTTACTTTCTTGGGCGCACGCTGGGTTGTTTGAACAGTGTTACGAACGAAAAGCGAATGGGGTGCCGTATGTTGTTCTTTGGTCAATGGCTTTGTAATCGGAGCTAACTCACGCGGTGCTTCCATG
>NZ_JANATA010000140.1 GCF_024199005.1 Opacimonas viscosa
TTTTAACAATAGCGTCAGCGAAGGTTTTGCTGTCTGGGAATAGCTGTGCCATTTGCACATGTTTAAACAGGTCGCTGGCAAAAAACGACAAGCTGTCGCGCCAGTTGTGTGAAGAAGAACTCATAGTTACTGCGCACCTTTAGGCGATAGAGAAGAAGACGCTCGTTTAAAGAAGAATAGGGTTACCACTAATGCACCGATTGGAATAAGCGATAGATAAAATGCTTGTTGGCCCCCTACTGCGTCGAAAATAAATCCAGTCACAATAGA
>NZ_JANATA010000141.1 GCF_024199005.1 Opacimonas viscosa
GGTATTTAAATAATTTTCTTTAGCTGTAAAAAACCTATTGAAAGGAGTAAAATGGCTTTAATGCATTCTGCGTAAATAAAATAATTGTGCAACGGAGTTGGTGGGAGTCCCTTTCCAGTGGCTAAAACATCTGCTCGTGCATCTAAAATTGGCAACATCCAAAATTTTTCTAAAACCAAAATCAAAGCGAGCAAAACTCCAGTACAGATAATAAATTTGTTGAGTTTCGATGGATTTAAAAAGAAATTAAAAAAGACCAAAATCATCAAT
>NZ_JANATA010000142.1 GCF_024199005.1 Opacimonas viscosa
CTATGCCATTTTATTCGCCACTTATTCATTAACTATATCTAAATTGCTAACTGTAACCAGATTATTGCCAAATAACTTGGGCTAATTTTTCCCATAAGGCTCAATCCTATCGCTCAAATGAATTAAGCCCCGATCCAACCTGCGCTCAAAACAATGGTCAAGGTGACAAAAGCAATGCCTAATCCCCAGGTAATCCGATTTAAGGCATTTTCCGCGCTTTTAGTACTGGTAAACATTTGCGACTGTCCACCAATACCACCCAACCCGTCT
>NZ_JANATA010000143.1 GCF_024199005.1 Opacimonas viscosa
GTCATGGATTTCTTGGTTGCTTCTTTCGGGCTTAAACCTTCTTCATGAATAATCCGCTCAACGTTTTCCACAACAACAATGGCGTCATCTACCAGCAAGCCGATTGCCAGTACTAAACCAAACATGGTAAGTACGTTTATGCTGAAACCAAACGCGTAAAGGACAGCAAACGTACCAAGCAGAACAACCGGTACGGCAATGGTTGGGATTAACGTAGCTCGCCAGTTTTGCAGGAACAGAAGCATGACCAGGAACACCAGCACAATGGCT
>NZ_JANATA010000144.1 GCF_024199005.1 Opacimonas viscosa
GTACTGGCTGACAGCAGTAAAATTGGTATTCGTGGCAACCTGATTTTCTGCGGTTTGTCTGATGTGGATGTGGTGATCACTGACTCGAATGCAGACCCGGAAGTACTGGACAAGATTCGCACCCACGGCGTAGAAGTTGTGGTAGTTGAAGCCTGCGAATAAGACTGAGTTTATCGATATCAGCCAGACAGCATTTCCTCTGGCTGATACCTTCCCGCTTTTCTTTCCAAGCCGCGCCCGCGGTTTAATTCAAATAGCTTTTTGTTAACT
>NZ_JANATA010000145.1 GCF_024199005.1 Opacimonas viscosa
AAAATGGCGTCGACGGGGGGGATATGCCAGAAATCTTCGTCGAAACTGAGCTGCATACCCATCGCCTGAACCCGGGTGAGCAAATCGGTGTTGCCAAAGTCATAGGGGCCATCGTGGTACAGGGACTCACAGGCCAGTTTTCCTAACGCAACAACCGTGGCTTGTTGCGATTCGCTGTGGTTGGACTGCATTAAGCCGATATCTAAAGCCGCTTGTGCAACGCCTGCCATGTCGTCATTTGCCATGGCCTGCAGCAATGCCTGGTAGCCT
>NZ_JANATA010000146.1 GCF_024199005.1 Opacimonas viscosa
GATCTCCACAACCTCAGGGTCGTGTTGAGTATTGGCCCAGCCGCCTACTATCAAAAAGCGACGGTGGGGCAATTGACGCGCAGCCTCTACAATCAACCTTCCACCCTTTTTAGGGTGAGGATTGATCACTAGAATGGCGTCGCCCGTTTCACTTACCTGAAATTTTTGCGGTGGCAAAATAGGGCGAATCACGTCAATGTGCGCCTCGCTTATTTGTTGGAATTGTTTTTTTATAAAGGTCGACTCGCAGGCAAACGCAAACTTGTGAT
>NZ_JANATA010000147.1 GCF_024199005.1 Opacimonas viscosa
TATTAGTCCAGAGTTTCGCACCGAAATAGCTAAAATTTCGGCAGGGTTTGATGATTACTTTAAAGTGGCGTTTGACGTGTCTCAATCGATGGTTGATGGTACCGCTGACTTCAGTCGCTTAGGTGAACTTTCATCGCAAATGAATAGCTCTTATGACGATGCTATTGCCGCCATGTCTACATTCAGAGATGCGCAGCAGGCCGCGTTTGAAGAAGCCTTTGAAAATACCGACAGAGCAAACACTTCCCTCATTAGTACAGGCGTTATTT
>NZ_JANATA010000148.1 GCF_024199005.1 Opacimonas viscosa
ATGATGTATCAAGTTTAAACATTTTTAGTGTTTGAGCCACACTTTTCATTTGTATACAAACAAGTTTTTCTTTTGCTTCATCACTTTTACCAGTTAAGTTTGGTAAAACAAACATTGCAAGTAATCCTAAGATTATGATTACTACCATTAATTCCATTAAAGAAAATGCTTTTTTCAATACTTCTACCTCTTTATTTTTGTATATTCTACATAAAGCTTACTAAAAGAACATGAAAAGTTACAATACAATTACATGTAAATATGTTACT
>NZ_JANATA010000014.1 GCF_024199005.1 Opacimonas viscosa
ATTTGTACATAAAAAACCCCCGAAGGTTTTGTCTAACTTTCGGGGGTCACTTCAAAATTTATTTCGGCTTTTTTTATGTTTGTTTGAAAGTTTTGTCGGTTAAGCAAGGTCTTATATTGCGAACACATTGTTTATTCTGGCACAGCATCTTATATGACGTGCCGATACATAAAAGAAGCGCGAAGGTATGCAGTCTTGATGCTTCATTAGCTTAGAAATAAGCTACTTACATTGAATGAAAACGTGAAAACGTCACTTTTACTAAGGAAGAATTATGAAACAATCTACTACTTTATCACTGGCCGTTGCTTCTTTACTGACATTAGGTGTCGCTGCAGATGCCCAAGCCATGAGTAAAAAAGGCAAAGAAAAATGCTATGGTGTTGCTTTAGCCGGACAAAATGACTGTGGCAACCTGGCTGGTACCCATAGTTGTGCAGGCCAATCGAAAGTTGATAACGATATCGGTGAATGGAAATTAGTACCTAAAGGCACTTGTAAAGACTTAAATGGTTACTCACGCAAAGAAGCTAAAGCTATGTATAAATCCTTAAAAGCGGAAGCCGGTGCAGCCAAAGACAAAATGAAATCCATGTCGTCAATGAAGTAACTAAAAACAACAAGTTGACCCACTAACTAGGGAGTAGCGTTATGTTAAGTGATTTACCTACTGAACCTATCACACTGCCCTTGGTGGGTCTCGGTTTGCGTCATCCACATTATGATGCGGCCTTAAAAGCACCAACAGGTGTCGATTTCGTAGAATTTCATGCCGAAAATTTATACCCTGAAGGCGGTTTACACCAAGCCTTTTTGGCTGACGTACTAGCCACATTTCCTGTGAGTATCCACGGGACTTCACTGGGTTTAGGCTCGACTGAAAAGTTACCTGATGTTGAGTTGGCTAAATTTGCAGGCGTTATTGAACGCACCCAGCCACTTTTGGTTTCCGAGCATATTTGTTTTAACCGAGCTCGCATACATGGCAAATTACTGCACTCGGGGGATTTGTATCCCATCCCTTATAATAATGAGTCGTTAGACACTATGTGTCACGCTATTGTGCAAGTGCAAAGCAAAATTGGTCGCCCTATACTCTTAGAAAACCTAAGTGCCTATTTGCCAAATATAGAACACACACTTTCTGAAAGTGAGTTTTTGCACCAACTAGTCCAGCGTACCGAATGTGGCTTATTATTAGATTTGAATAACATTTTAGTAAACTTACACAATCAACAGGCGCGCCCCTCCTCGAACCAAAGCCTTATCGACCAAGCTATAGCTTGGATCAAAACACTGCCACTGCACGCCGTACAAGAAATTCATCTGGCAGGGTTTAGTCCCAACAAAGTCCATGGATTTTACATAGATGACCATGGCCAACCTGTTTCAGACGAGTGTTGGGCCCTATATCGACACGTTATTGCTCTAACAGGCCCAGTGCCTACTTTAATCGAATGGGACAATGACCTCCCTGAATGGGAAGTATTAATAAAGCAAGCCACGTTAGCAAAAAAAGTAGCAAGAGAAGGGTTACAAATGGCTCATAAATCATCCGCACCAGTGTCCGACCAATCGCTGTCGAGCAAACCATGTCTTTAACAAATTGGCAAACGCACTTCGTACACGCCGTGCAAACTTCTGAGTCTGACGGGCACTCTGTTTATCACAATAACTTCGTACTAACTCAAAGAGCGAGTCTTGCTACGACGTTTCCCACAGTACTAGCTATGCTAGGAGAAGACACGTTTGCTAGTGCCGCTCATCAATATTTCCTACGCTTTGGCAAAGAAAGTTTTGACTGGGGGGAGTATGGTGCGCATTTCCCAACATTTTTAGACCAACAAAACGCATTATCTGACTACCCTTATATTGCTGAAGTTGCTCAGTATGAGCTAGTCGTTCACCAGGTGAACAGATTGCCCAACAAGACCTTTAATCAGGCCTCAGTAGGCCTGTTGCAGACCCACCCATGGCATGAAATATATTTCGATTTTGCACCAGGTTTACAGCTGTTACCGTTAGTCTTTGACGCCCCTTTTATTGTCCGAGCTCATGCCGAACCTGAGGCGCTCACAGAGGACTTTTTTCAGCAACCCGCTTTACAAGTCGATGCCACTTATTTGATTTGGCGCCCTGAACTAGCGACTCAAATAGAACAACTCAATGATGAATATTTGGGATTATGGCAATTCGTACTCAATGCAGCTGCCCCCAACCTACAAGAAATAGCTCAGTTTAGTGAACAACATCAGCTTGACCTTATGCCTTGGTTGCATCACCTGATGCAACACAAACAACTCTTTCGCTGTTACTCTTGTGCTAAACACAGCAGATCTTAACTTTTTATACAGGAATACCCAACGATGTCTTCTTTTACTACATCCTTAAAAAACGGCCACAACCATATCGCAGCTGTCATTGATTATCTGCAACCATTGGTATTGCTCACTGCACGAATTTATGTGGCGTGGGTATTTTTTAAGGCTGGGCTGACAAAAATTAACGATTGGGAAACCACGTTATTATTATTTGAATACGAATATGCAGTACCATTTATTTCGTTTGAACTCGCTGCCTATTTAGGAACAGCTGGGGAGTTGGTGTTACCCGTTTTGCTAGCTGTTGGGTTGTTAACTCGGTTTTCAGCAATTGGCTTGTCTATCGTGAATATCGTTGCGGTAATCAGCTTGCCTGATATGCCTCAAGCTGCGTATAATTTGCATATCATTTGGGGCTTAGCGCTAGTCATCAATCTTTTTTGGGGTGGCGGTAAGTTAAGTACCGACCATGCGTTAAAAATTACATAAGGAAAATGTGTTGGCTACACCGCTGATCACTCGAAAAGGCTACCGCACTCTCCAAGCAGAAAAAGAGCATCTTTGGAAAGTAGAACGTGCTGAAACAACCAAAAAAGTCACTTGGGCCGCTAGTCTGGGTGACCGCTCAGAAAACGCCGATTATCAGTACAATAAGCAAAAACTTAGGCAAATCGACCGGCGCATTCGCTACATTACCAAAGCATTAGAACGCCTAAAAGTTGTCGATTATGCCCCAGAACAAGAAGGCAAAATCTTCTTTGGTGCATTTGTTTCATTAGAAAACGACGCAGGCAAAACACTCGAGTTTCAAATCGTCGGCTATGATGAAATTTTCCAGCGCAAAGACGCAATTTCTATTGACTCACCAATGGCTCGCGCTTGTATCAAAAAAGAGGTCGACGATGAAGTGGTCGTCACCGTTGAAGGTGTCCAAAACACTTGGTACGTCACTAGTATCCGCTATGATAAAGAAACCCTATAAATCGTCACAATCAGTCCTTGTATGGAGGATTTGAGGTGACGTATAATAGGTCTTTGTCTTTTCTACATAGATTTCCCCATGATTATCCATACGCTTGCGCAAGAACTTGCCGTTGCCCCGCAACAAATCGAAGCTGCTGTAAAACTCCTTGACGATGGTGCTACCGTTCCATTTATTGCTCGATATCGTAAGGAAGCAACCCAAGGATTAGATGATACCCAATTAAGAAATTTAGAAACCCGACTGACGTATTTACGAGAGTTAGGGGATCGTAAAAAAGCAATTTTGAAATCTATTGGTGAACAAGACAAACTTACGGCGGCGCTAGAGCAGTCGATTAACGATGCGGACAGCAAAACTCTGCTAGAAGATTTGTACTTACCGTATAAACCCAAACGTCGCACCAAAGGCCAAATCGCCATAGAAGCCGGTATTGGTCCCCTCGCAGAGGCATTATTAAAAGATCCCACCTTATCCCCTGCTGACACAGCTAAACAGTATATCAATACCGAACACGGGTTTGCCGACACCGATGCGGTATTAGAAGGTGCGAAATTCATCTTAGTTGAAAAATTTGCCGAAGATGCGGTCTTGTTACAAAAACTTAGACAATTACTGACCCGCCAAAGCTTCATTGTGAGTAAACTTATCGGTAAAAAAGAAAAAGAAGCCGCTAAATTCAAAGACTATTTTGCCCATCAAGAACGTTACAACAAAACCCCGTCTCATCGTGCTTTAGCTATGTTTAGAGGGCGTAACGAAGGTTTTTTATCGCTGAAAATCGTGTTAAATCCAAATGCAGATAAGAACGCATCTCACGAATGTGCAGATATCATTGCCCAGCATTTTTCGATTACTCAGCGTCAACGTCCAGCCGATACTTGGTTGCAATCGGTCGTCCAAACGACATGGAAACAAAAAATCTCAGTTCATCTTGAAACTGAATTATTCAATACCTTGCGAGAATCAGCAGAAAGCGAAGCCATCAATGTTTTTGCAAAAAATCTCAACGATTTATTAATGGCCGCCCCTGCGGGTCCAAAGATTACCATGGGGCTGGATCCTGGTATTCGCACCGGTGTCAAAGTGGCTATTGTAGATGCCACGGGCAAAGTCCTAGGACACACCACAATTTTCCCACATGCACCACAAAATCAATGGGATAAAGCACTGCGGACACTAGCAAACCTTTGTCTGCAGCACAAAGTTGACCTGATCAGTATCGGCAATGGTACTGGCTCGCGTGAAACAGATAAATTAGTCGCTGAAATGCTCAAAAAACACAGTGACCTTAACATTCAAAAGATCGTGATTTCTGAAGCTGGGGCGTCGGTATATTCCGCTTCAGAGCTGGCTTCTAATGAACTTCCCGATTTAGATGTGTCTATTCGCGGTGCTGTATCGATTGCGCGTAGACTCCAAGACCCACTTGCTGAACTCGTCAAAATAGAGCCTAAAGCGATTGGTGTAGGCCAATATCAACATGATGTGTCCCAAAGCAAATTAGGCCTATCATTGACTAACGTGATTGAAGATTGTGTAAATGCCGTCGGTGTCGATTTAAATACCGCTTCTCCGGCTTTATTAGCCAATGTTTCAGGATTGAATAAAACCCTCGCGAACAATATTGTGGCGTACCGCAACGCCAATGGGGCTTTTGCTGCACGTAAAGATTTATTAGCCGTACCTCGTTTAGGTCCAAAAGCCTATGAACAAGCAGCAGGGTTTCTGCGTATAGCCAACGGCAATAACCCGTTAGATGCCTCTGCAGTGCACCCAGAAACATATCCTGTGGTTGATAAAATCTTGCAACATACCAAAGTTGCAGTCAACGATCTGATTGGGAATACCCAGTTACTCAAATCGCTAGCACCAGATGATTTTACCGACACAACCTTCGGTGCACCCACAGTGACTGACATCTTAAGTGAACTGGATAAACCTGGTCGTGATCCACGTCCAGAGTTTAAAACAGCCAGTTACAAAGAAGGTGTCGAAACCATCGCTGATCTGAAACCTGGTATGATTTTAGAAGGGGTCGTGAGTAATGTGGCGAACTTTGGTGCATTTGTCGATGTAGGTGTGCACCAAGATGGTTTAGTCCACATTTCAGCCATGACTGACGGATTCATTTCGGATCCTCGTGATGTTGTCAAAACCGGTGAAGTCGTAAAAGTGAAAGTCGTCGAAGTGGATGTTGATCGCAAACGCATTGCATTTACCATGCGCATGAATGATGACGTCACGCCGAGTAAGCCAAAAGCAAAGAACCAACCAACTCAACATCAAGCGAAAAAACCTAAGTCATCTACTGGTCATAAAAATAAACCTAAACAGCCAGCAAGTGGTGGTATGGCAGATGCCTTTGCTGCCGCTTTAGCCAAGAAGAAATAGACGTTTAGTCTAGGTTTATACGGCCAAGATAGAGGAAGCGTGTTTGTTTTGCATCCCGCTGTTTTTTTCATAGTATTGACTAACTTGCTGTGCATTACTATTTACTTCACGATTGGAGCCTCCATTGTGAGTACCATAGTGGACTGTTGCTGCACCTGGTGCAAAACCGTTAGGCCTTGTTTTTTCGCTACTGTCAGATGCCACATTAATCCGATTTTTAGCAATCTCTTGCCGAGCTTCGTTACTGAGTTGTTGCGCCTCGGCAGCGACTTGCTTGTCTTGGATAGAAGGTTCGGCAGGTGCCATTGCGGCAGCTTTAACAACTTGCATTTTTTCTATCGTTTCTTCAGGTGTCTCCGCTTTACTAATATCGATACTGACCTCACCACCGGTAATATAACGTTTCCCGTCTGGCCCTTCGGTATACTCATACTGGGGTTGTCCCGCGTATTGCCCACCTACTGGAGCGTGCGCTTGTTCGTGAGTAATCACTTCTCTTTCCCGTTGCTTTAACTCTACAACCTGTTTTTCTTGCTTAGCATTCAAGGTGCGCTCACCTGGTGTGGCTTGTTTGGTTTCAGTGTATTGTTTGGTTGCCGTAGCTTGTGGTTGAATAACCGGTTCAAAAGGAGCGCCCTTTGCAGCATTTTGTTGCGCCATGGGTGCATTGTTGATGTTCGGTACATTTACTGTATACAGAGGGGAGTTGTTGGCAACCGTATTGATCATTTCATACACCTATCATTCTTAGATATCTAATTTCTATAACATGATTTAATGTTCAGTGTAATGCCTGCTCGCTCACATTAAGTATAGAATTTAGGCTTAACGTATATATCGACACAAGCTCAAGGACCTTTAGGTTTTTTTTATAAAAAATTTTCGAGCTGTTTCACAAACTCATCAAGTTGAGTCATAAAAGGGGCATGCGACACATGTTCAAACACATACGATTGAGCCGCGGGCTGTAAAGCATTAATGTCTGCAATCACAGCATGCGGGACCAACGCATCCAAACGACCATACAGGCGCAATGTAGGCTGTTGAATATCACCAAGACGAGGGCGTAAATCTATCTCGGATAACCATTTTAAACCAACCAATAAAGAGGCCTCACACGGATCAGGGTATGCTTGTATGGACTTTTTCAACGCTAAAATATCGGATTTTGCTGAAGGCGATCCCATTGCTTGAATAGCCAAAAACCGTTGTAATGTAGCGCTGTAGTCATGTGCCAACTGACTTTCAAAGAGGTGCAAAACTTTGGGCGCTATCCCTGGCCAGTTATCTTGAGCCATAAACATCGGTGAGCTAGCGACTGTAACTAACTTCTTGATCTTATCTGGATAAGTAAGTGCTAACTCAGTAGCAACAAGGCCTCCCATCGACCAGCCTAATACAATCGCAGCATCTGGGATCACATCTGCAATATGCTGTGCAGCTTTGTCTAACGTCGTTAGGGGGATGTCAGCATTCTCACCAAAACCCGGCAAATCAATCAAATAACATGAAAAATTTTGACTGAGTCGAGCTACTAATTGTTCGAATACGCCTGAATTTAACCCCCAACCGTGCAGTAGAACAATGGGTAAACCGGTGCCTTCGACCCGTAGACGTAATTGTTGTGGCATTCTATTCTCTGTATAACTATCAATATGGTGAGATTTTACCATGAGCCACAACAATTGCACGACCACTCACCGACCATCATCTCGCTTAGATACATGTCCTAAGTTATTTGGTTGCGTCGATGCCAGTTATATAAACGCCTGTTACCTGTGTGATGAATTATCCGATCGCTACATTTGTCAAAGTTGTGAGGCGCTTTGTGCGCTCCGTAATCGGTCATTTTTAGACCAGAATCTCGTGAGTACAGGACACTATCCACAATTATTAAGCGCAGATTTTGATTGCCTATTGGTGTTGGACTGGTATCAATACCCATGGACTACCCTGGTGCCCTTGCTAAAATTTCATAAACAAGCACAAATTGGCAAAGTGTTAGGCACGTGGTTTGTGTTGTACCGTATGTATCGTTTTTATGACGTTGCTACACTGAATAATAAAAAGAATAAGATTGTTACACACACCCAAGATAATTTAGCGCCTCGAGTGAGATGCGAGGATACACAGACGCAAAGTGCCCTCTATCTGACCAGTCAGCACTTACCAGAAGCAATGGTACCCATACCGTTGCACCCAAAACGGGAACGACAACGCGGCTACAACCAAGCGCTTCTCATTGCGGAGACCATCAGTGAGTTGACCGGTATCCCGGTCGTAACAGACGCAGTACAGCGTTCTCAATACACCAAAGCACAAACTGAATTAGACCGTGAGCACCGTTTAGCAAACTTAGCAGACGCCTTTAGTGTTTCTTTGACAAAGTTAGGACATTACTCACATATTGCCTTGGTGGATGACGTACTTACCACAGGCTCGACGCTAAACACCGTGTGTAACGCTCTATACAAACAGTACCCCCGCCTGCGTATTTCCGTTTGGTGTATGACCATTGCAGTGGATGATACCGTCGTAGAAGAGTTTTGTGAAAAGCACTTGGATCATCTGCAGTGATCATCCAAGCGTGCTTTGCAAGGGTTACCGGTAATTAATGAATGGTGCCATAAATATTGCATTCGCCATAAGCTTTTCCGTGCCTCGCCAATATCCACGATGATTCATGTTATCAGTAAAACCAATAACACGTCCTTGCCCAACACGGTGCGCAACAATGGCAGTAGTATCGGCAATAATCGATTCAACATTTGCATCGGTATAGCCAGCTAGTAGCGGCTCAGAAGTATATTTGGCGACTTCAAAGTACGGTTTATCTGCGGCTCTGAGCACCAAATTATTAGTTTTGAATACTGGTAGAACGTTGTCTTTTACGTCTAAGCCCCACATCAATGGATGACTAGCGTCGACTTGCGCAGCATACACTGCGCCTGCAACTTGTTTTTTAGCATTGACTTTACTGCGATCTATGTAGCGCATTTCAGTATCTGCGACAGCATTATCAATCGCCGAAGAGGATCCGATACTCGCATTTAACCACTGGTTATTCACTAAAGTACGTAAACCTGTGCGCTGTCCAATTAACACACCACCGGCTTTCACCCACCGCTCGATTTTATCTGTATCACTGTCGGTGAGGCTACTATAAGCACCAGATACGATGATCATATGGGTATAATCAGCCAAGTCGACGCGATTGAGACGGTCTTTATCCACTATCGCAACTGGCATATCTAAACGCGTATCCAAATAATGCCAAACCTCACCGGCCTCGTATTGCGATACACCCAGCCCCCCTAAAATCATAACTGAAGGCAGCCGTACAGCCTGCATATCAGGACTACCCAAATCTATGCCAGTGGGTGTCAAACCTGTTTTGATATTCACAATTTGAATTTGATACTTAGTCGCTAAACGCGCCACCACAGAGACAACATCCAAATGACTATTCAAACCTTTTGGGATCACCACACTTCCCGGGGCAAATGAGACAGTGTTTTGCGTCATATCGACGGCACTAAAGGCCTGACCCGCAATACGGGTTTGTACGCCAGCGGCACTTAATGCATACAGTAAACTGGGTGCTTGACTATCATCCCAATGAAACGCATAAGCCACTACACCAAGCTGCGTGTCGACGGTAACATCAGCAAGCCATTCTGTTAACACGGTACTTGCGGTGCGACGCGCAACACTCTTACTCACAGATGCATATTGTAAATTATAAGCTAGGGCAATATTCCAATTTGAAACATCATAAAAGGTATTATTGGGGAAATCTTGACGAGTCGAAAACAACGATTTAATGAGGCGATACTGCGGTTGATTCGCTCGGATCAACAGTGCTTTATTCGCCTTATAACGCACGCCATCGACTTTGATATCTTCAGTGATCAACCCGACCTCAATCCGGTGGCGGTTCAGCGTGTCGACTAATTTGCTATTCCGCGTATTGTCTTTACTGAGAGCAACGACAAAACCACCTAATTCATCTGCTTTAATTAACGCTTTTGTCTCAGCAGTGAAATTTGCGTGATGGTTCAAAAAGGCTGACTTATTCGCCATTGCCCCATCAAAGGTAGAAAAAGAAGTCGTCACTTGGTTGCGTATAGATGCAGGAAAACTCAATAAGCCATTGACCGAATGCTGCAAATGCCCCCGTGAACTGGCTTGCTCAAATAAAATCCCTACCGCGCCATGTGCATCAGGGTACGTTGAGCCTTTACCATAATAAAAATCATCAAACCGTTCTTGTGTGAAATAGAGTTGCTGATTGTTATCAAGCGCTTTAGCGTGAAAATCACCCAAAGTATTGGTTAATTGAACATTCTCATCCCCAGTTAAAGGGTTTTTCCGAGAAGGTACTCCTGGTTGAAAGAAGTAGGTGGAGTGAGTCCCCATTTCATGGAAATCGGTCAAAATATGTGGACGCCAAGCGTGAAAACTCTCAATTCGAGCTTGTGATTCTGGATGCGTCAGTAAAAGCCAATCGCGGTTTAAATCAAACCAATAGTGATTTGTTCTGCCCGAGGGAAAACGCTCAGCATGTTCTCGATGCATCGCCATAGGTGATGGGTTTTTGCCTTTATGCATATTGGCCCATTGAGCGAAACGAGACAAACCATCCGGATTTAAGGATGGGTCTAACAAAATAATGCTATTTTCTAATAAAGCATCGACTTGTGGGCCCTGCGCAGCAGCTAAATAATAGGCAATTAACAGTGATGCATTACTACCCGATGGTTCATTGCCATGCACAGAATACCCCATATAAAACACCAACGGAGCATCCTCAGCCGGTGCTGAGCCTTGTGCTATATGACGCATATGCGTTTGTTGAATTTGGGCAATATTAGCTTGGTGCTTAGGGGCGGTAATCGTCAACAAGAGTAGTTCACGGTCTTCATGAGTCCGCCCTGTAGTTGTGATCGTAATACGGTCAGACTGGGCAGCCAATGTTTTCATATAAGTGACGATTTGGTCATGTCTTACGTGCCATTTGCCGACAGGGTAACCCAAAATATCTTCGGGCTTACTGATGGTAGGATCGTAGGATACATTATCCGGTAAATAGTCCAAATCGCTCTGCGCGATCCAAGCATTTTGGTCCTTTGCTAAGGTGAAGGTGCTATTTAATAACATCATTGCACAAAACAAGTACGTTACGTAGCTCAACAGGCGCATAGATTTTCCCTTTTATTATTGGCTTATTTTTGTCGTTAGAGCCTTGATTGTCTTATAAAAAGCCCTCAGATTGCAATGTAAACGTGTCAGTTTCCAAAAAAGATCGCAATACCTGACTGTTTTACTCAAGTAATTTTGTTATCATTACCCACAGACAAACATATGTTAGGTTAGCTTTAGGATTTCAACCTATGATTAATATTTCAGAATCAGCCCAAGCACATTTTGTAAAACTTTTACAAAACCAAGAAGACAACACTAATATTCGCGTATTCGTGGTCAACCCAGGCACTCCAACAGCAGAGTGTGGCGTCTCTTATTGCACTCCAGATGCAGTTGAGCCAAACGACGTACGCTTGCCCTTCAACGGGTTCGATGCGGTTGTTGATCCCGAATCAGCGCCTTATCTTGAAGAAGCAGAAATCGATTTTGTGACGGACCAAATGGGTTCACAATTAACTTTAAAAGCGCCAAATGCAAAAGCGCGTAAGATTGCAGATGATGCGCCTCTGGCAGAACGAGTCGAGTACTTGATCACCACTGAAATCAACCCTCAATTAGCCAACCACAATGGCCAAGTAACCCTGACAGAAATTACGCCTGAGGGTGTTGCGATTTTACAGTTCGGTGGCGGTTGTAATGGTTGTTCTATGGTTGATGTCACCCTAAAAGACGGTATTGAAAAGCAAATGCTGGAAAAGTTTGCGGGTGAGTTAACCGGTGTGAAAGACGCAACTGAACATTTAGCTGGCGATCACTCTTACTACTAATATGAGACCTGGTTTCAAGAAATTCATTAATAAGTTTGGCGCGAACCCTAAACAGAGTTGGCGTCATTTTTTAATGGGTCTAGGTATTTTCTTATTGGGGTTGTTTTTTACGCTTTACGACCACCAACTAGCTTGGTTATCTAGTGCGGGACTTTTCCCTCTATTTTGCGGATTTATCTTGGCCATGTATGGTTATTTAGGTATTTTTGCGAGTCGCTTTAACCGCTTGCTTTAGGCATACAATACAAATGCCAACCTAAGGTGAAGCCCCTTGTAGCCTGTAATCCTAATAATGCTATCCACAACGTCATATTGGTAAAAGCAAAAATATAACCAAATAAGAGATAACTGCCAAAAAATCCAAATATCGCACTGACAAACATACTATTACGCATGACATCACCACGCGTAAACCCAATGTAAATTCCGTCTAAACAATAACACCAGTGTGCAACAAACGGTAACACTACCATAACCCAATAATAAGGTGCTGCGGCTACTAGAATGCTGTCTTGGTTGGTCAGCATAGTGACAAAAAACGGATAGCCAAGCGCCATTATTAACATAGTCATGCCACCTATGATACTTGACCACAGTAAACTAATTTTAATATCTCGCCACAAGGTGGCAGATATTTTTGTTGAGTCCTTGGTGGCGCCCTGTGACTCGCCGATCATGGCTTCAATCGCATAAGCAATGCCATCTAGCCCCAACGCTACCAAAATAAAGAACTGCATTAAAATAGCATTTACTGCAGCTGCCTCAACACCAAAACGCGCACCTTGGTAAGTCAAAAACGCTAAACAGCATTGCAACAGCAAAGAACGAATGAATAAATCACGGTTCAAAGACACAATGCGTCTGAAAGCGCCTATTCTCAGTGCTGTCGGTGATAGCAAATCTGTCCAACGCAAAACATAAAAGCACCAACGAAATAGACTTCTTGGGGCCTTTGTCCATTGTCCTAGCGTGAGTTGCTGAGTGTGTTTCAAGATCCAATAAAGACTCCATAACAACATGCTCCATTCGGCGATAATCGTGGCATAAGCGACACCTGCGACACCTAAATCAAAACCATAAACAAATATCACATTCAGTAAAATATTCAGGCAATTTATCCCGACTTGTAACAACAACACTGCTTTGGTGCGATGCTGACCGACCAAATACCCAATAGTGACAAGATTCAGCAATGCGACTGGTGCATTCATGATCCTAATATCAAAATATGTTGCTAAACTTGATGCTGCAAGCGGGGGTAAATCTGTAAAACCTTGGAGTAATGACAAAATAGGATATTGGAGTGCCACTAGCAGTAAACCAACTGTTATCGCGAATAATAGCGCTCTAATTAAGTCGTCCCAAAAACCAGTAAACTGCTGAGATTGTTGGTAAAAGCCTTTACTCTGGGCCGATAAGCCCGTCATGGATTGGCGAAAGAAACCACATAGCCAGTATAACTGAGAGATTAAAAAGGCACCAACCGCAGTCCCAGCTAGGTATTCTGGTGCACCCAAGTGACCTAAAACAGCCGTATCCACCAAACCCAACAGGGGTTGAGAGATATTGGCTAGGATCATGGGAAAAGCTAGAGCAAGTAACGTATAATGTCGTCCGAGTCGTTGGGCTAACACAGGCATAGGAGTCGTAATGGGTCATCAATTTTTCAATGTTAGCATGCCTTGCCAGGTTTGTATTAAACCGTTCTTGATATGTATGCTTTATTTTACCCTCGCAGGTAGCACCGTTGCTGCAAAACCTCACTCTTTGCCCCCAACCGTCGCATCAGCTTCAAATAACGTAGCCCAGGACACTACTGTCACTACTGAAATCCCCCCTGCTACAGTATTTTCTTCCTGGGAAGGTCCCCTAGCTAACAATGCGGTTATTTTGCAGTATCACCATGTGGCGGATGACACCCCTGCAATTACCTCTACTCGCCCTAATATTTTTGCTGAGCACTTGGCTTACATTGCTAAGAATTTTAATGTTCTACCGCTTTTTGATGTCGTGAATGCATTGCGCCAAGGTAAACCGGTTCCTGCCAATACCATAGTGATAACATTTGATGATGGCTATGAAAATATATACAGCAATGCCCACCCTTTACTCAAATCTTACGGCTTCCCATACACTGTTTTTGTGAATCCCCCTGCTATAGGTCAAAGTCCTAAACAGCTGACCTGGGAACACATTGCAGTAATGACAAACGAAGGGGTCACGTTTGCGAATCACACCTTGGATCATTTACATTTGTTAGCACGTTTACCAAATGAAGATGAAACCAAATGGCTAGCTCGAGTGCTACAGAATATAACGACAGCGGAAGCCCAACTTACCGCAAAAGTCGGATATTCCCACAAATATCTCGCTTATCCTTTTGGAGAATTCTCCACCGTTTTAAAAGACCAATTAGTCGACCTTGGTTATACTGGTTTTGCTCAACATTCTGGCGGGATCGCTAGTTTCAGTGATTTTGGCGCATTACCCAGGTTTCCAGCCGGAGGTCGCTATGCATCACTTAACACCCTGAAAACCAAAATGCATAGTTTGGCGTTCCCAGTGGTGACAAACACCATTACTGACCCAGTTGTCACTCCTACAATGCCTGAAACCATGCTGTTGGGTGTCGATAATAGCGATTTTTACACCTCTCAAATAGGATGTTTCTTTCAGGGTGAACGACTGCAAGTAGTTACCGAAACAGTAGAAGGTAAAGCCAAAGTGGGAGTGTATCTTCCGGAGGAATGGCCTCTAGGTCGATCCAGAGTTAATTGCACAGCACCGAGCAAAACCCAAAAAGGACGTTTTTATTGGTATTCACAACCATTTTTCAAAGCACGTAAAGATGGGACATTTGTGGATTAGCCATGCCATTTAAAGAAGGACGTTGGTATTTGATTGGTTTTTGATTTCTGTTTTTTTAGGAACCCACAATTCTAGGTAAATCTGCCAAAATTTGTTCGGTATCACTAACCGCTATTTGCCCTGGTATACTTTGCGGCTTGAAGCGTCCAACCACTTGCCCTTGGGGATTAATCAATACAATTGAACCAGAATGGTCAACTAGATAATTCGGCTGACTGGTATCCCCTGCCATAGCATACATCATACCCATGCTTCGGACCAAAGGGTACAGCTGAGAATGCTCTCCAGTAGATGCCATAAATTCAGCATTAAAAAACTGTACATAATCTGCTAGTCGTTGTGGTGTGTCTCGCTTTGGGTCAACCGATAAAAA
The DNA here is from genome assembly GCF_024199005.1 of Opacimonas viscosa. Classification (GTDB taxonomy): domain Bacteria; phylum Pseudomonadota; class Gammaproteobacteria; order Enterobacterales; family Alteromonadaceae; genus Opacimonas; species Opacimonas viscosa. Next base: position 14,911 of record NZ_JANATA010000014.1, read on the forward strand.
CCAGACTCTGACAGGAAACTCAGACGCTATGGCAGAAATATCAGCATAAGCACGATTCAACGCAGCTAGAGTGGTAGGGCAAATGTCCGGACAGAACGTATAACCAACAAAAGCTAATGTCCATTGATTCTGCAATGCTTGATTAGTCATTGTTTGTTGGTTACTAGTAATAAGTTCAAAATCAGTGAGTTGTCGAGGTTGTGGATACCATTGGATATGCTCAGTGCCGTATTGTTCTGCAAAATCGGGCACTGTGGATGCTTGTATAGTTGGGGAATCAGAACGCGCGGTGAAGTGCTTGTAAAAAGTTATACCTACCACTAATGCAACCAAGGCTGCGATAACCAAGAACAGATTTTGGGATTGACCAGAATGTTGGTGCATCAATACTATCTTCCTAAAATGTTTAGCGACTAACTAAAATCGATTACCGATACCGATTACCTTTTATTTAATCATCATAAACTAATTGGAATATAGTGATCTAGCAATAACACAACAAATAAGACCATCAAATGAATAATCGAATACTTGAAAGTAGCCATAGCCGTTTCTGGTTCGGCATGATATTTAAGTTTGTATGCGTAATACATAAAACCGGCATTGAGCGCGCTCGACCCAACCAAATAAATCATATCCGCCATTCCTACTAAATACGGCAGCAAGCACACCAAACACAACAATACGGTATACAATAAAACAAATGTTTTGGTGTACTCAACACCATGCGTTACGGGGAGCATTGGGATCTTTGCCTTAGCGTAATCTTTCTCGCGGTGGATGGCCAGCGCCCAAAAGTGCGGTGGCGTCCAGGTGAAAACAATCAACACTAACAACAAAGGAAAAGCATGAATTTCGCCAGTCACAGCCGTCCAACCTAATAATGGTGGAATGGCACCTGCTAACCCACCAATCACAATATTCTGCGGTGTGGCGCGCTTTAAAAACATCGTATAAATCCCTGCATAACCGACCAAACCGGCAAAGGTAAGGATCGCGGTTAACCGATTTACCCATAACTCAAGAGCGATAAATCCAGTGACACCTAATATCACAGCAAAGACGAGCGCTTGCGTCGTTGTCACTCGGCCTTTAGCTACGGGGCGGTTAAACGTCCGGGCCATTTTGGTATCAATTTCTTGATCAACCACATGATTGACCACTGCGGCTGCAGAAGATAACGCACCAATCCCAAACAAGCCAGCAAGTAAAACTTGTGCATCAATCCAAGTCTCAGAAGCGAGACACATACCAACCAATGCTGTTAACAACAAAAGCAGTACAACGTTTGGCTTTGTCATTTCATAATAATCACGCCAAGACGCTTTTTGTATTATTTTAGTCGTATTCATTTTTTCGGTAGAGGCTGTTTTGGGAACAGCGGCTGAATTTGCCATGGGAAATCTCCTAGACTTTTCGGTACAGGGTATACGTAGTCATAACCATGACTAACAAGAGACAAGCGGCGACAGCATTGTGTAACGTCGCAACGGTTAACGGTAAAGAATAAACAACATTGCTGACACCCAGTGCAATTTGCACAAACAAGACGACAACAATCGTACCACCTAGTTTTTTAAGTAAGTTCGAGTTTGCTTTGGTGTACAAAACAAACGCAAGCCAAATCAAGTATGCACTCACTACTATTGCACCAAAGCGATGTACAATGTGCATTGTCATTCGTTCATAATACGGGTGTGCACCGAACTCATAATTTTCTGCCTGAGGGATACTAAAGGCACCTTCAAAGGCTAAATTATCGGTCCAGTTCCCCTGACAAATCGGGAGTTCAGTACAAGCTAAGGACGCATAATTTGCTGATACCCAACCACCAAGTGCGATTTGGATGACTAACAAAACAATACCCAGCGATGCATATTTCGCATACTTTCGCATATTTCCGTTCCCCATCGGAAGTTGATAAGGGGTTAAACGCAAATACAATAAAAACAAACACGAGATAACCGTAAATCCACCTAACAAGTGCATCATTACCACCGCTGGCAATAAGTTAAGCGTGACTGTCCACATGCCAAGTGCACCTTGGAAACATACCAAGATAAGTAAAAATAAAGGAAGTTTGAGAGGTTCTGTGGCTTTGCGTTTAAAAATACTAAGACCCGCAATAATCAAAATAAACAAACCCAGGGTTGAAGCAAAATACCGATGGATCATCTCATTCCATGCTTTTTCAACTTCTACAGGTCTTTCAGGAAAAGCTTGATTAGCGGCTTCAATCGTCTCTGTGGTCATAGGTACACCCACTAAACCATAGCAGCCAGGCCAATCAGGACAACCTAAGCCAGCATCAGTTAAACGGGTATATGCACCTAAGACAATAACGACAAGTGCAAGTAAAATACTCGCTAATGCTAACTTCTTCATGAATAACTCTATCCTATTCTAGATAACTTGAGCAGTTTTCTCACGTCACTTAAAATTAAACGACTGGCTTGTACTGCCTCTTCTTTATCACTAAACGTTGGGTGCTTTAACATCCCATTGTTCAATGTATCTACAATAAAAATAGCATTTACATCAACACTTTTAAACATTTCATTTACATTTTTTTTACTCAAGGAAACAGTTGCAATGGTATGTTGAGTTTCCACCGCGTTTTGTTCCGTATAAATACGGGCTAAATTTGCCTCTGACAAGATATCTGTTGCACTTGTTTCCGTCGTAATCACCAAAGGTTGGACACGGCTACTATGCTTACCCATTGCTGTATGTACTTGCTGAATCGCAAAAATCGCATTTTCACACTGGGCATCACAGATATCGGGGACCACATACACCAATCGCCATAATGGTTCTTGGTCACTCAATGCCGGACTAAAGTCAATCACTGGATCAAGCAACTCCCCAGAGTTGGTTGCGGCCTTGTTAAAGAAATCACTCTCCAAAGCAACTTTAGCGAGTATTACGGGGAGTATGAAGACGAATAAGAGGAGTAACAGGGCTTTTTTATTGTTCATTGTTTTCCTTAGTAAACAGACATTAAAATTTCATAGCAAAAAATCAATTGTTCATGAGTCATTCGTACCTAGACCAAAAGTACGTCGGTATGTATGCCTGACAGTAGCTATGGCTACATTAGGCCGATTTTATATCAAGTCGTATCTCTGCCAGCAGGACGTTGCTGTTTCACCAACAACCGCCAGTAAATCACACACAAAGCAATGGCCAGACCAAACCACTGGATGGCGTAACCAATATGTTTTTCTGGCGCCATCACCACAGGCTGCCATCGTCTAATGAATTGTTCACTAGGCTCGGTCATTTTCAACATAAATGGTTGTAATTCGATATCAGAAAACGTCGATAACACGCTAAATTCGACTTGCTGGATCAACTTAGGAAATTTACCATCATTGGCAGCGGTTTCTGTCACAAAACGGTTGTTCCCTGGGACAACAATCGCCCCCGTGACAGACAGCGGTGTTGTCCCAAGATAGCTGATATCAGGTAACAACAAACGTGATTTATCGCCTTTTACCCAGCCAAAATTAATCAATACCCAACCAATATCGGTTAAACCAGGAATAATCAACTCATAACCCACTTGGCCGTCAATTTGACGATTATCTAGCCAAAACCATTTATCCGAAAGCTCTTGAACCGTATCGGTAACATGCAAGTCATTGATTTGGTTTGGATAATCAAGAACGTCTTGGAATGTAAATGCCCTGTACTGCGTTTTTTGAGCGATAGTCTCCAGACGTTCTTGTTTGGCAAAGTAACGCTGTGACTGCCAAGTCCCCAAGATGCATAAACAGATAAAAACAATTAGCACGACGCCATGTGAAATAAATGTTAAGCTTTTGTTATTATTCTTCATAGGTCTAATATACCTAATTTTTTTGGAAATACACCATGCTTATCAAAATTTTAATCGGTGGTTTACTCATTTTTATGGTTTTTAACTTATTCAGAGCCATGAAAATCATGTTGCAAGCCGAGCAACCCAAAGAAAACATGTCTAAATTTATTGGACGAAGAGTCTTGGCCTCCGCGGCAATTGTCTTTTTAATTCTAATCGCTGTGGCATTGGGTTGGATCCAACCCAATCCTAGACCTTACTAACATCACTCACTTTTATGTTCACGCAACCGAATGTAAAGACAAGTATGAAAAAGGGTAACCTGTATGGTTACCCTTTTTTGTGACTAAAAAACATGTATTGGGTTAAGAAAACTGTCGGCAGCTACTCTGGCAGACAAAGTACATGCACTCCTGTTAACTATAATACCCCTGAGCTATAAAATGTACACCAAGAAGAATAACATTACCCATACGACATCGACAAAGTGCCAATACCAGCTACCTGCTTGGAAAGCGAAGTGATTATCTGGAGTAAAGTGACCTTTTTGTACTCGGAAATACAAGACAATTAAAATCACGGTACCTAATGTCACATGCAATCCGTGGAATCCTGTTAGCAAGTAAAAAGTATTACCATATACACCAGAATCTAAAGTCAAACCAATATCATAAGCGTGGATATACTCATAAGCTTGTAGCCCCAAGAATATACAGCCCAAGAAGATAGTCAGTGCGAGCATCACAGACAACTGCTTGCGTTTATTCTGCTCTAAACCGACATGTGCATAGTGGCATGTAACCGATGAAGTCAGTAACAACAAGGTGTTGATTAACGGTAATCCAAACCACCCCATCTGAGTCGATTCAATCCCACCTGGCGTTTGTAACAAAGGCCATACCGCTTCAAACCCTGGCCATAACACTTCATTGGTCATGGCATTGTTGGATGCACCGCCTAACCAAGGGATCGCGATGGTACGGGCGTAAAACAACGCTCCAAAAAATGCCGCAAAAAACATAATCTCAGAAAATATAAACCAAGCCATACCCTGACGGTAAGAGCGTCCCAATTGGTCTGAATATAAACCCGACATAGATTCATGGATTTGGTTTCTAAACCAACCGGTGACCATAAAGATCAACATTGCGATCCCGGCAAATAGGATCCAGCCACCAAAACCTTCTTTGCCTTTGGTCATCTCAACAGTAAAGTTCGCAGCGCCAACTGCAATTAAAAATAGTGCCACAGCTCCGACAATCGGCCATGGACTGGATTCTGGAACGTAGTACTTTTGGTATTCTTGCTGTGCCATTAAGCTCTCCTTTACTCTGCAGATTCGGTAGTCACGTCCGCCGACGTGCCTGTAATGTCATACAAAGTATATTGAACAGTAAAAAAATTAATATCTTCTGGTAGTTGTGGATCAACATAGAACTGCATCGGCATTACAGCCTCTTGTCCAGAAGGGAGGGGTTGGTTATTGAAGCAAAAACATTCTGTTTTATTTAAGTATAAAGCTGCGGTACCAGGCGAAACTGAAGGGATAGCTTGTCCAACAATATCTCTGATAGCAGGATTACGTACATAAAATTCAACAGTATTTAATTCACCAGGGTGAACTTTGACCGTTTCTGTTCGAGCTTCAAACTTCCAAGGCATACCGGCGGTTGTTTTTGTTATAAATTGCACGGTAATCATCCGTGACGTATCTACTTCTGGAGCAGAGTACGTCACAGCGGTTTCATTAGTCTTACCATTAATCCCTGTAATATCACAAAAAACATCATACAAAGGGACTAATGCAAAACCAAAAGCAAACATGCCAAATACCACACCAACTAATTTCACAACAAGTCGACTATTTGGGTTTTGTGATTGCTTTGGTTGCATAAGACGTCCTTATTTCACTACAGGTGGAGTATCAAAGGTGTGATAAGGTGCTGGCGATGGGATTTCCCACTCTAAACCTTCTGCCCCATCCCACACTTGGTCGCTGACTGGCTCACCTTGTTTGCGACAAGCCTTAATCAACAATGCAAGGAATATCAATTGTGATAAACCAAAGGCAAAGCCGCCAATACTTATCCACTTATTAAAGTCGGCAAACTGCAGTGCGTAATCTGGGATACGACGCGGCATCCCTGCTAAGCCTACAAAGTGCATAGGGAAGAACAACACATTAACAGAAATGAGGGAGGCCCAGAAATGCCACTTGGCTAACGTAATATCAAACATCACACCAGTCCATTTTGGCAGCCAATAGTATGCCGCTGCCATAATCGAGAATACGGCGCCAGTTACCAAGACATAATGAAAATGCGCAACTACAAAATAAGTATCATGATACTGGAAGTCTACCGGTGTAATCGCCAGCATCAATCCAGATAAGCCACCTATCGTAAATAGGATGACAAACGCAATAGCAAATAACATGGGTATTTCAAACGTCATTGCTCCACGCCACATGGTAGCTACCCAGTTAAAGACTTTGACCCCGGTGGGGACAGAAATCAACATGGTGGCAAACATGAAGAACATCTCTGCTGCGACTGGCATCCCTGTAGTAAACATGTGATGTGCCCAAACAATAAACGACAACAAGGCAATAGAGGCTGTTGCATAAACCATTGAGGCATACCCGAACAGTGGTTTACGAGCAAATGTCGGAATAATGTGAGAGATGATCCCAAATGCTGGTAAAATCATAATGTACACTTCAGGGTGTCCGAAGAACCAGAAAATGTGCTGGAACATGACGGGATCGCCACCACCTGCGGCGTTGAAGAAACTCGTACCAAAGTACTTATCCGTCAACACCATTGTGACTACACCCGCTAAAACCGGCATAACCGCAATCAGTAAGAATGCTGTAATTAACCAAGTCCAGACGAACATTGGCATTTTCATCCAAGTCATGCCTGGTGCTCGCATATTCCAAATAGTCACAATGACGTTGATGGCGCCCATAATGGATGAAATACCCATAATATGAACAGAAAATACAAACAGGGCAGTACTGTCACCTGAGTACGTGGTGGATAGTGGAGCATAGAATGTCCATCCGAATGCTGGACCACCCCCCTCAACAAACAATGAAGACAATAGAATCAAGAAAGCAAAAGGTAAGATCCAAAAACTCCAGTTATTCATTCTTGGTAGTGCCATATCCGGCGCACCAATCATCATTGGAATTAACCAGTTTGCCAAACCTGTAAATGCTGGCATAACAGCACCAAAAACCATAATCAAACCATGTACGGTGGTCATTTGGTTAAAGAACTGCGGATCAACAATTTGTAAACCGGGTTGGAATAGCTCGGCGCGGATCACCATTGCCATCGCGCCACCGGTCAAAAACATAATAAAAGAGAACCATAGATATAGCGTACCAATATCTTTGTGGTTAGTGGTTAAAAGCCAACGTTTGATCCCTTTTGCGGGGCCATGATGATGATCATCGTGAGCATCATGTTTAAGTGTCTCTGTTGCAGAACTCATGATCTTCGCTCCTATTTACCATTTGCTTGCATAAATACATCTTTGGCTTGGATAATGTCACCCGTGTCATTGCCCCATGCATTACGCGTATATGTTACAACTGCCGCAATTTCCGATAAGGTTAATTGCTTCGAAAATGACTGCATCGCCGTTCCAGCACGACCATTCAAAATGATGTCGATGTGTCCCACTTTGTCGTTTAAGACCAAAGAGCTCCCTTTAATCGAAGGGAAAACACCAGGTAAACCTTCACCATTAGGTTGGTGGCATGCTGCACATTTGGCTAAATATTGTTTTTTACCATTCGCCATTAAGTCATCCATGCTCATGTTCATAGCGAGCAAACGTTCCTCTTCAGCTTTGGCTTCCTCGATCGCCGCTATCTTTTCAGATTTCCATGCATTGTAATCAGCAGGATCTTTCGCGATGACGACTATCGGCATAAAACCATGGTCCTTGCCACATAACTCAGCACACTGACCACGATATACACCAGGCTCAACAACATTGGTCCAGGCTTCGTTAATGAAGCCTGGATTGGCATCTTTTTTCACTGCAAAGTCAGGCACCCACCAAGAATGAATCACATCATCTGAAGTAATCAGAAAACGTACCTTTTGCCCTGTTGGGATAACTAAAGGGCGATCTACTTCTAATAAGTAGTTTTCACCTTTACTGAATTTGTTATTAATCTGTTCTCGCTGAGTAGCTAGATTAGAGAAATACTCTATGTCACTGTCCATGTATTTGTAGTGCCACTTCCATTGTGAGCCGGTGACTAATACAGTCAAATCAGCTTCAGAAGTGTCTTCCATCGCTATCAATGTGTTAGCTGCAGGAATAGCCATCAGTACTAAAATAACAAATGGCGCGACTGTCCATGCTATTTCAACCTTTACGCTTTCATGAAAATTAGCTGGCTTTACGCCTCTTGATTTACGATGCAAAAACATCGAAATAAACATGATCCCAAAAACTAATACACCAATGCCTATACATATATAAAACATCAGCATATGTAAGTCATACACTTGAGAGCTAATCTCGGTCACACCTTGACGTAAATTTAAATCACTTCTTGCGCTCTCTGCACTTTGTGCAAACACAGCAGATGATACAAACATACTCATCAGCGTTCCGATTGTCCCCTTGAGTAAACCCACTCAACACCTCCGCGGTTTTTAATCCACAGCAAACATTTCGTAATTATTATTTTGTTTAGAAAAATGACGAAATGTTAAGCCGATATACAAATACTGTTAATATCATGTTAAACAATGTGTGTAATTTGTACAACCGTTTTATGTGCTTTAAATGTCAATTTGCGTGCTGATATTCAAAAATATCAACTTTAGTTTAGGTTTCAGGGGCTTAGATTCTTTTGACGCATAAAAAAACCAGCATATTTTCATACGCTGGTTTTACGAATTTAAGTGTATTGTTCAGGTAAATTTACGTTTTCTAGCTTACATCCAATCTGCGTTTCTGATCACACCCACTGCGATCCCTTCAATGTTAAATGGCTGAGTAGCTAAATCGACTTTGATAGGGGAGAAATCTTCATTTTCAGCGTGTAAAACCACCTGAGAACCATTTTTCTCTAGGCGCTTCACCGTAACATCTTCATCAACACGCGCAACGACAACCTGCCCATTGTGCACATCCGTAGTCCGGTGTACCGCGAGTAAATCGCCGTCAAGAATACCAATGTCTTTCATACTCATGCCATTGACACGAAGTAAAAAGTCAGCTGCCGGATGAAATAATGCAGGATCCACTTTGTAATGAGATTCGACATGTTCTTGGGCTAGGATAGGTTCACCAGCAGCCACACGGCCAATAAGTGGTAAGCCTTCTTCTTCAACCACATCATCCAAAGGCACATTTAATTTAATCCCGCGTGACGTGCCCGGTAGCATTTCTATCACACCTTTTTTAGCGAGTGCTTTTAGGTGTTCTTCAGCTGCATTCGCCGATTTAAAACCAAGTTGGCGAGCAATTTCAGCTCGCGTTGGTGGCATACCAGTATCGAGCATAGCAGCTTTAACAAGGTCTAATACTTCTTGTTGACGAGGTGTTAAGGGACGCATGATTTAATCCTGTGAATGCAAACAGTATTGTGAGTATATCCAGTGCTGTATAAATTACAAGTGTTTATTTATCCAGACTCGCTTTATTCCGACTAACGCTTACCCAAGATTTCACGTTATAATAACGATGTTATTAATTTAGGATACTTTATATGTCTGCGCTTCGTACTGTTTTGATTTTCCTTCTATATTGGCCATTGCGCCTTTTAGTGCGACCGCACACGATCCCTAGCGCACTGTCAGAAGAACTGAATATAGACCCAGACCAACCCACTTTGTACGTGCTGCATACTGACTCTATCTCTGATCAAGTCGCATTATCTATCTCAGCAAAAAAACTGGGGTTAATCAGTCCTTTTAAATCCATCACGTTGACAACAGAAAAATCGATCAACACTTGTTTGTATTTACACAGCCCTAAACCCTTGTTCGGCAAGAAATCTACCAAGAAAAAAATGGAGCAACAGGTTACCAACTTATTCCATATCCATCGCCAACAACCCAACTTAAATTTACAAATTGTCCCCGTTTATATCACTTGGGGCCGGGCGCCAGATAAGTCCAAACCGGGGTTCAGTGATATCTTAGTCGATGTCGCTTCACCGAGTTGGTTGCGTAAAGTATTTATTGTTTTATTTTTGGGGCGCGACAGTTTCGTATCATTCTCACGCTCTGTCTCGAGTCAGTATATGGCCCAACAACACGGGACTGATGCTCACATAGCCAAAAAATTAATTCGTGTGACAGGTACCCATTTTCAACGTAAACGCCAAGGGTTAACTGGCCCAACACTCTTGGAGCGACAAACATTACATTCTGCGGTGGTGGGATCTGAATCCGTAAAAGCCGCGATAGCTGATCTGGTAGCCAATAAAGGCAAAACCAAAGCCGCAGCTAAACAAGAAGCGCATGACTATCTCACAGAAATTGCAGGTGATTATCGGGAAGGGCTGGTACGTTTTGCGGATCGCATCCTCACTCCCCTTTGGAATAAAATTTACAATGGGATTTCTGTAGGTAATGCTGCAAAAGTTCGTGAACTAGCCCGTAATGGTCATGAAATTGTATATGTGCCGTGTCATCGTTCCCATATGGATTATTTATTACTGACCTATGTCATCTACAAAGAAGGGTTAGTGACTCCGCACATAGCAGCCGGAATTAATCTTAACTTTTGGCCAGCAGGTCCATTGTTCCGTCGCGCAGGTGCTTTTTTCCTGCGTCGCAGCTTTGCCGGAAATAAATTATATACGGCTGTTTTTCGGGAGTATTTAGAACTGTTATTTAACAAAGGATATTCTGTTAAATACTATCCTGAAGGTGGTCGCTCGCGTACCGGTCGTTTATTACCTCCGAAAACGGGCATGCTCGCCATGACTCTCCAAGCAATGAGCAAAGGCATTAACCGCCCCGTCAGTATCGTACCTGTGTATATTGGTTATGAAAATGTGATGGAAGTCAGTTCTTATGTAAAAGAACTCAAAGGGAAATCCAAGAAAAAAGAATCGCCTTTACAAGTGCTTGGTGCACTGAAAAAACTGCGTAACTACGGCCATGGTTTCTTGAATTTTGGTGAGCCAATCCAGCTGAATAAATTCTTGGATGAGTATACACCAGACTGGAATACCGATAGACCTACAGAAGCAGATAAAAAACCCGCGTGGTTGACCCCTGCCGTCAATCGTTTAGCAGATGATGTCATGTTAGAAATAAATAAATCTGGTGCGCTAAATGGTATGTCACTGATTGCGTTATGTTTACTTTCAGCCAAAATGCACACGCTCAGTAAAGCAGATCTTATTCATACTTTGGCTGATTATCTCACCTTGTTTAAGGCGCTGCCATTTTCAGATACGGCATCTGTTCCAGATATAAGTGCTGCCAAAATGGTTGAGCAGACCCTTGCTTTGAAACGTCTGCAAGTGACCAAAGATGAGTACGGTGAATTAATTGCGCCACTGCCAAATAAAGCGGTTGTATTAACGTATTACCGCAACAACATCATGCATCAATTTGCTCTGCCTAGTTTGATTTTAGCACTCGTTTTTGCCCAAAAAGGATGTGAAAAGAAATATATCAAAGCGACTTGTGCGACAATTTATCCGCTGTTACAAAAAGAGCTTTTCATTTACTTTAAACCCGCTGAATTAAACGATTTAATTGATCGTTATATAGACCAACTGAAATCCCAAGGTTTACTGGTTCAAACAGGTAGAAAACTGCAAGCACCACCGGCAGAAGACAAGGCATTCACGTCGGCATGGTTATTATCTAAAGTATTACAAGAGACCTTCCAGCGCTATGCAGTAGTTTTACATCAATTGCGCCAAAATGAGTCGACTAGCCGTGGTGACCTAGAACGCGGTTCGAGGAAAATCGCTGAGCGTTTATCTAAATTATTTGGTGTGAGTTCACCTGAATTTTCTGACAAAAACGTCTTTGCTACGCTCGTTAATGGCTTACGTGAGAATGGTTTACTGACCTCGAATGAATCTGGAGCTTTAGAGTTGAACGCCAACTCAGAAGAATTGAGCCAGTTGGTCAATACTTTGGTATACCCTGAGATTGTCCAACATTTACAAAACCTAGACTAAACAAACGAACACCTCACATTGCCAATGTGAAACTTGGCAATGTGATAGCTTGTTTTTATCCATAAACGCTTATGAATGATTGCCTAGAAAGAATTGATAAGCAGGGTTATCGGTATGTTCGGCATAAGTAAAGCCCAGTTGCTCCAAATGCTTTTGGAAAGCATGTTCACAATTATCTGGTAAATCAAAGCCAACTAACACTAAACCTTCTGCCGCACCGTGGTTGCGATAGTGGAATAAAGTAATATCCCAACGTGCTCCTAGCGTGTTTAAGAAGTGCATTAAAGCCCCTGGGTATTCCGGGAACTCAAAACCAAATACACGCTCATTGATGGGTACTGGTGGTTTACCGCCAACCATATGCCTCACATGTAACTTCGCCAATTCATTATTCGAAAGATCACACCATTCATAACCGGCGCTAGCGAGCCTACTAGTTAATTCTGCATATTCTGCCAAACCGCGTTTCAACTTCACACCAACAAAGACATGTGCTTCGCTTTTACTTGCAAAGCGATAGTTAAACTCAGTGATATTAATACCGCCGAGTAATTCGCAGAATGTTTTAAATGAACCCGTTTGCTCTGGAATTTTCACCGAAAAGACGGCTTCTTTACCTTCACCTAATTCACAGCGTTCAGAAACATAACGCAGGGTGTGAAAATTAATATTGGCACCACACAAAATACCACCTAAGTGCCGGCCAGACACATTGTTTTCTCGTGTGTATTTGCGAATTGCCGCTACAGATAAAGCGCCTGCAGGCTCAGCAATGACCCGTGTATCGTCGAAAATGTCTTTGATGGCTGCACATATTTCATCGTTGGTCACTGTCATCACTTCATCTACGTACGTTTGGCAAAGACGAAATGTTTCCTGGCCCATAATTTTAACAGCAACACCATCAGCAAAAATACCCACAGAAGGTAATGCAACAGGTTCACCAGCCTCCATAGCTGCTTTTAGGCATGCTGATTCAGCCGATTCAACCGCAATGATTTTGACTTCTGGGCGCAGCTGTTTGACATAAACGGCAATCCCAGCAGCTAAACCACCACCACCGACCGCCACAAACAACGTGTCCAACTCAGGATGTTGCTCTAACATTTCACGGGCAATCGTACCTTGTCCCGCAATCACATCTGGATCATCAAAGGGGGGAATGACCGTTAAGTTGTGCTCTGCACTTAATGCATTCGCTTTCGCTAATGCCTGATCAAAACTAGTACCATGTTGCACAATCGTCACCCACTCTCCACCGAATCGACGCACCGCATCGACTTTTATATCAGGTGTGGTTTCTGGCATTACGATCGTGGCATGAATTTGTTTCTTTTGGGCAGCATAAGCCATGCCTTGAGCATGATTACCAGCAGAAGCAGCAATCACGCCTGCTGCTAACTGTTCTGCTGATAATTGACTAATGCGATTATATGCGCCACGCAACTTAAATGACTTGACCGGTTGCTGATCTTCACGTTTTAAAACAACCGTATTGCCTAACTCCATGGACAAGCGATTCATCACCACACAGTCTGAATTGACGGCAGCTTCGTAAACAGGTGCCAACAAAATTTTTTTCAAATATTCGTTCGCGCTAAGTGGTGTTGATTGAGTCACTAATTTATCCTTTAGATATCTTCTAGCTTTGCTGGATCACGGACAGCACCTTTGTCGGCACTCGTTGCTAACATAGCAAAATTGCGCAGCGCTAAAGATACTTTCCGCTCACGAGATACCGGTTTGTATGGACGCTCACGTTGTTCCATAGCCGTTCGACGTGCACTGATTTCTGCATCAGATAACACTAGGTTGATACTCCGATTAGGAATATCAATGGCTATCTTATCGCCATCTTCAACCAACGCGATACCACCACCACTAGCAGCTTCAGGTGAACAATGACCGATTGATAAACCTGACGTTCCTCCAGAGAATCGACCATCAGTGATCAATGCACATGCTTTACCTAATCCTTTGGATTTTAGGTATGACGTTGGATATAGCATTTCTTGCATACCCGGTCCGCCTCTAGGCCCTTCATAACGAATGACCAAAACATCGCCCGGGTTAATCGTATCTTGTAATATCGCAGATACCGCATCATCTTGTGATTCAAACACACGTGCTACACCATCAAATTTATGAATGGATTCATCGACACCTGCAGTTTTCACAATACAACCATCTTCAGCTAAATTACCAAAGAGAACAGCTAGGCCACCCTCTAAGCTGAATGCATTATCAATACTGCGGATACAGCCGTTCTCACGATCGTTATCCACTGTATCCCAGCGACAGTCTTGGCTAAAAGCTTGAGTCGTGCGAATGCCAGCTGGGCCTGCTCGATAAAACGTATCTGCCTCTGGATTTTCACGGGTAATATCCATCTTTGCAATAACATCTCCGATAGTACCACCTAGCACATGATTCGCATCTGCATGGAATAAACCGGCTTTATTTAATTCATTCAAAATACCCATGACACCACCCGCTCTATGGACATCTTCCATGTGGTATTCTGGCGTCGCAGGGGCGACTTTACACAAATGCGGTACTTTGCGAGATAAGCGATCAATATCATCCATTGTAAATGGCACTTCGCCTTCAATCGCAGCAGCAAGCAAATGCAAAATAGTATTTGTTGAGCCACCCATCGCAATATCCAAACTCATCGCATTTTCAAAAGCGTTGAAGTTTGCAATATTTCTAGGTAGTGCTGACTCATCATCATCACCATAGTAGCGTTGACATAGCTTTACGATTTCCTGACCGGCACGAATGAAGAGTTGTTCACGGTCAGCATGTGTCGCTAACAAAGAACCGTTACCAGGCAATGATAAGCCTAGTGCTTCAGTTAAGCAGTTCATCGAATTCGCAGTAAACATACCAGAACAAGAACCACAAGTCGGACACGCTGAGCGTTCGATTTCTTCACTATCTGCATCAGATACTTTGTCATCTGCAGCCGCAACCATGGCATCAACTAAATCGAGTTTAATTAATTTATCAGAAAGTTTTGTTTTACCTGCTTCCATCGGACCACCGGAAACAAAAATCACTGGGATATTCAGGCGCATAGATGCCATTAACATTCCTGGAGTAATTTTGTCACAGTTAGAAATACAGACGATAGCATCCGCACAATGTGCGTTGACCATATACTCCACAGAATCAGCAATGATTTCACGTGACGGCAAGCTATACAGCATACCGGCATGCCCCATCGCAATACCATCATCAACCGCAATAGTATTAAATTCTTTAGCGACGCCACCAGCCGCTTCGATACTACGAGCCACCAGTTGCCCCATATCTTTGAGGTGGACATGGCCTGGCACAAACTGAGTAAATGAATTAGCAACCGCAATAATTGGCTTACCAAAGTCAGAATCTTTCATTCCTGTCGCACGCCATAAAGCACGTGCGCCAGCCATATTACGGCCTTGTGTTGTTGTTGCTGAGCGAAGTTTTGGCACAATAATCTCTCTTTTAAAATCTAAATTTTTTACTTATAAACAGGAGTTAACCAACCCCATTTATCAGGTGTAGAACCGTTAAATAAACCAAAGAACATATCTTGAACTTCTTTGGTAATTGGCCCACGACCACCATTACCCACTGCAATACCATCGACTGAACGCACAGGTGTTACTTCAGCTGCCGTTCCACACATAAATATTTCATCAGCTAGATACATTGATTCGCGCGGAATGTTTTCTTCACGGATCTCATAGCCAAGTTCTTTTAACATGACCATACATGTATCACGTGTGATACCAGGTAAAATAGCTGCCGTTTTCGGAGTCGTCATCACCACTTTGTCACGTATAACAAAAATGTTTTCGCCTGCACCTTCTGATACATAGCCATTAACGTCGAGCGCAATCCCCTCGCCGTAACCATGGCGACGGGCTTCCATTGAAATAAGCTGAGATGACAAGTAGTTACCACCGGCTTTTGCACCTGTAGGTAAGGTATTGGCGGCTAGACGACTCCACGATGAGATACCTGCATCAACACCGTTTTGTAAGGCTTCTTCCCCTAAGTAAGCGCCCCACTCAAAAGCAGCGATACTTAATTCCGTTTCCTGGCCGAACGGGACTTGGATACCCATACCTAAATCGCCATAAAACGCAATTGGACGAATATACGCAGATTTCAAGTCATTTGCGCGAATAATATCCATAGTAGCCGTGTTGACTTGATCCAGCGTGTAAGGGATGGTCATACGATAAATCTTTGCCGAATCAAACAAGCGACGGTTGTGGTCATTCAAACGGAAAACACAGGTGCCTTGATCTGGTGTGTTATAAGCACGAATACCTTCGAATACTGAAGAGCCATAGTGAATAGCGTGAGTCATGACATGCACGGTTGCATCTTGCCAAGGCATGATGTCACCATTAAACCAAATTTTTTCAGCAGGGGTCTTAGCCATTTTACTTCCTTAAATCATGTAGGGGTCAAACAGGTATGCCTATTTGAGGAATCTTAAATACGTCTAAATAATACACGACAATTAATCTTTTAGGTAGCAAGCTCAAGAGACGCTGATACACAGTTAATTGTAATAATGCCAACTCATGTCTATTCCGGGTATTCAAAATCGAAACAAAGCAAAATAGCAGACACACGTATACACAAACGGTAACATACATGTTTGGAATGAAGGTTTAGCAGTATAAAAGTCGTTTATATTAACCTTTATCTCTAAAATAGAATGGTCACTGATGAAGCATACATAAGTACGATCCTCAGTAATACTAGCTCAAAATAATAAGCGATACAACACTCAAACTCTTGCAAAGATAAATTCAATTCTTCGACCTGTGCTTTGGTTGAGTTTTACATAAAACTGTCCTAACCAAGTTAGACTGCCAATTATATTTATATCACTCTCTTTTTTTCTTTCTGTGGATAGCGCAATGTCCTTGGCAATCATTTACTCTCGAGCTTGTATTGGTATGACAGCACCATTAATTACCATCGAAGTGCATATTAGTGTCGGACTCCCTTGTTTTCAGCTGGTCGGGTTACCCCAACGGAGTGTTTCGGAAGCCAAGGAAAGAGTGCGATCCGCAATGATCAACGCTGGGTTTGAGTTTCCCAGTAAACGTATCACCGTTAACCTTTCTCCTGCAGATGTACCAAAATCAGGGGCACGTTTTGATTTGGCAATCGCCTTGGGTTTGCTCGTTGCGAGCGGTCAACTCGAGCAGCACCAACTAGACCCTTACGAATGTGTCGGAGAGCTAGCCCTATCCAGTCAACTCAGAAGAGTCGATGGGATCATGTCAGCCGCTTTAGCCTGTACCAAAGCAAATAAAACGTTATTAACGAGTATTCATAACACAACTGAATTGTCTTTATTAGCCCCTATTCAAGCATTCACCGGTACTCATCTAAGCGATATTGTTGGGCATATTAAACAAACGGATTTGCTACCTAAAATTACGGCTGATGAAAATATAAATCAGCCCAGTGGTAACGACTTAGATATCGCTGATGTCATTGGACAGGACAAAGCCGTTAGGGCACTTTTGATTGCCGCTGCTGGCGGTCACAACGTCTTGTTATTTGGTCCGCCAGGCTCCGGTAAGACCATGCTAGCCCAACGGTTTAATTCTCTATTGCCTCCTCTAAGCCAAGCAGAGGCGGTCGACAACGCTATGATTTTATCTGTAGCAGGCAAGGATTGTCATTCGCAATGGGGAGCTAGGCCACTGCGCCAACCACATCATTCAACGACACCGACGGCTATGATAGGAGGCGGTTTAATACCTCAACCAGGAGAAATATCGCTGGCCCACCGGGGAACACTGTTTATGGATGAATTACCGGAATTTCAACGTGCAGCAATTGACAATCTCAGAGAACCATTAGAAAGTGGTCAAGTGCATCTTTCCAGAGCAAATTACAATGTAACGTTTCCTGCTGACTTTCAATTAATCGCAGCCATGAATCCGAGCCCTACTGGTGATATAGAGAATAATCGCAGTACCTATGATCAAACCATGCGTTACCTACAAAAGATATCTGGCCCATTTCTCGATCGGATTGACATCCAAGTTGACGTCAAAAAAGTCAGTGTCAATGATATGTTTCGCACACCACCTCCCACTCAAGTAGCTAACACGTCAGCTGAGCTGGCACAAAGAGTCCAAAAAGCACAAACCTTGCAGATAAAAAGACAAGGGGCGCTTAATCAAAAAATGACACAACGCCATATCAAAACGCACTGCCCATTAGGTCAAACAGAAGAAAACTTCATGCGCATGGCTATTGACCGCTTAGGTTTATCACTACGCGTTAGCCATCGCATTATAAAAATTGCCCGTACGATTGCTGATCTCGAACAGGACCATACTATTACCCAAAGTCACCTTGCTGAAGCACTACAATACCGTGCATTTGACCGATTTTTAGTGCAGTACGCTCAAGAGGGATAAAAACGACATGCTCTAATTTAGTGCCATCTCCAACATGGCTTGTATTTTAGGTTCTTCCTGACGAGTTGCAAGACATGCTAACCCCAAAGAATAAGGTTCGATATCATCTACTTGGATCTGTCTTAGTTGATGACTCAACGTCGAATGGTCCAACACGATTTGTGGTACAAAACCTATACCTAACCCCAAGGCGACCATACTGGCAATCGCCTCATTCCCCCCTACATGAGCATATATTTGAGGGCGGATGTTGTGCTCTGCCAACCAATGATGCACGATCCGTTTAGAAGGGCCGGAATCCGGCAAAATCAAATGCTGTTTAGGCCATTGGATTTTTTTCACATCTCTGATCTTGAGTGTTTTGGGTACGATTAGTACCAATGGCACCTGCCCCAATGGCACAAAAGCAAGCTCTTTAGGAAATTCTGGTGTATGAATAGATATGGCAATATCACTGTGTTTTTGTAATAACCTTTGTTCTGCCAAGGCTGGATCACCGGTCACTAATTGCATATCGACATTAGGATGCAGGCGTTTGTAAGCGTTCAATAGTTCAGGCAAGTGGGATTGTGATGCCGTTACTGAACAATACATACTAAGAGCCCCACTTAACTCTTCTTTTTGTTGTTGTAACATGACTTGGGTTTGTTGCCATGCAGCTAAAGTCTGATGAGCAAATTTCAAAAATACATGACCTGCATGAGTGAGATTGACGGCTCGGTTATTCCGTTCAAACAGCTTAATTTGCGTATCATCTTCTAAACGTTGAATCGCTCGACTCAACGTCGAAGGCGTAACATACATCGCCTCAGCCGTTTTACCGAAGTGCAATGTAGATGCCAAATGACTAAATAATTCCAAGCTGCGAAAGTCCATAAGAGGCCTCCAAAATTCTAGTATTGCAAAAATTGCAACAAAGCATTGCGAATATATCATTTTCCAAAACAAACAGCATCCACTATATTTCAACGCAATCGTCACTGATTATGTTTGGAATGTAACAACGCTGTTTGATTATAGACGGCTTTTTTAACTTAAATATATTGGAACCCTACATGGCTAATTATTTTAACACTCTTCCTTTACGCGTCCAGCTTGACCAATTAGGTCAATGTCGTTTTATGGATCGTTCTGAATTTGCTGATGGATGTGACTTCCTGAAAGGCAAAAAAATTGTCATCGTAGGTTGTGGCGCACAAGGCCTGAACCAAGGCTTAAACATGCGTGACTCAGGTCTTGATGTTTCTTATGCCTTACGTCAAGCAGCAATCGACGAGAAACGTGACTCTTTCGTCCGTGCAAGTGAAAACGGTTTTACAGTAGGCACTTACCAAGACCTTATTCCAACCGCAGATTTAGTTTATAACTTGACGCCTGATAAACAACACGCGTCGGTAGTTGAAGCGGTTATGCCTTTAATGAAAGAAGGCGCAACATTAGGTTACTCTCATGGTTTTAATATCGTTGAAGAAGGCCAACAAATTCGTTCTGACATTACTGTTGTCATGTGTGCACCAAAATGTCCAGGAACTGAAGTTCGTGAAGAATACAAGCGTGGTTTTGGCGTACCAACACTCATCGCTGTGCACCCAGAAAATGATCCAGAAAACAAAGGTTGGCCAATTGCTAAAGCACTAGCATCAGCAACTGGTGGTGACCGTGCAGGTGTGCTTGAATCATCATTTATCGCTGAAGTTAAGTCTGATTTGATGGGTGAGCAAACTATCTTATGTGGTATGCAACAAGCCGTAGCTGTACTAGGTTATGAAAAAATGGTTGCCGACGGTGTTGAGCCAGGTTACGCAGCTGCCTTGTTACAGTATGGCCTAGAAGCTATCACCGAAGCATTGAAGATCGGTGGTGTAACTAACATGATGGATCGTTTATCGAATCCAGCTAAAATCAAAGCACACGATTTGTCAGTTGAACTGACTCAACTATTACGTCCTTTATTCGAAAAACACCAAGATGACATTATCTCAGGTGAGTTTTCTCGCACAATGATGGAAGATTGGGCCAACGGTGATGCAAACTTATTAAAATGGCGTGAAGAAACTGGTCAGACAGCATTTGAAAATGCGCCAGTTTACGAAGGCAAAATTGATGACCAAGAGTTCTTCGATAAAGGTATCTTTGTCGTAGCATGTATCAAAGCTGGTGTAGAGCTTGCTTTTGATGTGATGGTTGAAGCGGGTATCTTACCTGAGTCTGCGTATTATGAGTCATTACACGAAACGCCACTTATTTCTAACACCATTGCGCGTAAGCGTTTATATGAAATGAATGTAGTTATTTCTGATACTGCAGAATACGGTAACTACTTATTTGCTAATGCTGCCATCCCGTTATTAGCAGAGAAAGTCATGCCAAACATTACACCTGAACTTTTAGGTGGCGGTTTGACCTCAACTTCAAATGCAGTAGATAACATGCGTTTAGTAGAAGTTAACAAAGCCATTCGCGAACATGGCGTGGAATGGATTGGTGAAGAATTGCGTGGTTACATGAGTGACATGCAAGCTATCATCTAGAATGTAACAGTTCTGTCGTTAGGTGCTTTTTATAAAGCCCTTTTGCCCGGCCTTTTTGGCCGGGTTTTTTATTTCTGGCATATGCAGGCCTAGTCGGGCCATTGTGATTTAGTCACTTTGGTTTTATCCGTATTTTTAGTATATTAACAATTAGCAGTGTGGCTCAAGCATACTTTGCAGCCAAACACAGGGATGTCACACCCCATCGTTAGGCAGTGGTAGGCTTATATATTGGCGGTTTGATAATCGCGTTTTTTTGCATTGATGCCTGGACGGATGATGCATAATGTCATTTATGGGTAGTGTTGATAATGAGTATTTTACGTGCGTTATTTGGTAAGCCCCTGGATTGTGATCCCTACAGTCCATACACAGTTGATGGCAAGCATCCGACATTGCAACGTCAAGCATTGATTCGTCCAGCTCAGTTATCCCCTAAGAAACCATCTTCTGATAGCTCAACCAGAACTCATTTAACAAAAGTACGAAAACCACCGCGCACAAATACAATCACAACTACGTTGTTCTCTCGCCTTAAAGCCTCACTCAAAGCACTTGAGGCTGAACTTGATCCCATGCAGGTCGCTGCAGATTCTGGTTTTGCGAGTAAGAACTCAAGCGATAATGATATCAAAGAGCGGCTTCAACGTCGTGTGACTGAACTACGCCGAAGACACGAATAGTCACTATTTTTACTTTAGACTCCCCCACGACATCGCTACGCTCTGATCACAGGGGGCCATTTAAATACATATAAACACTTGCTCAACAAATTAGTTAGAGCAAGTCACTCCTTTGGTAAATAATTCACCTTGTGCCAAATACTTTTTACCAAAAGCTTTAATTTTGTTCGGTTCTAGTTTTTCAGAAGCTTGATGTACTTCTTCCAAATCCTCTGCCACAGTAACTAAGTCTTGTTGTAAACGCTGCAATGCATTTTCCAAGGTATAAGTCAGCTCGTGTACTTTTACCATATCCAACGTCGTCAGCTCCTCCTTTGCCGTAATTTCAGCAAGATTCTTTTGGTAGCTTTGCATATTACACAATGCGGTTGTAATGGTATCAGCCTGCAATGCTGGAAAGTGCGCCATATCATGGTCAGCTTGTGCAAAACCAGACAATGTCAATAATCCCACGTAAGCTGTGAGTAAAGTTGTTTTCATACGTTTCATTTTATTCCTTAATTATAATGTTTCAGAGAATGAGCAGGTAACGTCTTTTTACGTCTGTTTAATCTTGTTTTTGGCTGACGTCGGATAATAAACATCAACGTCCCCGTCACCATCAATATAACGGGTGCTAAGCCAACAATACTCCAAATGATTTTGGACCAGATACCGGCAAAATAGCCAAAGTGTAGTTTACGCGTGCTATCATCAAACTTTTGTAATACTCCAGCATGGCGAATATCGTATTTGGTTTTCAGCTCCCCAGTATGGTGGTCATATACTACCATGCTGCCATATTGACTGAGTAAAGGATTATTGGTCACAACGCTACCAAAGAACATAATATCCATATCATCCTCATTGGGAATAGCCAAATAATTCGGTATAAAACTGGGTATTTCTTGCTGACTAGCCAATCGCAAAGTGTCAAAATTTTCGCCCAAAATCTGCGATATAACATGATCCCACTGACACCTAAAAAGCACATGATCAGCGCAATAACAACCCCAAGAACCTTACCTTGCAGTTCTGGTATTTGCGGCTCAATCACTAGCATATGGTGGGGTCTTAACCACGTGCCGTGTAATACGTTCTGTCTTTCTCGATTCGCTCAACGTTGACACCTGTAGCACTATCTAAGGCAAGATTGGTATTCGTCAACAAAAAGTCTTCTAGCTGGGCATTAGTAATGACCGATACTGATTGAGGGATATCTTTGATTGCTAACTCCATGCGCGTAGCTCCGCTTGCAGCATGTGCGTTGTAGCCTTGTAAATAGGCACTAGAAACCTCAATCGTTTCTATTGGGTCAACAGTATCGTTAGCCAAAGCTGGAACAAGCGTGGAAGCTAAACAAAGTGAAATGAGAGAGTATTTACAAGGTGTTGTTAAAGGATGACGTTGGTGCATGGCATGTCCATAAAATGTGATTGATGATGATTTTTGCGCATCATACGATCACACAAACAATAACGCAAATGAGAATTGTTATTATTTACATAAACTGTGTATTTCAATAGTGTTGCATAAAACAGACAGTGCTTTTGTCTATAAAAGTGATAGTTAGTCGCTTATAAAAGCCATCTGAATAGCATAATAGCGAAATTACCTCACACTTTTCTCGCGCTCACCCTCATAAGCATGAGCTGTGTTGCTAAGTTGCAACACTTAATCCCTTTCCAGTTCAACCAAAATAACTCAAGCTATTGATATTAAACAAATTAATAAAACTGGTACAACTCGTGCAACACTGTAAGTGAGTTGAGTAAGAGTCTAGATAATTAAATTTATCAAACAAAACCTAAACTTCACATTGAAGGAACGCTGTGGGGTTTGGGTGACTCTTTTTTAAATTAACATTTAAACCAAACATGAATTGAGTAAATAATGGCAAACGAAATAACACGATATACTCGCATCGGAGAATGGATTTTTGAAGTCAAAATGGTAAGGGCTTTAAAAGTAAAAGAATATGGTGAACCTTATACAGCCTGCGCTAATCTCACTATAAACGGCTCAGATTTATACATTGACTCACAAATGACCAGAGACGGTGATGATTTTAACCGCAAAGATTTCTTGTGTTTTTATAAGTTTTGCCAACAGATGAATGTGAATTTTGCGACTTACGACAAAATTAAAGATAACGAACGAATGCCACGTCGAATTGAAATTTTTCAAAATACTGAAGATAAACCGGTTGTACAGTTAGGAAAAGTTTCATAATAAAAATATTTTAAGTACATTATTTTTTGGAGTCTACGCCCCTGTAAGCAATATGAGTGGAATAACGAGTTTGGTTTTCCCAAACCCTAGAACAAGAAATCACGGTAAAAATAGCGCTTACTAGACTGTCGCCACAACAGATGTTGTGGCTTTTTTCTGCCTAAAAAAATTGCCTTATCGAATTTCAGCGACCCTAAACAAGCCATAGCTACACAAGCCCAAAATCAGAAACCCAAGCGTAATGGGTTGTAATGAATCAGCTAAAAACGTATCGATGAAAAGCGCTAAAGGTACAGCAACAACCGAGCTTAAAGATCCGATAAAGGCTGCTCCAACCCCTGCAATTTGCCCGAGTGGTTGCATCGCCAAAGCGTTCATATTGCCAAATAAAATGCCAACAAAAAAGAAATCAACAAATAACAACCCAATCCATATAGTTAAGGTCGGTAAACCACCAAAAAACCACACCACAATACACAACACTAGGCTAGTGAGAATATGTCCAAACAAGGCCAAATAACACAAACGCAACATCCCCATTTGCTCGACCAGACGCGCATTCAACATAGAAGCACAACCAATCGCAAAAGCGAGTAATGCAAAAATATAAGGGAACCATTCGCCCGTCGAATATAAGTTTTGAAAAATCGTTTGTGATGCACTGAGGTATGCTAAAAATGCGCCAAAAATACATCCCATAGCAATAATATAGGGCAATACTTGGCGATGAGTAAGGATAAACCGAGCTGCGTCAACAAACTCACTCAAGGCAAACGGTCTGCGCACACTACGATGTAACGTTTCTGGCTGCCTAGCGAAAAACCAGATTGCGGTCAGTACCGTAATCAGCAAAAAGAAGACAAAGATATACCACCAGGAGCTCATTAGCATAATCCACTGACCAATCACAGGTGCCGCCATTGGGACTAGGATAAAAATAATCATGATAAAACTCATGATTTTGGCCATAGAAGCACCGACATAAATATCTCGAATCATAGCCATCGCCGCAATTCTTGGCCCTGAGACACCAAAAGCCTGGACGAATCGACCCACTAACATAGTGGTCATATCCTCAGCGGCCATACAAATGAAAGTCCCGAATACAAAAATAAGCATGCCCACTAGGATAGTTGCTCGACGACCTCTAGCATCCGCAAATGGACCAAAGAACATTTGCCCAAATGCCATACCGATAAAGAATAAACTCACCACTAAATGATTTTGCTGTGCTCCAGTACTAGCGAGATCGTTGCCCATGGCGGTGAGTGCTGGCAACATAGCATCAATACTGAGTGCAACAAGCGAAGTTAACAATGCCATCAGAGCGACAAACTCTAGTTGGGATAACGTCGCTTTTGCATGTGTCGTTGTGTCATCGTTGATTTGTGACATAGGGCTATACTCTACCTAAAGAAGAACTAAAACGTTGCAGGTATTTCACTTTACCCATAGCACAAGCATTACCCAGTAAGACTAAGACCACACCAAAAAGCGCGTAAATGCTCCATTGGTAGCCTTCAAAAAAGGTCGATAAAACCAATGCCACAAGTGGGTACAACAAGACGACATAAGCCGCTTTATCCGAGCCAATATTTTGAATTAACTTCATGTAACATCCAAAAGCGAATACCGAACCGAACAAACTGAGATACACCAACGTGTAATAAAATGACGATACTGTGGGCAATTCAAAAGGGATTTGGGTGAGTTGTAGAACAACTAAAACAGTCACTGAACCATATAACATGGTGTAAAAGTTCATCTGTACCACAGGGACATTATCCAAGGTATTCTCGGATATCACATTCCCGATGGCTGCTGAAGAAAAAGAACAAAACGCAAATAACAAACCCAAACCCAAGCCAGCCTCCAAACTCACTTTACTCAATTCAGGCGCAAAAATAGCAGCAATGCCTAAGAAACCTAAGGTCGCACCAAGAAGCACTTCGAAACGGACAGGTTTACCTAGAAAGATTCGGCGCAACACGACATTGAAATAAATCACACTAGAACTCAACAAAGCGAGTAGTGCACTTACGATATGTTGCTGAGCAGCGTACAAAAACCCATAATCTAAAGCATAGAAAAACAGGCCAACTAGTAAAAACTGACTGTGTTGTTTGCGTGAAAAGCGCATATTTTTTCGCGTGAGCAGACAGAATATGCCTAAGATAATAGCGGCGAGTAAAAAGCGGATCCCAACAGCATAAGTCGGCTCCAGCGTATGCCCGATTTGGAAATTAATCGCCAACCAAGTAGAACCCCAGATCAGAGTACATAAGATAAAGTAAAAGGCATTTGGCATAAATAAAGAGTACTCGACAAATAGAGAAAGGATAACAGCTGAAGCTTATGCTGTACCAAAGGGGCATTCTAGCCGAAAATCCCTACCTGTCATATAGTTATGCCAAAATCAATGTCGTCTTCATGGCAGTGAGTTAAACTCGGATATGCCCATCACCTGAGACAACAAACTTTTGAGTGGTCAAAGAAGCGGCTCCCATTGGACCATAGGCATGCAGTTTTGATGTGGAAATCCCAATTTCTGCACCCAACCCTAGCTCCCCACCATCCGAGAATCTAGATGATGCATTAACCATGACTACCGCAGAGTGTATTTGTCGTAAAAAGGCCTGCTGTCGCAACGGTTCTTCACTCACAATGACTTCTGTATGACCTGAGTTATAGCGCTGAATATGTGCTACGCCTTCGGCAAAATCAGCAACCACACGTACCGCAATTTCCATCGCCAAATACTCTGCTGCCCAATCTGCTTCCGTAGCTAAAGTAGCATCTAAGCCCGCTTCGACAAAATACGGTAAACTGACTGGACAAGCATGGACTTTGACTTTGTGCTGCGCGAACATGGCGGCTATCAACGGCAGTAAGTGAGTCGCTTGGGCGGAATGTATTAAGACCGTTTCCAAGGAATTACATACACTTGTGCGCTGTGTTTTGCCATTTTCGAGGATGTTTAACGCTTTTTCGGTGTCGGCAAATTCATCTATATAGCAGTGACATACACCTTTAAAATGTTGAATAACAGGGATCTGGCTATGCGCTGTCACAAAGCGTATCAATCCTTCACCACCGCGAGGAATAATAAGGTCGACATCATCAGCTAGGGTTAGTAAGGTATTTAGAATTTCACGATCAGGGTCAGGAATAACCGTCACCGCAGCTTCTGCTATACCGTGTTTGGCAAAGACAGAATGTAAACACTGCGCCAGAGCAAGATTTGAATGTATTGCTTCTTTACCGCCGCGTAAAATGACCGCATTACCGGCTTTGAAACACAGAGCAGCAGCATCAATGGTGACATTTGGACGAGATTCATAAATCATACCAATGACACCCAATGGTATCTGCATCTTTTGCACTTGGATCCCTGAAGGCATCATTTCAGGCTCACTTAAATGCCCCACGACTTCTGGTTGTGCCGCGATATCCATCACAGCTTGGGCGATTTGGGCGATGCGCTGGGCATCTAGCGCCAAACGGTCTTGCATTGCCATATCCATGTTGTTTGCTTGGGCTTGGGCTAAGTCAAGTTGGTTAGCCGCAATGATGACTTGTGTTTGAGCCAATAATTCTTCAGCAACATCGTTGAGCACATCTGTTTTTTGTTGCGCATCTAGTTGGGCAACTGAGATGGCTGCTTGGCGGGCTGCTTTGGCAGCAGATCGGATACAAAATTCCATGAATTTACCTTACAAAATAACTAAATTATCACGATGCACGAGAACATCTGACAGTGTATACCCCAGTCTAGTACTAATAGCATCGCTTTTACATCCCGCAATCGTCGCTGCTTCGTTGTAATCATATTGGCATAAACCTTTCGCCACGACATTGTCATTAAACACAATATTGACTGCATCGCCCGCTTTGAACTCACCACTCACTGACACAACACCAATGGGTAATAATGAAGCACCCTTATGGATAAGGGCAGCATGTGCACCGGTATCAATATGCAATGCACCTTTACTCTGTAGGGTATATTGTAACCATTCCATGCGTGCTTTGACGGATCCTGATTTAGGTGTGAATAACGTCCCAGGGCATTTACCCTCAGCTAAAGCATCAAACGTAGCTGCACTTTGGCCGTTCACAACCAACATCTGGATCCCTGTTTGCGTACATTTTTCAGCGGCTTCGATTTTGGTTAGCATACCACCTGTGCCGACTGCACTCCCAGCACCACCGGCCATTGCTTTAATCTCTGGCGTAATCGCAGTGACACAAGTTAACAATTCGGCATGTTTATCTGTCCGAGGATTCGCGGTAAATAATCCCTCAATGTCTGAACAAATAATACACGTATCCGCTTGGGCGACCATCGCGGTGTAAGCCGCTAAATTATCATTGTCGCCCACTTTTAATTCGTTGATTGCTACAGTGTCATTCTCGTTCACAATGGGAATCGCGTTATGCGCTAACAATTCGCGCAAAGTATTTTGGATATTTACATAACGCTGACGGTCATGTAAATCATCCATTGTTAGCAAAACTTGGGCACAAGGTTGATCAAAAAAACGCGCCCAATTTTGCATCATCTGAGTCTGCCCAATGGCTGCCATAGCTTGTTTTTCAGCAATGGAAGGAGCATGTTTAATCGGTATTGACGCACGCCCTGCAGCCACGCTACCTGAAGAAACTAGAATAATTTCTTTGCCTTGCGCGAGTGCAGTCGTAATAAATTTTGCAATGGGTAACAAGTATTGCGCCGAGCACCCTTGTTGGGAGCCACCAGGGGCGATGAGTGAACTGCCTACTTTGATAACGGCACGTTGCCAAGAAAAGTCATGCATGGGAGAAAATACAACAAATCAGAATACGTCTAGGATACGACAATTCGGCCAAGAAACAACCTAGACCACAGGCTTAATTCGCATAAGTTAGCCCTTTTTTTCATTTAATGTGAATTAGAGTATAATACGCACCAATAATTATAATACCTAACTCAAGGATACTTCTATGCGTAATATCTACGCCTTACTTTGTGCATCGTGCTTACTTTTCGCGACTGCAGCCAGTGCCGATGCAATCCGTCAAACAAAAGGCGATTTCGAAGATAAATTCCGTCAACTCGACGAAGTTTTACCAACTCCTAATGTCTATCGTAACGCAGCTGGCGAACCAGGCCACCAATATTGGCAACAACGTGTCGATTACACCATTGCTGCGCGTTTGTTAGAAGAACAACGCCGCATCGAAGCGACTCAAGATATTACGTATTACAACAACTCCCCAGATACTCTGAAGTATTTATGGGTCCAACTCGATCAAAACAAATTCAAAGACGATTCGCTGTCGGCGCTGACTACAACATTTGGCGGTATTGGTAATCGTGGACCAGGTTCAGCAGGTGCAACAGATACCCAACCAGCACAAATTTCACTTGGCGCTCTGCGTCGACAACATTTTGTTGAAGATACCAAACTAGGTTATGACATCAGTCGTGTCGTCGATGGTCTAGGTAATAAACTTGACTATGTCATTGTCGGGACTCTAATGCGTGTTGACCTCACACAACCGCTGAAATCAGGAGATCGGGTTCGCTTTACCATTGATTTTGCATTCAACATTGTGGAAGAAGACGCCGTTTCAGCTCGTGCGGGTTATGAACACTTCCCAGATGATGCGCGAGAAGGCGGTAACGATATTTTCTTGTTGGCTCAGTGGTTTCCTCGTTTAGCTGCTTATACCGATTACGAAGCATGGACTAACAAAGAGTTCATAGGTCGTGGAGAGTTTACGCTAGAGTTTGGTGACTATGATGTCTCACTGACAGTACCAGCTGACCATATTGTATCTTCAACAGGTGTATTACAAAACCCAGAAGATGTGCTAACCGAAGAACAGCAACGTCGCTTGGATAAAGCGAAAAATGCTGATCGTATCGTTTTTGTGGTGACAGAAGAAGAAGCATTAGAAAACGAAAAAGAAGGGACCAGCGAGAGTAAAACTTGGCGCTTCAAAGCACAAAATGTACGTGATTTTGCATGGGCAAGTTCACGTAAGTTCATGTGGGATGCGCGTGGCTACCAACAAGGCGGCGACGAAATGCCACTCGTTATGGCGATGTCATTCTATCCTAAAGAAGGTGGAGAGCTGTGGCAGAAGTATTCAACTGAATCGATCATCCACACCATGGATGTTTATTCACGTTTCTCTTTTGATTATCCTTACCCTGTGGCCCAATCAGTGAACGGTCCAGTCGGTGGCATGGAATACCCGATGATTACCTTCAACGGTCCGCGTACTGAATTACAAGACGATGGTTCTCGTACCTATTCACAAGCTGAAAAACGTTTTTTAATCGGTGTGGTTATCCATGAAATTGGGCATATCTACTTCCCGATGATCGTGAACTCTGACGAGCGTCAATGGACTTGGATGGATGAAGGCTTAAATAGTTTCTTGGATGGTGTCGCTGGTCGTGAGTGGGATCCGACTATTCCATGGGGTGTTGAACCTCGTGATATCACCGATTATATGAAATCTGATGTGCAAGTTCCCATCATGACACAATCCGATAGCGTGTTACGCTTGGGTCCAAATGCCTATACCAAACCAGCTGCAGCGCTGAATATTTTACGCGAAACTATTTTGGGTCGTGAATTATTTGATTTTGCGTTCAAAGAATTTGCTAATCGTTGGAAATTCAAACGTCCGACACCTTCAGATTTTTTCCGCACCATGGAAGAAGCATCTGGGGTTGATTTGGATTGGTTCTGGCGTGGTTGGTTCTACTCTACAGACCATGTTGATATCAGTATAGATCGCGTTTATAAATTGCGTTTGGATACTGAAGATCCTGACATCGATTTTGCTCGAGAGCGCCAAGTAGAAGCAGATAAACCACTTTCTTTAACCGATGAGCGCAATCAGGCTGAAGGAACAACCTTATGGGTAGACCGGTTCCCAGATATTACTGATTTTTATGACGAAAATGACCGCTTTACCGTTACTAACAAAGAGCGCAACGCATATAAAAAATTCTTAGATGGTTTAAAACCTTGGGAACGTAAAGCGTTAGAGCGCGCAGTGGCCGAAGACAAGAATTACTACGTCATGGATTTCTCAAACCTAGGTGGATTGGTCATGCCGATTATTATCGAAATGACCTACACCGACGGTACCAGTGAGATGATGCGAATTCCTGCTGAGATTTGGCGTCGTACGCCAAAAGCAGTTTCCAAACTAATCGTCACTGATAAGGATAAAGAACTAGCCTCTGTTACTGTTGATCCACGTTGGGAAACGGCTGATGTAGATGTAGAAAACAACCATTATCCACGTCGGATTATTCCTTCGCGTATCGAGTCTTACAAGTCTAAGAAACGTTCGGGTAAAGTCTACCGTGACATCATGCAAGACATTAAAACTGAACTGAAAACTGATAATGAAGAGGCTGAGCAATAAATGCTTTTTAATCAGCTAGTTAAAAACGGTGGGGATACTCACCGTTCAACTATTTTAGGTAGTGCGTTTATCGCAGTGCTACTGTCACTACTATTTTCTTTGCCTGCGCTTGCCCACCAGCAAAAAGAAGGTTTAACGACCGTTCTGTTTAATCCCAGAACAGGCAATATTGAAATTATGCATCGTATCTACATGCACGATGCGGAACATGCTGTAAAAGAGCTCTTCTCCAAAAAGGCCGATATTCTAAAAGATCCTGACACGCAACGACTATTTGCAGAATACGTTGCGAAAAATTTCGGTTTATACAATGAACTGGACCACCCATTTCAGCTAAAAAAAGTAGGACATGAAGTGGAAGGTCGGTTTTTTTGGATCTATCAAGAGACAGAGAAACCAGCTGAGATAGGCACGATTAAAGTGCGTCATGATGTCTTGCGAGACTTGTGGCCGAGCCAAAACAACCTGATCAATTTCGAAGGGAAAGGCAAAATCAAGTCATTGAATTTTTCAGATAATATCTCGTTGTTAGAAGTCCATTTCTAATCCGCACCACAACAAATAGGCGACTGTGGCGATCTATTTTGCGCGCATACATGAGTTCTTGAATAGCGAGTCGTTGAATGACGAGTCATAGCATGGCGCTTGAGTGCTGTACCAGCTCACCATGCTAATAAGGCTGCTCCATGGAAAAAGGCATCGCCATTGCATCAGACTGTTTGGGTGGATTACCAATCATTTCATCATAGGGTGAATCATGCACCATCACTGATTTTTCGACCGTAAACTCAGTGAACATGTCGCGAATGTGCTGAGAGCTGTGAAAACGCATAATACTATCTTTCTTGTCATAAACAAAACCCGATTCATTATTTATCGTTATCTTGACTAAATATACATTTACTTCAAAAGACTGTACCTCTAGGTAAGAGATAACGTCTGAATCTTTTTGTAACAAATGGTATGGATATTTCATTCTAGAGTCCTTATTTTATATATAGTTATACCGTACAATGTGAGCTTTAGATCGCACTGAAATGAATGAAAAGGTGAGCAATACGCAAAAATAGATTGAACTCACAGTCTAAATAATTGCCTATATCTTGCCTCTTATCTATAAAGGAATAGCATGACAGACCAAAGTAACGGTTCCAGTAAAGCCCCCATTCTTATTGTAGTAGTTGTATTAGCAGCGATTTTAGCTGTCGTTTTTTTGTGGCCAAAATCAGAGACAGACGTCCAGCCTGTAGCTAGCGTGTTGCCAACGGATGTAGTTGCTGAGCCGGTCCTAGAACCTGCCGAACCTGTTGTAGAGGAAGAATTATTTACGGAAGACACCTTTACAGTCGCCGAGCTACCGCCGGCTGTCGAAGTGACTAACAGTGAACTGGAAACCCCTGAATTTATCGAGCCGGTACAGGTAGAAGAACCGAGTCCAGAACCTTTAGATGTGTCTGATTTAGCAGTTAAACAAAGTATTTTAGCTATCACCCAAATGCCTGTCTTGAGTACTATTCTGATCAACGAAGGGATCTTAGATAAAGTTGTCGCAACGGTTTTAAATACCGCTGAGAATAAAATATCTGCGAATACTTCACTCGCTACGGCTCCATCTGAAGCTTTTTCAGTATTTAAACAGGCCGGTCGTTTATATATCGAACCGTCTGCTTTTACGCGTTATAACGTCTATGCCCAAACCTTTGCGGAGGTGGAGACCGACAATCTTATTGCACTCCTAGACCAATACGAACCAGAGTTAGTGAATAAGTTTACGGAAATCGCACCGCCGGGGATGACGTTTCACGATGCGGTTCTAGCAGCGATCAATGTACTCTTGGATACACCTATCATAAAACTGCCTGTTGAAGTCTCCACAAACAGAGCTATGTATGAATTCACTAACCCGCAATTAGAAGCACTGAGTCCACCACAAAAACAATTGTTGAGAATGGGACCTTATAATGTGCGCATCGTTAAACGCAAATTACGGGAACTCAGAGAAGCTTTAGCCGATCGTGCTCAGTAATTTACAAAAGCAACTGCAAGATCAGTTACCAGGGCTGGATAAAACCTACCCTCCAGTTGAAGAGTGGAACCCTGAGTATTGTGGTGAAATCCCACTGAGTATTAATGATAAAGGGGAATGGTTTTATGCAGGTTCGCCATTTACTCGTCCCCAATTAGTGAATCTGTTTGCCAGCGTGCTAAAGAAAGAACAAGATGACTATTATCTCGTTACACCCGTCGAAAAAGTCAAAATAGCGGTAGCAGACGTCCCTTTTATTATTACCCAATGGGACCGTGACCCACATACACGACAAATTATCTGTACCACAGCAACCGCGGATACTTTTTATTTAGATGCGCAACATACCTGTGAGTTGCGTCTTGATCCAAAACAAAACCAATACTTACCTTATATCAATATACGCCGTAACTTATGGGCGAAACTGCATCAAAATGTCTTTTATCAATGGATTGATGAGGCCCAAGAATCTGCTGGCAACGTCATCTTATATTCTGGAGACTACGCGGTTAGTTTAGGTCAGATTTAATTTTTGCCTTTGCTCCATATTTCACTTAAAGTAAAGCTCATTAATCAAATCCACAATTCTAATAAGTGATTAACATGAAAACCCGTATTTTATTGAGTACCCTAGCTACCTCTGTACTGTGCAGTCATACTGTTTTTGCTGATACCTACATCCATGCAGGTAAACTGATTACTGCCGAAGACACTTCAGTTCTCACACAGCAAACCATTATTATTGAAGATAATAAGATCATCGCTATCAAAGCAGGGTTTATTAAAGGGGATGCTAACGATACACACATCGATTTATCTGACCATACTGTTATGCCTGGTCTTATGGATATGCATACACACCTTTCGTTCCAACATGGTGGTCCATCGACGTATATGCAAAGATTTACATGGAATGAAGCTGACTATGCCCTTACAGCAGCAAATTATGCTGAAAAAACACTGATGGCAGGTTTTACAACAGTACGTAATCTTGGTGACGCCTACAATGAAACGGTTGCTTTGAGAAATGCGATTAATCTTGGTAAACATGTTGGTCCACGTATTTATACCACCGCAAAATCAATTGCTACGACGGGTGGACATGCCGATCCAACGAACGGTATGAGCAAACGTCTAATGGGGGATCCAAGTGCACAACAAGGTGTTGTGAATGGTGTTGCTGAAGCTCGCAAAGCAGTCCGCCAGCGCTATAAAGACGGCGCAGATCTGATCAAAATCACAGCGACTGGAGGTGTACTGTCAGTGGCTAAATCCGGACAGAACCCACAATTTATGAGCGATGAATTGGAAGCCATTGTACAAACAGCGAATGACTATGGTATGACCGTTGCTGTTCACGCTCATGGCAAAGAAGGTATGATCCGTGCGATCAAAGCGGGTGTGGATTCTATTGAACATGGTACCTACATGGACCAAGAAGTCATGGACCTGATGAAAGAGTATGGTACATACTATGTCCCCACGATCATTGCCGGTAATTTTGTTGCCGAAAAAGCGAAGATCGATGGCTATTTCCCAGCGATTGTTCGGCCAAAGGCAGCGGCTATTGGTCCTTTGATTAAAAATACATTTAGCAAAGCTTATCAAGCCGGTGTCAAGATTGCTTTTGGGACCGACTCTGGCGTATCAGCACACGGTGACAACGGGGCAGAATTTAAGCATATGGTCGAAGCCGGAATGCCTGCCATTGAAACGATTTTAAGTGCTACCAAACATACCGCTAACCTGCTCAATATTAGTGATATTTTAGGTTCTATCACACCGGGTAAACACGCTGATATTATTGCTGTTGCCGGTGATCCACTCAATGATATAAAAGTCATGCAAGATGTAACTTTTGTGATGAAAGATGGTGTTGTCTACAAACATAAAAATTAAGATAGGCCGTCACCTTGACCGTGTAAGGAACACACTTGTTTAAAATTCTAGGCGATAAACTACAACACTGGGTACATTCTAAATATTTGTTACCCGGTGTGACCTTCGCTTCTTTTCTCGAATCGACCATCGTCCCTATTCCTATCGAAACGTTACTGATCCCTTTATCACAATTACGCAGAGATAAAGTCTGGCAAATTGCCACAGTAGCGACGCTAGGTTGTATTCTTGGTGCTCTGCTCGCTTATATGATCGGCTTTTGGGTGTTTGATATATTTGAGGATGACATTATCAATGCCTTTGGTGATCCGGAAATTTTTACTGACATCCAACAACGCATGGCACAAGAAGGTTTTTGGTTTATTGTATTAGCCGGCATACTCCCTATACCACTCCAATTAGCTATGGTTGCAGCAGGTGTAAGTGCTTACCCCATTGGTTGGTTTATCTTGGCTATTGCCCTATCAAGGATCTTGCGTTACTTCGGTATCGCATGGTTAGTTTTACTTTTTGGTAACCAAGCCGAAAACGTTTTACGCAAATACAAATGGAAAGCTATTCTCTTGGTTTCTTTAGTCATTTGTCTGATTTGGGGATTACAGGTTTTTTTAAACTAGCCTTAGTTTTTTTAAAAAAATGGATATTACAATCTCGAGTGCTTATAAATTTATCTACTTGTTAGGAGGCTGCATTGGAGGTTAGCTATTCGCTGTTTTGAACTTCACAGTTCTTAAATTCATGAGACTTGGATTCACGGAACTGAGATTCATGGCTCGACAATTGATTGCTCTAAGATGCATGGTTCTTAGCGTAAGTGTTCTGAATTGAATTAACCACCGTATACATAACATAATTTATATAAATGGAAGGAAACGACATGAAATTAAAATCTTCACTTATAATAGCCGCTGCTTTATCTTGCAGTGTATTCAGTATGCCAACGTTCGCGCACGAGCACGGTACACATAGCCTAGCGGACTCCATAAAAGCCGCGATGCAAGCTGAAGGCAGACCGGATGCCGACGTAAAACGTGATCGTAATCGCAAACCTGTACAGACCCTTGAGTTTTTTGGTTTACAACCTGACATGAAAGTCGTAGAGCTGATCCCAGGTGGTGGTTGGTATACGCGGATCCTAGCCCCCGTATTAGCTGAGAAAGGAGAATACTACGGAGCTATTGGTACTTCACGCATCGAAAGAAATTTGGTCGGCCAACCAGGTTTTGAAAATATCCAAATCACCGCTAAGGATGCACGCCTATCACGTCCTGACGGTGCCAAATTTTATGCACTGGAAATGGATAACTTAGGTGTTACTGATGCTGATATGGTGTTGACGTTCCGCAACTATCACAACTTTGATGATGCAGGTCGTACCAAGATGAACGAAGCGGCGTTTACCGCTCTGAAATCAGGTGGCATCTATGCGGTTGTTGATCATACTGCACGCCATATGGAACCTTACACAAATAGCAATCGCCGTCGTTTTGATCCTGTCAAAGCGATTAAAGAAATCCAAGCTGCTGGCTTTGAATTTGTTGATTATTCTGACCTGCATTATCGCGAAGACGATGAGTTAGAATATGAAGTAGGTGCGCGTAGTGTGAGTGGAAACACTGATCGGTTTACTTTGAAGTTTAGAAAACCATAAAGCCGAAAAACTGAATTAGGCATCATTATATTGGACGAGTTATTTGCTGTAGCTTGTCCAATAATGTCTGTGAGTTTGTTGGTTTAGCCAAGTAACAATCCATCCCTGCTTTTAAACATTCCTCTTTGTCTCCTTTTATCGCATTTGCTGTTAATCCAATAATAGGCACATGTATGTTTTTGATTTTTTCTAACTCTCGGATCTTCCTAGTAGCCGACAAGCCGTCCATATTCGGCATCATTACATCCATAATAATCGCATCAAACGTAAAGTTTTGATAAGCCTCAAGAGCTTCAAAACCATCATTCACCACCAACATTTTATGCTCACCTAAACTTAATTGCTCTTGGATAACTATTTGATTAATTTCATTGTCTTCTGCAACTAAAATACTGAGTTTACGCTCAGCCGAATCAGTGTCAGAAGCAGTGCTAACTGTCATGTGCTCAACTGTACTGAGCACACCTTCTACTCCACCCTGCTCACCAGAGGAATAATTCATCGGTTTACGAGAGTCATGCGTTATGACCATATCACTTGCTGTAGCGGCATTGATAGTCTCAGAGGCATCCTTAGTCTTATTAGTATTCGGTATATTTCCAATCACTTTGGGTAAGTAGACGGTGAACGTAGACCCAACCCCTTGCATACTTTCTGCGGTGATTTCACCTTCCAATAATTTAGATATTTCGAAGGCGATACTCAGGCCGAGTCCTGCACCTTGGATCTTGGCCTTATTGACTATATCGTCACGCTCAAACGGCATAAATAATTTATCCATTTGTGCTTTTGAGATACCTATTCCAGTATCTTCTACGGTGAAAACAATACGCTGCTCCTCTTGTGATAACGTAATTTCTACAATTCCTTGCTGAGTATATTTCACCGCATTACTAATGATATTCATGAAAATCTGTTTGGTGCGAAACGGATCTGAATAAATCCATATATCAGATTGAATCTGATCCGCTTTCAAGATGATTTGTTTTTCTTTGATATTGATAGCGAAGCCATCAATAATTTCATGTAATAAAACACCTACATCAAAATGTTTAGGGTCAATATGCAAAACCCCTTTTTCAACTAATGATAAGTCCAAGATGTCATTTAATAAATTTAATAGTGACACCGAAGAACGCTCAATTAAGGTGAGGTATTCTTTTTCTGAATCGCCAAGATCCTTTTGTTTCATAATATCCAAAACACCTATGATCCCATTCATTGGAGTGCGTATTTCATGACTCATATTGGCTAAAAATTGGGACTTAGCGATGTTCGCTGCCTCTACCGCAGCACTTTTACTCCGCAGTACACGGCCGTAATATAGCTGTAGCAAGATAATCATGATGGCGGCTACGAGTAAAATAACAAACAGCATCATAATTTCTATATGCGCATCCCAAAAACTAGGTTGGGGATTCACTACGAGGGCTGATGCAGGGAAATGAGTTAAATCTAAATCAGCTAAAAATGGCGATGCTTCATTCAGTACATAGGTAAAATGCGTTTCGAAAAGCGGGGCTGATTTTGTGAGTTCGGCATCCCACAACATTTGTTTGGTAATATTAGAGCCAAATTTATACGTATCAAATGCATAACTCACGGGCGCGGTATAATCAGAAACGAAACGCCACATGCTAAAGGTGGGAATATGCAGCTCTGGCGCTATCGCAAAGACCATCTCAAAAGGTTGAATGGGACGCCCCATGCCATTGTTTAGTGCTCCATTATAAATCACAATATCATCTGGGTGTGCGTTTTTCAGTATTTGTAATAACTCCATGTAGGTTCTATCGAGCAACCATTCTGTAGGAATATCAAACGCGGATAATGCTTCTCTTAATTTTGCATTTCTATTTAAGCCTGGTACCTTTTCAGAAGACGAAATTATCCATATTTTTGTTGGATCAGTCGTATCTATGAACATAGGGACCGACATTCCCATGTCGTGGTACTGATAGGATTTATTATAAAATGGGCCTTGCACAAAGGTGTTTTCTAACTTCGGATTATCCGTAAATTTGACTAAGTACTTTTTAGCTTCCGGAAACACCTCAGGGTGATTTTCTAATAAATTAATCGACATAAAGTTTTCGGCAATAACGAAATCTAAATCAACATTCTTATATTTGATGCTCAATGCTTTAGCATAGGCGTCAGAAAAACCAGGTGTCATCATCCCCGCTGCATTTGAGTTTTCGATCAAAACGTTGGGAATAAAACCGTATTGGGCAATCGTGTCTTCGATCGCTCTATAATAATCTCGATGCCAATCAGTTTGCTTATCAAAATGGAAGAACAGTAATACCGAAACAATTCGCTTATCGCTATTTTGTAAAGCATGCAAATTAAAGAGACGGTTGTGCTCAGACTGAATAATAGGAGACGGTACTGTTTGTGCTGCTGCGGGTGCACTCAGCACTACACATAAAAATAGTGCATATAACGCGACAAAAAAGTGATATTTCCCTTTTATAAAAAGATGGATATCTGAATAATTTTGGATAAAGCAAACCTAATAATGACAAATCTATTTAATTATAGATCCTTTTTTACATTTGGCTAAAAATGTGTCGATTCAAGCTTAAAGTATTAGGTGCTTATTTATTTAATAAATCTCTTAAATTCGCTATGCCTTTGGCACCTACCGCTTTTTTCTCTTCGGCGGTTTTCTTGGGCTTTTGGAACTCCCAAACGACATCATCAGTGGGTAACTCATATAAAAAACGGCTAGGCTCGGGCTGGATCACTTCACCGTATTGGCGACGTTCTCGCGCTACGCTAAACGTGAGTTCTCGTTGCGCCCGAGTGATCCCAACGTACGCCAAACGTCGTTCCTCGTCAACGTTGTCCTCATCAATACTGGTTTGATGCGGTAAAATACCTTCCTCCACACCTACCATATAGACATACGGGAACTCCAAGCCTTTTGATGCGTGCAACGTCATCAGTTGCACCTGATTACCATCACTGTCATCTTCACCACGTTCCATCATATCACGCAAGATAAGGCGGTTAACGACTTCCACCAGCGTCATCGGTGCATCAGTATCCGTACCTTTTAGCATGTCGGTGATCCACTTAAACAACGTTGATATATTGGCCATCGCCATTTCTGCCGCTTTGGGGGTCGCGCTTTGTTCATAAAGCCATTCTTCATAGCCAATAGATTTAATCATGTCTCTGACTACAGCAACAGTATCACCACGCACGGCATTGTCCGACAACTCTA
This sequence comes from Opacimonas viscosa, assembly GCF_024199005.1. Lineage (GTDB taxonomy): Bacteria > Pseudomonadota > Gammaproteobacteria > Enterobacterales > Alteromonadaceae > Opacimonas > Opacimonas viscosa. The sequence continues at coordinate 55,038 of NZ_JANATA010000014.1, forward strand.
CGATCCACCGGCCAAAGTTTGCAACCGCATGATAGGCTTGACCACCTAACACTCCGCGCAAATCGTCATCGACGGTTGCAGCAAACATGTTGAAGCGTTTTTCGTTGGCAAAATTTCCGATTTTTTCCAGTGTTGCACGCCCAATACCACGTGATGGCGTGTTAATGATCCGCAATAGTGCGTTGTCATCATCTTGATTTACGAGCAGACGCAAGTACGCCATGATGTCTTTTATTTCGGTTCGCCCAAAAAAGGACATTCCGCCCGTAATTTTATAGGGGATCCGGTTCGACATAAGCAATTTTTCGAACACTCGAGATTGGTGATTCCCACGATATAAAATCGCATAGTCTTTGAATTGGGTATTATTCATGAACTTATGGGCAATGAGTTCTGCGACCACACGTTCTGCCTCGTGATCTTCATTTTTAGCCACGATCACTCGCAATGGTTCGCCATACGCTAGTTCAGAGAAAAGTGTTTTATCAAAAATATGCGGATTGTTTTGAATCAAGATATTAGCACTGTGGAGGATCCGTCGTGAAGAACGGTAGTTTTGCTCCAGCTTGATGACGCGTAACTGCGGAAAGTCTTCCTGTAGCAATTGCAAGTTTTTGGGCTGAGCGCCACGCCAAGAATAAATAGATTGATCGTCATCGCCTACCACAGTGAAACGACTGCGCTCACCGACTAACAACTTCACCAAATCATATTGTGACGTGTTGGTATCCTGATACTCATCGACCAATAAGTATTTAATCTGACGTTGAATTTTTTCCCGCACTGTTTGGTTACTTTTGAGTAACAATGTAGGGAGTAAAATCAAATCATCAAAATCGAGTGCGTTATAAGCTTTTAGATGGTCTTGGTAGCGTTGATAATATTCTGCGTAAGCTTTTTCGCCTGGGTTTGACGCTTTTTTTTGCAGCATTTCAGGCAAAACCAAATCGTTCTTCCAATTCGAGATGCAAGATTGCAACAGCTTTAATTGGTCCTTGTCACCATCAAACTCAACCTCAGTTAAATCCTTCAACAAAGACATTGTGTCTTTATCATCAAATAAAGAAAAGCCCGGTTTCAAACCTAATGCTTTCACATTACTTTTAATGATATTCAACCCAAGTGTATGAAAAGTAGAAACTTTTAAGCCCCGCGCTTCGACTTTATCCAGACTCTGTGTAACCCGCTCTTTCATTTCCCGAGCGGCTTTGTTGGTAAATGTAACGGCTGCAATATTCCGTGCAGGTACTCCACATTCTCGCACTAAATACGCTATTTTGGTTGTAATAACACGTGTTTTGCCACTTCCGGCACCAGCAAGGACGAGACAAGGGCCGGATATAAAATCGACAGCCTCTTGTTGAGCAGGATTCATTTTCATGAAAAGTATTTTACCTAAGTCCGCTAGGCTTGTCTTTGCAAATATCAACCATAAGTGACATTATATAGATAGAGTACCGAATAAGGATGATGAAGATGTTAGACCCACAAAAAATTGAACAATTTGCAAAACAAATTACCGACGCAATGCCAGAGGGCATCCGCACTATGGCGCAAGAAACCGAAGACAAAGTCAAACAAGTCATTCAAGCGCAACTTGCGCGTATGGACATTGTGACTAGGGAAGAGTTTGATGTGCAAAGCCAAGTATTACTGCGTACCCGAGAAAAACTCATTGCATTGGAAACACGACTCGATGCTTTAGAAAATCCCGAAAAAGAAGCCGAGTAAAACTGTTACCCCGACCCAATGATTGACTTTGAACGCTTTGAAACACTTTGCTTCATCGCGTTCCTTAATCAAGGATAAGTGCCAACAGAACTGTAGGCTAGCGCCTACTAATGCGACATAAAACCAAATATTTAAATATAACGTCATCCCCACCCAAGCAAGTAAACCTATTGTAGCTATCTGCAAGACGGCAACACCGAATACATCGTAACGCCCTAACACGACAGCTGTAGATTTTATCCCGACTTTGATATCATCCGCTCTATCTACCATGGCGTATTGGGTGTCGTATGCCACTGTCCATGCCAAGTTCGCAGCATATAACGCCCATATCCAGGTCGGTAAATGCTGATTTATCGCCATAAATGCCATTGGAATAGCCATACTAAATGCCGCCCCAAGGACAACTTGGGGGAATTGGGTGAAACGTTTCATAAAAGGGTACAACGTCGCTAAACCTAGCGCCACAAAAGACAAATACAGCGTCGCCGTGTTTAACTGTAAAACCAGTACTAACGCAATGACCAATAATCCAACAAACATACCCACCGCTTCTTTGGTAGAAACCAAGCCCGTTACCAATGGACGATTTTGGGTGCGATTGACATGGCCATCGACTTTACGATCGGCAATATCATTAATGATACAGCCGGCAGCACGCATCACGATAACCCCCGCAACGAAGATCAATGCAACATCTAATTCTGGGAGGCCCAATGAGGCCAAAACTAACGCCCATAAAGTAGGCCATAACAAGAGATATATGCCAATGGGTTTATCCATTCTTGAGAGGTACCAAAACCCTTTTAATAAACGCATTTTTTATACCTTGTGATATGCCGGACAGCCCGGTAAGAAAATTTCAGTGACCCATAAAACATGCGTTAAAAAATGAAACGCTGAGCGACGCCCCACCAAATCATGTGGACTTTGATAATATTTGGCAAATGGATGGGTCTGAGGTAGATAGACCAATTCAAAAGGTTGCCGAGAAAAACGTACGTCGTTGAATAATATTTTACCCAAAGGTTTTGTGCCAAGTGCAGAAAACTCATTCGCGCATAATGCTGCAGGTAACAGTGAACTGGCAAATACCCATGGTGTGGTCCCATGATTTAACTCAACATTGCGTATCTGCACAGACGCGTCAGCGGATCCTTCGCTGACAACATTGCGCGCCAGCGTATCAGAGCCTTGATATAAGACTTTGACAGAAAATGCATCGGTATACATTTGCAAGCGTTCGGTTAACGATTCAATATCCACGAGCCAGTGTGCCGTCTCTTGATCCACTGTGTATTCATGCATAAAATCATTCACCGATAACCAGGTAGCAGAAGCTAAGGCTTGTGCGAGCTGACAGCTGGTTTGAGTAGAATCTACATTATTTTGTGATGCACTAGACAAAATTGGCCTTTATTTTTTCCCTGCGACGACAACTGTAGATTTTACCCTATAAGCCGATACAGTTAAAAAGCTATTTTATTAATTGAGGCCGCATGCGTATTTTTCTTCTGTTTATCCTGCTATCCCTGCCAGCCATACCCAGCAAAGCTGAGAATATCGGTTATGTCAGTATGGAGCCAGAAATTGTCACTAACTATATTACCGAAAGTGCTAGTAAGATTGGTTTTGTGAGAATGTCGATTGATTTAATGACCGAGGATGTTGAGTTTATTCCTATGGTTGAATCACATCTTCCGTTGTTGCGTGCCACAGTTATTGAAATTCTAGGGCAACATCAAGCATATAAGGTGAAGTCCTTGACGGGTAGAGAAGAAATCCGTTTACAAATAAAAAAGGAATTAAACGCCTTGCTAGAGCTAGAAACAGGAGCTCCACGCATCAAAGAAGTGCTATTAACAAAGTACTTATACCAGTAGTTTAGCTTCGTTTCCCGGAGCTTTGATGCAGCACTAATGCAGCTAAACAACCAATAATCAGTCCAGAAAGATGTGCCTCATTCGCCATGCTCAAAAATAACACGTCGGCAAAACCGATAACCATCCAAATGAGCATGAACCCAATCATCGCTGGTTGTAATCCAATACCCCAGTTTGGTCGCATATAACCAATAATCCAAACAAAACCCAGTAAACCGTAAACGACACCAGACATCCCACCAAAATTAGGGCCAGTAGCAAGTAACTGCGTTATATTAGAACCTATTGCGGTAATGATAAAGAGCAGTAATAGCACCGTTTTACCCAATGATTTTTCAATCATACCACCTAAAATCCACCACCAAAGTAGATTGAATACAATATGCATACCAGAAAAATGTAGAAACGCAGGTGTTACTACACGCCACCACTCATGTGTAACTTGTAATTCATTTAATGGCGCAATAAAGAAATAAGAACCAACCCATAAGCTAATAGGGGGAAATAATGAGTACAGTACAAAAATCACTGCATTGAACAGCAAAATACTAGAAGTCACCCAATTGGCTTTTGCTTCTCTGGCAATATTCGTTTTAAAAAAGGGATGCTCAGTAAAACCTGATTTAGGCTTAGTCCTGAATCCAGATGACTGACTGGCAGGCTGGGCACTCCCCCAGCTCGCAGCTTGATATTTGGGGTGATTCGGGTTTTCTATAAATTCATCAACAATGGCTTGGGCCTTGGCAAGGTCACTCTCAGACTGAATCTCGACCCAATAAGCGTCATTTTCAGAATCTTGAGTGACAATACATTCAATGCGCTTTTGCAACAAATAGTCCATCAAAATATATGCGGGTTTTGCAGTTTGAAAACGAACCAGTTGATGCATGAAGTGTTACTCTCCTTGAGCGACCATTTCAGGATACATCGTTTGCCAATGCGTAAAACCACCATCCATAGAATAAACCGTTGTATAACCTTGTTCAGTGAAATATTGGGCGGCAGGTTGTGAAGAAATACCGTGATAACAGGTCACGATAAGAGGCATATCTTCATCATATTCCTGCAGGAAATCTTGCATGGAGCGATTGTGAAAGTGCAGCGAACCCGGGATATGTCCAGCACAAAAACTTGCCTCATCACGGATATCAACTACGACGGCAGTTTGTGTCTCTACCATCTTCTTCGTTTGTTCAACATCGATATGCTGAAATTGTGTCATGTTATGTGTCCCAATTAAGAATAATTTTACCTGACTCACCTGAATTCATTTTTGCAAATCCAGCAGCAAAGTCTGTGATTGGGAATTGGTGAGTGATGATGGGGGTAAGATCTAACCCGCTTTGCAGGAGACTGGCCATTTTGTACCATGTCTCAAACATCTCACGACCATAAATCCCTTTGATCGTTAATCCTTTAAAGATAACATCATTCCAGTTAACTGCAACATCATTTGGCGGAATACCGAGCATGGCAATCTTTCCACCATGGTTCATTTTAGCCAACATATCACGTAATGCTTGTGGTACCCCAGACATCTCTAAGCCGACATCAAATCCTTCGCTCATCCCTAATTCAGTCATCACTGTAGTCAAATCTGTTTGTGCCACATTAACGGCTCGAGTGACGCCCATTTTTTCCGCTAACGCCAGTCGGTACGGGTTGATATCAGTGATCACAACATGTCTTGCCCCAACATGTTTGGCAACTGCTGCTGCCATTATCCCAATGGGACCAGCTCCAGTAATTAATACATCCTCACCGACCAAGTCAAAAGATAACGCAGTATGAACCGCATTACCGAAGGGATCAAAAATGGCGGCAAGGTCATCACTAATGTTGTTGGGAATTTTAAATGCGTTAAACGCTGGTATCACCAAATATTCAGCAAACGCTCCAGCTCGGTTGACCCCAACCCCTTCGGTGTTACGACATAAATGACGTCGTCCTGCACGGCAGTTACGGCAATGACCACAGGTAATATGCCCTTCTCCAGAGACCCGGTCGCCGGTATTAAATCCACGCACTTCACTGCCCATATCGACCACTTCACCAACATATTCATGCCCGACGATCATAGGTACAGGAATGGTCTTTTGTGCCCAATCATCCCAATTAAAAATATGCATATCCGTGCCACAAATAGCGGTTTTTCGGATCTTTATCAGTAAGTCATTGTGCCCTACCTCAGGCAGAGGATTGTCCGTTAACCAAATACCTGGTTTGCGATGGAGCTTCGCTAAAGAACGCATTTGTGTACCCATTAAATCACTCCCAATTCACGACCAATATCGATAAAGGCATCCACTGCTTGATCCACATGCTCTAGGGTATGCGCTGCAGACATCTGGGTGCGGATCCGCGCTTGCCCTTGGGGGACAACCGGATAAGAAAAGCCCACTACATAAATACCTCGCTCGAGCATTTTATCTGCCATGACGGAAGCCAATTTAGCATCACCTAACATCACAGGGATTATCGCATGATCCTTACCGCTCAAAGTAAAACCAGCATCCGCCATACGTGTTCTAAAGTGCACGGCATTACGGTTCAGTTGGGCTCTGAGTGCGGCTCCCTCAGCCATCATCTCAAATACCTTGATTGAAGCAGCAACAATAGGAGGAGCGACAGAATTCGAAAATAAATACGGACGAGAACGTTGGCGCAACCAAGCGATCACTTCTTTTTTACCTGATGTGTATCCGCCTGAGGCACCGCCTAGGGCTTTGCCCAAAGTACCTGTTAAAATATCTACACGACCCAGCACATCACAATACTCATGCGAGCCCCGCCCGTTTGCTCCAACAAAACCAGTGGCATGACAATCATCTACCATGACCATAGCACCGTATTTTTCAGCTAAATCACAAATACCTTTCAGATTGGCAATGACGCCATCCATTGAAAAAACGCCATCTGTGGCAATTAATTTGTGGCGAGCACCATCCGCATCCGCTTTTTGTAATTGTTCCTCTAAAGCTGCCATATCATTGGACGCATAACGATAGCGCTTGGCTTTGGATAACCTTACCCCATCAATAATACTTGCGTGATTTAACGCATCAGAAATAATCGCATCTTCGGGATCTAAAATCGTCTCGAATAAGCCTCCGTTAGCATCGAAGCACGATGGGTAGAGTATGGTATCTTCCATCATTAAAAAGTCTGATATTTGCGCTTCGAGGTGCTTGTGGATGTCCTGGGTGCCACAGATAAAGCGCACAGAAGCAACCCCAAAACCATGAGAATCTAAACCGGCTTTCGCGGCAGTAATGAGATCAGGGTGATTTGCCAGACCAAGATAGTTGTTGGCACAGAAGTTAATGACCTCACCTTGTGGAACCACAACATCGGCACTTTGCTGCGAACTAATAATGCGCTCTTGCTTGAATAAACCTTGGGCACGAATATCGTCAAGTTGTTGTTGGATATGTTGAATAAAAGCCTGAGTCATAATCTGTCTCAATTGTTTTAAATTTGTAAACAGTTTAAAACAGACCGTTTAATCGGTACAGTTATCTCAGTTGAAAAATTTTATCTCTCTGGATAACTTAAACTCATGGATCCAGATATTATTCAGGATAATCTTATCTAACATTGAAGCAAGTTGATGCTCTGGGATCGGCTTAGAAATGTAGAAACCCTGAGCAATATCACACCCCATATCACGTAATGTGGCGAGTTGCTCAACTTGCTCAATCCCCTCTGCCACTATTTGCATATTCATGTTATGCACCATATCGATGGTTGACTTCACAATTTGCCGGTCGGCTGGGTTTTCTGTGATCCCCATAATAAACGTCCGATCAATCTTAATTTTATTCACCGGCATACTGCGTAAATAATTTAAAGATGAATACCCAGTTCCAAAATCGTCAATCGAGAGTTGCACGCCTAACTCTCTAATATCTTTCATAATCTTGGTGGCCACTTTAATATCAGAAGCCAGGGTCGTTTCCGTTAATTCAAACTCAACACGCTGTGGGTCTACCCCGTAATGGACCAACATCCTTTTGATAAACCCACATAACTTCGGATCTAAAAACTGTGATGCTGATAAATTTATCGCTAAAAACTGTTCGGTATATCCCATATTATCCAAAGCTTTGATCACCTTCATACTCCGCTCAATAACATAATAATCGAGCTGAATCATGAATGAAGACTTTTCTAATACCGGAATGAATTCATCCGGAGAAATTAACCCTTTGACCGGGTGACGCCACCTTAATAATGCTTCAAAACCAATCACATGGTTATTTTTAATATCAATCAAAGGCTGTAACGCCAAATAAAAGTTATCATTTTCTAGCGCAAGTCGCGCTTCTGACTCTAACTCAATTTTATCAACGACAATTCGATTTAATTCCGCATCATAAATTTGTAAAGAGTTTCCTTTAACGACTTTTGCCCGATACATTGCCGTGTCCGCTTGACGTAACAGTTCTTCGCTGGTCATACTGGAACTACTACACAAAGTCAGACCTAAACTACCTGAAACATGGAACTGTATATTATCGATATGAATTGGTTCAGCAAAACAAGACAGCACTTTTTCTCCAAATACCCGAAGTGCGTCTAAATCTAGGATATCGTCGGCAACCATGACAAACTCATCTCCGCCAAAGCGACAAACGATATCTTCAGAACGCAACATTGCCTGAAGTCGATTAGCCACTTTTTGCAAGAGCTGGTCACCGATTGAGTGGCCATGTCCATCATTAATTTTTTTAAAATCATCAACATCCAACAGCATTACTGCAAAATGAGTGTTATGGCGTTTCTGTTTTCTGATTAAATGATTTAAATGCTCTGTCAGCATATTGCGGTTTGGCAAATTAGTTAACTCGTCGTACAACGCCATTTGTTGTAATTTAACGCGCTCTAAATCGATCTTTTCTTGCATCGAGTGTAATTCATCCACTAATTTGTTCGCAGCTTCATCTAACTGATCAATTTCATCGACGAATGCCACTTCATATTCGCGTTTATTTTTTTTAAATGTTTTGTAATCTATTTTATTCAGCAGGGGGATCCGTTCTGCTAAATCTTGCAAACGTCGCTTGTATGGGATGGTCAAAAAATAAAAGATGGAGGTTGATAAAATAAAGAGTACCAAAGCAGTGTAAATAATGTTGTGGTTAAACTTTAAAACATTGAGATAATATTCAGAAATATCCATAGTGATTAGTAAGTATTTCTGTCCTGTTACTGGTGGAGATGTGGCTGGTATTTCCGCCGCCAAGGCGTTTACAATAGGCAGCATAATTAAGTAGTAATATTGCCCCTCTTGTTCTTTCACTATCCCTATATCAAAAATCGCATCTTGTGCGAATTTAGAATTTAATTGTCCTAGTAATGCTTGGTGTAAAAGGTCTGTTGCGGAATAAACAGAAGGTAGCGATTCAGCCTGCCATCTTTGCTCCAAAGAAAAATCCACCGTCCCAATCGCCGCTTGCAATGAATGGCTTTTCTGCAATAAATCCACCGCATGGTGCAGTGGCGTGATGATAAACAAAGTAAACATTTTACTATCAATCGTAATGGCAAAGTCGGTATGTACATTACAAGTTAGCGTGCATTGAATATGATTAACTGCAGCTGGATTGCTAGGTAATATGATGCTCGAAGAAGTGGGTACCTCTATCATCGCTGTCACCTCGTTCGGACTACCTGTATGGATAAACTCTGGTGATATCACGAGATTTTGTGTCGCGTTATCCAGCAGCCAATAATCGGTTACAGCACCTTGATTAAAAAGGCGTAGCAAAGTGTTTGATAAATCGTCAACCGTCATGTTTTCAATATGGGTAAGCTCAGTTATCAAGGTTTTGAGCTGTTCATTTTGTTCTTGCACGTACAGATTAAATTCCTGAGCAAACACAGCTGCTTTATCCTGTTTAAAATGCGATAAATTACTCTCTGTTGTGCTCACAATTAAAAACGTCAGGACAGTAAAAGCTAGCGCTAAAAGGATAATTAACGTCAGAAATATTTTTTGTCCAACACTTATAAATTTTCTCATGAAAACAAGACAATCCAGGTAAGATTTAGAGGTATGTATAGAGTTATACAGTTTTTTAACGGTTTCTCTGAAAGAGAAAAATCACACGTAATGTCAGTATAGACTAGTTATGAGATGTTGTAGGGATTGTTGTCAGGAGCAAGCCAGACAAGGTTTACACAAATTCAGACAATGATTTTTCTACGTCCGCCACTGTGATCTGTGCCATCCATTCTGCTCCTTTTGCACGCAATCCAAAACTGAGCTGTTCCCAAGGTTTATTGTATTCCTTCATAATTGCTTTTGGATAAACACTGACGACATTATTCAATGATAAATAAGGTCCTGTGCGCAATGGATTACTATGTGCATACAAGCCAACAACAGGCGTTTTTACAGTCGTTGCCATGTGTGCAGGCCCCGTATCAGGCGCAATGACACAGCGCGCCTGACGCAATACAACTAACATTTGCTTTAACGTAGTTTGCCCGACTAAATCCAACGCTATGGGGGCATTTAAATCATGTAAAGCCGCTTGCATTGTCTTATCTAAGGGGCCTGGGCCTCCACATAATACGGTTGGCACGCCTTTTTTATGTAGGTTGCTAATCACTTCCGTGTAACCCTCTGGTGTCCAGTTACGCATTGCTTTTGAGGCAGTTGGTGCAACGACAACATATTTGCCTAAATGCGCTATTTTCTCCTGCACCCACATCTCATCACTTGGCTCAATAGGCATATCCCAACTCAGCGGGGCTGGCGGCACACCCAAAGCATCTGCAAATTGCATAAAACCCTCAAGCACATGAGCATTCCCAATGGCCTGGATGCGCTCATTGATAAACAAAGAGTGTCCCTCTTTGCTTCTTGACCAATCAAAACCAATCCGACGCTTTGCTTTGATCACCGAGCTGAGCCAATTAGCGCGTAATGCGATTTGCATTACCAACAACGCATCAAATTCTTCTTGTGCTAGATCTCGTTTTAACTGCGCGCGGGCATTTTTGGATTTTTTATCACAAACCACAAAGCGCACGCCAGCTAACCCTTTTACTAATTGGTATTCGATCTTACCAATGACCCAAGTAATTTGGGTTTGCGGCCACATATGACGGATCCGCGTTACCATGGCAACAGCATGACAAACATCGCCAATTGCAGACAAGCGCATCAAACAAATTTTTTTGAGGGGTGCTACGGGAGTGATGTCGGGTAGTGTTGCATTGTGATGCATGAAGGTCAGTTTACCGTGTCTATTAGATTTTATAAGGCTGCAGCATACTGCAAACATTTTATCTGTGGTGGACAAGATTGGCGCGAAAAATATCCACACATAATGTGTATTATTCCATTGGCTTTATCCTTGGATTAATTCACAATATATATAATACATAATCTTTTGGCTCTTGGGTAAAAATTGTATGGCATTACTCTTGCCACAAAATTGGGAAATCACACACGATATTGCCCAGAACGCACATCTTATTGAAAATATCAGTGCAACTACCAGCTTGGACGCTGAGTTTTTTACGCCGGGCTTTTGGCACGCACACGGGCAGATTGTGCATACTGCCCATGGTCGTGGGACTACCTATTTTGTGCAACAGCAAGAAGAAGTGTGGGTTTTACGTGAATATCTTCGCGGTGGTCTTATTGCGCGATTCATTCAACGCCATTTTTATTTTACATCGCTCACTGCTACCCGGGTCTATCAAGAAATCGCACTATTGCTAAAACTGCAGCAAGACGGTGTCAACGTGCCTACGCCGGTTGGCGGCTATGTGCAAAAACAGGGTTTATGGTACACCAACAAAATCCTCTTGGCGGCCATTCCAGGTGCCAGAGAAATTCACGCTTTGTGTCGCACTGACCAACTCACAGAAACAATCTGCCAGCGCATTGGCCGAGAAATAGCCAAAATGCATAATGCCGGTGTTTTTCATCATGACTTAAATATTCAAAACATCCTCATAGATGCCCAAGAACAGATATGGTTAATTGATTTTGATAAATGCTTTGCGGCTAAACAGCTGACCCAGGCCCAATGCCAATCGAATATTGCTCGTTTACACCGCTCGATTGAAAAAAAACGAAAACAACATACTCACTATGTGTTTACTGCAGCGCATTGGCAAGCATTGTTAGATGCCTATGCAGACACTTTGCTTGTTGCATCTTGAGGCGTAGTTAGCTAATGTGCTTTTCATTTGAACTCATTTGTGTGGAAATAGCATGAAAACAAGAGCGATTTATCCTGGTACTTTCGATCCAATTACGAACGGCCATGCTGATTTGATTGAGCGTGGTGCTGATATGTTTGAACATGTCATAGTCGGTATCGCATCAAACCCATCGAAAAAGCCCTTGTTTTCCCTAGCTGAGCGCGTGGCAATGATTTCTGAAATCACTCAAGACTTACCGAATGTGGAAGTGATGGGGTTTACCGGTTTATTAGCGGACTTCGCCCAACAACAAAATGCAACGGTATTGATTCGAGGGTTACGTGCAGTATCTGACTTTGAATATGAATTTCAGTTAGCCAACATGAATCGTCGTTTAAACCCTTTATTGGAAAGTGTTTTTTTGACACCTGCTGAGGAAAATTCCTTTATCTCATCGACCCTAGTGAAAGAAGTCGCTTTACACCACGGCAACGTAGATGAGTTTGTCCATCCTGTGGTCAAAGCCGCGCTTGCCTCTCGCTTGCATGGCACTAAATAAGCATTCAAAAAGCAAAATAAATACCTATCTCCAAACAGTGCAAAAGCCTGTAATTTAGGTTTGGCACTGCTTGCAATAAAAAGTGTTACGCTGGCCCAACATAAAAGATGTAATTTCCGTATTACAGTTCCAACAAGGCTCACCAGCGCGGCCATATACGTTGAGATGTAAGCGGAAATATCCAGGGTTACCATCGACATTAGAAAAATCTTTCAAAGTGGTCCCACCTTGCTCAATAGCCGCAGCTAAGACAATTTTGATGTTTTGAGTTAATAACTTATACCGTTTCAAACTGATATTGCCAGCCTTGCGTTTGGGGTGAATACCCGACATAAATAACGCTTCATTCGCATAAATATTACCCACTCCAACCACATTCGCATTGTCCATAATAAACTGCTTTACTGTACATGTACGCCCTTGAGCACGAGTGTGCAAATGCGTATCAACAAAATCATCGGTCAACGGTTCAGGACCTAAATTAGAAAGCAATACATGCGGTTGAGCATCTGCTGGTTGCCACAAACAAGCACCAAATTTACGGGCATCGTTGAAACGCAAACATTGCCCGTTACCTAAAATGATATCTAAATGGTCATGTTTTTTTAGAGGCGTGGTATGCGCAAAGACGCGCAAAAAACCCGTCATCCCCAAATGCAAAATAATACTGCCCGAAGTGGTGTTGATGAATATATATTTTGCTCGTCGAGTCACAGATCTAATGACTTCACCTTTGGTTTGTAAAATATCCTCAGGTACTAACCAGCGCAACTTAGGGGTACGGATAATGATGTTTTGGATAGTTTGCCCAGTTAAGAAAGGTTCTATCCCTTGGCGGCTAACTTCTACTTCAGGTAATTCTGGCATTATTTATAGTCACCTTTGTCAGGACTGAAATTGCGTTCGAATACACGTAACATGTAGTACGTTAGTCATGAAATAAAGCACACTTTAAAATCTATGGACAATGATCGTACTGCACATCAACGGTAACTTTATCACGCTCTGGCACAAATTTCAGACACAAAAAACCCGGTAATAACCGGGCATTTGTTGGAGACAAAACCAAAAGGTCTTATTTGATTTTTGCTTCCTTGAACATAACGTGCTTACGGATTTTAGGATCAAACTTTTTGATCTCCATTTTTCCAGGCATGTTACGCTTGTTTTTATCAGTGGTGTAGTAGAAACCAGTGCCAGCTGAAGATACTAATTTAATTTTATCACGCATGATGAGGGTTCCTTAGATTTTTTCGCCACGAGCACGGATTTCAGCTAAAACTGTATCAATGCCTTTCTTATCGATAATACGCATACCCTTTGGAGTAAGACGTAATTTAACGAAACGGTTTTCAGACTCAACCCAAAAACGGTGAGTGTGTAAATTTGGTAAAAAACGACGACGAGTCGCGTTACGAGCGTGTGAACGGTTGTTACCAACTGCTGGACGCTTGCCTGTTACTTGACATACTTTAGCCATAGTACTTGTCTCCAAAACAACTTTAATTACTTTCGTAAACGTGGATAAACAAATCTACACACTTACGAATAAGAGGGCGCATTTTATACAGGATTTAAATGTATAAAGCAAATTATTTCGCCTAAAAAGATTAAAAAATATCTCCACCTAGGCCTTTGAACGTCATGATTATATCATGCTTTATACAAGTATCTTCCTGTTTTCACTACTTATTAGTCTTAGATGTATCACTTTATGAGTATCTGAGCCCCAAATCGCCTAAATTAAACCTCTCTGAGCAAATGATACCGTCTGACCGACACCAATCACAAAGTGATCTAGGACTCTAACATCAATCAATGCCAAAGCATCTTTGACCCTTTGCGTAATCATTTTATCGCACTCACTGGGTTCAGCATGGCCTGAAGGATGATTATGCGCCAAGATCACATTCGCAGCGTTATAAATCATGACATGCCGAACAATCTCTCTGGGAAATACGGGTGCTGAACTGATAGTCCCTCTAAACAACTCTTTGAAAGCCAGAAATTCATTTTGCGCATTTAATAAAATTACCGCAAAACATTCGCTTTGATGATGTTGCAAGTGTGTAGCCAAAAACTTCGCGGTGGTTTCAGAGCAATCCAACGTCTGTCTTTGAATGGCTTGTTGTAATGTTCTTTTGTGCAATTCAAGCATCGATTGCAACATAAAATAACGACTTGGACCCAGACCATGAATTTCACAAAACGCCTCTTTCGGGGCATTAAATACGGCATATATTGAACCAAACTTGGCCAATAACTCGGCCGCTAAGTCTTCTGCTAATGATTCTGACAGACGATGCCGAATAACCTGAGCAAGTAATTTTTTATCTGATAAATTTTCGACACCAAGAGTTCGAGACATGTGGTTTTTCCTGCAATAAAATGTTGGCAAACGCTAACTTTTGATCTGATAATAGCGACCATTGATTAACCCATAGCGAAGAATATTTCGCTCACAGGTAAGTGAAGCAAAAGCTCATGAGTTTACAAAACCAGAATGTGTTACTAGGTGTTACTGGTGGCATTGCCGCATACAAAACACCAGATCTTGTACGCAAATTAACAGCACAGGGCGCGAACGTAAGAGTTGTTCTTTCCGCCAGTGCCCAAGCATTTGTTTCCGAGCTTTCACTGCAAGCAGTTAGCGGTAATCCCGTCTCTTGCCATTTGTTAGATCCGGCAGCAGAAGCTGGCATGGGACATATCGAATTTGCGCGTTGGGCTGATCTGATTTTAGTCGCACCTGCCACGGCGCACTGTATGGCAAAACTAGCCCACGGTATGGCTGATGATTTGCTCACGACATTAGTTTTGGCCAGTCCTGCTCCATTATTTATTGCTCCAGCGATGAACCAACAAATGTGGGCAGCCCCGGCAACCCAAGCCAATTTAGGACTGTTACAAGCACGCGATATCGGCATTTTGGGTCCTGCGGCAGGTGAGCAAGCGTGTGGTGATATTGGTTATGGCCGAATGTTAGAAACCCATGAAATTGCGGAGGCACTAGTCGCACTTCACCAACCGACCAAGAGTGCTCGATCTGCAGTAGATGAAAAAACGCTCCCTCTTGCAGGACAGCAGGTGTTGATAACTGCGGGACCAACTCGAGAAGCTATCGACCCAGTGCGCTATATATCTAACCATTCCTCTGGCAAAATGGGTTATGCCCTAGCCATTCAAGCTCAAAATCTGGGTGCCCAAGTCACTTTAGTGTCTGGGCCAGTCGCCCTCCCTGAACCGTTACACGTGAACACCATCCAAGTGTCCAGTGCATTAGAAATGCACCAAGCCGTATTTGCACACGTCGCGGCTGCAGATATATTCATTGCATGTGCGGCAGTAGCTGACTATCGTCTGGCGGATATCCAAACACAAAAAATCAAAAAATCCGCTGACGAAATGACACTATCCTTGATCAAAAATCCCGATATTTTAGCCGACGTCGCAGCGCTACCAGATGGGCCATTTACTGTTGGTTTTGCTGCTGAAACTCAAGATCTTGAGTATTACGCAAAAGACAAATTACAACGCAAAGGGTTAAATATGATTGCAGCTAACGATGTATCCAACCAAGATATAGGTTTCAATCAAGCTGATAATGCCCTAACCGTTTTTAGTGCTGACGCCAAAATTGCTTTACCAAAACAAGATAAACTTGCATTAGCGGAGCAACTACTTAAAATAGTTGCAAAGAATGTAAGCGCCAACTCACTATAGGACACCCGATAATATGCCTGCTGCAAAAAAGCCGAACAGACGTGCACAAATCTTACAAGCACTCGCAAGTATGTTAGAAACGAATAATGGACAACGTATTACTACTGCCAAATTAGCGGCTCAAGTAGGCGTTTCCGAAGCCGCTTTATATCGCCACTTTCCCAGTAAAGCGAGAATGTTTGAAGGGCTTATTGATTTTATTGAAGACACTCTATTCTCCCGGATCAACAAAATCGTTGCTGAAGAAAAAGATACTGCTAACCGCTGCCAAATGATCCTGCATCTAGTACTGGGCTTTGCCGAAAAAAACCCAGGTATTGCGCGTATTATGCACGGTGACGCTCTAACTGGTGAACAAGACAGACTGCGCGGCCGTTTAGCAAAGATTTTTGAACGTTTAGAAACCCAATTAAAACAAATTTTGCGGGAAAGAAAAGTGCGTGATGGAAAAACGTTTGCTATCGACGAAGCCGTTTTAGCGAATCTTTTGGTCAGTTATGCGGATGGTCGTATCAATGGTTATATTCGCAGTGAATTTCAACGTAAACCGACGGAGATGTTCCCGGAGATGTGGACCAGTATCAAAGCACAATACTTTATCTAAGTCCAAGAAGACTTTCCCTTCCGGGCTTCACTTTTAGGTCAAGTTAGCACTGTCATTGTTCTCTCAAAACAGTGCTAACACAACCTTATACCTGATATATCCAGCTAAACTCTTATTCCTCTGTCTTGGCTAGATTATATGATTTACCAAATGTTTGGCCAAAGAAGCTTTGCGCATTCCACATAGGACGTGCATCGGCATTTGCCACTTCATACCCGATATTAAAATTAACATGAGCAAAGTTAAATGCAGCTGTCCAATTAAATGGTTGGTTCATATCATCGGTCGGTGAATGATAATGTGTTTTCAGGAAATTCATTAAAATATTCTCAGAATCCACGTTTTTATCATGAGTTTTGATCCCCGGCATAAGGAACACAGAAGGGATACCTTGTTTGACAAAACTATAATGATCAGAACGCGTAAATAAATTCATATGCGGCCAAGGATCTGGCGTGAGTGTAATACCCAACTCTTCAATGGCATCTGCGACATAACCTTGCATTGAGCTATGTTCTGCGCCAAATGCAATGACATCAGAAAAATCAAAGGTCAACAATGGCATATCCAAATTGACATTTGCGACCATAGCTTGCGCCGGTACTGTTGGGTACTTTGCAAAATAATCAGAACCTAATAAACCCTTTTCTTCAGCTGTCACCGCAACAAACAGCACCGAACGTTTGGGTTTGACGGGTAAAGCCGCAAACATGCGAGCAGTCTCTAACAGGGTAGCCGTTCCCGTTGCGTTATCCATCGCACCGTTATTAATCCGATCTTTTTCCACAGATTGGCGCACCCCTAGATGGTCATGGTGTGCAGAAAATACCACATATTCGTTTTTCAATACCGGATCAGAACCTTCGACCATACCAACCACATTTGGGCTAGTAATATCAACATGCGTAGATGATTTGGTCAGCGTTGCTTTGGCAGACATGGCAAAGCCTTTAGGTGCCTGTTTAGCCGCAATCTGAGCATAGATGTCATCTAAACTAACTGGCGCATTAGCAAATAATTTTTGAGCGCTGTGTAAGGGTAAATATGCAGTACCTCTAATTTGCTTTGACGAACGCGATGTCTCGCCGGCTGGGTTGACCCAATCCATGCGCTCTTGATGTAAACTGTTTAATGAACGTGCATATGGACGACGTTCTTCGTACTCTGGTGTAGTGACAGTAATCATCCCGACCGCGCCACGGCTCACAGCATTTTTACGAATTTCTGTACTGGACCCCAAGTGCTGGCCGACCTCGTTAGGTAAAGAAGCATGGCGGCCAGGTACCCGTACGATAATTTTCCCATTAACATCCAGTCCAGCATAATCATCAATACCAAAGTCAGGTGCAACCATGCCATGACCAACAAATACCAGCTCTGCACTTACCGCTGAGTCTTTTTCAAACATACTCTGACTGGTAATAAAGTCTTTAGGGTAAGTAAACTCAATAGTTTTATCACCTTGCTCAAGGGTAAATGTAGGTGACTCTTGGACGAGGTTCGCCTTGCGAAATGTGATACGTTGCTCATAGGTGCCGTTTTCACCGGCAGGTTGCACACCATATTTCATGAATTCTGCAGCAATGTATTGAGAAGCAGCTTCTAACCCTGGCGTACCAGGTGCTCGACCTTCTAAAGCATCTGATGCTAAAAATTGCATATGCGCTTTGATGAAGTTTGTATTTACCGTTGGTTTAGCAAAATCCGTTGTACTTACCGGGGGCGTGCTCTGGCAAGCACCAAGTAAAACTGTACTGGCACAGGCAAGAGCACCGAAAAGGGTTTTGTTCATGATATGCGTCCTATTATTATGATTATCACAGCCAAATTACGGTGTATTTGAACGAATAAACTCCCATTGTTCAAGTGTTAATTTGTTACCAAATCCTTCCTTTAGCTAGCCTAGTATGTACATTATTCATTGTTTAATGCTATGTTATTGCGCAAAAAACAATAAGGGATACCCTGCTCTATGTTGCAACGATTATCGATGCTTTCCACCTCCGTTATGGTCGCCAGTCTATTATCAACGTTAACCATTATGGGTTGTGCTAGCATACCTAATTCCATAACTGACAATAACCGAGCAGCCGCACAAGGTACACCCACACTAGTCGCCCCAAACCAAGCTACAGAACAAGTAAATACAGATTTTTCAGCACTGTTAGACGCTATTTGGGCTTATGAAAATGGTCAGAATACCAAAAACACAACACCCGCAGCGTCACTGCCAAATATATCACCTGCTTACAAAGCCCAGCGAGCAGCTCAGTTCAACGCGTATCTGGCTCAAGTCAAGGCGTTCCCTGATGCAGCACTTTCTATCCAAGAGCAGATTTCGAAAACCATGCAAATTTATCGTTTGCAAAATTACGTTGATGAATACCGGTTCCAAGAATATTTAGTACCGATTACGTCTGAATATGGTTTTCATAGCAGTATGTTGAATTTGGCTTATCGTTTTGACTTTAGCCAACTTTCTGAATACGAACGTTATATTGATACGATGCGTTTGATTCCACAGCACTTTGCTCAGCAAATCGATTATATGCGCCAAGGTATCGCAATAGGGAAAGTCCAACCTAAAGTAGTGATGCAAGGTTTTGAGGAATCTGTGGCGGCGATTATCCAAACAAACCCCGAAGATAGTCAGTTCTTTCAGCCCTTCAAAAATTTAAAAAATACATTGCCAAATGCCGAAACCAAAGCCTTAGAGGGGCTAATAAACGCTGCTAAAACAGTGATATTAGAGGATGTAAATCAGGCTTATCAAACGTTTTATGATTTTTTAGTCAACGTTTATATTCCTCAAGCAAAAACGGATATTGCTGCAAAAACATGGCCTGACGGAACCGCTTTCTATAATAATAGAATCAAGCATTACACGACTTTAGACATGAGTGCCCAAGAGATCCACAATATTGGCCTGCAAGAGGTCTCTAGGATCCGTGCCGATATGCAAAAAGTACTTGATACCTTGGGCTACCCAGGGTCAATCAATGACTTTATCAACTTTTTACGCACCGACGCGCAGTTTTATGCTGACTCACCAGAAGCCTTACTAAAACACGCGATGTATTTATCCAAACGCATGGATGCGTTATTACCCAAATTATTCAAGCAATTACCACGTACTCCTTATGGCGTTGCCCCTGTGCCAGATAGTATCGCCCCCAAATACACCACCGGCCGTTACATTTCTCCCCGTAATGACACTGAGCCTGGGTATTATTGGGTAAACACTTATGCCTTAGACAAACGGCCACTCTACGCACTTCCAGCACTAACGCTTCACGAAGCAGTACCAGGGCATCATTTACAAATTTCACTTGCCAAAGAAATGCAAGACCTACCCAAGGTCCGCCAAAATACTTATATTTCAGCATTTGGCGAAGGTTGGGGCTTGTACTCAGAATATCTTGGTAAAGAGGTTGGCTTTTATGAAACGCCATACGACGAATTTGGTGCGTTGAGTTATGAAATGTGGCGGGCATGTCGCCTAGTGGTAGATACCGGTATGCATATGTTTGGCTGGACACGGCAACAAGCTGTGGACTTCATGCTAGAAAATACTGCGCTGAGTGAGCACAATGTCAATACCGAAATAGATCGCTACATCTCATGGCCAGGCCAAGCTTTATCTTACAAACTTGGTGAGATTAAAATTAAAGAGTTACGGCAAAAGGCAGAAACGGAATTGGGTGAAGATTTTGATGTACGAGAATTTCATCATGCAATTCTAGAATACGGCTCCGTACCATTAGCCGTTTTAGAAAAGAATATTGAACGCTTCATTCAGCAAAAAAAAACCGCGTTGAACCTACCGAATGCTAGCGCAGGGATGTTGCGTACTTTACGTGACTTCCGATCTGATTTTGTGGCAGATCGCAATGTGCACATATGGTTGCCCGAGCAATATCATTCTATGGCAAGCCAAGGGCAAGAGTTTGCTGTTGTTTACATGCACGATGGGCAAATGTTATTTGATGATGCAACCACTTGGAACAAAAAAGAATGGGGCGTAGATGAAATAAGCCAAAAATTGATCACCAATAAAGACGTTCGGCCTTTTATCGTTGTAGGAATTGATAATGGTGGTGACGCATTACGCTACCCTGAATATATGCCACAAACACCTTATAAATCACTCACTGAGGAACAGCAGCAACACATAACTGACGCAATGTCTTTGCAAGCTCCAATCCAATCTGATGCATATTTACAGTTCATCGTGAATGAATTAAAGCCGTATATTGACCAAAACTTCTCCACTAGCCAGCTCAAAGAGGATACGTTCATCGCTGGTGCCAGTATGGGTGGGCTGATTTCGTGGTATGCCGTTGCTAAATATCCTGATATTTTCGGTGGATGTCTATGTATGTCCACGCACTTTATTGGTGGTCCAGATGTTAATGACGATACTATTTTCAAAGCATTCAAAGATTATATGGCCAACAACTTACCTGTAAACGGTAGCCATTTTTTGTATTTCGACTACGGCGATCAAACATTAGACCAATACTACCCACCCTTCCACCAAAAATTATCTGATTTCTTTCAGCACAAACAAGCGGATCCCAAAACGGTCATTATCCATTTTTCCCCTGGTGATGCACATGATGAAATCGCTTGGCAAAAACGCTTACCCCAAGCGCTAAAACTAGCACTAAATACGAAATTGCAATAACGTCTTACAACAAATATTTAACATGTGCGCGAAAACGTATTTTTTTGTACGAAATAGATTGCAAACCTTAGTAATTTCCACCGTTTTAGCTTAATCCTTACAGTTCAAGGCTATATAGGGCCTTCATCTAAGAAAAATACTTAGATTACTATGGTCATTATGAACATTCAGTACATGAATGTATCTAGAAGTTAATAGAATGCTAACTTAATTGATTAAGAAAATTTCTCAAATGGTTGATTTTTACATCTCTTTAACGTATTTTGTAAAACGCTGTAAAAAGCTCACACCATATATGTGATTACAATGGGGACATACTTATATGAAAACTAATAAAATATTTAAGCCAGCAATACTCTCTTTAGCAGTATCTGCGGCAATGTGTTCAGGTCATGCCTTGGCACAAGAAACTTCAGCAAAAGCAGCTGACGACGTAGAAGTAATTGCGGTCACGGGTATCCGTGGTTCATTAATCCGTGCACAGGCTATCAAGCAAGATGCAACATCTATTGTTGATGCGATCTCTGCTGAAGACATTGGTAAATTACCTGATTCTTCAATCGCTGAATCATTAGCACGTCTTCCGGGTCTAGCCGGTGAGCGTGTTAACGGCCGTACCTCAGGTATCTCAGTTCGTGGTTTTAAAGAAGATTTCGTAGGTACATCATTAAACGGTCGTGAAATTATCGGTATCGGTGATAACCGTGGTATCGAATATGACTTATACCCTTCAGAGATCATGACGGGAGCTACGATTCATAAATCGGCAAGCGGTACATTACTCACCCAAGGTATCGGTGGTACAGTTGATTTACAAACGGTTCGTCCACTAAATGCCAAAGAAACATTAACTGTAACTGGTATTTACGAAGCAAGCCAAGCTCCTGCTGACAACCCTGATTTCGATGACACAGGTCACCGTTACTCTTTATCTTTCGTAGAAAAATTCGCAGATGACACAATTGGTCTTGCTGTAGCAATCGCTTCTACGGAATCACCAAACAACCAGCGTAAATATGGTGTTTGGGGCTACTCAGACAATGATGGACAAATTACTCCATCAGGTCTTGATTTAAACGCGCAATCTACTTCGTTAGAGCGTGATACTGTTTCTGCTGTATTACAATTCCAACCAAATGATCGCTTAGACGTTGTTGTTGATTACTTGAACATCGACTTTAAAGACTCTGGTGTATTACGTGGTTTCATCGAACCGTTCTCCAACGGAACTGTAACTGGCTCAGGTGTCAATACTTCTGGTACTCAAGTTAACGTAAACCCAGTACTCCGTACTGACCCACTAAACAAAGACGGTGACTTGAATGCATTCGGCGTAAACGTTGATTACGCAATTAACGATGACTGGTCTGTTGAAGTAGACTATGCATACTCTGAAGCAAGTAAATTCGAACAACGTGCTGAATCTTATGCTGGTCTAGGTCGTTCTGGTTCATTAACCGATGCTGACTTAGGTACACGTAACTTTGAAATGTCTTCTGAAGGTGTTTTCTTTACAGGTACTTCTGGTTTAGACGCATTTGCTGATCCTACACAATTACAACTAACTGGCCCACAAGTATGGGGTGGTGGTTTAGCTAACTTAGCAGACCAATTTGAATCTTCTGTTCTACGTGTTGATGGTAACCCATTTAACTACGAAAATGCTCAGGATGGTTTCAACAACTTCTTTACAATCGACGAAGAACTTACTCAATTCAAACTTGAATTAGAAGGTAACTTAAACGGTGATGTTTTCCAAACTATCACATTAGGTTTACAGTATTCTGATCGCTACAAAGACAAAGTTAACAGTGGTTACTTTGCTACTGCAATCGACTACCCATCATCAGTTTCAGTAGCTGACGCTAATGTTCCTGTATATGGTTTAACTAACCTAACTTGGGCTGGCTTAGGCTATGTCGTTGCTTATGACGGTAATGCACCTTATGACAACGGTTACTATGTCCAAAACAATGGTGGTTTCCTAGAGCCAGACCGTTTTGGTGATTCTTATGTAGTCGAAGAAGAAGTAACGACGCTTTATTTACAAGCCGATTTCGAAACTGAATTAGGTGGTTTTGAAGTATTTGGTAATGTTGGTGGACAATATGTCCAAACTAGTCAAACATCTTCTGGTACCTTAGGTGTTGTTGGTGCAAACTTCCGTGTTTGTGATGACGACTCTAATGCTGTTATAGATGCAGATTGTGCGATTACAGATGGTGCTGATTACAACCACTTCTTACCATCATTAAACATCAGTGCAGAAATAGCAGACAACACATTTGTGCGTTTTGCTGCGTCTAAGACGATTTCTCGTGCACGTATGGATCAAATGAAAGCGTCAGGTTTCGTTAAATTTGACCAGAACGAACAGTTCATTACATTACCTGAAGACCCAACAGTATCAAATGGTACGCCTTGGTCTAAATTTGCTGGTAACGCACGTTTGAATCCATTAGAAGCGAATAACTTCGATCTATCTTTCGAAAAATACTTCGATGACGAAGGTTATGTTTCTTTATCTTTATTCCGTAAAGACTTAGTAAACTGGACTAGAACAGCTCGTGAAATCATTGATTTCACAAATGACCCTTACAATGGTGGTGCTGACTACTTCGTACCAGGTTTCCATGACCGTACATTGACTACAGAAGTTGTTAACTCAACAACTGGTGATATATTCGCAGCTGGTACCTATGTAAGACCACCAAGCTTTGGTTTCACTGAGTTCTTTGAAGATGGCCTTAAAGGTTCTGTAAATGGTGCTGAATTAACAGCGAACATTCCTTTAAGCATGTTCAATGAGTCTCTTGAAGGTTTTGGTTTTGTTGGTTCCTTGACTACCATCGATGCAGAGTTAGATGATGGTTCGTCTATCCCTGGTCAATCTGATGATATCAAGTCTATCATTGCATACTATGAAAATGCGGGCTTTGAAGCGCGTATTGCGATGACTGATCGTGGTGAGTATACGACCTATGAACGTGGTGGTTCGAACAAGATCTCTGAAGCATCTCGTGATGGTACTCAAGTTGTGGATGCGCAAATCTCTTATGA
Organism: Opacimonas viscosa; assembly: GCF_024199005.1. GTDB lineage: Bacteria > Pseudomonadota > Gammaproteobacteria > Enterobacterales > Alteromonadaceae > Opacimonas > Opacimonas viscosa. The sequence continues at coordinate 79,451 of NZ_JANATA010000014.1, forward strand.
TTTCGCAGAATCAGACGTTGATTACTTAAAAGGTCTACGTGTTTCTTTACAAGGCACAAATATCTTAGATGATGCAGACCAAGTATCTCGTGATGGCAACGGTGTTGTTACTTCACGTCGTGAGTTTGGTGCAGTATACATGTTGAACGTAAACTACTCGTTCTACTAAGCACTAAATAAAAATTATAGACCTCTATTGCCATGACGGCTCTAGGGGTCTTTTTTTGCAGTCTGCTTTGCATTTGATTGCCAATACGTTACAGTCAAATGCACAGCAGTTTGTTTCCAAAATAAAATAAAACCTAAGGACTTTGCTATGCAAAAACCGATTAAAAAAGTGGTTATCGCAGGTGGTGGTACCGCTGGCTGGATGGCAGCGACTTTACTGAAAAAAGTGTTAGGTGAAATGATTGCTGTAGAGCTGGTTGAATCAGAAGATATCGGTATCGTTGGTGTCGGTGAAGCGACGATACCTCCTATTCAAATTTTTAATAAGTTTATCGGTTTAGACGAAAAAGAGTTTTTACGAGAAACCAATGGGACTATCAAGTTAGCCATCCAATTTGAAAATTGGCGAGTCAAAGGGGAAAGCTATTTACACACCTTTGGTGCACCAGGTACCAATATGGGATTTTGTAATTTTCAACACTATTGGCTACGCGCTTATCGCGAAGGCATGAAAACATCTCTATGGGATTACGATTTGAATTATCTGTGCTGTAAAGAAGGTAAATTCAACATTATTAATACCCAAAATCCCATGTATGACATGCCGTATGCCTATCACTTTGATTCAGCGTTATACGGCAAATACTTACGCAAATTATCAGAGGCTGCCGGTGTTGTTCGTACCGAAGGGATTATTGATAAAATTAAAGTCGATGAAACAACAGGTTATATTACAGAACTGAAACTCAAATCCGGTAAGCAAATCGAAGGAGATTTATTTATCGATTGTACTGGGATCCGTAAGCTGCTTATTGGACAAACCTTAAATGTTGAATATGAAGATTGGTCCCACTGGTTGGCGGCCAACAGTGCCATTGCAGTACCGACTGAAAGACATGCACAAACAGCACCATATACACGTTCCATTGCCCATGATATTGGCTGGCAATGGCGTATCCCGTTAACTCACCGAAATGGTAACGGCATCGTTTACTCAACAGATTACATGTCAGATGATGAAGCATTAGAACGACTCATGGGCAATCTCGATACCAAACCATTAGCTGACCCTAGACAAATTAAATTCCAAACCGGCCGTACCACTAAACAATGGCATAAGAATGTCATTGCTGTTGGACTAGCTAGCGGTTTCTTAGAGCCTTTAGAATCGACCAGTATTCATTTAATTCAATCTGCAGTGGTCAGGCTATTAAAGATTTTTCCACATGAAGGTATTACCGAATCAGCGGTTAATACGTTTAACGCTGAAAGTAAGACAGAATACGAGACCATTCGGGACTTCATTATCTTGCATTATTTTGTCAATGAAAGAGATGACTCCCAGTTTTGGCAAGATATGCGTAACTTGCCAATACCACAGCGACTACAAGATAAAATAGATGTATTTAGAGATGTAGGCGGTTTGTTCGACGAACAACATGATATTTTTCGAGATGCATCATGGCTACAGGTTATGCTAGGCCAAGGTATAGAGCCAAAAGATTTCCATCCTGCCGCAAATGTCCCATCAGGTGATGAGTTACGTGCTATGCTGAATAAGGTACAAATAGCAAAACAACAACCATTGGCCAAACTGATGCCTCATGATGAGTTTTTACAACGGTATACAGGAGTTTAAGCATGTCACAAACACCACATAGAATTGTCATCCTGGGTGGCGGTACTGCTGGTTGGATGACAGCGAATCTGTTTGCACACCGTTGGCAAAACCGCAATATCGAAATCGTTTTAGTAGAAGCTCCGGACATTGGGATTATTGGTGTCGGTGAGGGCTCAACTCCTACACTGCGTCGCTTTTTTAGCGATTTAGGCATTGCAGAACATGAGTGGATGCCTTTTTGTAATGCCACCTATAAAGTTAATATCAAGTTTAACGACTGGAGTCCTGAATCCGGTGTAGCGTCTTACTCACATCCCTTTATTTCCCAATTAGACGCATTTAGTGAACGCGCATTTTATACCAATTCAATGACACGTCGTCTCGGACTCAATGTCGAAACGTCACCAGATAAATTCCTATTTAATGGATGGCTATCGCATAATAATTTAGCCCCTATTACACCACCCAATTTTCCCTTTAAAATTGAGTATGGCTACCATTTTGATTCAGGACTACTGGGACAGTTCTTGTGTGACAGGGCGAAACAACACGGGGTAGTGCATATACAAGCAAACGTAGAACACGCATTGCTTGGTAGCCAAGGGGAAATTTCTCATTTGGTTTGTAGTGACCATGAGAATATTCATGCTGACTTCTTTGTTGATTGTAGTGGGTTTGAATCGTTGCTTTTGCAAAAGACATTAGATGTAGAATTTGAGTCGTTTAAGTCTAATTTATTTAATGATTCTGCAGTAGTATTTCCAACCGAAGCTTTAGCTGAACCGCCTGTATTTACCGAAGCTACCGCGTTGAGTTGCGGCTGGGCGTGGCGTATACCGTTAACGCATCGAACCGGTAATGGATATGTGTTCGCCTCAGATTTTATGGAGCCAGAAGAAGCTGAAAAAGAATTTAGGCATCATTTAGGGATCAAAGATGATGTGGCTGCTCGGCATCTCAAAATGCGCGTTGGCCAAGTCAAAGAGCACTGGTCTAAGAACTGTTTGGGTCTTGGGTTAGCTTCTGGGTTTATAGAGCCATTAGAAGCAACTGCGTTGCACTTAGTACAAACGACTGTTGAAATATTTATGGATGAATATGAAAACGGAAATTTTGGGACTCAGCAACAAGGTATCTTTAACGAAATGATTACTGAACGCTTTGAACGTGTGCGTGATTATATCGTTGCGCATTATAAATTGAATACGCGCACAGATACCGATTATTGGCGAGAAAATCGTGAGAACAATCATCTATCTGAATCACTCTTACAAATCTTAGATGTATGGTTTAGAAAAGGAGATATTAATCAAGAAATACACCGCCAGCAGTTAGCGACACATTTCGGTTCCACATCTTGGCATTGCTTATTAGCTGGTTACGGCGCATTCCCTGAATTAGCTAAAAAACAACCAGGGAGAGGTGACTTGTATTATGAAAAGGAACTACCACAATTATTTACTGGCTGTATTATGAACTTCCAGACCCATATGGAAGCCTTACAAAAAATGCGTGAAATTCAATAAGTAGCAGAACTCTTATAGTTACAGAGACGTTAATAGTTTCGTGAAGTCTAATGAATAGTTAAATCAGATAACTTAGTAAAAGCCGATAACGGCTAAAGATCCAGAAACTAAAAAGAATATAATTAAAGAACTGAATAGTAAATATTGGTTCTTAGTAGCATTCTTTACCAGAACTTCCAATATCCTAAAGTTTTGCGTAACTTTAGATTCCGGACGTGATTAGCGGGCTTTTTGTTTGGTGCCTGTAAACCGTTTTGCAATTTTTCCTCTACGACATCTAAAATACGCTCAGAGGATTTCCCATCTTTATATGGGTGATATTCTAGGGCAAACTCATTTATTAGCTCAGATTGCTCAGCAGACCCTTGAATAACCTTATCTAAAGTACTTTCTAGTTGTTCCGGTTTAGTAATGTCGAATAAGTACTTATCAGGTACTGAGTTTTTAAACGTCACAACCGGCTTGCCTAGTAAAATAGTTTCGGCAATCGCTGATGATGTATCCGAGAGCACTACATCACTTTCTTGAATCAAATTCATCAAGTCAACATTCCCATGTACAGTGACATTCTCATGGTTTTCTGCCAGAACTTGATAGGCTTGAATAACCGCTGGGTCCTGTTTCGGGTGGAACTTGATATGCCACTGCCATGTCTGTTTTGCCGCTAGCGAGAAAATTGTTTCTCGTAGTGTAACGGCACTACTAAAACTCGGAGAAAATGTTGGAGCATAAAGAATGCTAGGTGATTTATCTGCATTATTTGTTTCCACTGGTCTCATGTCAGCGGGAGACTCACAAGCAGCTGATTTGTCACTTGCTATGACATGAGCTGCTTCTTGCTCACTAGAGGTTTTATCTATTGGCGCGACATTTATATTAGTGGACAGTGGAAAAATATTGTCCATTTTCGGCCAACCCGTTTGCTCAACATCAAAATAATCACCGTTTTCTTTTGCCAGCTCTGCGAACTTACGGGTGAATAGAGGTCCTTGGGTGCAATACAAATCAAAAGAACCACGGATCCTAAAATGTCCTTTTTTCTTCCACTCAAAGCCATGAAAAACTTGCACTTTTAAACCTGGGATAAAATCAGGTACAACATTACCTGTAACAAATACAGCATGAGGCGCAAATGCTTTTACCAGATCAACATTGCTTGTATGCTCTTCATAGGGTGTAAATTTCGTTGTATCAACGGCATTTCCAATAACAAACCACAACACCTTACCTCCCTGTCCCAAAATGGCTCTTTGTAAGGGGCGCAGGATCTCAAAAGTATAATTTTGTTGGATTTGTAGGATATAACGACGATTTGAATACATGAGTTAGATTTACCACCACGTTGCATATAATGCGATTAGAATAAGGATGACACCTAAAGCCGCAAAATTAAAGGTGCTTTTAGTAGCAAAACTGACATCTACTAAATCTACGCTTTGATTACTATGCTGCGCATCTGGCTTTAGTTTTGAAATAATAAAGCAAATAGCGATACAAAGTACAAATACCAAACCTACTCTATCGATAAAAGGAAGTTCTACCCAGTATAATTTTGCTAACAGAGAAAATACTGCAGACCCCAAAGCTGCGCCGAGCGCACCAGCAGAGCTGGTTTGTGACCAAAACATTCCCATCAGAAAAATCACCACAATCCCTGGAGTAAAGAACCCTGTAAACTCCTGAATATATTGGAAGGCCTGATCAAAATTCCCTAACAAGGGCTGCGCAACTAGCAACGCAATACTCAAGGCCACCAACGTCGTTAACCGACCTACTTTGACATAATGGGTTTGCGAACGTCCTGGTTTAATCTTACTGTATAAGTCCATAGTAAATATGGTAGAGATACTGTTTGTCATAGAAGCCAAAGAGGACACAATAGCTGCTATCAGAGCGGCAAAAACCAAACCTTTAATACCTGTAGGCATGAGTGACATCATCGAAGGATAGGCCTGATCAGGATTATCAAGAGTAGGGAATAAAATGAGTGCAGTGATGCCAGGTAATACCACAATGATTGGCATTAGTAACTTTATGTAAGCGGCAAATGCTATGCCTTTTTGAGCCTCTGCTAAATCTTTTGCAGCAAGTGCGCGTTGGATAATATATTGATTAAAACCCCAGTAACTAATATTCATGATCCACATTCCACCGATTAACACAGAGAGCCCGGGTAAACTCATATAATGCTCATTGTCTGAGGAAAGAATCATATCAAACTTATCAGGTAGCTCAGTAGTCAATATAGTGAAACCAGCTAAAATACCCTGCCCATCTCCGACAGCATTCAGCCCGAGGTAACTTAGAAACAAACCACCTAGAATTAATAGTACGACTTGAATAATATCTGTAAAGGCAACTACTTTTAATCCGCCGTATAACGAATATGCAACTGAAAAGAGTGCTAGGAAAATCATACCTGTTAGCCAATCAACACCTGCCACTGTTTGGATAGCTAAACCACCTAACCACAGCACTGCTGTTAAATTGACAAAAACATAGACACCTAGCCAAAAGATCGCGAGCGTCGTTTTCACATTGCTATTGAAACGCTGCTCGAGGTATTGCGGCATAGTGATTATGTTATTCTGCAAAAAAATAGGCAAAAGATACTTACCAACAATGATAAGCGTTATAGCTGCCATCCATTCGTATGAGGCAATCGCAAGCCCAATAGCATATCCTGAGCCTGACATACCAATGATTTGTTCAGCAGAAATATTGGCTGCAATTAGAGACGCACCGATAGCCCACCAGGGTAATGATTTGCTTGCTAAAAAATAATCTTCAGTGTTTTTATGATGGGACTTATCTTCTTTTGAAATCCAGGTAGCTAACCCAATTAAACCAAGCACATATATAACGAAAACAAATATGTCTAAAGTGGATAAAAGCATGAGAGAAACTTATTGTTATTGTTGTTGCTATCCAGATTAGTGATTAAATAATCATGAGTCAACTATTAGTGCTGAGTCTCATTACCATCAAAAGGAGTATTTAATAACTTGCCTAGAACTTGTTCTTCACCAGCTGAAAATAAGGACTTAAAGTTATCGGGTTGCACAGAGTTTCTGCGTTTAAATCACTGGACTGAATGAAGTGTCATAAGATAGTTTGAGTGTATTCGTCATATAGTAAACTTGGCCTGTATCACGCCATAAAGATTAACAAGAAAACAATCATCAATAGTAGTCATACCCTATTAGATGGCGTCATCCCTCCCTGCTCACTAAGGATCCTGCGGATCCAAATCGTTCACAGCGACCGATGTCACCATTGGTGGGGGTTTGTTTTCATATCATGGTCACGATACATAAGATAACGCGCTGGAGTGTTAGGCCTGTAGTGAGTATGCCTGCATAGGGTGGGTTATCCATACCCTAGGGCTACCTCGTCTTGGCCGAATGATTTGCATCCGCAGGATGCTAAATGAGGCCAAGATGAGGGTGTCCGTCCGGTAATCACCACTACCCGAGCTTGATTACCCAAGGTAATAACGCA
>NZ_JANATA010000149.1 GCF_024199005.1 Opacimonas viscosa
GCGCTGTTACAGTGTCTACACGAGGTCTTGAGTCGGCACAACAAGGTGCTGAAATTGTAGAAGAGACACGACGTGCCTTGTCTGAAATTAACACGGCCGTTAAAGGCATCAGTGAAATGACCATGGAAATGTCAGCGGCAGTAGAAGAGCAGAGCTCTGTGGCCGAGCATATCAATCAACAGGTTGTTGAAATTGCTGATGGTGCAGCCGATACGCAGCGTAGTTCCGAAGCTTCTCTGGCCGCCAGCGAACGCTTGCACGCGACAATT
>NZ_JANATA010000150.1 GCF_024199005.1 Opacimonas viscosa
TTAAAAACACGATGCCGTAAAGCAATCCCATGTAAGGCAAACCGAACATTTGCGCAACCAGACCTGACGTCGGCGGCACCGTTGCCAGCCACAACAAGCCTGTGACTATCGAAAATGCATACACCGACGTAGCCGACATCGGAAAATACATAAATGCGGCTATCGACACAGCGCGTAACGCGTAAATCCAGGTAAGCAACTTGGCTTTGGAATATTTCCCCGCCCAGGAACCTGACAGTAAACAACCGAAGATGTTAAACAAACCAATT
>NZ_JANATA010000151.1 GCF_024199005.1 Opacimonas viscosa
GTGCGGCTTCCGGAATAACGTATCCGCATCGCTCGAACTCAAATCGCACGGCTAGATCTGACGGCTCCATTATTTCCAGCATCAAAATCCCTTCTCCTAAAGCATGGTGCCTTCCCCCTGGAATAAGAAAGACGTCCCCGGGTTTTACCGGGATTTTGTCAAAGCAACCTTCTATCTCGTCGATATTCTGTTGTTCAATCCAGCTCTTTAACTGTTTGCGGGAAGGAGGGCGTTGGAACCCCGCGTAAATATAAGGTTGTTGTATGTC
>NZ_JANATA010000152.1 GCF_024199005.1 Opacimonas viscosa
TTGAACGTGTGCAGGAAACGATCTTAAACAAAGAGGATGCGTTTCGTTTTCAAGGAGAAAGCCATGCTTCCAGTTCATCTTGATCTAACCAATAAACACGTGCTGATTGCCGGCGGTGGAAGGATTGCGGCTAGAAGGACGAGTGCGCTATGCATGGAGCCATGCAACATAACCATTGTGAGCCCTGACATTTGTGATGAAATGGCGAATCTCATTGAGACATATCAGCTGATTTGGAAGAAAAAGAAAGTGGATGCGGAAGATGTAA
>NZ_JANATA010000153.1 GCF_024199005.1 Opacimonas viscosa
CATTGATAAAGAGACAATGAGACTTGTTAATCTTGTTTTCACTAAAGACTATAAGTTCCCAAGCAGTAATGATGTGAAGCCAGTGAGGATATATAAAGAGGACATACTCTTTGCTTTACAGCCCAAGAAGATCCATCATAGACAATTACTTTTCACAATGCTTTGCCATAGTAAGAGACATGCTAAGTCAGATGGCAGTTTCTATATGACTTATGAGCAGATGGGCAAGATGGGAAATACATCTGATAGAAAGAGACTTATACAGCAT
>NZ_JANATA010000154.1 GCF_024199005.1 Opacimonas viscosa
CGTCGATTGCACCGGAAATGCTTTGGCCGCTACTTATTGCATTACTCGGGTTCGCCTTATTTATTGCTGCGGTAACCGTAATGCGCATGAAAAATGAAATAATCCGTAGAGAATATCATCGCCCCTGGGTAAAAGAGATGGTTCAGAGCGCAAAGGAGACTAATCATGCAGTTTGAGAGTTGGCAGGCCTTTTGGCACATGGGCGGTTATGCCTTTTACGTATGGACATCCTTTGGCGTTACTTTTCTGGCTATGGGCCTGATAGTGT
>NZ_JANATA010000155.1 GCF_024199005.1 Opacimonas viscosa
GCGAAGGGTAACGGCGATGTTGGGTGTTTTGTTTACAATCACAGCGGTGAGTGCAGCTACTTCATTCAGACCAAACCAGATAAAACAAAGAATGATCGTTACCAAAGCCGGAATATTCAGCGCCAGGGTGGTAAGGCTGTCGAGCCACAAATCAAGGTACCGGAATCTGCCCATCAGAATACCCAGCACACTGCCCAACATCATAGCGATACTGAAACTGATCGCAATGCGCCCTAGCGTAATACCTAAGTGATGAGGTAATTCACCG
>NZ_JANATA010000156.1 GCF_024199005.1 Opacimonas viscosa
TCTACAGCCTTCATTAGCAGTAACACTCGCCACGGTGGGAATAGCGATATTGTTAAAGACTATATGGAAAAGATACCTGATGAGCTAAAGCGCAGCTGGAGTAAAACGCTTTTAAAAAAGCATATAACCATGCAACTAAAAGAGCGTAAATTGAAATTTAAAAAGACGTGGGTAACACGAGTTAGGGGAATAATCGGATACGTTAATTCACTTAGCTTCGAGGAACTACTAACACAAGCATTAGCTTGAAGGCAGGGCCCCTGCAAAT
>NZ_JANATA010000157.1 GCF_024199005.1 Opacimonas viscosa
CCTTTGTCGATTGGTACCGCAACTTCTACAAGGTGTAGTCTAGAATAGGTACACTGCGCCAATGCTATTATTGTAGCAGTGTACCACCTGTCGTTTATCAAGCCACATTCTCTTTCTTATAAAATAACGCTTTGCCTTATAGAGGCGTTGACTCATAAGTCATAAGTCCTGCACATTTTTTGGGTAGAAATTCTTTCGTTGTCCTATACCCCATCTCATATAGCCTATTCTTTATTTCCGGAGACAGAGAGAAGTCTACTGCTGAAAT
>NZ_JANATA010000158.1 GCF_024199005.1 Opacimonas viscosa
TGATTGGCGAATTCGTGGATGTGAAGATCACGGATGTATTCAGTAACTCACTGCGTGGTGAAGTGATTCGTCGCGAGGCCGATATGGGTCTGCGAGTGGCCGTATCACCACAAAGTATTCTGGCAAAGCGCCAGCCACAACAACCTGACGCGTTGGGCGTAAGCCAATTTCAACCGACACACTAACAAGGTAGCGAACAAACTTGAGTAAACTGGTAAGCAACGAAGTAGTCCTGGAGCCGGAAGATAACAAACGGTTGTCCAGCTT
>NZ_JANATA010000015.1 GCF_024199005.1 Opacimonas viscosa
GCCAATCCATAAATGAAGCCCCTATAAAGGGGCTTTTTTTATGCCTGCGATTTGCTAGGATGAGAACCGATAGTGCCCCAAGAAAACCGATAGAGGTTCGACTAAATCGTCAGGAACGATTTAGCATTGCACGAATGTGCATCGCGCAGCGGCGAGGGCAGGAGCCCGAGATAATCCTTCCGCACGCGCCAATCCATAAATGAAGCCCCTATAAAGGGGCTTTTTTTATGCCTGCGATTTGCTAGGATGAGAACCGATAGTGCCCCAAGAAAACCGATAGAGGTTCGACTAAATCGTCAGGAACGATTTAGCATTGCACCTAGGAATAATTCCTAGTTACTCATTCATGGTATTTTGCTAGCTTTGTACTCAATAGTCGTTATGTGTTACGGAGTATAAGATGCAATTTAATCGTGTTGTTTTAATGGGAGTTTCCTTTCTATTTATTACCGCATGTGGTGGTGGCGGCAGTTCAAGCACTCCAGCCCCAGCCCCAAATCCTACCATTACTCAACCAAGTAATAATGCGCCTACCGCAGCAAATACTAGTTTAACAATTGATGAAGACACTACTGGCGCTGGCGCAATTAATGCCAGTGATGCTGATGGAGATACTTTATCTTATTCTGTTACCAGTGGAACTCAAAATGGTCAACTTACGCTCAATGCTAATGGTACGTTTAACTATACACCAAATGCCGGGTTTTTTGGGTCAGACACCGCGACTATTTCCGTTAGTGATGGGACTGATACTGTTACTTTAACTCTTGCAATTACCGTTAATGAGGTGATTGAGAATTCAGCACCGACCGCAGCGATAACGCTTTCAAGAATGGACGTTGTTGCCAGTGAACCTTTGCAATTAAGTGCTGAACAAAGTACTGACCCTGATAATGGTGATACTCTTAGTTATCAATGGTCGCTGACATCCCCTAATTACAGTCAAGCATCGATAGATAATCCTACCAACAGTGTTATTGAAATTCGTCCTGATGCAATCGGTGAGTATACATTATCTCTCACAGTTACTGACTCAAGTGGGGCTACTGACACAGCCAACATGAGTTTTACGCCTGGCATGCCAGAACCAATGGCACTGCCAAATTTTGCACCTAGTCCACCTCCCGCTGGATTCATAAATCATACTGTCGATGCTGTACGTTTATTAAAACAAGCGACCTTTGGACCGACGGTAGAATCGGTTGCACGTTTAGAAGAATTGGGGGGCGAGGCATGGTTTCAAGAACAAATGTCCTTACCACAAACCAAATGGGTTGATTTGCGAGAAATTATAGAAGCTGAAACTGGCGATATTGATGGTGTGTCTGAAAATGGAAAAGAATGGATACAAGAAATTTTTAACATGACGGCATTTGATGCTGAAGATCAATTACGTCATCGCATTGCTTATACCCTCAGTCAGCTATTTGTGGTGTCAACACAAACAGATTTAGGTCATAAAGACTCTGCTTTTACGACTTACTGGGATAGGTTAGCTACACATGCAACGGGCAACTTTCGCGATCTCCTCGAAGATGTCACTCTGCACCCAACTATGGGGCACTATCTGAATATGATTGGTAATCAAAAAGCCGACCCCAGTCGCAACATTCGGCCTGATGAAAATTTTGCTCGTGAAGTCATGCAATTGTTTACCATTGGTTTGGCTGAACTTAATCAAGACGGTTCCGTCAAATTAGATGAAACGGGTGAACCTATTGAAACTTATAATCAACAAACGATTCAGAATTATGCCGCAGCCCTAACAGGTTGGTATTACATGGCGCCAGAAATTGAAAGTAATGGCCGTGAAAACTACCATAACTTTGGTTGTAGTATCCATTGTTTCCCTAATTCTGTGGCGGGGACAGATATGGTGGCTTATCAACATATACACCAAAAAACGGAAAAACAACTGTTACGTGGTTATTATATTCCGCCCGGTCAAACGGCTGAACAAGATTTAGCAATTGTCATGGATAGCTTGTTCTACCACCCAAATTTAGGCCCTTTCTTTGCTCAACACCTCATTCGTCAAATGGTCACGAGTAACCCAACTCCTGGATATATTGAAAGAGTCAGTGCCGTGTTTAACAACAACGGTAATGGAGTACGCGGTGACATCGCGGCGACGGTCAAAGCAGTTCTATTTGACTCAGAAGCACGAAACCCAGAGTCGGTCGACACATCGTTATATGGAAAGCTGAAAGAGCCGGTACTGAAAAAAACACATTTTATTCGATTATTTGATATTCAATTATTAAGTGAACCTCAAGTTAGTCTTGATAACCTGTGGGGAAGTAATATTTGGTGTCCTTTGGGATGTGCCCATACCCAAAAAGCGCTTGATTCAGATAGCGTATTTAACTTTTTTCGTCCAGATTTTGCCCCTAATGGCGATATCGCCGGAATGGGTTTAGTGGCACCAGAGGCGCAAATATTGACAGAATCTAATGTTGTTAGTGAAGTACAAATGACACGTTGGATAAAATCCCCACTTACTTGGGAACAGCAAGTTTCCAGTGGCTTGCCAAGAGAATGGCATGCAACCGGTTTTGACCCAGACCCCCTTATCAGTGTATGGGATGAAAACGGGTTCGAAGGCGTCATTGATTTCCTAAATTTATATTTACTTGCTGGTGGGATGACTGAGGAATACAGACGAACGCTTTTAGACATCCAGACTATTCAAAATTACCAGCATGTATTTGATGGCCAAGATCCAGCATGGGATTCCTCGTCAAGTGATTTGCTTGAACGTCATCAATTTCTCATTGACTTGATCTACATGGTGATGTCGTCCTCAGAATTTCGCATACAACAATAGGAGAATAGTGATGGATAGACGATTTTTTTTACAATCCGGATTAGCGTCATTAACTCTTGGAGCAACAGCTCCAGCGATGGGGCAAGGTATCAATGTTTTAGCTAATATGGCTAATAGTGCAAGTAATATTAGCGATTATAAAACGCTTGTTTGTGTCAACCTCAAAGGTGGCGCTGATACACTGTCTCTCTTTATTCCCACATCCAGCTCGGGATTGACTGCATATCGTAATATTCGTAACAACCTTACCTATGAACAAGCCGGCGTGAAACTTTGGGAGCCTAGTAATCAAACCTTAGATAGTTATGGTATGCCCAATTTTATGGACAGCTTTACCGAGATGTTTACTCAAAACAAGCTATCTCTGGTTGCTAATGTCGGCCCGTTGCGCGAACCTACAACGCTTGATCAAATACAAGTGAACGACGCAATATTGCCTCCATTCTTTGCTTCTCACAGTGATCAAGAAAAACTCTGGCAGACGGGGTTTGTCAATTTAGGTGAAAAATCAGGTTGGGGCGGACGTATTATTGAGGCGATGAATGCGAATAGTTCTGCTATTCCAAATAATATTTCTTTGGGTCGAGCAACAAAATTTATTCGTGGTCAGGAATTAAATCCTTTTTCAGTCAATACGCAAGATATTCAAAACATGGATCTCTACGTAAATGTGGGCAATCAGACGGATAATATGCAACGGACTATTTTTGACCGCTTGCAAAACGCCTCTCGACGTAACTTGTTTGCCGATACTTATAATCGCGTAGCTAATTCAGCAATGGATAATAACAAAATACTGGGAGCAGCTCTCGATGCCACACAACGATTAGCTGTGGATTATCCTACCTCCGTGAATAATGTTTTTGTCGATGGAGAGTTGTCGCGTTTAACTGATCAATTTAAGCGAGCTGCACAGCTGATCGAAATTGCTCCGACTTTAGGGCAGCATCGACAAGTGATATTTATTGAAATGAATGCCTTTGATACGCATGATAATCAAAATGCTACTTTCCCTGCACTGATGCAAGCGTTGGGCGAGTCATTGCTGGCTTTCCAAGCAGACCTTGAAGCACGAGGTATTGATGACAGAGTTGTGACATTTACGCAATCAGAGTTTGGCCGGACGATGACTATCAACTCTAACGGTACCGACCATGGCTGGGGCGGCCACCAATTCGTAATGGGCACTCCGGTCAATGGGGGGCAAGTCATTGGTGCATTACCTGAATATCAACTTGGCTCACGTGATGTTTATCAAAACACTATCATCCCACAGTTTTCTGTTGAACAATATGCAGGAAATTTAGCGAAATGGTTCGGCCTCAGTGCGTCACAAATTACCGATGTGTTCCCAACCTATGGGCGTTTCGATGATGTGGACTTTGGGTTGTTTAGTTAATGGATAAAAGTAGATTAGATGTTGCGAGCTAGATATTATTGAGATCTACAAGTTGGGCATCAAGGGCGATTTTTAGCAATTCAGCGTTCTCACGGACACCGAGTTTACTAACTAAGTTAGCGCGGTGTGCGTGGACCGTTTTGGGCATAATGTCGAGTTCTTTGGCGATAGTTTTAATGGATTTGCCAATTGCAACAGATTTTAGTAAGTATATTTCGCGGTCAGTCAGCGACGTTAAATCATAGTCATCGATGCTAGTTTGACGATACTCGACGGCTTTACCAACATAGGTATTTCCAGAATAAATCGTGTTTAATGCATCGATGAGTTCATCTGCAGCCTCGGACTTAGTAATATACCCGTGAGCACCTGCTGTAAAAGCACGAGAAATAAATGGCTCTTTGTTATACATTGATGCGATTAGGATTTTACATTGCGGTTGTGCAGATAAGACTGTTTTAATAAATTCGATACCATTGCCGTCAGGTAATGAAATATCCAATATTAGACAGTTAATATTGACTTCAGTTAGTGCATTGTGAGCCACTTCAAGTGTACGCGCTGAAAAAGCAATATGAATGCCGTGAGCTTCAACTAAACGCTGATAGCCCTCACTTACAATGGAATGGTCGTCAACAATGCCAATAATCATCATGATATGTTTGCCTAGCGATTATTAAATAATAATGTTCATCTTAACGAATCCATAATGGAGTGCTATAAGAATTTTTCCTATGTTTAAATATTTCAGTAAACACATATTCGTCGCTGGAGGATATATCTCAGGCTGGATGTTTCTTTGGTTTCTGCATTTTGATGCACTTATTATAGATACAGCATCGTTGATTTTTTTGCCTGCAGGTTTAAGAGTATGTGCGTATCTTTTTTTACCCAAGTGTTATTGGATAAGTATTTTCAGTGCTGATTTATGTGCCTCCTTCGTATTAGATATCCTGACCGGTACAACACATCAAAGTCTATACACTATCTTGGGTAGTAACCTATTACCTGTCCTGAGTTATTTTGTCTTTGCATATTGTTTTTGTCAGATTTATTCAACATTAAATTTTCAGCGACCACAACAAAGTGTGGTATTCATTATAGGGGTATTTATCACATCTTTTTGTTATGGAACAATTAGAATCCTACTTTTACAAAAAAATGTAGATTTTGATTTAACGTTATTTAATCAAATTTTGTCTTTTGCATTTGGTGATACCATGGGGATTTTGTTCATGGTGACGTTTGTTGTTGTGATGCTCGATCTTACCAAATCAAATGGCTATAAGGAATCTCAGCGATATTCGTGGCTTGATATACTTGTTTTGACTGCAATTATGACTTGTGTGTTATTCGTTCCTGATAACTCTGTTGAGATCAATTATGCAAAGATAGTGGTTATTTTTACCATTATAGGTGTGACATATAGGCATGGCTTGTCCGGAAGTTTAGTGAGTCTATGTATTGTCGTAATTTGTATTGTTTATTATGTCGCAGTGATTGAATCATCGGTCAATAAATTACCCGAACAAACATTCTTTGTTAGCTTATCCGTACTCAGTATTATTTTGGGATCTGTGGTAACACTTAATCGTCAGTATGCGACTGATTTACAAGAGCAAAACGATAGGTTAAAAACCAAAACTAGCCAGCTGGAAGAAGCGCTAGAGCTAAACCGCAAACTCAATCAAAACATTTTTCGCATCCAGGAGCAAGAGCGCCAGAGGATTGCTAAAGAGTTACATGATGAAATCGGGCAAAGTATGACTGCCATGCGTATTGAAATGAAACTTTTGGAGCCATTCCAACCACCAGAAGGATTGAATATTTTAGGGCAACTCAAACATATTGCACAAAATATTAATGAAACCACACATCGCATGATGAATGCACTGCATCCTAGAGGGTTATCTGAGCTAGGATTGTTAGATGCAATACAATATGGAGACGTAGCTGAGCTTTTAAAAAAAGCACAAGTAAAGCTGGTTGTAAAAGTACAAGGGAATAGCAAAATCATCCCGTCACATACTGCGCTAGTGTTATATCGTATATTTCAAGAAACATCATCAAATTCAATGAAATACGCTCACGCTTCTAAAATTGTAGTTAAGATAGATGTCTCGGAATCAAGTGTCGTTATGGCGGTAAAAGACAATGGTATTGGATTTTCGAATAATGAATCGAAACCATTGAGTGGCTTAGGTATTTTAGGCATTAAAGAACGAATCTATGCACTCAATGGCACGCATAAACTATGGAGTAGTGAATTTGGTACAGAGCACCAAGTCTCTATACCATTGGATTAATTTATCTTGCCCTAGCAGCGCGCGAGTACTGCTTCGACTAAGCGACGGATCCCAGTTTCTGCTTGTGCGATGTTTTCAGCAAGCATATAGGCAGGTGTTGTCACTAGGTTGTGCGTCTCATCAATCACGATATCACCCACATCTGCGACACAATGGGTTGCGCCCATTGTTTCTAAAGCGTTCGCAGTGTCGGCATCGTGACCGATGGTAATCTGTACTTCCTTACCAAAAATATGTGGAGCAAGGGCCGGGGCAATACACATGTAGCCAGATACTTTACCGGCATTTTTAAATGCTTTTGCGATTTTTGCGACAGCGTCGAATACCTGCATATTTGTACCATTTACTGCAAAATCGGATAGATTTTTAGCAACGCCAAATCCACCAGGGATGATGAGTCCGGCAAATTCATCTGGCTGGCATAATGCTAAATCTTGGACGTTGCCGCGTACAATTCGCGCAGATTCTTCCAGCACATTACGCGTTTGCTCCACTGACTCTCCGGTCAAATGATTAATTACGTGGAATTGGTCGATATTGGGCGCGAAACAAGTATATATAGCACCTTGTTTTTCAAGATGTAGAAGTGTCAATACAACTTCATTAATTTCCGCACCGTCATAGACCCCACAGCCGGATAATATTACTGCGATATGTTTACTCATTGATTTACCTCCAGTACGACAGTAAATGCTTGACTGATATTATTACGTTTTTTCATAATCTCATATTTCCTCATTTTTGGTAGAGCGAGAAATCATTGTTTTCAGTTGTCATTAGTCTGATGAGCTTAGGGTGAATAAATAACTTTTCTTTTCCTGCTGTTATTTCTGTTAGTACACCTACGTCACACAGCTGCTTGAGATATACAGAGGCTGTTTGTCGTTTAGCTATGTTGCTTTCTACTAAATTGTTAATGCGGCAATAAGGTTGTTCGAAGATAACTTTAACGAGTTCATGGCTATATATTTTGGGTAGTTGGTATTGAACATAGTCAGTGGTGTGTTCAATTAGCTTTCTCACTGCTGCAATTTTACCGGTTGTCCATTTAGCCGTTTGTTCGACTGCGTTGAGCATATATATTATCCACCGATGCCACTCGCCATCACGAGTAACCGACAAAAGCAATCTGTAATATTCCTCTTTGTTTTGAACTATATATCGGCTCAAATACAAAATTGGCAGTGTCAGCAATTTTTTTTCTATTAAGTAAAGGACATTCATGACTCTGCCAGTACGGCCATTGCCATCGGTAAAAGGATGTATTGCTTCAAACTGATAGTGAGATACTGCCATTTTTATAAGTGGATCGATATCATCGTCGGCATGAAGAAATTGCTCCCAATTCGATAGCAAATGTCGCAGCACATCTTCACCAACAGGTGGCGTGTATATTACCTCCCCGGTTATTTGATTACTCAACGCTGTTCCAGGTATTTTTCTTATATCCATTGTCACTGATTTTATGGTACTGCATACTTCAACTGCCATATTTGTATTTAATGGTCTTTGTGCGAGTTGCTTGTATCCTTCGAATAAAGCTGTTCGATAGCGGAGAGCTTCTTTGGTGGCGTTGTCTGCTCCACTGTCTTCTTGGGCAAATTGAAACAGTCGGTCTGTCGTTGTGACAATATTTTCAATTCCTGAGCTATCTTTTGCTTCAAGTAATGGAATCAGGTTAATTAATAAACCTTGATTAGGCAACAGTTCACCAGCCTGCTTCAATTCAGCTAATGCTGCTCTGGCGGGAATACAGGCCTTGAGTACTTCAATACTTTCGAGCACTTGCCCGCTTGGAGGTAACATCGGTATGTTATTGAAAGGCACTTCCGGCTGCCAGCTCATGTTTAAATATCCTAGCTTTATCGACATATATGTAGCTTATGTCGATAGGATCGACTTGTAAAGCTATTGTGTCGATAAAACAAAATTAATTAGACATGAAAATTAAGGCACCCCTAAACGAAAGACATCAATGTTCATCTTGGTAACGAAGTCATAATAATGATTTAGCTGAATTCCTTTGTACTAGCTCATCGAAATATACCACTTATCTAAGTATTTTTCTTAGGGTGGAAAACGTTGGCATTGTAGGACAATAAATAAAAAGTGATGTGATTTAATTCTTACGACTTATTCCATACTAATTAGCGGTGAATTAACTAAGATCTTGCCTATTATAAAGTCAGGTTAATATATTAAAACAATTCTCGGAGCCATAATGAAACAGACTATTTCTATAGTAATACCACCACAGGAAATCCTAAAAAGAATCTCTACAAATAATTATTTTTTACGTAAAAAACTGGAAAATAGCGAGGCTGAAGCAACAGAAGCTGATAAACGTTATCAATATAACTACAGAATATGTCCTTCCACACGCAGTGTTCCTTATATTGGATACACGTATTCCAAAGATTTAAGAAGGATAAAAGAAGAAATTGGTAGGCGTTATTTACAGTAGTAAACTACCCCGCGACAGAGCAAGATCTGATCACGGGGTTTTCTCCCTAAATTTTGATAAAGAACGTACCGTTGATAAATCCTAGGTTATAAACATACGCTCGATGCAAAGTTCATTGAGCGTCACCTCATTCTTTGCACCAACGAGCATCTTGTTCGTATCATGTCCTTTATTTCCAATTAAAAGACTTTACCAATAGGGCATAGCTTCATTAAATTGGTTTTTAAAAATATCTACAGAAGATGGCGTTTAGCTAAAGAAGAGATTTTTTCGGAAAATTCGAAGTTCTAAACAGTCCGAACCTACATGAAAATCTTGTGATATCAGATTTTGCCGCAGGTAAAGTATCAATCAAATCGTGGTGGAATTGTTACCACAAAACGTTAGTCAGATAAAAGCACCTTGAACCGTCTGGGTGATTCAAAGTACTTTATGTACCAATATATTAATGTAAATCCTTTATATCATTATAATATTTTGATATCAGTGTGGTGCGATTCCCAACATTTAACTTTTTGTAAATATTTGCGCAATGAAATTTTACAGTCCGTTCTGAAATAAATAGATCATCTCCTATATTGCGATTCGTTTTTCCCATGGAAATGTGCTGCATGACTTGACGTTCTCTCGGTGATAAATTTCTGAAGTCAGTATTCATCTGTGTTACTCCTAGTTAAATTAATACTTCAAATTAAGTACTGTTTTTAGCATAGGTAATAATTTAAAATTTGCTTATGAAACTCATACTACTAAAGCATTGATATTAATTAAGTCCTTGTTAAATCAATATTTAAATTTATTAAAACTGTCCGAAATATCATGGTAGATAATTGGTTAGAATCCATATCACTTCTTTCAATCAGGTGTTATAACGAGTCTACACCAAGTAACCGATTAAGTAACTTGGTGTAGACCTATACCTAAACTTCTACAAGAGGCTAGACTCCATAACGTGCTTTTCTTCGATAAACCACGAAAAAATCAAACAATGGCATTAGCATCAACGCATTTAAAACGCATAAATATGCTAAAAAGAAGCAGATTTAGGCAAATTTCTGCATTTTTTAACCGATCATCATGGATCTAGAACCAAAGTTTTATAAAAAACGTAAATTGGTCTTACCATTTTCGGAGTTTGTAACATCATCACGGATGAAAACAGTTGTAAGTACTTATTTTATTGGATTAAAAGGCTTTGGTAATGTTATTGGTATGTAAAAATTATCGTTCGGATGAGGTACTTTAGTTTATTTTATCGCCTATTTTCGGAGGGTTTTGGCATAATTGGTAAAAAAGAAGTTGTCTTTACATACTACGATCGCTAATAATACGAGCAGAAAATTTATTCATTAAGGTACATATATGGAATCAAATACTATAACAGCACTCCTCCAAGAGGCTGCAACCTTACTCGGGGTTGGTATGTCTATGGTTTTTATATTTTTGAGCATTTTAGTCGTCAGTGTAAAGCTAATGACCAAGATAGTGCTGGCCTTTCCTGATAATTCTCAATTAGTCAGTCCATCTGCGCCACCCAAAGCGCCTGCGCCAGCAGTCAATGATGAGCAAACCATTACCGCAATAAAAGCGGCTGTTTCAGCTTACCGTTCAGGTAATGTAAGTCAATAAAGGAGACATTTATGTCTAAGCCATTAGCGTTAACCGAATTAGTTTTACGAGACGCCCATCAATCATTACTTGCCACACGTATGCGTATTGACGATATGTTACCGATTGCTGCTGAACTCGATAAAGTGGGTTATTGGTCGGTTGAATCTTGGGGGGGAGCGACTTTTGATAGCTGTATCCGTTATTTAGGTGAAGATCCATGGGATCGCATTCGCCAGTTAAAGGCAGCGATGCCAAATACCAAGCAACAGATGCTTCTTCGTGGACAAAACTTACTTGGTTATCGCCATTATGCTGACGATGTAGTCGCTAAGTTTGTTGAGCGTGCGCACACTAATGGTGTTGACGTGTTCCGTATATTTGATGCCATGAACGATGTTCGTAACCTAGAAACCGCCATTAAAACCGCCGTTGATGTAGGCGCTCATGCCCAAGGGACTATCTCTTATACGGTTAGCCCAGTACACAACTTGGGTTTATGGCTAGATATGGCCAAACGTCTTGAAGATATGGGTGTTCACTCTATTTGCATCAAAGACATGGCAGGGCTATTAAAACCTTATGACTGTGCAGAATTAGTCAAAGCGTTAAAAGAAACGGTTGATGTACCAATTGCCATGCAGTGCCATGCCACTACAGGTTTAAGTACCGCCACTTACCAAATGGCGATTGATGCCGGTATCGATATGTTGGATACCGCTATTTCCTCAATGAGTATGACTTATGGACATAGTGCTACTGAAACGTTGATTGCCATGGTTGAAGGCACAGAGCGAGACACGGGTATAGAATTAGCTGGTTTAGAAGATATCGCTGCATATTTCCGTGAAGTACGTAAGAAATACGCACAATTTGAAGGTAGCTTACGCGGTGTCGATGCACGTATCCTGACAGCCCAAGTACCGGGCGGCATGTTAACCAACATGGAAAACCAGCTAAAAGAACAAAATGCTGGCGATAAAATGGATGAAGTTTTAAAAGAAATTCCTCGCGTCAGAGAAGATCTTGGTTTTATCCCACTTGTTACGCCTACTTCGCAAATTGTGGGTACACAAGCGGTCTTAAATGTGTTGACGGGTGAGCGTTATAAATCTATCACCAAAGAAACGGCAGGTGTGTTAAAAGGTGAATACGGTGCCACTGCTGCGCCAGTGAATGCCGAATTACAAGCCCGTGTTTTAGCTGGTGCAGAGCCGATCACTGGTCGTCCAGCCGATGAGTTGGCCCCAGAATTAGCGAATCTTGAAGCTGAGTTAGATGAATTAGTTAGCGCAGAATCTGCAACGCTTGCTGCAGACAAGGTAGATGATGTCTTGACCTATGCCTTGTTCCCACAAATTGGCTTCAAGTTTATTAAGAATCGAAACAATCCGAGTGCTTTTGAGCCAGTCCCAACTGCACCTAGTGAGAATGTTAACGCGACGGGTGAAAGCCATTACTCAGTCAATGTAAACGGCACAGAGTATGCTGTGACTGTTGCACCTGATGGTGAGTTAACGAGTGCTGAACCGGTCAACCCTGTAGCGCTTTCCGTTGGTTCTCCTGCGGCTGCTAGTGGTGCCCCTGCAGCGGTACCTGGAGCGGCGAGTGCAACCATTAGTGCGCCACTAACGGGTAATATTTTTAAACTGCAAGTGCGTGTCGGTGATGTAGTGAGTGAAGGTCAAGTGGTCACGATAATGGAAGCTATGAAAATGGAAACAGAAATCCGTTCTCAACATGCCGGGACTGTTGTTGCGATTGAAATCTCCGAAGGGGATTCAGTCACAGCCGGTCAAGCTATTATTCAGTTAGGATAAACCATGGATAAGTTAAATACTCTTTGGCAGAGCACTGCTTTAGCCCATTTTGAATCAGGCCAAATCATTATGATGTTGGTTGGGTTTGGCTTATTGTATCTCGCCATCGTAAAGAAATTTGAGCCATTGTTATTATTACCTATTGGTTTTGGTGCTTTATTAACAAATATTCCATTAGCAGGCTTCTCAGAAGCGGGTGGCGTGTTGCACTATATCTACTACATCGGTATTGATACCGGTGTCTTCCCACTTCTTATTTTTATGGGAGTAGGGGCGATGACGGATTTTGGTGCCTTGATTGCTAACCCGAAAACCTTGTGGTTAGGTGCAGCGGCTCAGTTTGGTATCTTCGCAACCTTGTTTGGTGCGATTGCGATGAATTTCATTCCTGGTATTGAGTTTACGTTACAAGATGCTTCTGCGATTGCGATTATTGGTGGTGCTGATGGTCCTACTGCGATCTTTTTAGCATCAAAGTTAGCGCCTGAATTATTAGGCGCAATTGCTGTTGCTGCATATTCATATATGGCTTTGGTACCGATTATCCAACCGCCTATTATGAAAGCATTGACCAACGAAGCTGAGCGTAAGATCGAGATGCAGCAGTTACGTGTGGTGACGACCCGTGAGAAAATCATTTTCCCATTAGCTGTTTTGTTCTTAACGATACTGTTCTTGCCAACAGCGACACCACTGGTGGGTATGTTCTGTTTGGGTAATCTGATGAAAGAGTCAGGTGTGGTAGACCGTCTAAGCAACACAGCTCAGAATGAATTGATCAACATTGTGACCATTTTCTTGGGCTTAGCGGTAGGTTCAAAACTATCTTCGGAAGAGTTTTTGACTGCCGAGACCTTAGGTATTCTTGCTTTGGGTGCTGTAGCATTCGGTGTGGGTACAGCGGCTGGTGTCTTAATGGCCAAAATATTAGCGAAATTTAGTAGTGAGCCGATTAACCCATTGATTGGGGCTGCAGGTGTATCTGCAGTGCCGATGGCTGCGCGAGTGGTGAACAAAGTAGGTTTGGAAGCAAATCCACACAACTTCCTTCTCATGCACGCTATGGGACCAAATGTTGCTGGAGTCCTTGGCTCTGCAGTCGCGGCAGGTATATTATTGGCCTTAGTCGGTTAATTCCATCCCAAAACACGTGTTCGCTTAGCACGATAAGGTTAAGCGAACACGGTCTATCAGTATTATCATTCTTAGCACCATCTTCACCCTCAGTACCATCATCATTCTCAGTACCATCTTCATTTTCAGTTAAAAGATATTTCAGGTGTAGATTTACTTAGGTGAAGTTTTACTTATGCCTACCTAAACGCTTACTGCAAACTCAACAACGCATTATGGGCGTGGATCAATTGTTTTGATGCACTGTGTTGTGGATCTAAAAACAACGTTTGTGTGAGATTCATTTCGACTATTTGTCCATCATGCATAACAATGGTGCGATCTGACATATGCCTGACAATCCCGAGGTTATGTGAGATGAAAATAAAAGCTAGCCCAAGTTCTTTTTGTAGCTTGAGCAACAAATTTACCGTCTGTGAACGCACCGAAGGATCAAGTGCGGCAAACGGTTCATCTGCGACAATGACCTGTGGATCGAGTATCAGCGCTCTTGCCAGAGCCACGCGCTGTTGTTGACCATCTGATAACATGTGTTTGTAAAAATAGAAATGGTCCGCCATCAAGCCGACGAGTTTCAAAGTCTTAAATATTTTCTCAGAACGGCCTTTAGCACTTAATGCGGTGTTCAAGCGCAACGGTTCATCGAGCATTTGACCGATGGATAGACTGGGATTTAACGCATGTGCAGAGTGTCTAAACACCATCCGTACATTACTAGCCCTTTGAGTTTTGTGATTGTTTTCTAAGGTTTGGCCGTTGAGTAAAATACGCCCAGCCGTCGGTGTCTCAGCTCCGACGATTAATTTAGCCAGCAGTGATTTACCACAACTATTCTCCCCAATAATTGAAATCGTCTCACCTTTTTCCAGACTAAAGCTCACTGGACCTAGCTGAAACCCATCATCACCAGCGAGCTTATACCAAGGACGTTTGGGCTGATAACACAGTTGATCAATTTGCAATAAAGACATTAGAGGATCCCCTTGTCATCAAGGTGCATCGGGAAGTGGCAACGGTAGGTATGTTGATTAATTTTTCGAGAAACCGGCGTTTCTACGCATTTTTTCTGGGCACGAGGACAACGAGGCCCCAAACGACAACCTATGGGTAGATGCTGCAAAGTGGGAATAGTACCACCTAGCGCAATGAGTGCCGATTTGGGTTGTAAGTCGGGACTGAAACTCGGTGCGCTGTCCATCAATGCTTTGGTATACGGATGAAATGGTTTTTTACGGACAGATTGAAAAGGCCCATCTTCGACGGTTTGACCGCAATACAGAACCGTCATCGTATCAGCCATGGATGATATAGCAACCAAGTCATGACTCACGAATAAAATACTCAAATCCCGAGTTTTGTTGAGATTTTTAAATAAGCTTAAGATTTGGCGTTTTGTGTTGGTTTCCATACCACGCGTAGGATCATCAGCAATTAATACCGTAGGCTGTGATACTAACGCCATAGCAATCATAAATTTTTGACAAATATCTACCGGTAATTCATGGGCATAGTGCGCCATGCAGTACTCAGTATCTTTGATACCTACTTTGTGCAGCAGGCTATGCGCAATGTCTAAACGAGAGCGACGCTTTTGCCAAAACCAGGTCCCTGCAACAAATTCTTCTGGGATACTTTCGGTTAATTGCTCTTGTAATGTGGCTGAGGGATCTAACGCTGCGACCGGATCTTGGAAAACTACTGCGATATCACGTCGCATAATTTTACGACGTTCGGCTCGGGTCATCGTCAACAAGTTCTGCCCACGCCACGTCATCCTATCAGCTGTGACTATCCATTGGGGAGGAAGGGCCCCAGATATTGCTTTGACGATTAAACTTTTACCTGAGCCTGACTCACCCACTAGAGCACGTATCTCACCTTCTTCTAAGATCAGTGAGGCTTTATCTAGAGCTTTGACGAGTACGCCATTACTTTCGATTTCTAGCGTGAGGTTTTTGATGTCTAATAAAATCATTGGCTCATCCTATTCCGTAAGGCAGAACGTAAACCATCACCTACTACGTTGATACTAATCACCATTAAAAAGATACTCAATCCGGGTAAGAGAATATTCCATGGTGCAATATAAGCCGTGGCGAGGCCTTCAGAGATCATCACACCTAACTCCGGTAACAACGTCTGTGCCCCAAGGTTTAAAAAGCCTAGTGCCGCAATATCCAAAATGGCCACCGATATCGCCAAGGTACCTTGGACAATAATGACATCAATCATATTGGGAAGAATATTTTTAAAATAAATCTGTACGGATGAGGCGCCGTCCAAGCGTGCGGTTTTGATATAATCTTTGTTAAATTCTTCTTTGATAAAGTTACGAGTGGCATGCACAAAGCGCGGGATGAGAGCGAGTCCTATCGCAAGTACCGCGTTGGACAAACCGACACCGAGAATGGCGACGATGATAATCGCAATCAGCAAACTGGGGATCACCATAAACGTGTCCAAGACGTGGTTCAAAATACTGGAACGCACCCCACTGGTCATGCCGGCGATAACGCCAAATGCCGTCCCGATGATCAGCGCGAATAACACAGCTCCTACCGCTCCACCAAAGGTGACTTGGATGCCATAAATGATCCGCGATAACATATCTCGACCTAGGACATCAGTCCCTAATAAATGCAATACTGAGCCGTTATCATGCCAAGCTGGGGGTAACAACAATGCAGTGGTATTTTGTAGGTCAGGAGCATACGGGGTGAGTATAGGGCCTAATATAGCGAGTACCACAAAAAAACTTAATGTCGTCAAACCCACCAATGCAATATGGCTTTGTTTAAACTCACGCCAGGTGCTTTGCCATGGGCTTGGGTGAAACTCATCATCATATAAATTCACATCAGGCATATTTTTTGTTATCCCTGCTAGGGTCGATTAAACGACTGATACACTCAAGACTCATGGCAAAGAATACAACAATCGAAGACACCAACAACATCCCAATACGGATGGCCGGATAATCGCGTTCGTAGATCGCTTGGATCAACCAATGACCGACTCCTGGCCACGAAAACACCGTTTCCACAATCATCACATTCGTGACTAGCGTACTAATTTGAATCGCCAGTAAAGGCAAAATGCTGAGCATGGCATTGCGCAACACATGACGCGAAAAAATCACATAAAAAGGTAACCCGCGAGTTTGTGCTGTTTTGATGTATTCGGTCGCCATGACATCAACAATGGCACGTCTGGTGGTCCTTAGAAATACCGCAGTGGTGATAAAACTGACCGCGATAGTAGGTAAAATGAGATGTTGGATTGCATCATACAAAGCCGCATCGCGGTCAGGATGCGAACTATTAATGATATCAATCAAGACAAAGCCCGACGTTTCTGGGATGTCGTACAGTAAGCTCAACCGTCCCGACATCGGGAGCAGATTCAGTTGCAAACTAAATATGAGAATCAACAACAATGCCAGCCAAAATACCGGAAAAGACACCATGACCATACTCATAGACATGAAAGTGTAGTCGGTTTTTTTGTGGTGTAAAAAACCAGCCAGCATGCCGCAAGGGATCCCAATCACCAGCGACAACGTCGACGCATAAAACGTCAGTTCCAGCGTCGCGGGTAGTGTTTGAAAGATTTGGTCATACAAGGGGAGGGCAGAACTAAAGCTGTGCCCCCAATTCCCCATGGTAAGGTTTTGTACATAGTACCAAAATTGTTGTAACACATTGCCTTCGCGAAACGCTGCGGCAAGTGGACCATCGGTGTCAGCCAAAAGCATCTTACCGGTTAGATTAGTATAGGGGTCACCAGGGAAAAAATACGCCAAGCTAAATGAGATTAATAATAGGATGAATAAGGTGATCACAATCAGGTTAAAGTAACGCACTAAGGTGTTGAGCATTAGCGTGACTCCTGCTGTGGTTTCTGTACCTGTTGCACTTTTGGTGTTTTTTGGACATTCGCAAAACGAATCCCACCGTAGGGGTTTATCGTTAAGCCCTTGATGTTGTTGTTATGTACACGGTAGCGAAACGCATGGGCGATGGGCGTTAAAGGGATCTCACGAGCAATGATTTCATTGGCTGTTTGGTAATATGCTTTGCGTTCATCAATATCATTTGTTGCAATCGCAGCATTAACAATGGCATCAAATTCGGGATGACACCACATCGCTCGATTCGTCCCAGAAGGGATCGCTGAGCAGGTCAGTAAAGGGCGATAAAAGTTATCAGGATCACCATTGTCTGCCGACCAACCAATCAACACACTATCATGTTTGCCTGCACTCAAGTCGGCCCTAAACTTATCCCAATCCGAGGTTTGAATATCTACTGCGATGTTGATATCAGCTAAATAACTGCGAATAAGTTCAGCCATTCTAGGTGCATCTGGGTTGTAATCTCTGACCACTGGCATCGCAAACAGGTTCATATTAAAACCGTTGGCGTAACCTGCTTCTTTGAGTAAACGTCTCGCTTCGACAGGGTTGTAATTTAAATCGGTAATATTGGGAGAAAATGCCCACGAAGCAGGGGGGACAATGGAACGGGCCCGAGTCGCTGAATTAAAATATATCGCATCCAAGATAGTGCTTTTATCAATCGCCAATGCTAGCGCACGACGTACTTTAGGATCGTTAAACGGAGCTTTGCTTGTATTGAAAGCCCAAAAACCAATGTTCAATCCTGGTTCTTCTTGGACTGTGATCCTAGGATTAGCCTGCATCACTTCGAGTTCTGTTTGCGACGGATAAGCAATCGTATCGCATTCGCCGGTAATCAATTTTGCAAAACGCAAAGAACTCGAAGGGGTAATATCAAAGATAAGGTGTTCGGGACGTTCTGTTTGTTGCCAATATTGAGGGTGTTGAGAGTAGCGAATAAATTGATCTTTACGGAACTCTTTAAAGCGATAAGGTCCAGTGCCTATGGGAAGATAATCGATATCACCTGGTTTGTTCAAAGCGGATAAATATGCGGCATACTGTGCAGATAAAATAGCGGCGAAGTCAGTCGCTAAATTAGCTAAAAATGAGGAATCGGGTTGATATAATGTTATTTCTACACGGTATCCGTTAATGCGTTTAACCGATTTGATGGTCTGGGCCAAGTTTAGACTATCAAAGTAAGGATACAGACCACCGTTCACAGTATGATACGGGTGATCTTCATCTAACCACCGTTGAAAGCTAAAGATGACATCATCAGCATTAAAATTTCGGGAGGGTTGAAAATACTCAGTGGTGTGAAACGCGACATTACGGCGCAATTGAAAGGTATAAGTCAGTCCGTCTTTGCTCACTAACCAGCTTGTAGCAAGGCCGGGGATAATTCGCCCAGTTTGTTCATCAAAATCTAATAAGCGACTATAAATTTGGTGTGCCGAGGCATCCGATGTCGTACTTGAAGTATCGATTTGTGGGTTAAAAAAACCTGGGTTACTTTCTGAGCAGTAAATAATACCTGATGTACTTGAGTGTTGCTGTTTGACAGTGTCTTCGGTGATGTCAGAACAGGCTGTTATGCCCAGCAACGCAAACATAGACAGCATGCCGATAGCGACCGAACGGTAGCGGCTGTAGGCTGTATTAGGGCATTGTCCAAGGGACATATTTACTCCTCGTTGCCAACCTCTAGCAAGTGATACTTTTTCAGATAACCGCGTAACTGATGATAGGTTAATGATAACTTTTCAGCTGTCCGCTTTTGATTATACTGACACTCTTTTAGAGCTTGCTTCAGGATCTCGATTTCATAATTCTGTGAATATGCTTTGAAATCAATGGGAAACTGTATGTTTTTAGTGAGCTTATTGTCCTGTGGAAGCGTGTTGTTTGTCAATGCTTCTACAGGGTTTATTTGTCCAGAACTTGCACTTTGCGCACTCTGGTGAACGGGGGGCTGTGGTGCAGTACTCCCGTTATTTTGGGCTGCCGCAACAGACTGTGCAGGTAAGGTACTTGGCGCTTTGATGCGTTGTTGTGGGCGAAAGTGAGACGCAAAGGGGTCTAAAACGATTTCATGTACTGGTACATGAGGATTGTTGTTGCGATAAACTGCGCGTTCCACCACATTTTTCAATTCACGAATATTGCCTGGCCAACTATGGTTTAACAGGATATCGGAGGCTTTACTACTAAATCCACTAAACAATTCCATTTCTAATTCACGTGCCATATTGATCGCGAAATGTTCGGCTAACACCATGATATCTTCACGGCGTTCACGCAAGGGAGGGATGGTAATGACATCAAAAGCTAAGCGATCCAATAAATCAGCACGGAACTCACCATTTGCTGCCAGCGCCGGTAGATCTTCATTCGTTGCTGCCACCAGCCGGACATCCACCTTAACCGTTTTGGAGCCACCTACGCGTTCAAATTCGCCGTATTCGACGACTCGGAGGAGTTTTTCTTGGATCATTGCTGAGGTATTGGCTAATTCATCCAAGAATAACGTACCGTTATTGGCGATTTCAAATCGACCTTCACGGCGTTTACTGGCCCCAGTAAATGCACCCGCCTCATAACCAAATAATTCACTTTCGAGTAGGCTCTCATTCAAAGCCGCACAGTTTAACTTTTGATAATGTTGATCCCAACGTTGTGACAGATAATGTAAACGCGCAGCAATCAACTCTTTACCCGTGCCACGTTCGCCAATGACGAGGACAGGTTTATTGAGTGGAGCAACTTGGGAGATCTGTTCTAATACTTCTAAAAATACATTAGCTTGACCGATTAGATTATCTTGTTGGCGAAAACGACTCATGGGCATCCTGTTGCGTTAGCGAATTTTACTAAATAGTAGTGTATTTACTTAACGGCTGCCAGTGGTAAAAATGTATGTTTTTGTGTAAGGTATTTAAAATCAATAGCTTAGAGCGGATTTGCAGATTGGCACAACACTTGTAAGTACTAGAGTGTCAAATGCTACTTAGACAACACGTATTGTCTGAATAAGCGCATTACCACGTATCGCACGAGGATACGACTTTTAGAAAAAAGGAAACATTATGAGTATTTTTTCACGTTTTACCGACATTGTTAATTCAAATTTAAATGCTTTGTTAGACAAAGCAGAAGATCCTCAAAAAATGGTCCGTTTGATCATTCAAGAGATGGAAGATACCTTAGTTGAAGTGCGTTCAACTTCAGCAAAAACGATTGCCAACAAAAAAGACATTGCAGTACAAATCGAAAAACTTAAAGCACAAGCGGCTGATTGGGAGAGTAAGGCGGAGTTGGCTATTACTAAAGATCGTGAAGATTTAGCCAAAGCAGCCTTGCAAGAGCGAGCAAAGTGTCAAGAGACAGCCAGTATTTTGGCCCAAGAGTTAGCCAATGTTGAAGAGCAATTAAGCAAACTCCAAGCAGAAACTGGTCAGTTACAGGCAAAATTGGCGGATGCCAAAGCACGTCAGAAAACGATTTTGTTACGCGCCAGTACGGCAACCTCTCGTTTGGATGTTAAGAAAACATTAGACAGTGCCAAAGTCGAAGATGCGATGGGGCGTTTTGAGCAGTACGAACGCAAAATTAACGATATAGAAGCGCAGGTCGATGCTTATGACTTAGGAACAAAATCGCTAAACGATGAATTTGCTGATTTGGCAGCTGACGATAAGGTCAATGATGAATTAGCTGCGCTAAAAGAACGTTTAGCTAAAAAATAATCAACAGCCAAGGAGCATATTGTGGAAGAGTTTTTTATTGTAGCTGTAGGCGTCCCCATGATCTTGTTTATGATCTTTGTGGCGCCAACTTGGTTGATTTTACACTACCGAAGTAAGCGTCAAATCAACAAAGGTTTATCGCAAGATGATATTAAAGACATGCAGATCTTAGTAGATAAAGCCGAGCAAATGTCAGATCGTATCAAAACCTTGGAAGACATCTTGGATACACAAAGCCCGCAGTGGAGACAAAAATTATGAATACGTCAGGCACCCTTTATCGCAGTAATAGTAACAAACGTATTGCCGGTGTATGTGCAGGTGTTGCCGAGTATTTTGGTGTAGAAACTTGGTTAGTACGGATTTTGACCATTACGGCATTCTTCTTGTTGGCCGGTCCATTTATCTTTGTTGCGTATATCGCTTTGTGGTTCATCATGGATGTGCGTCCCAAAGACCTGCCGGTGGATACCACTAACGTGGTGGGATTATCAGGTACGGCGAAAGGTTGGTACAGCAAAGATAGCAAGCGTATCGAAATTAAACAAAAAGTGTGGCAAGCAGGTGAGCCACCAAAGCAGGCATTTAAGGACATCAAAGGGATGTTTGACCAATGTGAACGACGCTTACGAGATGTGGAAACCTATGTGACAAGCAAAGCGTATCAACTAGACCGCGAACTGAACAAACTTTAATCAAAACTCTCCCATTACACAGGCTTCATTTTGTTATATCTGAAGCCTTTTTTTCCTCTCTTATATGATCTAACAGACTGCATTTGCGTATTAATTCACATAGATAACCTTTCATCATATATTGAGTAAAGTACTAATGCGTTTGGAAATTACATGTGAGGATAGACTCGGGATTACGCAAGATGTGCTGGAGTTGTTAACGGCTCATCAGATTGATCTCCGAGGGATTGAAATTGCTGAAGAAGGGAAAATTTTCCTAAACTTCCCGAATATTGATTTTGCTGATTTCCAGCAGTTCATGCCAAAAATTCGTCGTATTCCGGGTATAGCAGATGTGAAAACGACACTGTTTATGCCTATCGAGCGAGAGCGAAACGAATTAAGAGCAATCATTCAAACTATGCCGGATCCTGTATTTTCTATCGACATGAAAGGTCGAGTGGTGTTGTTCAACGATGCCGCTAAATTTAGTGTCGATAACGATACCAGTATGTTGTACAGCACAGAGATTTCAGAACTTATTAAAGGTTTTCATTTTACCAAATGGCTCGATAGTAAAGAGACTTTGGCGCAAACGTTTAAAGTGAAATACGTCGAGCAAGATTACATAGCCGACTTGTTACCCGTTTTTGTCCCCGACACTGACCAGAATATCTTGGCTGGTGCGGTGATTATTCTCAAATCAGAGTTGCGACTCGGTCAACAATTTAAAGCATTTCACCAAAAAGAAACGAACTCTTTTGATAAGTTTCATGCGCACTCAGCAGCGATGCGTAAAGTCATCAAAGAAGCGAAACGAATGGCTGCTTTGGATGGGCCAATGGTCATCTTTGGTGAGACCGGCTCGGGTAAAGAACTTATCGCTAAAGCGTGTCATGACGCTTCAAGTCGTCATGCTGGTCCTTTTTTGGCATTGAATTGTGCTGCGCTGCCCGATGATGTTGCCGAAACTGAACTATTTGGTTTTGGCAAAGGCACTTTTGGTTCACCAGAAGGCAAGATCGGTTTATTAGAACATGCTCAGGGCGGAACGTTATTGTTGGATGAAGTGGCAGACATGTCAGAACAGCTCCAACGCAAACTATTGAGAGTCCTGGAGGACGGTGAATTCGTGCGTATAGGGGATAACCAATCCGTCAAAGTCGACGTGCGCATGGTGTGTACGACCTGCAAAGATTTGGGTGTACTGGTAGAGTCAGGTAAATTTAGACAAGATTTGTATTACCGATTAAATGTATTGGGTTTAGTGATGCCGGCACTGCGTGAGCGCAAGCAAGATATCATTCCGCTAACGGAAGCATTTATTCAACAACACTGTGCTAAATTAGGGCGTAATGTCGCCAAGCTAAGTAAGTCTTGCGTGGAATATCTCAATACCTACCCTTGGCCCGGCAATGTGCGTCAACTACAAAATGCTTTGTACCGCGCATTAACGTTACTCGAAGGGAATGAAATTACCAAATCACATATTCATTTACCGTCTTGTTCTACTACGGTGAGTTTCATTGATGAAAACTTCGATGGCACGTTGGATGAAGAAGTGAAGAAATTTGAGAAAGATTTACTACGTAAATTATATCCTTCTTATCCTTCTACCCGTCAGTTGGCCAAGAAATTGGGGTTGTCCCATACTGCCATTGCGAATAAGTTACGCGAGTATGGGATCAATAAAGCTACAGTCAAAATTTAAACGCCTAATCAGGCGTTTTTAATTGGGAGCTCTGTGGTATTTTTGACTTGTTTTAAAGCGAAAGTAGAGCTCAAGTGATCTACCAATGGTAAGTGCGTCAGTTTGTTTTTCAACAGAGTTTCATATTCCTCGATACTTTCAACAATGACTTTTAACAGGTAATCTTTCTCACCACTCGTGGTATGGCATTCGACGATTTCATCGATATCTTGGACGGCTTTCTCGAAATCAGTCAGGGAGTCACCATCGTGGTTTTTTAATGTCACGTAGATAAAAACAGAAACGCCAAGGTTTAATTTTTTACTATTTAAAATGGTCACCTTGGCCAAGATCAGACCTTCTGCTTCCATTTTTTTCACCCGGCGCCAGCAGGGAGTGTGAGAAAGCCCCACTTTTTGACTCAAATCAGCCATGGAGATGGTTGCATCTTTCTGTAGAACTCGTAATATTTCTCTATCAAATTTGTCTAGCTTGATATCAAGTTTCATATTCGGTCTCTTTTTATTTTTGTAATGAGTTGCAGGAGTATTTTAGGATATATATCCTAAATTATATTTCTAAGCAAATGATTTATTGTGCTATGTAGACGAAAGTAGCCGAATAAACGCAAAACCTTATTAGTATCCGGACGGTAAGATGATGTTTTCTAGATGAAAATTGTTGAATGACACACATTTATAATACACACGCACAAAGGAAACATTTATGTCAGTTTTTGATCACAAAGAATTTGATCAACATGAGAACGTCGCTTTTATCAACGATGAAGTGACTGGTTTGCGTGCCATTATAGCCGTGCATAACACTGCATTAGGGCCAAGTTTGGGAGGTTGTCGCATGTATCCTTATGCAGATAGTGCTGCAGCGTTAACCGATGTACTGCGTCTCGCCAAGGGTATGACGTACAAAGCGGCATTAGCGAATTTACCACAAGGGGGTGGTAAGTCAGTGATTATTGCCGATCCGCGTGCTGACAAAACACCTGAGTTGATGCGCAAAATGGGCAGTTTTGTCGACAGTTTACAAGGGCAATACATCGTCGCTGAGGATTCTGGTATTGCTGTCCAAGACATTAAATATATGGCTGAAAACACAGCATATGCTGGTGGGTTAAGTGCACATTTTAACTATCTAGGTGAATCTGCTGATGGTAACCCATCACCAGCAACCGCTTATGGTGTATATGTCGGTATGGCTGCAGCTGTCGCTTTTCGTTTAGGTAAATCACTGGCTGATGTTACCGTAGCGATTCAAGGTTTAGGTCAAGTGGGGTATCGCTTGGCAGAGCATTTACATGCAGCAGGTGCAAAATTGATTGTGGCCGATACATACCAACCCAATGTTGACCGTGCTATTACAGAACTGGGCGCTAAAGCAGTAGCTATCGCGGATATTCATAAAGTCGCTGCGGAAGTGTTTTCCCCATGTGCGATGGGAGCTTCTATTAATTCAGATACAATCCATGAGATACAAGCGGTCGTTATTGCAGGAGCTGCCAATAATCAATTGGCGAGTGATGACTTTGGAGAGGTGTTACTGGCGCGAGATATTTTGTATGCCCCTGATTATGTCATTAACGCAGCAGGCATTATTGATCTATATCATCAAAGTATAAAAAGTACCCCTGAGCAGTTAAAGGCGCATATAGAATCAATAGGGGATACTTTGACGGATATCTTCAAACGCAGCCAAGCAGAAAATCAAGCGACGAATATGATAGCGAATTTGTTAGCAGAGGCTAAATTCAAAAAATAGCACGCTAGACCATTGCAAGCGTTCAGCGAAATAGGCATAATGCCCAGCGTCAATGGTGAGCCTTAGGTTCTCTGGCAATAATAATTTGTGAACCTGGTCAGGCCCGGAAGGGAGCAGCCACAGCAAATGACTTATGTGCACAGATGTGGCTTAGGGTTCACCACCATTCTTCGAAAATTCATTTTTTTCTCTCAGTATATCCAAATCTTAATAACACTATATATTTCAGTGTTTTGACTTTCAGGAGTCAAAGTACACTGTGATTTTTTACATGTTCAGGCTAAAAACACAGCAAAAAGTATTTTTTAGTAAAAAAACTCGTCATACCAACTCCAAGGACTGATGAATACTTAAACTATTGGTCTTCATAACTTTTTATTAACAAAAAATATATTTTTTATGAAATAAGATTGAACTTTTCGAAACATCCGGAAACATTCTATTGACCCTTACCTGTACTTATGGTTAGTATGCGAGTTGAGGTAAAATTTTCCTCGCCCATAAAAAGTCGTAAAAACGATAAATTAATCACTATTTAAGTATAGTGCCCTAGGGAGACAATACATGTTTACAAACACTAAACTAGCAAAGTCTATTCAGTTAGCGATCGCTTTTGGTGCCGTATCTGGCCTAAGCGTATCTACAGCTGCTTTAGCACAAGACAGCGACGAAGCGGAAGCGGAAGTTGTTGAAAAAATTCAGGTAACAGGTTCACGTATTAAGCGTGCTGACCTTGAAGGTGCGTTACCAGTAACAGTTATCGACCGTGAAGCAATTGACTTCTCAGGCCAAACTTCTGTAGCTGACTTATTACGTAACACTTCTTTTAACTCGACTGGTTCTTTCCGTCCTCAGTCTGGTTCATCTGCACAGGGTGTATCTCAGATCAACTTACGTGGTCTAGGTGCTAGCCGTTCATTAGTACTTGTTGATGGTCGTCGTTTAGCACGTTCACCTTCTACAGGTTCTTCACAGGATCTTAACGGTATCCCAGCAGCAGCTGTTGAGCGTATCGAAATCCTAACTGATGGTGCATCAGCGGTATATGGTTCTGACGCTATCGGTGGTGTTGTAAACATCATCACTCGTAAAGATTTCAACGGTGTTGAAATGCGTCTTGGTGCTGCTCAAATCGAGCGTGAAGGCGGTGACCGTGAAGAAGGTTCTTTAATCTTTGGTGCGTCTTCTGATAAAGGTTCTATGTTAGGTGGTGTTTCTTGGAACAGCCGTGACATTATCTTTGCACGTGATTTCCCATGGTATTCTGCGGGTGGTTCTTTCTACTCACAAAACTTCCGTGATTATAACCGTACTGACGCATCTTGGACTCGTATTCCAAATGCATGTGACCAAGGTGAGTTCTACACTATCCCTTACGGTCCTGCGATAACTGATTCAGCTGGCGAAAACAACCGTTGTGGTTTCAACTTCGCATCTGTATCTGCTGATGAAGCGTCTACTGGTAACGTAGGTTTCTTCATGAACAGCCGTTATGAGATCAATGATGATTGGTCTGTATACGCGAACATGAACATGACTAAATCTAAGTCATTTGGTCGTTATGCACCATCTCTAGCGTTTGTTGACGTTGATGCGGCTAGCCCGAACAACCCAACTAACCCAGATTCTCCATACTACGATCCTGCATTCAACCATTCTTTATACAATGCTGATGCAGATCCAACAGTAGGTTCTAATGCTGTTTCAATCCTTCACCGTTTTGCTGGTTTAGGTAATCGTGACGGTTATGTGGATAACTACTTACAAGATTTATTAGTTGGTTTTGAAGGCGATATCGACGGTGTATTAGTAGATTTCGGTGTACGTCGTAACAAATCTAAAACTTATGACATCGGTCGTAACTACGTTGTAATCCCAATTGCTGAGCAGTACATGAACGAAGGTACTTACTTAGTGGGTGATTTAGAGCGTAACCCAGAATCAGTTCTAAACTCAATGAAAGCAACTATTTCACGTATTGGTGATTACAACCAAGACGAAGTTTTCGGTTCTGTTCAGTTTGATTTATTCGACATGGAAGGTGGCACAGCAGTAGCTATCGTCGGTGGCGAATGGCGTGACATCTTATACTCTGACCAATACGATTCATTATCAGAAGGTGGTGTAATCGGTGGTTCTGCGGGTAACTCTGCTGGCGGTACTCGTCAAGCAAGTGCTGCATTCGTAGAAGCAGTATTCCCAGTACAAGACGACTTAGAAGTCACAGCGGCATTACGTCGTGACCGTTACTCTGATTATGGTTCAGATGTATCTCCTAAGCTTTCAGTACGTTACAACCCAACTGATGAGTTAGTACTTCGTGCTTCTTATGGTGAAGGTTTCCGTGCTCCTACTTTGGATATCTTAACTCAGAAAGAATCTTTCTCTGCTGATTCAGTTCGTGACCCACAACACTGTTTAGCTGTAGGTCTTGCAGAAACATGTTCTGACCAAATCAATGCATACTCAATTGCTAACCCGTTCTTAGAGTCTGAGACTTCTGAACAGTTCGCATTAGGTTTAGCATATGAAGCGACTGAATGGTTAGATTTCTCTCTTGATTATTTCAACATCCAAATCAATAACCGTATTAAGTCATTCACTTCTGGTGAGTTGATTAACTTAATCAACACTGGACAGAACTTACCAGCGGGTATGTCTGTTGAGCGTAACCAGTTTGGTGAAATTGAGCGTATCGTTCGTGGTTTCGGTAACCAAGGTACATTAGAAACTTCTGGTCTTGACTTGAACTTAAACACTAACTTCGATCTAAACGAGTATGGTGCAATTCGTCAAAACCTAACGGTTTCTTACACTCAGAAGTATGACGTTGATGGCAACAGCCAGTTAGATTTCTCTGCATTCCCACAATACCGTGGTGTGTTAGCGAACATCTACTCAATCGGTGATTTTGACATCGCTTGGAACGTAAACATCATTGGTGACACAGCGCGTCTTTCAGGTAGTGAATATCTTCCTGTTCCACACTGGATCACTAACGATATCCAAGTTACTTACAACGCAGACTGGAACGGTAAAATCACTGTTGGTGCGCGTAACGTAGGTGGTAAAGATCCAATCTTAGACACTGACCCAGACGGTTCACGTGACTATAACTTCAGCCTATATGACGGTTACGGCCGTATCGTATACGCACGTTACACACAATCTTTCTAAGATTAGTTAACGAAGTATCAAAAAAGCGAGCTTAGGCTCGCTTTTTTATTGTCTGAATTTTTTTGTTACAAATGAGTTTTGTAGAACTAGAACTGTACTTTGCTTGCTAGTTTTCTTTTGCTATCCTGTACAAAAAAAAGATAAACCTATGACGACACAAGCTTGGGATGCTTACTGGGCAGATCCTACTACGACAAACAGCTTTGCTTTTGACTATACAGAAACAGAAGGGCCATATGGCACACTGAATCAGTTTTGGTTAGATGTATTTGCAGCATTCAAAGACAGCGACATTGTCGTTGATTTAGCTGCAGGTAACGGTGCACTGGCTACTTTATTTACACAAAGTAGAACAGAACTAAACTGTGCTGCTTGGGTAAATATTGATTCTGCGACAGCTAAACCAGATAAACTCCACGACAAAATTACCTTTGCTCAACAAAATATTGAGCAGTTAGAACTGGCTGATGCATCCGTTGACCATTTTGTGAGTATGTATGGTTTTGAATATAGTGACATTACTAAAAGTTTTTCACAGATCGTACGTTGCTTAAAACCGCATGGGCGGTTTGCCATTTTCATGCATCATCCAGATGCCATCATTACCAAGCAGTCAAAAGTGTCTATTACTGCCTTCAACCAAGTACTAAAAGATCCGTTTTGGCAGACAATACATACGTGTGAGCGCTTATCTTTTCCTGAATTAAAAAATCGTTTGCTACAAAACTTAAATCTACATTTACAATCAGTGGCAACAGAGGGGCAAGATGACATCAAATTGATTGGACAAAATATATTTTACCTTTTACAGTCTAATAACAATGTTGGATGGTGTGTTGCACAGCTCCAAAAATTACGCCAAGGTATACTGCTACAAGTTGAGCGATTAACACAACAAATCGCAGCGGCAGAAACCGCTTCGATGCTCACGCAGAAAATTGTACTGGATAACCAGGTTGCTTGGCAGATAACTACCTTAGATTTTCAAGGCAGTACCTTAGGGTATTGTTTTACCGGTTCAAAAAATTAAACTAAAACCAAACAGAAGGATATAAATATGCGAAGTTGGTTAATGATATTGGTGACATTATTGGTCACCTCAATGCAGGTGTCAGCTGACCCATCAAAGATTCCTATGGAAGCTTTTTTTAAGGATGCTCAGTTTACCACGATGAGTATTTCTCCAGATGGCCAACATCTGGCAGTTATCTACGATTCTGGCACTTCAAATACGTTAGCGATTATGGATATAGGTCTAACGCAAATTAAAGCCAAGATAAACTTTGGTGAATTTATGCGGATTGGTAGCCGTATTATGTGGCCTCGTGATGACCGTTTTATTTTGTCCTATTCGAAATTTGTCGGGTATTTAGACACGCGTGGCAGTCCAGCTATTTATGTAGCTTATGATTTGGATGGCAAGAATGGTCGTCAGTTAACCGTGCCACAACGAACCCGTTACAATATCATTAGCATGATGCCAGCTGAACCGGACAAAATATTAGTGACCAAACAACATTGGGCGGATGAAGGCGCTGCTAAGTTGTTTACGATTAATATTGATAACGGTAAAGAAAGTTACATCGGTGGAGAACCTCGTGGGGCCCAAGCGATCATCGCCGATTCAGATGGTATACCGCGCTTTGCATTCTCTTATGAAGAGTCAGATGATGATGATTTTGGTAAAGGTAAAAATACGTTTTACGTAAAACAAACGCCTTCGAGCAAGTGGCGTAAAGCAGCAATGCCCACCTTGTACAAACAAGGGGTAAATATCAGCCCTTTAGGATTTAATGCAGACAACACGATTGCTTATGTTTCATCGGATATTGAGTCAAAAGTACCGAGTATATATGCGGTTGAGTTAGCGACGTTAAAGGCCACATTAGTCCATCGAGAAGAGGTAGCTGAAATCGGTGGCACGGGGCGTCTTTACAATGGTGCTTTAGAAGTCATTTCGTTTGCGCGTGATTACAACCGCATGGTCTTCTTATCTGACGACAGTGAAATGAAAAAGATCATGTTACAAATGTATGCCACTTTTGGTATTGATGAAACTACGTCTGACTTGTTGGTGACATCTTTTACCAAAGACGGTAATAAGATGGTCTTCAAGATTAGCTCAGACCGTGACCCCGGTGTGTTTTACTTATTTAATCGTGGTTTAGATGGTTCATCGCCGAGCATTCGTGAATTAGCTGTCGCTAAACGTGAAATCGATCCGAACATGATGGCGAAGATGACGCCAATCAAGTTCAAAGCTCGTGATGGTATGGAATTACGTGGCTACAAAGTATTACCGACGACCGGTGAAGCACCGTATCCTTTAGTCCAAATAATCCATGGTGGTCCACATGGTCCTCGTGATTATTGGGGTTGGAACCGTGAAGCCCAATTCTTGGCTAGCCGTGGCTATGCAGTGGTTTCTGTTAACTTCCGTGGTTCAGGCGGGTATGGTACTGACTTCATGGAAGCGGGTTACAATGAATGGGGCGGCAAGATGATCGACGACATGACAGATGCCACGATGTACATGGTAGAAAATGGTTATGCAGATAAAGATCGCATGTGCGTTTACGGCGGCTCTTATGGTGGTTACGGTACTCTACAAAGCTTGGTACGTGAACCTGATTTGTACAAGTGTGGGATAGGCTACGTCGGAGTGTATTCACTGATTGAGTTTAAAAAATCAGGTGACATACCCAAACGTGCTTCTGGTCGTAAATATTTAGATCGTGTTACAGGTACAGATGAGGCGCGTCTACGTGAGTTCTCACCAGCATTGAATGTTGACAAAATTAAGGCAGAACTATTCATCGCTCATGGCCGTGAAGATGTCCGTGTACCAATGGAACAGTACGAAGTGTTAAGTAAAAACTTAAAGCGTATTGGTAAACCTTATATCTCGATGGTTCGAGATGAAGGTCACGGTTATCAACAAGATAAAAATAAATACGACTTTTATAATCAAATGGAAAGTTTTTTAGCGCAACACTTAAAAAACTAAAATTACATAAATCGGTTAAGTTAACAAGGCATTGTCAACACATTTATTTGCCTTGTTAACTAATTGTAAGCTTGATAACAAAGTTGTGATATGGGATTATTGCAACGTTATGGATGCGTCTCGCATCCATTATTCATCGAAAAATAACAATGTTTTTTAATCATACCAATATCTTACATAATGCATTGTGGAGATATTGGCGAATCAAACATAACAAAATTGGTTGGGAATTATGTCCAAAATGAGCAAGAGAACTCTTATTGCCTCTACTGTTTTAGGTGCATTCGCACTAAGCAGTAACGCTGTCTCTGCAGATCCATTGAATAACCTTCACAAAGAAGAAGCAAAGATTCATGCAGCTGCAAAAAAATCTCAAGAGAAAATCAACTCTCTATATGAGCAAGCACAAGACTTATTAGTTGAATACCGTCAAGTCGTTGATGAAACTGAGAATCTTAAAGTTTATAACGATTATGTTGCTAGCTTAGTCGCTGACCAAGAAGCCAATATCGCTTCCTTACAACGTCAAATCGATTCAATTGAAGAAACTAAGCAAGGTATTGTACCGCTTATGTTCCGCATGATTGATTCTTTAGAGCAATTTATCAAACTTGACGTACCGATCAACTTAGAAGAGCGTTTAGCTCGTGTTGACCGTTTACGCGATGTTATGTCAAATTCAAATGTAACAGTATCTGAGCAGTTCCGTCAGGTGATTGAAGCATACCAAATCGAAAACGAATACGGCACACGTATCCAAGCATATCAAGGTGAAATTGATAACAACGGTACTACCGTAACAGTTGATTTCTTCAACCTTGGCCGTACTGCTTTATTAGCGTTATCACTAGATCAGAAAAATGCATGGGTCTGGAATAACGAAACTCGCTCTTGGGAAGCGTTAGGCGATGAGTACTTAGGTTCTGTAATTACAGCTGTTCGTATGGCTCGTAACTTAGTTCCAGCTGATCTTATCAAACTACCTATTCGCGCAGCTAAGGCGGAGTAATAATAATGAAAACAATGATTAAAACGCTTGTAACTGCAGCATCAATAGCAGTTTTATCTTTCTCTGCACAAGCCCAAGAAGCGAAGTCTCTTGAGCAATTATTAGAGCAAGTTAAAAGTAACCGTGTTTCTGAAGCACGTACTAATACCCAACGTGAAAAAGCATTTATCGCAGAGCGTACTAACAAACAAGGTTTGTTAAACAAAGCTAAGCGTGAATTAAAAGCTGAGCAAGACCGTGGCGACCGTTTAGCAAAACGTTTTGCTGATAACGAAGTGACGTTATCTGAGAAAGCGATTGAGTTAGACCAAGCAACGGGTACGTTAGGTGAAATGTTTGGTGTGGTTCGTCAGTCTTCTTCTGAAGCATATGGCCGTATCTCGACGTCTATCGTTTCTGCTGAATTCCCAGGTCGTGATGAGTTCTTAGCACGTATGTCTGAAGAATCTAAAGGTTTACCAGATATCCGTGAGTTAGAAGACTTATGGTTTGCGTTACAAACTGAAATGACTGAATCAGGTCGTGTTTCTAAGTTCACTACAAATGTAGTTAGCTTGGACGGTGGTACACAAGAACAAGTTGTTACTCGTATCGGTACATTTAACTTAGTTGGTGACCAAGGCTACCTCATCTACGATGACGCGAATGACCAAATCGTTCCACTAGGTCGTCAACCAGATGGTTACATGGTTTCTTCTGCACAAGACTTACGTGATGCTACGTCTGGTACTGTTGCGGTTTATGTTGACCCCTCACGCGGTTCAATCTTGGGCCTATTAAAGCAAAAAGCAACGTTATCTGAGCGTTATCACGCAGGTGGCGTAGTAGGTTATATCATCACGGTTATGCTAATTATTGGCTTACTTATCGGTGTATATAAGCTAGTTAGCCTAACGCTTATCGGTGGTAAGATTAAATCACAGTTAGCTAATGTAGGTTCACCATCTGACGCAAACCCGTTAGGTCGTATCCTTAAAGTGTATGCAGAAAACAAATCTGCAGATACTGAAAATCTAGAGTTGAAATTGGATGAAGCGATTCTACGTGAATTACCAAGCATCGATTCTGGTATCAACATCATCAAGATTTTTGCAGCGATTGCACCTTTATTAGGTCTACTAGGTACAGTACTTGGTATGATTGCAACGTTCCAGCAAATCACATTATTCGGTACTGGTGACCCTCGTATCATGGCGGGCTCTATCTCAATGGCGCTTGTTA
Source organism: Opacimonas viscosa (assembly GCF_024199005.1). GTDB lineage: Bacteria > Pseudomonadota > Gammaproteobacteria > Enterobacterales > Alteromonadaceae > Opacimonas > Opacimonas viscosa. Next base: position 33,763 of record NZ_JANATA010000015.1, read on the forward strand.
CAACTGCACAGGGTATCATCGCAGCATTACCATTAATCTTAACTCACAGCATCGTGGCAGCTCGCAGCAAGTCAATTGTTCATGTATTAGATGAGCAGACTGCTGGTATCATTGCTACTCACGCAGAGTCGGAGAAAGCGTAATATGATTTACCTGATTGGATTATGGGAATCTGTCAGGGACTTTATCGCTACTGGCGGTGACGTACTTTATTTCGTCGCCGCTGCGCTCTTCCTTATGTGGGTATTAATGGTTGAGCGTTACTGGTATGTGACTTCGGTGTTCCCAAAAGTCAAAAGCGATATTATCGCTAAATGGGACGCCCGAGCAGACACTACCTCATGGTATGCGCATAAAATCCGTGATACTTGGATTTCAGAAGCGTCTGATGCGCTAAACGCACGTATGTTAATTATCAGAACGTTAGTGGCTATGTGTCCATTGATTGGTCTTTTAGGAACGGTTACAGGTATGATTACTGTATTCGAAACTATGGCTACTCAGGGTACAGGTAACGCACGTTTGATGGCGGCAGGTATTTCAATGGCAACTATTCCGACTATGGCGGGTATGGTTGCGGCACTATCTGGTTTATTTGTGAGTTCACGTCTAGAAGCGAAAGCTAAGATGGCACGTGAATCATTAGTAGATAGTCTGCCTCATCATTAGAGAGAGGAAATTATGGCTCGTAAAGTCAGAACTGAAGAAGAAGATGCAGCGATCGATATGACGCCTATGTTGGATATCGTATTCATCATGCTGATCTTCTTTATCGTTACGACAGTTTTCGTAAAAGAAGCCGGTATCGAAGTAAATAAGCCTGAGGCATCTCAGTCTTTTATGCCAAAAAATGCCAACATCTTTATTGCGATCACTGAAGATGGCGATGTATGGTTAGACAAGCGCCAAGTTAAATCGGATTCTGTCCGTGCTAACATCGAACGTTTGTTAACAGAACAGCCAACTGATTACGTGATTATCCAAGCGGACGTAAAAGCGAAGCATGGATTAGTCGTAAAAGTTATGGATCAAGTCAAAGATGCAGGTGTTGACAAGATCTCTGTAGCGACGAGGGGTTAATAATATGGTACGTTTTATTGTTTCTATATTGTTAGGCGCCGGTATAGCATTTACGCTATTCGTTGTTATGGCAAAATTAATTGAAAACACGAACCGTCCGGCAGAAGAAGTTCCGCCAACGCCAGTGATTGATATTGTAATGAGTGAGCCAGACGAAGATACGCAAACGCGTAATCGTGTGCCTCCACCACCGCCGCCACCACCTCAGCAGCCGCCGAAAATGCAGCCAACTGAGCCTGAGCCAGCGGAACCAGATGCTAATGGGTTTAGTTTAAATATCCCAGGTGTAGACACTGGTGGTGCAAATATCAACCTTAGTGGTGTGGGTAATATGCGCCGTGATGGTGATGCAACACCTATTGTTCGTATCGAGCCAAAGTACCCAGTACAAGCAGCTCGTGATGGTAAAGAAGGTTATGTAATCTTATCATTTACGATCAACGAAGTGGGTGGTGTAACGGATGTAGTAGTTTTAGAAGCGAATCCTAAGCGCATTTTCGACCGTGAAGCAAAACGTGCTTTACGTAAGTGGAAATACAAGCCTAAGATTGTTGAAGGAAAGCCTCAAAAGCAGTTCAACATGCAAGTTCAACTAGATTTCAAATTGGATAAATCATAATGAAGAATTTAGTTAAAATTACAGCTCTAGCAGCCACCTTGAGTGCCAGTTTTGTATTTTCTAGCAGTGTTTATGCACAAGCAGAAGATAATGCCGCGAAGAAAGCTGCGCCAGCACCTGTTTTACCTGTTATGTGCCCAGGGTACAAAGCGGGTAAAACGAATTTACCTAGTGAAAGAACGGGTAAAAAGGTCGCAAAAGCGTTTGAAGCATACAATCAAGATCTAACGGATGAGGCTGTCCAAATCCTACTTGATATTGATACTTCTGATACTTTTGATATGGCGTATGTGAACCGTTTTGTGGGTAACATTCTTGCTGCACAAAAGGGCAAAGGTCCTCAGGCTTTAGAAAAACTGACAGCTGCTGTTAAAGAAAAAGAACTTAACGATCGCGAACATGCTGATACATTGCGTTTATTAGGTGATCTAAACTTACAAGAAAAACAATACAAGACGGCTATCACGTGGTATCAGTCTTGGATGGATTTCACTTGTAAAGAAGATCCAGCTATCTATACACGTATGACCCAAGCATATTATGAAACTAAGCAATTGGATAAAATGATTGCCCCTGCGGATAAAGCTATTGCTTTATACAATGCAGAAGGCAAGCCAAACAAAAATCCATATGTATTGAAGTTGACGTCTTATTATGAGCGTAAACTTTATCCACAAACTGTTGCGGTTGCTGAGGAGTTAGTACGTAAATTCCCTGACAACAAACAGTGGTGGTCACAGCTTGGTTTCTTCTATATGTTAGTAGAGGATTATAAGAAAGCGTTATCTACATTTGAGATTGCATATAACCAAGGTTTCCTTGATAAAGTATCGCAAATCAAAGCGTTAGCGCAGTTGTATTCAACCAATGATATACCACACAAAGCGGCAAAACTGCTTCAGAAGTATGTTGATAATGGTTTGTTAGAAAAGAATGCAACGACTTATAGTCAGTTAGCTAATGCGTATCATTCGGCTAAGTATCACGCAAAAGCGGCCAAGAACTACGGTATCGCGGCTAATTTTGAAAATGATCCTGAGTTGTATCGTAAACAAGGTATCTTGTTGATTGCGGCAGAAGATTACAAAGGCGCTGTTGTTGCTTTACAAAAAGCTATTGACAACGACATTGAGAATCCTGCACGTATTCATTTCTCATTGATGGAAGCGAACTTCTACCAGAACAAGTTCCGTACTGCATACAAGCACGCGATGGAAGCGAAGAAGTCTCCTTCTATGCGCCGTAACGCAAGTGCTTGGGCACCATATATCAAAGAGAAAGCGAAAAACCGCGGTATCATTATTTAGAGAGCCTAGTGGTTATCTACTATTAGATATTTGATGTGAAAAACCCGCCGTGTAGGCGGGTTTTTTTATGGTTTATTTTTTTATCCTGTATGGGATATAGCCGCTCATGATCTTTCATCAATCTGAGTATTAAACTAGGTCATTACAAGAGCTCGCCCATAAACTGTTTAACCGTTTCACTGAATATTTTCTTGCCTGTGATCTTATATTTCTCACAACACGCTTTAATTGCATACCCTCTTTGGTACCTGTCTAATAACATTTGATTGTTCTTGATGTGTTTAGCGATAGGCGTCGAGCTAGTGTTGAGCTGGCTTGTAATTAACCAAAATAGACTGGCTTCTGTGTTTTCTAACGAACGGCTTCCCGCTATAAATTGCCGAATAATGGCTAATTGATTTTGTACAAATACGCTATTTTTATATGCAGGACTATCTAGCACATCTAATTTTGTAGATATTTGAGTAAATGTCGTGGGATCCTGTCCAAGGTGATTTTCACTGGAGACTGCAGATATATTATTTTGAATTAACGAGTACCATTGCTGAGATAATTGATAACTCGTCTGAATTTGACGATTGACATTATGTTCTATTGACTCTAGTTGTTCTTCTTGATTTTTCGAACCTTCTTTAGCTACTTGTTCAATTGGATCACCTTGGGCGAGCACCATACCAACAATACAATTGTGATAGCCTGTAACCTTGTTCGCCTTTTGTCCTTCTTTCCAGATCATGAATCCTTGTTTTTCCCAAAACGCCACCAAGCCACTTTCCGCCCCAAAGGAACTGGTGACAGCATGCACCGTATTTGCACGAGCTTCTTGAATAACGGCGTTGATCATTAACTTGCCGATACCTTGTTGTTGGTGGTGAGGTACAACGGCGATCCGGTTTATGCGCCATATCTGCCATTCCAGTAGTTCTGGGATATGGTAGCCATGGGCGATTTGTTGGACGGTTAAGTGCCCAGAGACACGCCTAGAACCATGCATAATAGCTTGTTTAAGATGATGGGGGCATGGCTGTAACCCTTCTTCAATAATCCATACACAGCCCACCAAGGAACTGTTTTGCACATAGGTTAAGCAGCGCATGTCATCACTGTCGATTATCCGTTGCAGATCATCAGGTGTGGTTTGGTAATGGGCTAGCGAGAGCAAGCGCATCAAAGCCGATAGCATTGCTTTGGCATATTCTGTGTGCTCTCGAAGCGTCTTGGTTGAGATCCAATGCAGACCATCCACGAAAGGGTATTCTTCATTGTCTGATATATCGTTAAACAGTACCTCATCACATACTTCTTCAATAGGGCAGGGGCTTAAAAACCGAAAGGGAATTGACAATGTGTACTGTTGGATAGTATCTGTAGTCATGACTTTGGGGAGATATTTATGGGTAAACCCCATCCCTGTTCCTTCATAGCCATGCGTAGTCGTACCGTATATTAGGTGTTTTGCGTGTTTGCGGTAGTGCAGTAGTAACTCAACAGGGAAACTTGCCGCTTCATCAATCACGACAACATCAAAGACAGGGTATTGGGTAAAGTCGGCATCCGGTGGCAAAATACTCATGTTTCCAAAGTGGTGATAACTTTGCGAGCTCTGAGGGTGTTGAGAACTTTTCGAGCCCTGCATGTGTTGAGAGTCATGAGAGCTATGAGAGTCATGAGAGCTATGAGAGCTATGAGAGCTATGAGAGCTATCAGAGCCATGAGAGTTCTGTAGGTACTGAGAGCTTTGTCCCAGTAAAACCTCTAAGTGCTGACGGTTTTGGGTAATCACGCCAATCCTCACGACGCCCTTAACTGCGTTCTTAACGGCATTATTGACAGCCCCCTTAACACGATCCTGGCCAAGATTATTGACAGCACTGTTTACAGTACTCTTGGCATCCGGCAGTAGAGCATTCGCCAGAAGAGTACTCGGCAGTAGAGCACTAGGCAGTAGAGTACCCAGATCGTTAATAATCTGGCCCAACAGATATGACTTCCCCCTACCTCGTGGCGCAGTGATAACATGATGATAAGTATGAGAACCTTGGTTTTGGTCTATCCTATGAGTACTGTCCAGCGACTTTTGATGAACTGATAAATTATCGACGATGAACGTCACTATATCTGCTCGAATTGCTTGTTGTGTGCTCATAGCAGATTGTTGCTGTTCTTGCCATTTCTTAGTAAAACTTTCGGATCCCATCTTTGTGAAAAAGTCATCCGGGAGTACATCGAAATGTTTGGGGATATGGGCGAGCAGGTGCTGGAGCAAATACGACGGTTTTTTGCTAAGTGCGTTTTCAGCGGTGCTTTTAGCTGAGTTCACTGCCGGGTTCACAGCCGTTCTTTTAGCCGAGTTCTCAACCGTGTTTTCAGCTGTGCTTTCAGCCGAGTTTTCACCTGTTCTTTCAGCCGAGTTCTCAGCCGCGCTCTCAGCTGTCCTTTCAGCCGAGTTCTCAACTGCGTCAAAAGAAAACGTTAAACCTGAAAAAGCCTCATCGGGGTTAGTTAAAAACAGCCAGCCATCGCCACGCACCAAACCACTCAACACTAAAAATACCGATGCTCTGAACGAAGCGCGTAAGTCATATATCACAACATCAAACTCTTGACCGAGGAGGGACGTGTAGCGAGTTGCTGGGCAGAAGGTGATAGTAGCGCTATTGACGTTGCTGGGTTGTTCACCCAGTACCAAAACTTTGCAGTCTACGGGTAAATCTCGTCTTTGCTCGTGTAAACGAGTCAACAGAGAGACACTATCAGGAAATGTAGCCAAATTACGCATGGTGCAAATAAGTCGCCATTAGTGAGTTTGAAACCTCTGTAGGATAACACAGTTTGTCTGCAGACCCATCTTGGAGTCGTCTCGGAGCCAGAACACCTCGAACTCTGTATCAAATGTGTGTATTATCAGAACCATAAAGCACCATAAAGCTAGTAAAGATGATAAGCACCTTTAGCACTGTCGAAGCTATTGCAAACAAAGCTATTGCAAATAAAGATATCTTTGCCAGAGCTAAAAAAAACTGCACATACAAAAACATGACAGACAAATCCCTTAGTTCAGTCGAGGATAAACAGCGAAGCCCCTATGCCTAGAACAAGTAGAACATTATCCGCTTTAAGTCAGATCAAACGTTACCGTTTATATGCTTTGATTATTGTTATGTTGGGCTTGATGACCGGTATTGTTATCGGGGATATACAAAAAGCACAGGCTAATTTAGATGCGCGCATGGCACTTCTGGCAAAAGAGCTGGGTGATCTAGAAAACAGTGCTTTGCAGTTAGCTGATATATATTCTGCTTTCATGGCCCAAGAGCCCAGACCTACCGAAAAAGCCCTTAGGACATTTGCACAACAACTGACAGAGTCATATGAATTCATCTATATGTTATCAACGATTGAGCGTTTGTCAAAAGCAGATATCGAATCCCGCAGTACCGCTGATTTTATACTAAAAGAATTATATTACCCCGAAGGCAACGTGCCAGATAGTCGGCCAACTCTGATACGTAAAACACCTGAACTTTGGAATTTTGTGACGACTTTCGTGCACCCAATGTCAAATCATACGAAGAGTGTGATTGGGTTGGATGTGTCCAATATCCCTCGTTTGCAAGGCTTGCTTGGGCAAGGACCAAAGGACGAGATTTTGCCCTTAGGCCTGATCCCACAAGATATGAATCTAGGTCTACACAACAAAACATTTATGGATAGTTTTAAGCTAATTGAAGGAGGCTACGCACTCTCATTGAATCAAGTATCTCGCGCCTCTGATACCCCAGAATTAGTCATTGCGTTACTGTTGTCTCACCAATCTATTTATAATTATTTGGATCAAGCCCTGTTAGGGCAATCGTTATCGATGGGTTTTGGCTTCATTGACGGCGAAGTCTTGTGGTTACATGATGCCACGTCCACGACATCACAGCAGACTGAGGCAGTCCCATCAATACATGCAGCAACACATCCATCAGTACCCCCATCTTCATCTGCTACCTCTTCTATATCACCGCTAGCCTCCTCGTCAGCAACTCCAGCAGGGTCCTCGTCAACGTTAACCTCATGGGGATTTAGCTTTTGGGAACTCAGCACCAGCTACCAAGGTAAACTATTTGCTGCTCCTGTTGAATTGCGTTTATATCAAGGCTTTAGCATTCCCATGTCTAGTTGGGTGTTGTTGGTCAGTGTCTTGGCATTTTTTATTGTAGCGGTTGGTTTTTTTAACCGCTTACATGACCAAATCGCTGTGCGTCAGGACAAATTGGAGCGTGTGAACAAAAAGTTATCAACGAGCCTAGCGGAGCAGTCCGACTTGTTTAGTTATATTTCGCATGAGTTGAATACCCCCTTGACGTTAATTTCCTCTCCGATACAAACCTTGCAACAAGAGCCGCAAATGACGGGGCAACAAGAACATATTGATATGATTGCGAAAAACACAGCCCGTATGCAGGAGTTAGTGCAGCACGTCCTTAACTTAAAAGCGTACCAGCGTTTGACTTTGGATCCCGTGACTCAGAATATTTTGGGTCCCATCAATGATGCCTTGCTGGTATTTCAGCCCAAAAGCTACGATGCAAATATCCGACTAGATGTGTTGAGTAATCGGTTCGATGAATTGTCGATGACGTTTGATACCACTTCTTTGCGAATGACCTTGGACAACTTATTTTCCAATGCGATCAAATACAATATTGCCAATGGTTGGATAGAATTGGAGTGGGAATTAAATCTCCAAGGGTTTGTGTTATCCATGAGAAATGCTCAACAAGGCTTAACCGAAGAACAATGTAGTTCCATGTTTACTAAATTTGTCCGCCATAACAAAAAAGCAGAAACCTCAGGCTATGGCTTGGGTTTGGGTATAGTGGCCGATATTTGTGAGCGAAATGAGTGGCACATAGCTGTACATTTGGGCAACAAGTCACAAAAACCTCAGATATCGGAGCATGGGGGAGATTACATTGAGTTTGTGTTAACTCTACCGCATGCTCGTTAATAAAACTCTCGTTAATATAAGTTAAGTTAATAAAAGTTACGTTAATAACAGTTTCGTAAATAAAAATTCTCGTTAATTAAATTTCCAGTAATCCATTTTGCTAAGGTTGTTCCCTTAGTACATTTTACATGCAGGCACTTGTCGTAAAGACGTATTTACCCTAGTTACCTTGCACTAGTCTGTGTTTTCCGCTATATTCCTCGCCGTCCAAGGGGTGCTGTAATCATGATTACGGCTGAGATCAATTGAAACCCTGAAACCTGATCCGGATAATGCCGGCGTAGGAATAGGAAAATCGTTTTTCGGTGGTGTGCATTTTCTTTGGCACACACCCACACTGCAAAGCGCTTCATCATTACCTGCCGTTTTTTCTTCCGGTTCTCTTATTGTTAACTTATCTGTATTGAGCAGAACAACAAAAAGCGATCCTTTTATGAAAAATCAATTTTCTCTTATACATCTTGTACTGATAAGTACGTTTGGTTTAACGAGTACGTCTGTACTCGCACAAAACACGTCTGCGACAGAGCAAGTATCAGAACCGCAAAATGCTGCACAATTACCCAACCTAGCAACCACACAAGATTCAACTCAAAGCATTGAGCGCCTTGTTGTAACGGGTGACTTATCAGGTCTTGGCGTTGATGAAATCGCCAACTCTGCGACGATTATTGACGAAAGTTTAATCGATTTACGCAACGCAGCGCATTTAGAAGATATCTTAGCCACTGCCGCGAACGTGAGTTTGACTTCGGGGGCATCACGCGCCAAGTTTGTGCAGATCCGTGGCATCGGTGAGCGCAGTCAATTCAGTGAACCAGTTAATCCTTCTGTGGGGATCATGTTAGATGGCTGGGATGTGTCTGGTTTAGGGTCTTTGGGGGTGTTGTTGGATGTGGCACAAGTAGAAGTGCTGCGTGGCCCACAAGCCACTGCGTATGGTACATCTGGGCTAGCTGGTGTGTTAAACATCGTATCAAAACAACCGACCGAAGAGGCTAGTGGTGATGTGAGTTTAACACTGGGCCAAGACAACCAGCTCGAAGTTAAAGCTGCTTATGGTCAAGCGCTGAACGATTCGGTACGTTTCCGTGGCGCGTTTTCACAAGTGCAAAATAATGGTTTTGTGCGCAATGCATATTTGCAAACTGATGATACCAACAATATCAATGAATCCGCTGGCCGCTTTACATTGGAGATGGATACCAGCGATGACGGTGTATTGACCCTCCAAGCGTTAAAACTGGATATTAATAATGGTTATGATGCCTTTTCTTTGGACAACGACAATGTCACGTTATCTGACCAGCCAGGCAAAGATGACAGCCAAGCCACTGGCGTCGCGTTAAAGTATGCAGTGTCTGGAGATTGGGGTACATACTCATTACATGCAGGTCAAATCCACTCAGAGTCAGACTATGCGTACGACGAAGACTGGACCTATCCTGGTTTTCACCCTTGGGAATATGCGTCAGTGGACCAATACGAGCGTGAGCGCGATACAGCGACGTTGGAGTTCACAGCCCGTTCACATCGCTTGGCGTCTCCTACCCAAACCTCAGCCCAAGCCTCAGCCCAAACCCCATTAGCATCAAGCACCTCCCACGATACTGATTTGGCCACAGCGTGGGTCGTTGGCGCGTTTTATAAAGCATCAGAAGAGGCATTGGAGAGAACATATACGTATGCTGATCCAAATTTCACGTCGGTGTATGAGCCAGAGCAGTTAGCCATTTTTGGTCAAGTTGATGCGCAAATCGCACCACAAGTGACCTTGGAAACGGGGTTACGAGTAGAACGCGCCCAGATTTATTATGCGGATAATTCGGGTTTTACTGAAAACAATGACGATACACTCATCGGCGGTAAAATCGCGCTGCGTTACCAAAGTAACGACAATACGGTGTACTCATCGATTAGTCGAGGTTATAAGATGGGTGGTTTCAACCCTGACCAACGGGTCGCGGATAATCAGCGTATTTTTGCGGCAGAGTATAATTGGAACTATGAAGTCGGGGTAAAACGTCGTTTTGCTGATGCCCAACTCCGTTTAACCGCGTTTTATATGCAGCGCAAAAACACACAAATCTCGGACTTTACGACGTTTGTGAATGATGCCAATGTCACTGAGTTTATTGATGTGATTGCGAATGCGGATAACGGTACTAATCGTGGGGTAGAACTCGAGTGGGCATGGCAACCTAATGCTGCTACCCAATTGGGAGCAAATATCGGTTTACTCGATGCGACTTACTCAGGCTATACCCAAGCCGATGGCACAGTCATCAGCGAACAAGATGCTGCCCAGGCACCGAAAATGACCTACAGTGTTTTTGGTGATCTGCAGTTAACAGATGCGTGGGGAGTAAATGTCCAAGTGGAAGGTCGCAGTCGTCATCGTTTTTCTGATGGGCATGATGTAGAAAACCCAGCGTATGCGCTGCTAAATGCCAGTGCGCGTTATCAGTACAAAGACATTGAATTACAGTTTTCTGTCAAGAACATGTTAGACAAAACGTATTATGTCCGTGGCTTTGGTGGTTTTAGCAATGATCCTCGTGATTACTATGAAACGCCAGAACCTTATTACCAATGGGGTAACGGACGTCGTTTTGCGGTGACGGCAAGTTATTCTTTTTAGGTTGTCATGAATCGTTTATCAACATTCGGTTTGATCAATCACGTTCGATAAATTAGGTCAGCTTATTTCGGTGAAAATACCATGACAGAAGCTAGTGCGAGCAATACCCTAACTGGTGTGTTCCAACACATCCTCACTCAGTTCAGTGCTGCTTCTAGTGCTGAACTGGGGGCGGTGGTGTTTGCGCTAGCGTATATCTATTTGGTCGGGCGCCAAAATGTATGGTGCTGGGCCTGTGGGTTTATCTCTACAGCCTTATTTACGTATGTATTTTGGGATGTGTCACTGCTGTTTAGTATGTTACTAAATGCCTATTACATGGTCATGGCCGGCTACGGTTACTGGCAATGGACGGGAGGGCAGGGTAAACAAGGGGTTGATGAACCAAAACAGGAGCACGCTTCGGCTTTGGGCATTCAGCAGTGGTCAGCCCCAAAGCAGTCCATTGTTATCTGCTCTTCTGCGCTAATAGGGGCTGTGTTGGTCTGGTTACGACTAGATGCTGCTACTCCGCTTTCATTGGCCCTGTGCTTAGATGCCTATGTGTCGGTTTTTAGTGTCGTGGCTACGTATATGGTGGCACACAAAATCTACCATAACTGGCATTATTGGATTGTGATTAATAGTGCTGCGGTGGTGTTGTATTATTCATATGAGTTGTATTTTTCTAGTTTGTTGTTTGTGAGCTATGTTGGCTTTTCGGTCCATGGGTTGTTTACTTGGCGTAAAGCCTTAGTCCAAAGCAGATAGCCGACAATCCACAACCCAAATCTGATAACCGATAGCCCAAACCTGATAACCGATAGCCGATAACCTAAACCTGATCACCGATAGCCGATAACCTAAACCTAATAACCGATAAAAGTGACTCAATAGTGATTCGTCGACACTTATGCCCGATAGTTAATGATCTATAGTTACCATCCTATGGTTATTAACCTATAGGTATTATCCTACAGTTATGGCCGGTAATTAAGATATCCACCTATCATATCGCCCATCGAGACAATATTTTGCTTGCCGTTTCACTTTTGGCTTGTATAATGCGTGTCTTGTTGCAGGGGCGTAGTTCCAATTGGTAGAACAGCGGTCTCCAAAACCGATGGTTGGGGGTTCGAATCCCTCCGCCCCTGCCAATTTTTAAGGCGTTATCTAAAGCGCTATTTAAATTACTGTTTAAAACGATTTTTATAGTGTTGTGTAAAAAGATAAGCCAGTTCTACCACATATATCGCTTACTGATATAGTAATACCTGTTTTGCTTGTAGGAGCCGAAGAATGACCACCACGACTTCTAAAAACGCATCCCCTGAAATAAAGTCGATTAACCATTCCGCTAAATCATCTTCTGCAGATCTGTTGAATAGCCCAACCGGCAAAATCTGGTATTTGCTCTATGTCAAAGCCAAAGAAGAAGGTCGTGCGGTCATGCATTTGGCGAATCAAGGCATTACTGCGTTCTACCCAAAGGCAAATATCACCAAAGTCTTACGGGGCAAACGCCAAGTGGTCGAAGAAGCACTTTTTCCTAATTATGTCTTTGCGGAGCTGGACCACGGTGTGCATAACTTTACATCGGTGCGCTCTACGCGAGGTGTGATCGGGTTTGTCAAATCAGGCAAAGACTACCAGAAGGTCCCAAACAAACTGATCAGTACCTTTAGAGAACTGGAAACAGTCGTCAGTGTCGACAAAAAAGTGCCTAGCAAAGGCGTAAAAGTGTTGATAGACACTCCTGCTTACAACAACATCCAAGCGATTTACCAAGAACCCAAAGGCGAAAACCGTGCGTTGTTATTAATTCAGTTATTAAATAAGCCGGTGCTGATTGAATTAGAAAATAACGAATTTACGGTCACTGATTAAATTTGAATTACGCATTTTGCTCTGTTATTATTTTTAAAAATTTAGGTATGTAAGCGGAGTCTTACAAACTCAATGGGTATTAAAGAACCCTAGGTAAAATCTATCAAGGAAGAAATCTACATCAGAATTCTGCCTTGCGGTAGCCGTTCAAAAACTAAGCCTTTTTCTTATTGCAATTTTTTTAAATGCTTCTAAACTATCTGCAAACTAATTTCTAAATTTATACTTATACTTATTCAAAAGGAACCTGTATATGAAATTCAAACGTTCACACATTGCTATCGCGCTCGCCGCATCCATCGGCCTTGGCGGTTGTTTTGGTGGTGGTGTTGATGCCCCAAACATTCCAGATGTTGTTTTACCACCGCCTGTAGCACCAACGATTGCTGTTGAAGTAACGGGTAACGTCATTGATGCAAATACAGGTAATGTGATTCCTGGTGCGACATTAACGTTTTTAAGCAACGGCGGCCCAACAATTGAGCCTCGTCTATTAAATGATACATTTACTCGTGTCAGTGAAATCGCTTCTGCAGACGGTTCTTTTGTATTTGGTTTTGATACCTTAACTGCGATTGATGCGGTGACTATCTTAGTCGAAGCAGACGGTTACCTAGACCAAACTACTGTGTTTGATATCGCTAACGCGAGTGCAGAAAACGGTTTAGCGTTCTCTCTTATCTCAGAAACGACGCCTGGTCTTCAGGTTGTTGAAGAAACGGCTACAGTAGCAGGCGGTGAAGTAGCTGCGGAAGTGGTTATCGCTGCTGCGGCAACCTCTGGTGCTTCTACTGTAACGGTACCTGCAGGAGTTATCTTGCAAGACGCAAACGGTAACCCAATTTCTGGTTCTAACATTACTTTCCAAGTGGTTGCGATTGATTCTGATGATAGCGGCGCTGATGCAGTAGCTATTGCTGATTTATTACCGGCAGGTTTACAAGACAGCACATCTACAGATGTATTTGTTCCTGTCGCTGCAACAATCATTAACTTTACTGATGAAAATGGTAACGCGATTAAGAAATTCTCTGCACCTATCACAGTGACGATGAACATTCCTGCAAACCGTGATGTGATGGAAGGCGACCAACTCGCCCTTAAATCATATGACGAAGAAACAGGTGTATGGGCAAATGAAACCAGCACGGTATTAGTCGGCGCTTTAAATAACGGTTTCTATCTTGGTACATTCCAAATCGATCACTTAACGACTTTCGTAGCGGGTAACGTGGTAGCAAATGACTTGTGTGCGACAGCTTCTGTTGTGAACTTCACAGGTGATGCTGCGGTAGATGGTTTAGTGTTCAACATGACACGTTCTATCTCTGGTACAGTGATTGATACATTAAGTGCAGCCCAAGCGACATTATCGTTTGACGATACACAATCAGCTTCTGAAACGGCGAACATCACAGTGAAAGACGCTTCTGGTAATGCATGGGCACAAGTCAACGGAGCTAACATTTGTGGCTCTGTGAACGTCAGCTTAGTTGCTCCAGGTACAACCGTCAGTGAGAACCTAAACATCACTGCTACATGTACAGGTGATGACACGGTATTTACAGCAGACACCAATGCTGTTGTGACATATCGTCAAGCAGACTCTATGGATGCGTTTGTTACTGCAAATCACGTGAGCAACGGTGATTTTGCATTAGCTAACTTAGTTGGCGGTGCTACTTACGATGTAAACGTAAACTCTGGCATTGCTGGCGTACCAGACTTCTCAGTACAAATCTTAGCGGATGGTAATGATGAAGTGGCTCCAATCGTTTACGATTGTAATGCAGGTACAGGTACTGGCGGTACAGGTGGTACAGGTGGCACAGGTGGTGGCGGTATCTAATACCCCACGGCTGTTGTTACCAAACAGTGTGAAATAACACCTAAAAAGGCTCAGTTTCTGAGCCTTTTTTTATGTGCTATTTATTATGAGGCATAAAATACATTGAGAACAAACACATTGATAAAGAACGCTTAACAAACACTTTAAACAGTAACCCAAAAAAAGTAACCCCAAACAAAGTAACCAAAAGAGTGCTTATGAAATCCTTTATCCAAAAGACATCGAAGACTTTTCTGGCCATTACGCTTGGCGCAGTGTGTGGTATACACAATGTGCATGCAGAAGATATGGCAAACATAAAGAGTATAAAAGTAGATACGGATGTCAATGTCCAAGGGTTTGGTGGGTTAATCAACGTCCCTACTGCCAATGCGATCCAGTTTGGTGAGCTTCACTGGTCATATGCGACTTTGACCGATAATGGTTCTTACCGCAATGGTACCTCTGATGGTTTGTATCAAGACGGTAATGTGTTGTCGTTAACAGCCAGTCCGTTTCCTGGTTTTGAAGCAACCATACGGAACTCTGGTGGCGATTTTGATACAGGCTCGGATTTACAAGCAAACCTCAAATACCAAGCAACGTTTATCCCAAAAGAATGGTTCAGTCTAGCTGCGGGCTATCAAGATGTCGGTGGGATAACGAATCATTTAGACAGTATTTTTGTGGCGGCGAGTAAGGATTGGCGAAATTTTCGTTTTACAGTGGGAACAGGAGAGTTTCGTTCAACAATAGGTGGCACTGCAAAACGTTACGAAGGTGGTTTCTACGGGATCCAATACCAACCATTTGAATGGTTACAACTCCAAGCAGAAAATGATGGCGTGAATAACGCAGCGGCGATTAAATTTAAAACGCCAAAGTCTTGGTTGGCTAACCAAGCCCAAGTATATGGCTCTATCATTACGGGTGATTACGATGCTGGCACAGGCAACGACAAAGTGTTTTACCAAGTGGGGATTCGAGCGAATTTATTTCAGGGACTGGATTCAGGTCTAGATGAGCAAAACTATGAAACACAAAAGTTAGCTGATAGTTTCGGCTGGTTTCTGAGTGACCGTGATTACGGGACATATACACCCAAACATATCGATTTTACACAAAGTCAGCATTATGACGATAACGTCGTCGCTATGACAAAATTGAAAGACGCATTAGCCGATCATGGTTTTGAAAATGTATGGGTCGGGGCACGTGATACCCAAATTTTAGTGCGTGTTGAGAACTCGCTGTACAACCGCAACCAGATGGATGCAATTGGTGTGGTGCTCGGCATGGCCGCAAGTCAGTTACCCGGTTATTTTACGAACTTGGATTTTACGCTGTCTCGATATGAGATCCCGACGTTGCGTTTAAATGTGAATATGCAAGAACTTGTGAATTTTTATGAGGGCAAGACACTCGATCCGCAGTTTGTCGCACTGACACCAAAAGATCGCTCCGCAGTGACGGCTGATTGGCTAGGGGGAGACAACACACCATGGTTTACTCCGCGAGTGAAGTTCTATCCTATATTACCAAACTTTATCGGTACAGAAATCGGGCAGGCAGATATCAACCTAAGCATCCGTTCAAATATCCATATGCCTTTGTGGAAAGGAGCTGAGGTATCAGCAGACTATGATATTAAGATTTCACAGTCTTCTGATTTTGATTTAGGGGGAGCGTTGTGGAAATATAGACAACCTACGGGGCTTAAAAACCTCTTTCTTAGACAGACCTACCAACTGCCCTACAACATCTATGTTGCTGGGAGCGTGGGTGTAGCAAAACAACAATACAACGAAGAACACAACGTGGCGACCTTCCAAGCGGGATGGCAGTCACTAGATGGCCGTCATCGTTTGAGCTATCACTATGCGTATCTTGACTCGCGCTTAGCGAATCGTCCTAATCGTTATGTATATACCGCCCAATACCGTCATTTCCTGCCGGTCTTAGATATCAGTATGTACGCCGAAGCTGGCCAGTTTTGGCGTGGTGACCGCGGTTACACGCTGGGCTTGTCGACGCACTTGGGTGATTCCTTACTCAGTGTGTGGATGAGTGAGACGGATGTGAGTATCAAAGGCATTGGCTTTACTATTCCGCTGGGGACGCGCAAAAACATGTCAGTTGCAGAACATGGTTACCAAGTGCGTATGGGAGAGCGGTGGTCTTATGGTCTAGGGACATCTAGCTACAAAGGGACCAATCAGATCTTTGTGAACCGTGCTTACCGTCCCGGCTATTTAGCACAGATGCAAGGGCGTTACTTTGATTTTGACCGTTTGTCGTTGGCCTATATCGAACAAAACTTACCACGGCTACGTGATGCCTATGCCAAATATGGAAAAGATGGCATAAGTGGCAAATACGAAAAAGAGAGTAATGGCGGTTAAAATAGCAGGGATTAAGTTCTTGGATAGCGTCTAATTATTTATGGATAGAACAGATAAAAAATTCTTAGCTAATTATTGTTAAAAAGGGTTTATTGCAAAAAAGATCACTTTTGCAAAATATTTACTAAAAATAAGAATTTTTCTTATAGCCGGACTATAGCGATTTTGTTATAGTTCAATACATGAACAGTAAGCATTTATTTGGCGACTTCTTTTTGGTCATAACATCTGCTTAATTTCGAAAAAAATTAAAAACTCCTCCTCGGAGGGTAAATACAAGGAAGTATTTATGTACTTCCTTGCGGTAGCCTACCTAAAACAAAATAATTCACTTCTTTTGCATCGAAATAAGGACGTTAGACGTGTCTCCTACTCAACGCGAGTTTGTTAAATACAAAGTTTTAAAAGCTATTGAGCACAATCCTAATGCGAGTCAGCGTGAGCTGGCAAAAAATTTAGGGGTGAGCTTGGGTAGTGTGAACTATTGTGTGAAGGCGTTAGTGGAAAAGGGTTTCATTAAAGTTGAAAACTTCATCAAATCCGACAACAAAAAATCCTATTCTTATTTCATTACCCCGCGTGGTGTGGTCGAAAAAGGTGAAATAACGGCACAATTTTTAAAAACCAAAATGGCTGAATACGATCTGTTAAAAGCGGAAATTTCAGCATTAAAAGCAGAGGTCGCAGACCAGACTTCGGCCCAAGATTAATGCGCAAAAAGACATTAAGTATCAGCAAAAATCGGGTCTGTTTTAGTGTCTTGTTCTTCTTATCATCACTATCATTAGGGCACTCTGGTTTAGGGCATGCACAGACCGTCCAAGCGACCGATGGCCAGTTTAGGTTATCTATCAGTGATACTGCAGTAGGTAAGCAAACGCAGGTCGATTACCAAGCAGCACCGTGGTTACATTTAGGTTTTGCGTACAACCAAGATGCGCAAAGTTACCAATACAATGCCAGTACCGAAATCGTCAAGGCACAAAATAGCCTGCCGAATCTCGTGGTCGGTGTGAAAGATTTTTTAGATACTGCGGATGAACGTTCTCAGTTTATGCAGGCTGGATATAGCTTAGGGCATTCTGCGGTGCAGTTAGGTTGGGCCACAGGGGCCAGCTTAGATGGCTGGTTCGCCAAAGCCTCACACCATTTTATTAAAGAACGGGTGACAGTCTTTGCGAATACGACGTCTTATAGTGATACTTACCAGGCTCGCTATCACGCGGCTGATTGGCAAGTAGGGGCGAGTTGGCAAGTGACGCCTAATCTTGCGTTTAGTGTGACGCATTCTGCAGAGCAGAATCTCGGTTTCGGTGTGAGTATCACACTGGATAGTAAAAAGCGGTTAAATACGCAATTACATCCCAATGCGTTGGGTTTTAGCAGTGAAGGTGCTTCCAGCTCGAGTTTTATCAAACTGTCCAGCGCACAAGCGAATGAAGATAAGCGTTTAGCTATCCAAAGTTTACTGTCGTATATCTCGGTAAACACGTCAGTGGCACAGATCACGGATAAACGCTTACAACTTGTCGTACAACAAAACCGTTACAGCCATTGGCCAGATGCTGTGGCGAGTGCACATAGTGTACTGAGTGCACGTTATGCGACAGAATTTGACGATATTGAATATGTGATAGAGCACCAAGGGCATTTGTTGCATCGGTTTCTAAAACCTATTGCTAAGTCGCATAAAGTAAACCAAGCTGCTAACTATACACAGCTTACTTCAGCGAGACCTACGCAGTTGCAGCCCGTCACGAATGATACGCTGTCATGGGTGAATAAAAACAGTTTGACCCAAGGTCCGCAGTTTACTATCCATCTCGATAATCGTTTATGGTTACCGCAAACGCCATCACAAATAGACAACACAGCACTATCTAATGAAAGTGATGCTACTACAGTAGCTATGGATGGTACTGCAGCAGCTACAAATACTAAGATGGCTTACCAATTATTTGCATCTGCAGAGATGGATTGGGCATTGACCCGAAATTGGTCAGTCCAAGCAAGTTACCAAGTGGATTTGGCAGATAATTTCTCGAAAGACACTGCAGGTGCTCAGCTTGGCGCAGACGGTCTCATCCCGGTGAACAGCCAGTTACAAGAACGGTTTATGGCGAGTGACCATCGTTTGGCCAGTGCATCAGTGAAATTTACGGATAGCCATGTGACTCAGTTGTACTCTGATGTGGCGCATTTGCATTATCAGGCCGAGGTTGGTTACTTAGATATGAACCACGTAGGGTTCAGCGGTGAGTTGCTGTACCAGCCTTGGTTGTCACGTATCGCAGTGGGTGCGTCTTTTTCTCATACGTGCTTACGCGAAATCGATAGTACGTTTGAGCTCAGTGATATCCAAAGTACGGCAGCTTTAATATCTGGATATTGGTCATTGCCGATATATAATCTGGATGCCGCTGTACATGCTGGACGATTCTTAGCAGAAGATACTGGCATACGTTTGGAGCTTAGAAGAACCTTTGCGAACGGTTGGCAGTTTGGTATTTGGGCGACAGATACCCAAAAACGCATCAATGGCACCAAACAACACTTCTCTGATAAGGGCTTGTTTTTACGCATACCATTAGGCTCTGTGACAGGCTCACGGATAAAAACACGATTTACCTCTCAAATTGGGGATTTGAATCGCAATAATGGGGCGATGCTCAGTGCTCAAAAAGGCACGTTGTGGTGGCAACACCGAGATGTGAGGCCTAGTCTCTTCCAATAAGTGTGTTGCGCTCAACTAGCGAACTGTGAATATCCGGTCAGGGTGATTTGCAACAAGAACAGCAAGGTTAGCAAGAAGAGCAAAATGGCCAAAATGTCCAAGATGCCTAGGACGAGCAAAATGACCAAGATGACTAAGATGTTCAAATTCACAAAATGACCCATAAAATAATCTGGTTTAGTTTCGCTCTTATAATCACTTTGTTAACTCAGGGGTGTACTTCATCTACTGGGAATCTAGGTGAAGGGGCATATGATGTTTCGTTACCCTTTGTCGAAACGGTACGATATGCGTTGTCTGATAAACCAGAACGCTGGCAGCTAAGCATCGGTGCTTATACGGTTTTTGGGACGGTAGAGAGGGTAAACAACACCACTGATGGACAAATGCGGTTTACTTCAGAGAACGATGGATATGTGGACTTTTCATTTACGGGTATTCATTTTATCTCAGACATTGCTGGTCGTGCGCTAGATTACCAGATTGATATAAAGATACTGCCAAGTACTGACCAAACATTATCACCAGAACTAGCAGTACCAGCAGATTCAGCTAAAACAACACACATATATCGACAAATTAAGCTAGGCGACGTCAATTATGCGACGCTCAAATGTACACCTTGGCAGTACGTGCCTTTTGGTCAATCCCAAGAGTGCCAGGGCAAAGT
Organism: Opacimonas viscosa; assembly: GCF_024199005.1. Taxonomy (GTDB): domain Bacteria; phylum Pseudomonadota; class Gammaproteobacteria; order Enterobacterales; family Alteromonadaceae; genus Opacimonas; species Opacimonas viscosa. The sequence continues at coordinate 53,909 of NZ_JANATA010000015.1, forward strand.
AAAGCATACCGTACAGGTAAGAACAAATAGCAAAGGTCAGCCTATTCAGATAGAACAGTGGCTGCCTTTTTTAAACCAACAATTGGTTTTAGAACAAATACGCTAAATAACATAAATATTAGACATAGGTGGGAGTAAACCTTTGAATTCGTTATCTCGTTTTATGATGGCTACAGCCATGGTGGGCTTAACACTGACTACTAGTGTGAGTCTAACTGTGAATGCACAAACTATTAGCCCTGCACAGCTAGAACAATTTAAAAAACTACCAAAGGCCCAGCAAGAAGCGTTGGCCAAGCAATACGGTGTGGATTTGAATGCTGTGATGGGTGGTGCAGTAGGTAGTGCAAAGCAAATCACTACTCCCACTGTAGTAACACCCATTGCTCCTAGTACTTCACAAGGCAAAGCACCAGAAGCTGACGTCCAAGAAGCTCTAAAAGAAACAACGGCTGATAAACAAGAATCTCGCAATGCTAAACCACCATTAAAGATGTTTGGTTATGATTTATTTGCAGGTGCACCGACTACCTTTGCTCCGGCAACTGATATCCCTGTGCCAGCAGAATATATTGTCGGGCCTGGTGATAACATTAATCTGAATTTTTACGGTAAATCGAATACCCAAGTGACTCTAGTTGTAGATAGAAGCGGTACGATCAACGTCCCAGATTTAGGTCCTTTCCAAGTCGCTGGTTTATCTTTCCAAGAATTAAAGCAATACCTCAGCGAAGAAGTCAAGCAACGCACTATCGGTCAAAATGTGATCACCACCCTAGGTGAGATGCGTTCGATTCGTATTTTTATCTTGGGGGAAGCAAATCGTCCGGGCTCTTATACAGTTAGTGCGCTATCTACGATAACCAATGCGCTTTTCGTAAGTGGTGGTGTGAAAAAGACCGGTTCATTACGTGATATCCAGTTAAAGCGTAATGGTGAGATTGTTGGTCGTTTTGATTTATACGATTTGATGCTATCTGGGGATACCAGTAATGATATTCGTGTGTTACCTGGTGATGTGATTTTTATCCCACCGGTGGGTCGTACAGCGGGGATCTCAGGGGAAGTCAAACGCCCGGCCATTTTTGAATTAAAAGATGAGCAAACCTTTGCTGATTTAGTACAACTCAGTGGCGGCTTTTTACCGACGTCATTTTTACCCGCCACAAAAGTGAATCGCATCGATACCGACGGTCAACGTACTGTAATTGATGTGGATTTAACCAAGCAAGATAATCTGGATCAAACACTCGTGAACGGTGACACTGTTCGCGTATTTTCAATCTTAGATAGTTTAGAAGATGTGGTGTCAGTAACAGGTCATGTATTCCGTCCTGGTAACTATGCTTATACAGCGGGTATGACAGTGAGTGACATCATCAGTGATGTCAAAGACTTATTACCGAATGCTGATTTAGGTTATGCATTAATTCGTCGTGAAACGCCTGTCACACGTGAGATATTTTTCGAACAGTTCGCCATGCGTGATGTGCTAAATGGCAAAGCTATCCCATTAGCGCCACGTGACAAATTAGTGTTTTTTAGTAACTCTGGTGAGCGTGATGGTCTGATCAAAGCAGACATAGCACAACTTCGTGGACAGACGCGCCTGAATACCCCAGCTAACGTTGTCACTGTGACTGGTCCAGTAAATCAGCCTGGCGCATATCCGTTTATCAATGGCATGACTGTCGAAAAGTTACTAGCCGCAGCGGGCAACTTAAATCTAGAAGCAGAATCGGGTTATGCGGTGTTAGTGAGAACAAACAGTGCACGAGAGCTTTCGACCGAAACGTTAGATCTACAAAGTGCTGATAAATTAGCCCTGACCTTACAAGCTGAAGATACGCTGTACCTATTTAGCAAAAACCAAGATCGTGCTGAGACACTGAAACCGATTATCGAACGATTACAAGCGCAAGTGACCAAGGACGTGGCTAACTTATTAGTGACGATATCAGGTGAAGTGCGTTTCCCAGGTACTTACCCTTATTCTGAGAATATGAGTATTGCGGAGTTAGTTCATGCGGCAGGTGGTCTGACAGAAGCAGCGTATTTACAAGAAGCTGAGATTTCACGTTTTGAGACGGATACCAAATCAAATGCAGAACGTGTGACAGTTCGAGTCCCTTTGGAATATGAATTAGCGAATAATCAAACGGTGCTAAAACCGAAAGACAATTTACAAATTCAACGTATCCCTGAGTGGTATGAAAAGCAGTATGTGACGTTAGCCGGTGAGTTTACTTTTCCTGGACGTTATTTGATTCGTGACGGTGAAACGATAGCTGAGGTGATTCAGCGTGCTGGCGGATTTACGGATTTGGCGTATCCAGGAGCCACTGTGTTTTTGCGAGATTCTGTTGCGGTATCCCAGCGTAGAGAAATCCAACGCATGGAAAAAATGCTGACCAAGCAATTAGAAATTGCGATGGCTGGTAAGGCGATGTCATCGACATTACCGGTACAACAAGCGACACCTGATTTAACCAAGTTAACACAAATTGTCGATGAAACAGCCGAAGATGGCCTAGGCCGAGTGGCAATAGATTTAGTCGGTCAGATATCAGGTATAGGCGACCCTGTTGTGTTGTTTGCAAATGACTCTATCTATGTTCCTAGAAAACCGGCTACTGTACAAATCATCGGAGAGGTACATATGAACTCTGCTCATGTGTTTGATTCAAACTATACACTCAATGATTATTTGAATATGGCAGGTGGAACCACAACGTTTGCTGATGATTCTGAAGTATTTGTGATCCGCGCAGACGGTAGAATCATCAAACCGAGAGCGGATTGGTTTGTATTTAATAGTGCGAATATACAACCAGGTGACACGATTGTAGTGCCATTAGACGTGAATTTACAAAACAACTTAACTTTATGGCAGCAAGTTACCCAGATTATCTATAACAGCGCGGTTGCAGTCGCTGCAATACGTGGACTATAGGAGTGCATGATATGAATACTCAAACTCCTACTAATCAAGCACCAAAACCAGCACCAGAACATAATCACTATGCTGATGATGAAATCGATTTAAAAGAACTCTTTACCGCACTATGGGCTGGCAAAAAAATCATTATCGGGACGACATTTATCGCGAGTGTATTAGCTGTAGTGTTTGCGCTATCCATGCCAAATATTTATCGCTCAGAAGCACTATTAGCGCCAGTAGGAGCAGATGGTGGTGGCATGAGCGGACTGGCAAGTAAATTTGGTGGTTTAGCGTCATTAGCTGGGGTATCACTACCTGGTGGTGGCGGTGATAAAACAACGATGGGTATCGAAGTGCTCAAATCTAGGGCTTTTTTTGCGGAGTTTGTGAATAAGTATCCAGTAATGGTCGATTTGATGGCGGCAAAAGGGTGGAATTCGGGTTCAAATACCGTCCTCATAAATAGTGACGTCTATGATGTAGATAATAAGGAGTGGTTACGTGAAGTGGATGCTCCACGGACGCCTGAACCATCAGTACAGGAAGCGCACGAAGTATTTAAGGGCTTATTATCTGTCTCACAAGACAAAGAGTCGAGTTTTGTGACGATATCGGTAGAACACTTTTCACCATATGTAGCAAAGCAGTGGGTAGACTGGTTAGTGCAAGAGATTAACAACACCATCCGTGAACAAGATGTCGCCCAAGCACAGCGTTCCATTGATTATCTAAAAGAACAAATACAAGCAACACAGCTAGCTGATTTACAAGCAGGATTTTTTGAGCTAATTCAATCACAAACAGAAACCATCATGCTTGCGAATGCAAGTCCTGAGTATTTATTTAAAACACTTGACCCGGCAGTAATACCTGAACTGAAGGCAAAACCTAAACGTGCATTAATTTGTGTGTTAGGGGCTATGTTAGGTGGGATGCTCGGAGTACTGGTGGTGTTGATTAGGCATTTTACTGCAAATGAAAATAGTTAAAAAAATTTTTTTCATTAACTAAGAATATTTCTTATATATTTACATAGTCTAATTTGGTACGGTTCACACTATGAACGCAGGATGCGAATTTGGTCTTTACATAAAGATGTGTATCCTTGCGGTAGCCTGCCTGAAACTTAAAAAATGCCTATCTTAGCACTTTTTTAATATCGAAATTAATTAAAAAATAATAATTATTACAAATGATATTAATAAATATTTTAAAAAATATCAAAATATAAATAATGCACGATAATGGGCATTATCGATTAAGAAAATATACACTATATCAATGACTTGTGCCTTTAACAGGCCATAACTTTTTCTAAAACATCAAATATACTTTTTTCATTCACATTATGAATTGTGAATGTTTCATTCAAATAAATTTAAAATAAATTATAGGAATAGGCTCTTTTTGTGAAAATTCTTGTTACAGGTGGCGCAGGTTTTATTGGCTCTGCAGTTGTACGTCATATTATTCAAAACACCCAAGATTCTGTAGTTAACGTTGATTGCTTGACTTATGCAGGTAATTTGGAATCGTTAGTTTCAGTTGATTCGAGTGAGCGTTATGTATTTGAGCAGGTCAATATCTGTGACCGCGCTGAATTAGACCGTGTATTCAATACTTACAAACCTGACGCCGTAATGCACTTGGCTGCTGAGTCTCATGTTGACCGTTCAATTACTGGCCCTGCGGCGTTCATTGAAACCAACGTGGTTGGTACTTATACACTGCTTGAGGCGACCCGTGAATATTGGAATAAGTTGGATGATGCTTCAAAACAAGCTTTCCGCTTCCATCACATTTCAACCGATGAGGTATATGGCGATTTAACTCACCCTGATGAAGTACCAACTGGTACTAAACTTCCCATGTTTATAGAAACAACGCCTTATGCACCCTCAAGCCCTTACTCATCGTCCAAAGCCTCAAGTGATCATTTAGTACGCGCATGGTTACGTACCTACGGCTTACCAACCATTGTGACCAATTGTTCAAATAACTACGGCCCTTACCACTTTCCAGAAAAACTGATACCATTAGTTATCTTAAATGCATTAGAAGGCAAAGATTTACCTATCTATGGCAAAGGTGATCAAATTCGTGACTGGCTCTATGTAGAAGACCATGCCCGCGCTTTATATAAAGTAGTAACCGAAGGTAAGGTTGGCGAAACCTATAACATTGGTGGCCACAACGAAAAGCAAAACTTAGAAGTGGTACAAACTATTTGTGAGATTTTAGATGCCTTAGTGCCTAAAGAGACCAAATATAGCGAGCAAATTACCTACGTGACTGACCGACCTGGTCACGACCGACGCTACGCCATTGACTCAACCAAAATGCAACAAGAGTTGGGTTGGACACCGGTCGAAACCTTTGAAACTGGCTTAAGGAAGACAGTCCAATGGTACTTGGATAACGAACAGTGGTGTAAGAACGTTCAAGATGGCTCTTATCAACGTGAACGTTTAGGCGAAATTGAGGTTTAATGATGAAAGGGATTGTTTTAGCAGGTGGCTCAGGCACACGTTTATACCCACTAACTCGCGGGACATCAAAGCAGATGTTACCGATTTATGATAAGCCGATGATTTACTACCCGATATCCACACTGATGTTGGCGGGGATCAGAGACATTCTTATTATCACTACACCAGAAGATCAAGCTGGCTTTAAGCGCCTTCTTGGTGATGGCAGTGAGTACGGCATTAACCTTGAATATGCCATTCAGCCAAGCCCAGATGGGTTAGCGCAAGCCTTCATTATCGGTGAAGAGTTCATCGGTGATGACTCAGTGTGTTTAGTGCTTGGTGACAATATTTATTACGGGCAGCACTTCAGTGAGCAGCTATTAAATGCAAAAGCTAAAACCGAGCAAGGATCAGCGACAGTATTTGGCTATCAAGTCAAAGATCCAGAACGTTTTGGCGTAGTAGAGTTTGACGAAAACTTTAAAGCGCTGTCTATTGAAGAAAAACCTTTACAGCCAAAATCAAATTATGCGGTTACAGGGCTTTATTTTTATGACAATCGTGTAGTGGAGTGGGCAAAACAAGTTAAACCATCAAATCGTGGCGAGCTTGAGATTACCACACTTAACGAAATGTATCTTAACGATGGCTCATTGAATGTTGAGTTATTAGGTCGTGGCTTTGCGTGGCTGGATACAGGGACTCACGAAAGCCTTCATGAAGCTTCATCTTTCGTACAAACGATTGAAAATGTGCAGGGCTTAAAAGTGGCTTGCCTAGAAGAAATTGCATGGCGTAATGGTTGGTTATCTAATCAAGAGTTACAGACTATTGCCAAACCGATGTTAAAAAATGAATACGGTAAGTATCTTACCCGCATCATTGACGAGGTAAAGTAATGCCTCAAGCTATAAATAAAGTATTAGTAACGGGCAGTAATGGACAAGTTGGTTGTTTATTGTCTCAAAAACTAGAAAGGCTAAAAGATGAATTTAAGCTTTATAGTTTTGATAGAGAGGCTTTAGACATTACCTCTCAAGATGATGTAGTAAAAAAAATTGATGATATCCAGCCAGACATTATTATTAACTGCGCAGCACACACGGGCGTGGATAAAGCTGAAACAGACATTGAAAACAGTTTCGCCATTAATGAACTCGGCCCAAAATACTTAGCTGAACAAGCATTAAAGAATGATGCGTTATTAATCCATATATCAACCGATTATGTATTTGATGGTAATAAAACTGAGCCATATAACGAAACCGATAAGCCCAATCCAAAAGGAGTTTACGGTAAAAGTAAATTAGCAGGTGAGCTAGCCATTCAAAACACTGGCTGCAAGAACGTAATTCTACGCACCTCATGGGTATTTGGTGAGCATGGTAATAATTTTGTGAAAACTATGCTCAAACTTGGTAAAACAAAAGAAAAATTGGGAGTTATTGGCGACCAATTTGGCGGCCCAACCTATGCGGGCGACATTGCTGATGCAATCATTATTATATCAAAAAAATACCAGATTAGAGAACAGTCAGGGGTATACCATTACTCAGGTCATCCGCATGTTAGTTGGTATGAGTTAGCGTGTGAAATATTTAATGTGGCTACTAAAATTGACGATAACTATAAAGCTCCTCAAGTAATTAAAATACGATCAATAGAATATCCACTGCCAGCAGTAAGACCTGCTAACTCGAGATTAAATTGTAATAAATTATACAAGAATTTCAATATAAGCGAAAGCGATTGGAATAAACAACTAAATGAAAATTTAGAAGGTTTTTTTAAATGAATAGAAATGAAATAGCAGAATTACTGAAAGTCAGATTAGAACGAGCCTTACAAGATGCTAGTAAGCAATTTGCTGAAAATGAGCCCTATATTGGCTATTTTGTAGTAGATGATTTATTACCTGATAACTTAGCACGAAATATTTACAGCGCTTTTCCAAATTCTAATTCAATGAAGTTAAACAAAACATTACGCGAATACAAATATATTGCGGCACAATTAGATAATTATAATCAACTAATAGAAGAGGTAACATTCGCGTTTCACTCCGAAGAGGTAGTTTGTTTAATTGAAAAAATAACAGGTATTTTGAACTTAAAAGCAGACTCAAATCTATATGCCGGTGGCATCTCTATGATGGGAAAAGATCACTACTTGAATCCACATTTGGACAATTCGCATGATAAAAATCGAGAAAATTGGCGAGTTCTAAATTTACTTTATTATGTAAGTCCTGATTGGAAAATTGAAGATGGGGGAAACTTAGAATTATGGCCTTCAGGTATTACAGGTAAACAAATAACTTTGGAAAGTAAGTTTAACCGATTAATTGTTATGGCTACACATGACAAGTCATGGCACTCGGTTAGTCCTATTACTATAGATAAAAAAAGGTGTTGTGTATCTAATTACTACTTTTCAGAGAAACCACTAAATATTAATGATAAATTTCATATTACAGCATTTAGAGGAAGGCCTGAACAGAAAGTCAAAGATGTTTTTTTGCGTTGTGACGCATTTTTAAGAAATACAATAAGAAAGGCTTTCCCTAAAGGCGTTAAAAAAACAGACCATTATTATAAGAAATAATAAACAAATGAAAATCATTGATACAAAAATTCCTGATGTAAAAATAATCGTACCTAAAGTCTTCGGTGATGATCGTGGTTTCTTTATGGAAACGTGGCAGCAAGAAGAATTTGAAGAGTTGGTAACAGGTAAACCTACACAGTTTGTGCAAGATAATCATTCAAAATCAAAAAAAGGGATTTTGCGTGGATTACACTTTCAAACGGAAAATACCCAAGGAAAATTAGTACGGGTTGTCTCTGGTGAAGTTTTCGATGTTGCTGTGGATATAAGAAAAGGCTCGCCAACATTTGGTCAGTGGGTTGGAGAATACCTTTCAGAGGATAATAAACACCAACTGTGGGTGCCAGAAGGCTTTGCCCATGGCTTTTATGTAACGAGTGATGAAGCAGAGTTCGTATATAAGTGTACAAATTATTATGATCCTACTTCAGAAGTGTCATTAAAATGGGATGATAAAGATATTGGTATTCAGTGGCCGCTACAAGGGCCACCACAATTATCAAACAAAGATGAAAATGCAATTAAATTGAAAAGTTTGTGAACCAACACTCTAACTTGCAAATTAAATTAGGATTTATTTGGAGTACATTAGAAAGCTTCGGTAACAAAGCTATTAGTCTAATATTAAGTTTAATATTAGCAAAACAGCTAGGTCCATCTGCTTATGGCTTATTTGCAATGTTGGCAATATTTATTGCCATTGCAGGCGTTTTCGTTAATAGTGGTTTTAATTCTGCGCTGATTAGAAAAACAGACAGAAATGAAAAGGATTTCGCCACAACCTTTTACTTTTCGCTAGTAGTATCAATTATTTGTTATGGTTTGCTGTTTATCAGTGCACCATTTATTTCCACCTTTTATGACCAGCCTCAATTAATTGATTTAACTCGGGTTATTGCATTAATTATTATTATTCAAGCTTTTGCAATTATACCTAAAACGAGACTAACTGTTTCTCTAGACTTTAAAAGCCAGGCAGTAGCGAATGTTGTTGGTTTGCTTTCTGGCGGTACAATTGGACTAACAATGGCTTTTAATGGTTATGGAGTATGGTCACTTGTTTTTCAGCAACTTATTAGTTCAACAATCAATGTATGTATTTTAAATTTGCAGTATCCATGGAAACCTTTGGAGAAGTTCTGTAGAAAAACATTTAAAGAGCTTTTTGGTTTTGGTTCTAAACTACTGGTATCAGGATTGATAGATACGATATACCAAAATATTTATGGACTAATCATTGGCAAGCAATTCAGTGCTGCAAAGTTGGGGGTATTTAATCAAGCCCAAATGATTTCGATGCTACCTGCAATAACAATGACAGAAGTCATACAAAAAGTAACTTACCCATTACTTAGCAATATACAAGAAGATCGAATATTATTAGAAAAAGCATACTTATTAATGCTTAAAGTCTCTGCGTTAACTATTTTTCCGGTAGTGCTAGGACTTAGTATTATTTCTGAACCATTAATATATCTAATTCTAGGGAGTGAATGGCAGGAAAGTGCACAGTTCATAAGTGTTCTTTGTGTTGGGTTTATGATTTATCCTATACAGGCAATAAATTTAAACCTCTTGCAGGTAAAGGGACGGTCAGACTTATTTTTAAAATTAGAAATAATTAAAAAAATTAACTTAACAGTGATGCTTATCGTTACTGTTCCATTAGGTGTTTATGAGATGTGCATAGGGATAGTAGTAACTTCTTATCTAGCCTTATTAATTAACACTTATTATACAGGTAAATTAACAACAATTTCGCAGATAGATCAGTTAATAGCATTGTTTCCTATTTGGTTAATCGTATTTATTTCCGCTGCTCTAGGTTTTGCCTCTGGATTGGCTATAGAGTCAGAATGGATTCAGATAATCGTAATGTTGTTAACTGCCTTATTATCCTACATGAGCTTAATGTTTGTTTTTCAGAAAAATTTATTGTTAGAAACAGTTCAATTAATCAGAGGGCATCAATGATTGCACTAAACAGTCCAGTAAAACCAAACCTAAAAAAACTGAATAAATTATTGGAGCAAGTTAACGATAATGGTTGGTATACAAACTTCGGACCGCTGCATAAAGAGTTAACTGCACAGCTGGAACATTATTTAGGTGTTAAAAATTTATTGTTAACAAACAATGGAACATCCGCATTGCAAGTTGCTGCTAAAGCGATTGGAACACGTTCAATATTGGCTACCCCATTTAGTTTTGTTGCAACCGTTAGTGCATTCAAGTGGCAAAAAGATTCACTCGCATTTGCTGATATTGATAAAAATACACTTAACTTATCACCCGATTCAGTAAAACAAGCTTACCGTAAAGGGTGTAAAGCGGATACCTTAGTAGCTACTCATGTATATGGTAACCCATGCGATGTAATAGGGTTAGATGGACTAAGTAAAAAAAATAATTTTCAAATAATATATGATGCTTGTCATGCTTTTGGCATTCAGCTAAGTGGTAATTCAGTTTTAAATTACGGTGATGCGAGTACTCTAAGCTTTCATGCAACTAAAATATTTCATACCGTTGAGGGTGGTGCGATTGTCTTTAAAGATAGAGTTAATTTTGAAAAAGCAGAAGAGATAATTAATTTTGGTATAAGAGAAAAGCGCGGTGTAGTTGGTGTAGGAATTAATGCGAAGCTCAATGAATACCAAGCCGCTGTAGGATTAGTGAATTTAGATGAAATAGATAATATTCTTGAATATCGCTCTGAACTATTTTATAAGTATTGTGAAGGCCTTAAAGATATCGTTGAGCTGCCATTATGGCATCCAGAGGCAAACACAAATGGTGCTTATATGCCCATTTTGTTAAAAAATAATAGTCAAATGTACTCAATAGCTCAAACACTTTCTGAAAAGAATATCCAATCAAGAAATTATTTTGAACCGTCATTAGATAAAATTTTTGTAGATAGCCACAACTACGGGACTCGAAATAGTGTTTCAGCCTCGGAACGTATTTTGTGCTTGCCTATGCATGCTCATTTAAAATTAGAAGATGTAAATAAAGTGATAAAAGAATTGAGAGCAATTTTATGAAGATTGGAATAACTGGGCCCACAGCCGATAGAAATCTTGGTGACTACGCCATGTATGTCAATAACGTTTATGATATGGGAATTGAAAATGACTATATTGTGTATTCGTATGATGGTTCATTTACTAAACAGTTAGAATTAGATTACTTCAGTAGTTTTAATTTAGAATTTCAATTGGTCCAATATAATGGGAAAAATACTAAGAACAATACATTTTATCAAATTATCAAGAAAATTCTAAAAAAAATTTTGAAATTAAATGATGGCCAAAAATCTTATCCTACAGATTTAGAAATGATAAAAGATTGTCAAAATTATACTCAAGTTATGAACTCTGTAAGTCAATTAGATGTTTTGGTTGTATCTGGTGGAGGCTATATAAATGATTTATGGTTCAATTGGGAGAGAAGACAAGATCTCTTTAAAATTTTTATTCCAATAATAGCTGCAACAAAATTGAATAAAAAAATTGTATTTACAGCTAATGGTTTTGGCCCATTTGATACTAGCTTAAGTTTTTATGAAATTATTTTTAGTGAAATTAAAAAGTGCGAATTTATCATTTCATCACGTGATGAAAAATATTCACCGTTATATTTGAATAAAATAGGTGTGAAGGACTATTATTCCTTACCTGACGATCTTTATATTGTAAACGAAAAACTATTTAATCTCCCAGTGAATGTGGTGTCAGAAAAATATATTTTGATTGAAATGTACGGAGATATGAAAGTAAACATTAAAAATATTAAGAATATAGTGGATAAGTACATACAGGATGGATTTTTAGTTAAGTTTGTTTCTTTTGATGTTGATCCGGAAGCCTCCCTCAGTATAAAGGCTTTAGGTATTCCAGAATTAGAATACGTCGAGCTAGATGATGGGTACTTAAAATTAGAAAAAATATTATCTCTAATAAAAAATGCAGATTTAGTTATTTGTAATCGTTATCATGCGTTAGTACTTTCGCTTACAACTTCTACGCCTGTAATTAATATAATTAAACCTGTATATGATTACAGATATTACCTAAATAAAAATAGTGGGGTTTTAGATAGAGCTTTTAATGGTATATTTTACGATGAGTTAGATTTCATTTTTTTTGATGTGGATGTGTTTTCAGGTGATTTAACTAACCTTAATGAAGTGATAAAAAGGCAAAAAGCACTTTACGATAATCCAAAGTATATTTTGAATAAATCTAATCTTAAAAAAGATAGAGAGTCTTTCTTTAATACTCATTTTAAGGATTAATATGAAAATTCTTGTAATTCCTTCAAGCACAGAAGTAGCATTCGAAGTAATTCGGTCCTTAAAAGATATCAAGAATATTGATATTTATGGAGCAAATACTATTTGTGCATATAGTGAACTACCAAAAAATAAATGTGTGACAGGGATTCCTTACATAGATGCTGAAAGTTTTATACCTTCTATACAGGATTTAATAGAAAAAAATAATATTACACATATTTTTCCTGCACATGATTCTGCTTCTTTGAAGTTAACTCAAAATGCAAACAAGTTAAATGCAAAAGTAATCTCATCGTCTTTTATAACCAATAATATAGCACGCTCAAAGCGATCTACTTATGAAGTACTAAAAGGTATTGTTAGAGTACCTAAACTTTATAATAAAGAAGATGTTTTACCATTCCCGCTTTTTGTTAAGCCAGATGTAGGTCAAGGTAGTGTCGGAACCTTTAAGCTAAATTCTCAAAAAGATATAGAGAAGGTAACGACGAATGATCTCATTTGTGAATTTCTTCCAGGGGACGAATATACCGTTGATTGTATTAGTGACTCAAAAGGAAAATTGCTAGATGCAAGTCCTCGTAAGCGTGAAGCTATGAGAAATGGAATTGCAGTTGCAACATCCCTAGTAAAGGATAAATTGGAATTCATAGAGTTTGCTGAAAAAATCAATTCAGTTATTAATTTTAAAGGTGCATGGTTTTTCCAAGTTAAACGTGATTCTGATAATCAATTATGCTTACTAGAATTTGCCACTCGTATTGCAGGATCTATGATTACAAGTCGATTTAACGGCATTAATTATGCTGAATTGTCATTACTAATTGCAGAAGACATACCAGTGTCAACGATCACTAACCACTTAGATGTCACACTTTATAGGAATTTATCTTATCAATTCGAAACTGATTTAGATTATGATACTATATATAGTGATTTTGACGATTGCCTGATTTTTGGTGATAAAGTGAATACTGACCTGGTTAAGTTATTTTTTATAGCTAGAAACGACGGTAAAAAAGTTCACTTGATAACACGTCATAATGGTAATCTACAGGAAAAACTTAGAACACTGCGTTTGATTGGTTTGTTTGATAGTATTATTCATATCACTGATGGTACGTCAAAATCCAATTATATCAATCCGAAAAATGCAATTTTTATTGATGATTCATTTAGAGAGAGGTACGATGTAAGAAAAGTACATAACATTCCTTGCTTTTCAGTAGACATGATTAAAGGATTAACATGTTTGAAAAACTAAATGCACCTCCTAGTGAAGCTGATGTTATTAAACATTGGAAATATACTGATAAAGTTTATGTTTCAATTGTTTGCACCACGTTCAATCAAGAAAAATATATTCGTGATGCTATTGAGAGCTTTCTGGCTCAAGAAACTGAATACAGATTTGAAATTGTAATTCATGATGATGCTTCTACAGACTCTACTCAATGTGTAATTAAAAAATATCAACGTAATTATCCTAATATTATTAAAACCATAAATCAAACTTTTAATCAATACTCTGAATATAGTTGTAAACCATGGATTAACACTATTAAAGACGCTGTTGGTATATACGTTGCTTTTTGTGAGGGCGATGATTTTTGGATAGATAAATTTAAATTAGAAAAACAAATATTATTGCTATTAAATAATGATGACGTTTCTTTAGTACATTCTTCATTCTACGAACAAATTGATAATACAAATCAATTAGATGTTAGTAGTCTTTATAAAGAGTCCAATTCTACATCTCAACTCCTCTCTCGGAATGGTGTGGGGACTCTTACAACAATGTTTAGAAGAGCTGATTTTTTGACCTATATACAACTTGTAAGTCAAGAAATAAAAAACTGGCGTTTAGGGGATTGGCCCTTTTGGATATATTTGTCTTCAATTGGGACAATTAAGTTTATTGATGATAAGACTTCTGTGTATAGATTAATAGCGGAATCGGCTTCACATTCAGAAGATAAAATAAAAAGATCTATGTTTTTATTAAATACTCTGAAGGTTAGGCTTGATATTTCTAGTGCATTGAATATACCTTTGTGGACTAATATTGACTTTTTGTCACAAGCTATCCGGTGGATTATCTTATCATATGTCTCTCGTTTTTATAAAAAGTAACAAGTATCATGTTAATTTATTATTTTGGTAAGTTTATTGCAGCTTTAAGATGGAGCTTATTTCGCATTTTCTTTTCTAAGTCGGGCTTATTGAACTATGTTTATCCATCCGTAGAATTTGTCGGATTTAAAAAAATAAATATTGGCTTTGGCAACGTTATCCGAAGATATTGCCTTTTTCATTCAGATGTATTTAAGAGTGGCTCTCTTATAAGTATAGGTAACGGTAATGTTTTTTCTAATGGGGCAACATTGAAAGCGTATGGTAATGAATTAATTGTCGGTAACCAAGTTTTTCTCGGTGAGAGAGTACAGATACAAGCTTTTGGACGTGTGGTTGTTTCTGATAAGGTTATGATAGCAGCTAATACATTTATATCTTCATCTAATCATGACCTCCAAGATCCTCTTTCAGAAAGATATCTACAAGAAGAAAATCCAGGAGATGTATATATTGGAGAATCTGTTTGGATCGGTGCAAATTCAATAATTACAGCAGGTGTATCAATTGGAGATAAATCAGTAATTGGGGCAGGATCTGTTGTAACAAAAAATATTCCTCCATTTTCTATAGCTTTAGGAAACCCAGCTGTAGTTATCAAATATTACGATAAAGTTAACAAAAAATGGTGTAGGGCTAATGGCATATAGAGTAGTAGATATGATTTTTTCCTGGGTTGAAATATGACTGTAAACCAAAAAATTTCTATTGTAACAGTTGTATATAATGCATTTGAGGAATTTGAAGCACTATTAAAAAGTTTAGACTGTATGAACTTACAAAGTGAAACCTTTGAACTTATAGTTGTATATAACGGCAATTTTGATGAATTTCATAATATAAAAAATATTCTCGGCTTTTATAGCGTAATATATAAATTATATCATGTGAAGAATTATGGTTTTGCACACGGCTGCAACTATGGAGTAGAAAGAGCTAAATATGAAATTATTTGGCTCTTAAATAGCGACTGTCGAATATCTATTGATACATTTAATAACATGTTGAAAATGTTTATACAGTTTCCAAATGATATTTTGGGTTCTAAAATTGTATATCCAAATGGAAGTGTCCAGTGTATAGGAGGAGGAAAGCTTAATTTTTTTGTAGGATTTCAAAAGCAATCGAAAGTTATGGCTGATTTGGACTACATTTGTGGTGCTAGCCTTATGATATCTAAGAGTAATTATATAAAGCTAGGAATGATTGATGAATCCTTTTTTCTTTATTGGGAAGAAACGGATTTTTGCTACAGAGCAAAGCGCCTCGGTTTGAAGTTAAGAGTTAACGAGAATGCTATTGTTTATCATGAGGTGGGTGCATCTACAGATATAAAAAGTCTATTTACAGAATACTATAGCACACGAAATGCTATTGCATTTTTTAAACGACATGGTTCCAAGTCATATTTTTATCCAATTGTATTAATTAATATGGTTGTAAAGATTCTGAATAGGGTAATTAGGATGCAATTCAAAAGAATCCCAATCCTCTTATATGCATTATGGGATGGTGTAAAAGGTAATATGGGTATAACCAAAAGAAATCTTAATGAAAGCTAGCTTGTTTGTTTTTAAGTTAGGCCTTTTAATAGTTTTATTTTTGCCTGGGAGCTTAATTGTCTTAGACTTAACAAGTTCTAGTGGGCCGGGTTTATTTTTAGCTTCATTGTTTCTTTTAGCTGTTTGTGTAACCATTAGTTATGTTGGTAAATTTACGATAAGTCTGGGCTTGATTAAATATTTACTAGTCGTTTTTTTCTTTATTATTTTGCACTCGATTGGTGTGTATTATATATTTGATGTCGATCTTGATTTTAGTAAACTCATTGTTTCACTTCTTTTAGTTTTACTTGTTTTAATATTAACTCGTATTTTAAGTTTGCAAGCAAAGATTATTGATGATTTAAATTTTTTACGTGTGATTAAATTTATTAGCTACATATTAGCAGTTTTGGGAGTCGTTACGATTTCTTTTCGTGAGCTTAATATTTCTCAAAGTAAATCGATGTTTTTTTTTAGTGAGCCCTCGCATTACATATTAGTTTTGCTTCCTTTTACCCTGTTTTATATGATAAAACAAGCTTCTGTCCATAAAGTTTTTTTTTTAGTATTTATTTTAATAGTCTTTTCTCTTTTAATTGAAAGTGTACTATCTGTTTTTGGTGTAATTTTTCTTATTTATATAAGGTTCTATTATAGTGCCTTTGTTAGGTATATATTTCCCCTAATAGTTTTGTTGATTTTCTATGGGGTTTCAATATCAAACAATGAATTTTATGAATACTATTCCTCAAGGGTAAGTTTGACATCAGATTCTACAAACTTAACGGCTTTAGTATATATGTCCGGATGGGAGAGAGTTTATATTGGTATTTTAGAAAGTTATGGATTTGGCTTCGGTTTTCAGCAAATGGGGATTGCAGGTCCTAGCGGAGAGTTTCGATCTATTTTAAATGGTCTCAATGCGCATGGATTGAATTTGACGGATGGTAGTTTTTTGTTTTCCAAACTAGTATTTGAGTTCGGGGCTATAGGTTTAATAGTAACTTTGTTCTATCTTTTAAGTATTCATAAATTTATTAAAATTTTACACGGCAATATGGGTAATAAGATTGTTTTCTTCTGCTCTGTATATTTGTGTTTCTTTTTATATTTGTTTCTTCGGGGTGGAGGATATTTTATGCCATTTGTTGCTTTATTCTTGATTTCAGTGTTTTTTCTTAAGGGTGAAAAAGCGTTTGCGATATTTTCTTCTAAAACTAGGTGAACTTATTAATTGTGTTTCTATGATTTTTTTGGTTGTTATGTGAAATGTTTAGTATGTTAAAAAACTATACTTTTACTGGTTTGTTCAGGCTAGCTCGAGATTTAGTTGTTACTAAAATATTTTACTCTAATGCTAGGTTGATTCGGTATCCATATTATTTTAGAGGGTTAGAACGTATTAACTTTGGGAAAAATATAACATTGGGTGTGGGAGTTAGAATAGATGCATTTGGAGAAGGTCAAGTATTGTTTGGGGAAAATTGTCAACTAAATGACTATGTGCACATAGGCGCTCGGTCTATGGTTGTGATCGGTGATAATGTCTTGATTGCAAGTAAAGTGTTTATTTCAGATCACAATCATGGGAATTTCCCGATTGAATATGAAATTCACCTACCGCCAGCTCTTCGGAAAGAATCCTCTAACCCTGTTGAAATTAATGACGATGTATGGATTGGTGAAAGTGTTTCTATCTTGCCAGGTGTAAAAATTGGCAAGGGTTCTATAATTGGTTCTAACTCTGTAGTAACAAAAAATATACCTAATTATGCCATTGCTGTAGGCGCTCCTGCTAGGGTAATTAAGTTATTTAATTTTAATCTTAATAAATGGGAAAAGGTATGAAAATTGTTATTTCAGCAATTAACTTAGTAGAAGGTGGACCACTAACGGTTCTTAAAGATATTATTAAAGAAACAGCCAACTATTCAAATTGCACTTTTTATGTTTTATGCCATAAATCAAGCTTGTTTGATGGTGATTTACCTTTTAATGTAGAACTGTTAGAGTATCCAACCATTAAGTCCTCATGGATAAAGCGTTTATACTTTGAGTATTTTTATTCGAATAAAATCTCCAAAAATTTAGTGCCAGATATATGGCTCTCTCTTCACGACATGACACCAAAAGTAAGTTGTAAAAGACAATATGTTTATTGTCATAACCCATCTCCTTTTAGAAAGCCAAATTTTCATGATCTTTACAATGATAAAAAACAGTTTATTTTTGGAATTTTTTATAAGTATCTTTACAGAATAAATATACACTTAAATCATCGTGTCATAGTCCAGCAAGATTGGATTGCTGATTTTTTTAAAGATGAGTTATCTGTAAAAAAAATCTTGGTTGCAAGACCCAATATTCCTAATTTGAACGCTATAAAAGAATCTATAGCTCCAAGTTCTACTTATTTTTATCCTTCATTGGTTCGCACTTTTAAAAACTTTGAAATTTTGCTGTCGGCATTTGAAATTTTGCAAAGAAAGGGACTTTTGGGTCCAAAGTTAATCTTAACTATCTCTAAAGATGACGGGTCTTATGCATCTCGTTTATGTGAAAAGTATAAGCATCTTAAAAACGTTTCTTTTATAGGTAAATTAAGTAGAGACGAAGTAAATTCGCTCTATAAAAGTGGTTGTAACTTAATTTTTCCATCTAAGTTAGAAACTTGGGGCCTGCCATTAACAGAGGCTAAAAGTTACAACTTGAACATATTAGCATCAGATTTACCTTACGCTAAAGAAACAATAGGAAATTATAATAAGGTAATTTACTTTGATCCTGATGATGCATCTTCTTTGGCCAACATTTTGCAACAAGTAGAACAAGGTGAATTTATATTTCAAAGGGTTACTTATAAAGATAGTACTAAACATGAACATGTTTCAGGCTGGGGTGAGTTGCTTAGTTATATAATTTATGATAACTAGAACCACTCATTCTTATTGAACTCAATACTTTGTTAGTGAAAAAATCACATCCACAGATGTACTTATGATAGTAATCTTTTAAATTAATCTAGAAAATTTTAATTAGGTTTTTTTTGAGTTTTCCATTGTTACTAATGGATAATTATGTAAATTAATTGCGGTTGAAGACTGGGTATTAAATTTAAATATAGTAGTTTTTCGGGGTTCTAATTTTTAGATGAATGTTTATATTTCTGTTGTATCTCATGGTCACTCAAGTTTAATTAACCAGTTATCGTGTTTACCTGAACTAGCTAAACGATACAAAGTTATTGTTAAAAGTAACAAGCTTGGTGATAGCTTTTGTGGTTTGAATAATAACTCTAACTTCCACTGGATTGATAAAAGCTATGGCTTAGGTTTTGGGCATAATAACAATATTGTTTTTAATTTTTGTCGTTCAACTCTCGGTATGAATCAGAGTGATTATTTCATAGTGTTAAATCCAGACGTTTTTATAGAATCTAATGAAATTGATTTGTTAATAAAAAAAATGATAGAAAGCAATTCAAAATTGGCTGCTATTAATTTATATAAAGATTATGATGGAATTATCCATGATTATTCTATTAGAAAGTTTCCCAGCTTAATGCAGTTTGCTAAATCATTTCTCGGCTTAGGTAACAGCTCACTTATAGATAAGAGTGTAATAAGTGCACCTTGTAAGGTTGATTGGGCAGCGGGTTCATTTTTAGGGTTTGTAGTATCTCATTACGCCGCATTAAATGGTTTTGATGAAAATTACTTTATGTATTGCGAAGATATTGATATTTGTTATAGAAGCCATTTATTGGGTGAAAAGGTAACTTATTTTCCTCAGATTAGAGCTGTTCATTTAACGAAACATGCTAATAGGAAGCTTTTCTCAAAGCATTTCTATTGGCATGTAATTAGTGCTATACGATTCTTACTAAGTAAATTTGGATTAACCCAACTTAATTCCAGTTGCAATTAAAATGAGCTACAAAAACATATTTTAATCTTTTGCTACTAAGATGAGGCCAACATAGAAAGGGTATTTTACCTGAAGGTCAGTATATCGCCTAGAACCATATTACAAGCAGCGTGATAGTCTAGTTATTTTTGCTTCTTGAAATGGTTGGATTACACACACACTTCAAGACATGGTAGCTAGCAGCTGGAAATGGCAATTTCAAAATCTTAATGTTTATACAGAAGAGTAATTTTTTTCTTTTAATCCTCCATCAAATCCCAAGCCTGTAAATAGCGGATCACGCTTGATTCACTCGTCCACCCACCACGCAACATGATTTTAGCCAGTGGCATTCCCGCCATTAACAAATCTAATGCACCACCAACCCTAAATGAGTGACCAGAAAATGGGATATTCGTTTTGGTGCGGCTGATGTGCTGAATATCTTGGATGATCAGGTTAATACTACTGGGCTCGAGTGAAGCCTTGATGTTATTACCCTTATCGATACTGCGTAAAATATACCCTTCACCCGCTTTGCGTTTCCATTTCATCAGTAAGTCGTAGATGTCTTCGGTGAGTGGCAAGGTTTTACTGTAATCCCCCCGAAAAAAGAGGTAACCGTACGGCCACTACATCTTTTATTTAATTATCCTTAAGGCATCATATCCACTTTATCAGCTAGGATATGACCAATGTCAGATATTATTCACCATACTAGTCGCCGGATCTTCTCGCCTCAATATAAATTAGAGATCGTGAATGAGGCGCTAGCCAAGCAGTTGTCAACTGCACAAGTTGCACAAAAGCACCACATCAATAACAATCAAGTATTTCGTTGGTGCCGAGAATATAAACTTGGTGCTGTAATCCCCCCGAAAAAAGAGAGCAGTTTTAACTAGAAAATTCCGCTACACTAT
>NZ_JANATA010000159.1 GCF_024199005.1 Opacimonas viscosa
GTGTGCGTTACGCGCATTCATCAGTATTTGCAACACCACCAGCCCCTGCCCTCGCTGGTGCATGGCGATTTGTGGCACGGCAATATCGGGTTTTCTCACCAACAGCCCGTTATATTCGATCCTGCCGTTTACATTGGCGACCGAGAGACAGATATCGCCATGACCGAACTGTTTGGCCGGTTACCACAAGCCTTTTACGACGGTTATCAGGCTACGTGGGCGTTAGATCCAGACTACGCATCCCGTCGTAAACTCTATCAGCTTTAC
>NZ_JANATA010000160.1 GCF_024199005.1 Opacimonas viscosa
TGTTTCAGGTTGTACATACGGGTCTCTTTCAGGTATCTGTTTAGCTTTCTGTTGTGATGCCTAATTTTAGTTATCAATATTCACTTTTAGACCACATACAAAAAGGGCTGGTATTACACCAGCCCTTTGTATCATCAATTTGAAGCAGCGTGAATTATTCTGCTTCGAAACGCGCGATGCTTGCGGTAATTTCTTCTTTTGCAGCTGCAGCGTCTGCCCAACCGTCAATCTTCACCCATTTGCCTTCTTCTAGATCTTTATAGTGCT
>NZ_JANATA010000161.1 GCF_024199005.1 Opacimonas viscosa
TTTCTAAGTCGAACTGACTTTCATGTATCAAGGTTGTTTTTTCTGTTGTGAGGTTATAAGAAAATACAGCGGTCATTTCACGGTCTACATTCGACACAAAATAGAGTGTGTTACCGTCGTCACTCCAGTGGAAATGGCTAAAGGCTGCGGCCACAGCCGGCGTGTAAAGCGGACGTAATTCACCACTGGTTGAATCCAGCAGAAAAACGTCTTGTGCATCTTCTCCACGGGTTTCCGTTACGATGACATTGTGCGTACTGGGTTGCC
>NZ_JANATA010000162.1 GCF_024199005.1 Opacimonas viscosa
TGTTGAGTCAGGAATGCCACTGCTGCGTTTGCCCGGCGTTGACCCAAGGCTTGGTTGTAAGCCTGAGAGCCGACCGCGTCGGTGTGACCGTAAACCCGGGAGCGCGCTTCTGGGAATTGTTTGATCCAAGCCGCTTGCCGCAACAGAATCCGCCGTGCCGATTCATCAAGCTGAGCGCTGTCGAAGGCAAAGTTGATCTGCGTCGGCACCTCGGCGGCGAATCTCTGACCCAGAATTTGAGCGTAGCCCAGGTCGCCGTTTAGGACA
>NZ_JANATA010000163.1 GCF_024199005.1 Opacimonas viscosa
TCATTCCAATATTGCCTGGCTGCAAAGTCGTCGACAGGATTTCAATGCGTCTCAATACCACTTGCTCACGCTGTTAGTACTGTTACAGTCCCACGAAGATCCGGATCTGGAAGCCTTTACCTACCAAAATGTCAGTACGGTATATTTCAGGCTGGGTGAATACAATAAAGCCGCGGCTTACTTACATGGTGCTATCGAGCGGGTGGCAGACAACGCGCCCAAGGTAAAAGCCGAATTACAGTGTCGTCTTGCGCAAAGCCTGATGCG
>NZ_JANATA010000164.1 GCF_024199005.1 Opacimonas viscosa
GTGCGCAATACAGCAACGTGCAAAGCGTTGATCGAATCAATGATTTTATTGGTCGTGAAAATACGGCCTTCCACAGCTGCCAGTTCGTTTAGAGTGTGAATGGTGTATACCGAGTTAGCTGCGATGACCACGACAATCAAGGCAATCATTAAAATCCAGGCAGACGCCGTGCGGATAAACTGCGTCATTCGGATGTGGCCTTATTGTCAGGTCTGAATTTATCTACCAGTGCTGCCAGGCTTTCACTGCACGACTTGCATTCTGCT
>NZ_JANATA010000165.1 GCF_024199005.1 Opacimonas viscosa
TCTTAAACACCCCAATTTACGCCCTTTACATTTTCACGGAACTTAATAGACAAAATATTCACTAAAGCTTTGTAAACAACTGGTGTGACAAGGATGACAACCCAATGCTCCCCGTTATTCAGCGCAATTCCGACTCCTTACCCGGGCACTCAAGTAGAAGGCGCAAGTTAAAATCATGGATATTGGTATTGCCGGTGTCTTTCCTTGCGCTTCCCTTTGCGGCAAACGCTAACGCAGGCGTGCCCATGCTATTTCTGGCGATGCCT
>NZ_JANATA010000166.1 GCF_024199005.1 Opacimonas viscosa
TGTACATTTCTGGCGTTTCTGCGATAAGCGCGCGAGACAGAATCGCCATGTCACGAGGGGTAGTGTAGTGGTCAGGGTCGTGAAGACCGTGAGCATTAACCCAGTGAGAACCACTCATGCCAAGTGATGCCGTGTGTGCATTCATCATGCTGGCAAAAGCAGATTCTGAACCTGCTACGTGTTCTGCCATAGCAACACAGGCGTCGTTACCTGACTGCACAACAATGCCACGTAGTAAGTCACGTACTGAAACTTGTGTACCTACT
>NZ_JANATA010000167.1 GCF_024199005.1 Opacimonas viscosa
TGTTGCCGTTGTCTATGTGGGTTGGCAAGGCGGGTAGGACGCTCTCTGGGGGAGAGCGTAAGCGACTAGCCTTAGCGCGCGCTATTTTATCTCACGCAAAAGTGTTGCTTGTTGATGAACCCTTCGAGGGCTTGGATGTGACTACTCAGCATAAAGTGTGTGAGGTATTAAATCGCTACGCTACCAACCATCTCATCCTAGTTGCTTCTCACGTTACGCCAAGCGCGTTAAATGTATCATCAACACTATCACTAGGTGAAGGGAGT
>NZ_JANATA010000168.1 GCF_024199005.1 Opacimonas viscosa
GCAGTAACGCCGCTTCATAGGCGTGTTTTTCGATGGTGAAGAGTACTTCACCGCGTTTTATGATGCCACCAGACAGAAATTGTAGATTCAAACTGGTTATCTCACCGCTGACCTGGGCTGAAAGGTTGGTTGACTCAAGCGGAGACAGTTCACCAAATGCTTCAATTTCTACAGGGTAGGCAACCGGTGAGAGTTGAGTGACTTTAACGGTAGGACGAGTATCAACAGCCTCGCTTTCGCCTTCTTCGTTGCCAAGTGCCGTTACG
>NZ_JANATA010000016.1 GCF_024199005.1 Opacimonas viscosa
AACCTGCGGCGATTGTAGCGGAGGAACCTGCGGCGATTGTAGCGGAGGAACCTGCGGCGATTGTAGCGGAGGAACCTGCTACGGCTGACGAAAAAACAAAGAATGAAGCCGCTCCTGGTTTTTTTGCTTCATTAGCCTCTCGCCTGTCACGTACCAAACAGAATATTGGCAGTGGGTTTGTCAATCTCTTTCGCGGGCGAAAGATTGACGACGAACTTTATGAAGAACTAGAAACACAATTGCTCGTGGCTGATGTGGGAATGAAAACAACCCAAGATATCATTACGCATCTAACCAAGACCGCTGATAAGTCTACACTTCGTGAAGCGGATGCTTTGTATGATGAACTCAAAACATATATGTCAGGTCTACTAGATGATGTCCAAGCGCCATTAGATGTGGATAAGAGTGATGGCCCATTTGTGATCTTGATGGTAGGGGTCAATGGCGTAGGGAAGACCACTACCATTGGTAAAATGGCTAAACAGTTTCAAGCTCAAGGTAAGAAAGTCATGTTAGCAGCAGGAGATACTTTTAGGGCCGCAGCAGTTGAGCAACTCCAAGTATGGGGAGAACGCAATGATATCCCAGTGGTCGCTCAACACACTGGTGCAGACAGTGCTTCGGTGTTGTTTGATGCTTTGCAGTCAGCAGCCGCAAAAGATATCGATATCTTAATTGCTGATACAGCTGGACGACTACAAAATAAAGACCATTTAATGGCTGAACTAGAAAAAGTGGTACGGGTCATGAAAAAAGTTAACCCAGATGCGCCACATGAGGTTATGTTGACTCTAGATGCCGGAACTGGCCAAAATGCAATTTCGCAGGCTAAGTTGTTCAATGACGCAGTAGGTATCACCGGTATTACTTTAAGTAAGCTTGATGGTACCGCAAAAGGCGGAGTTATTTTCCCAATTGCTGCGGAATTACAGATCCCCATTCGTTATATTGGAGTGGGAGAGGGCATTGATGATTTACGCGCCTTTGACAGTACTGAATTCATTTCTGCGTTATTTGCACAAGAAGATAACGCCTAAATACGTAACTAGTAAACTAACTTAAGTTGCTCTTATGATTAAATTTGATGATGTCAGTAAAACATATCCAGGGGGGCAATTAGCCTTACAAAAGGTCAATTTTCACGTTGCTAAAGGTGAAATGGCTTTTTTAACAGGTCACTCCGGTGCGGGTAAGTCGACCATCCTCAAATTAATTAGTTTGATGGAACGTCCTAGTGTTGGGCGCGTATTGATAAACGGGCATGACCTTGGACAACTTTCGCATAAAGATATTCCATATATCCGACGTGACATTGGTATGATTTTCCAGTCTCACCAGCTACTTATGGACCGAACCGTATTTGATAATGTCGCCCTACCTTTGGTGATAGAAGGGTATTCACGCAAACAAATTACTAAAAGAGTGCATGCAGCATTGGATTTGGTGGGGTTGTTAAGTCGTGCACAAAATGCGCCTATGGCACTTTCTGGAGGGCAACAACAGCGTGTCGGTATTGCCCGTGCGATAGTTAACCGTCCTCCCTTGTTATTGGCTGATGAGCCAACAGGTAATTTAGATCCGAAATTGTCTATGGAAATTATGCGTCTCTTTGAAGCACTTAATCAATCTGGGATGAGTGTGTTTATTGCGACTCATGATTTGGGTTTAATAGCACGTATGAAATATCGCAATTTGACGATTAAAAATGGTCGCCTCATCGAGGATGGGCTCCAAGAAGACGTCTTGTTGAATGAAACGAATACCAAATTACCTTCAGACGTACATGTAGATAATGATACGCCGAGGTATCGTTAATGAGTTTATTATTTGCAGGTCGTAAAACAGCTGTCACCGAACATAAGGTTGGGATAGTACAAAGATTTGTCATGACCGTTCTGAATCATTTTCGCCAGTTATTGGCGAGTTTAGGTGAGTTGTGGCGCCAACCTTTAGCGTCACTCATGACCATTGGCGTTTTAGGGCTTTCGATCACCTTACCCAGTACGTTGTATTTATTGGTTAAAAACACAGAACAGGTCACCGCCGGATGGGAACAAGCTGGAGAAATATCGCTATACCTAAAACCCAACACTAGTGTAGCCCAGGCCCAACAATTACGCTTAGCCGTGTCTTTGTTTAGTGAGGTCGAAGCGGCTGAATTAGTGACAGCAGACAACGCCCTTATAGAATTCGAACAAGCCTCAGGCTTAACTAATTCACTGGCATATTTAGATAAAAATCCATTACCTCACGTTATTTTGATCACGCCCAAAGCGAGTTATGTACAACCAAATGCTGCACGGACATTGGTGAAAAAGCTTGAGCGACAAACTCATGTGGATTTTGGTAAGTTGGATATAGAGTGGCTAGAGCGTTTGTATGCAACCGTCAGTGTTGCACGAGATGTCGTGTGGATTGTTGCTATTTTGTTATGCGTCTCAGTGGTGCTTATTATTGGGAATACCATCAGGTTAAATATACTTAGTCAACGTGAAGAAATTATCATCATGAAATTAGTGGGTGCGACCGATAATTTTATTCGGTTCCCATTTTTATATACCGGAATGTGGTACGGTTTACTCGGTGGTGTTTTAGCGTGGATTTTAATTGCTTTCTTGTTGTGGTGGCTACAGTCAGGTATCGCCAATTTAGCCAATTTGTACCAAACTCAGTTCACACTTACTGGCTTAGATACTACTGCGTTAGGCGTTATTTTACTGCTGTCTATCATTTTAGGCTTATTAGGTTCGATTATCTCGGTACAAAAACATATCAAAGAGATTGAGCCAAAATAAAAGACAATCTCACCGATGAGTTTTGCTCTAATATGTGAAAATTTGACACCCTTATAGGGTTGTGATTATATGCGAGGCAAACAATCATCCTATGTATGTCGAGACTTTAAATCGCACAGTAGTTGGCGGTTTAGATTCACCTGACACATTTTGTACCCCATCAGGATAAGTCCAAAGGTTATATTCATGAACGAAATTACCCAATATGTCGATCTCAAGCGCATGGCGTTTTTGTCTGCTGCGGTTTTGTGTATCCCACTGGTGGCGATGCTAGCTACTGAACAAGTCAGATGGCACATCGTTGATTTTATCGTCGCGTTTGCCCTGTTTTTCCTGGCAGGTAGCAGTATTCAGTTGACGATTAAGCATCCTAAACCCCTTTACAAATTTAGTGCTGCACTGGTATTTATGACGGTTGCTATTCTTTGGGTAATACTCGCAGCTTAATCGTTATCAGTATATTGTATAAATGTACGGTTATTTTGGATGAAATTATTTATTTCAGTACAAAAGGCTTGAATTTGGAAGTTTTAACACAATATTAACTTGAACTATTAGCATTTATGCTAGTCTATGTTATGGTGTTAGATATTGTTGCGTTGGTCTCATTTTATCCTGTCTTAGACACTTGCCAGCGACACATATTTTTAAGTAAAATATAAATACAGAATTTACTTAAAATTGAATATTTATTGAATTTTACGAGGTTTTTTAATGACACAGTCAATGCAACTAGCATTAAGTTTACCGCAAAGCGGAAGCATTGAAAGCTACGTACAATCTATTTCTTCGATTCCTATGCTTTCAGCAGAGCAGGAAAAGTCACTTGCAGATCGCCTTTATCATGAAGGTGATGTTGAAGCTGCTCGTGAGTTGGTCATGTCTCATCTGCGTTTTGTTGTGCATATTGCTAAATCTTATTCAGGCTATGGCCTACCCCAAGCGGATCTTATCCAAGAAGGTAATATCGGTTTGATGAAAGCGGTGAAACGCTTCAACCCTGATGTAGGTGTTCGCCTGGTATCTTTTGCGGTCCACTGGATAAAAGCTGAGATCCATGAATTTGTATTAAAAAATTGGCGTATCGTGAAAGTAGCTACGACCAAAGCGCAACGTAAATTATTTTTTAATTTACGAAAATCTAAAAAGCGTTTAGGTTGGTTCACGCATGACGAAGTCCAAAAGGTAGCTGAAGAATTAGGTGTCAGTGAAAAAGAAGTATTGCAGATGGAGGCCCGTATGGGTTCTCAAGATGCTGCTTTTGACCTTTCTGCGGATGACAATGATGATAATCCAAACTATGCGCCTGCGCAGTATTTAGAAGACAAATCAGAGAACGTTGAAGCTGCGGTTATTAACAAAGATTTTGATGACAATGCTGCAAAGCGTCTATATGCAGCAATTAAAACATTGGATGAAAGAAGTCAGCACATTATCGAAACGCGTTGGTTGAATGATAATAAAATGACTCTCCAAGATTTAGCCGCTAAATATGAAGTGTCTGCTGAGCGTGTGAGACAAATTGAAAAGAATGCCATGAAGAAAATACAAGCAGCTATGGCATAATTGCTAAAGTTGGTATTTTGTTCTGCAAGAATTAAAAAGGCTTTTTCTAAGATAGAAAAAGCCTTTTTTTATGATTGTTAACTCGTTTTATTTGTCTTTATTCTTGTTTGTTTTCCAGCAGATTTTAAGCTGAGGTATTTTCAGTGTGCTTACTTTCGCTGGGGCCAGGGTTCAAAATCCAATATACACCGGTGAACTCTGCAACCGCCTTAGTTCCATCCATAATTTTCACGATTAATTCTACTTGCATTTTTTTACCAGAATTCAGCGTTTTGTAAGCTGCTTTGTAGTGTGCAAGATCTGCAATCGCTCTGGGCTGAGCAGTAATGGGTTTATGGTAGTGAATATTACTATCACCCAATACGATATCACCACTGAGACCTTGTTCCCGAAGCTGCAAGTAAATCATGCCCCAGCCAGTTAATGTGGCTAAGGAAAAAATACTGCCGGCAAACATGGTGCCATGTAAGTTGATATTTTTGTTTAAGGAAGCACGTACTTCGAGTGTATCCCCTGAATACTGATAAATCTTGATCCCCATTTGATCAGAAATTGGGATCGTGGTTTGCCAAGTCTCTTGTAAAGTTTGGCACCATTCTGGATGTACCAAAACATGTTGGTTGTTACCCAGTTTTTTTACCATCTGCAGGCGTTTTAAGCGCATTAGATCTTGAGCCGCTTCATCCGCGACGACATAACCACAACTTCTAAAAAAGTGCTCAGAAGTTTCTAAGCTATTGGTAACAGCTCTAATTGCACCATTTTCTACCGCAAAGTTCTCCAGTGCGGATAAAATCACTCTACCCATACCTTTGCCATGCGCATCAAAGCTAACCGCTATATGCCTTATTTGGACTTCTTCAGCGGTATTAAAGTGACAGCGCCCAACCGCAATGATCTCATTCTTGTTATTTAACACCATACGATGCTCAGCGACGTTTTCATATTCGTCCTTTTCTGAGCCTTTGGGGTAATTAAAAGGTTCACGTAGGATTTGCCAACGAAACTGATAGTATTGGCGAAACTGCTCTTCGGTTTTAGGAGTGATTATTTTATACAAGAGAACCTCTTAAACTTGCAGTGAGAAAGTGACAGGACCGTCATTGACTAAACTCACCTGCATATCTGCACCAAACTGTCCGGTTTGGACTAAATTCGTACATGTGTGTTTTAATTCGGCAACAAAGTGATTATAAAGTTCCTCACCTAATGCCGGTGGAGCTCCTCTAGAAAAGCCTGGGCGATTCCCTTTTTGGGTGTCGGCTACGAGAGTAAACTGTGAAACTACTAAGATGTCACCTTGGGACTGCTGGATGTTGATATTCATCTTGCCCTGGTCATCGTTAAACATTCTAAATTTGAGTAATTTAGAGATCATTTTGGTGACTGTTGCTGGAGTGTCGTTGGCTTCAACACCTAGCAGGACCAACATACCTTGTTGGATATCACCTATAGTCGAGCCGGCAACAGAAACGTTTGCTGAGGTAACACGTTGAACTAAAGCAATCATAACAGACCTGTAGAAAACTAATTGATGTCGATAATTTTATACATAGTATCAGTTGCTTGCTTCAACGCAAAGGCTATCCCAGGCTCAGAGGTACTATGCCCTGCGTCGGGAACAATAGTGAGCTGACTGTTGGGCCAGATTTGTTGTAATGAATATGAAGATTCCAGTTTACAGATCATGTCATAGCGACCATGCACAATCATGCCAGGGATGTGATTGATGGCATGGATGTTATCCAAAATGTAATTGTCAGGGATAAAACAATCATTCTTCAAATAGTGACATTCTAGCATAGCTAAGCTAGCAACTTGATGTAAGTCATAATTATATAAAGGGTCACCATATGGATGTTGGATCCTAGAAATACGTTCTTCCCAACCGTACCAAGCACGTAATGCATTTGCTTTGGCAAATTTATTTTTTTGGTTAAAGAGTGTAAAAAAAGCATCACAGATTTCTTTCGTGGTATCTAGATACCCGACATCTTGCACAAAGGCCTCGTAATGCTCTGGGTACAATTGACCCGCACCGCCCTGAGGATGAATATACCAATGGATATCTTGCTCTCGACCCAAAAAAACGCCACGCAATATAAGCCCCAAAGTATGCTCAGGGGCAGCAATTGCAGCTAATAAAGCCAAGGTCGATCCCCAACTGCCACCAAACAATATCCACTTGTCGATGTGTAGATGCTCTCGCAGTGCATGAATATCGTTTAATAAATCTTGAGTCGTATTATTTTCAATGGATGCAAATGGAGTCGAACGGCCACAACCACGTTGCTCAAAACCTATAATGCGATAGATATTAGTATCAAATTGTTTTGAGTAATCAGTGCTTAAACCTGCGCCTGGCCCGCCGTGTATAAAGAGGATCGGGATGCCTTTGGGGTTCCCCGTTTCTTCGACGTAGATCTCATGCCCATGCGTTACAGGCAGCATAAAATGTCGATAAGGATTAGCAGGTGAGTAAAGTTGTGGCATCTAGTTGTTTTTCTTTAAATTATAGTCTAGTTTATCTATTAAATACTGAACAATTACAACCATAATCGAACAATAGGAAAAAATTATGCCTAGTCAAGGATCGGGTGGCAATGTCATCGCAGCAATTTGTAATATCTTCATACCTGGTTTAGGCCAGTTAGTACAAGGCAGAATAGGAAAAGCGCTAATGTTTTTTTTAGTTACTGCCATTTGTTATGGATTAACCGCCACAGTCATATTGGCTATTTTATGGCCAGTAGGTGCGATTTTTCATCTCTGGTCTATTATCGATGCTGCAAAGTTTACCCCTTATGAATAGCCAAGCATTTAAACTGCTGTGCTTGGGAGCCGTGCTTGCCTTGAGTGCTTGTCAGTCGACCTATTATTCGGCTTGGGAAAAACTCGGGGTTGAAAAGCGTGATATTCTTGTTGACCGAGTCGAAGATGCTCGAGATTCACAAACTGCCGCTCAGGAGCAGTTTTCTTCTGCTTTAGCAGAGTTTTCCGCATTAATAAATTTTGATGGTGGTGAATTAGAAGACGTTTATGACAACCTGAAAGGACAGTATGATGATTCAAAATCTGCTGCAACAGCAGTGACTAAACGCATCGATAAGGTGGAAAGTGTCGCAGAAGCACTCTTTGCTGAATGGAAAGCTGAATTGGATTTGTATACCAATGCAAATTTGCAGCGTGATAGTCAGAACAAACTTCGCAATACCAAGCGCCAATATACGAACATGCTCAAAGCTATGCGTAAGGTCGAAAACAGTATGCCGCCTGTGTTGGATGCGTTACAGAACAATGTTTTGTATTTGAAGCATAATTTAAATGCCAGCGCGGTTGGTGCATTAGAGGGTGAACTAGGTGTTATTCGCAAAGATGTGAACCGCTTAGTCAGTGAGATGAATGAAGCGATTAAGCAATCCAATGCGTTTATTCAGTCGATGCAGGGATAGATTCAGGTGTTTCTATCCAAGCCTCTTTAACGGCACAGGTAAATTCGGCGCCAAGTAATACCACTATCCAAGACAGATAAACCCAAACAAACAAGATCGGGATCACGGCTAACGCGCCATAGATTAATTCATAAGAAGGGAAGTTGGCAACATACAACGCGAACCCCTTTTTTGATAGTTCAAATAAAATGGTCGCCAGGATTGCCCCGGATAGCGCGTGTTTGAATTTAACGCGTTCATTGGGCACCAGCATATACAAAATCAAGAATGCAAAAATCGACAGCATACTAGGCACCAGTTTTAACAAAAAGGTACTAAAACCTGGTGTATAAGTATCGGCAAAAGCGGCTAGGCTGATCAAATAAGAACTCACCACAACGCTTGAACCCATCAGGATAGGACCGAGAGTAATGACCATCCAGTAAATAGCAAAGGTGAACATCGTTGGACGCTTTTCTTCAATACGCCAAATTCGATTCAATGTTTTATCAATATTGGAGATCAAGAGCAGAGCAACAACGAGTAAAGATAATATCCCGACTGCGCCCATACTCGAAGCATTACCAACAAATTCTGCAACGTATTCTTGGACGACATTGCCAGAGGTTGGTACAAAGTTATTAAAGATAAAGTCTTCGACTACGGTTCTGACATTTTCAAATGCGGGAAAGGCCGACATTATGGTGAAAAACACCATAATAAAAGGCACTAAAGAAAGCAAAGAAACATACGCTAAATGCCCAGCAGATATGGTAATTTTGTCATTCGCGCAGCGCTTAACAAAATACTGAATCAAGGTGCGTAGGTGAGGTAAAGTGACGGTGCTTAAAAAAGCGAATACCCGCTGAAGTCCATTTACGTGCATGAAGTGCCTTATACGTTTATTTAAATAAAAGCCTAAAAGAGAAGCTTATTAGGCTTTATCGGTCAATAACTACAAAGCTAAACATAGCATAAGTTTTATGTTGTCTCAGGATTAATTGCTCGGTCGAGCACCTAACATATGACAAATGGCATAACTCAATTCACTGCGATTTAACGTATAGAAGTGGAAGTGTTTGACGCCTTCACGTGCTAGCACTTTTACCTGGTCCATAGCAATATTTGCGGCTAACAAATTACGTGTTGTTTGGTCTGAATCGTCTAGTCCATCGTACATTTTATGCAACCAGTTCGGCACATGTACATTGGTAAATCCTGCAAACTTCACTAAGGTTTGGTAATTAGTGACTGGTAAAATCCCCGGTACGATATCGATATCAATCCCTGCCGCTGCCGCACGGTCGCGAAAACGCAAATAGTGAGTGGTATCAAAAAAGAACTGCGTAATTGCTTCATTTGCACCTGCTTCGGCTTTGCGTTTTAAGTTCAGTAGGTCGAATTGGTCATTGGGTGCTTCTGGATGTTTTTCTGGATATGCAGCGACCGATATATCAAAATCAGCAACATCTTTTAGCAAGGTAACTAAGTCACTTGCATACATATCTGGCTTGTCCATCCCAGGTGGTAAATCTCCACGTAAAGCTACGATACGGCGAATACCATTTGCCCAATACTCTTTCGCAATTTGTCGTAACTCATCGGGTTGTGCATCGACACAGGTCAAGTGAGGTACAGCAGGTATCCCGATGTCGTTTTGGATTCGTTTTACAACATTATGTGTTTTGTCACGCTCTCCGGAATTTGCACCATACGTGACCGACATATAATTCGGTTGTAAAGGAGCGAGTCGTTCAACAGACTTCCATAACATATTTTCCATTTTTTCATTACTTGGCGGAAAAAACTCAAACGAGACTTCGATATCTCGTAATTCAGATAAACTTTGGTTAAGGGAATCCACACCTTGAGCAAGGGAAACCATACTTGCGCTCCAGAAAAAAGTATACAATAGACGTTTAGACGTCTAAAATACGAGAATATTAAGCAAGCGTCAACATTTATTGATCCTGCTTAAGACCAAAACCCTACGCAAAATTCGCATAAGTCATAACAAAAGGTAGAACAATAATGACACAGTGGAATGGTAAATATATTCACCCTTACGCAGAGCATGGTAAAAAAAGCGAACAAGTAAAAAAGGTCACCGTTTCTATACCGATGAATGTACTGCAGATCCTCACCGATGAGCGCACACGTCGTCAAGTCAATAACCTTCGTCATGCAACGAATTCAGAATTGTTATGTGAAGCTTTTTTGCATGCGTTTACGGGACAGCCATTACCTGATGATAATGATCTGCGCAAAGATAACCCGAATCGAGTACCAGCCGAAGCCCGTGCTTTGATGGAAGCGATGGGCTTGGACGTGGAATTAGCAAATTCGCAGGTTAGTACTGAAGATTAGTCGGTAACGACTCTAGCTGAGCCACACCTGAGTCAATCGCCGCTTGACCTACTGCTTTTGCTATACGTGAGCATAAACGTGGGTCCATTGGCTTAGGAATAATATAATCTCGACCAAAACTTAATGCTTTAGATTGGCTGGCGATAAGCACTTCTTCTGGGACTTCCTCTTTTGATATTGCTCTAATCGCTTCTACTGCAGCAACCTTCATAGCATCGTTTATGGCGGTAGCTCTGACGTCTAGTGCCCCTCTAAAAATAAACGGGAAACACAAAACATTGTTGACCTGGTTAGGGTAGTCTGAGCGACCCGTTGCCATAATCAAATCATCGCGAGTCGCCATAGCTAATTCAGGTCTGATTTCTGGATCTGGATTTGAACAAGCGAATACTACTGGATTAGGGGCCATCATTTTGAGTGTTTCTGGAGGTAACACATCAGGTCCAGATACACCAACAAAGACATCTGCGCCATCCATGACATCTTCCAGCGTACGTTTGTCCGTATTGTTTGCAAATGCCAATTTGTGAACGGGCAGATTTTCGCGACGGGTATGGATCACACCATTGCGGTCGAGCATATAAATTTTTTCACGCTGTGCGCCACACTTGATGAGTAATTCCATACAAGCGATTGCAGCAGCACCAGCCCCCATACATACAATGGTGACATTACTGATTTCTTTACCTTGAATTTCTAAGGCGTTCAACATCCCGGCAGCTGTGACGATAGCTGTACCGTGTTGATCATCGTGGAAGATAGGGATGCTACAGCGTTTTTGTAATTCTTGTTCTATTTCAAAGCACTCAGGGGCTTTGATATCTTCTAGATTAATACCGCCAAATGTGTCTGCTATATTAGCAACGGTATTGATAAACTCTTCTGTGGTGCGGTGGGTGACTTCAATATCAATCGAATCTATACCAGCAAAACGTTTAAAGAGGAGGGCTTTACCTTCCATTACTGGTTTTGAAGCAAGCGGGCCCAAATTTCCTAAACCGAGGATTGCAGTACCATTTGAGATAACTGCGACAAGGTTGCCCTTGGCTGTGTATTTGTATGCGTTGTTGGCATCGTCTGCAATTTCTCTGACCGGCTCAGCGACACCTGGGCTGTAAGCTAATGCTAAATCTTTTACAGATTCAGCTGGCGTGGTCATCTCTACACTAATTTTTCCTGGCTTGGGAAAGGCGTGGTAGTCTAGCGCCTGTTGACGAAAATCAGACATGATAATGGGTGATCCTTAAAGTATGTTTAGGTGTCCTGTTTTGATGTCGATTTTTATTATTATGCAGTAAATGTATCATACAAATTTGGATTCAACACCTGTGTTTATCTCATACATAAGTGTTAGGGCAAAAAAAAAGCATCTAGAAAGATGCTTTTTTTGGGGAATCAGTAATTAAGCGGTATTATTTTTTGCTTAATGCGCTGAAACGCTTGTTAAAGCGATCTACACGACCACCAGTATCAACGTTACGTTGCTTACCAGTGTAGAAAGGGTGACAAGATGAACATACGTCCAAGTTTAAGTCTTTACCTACTGTAGAACGTACTTTCATTACGTTACCGCATGAACAAGTTGCAGTAATTTCTTCGTAAGTTGGGTGGATACCTGTTTTCATGGTTTACCTCTAAGCTAAGGCCGTATCGCTATACAACCCGAAGTTGCACACCATACGCAATAATATTTTATACAAATCGAACATTCGACTTGCCGTTAAGGGACGCGCATATTAAAGTAAAACGTCTGATTGTGCAAGTATTCCCCGTTCATAATTTTGGAAAAAACGCTAAATGCATTTCATTGAAGTCGCTGTGCCAGTACCTTTGCGCCGAACCTTCCATTATATCTCTGACCAACCTGTTGCACGAGGATGTCGGGTATTGGTGAAATTTGCTAATCGTGAATTAGTTGGTTTAGTGTGCAACGAAGTGACTGAAGCAGATATTGCCGAAGAGATCCTCCCTAAACTTGCTGCAGTGAAAGAAATATTAGACTGTGAACCTGTAGTCAATGAACATTGGTTAGCACTGTTATCATGGCTGGCACAATACTATCAAGCACCGCTAGGGGAAGTGGTCCACACGGCACTTCCAGCTGTGTTACGTAAAGGGGCACCAAGCACTTATACGAAACCAGAAGAGATCGCTTTGCATCCAGATATTGCGGACATACCTTTTAGCGATGCAGCTGCGCATGTTGCAGTGATGCAGTTACAAAAAAAGGCCAAAAAGCAATATGCAGCACTAGCAACCTTGCATAAAGCGTTATCTCATGGTCAACATCTAACGTTAAGTTCAGCACATAAATTAACAAATGCTGCAAGTGTGAAAGCATTACTCGATAAAGAATTAGTGCAAAAACAACCCGGTGTCATTCACTCCGGCGCATGGCTGACTGCTTTGTTGGCAACTGAGTCTACGCATCTATCCCCCAATGTTGAGCAATCTATCGCGATTACCGGTATCAGTAGTCAGTTGAATCAATTTTTTTGTGCCTTAATCGAAGGTGTGACTGGCAGTGGTAAAACCGAAGTTTATTTACAGATTATTGAAAAAGTATTACGCCAAGGCCAGCAAGTTTTGATATTAGTTCCCGAAATTGGACTCACTCCACAAACCGTAGCTCGTTTCGCCAAGCGTTTTGGGATCGAAGTTGGGGTATTGCATTCCGGTCTAAATGACAATGAGCGGATGCAGGTGTGGCAAAAAGCGAGACATAATGAACTTGGCCTAGTGATTGGTACCCGTTCGGCGATTTTTACCCCTTTTGCGCACTTGGGTATGATCATTATAGATGAAGAACATGACGATTCATTTAAACAACAAGATGGATTGCGCTATCATGCCCGTGATCTCGCGATAATGTTGGCTAGGAAATTGGCTATTCCGGTCTTGCTAGGCACCGCAACACCATCCTTAGAATCTTTATATAACGCTAAACAAGAACGTTACCAGCATTATGTATTAACCAACCGTGCAGGTTCGGCGGTTATGGCGCAACAAGCGCTGATAAATATCACCCAACAACAGGTTGAATATGGGTTGACGAACGAAGCGTTGACTCTGATGAAAGAACACCTACAACAGGGTAATCAAGTACTGGTATTTATGAACCGACGCGGTTTTGCACCCGCGGTAGTTTGTCAAAGCTGTGGTGATGTGCATACCTGTCAAGCTTGTGACAAAGCGTACACATATCATCAATTCAACCGCAGTGTACAGTGTCACCAGTGTCTGCACACCCAACCGATGCCTAGACAATGTAGTGCCTGTGGTGGTCGAGATATTTTGACCGAGGGTATTGGGACTGAACAGTTAACCACCGGACTCCAGCAATTATTTCCTGCATATTCGACAATAAGAATCGACTCAGATTCGATGCGTGGCAAACAAACGCTAGCGAAAACATTAGATGCGATAAACAATTTGGAACATCAAATTCTGGTTGGCACCCAAATTTTAGCCAAAGGACATCATTTTGCTCATGTGACCTGTGTCATTATTTTAGATGTCGATGGTGCGTTATTTAGTGCCGACTTTCGCGCTCCGGAAAAGTTAGCGCAGCTCGTCACACAAATCTCTGGTCGAGCAGGGCGGGCTGAAAAACCTGGTGTCACTTATTTACAAACAGCACAGCCAGGCCATCCATTGCTCCAAGATTTAATTAACAATGGCTATCAACATTTTGCTGAGTTTGCCCTACATGAACGCAAAGCGTTAAATCAACCGCCATACAGCTTCCAAGCGTTACTCAGGGCCGAAGATCAGGATATCCGTAAAATCATGACATTCTTACAAACCATGCTAGGTTTTGTTGGGCATATGCAGCATTTAAATGTTGCAGGGCCAGTGCCATGTCTGATTGAGAAAAAGCAGAACCGATACCGTTATTGTGTAGTGTTACAATCCACCAACCGTTCGTATTTACAGAAGGTATTGGGTTTGTTAATGCCTGAATGTGAAGCTAAAGCAAATGAATTGCGTATTAGATGGTCAATCGATGTGGATAACATAGATTTTAGCTAGGGAACGACATACAATAGATGCGGATCCCTTAATTAGTATTTTCCATGGCTCAAAAAGATTACGTTAAACGCAAACCTGCTCCTCGTAAGAAAGCATCAGCAAAGAAACAACCCGTACCTACTTCTTCGGTAGCCAAGTTTAAGGTGGCGCTAGCTTTGTGTGTATTAGCCGCTTTCGGTGGCGGGATCTATTGGTTAGGTACCATAGACGGTGCCCAAGTCGAACAAGAGTCAGTCACTGAAGAGACTATACAAAAACCAAAGATCGCAGAACCCACCAGCATCGATGAAAAAGATCCCTTACCAGAATTACCCAAAGAAGAGTTTAAGTTTTTTGCTGAACTACCTGGGTATGAAGTTGAGGTAGATGTAGAAGCTATCGAATCTGATAAGCGGTACTTGATGCAATGTGGCTCTTTTCGCGCCTATGACCAAGCCGATGAAATGCGAGCCAAGATGGCGTTCGTTGGGTTAGAACCACAGATACGTGGTTCACAAAATGGTTGGTATAGAGTGGTCTTAGGTCCTTATACCAGTAAACGCCGTGCTGAGAAAGACCGTCATACTTTGCAAAGAACCAATATTAACAGTTGCCAGATATGGTTGTGGAATTTGTAAGTCATACTGCACAATGTCATTTTGATCATCATGGTTCGCTTACTCGAACCTGTTGAGCATCTTTCTTT
Organism: Opacimonas viscosa; assembly: GCF_024199005.1. Classification (GTDB taxonomy): domain Bacteria; phylum Pseudomonadota; class Gammaproteobacteria; order Enterobacterales; family Alteromonadaceae; genus Opacimonas; species Opacimonas viscosa. The sequence continues at coordinate 14,880 of NZ_JANATA010000016.1, forward strand.
GCTAGATGCCCCTTTGTCTTTTCCTGTTGAGTGAATCATTTTCCTCTTGAAAAAATAAAACATCCCCCCACATAAATCCTATTGTGCTAATCAATATTGGCGAAGTTTATTAAGGATTTTCTATGACAACTATTGTATCGGTAAGACGTGGTGACCAAGTGGTGATCGCTGGGGATGGCCAAGTATCATTGGGTAATACCGTAATGAAAGGTAACGCCCGCAAAGTACGCCGTCTATATAACGATAAGGTATTAGCTGGTTTTGCCGGTGGTACAGCTGATGCATTTACGCTTTTTGAGAAGTTTGAAGCGAAATTAGAAATGCATCAAGGGCATTTGACCAAGGCGGCTGTTGAGTTAGCAAAAGATTGGCGAACGGATCGGATGCTGCGTAAGTTAGAGGCCCTTTTAGCGGTAGCTGATCACACCGCATCATTAGTGATTACGGGTAACGGTGATGTGATACAGCCTGAGCAAGATTTGATTGCGATTGGCTCAGGTGGTCCTTTTGCCCAAGCTGCAGCAACAGCGCTATTGGCAAATACTGAATTAAATGCAGAGGAAATCGCTACGAAGGCATTAACGATTGCTGGCGATATTTGTGTTTATACTAATCAAAATCAAACGGTTGAAACCCTAGATTACTAACTTTTTGTAGTAGGAAATTATTTATGTCGGAAATGACCCCCAGAGAAATTGTCAGTGAATTAGATGGTCATATTATTGGTCAGCAAGATGCAAAAAGAGCGGTATCTATCGCGTTACGTAACCGCTGGCGTCGTATGCAGTTACCTGCAGAATTACGCCAAGAAGTAAGTCCTAAGAATATTTTAATGATCGGTCCTACAGGGGTCGGTAAAACAGAAATAGCACGTCGTTTAGCAAAACTGGCGAATGCCCCTTTTGTAAAAGTCGAAGCCACAAAATTTACTGAAGTAGGTTATGTGGGCAAGGAAGTTGAGACGATTATTCGTGATCTTACTGATATCGCCGTGAAAATGGTCAAAGAACAGGCCATGAAAAAAGTCACATTCCGAGCAGAGGAAGCGGCTGAAGAGCGTATCTTAGATATTTTGATCCCTCCACCAGAAAATATCTTTGGCGACAAAGAAGAAGTCGATAACAAATCGACGCGTCAGGCTTTTCGCAAGAAATTACGTGAAGGCAAATTAGATGACAAAGAGATCGAGATTGACGTAGCTGCTCCGCAAGTCGGAGTTGAGATTATGGCTCCTCCAGGCATGGAAGAAATGACCAATCAATTACAAGGTATGTTCCAAAACTTATCAAGTAATGAAAAGAAAAAGAAAAAACTTCCCGTTAAAGACGCGTTAAAGTTACTTATTGACGAAGAAGCAGCCAAGATGGTCAACAAAGAAGACTTGAAACAAGATGCGATAGAAGCGGTTGAACAAAACGGGATCGTGTTTATTGATGAGATTGATAAAATCTGTAAACGCGAAGGCACAACCAGTGCGGATGTTTCGCGTGAGGGTGTACAAAGAGATTTATTGCCGATTATTGAAGGCTCTACCGTATCGACCAAGCATGGTATGGTTAAAACTGACCATATTTTGTTTATTGCATCAGGTGCATTCCAGATGAGCAAACCCTCAGATTTGATCCCAGAATTACAAGGTCGTTTGCCAATCCGTGTTGAGTTAAGTGCATTGAGCGTTGAAGACTTTACTCGTATCTTAACTGAGCCCAATGCATCATTAACGGAGCAATATATTGCTTTGTTAGGTACAGAAGGTGTGACAGTTTCATTTACCGAAGATGGTATAAATCGCATTGCAGAAGCTGCATGGCAAGTTAATGAGCGCACTGAAAACATCGGTGCTCGTCGCTTGCATACAGTAATGGAACGCTTGATGGAAAGTATCTCTTATGAGGCGAGTGAAAAGAGTGGTGAGCAACTTACTGTCGATAAAGAATATGTCAACAAACACCTTGAGCTACTTGTCGATAATGAAGATTTAAGTCGCTACATTCTATAAATGTTGTATAGGTATCTCTGACTCTGGTACCTGAAAAATAAGTCAATGTTAAAAAAGCATCCAGTTTCCTAATGGATGCTTTTTTTTGTTTACAGGGATTCAACTGGCGCATATACTTAATCGATTAAGACAATATGTATTTTTACGCAAGAGAGTGTTTATGGCCTACGCAAATAAAGTTCAACTAATTACTTACATCGACCGCTTAGGAGGTAGTGATACTCAAGCATTGCACTCTGTATTAAAGCAAAATTTCCCAAATGCTTTTGGTGGGGTACATCTCTTACCCTTTTATTATCCGATGGATGGTGAAGATGCAGGTTTTGACCCGATTGATCATACGGCATTAGATAATCGTTTAGGCTCTTGGGATGATATTCAAGCTTTAGGTCAAGACTACGACTTAATGGCAGATATGATTGTCAATCATATGTCAGCCCAATCAAACCCGTTTAAAGATGTCCTGGCCAAAGGCCAGCAATCTGAATTTTGGGACTTGTTTTTAACCAAGAATAAAGTATTCCCTGCAGGAGCTAGCGCAGAAGATATCGCCAAAATATATCGTCCGCGCCCAACATCACCATTTACGACTCTGCCGGTGGGAAATAGTGGAGCAACTGAAGATTTTTGGACGACGTTTACATCTAACCAAATCGACGTAGATGTGACGTCACAGCAAGGTAAAGATTATCTAGAACGTATTTTGCAAGCGTTTGCACAGAACAACATAAAACTGATTCGTTTAGATGCCGCAGGTTATGCAATTAAGCAAGCGGGTACTTCTTGTTTTATGATGGAAGAAACGTTTGAGTTTATTCAGAACTTATCACGCCGTGCCAATGAGTTAGGGATGACATGCTTGGTTGAAATCCATTCATATCACAAGATACAATGTGAAATAGCACGTCGTTGTGACTTGGTTTATGATTTTGCACTGCCACCATTAGTATTGCATAGCTTGATTAACCAAGATTTTGCACCATTGCATACCTGGTTAGAAATGGCCCCTAAAAACTGTATTACAGTACTGGATACGCACGATGGTATTGGTATTGTTGACGTTGGTGCAGAAGGTGAACAGCCAGGTTTATTAACCCCGGAACAGATTGATACCTTAGTTGAGAAAATCCACGAGAATAGTCATGGTGAAAGCCGAAAAGCAACAGGTGCAGCAGCGTCTAATGTCGATTTGTATCAAGTAAATTGCTCTTTTTACAGTGCACTAGGCTCTGATGATTACCAATATTTATTAGCGCGTGCGATCCAGTTTTTTGCACCGGGTACACCACAAGTCTATTATGGCGGGTTATTAGCGTTAGAAAATGATATGGATTTGTTAGCTAAAACCGCAGTAGGTCGAGATATTAATCGCCCTTACTTGACCCCTGAAAAAGTACAAGAGGCTGCTCAGAAACCTGTCGTTCAGGCCTTGTTGAAATTATGTGAGCTACGTAATACTCATGCTTGTTTTGCCGGTGAGTACAGCCAAGCACTCAATGCTGATCGATACACCATGGCGTGGACCCAAGGTACTGAGACACTGACTTTGACGATCGCGTTAACGGATTTACAAGCCACGATTGTCAGTGGTGACGATGTTTATACCTTAGCAGAGTGGCTCAACTAGCTTTTGGGCAAGACTCACCAAAAATAACATCATGGGGTAAAATGATGCTTTCAGCGCTGCCGGAAAGGAGTAGTTCAGCACTTTTTACCCCTTTTTCTTCACTGTTTTGCAATACAGTGGTCAAGTTTGGTTGATACCGCTGACCTTCTTTAGTCCCATCAAAACCGACTACTCGAATATCTTCTGGAACACGTAATCCTTGATCTCTAGCCGCTCGGATGAAGTAAAGGGCAATTAGGTCTGACATACAATAAACGATATTAGGTCTAGGACTGATAGTGAGTACTTCTTTAGCTGCACGCATAGCATGTGTCTCAATATTTTCTGGGATACTCCATAAATGGTCGTAATCAAAAATAACGTCTGCTGCTGCAAATGCCGTTTCATAACCTTGTAAACGTCGACGGGTAATTGAGATTTCTGGTTCGTACATTTTTGTGTCGTACACGCGACATGTCACCGGGGAGTCGATCAAACGCAATCCAATTACCGCTATGCGATCGCCTTTTTTTAAGGTTTGCTGGGCTACGACCTGAGTGGCTGCGCTATTATCGATGTTTAAGCTAGGGAAGTTGCCCAAGTTGAAATCAACGGTTACTACGGGCTTGGTCGAATTTTTAAGCGCATTCACTAAATTTCCATTAGTGGGTGAACCATAGCATAAATAACCATCCACAAAATCGTTTACGCTTGATAAGTCATTGGAAGAGCCTGACACTAACAGCAGTTGTTGCTGTTGTTCTTCAAATACGCGCGATGCCCCTTTGACAAACGTTGATGCAATAGCGTCAGATACGACATATTGAATCGAATCAACCAATACCACAGCGATAATGCCTGTTTTGCCACGACGCAACGAACGAGCTGCTTTATTTGGACCGGAATACCCGAGTTCTTCACACTTTGCTAAAATCTCTTCTCTTCTTTTAACGGAGAGTTGGTCTGGTTTATTAAAAGCGTTTGATATTGTTGCGGTAGAAACGCCAAGTTCCTGAGCAACCGATTTTAGTGTAAGATTCATGAATACAGACTTATTAAGTTAAACAATTAAGAAAAGACTTAATTATTAATTAAAATTTTAGAAAAGCCAATTTTTATTACACAACTTAAGTCTTAATTAAGTTTCATTTAAGATAAGCCTGTTAAGATAGGTAGCTGAATAGTTTGCTCCAGATAAAAGACAGTATGCATATTTTATTAGTTGAAGATGAGTTAGAGCTTGCTCGAGGTATACAAACCAGCCTTCGTTTAGGGCATTATGCAGTGAGCCATATTGTGCAAGGCAAAGAGGCGATTTTAGCTGCTGAAAGTGGTGATTGTGATCTCATGGTACTTGATTTGGGCTTACCTGATATGGATGGCTTGGAGGTGCTCAAAGTGATTCGCGCCAAAAAAATTGCATTACCTATTATTATTCTTACTGCACGGGACAATGTTGACGACAAAATAAAAGGTCTAGATGCTGGGGCTGACGATTATCTGGCTAAACCATTTGCAGTGGATGAATTGTTGGCGAGGGTGAGAGTCATTGAGCGTCGTTTGGGCAATGCTCAAACGGCAATTATCACCAAAGATAGCGTCACAATAAATACACAAACCCATACTGTTACAGTGGCGAACTCACCGGTTACTTTAGCTAAAAAAGAGTATATGATTTTACGTGCTCTGTTGGAGCGAATAGGGCATATTATATCAAAAAGCCAGTTGGAATCGGCGCTATATGCATGGGGCGATGAGATTGCAAGTAACACCATAGAGGTGCATATTCACAACTTGAGAAAAAAATTACCCCCGAATTTTATAACCACTATTCGTGGCGTAGGTTATAGCATTCAATGAAAAATGTTGGATTAAAGATGCATGTTATGCAGTCTTTGCGTACCTATCTCACTAAAGTTATTACTGCAATTATGGTGTTGGTTATCAGTGTTGCCGCGTACCAAGCTTATCAAACTAATTTGTCGTATACAGAACAGCGTTATGATGCCGAACTCAAGACACTTGCTCAACTATTACTGTCTGTTGAAATTTCAGCCGTGGCGGAACAAATCACAGTAGACGAGTCGATTTTATATGAGGTTTGGCAGGGGCGAACCAAAATTGCTAGTGCCTTTGCGAACAATGAAAATACAGCTGAATTTCCATTAGGGTTTAGTGAGCAAAATATCGCATTTACCCGCTGGCGTATTTTCCATGTAGCTAATGATAAAGGTAAGCGCGTATTGGTAGGTTTCAATTCAGTTGAACGATTTGCTTATGCAGATGAATTAATCAGTCGCTCTATTGTACCATTTATTGTGGCGGTTCCATTATGTGTGATTGCGTTATTGATAGCAGTGCGCTTCGCAACTCGTCCTTTACGAGAGTTAGAGGAGCAGCTACTCCAAATTGATTTTAAAGCGTTAAAACCAATTCATCTACAGCACTCTTTTCGGGAGTTAACACCCGTTATCAACACCACCAATGGATTGTTAATCAAGTTACATGACAGTTATGCTCGTGAGCAAACCTTTAGCGGAAATGTGGCACATGAGCTAAGGACGCCATTAGCTGTATTGAAAATCAATGTAGAAAATGCAATACAACAATTTCCCGAGACAAAACATGAGTTAGCCCCTTTGGGACATCACATTGATCGTTTGATCAATGTAACCAATCAATTGTTGTTACTTGCTAAGACTCATCCTCAGTGGTACCAAGGCACATTATCTTTACATTCAGTTGTCCCCCAGGTGCAAAGTGTTATTAGTAATATGTACCCCAAATTATTGACCAAGCGACAAGAAATTGAATTTCAATTTGACCCATTACAATGTAATTCTTTACATACTGCCCCTCATTTATTTGATTTGTTGTTGTCTAATTTACTGAATAATGCGCATAAATATACTCAAGAAGCCTCGAAAATAGAGGTTAAGCTCAATACTTTCGATCAGTATATAGAGTTGATTGTGGCTGATTCGGGTGTCTTACTAAACGAGCAAGATATCGCTAAATTAACCAAGAGATTCTATAGAGGTCTTCAAGTGCAGGATTCTGATGGGGCTGGCTTAGGACTTGCCCTTATTCAACAAATAGTAGAAATCCACAATGGTCGTTTGCAGCTGCAAAGAAGTAACTTGGGGGGGTTAGAGGTAAGTATTCAGTTCCCCATAGCGACCCTAAATAGTGGTGCAGAGATAGCATGATATGAAACGAAGATTAGTCCAGTGTTGTCTTATTTTGTGTTGTATACCTGTTTATTCGGTATTTTCAGCAGAAATACACATACATATTGTACTAGAAAATCATCTTTTCAAACCCAGTAAAATTCTTATACCGAAGCACACTAAGGTCATCCTAGATATTCAGAACAATGATCCAGACTATGAAAAGTTTAGTAGTTTTGGCCTCAATAGAGAAAAAGTCCTGTTACCTCAAAGAATCACTCGTATTTATCTAAGCCCACTCCCTAAGGGACGTTATGTATTTACAGGTGATTTCCACCCAGCCAGTGCTAGAGGGGTGGTAATCGTTGGTGAACCACAAATAAACTGTCTAGATAAGTTACAGGAAGGCAATGATGTTTGTTGATAGTATTGTCTTGATGATAGATACACTTTTACCACTATTTTTAGTACAAGTTTACTTTGCTAAAATTAACAAAGTGACTGTCTCCACTCTCACTTATGTACTTCCCAGTTTACTCATAAGCGTCTCGTTAGGTCTGTTCTGTTACCCTTTGTTAGCTAATGCATTTAACGGCTTCGGCATTGAGATAAGTAAAATACTGGGGTTAATTATAGGTTGGGGATTGCTTATGTACTCGGCGAAAACAACACTTGCTCAAAGATATATCAACCTATGTATTTGTCTTATCAGCATAACATGGTTTACCAGCGCTTTAGTTGAGCTCGCTTTGTATCTCAAAGGATATTGGGACTCAGCAACGTTTTTTTACACAACAATATTGGGGTGTGTGGTTGGATTGATGATTGCTTGGTCTGTACATATTTTATTGGAATTAGTCTTAGTAAACAGCGCGGATATTTGGAGCCGTTTGTTAACTGCTTTTTTCTGTGCAGGTTTATTAAGTCAATCCGTCGACTTACTCGCCCAGATAAATATCATTGTCGAATATAAGAACATACACCTGTTAGGTTCACCAGCGACGGATGACTCCATAATCGGCACATTATTCAATATATTTTGGGGCTATAAAAGTACAATAAGCGGTCAGTATGCGCTGGTCTATATCATTGTATTGATAATTTCTTTCAGGTTTTTTTCGAACCCTACCGCTCGCACTGAAACGGTAGTTCATGTCCACAGGGATAAAGAACAATGAAACAATCGATAGGGTTGGTATTCACGCTACTTTTATCATTTCTAACGTATGCAGATGATGTTGTTGATAAGGTTTATCATCCTTATGTACTTCCTTTTGAAAAAGATGTTGAGTGGCGTTTTATGTCACGTCAAAACTCTTCTGGCAATGATTTATTACAACGTGTTGCGTTTGGCCATGCGTTAAGTGAAAATCTAATCTCGGAGGTCTTTATTGTTGGCGAAAGGGATCAAAATGGGGATTTCTCGATGGCTGCTTATGAGCTGGAATTTCGCTGGATGCTAACTGAACAGGGGCAGTATTGGGTGGATTGGGGCATGCTGTTAGAGGTCGAGAAAACCCATAAAAGCAATGAGTGGGAAGCTAGCATTGGTCTATTAAATGAAAAGCAGTGGGATAGGACGAGTCTGACAACCAATTTCATCGTGAAATATTTATGGGGCACAGACCGTTCTCGAAAAAATAATACAGAAGCAGAACTGCGAATGAAATGGCGTTATCGTCTGCGTCCTTCGTTACAGCCGGCGATTGAACTATATACCGACCGAAATTTTTTGGGGCTAGGTCCTAGCTTAATGGGGGAAGCTCGTTTTTCACCACGTCGACGTTTAAAGTGGGAGGTCGCATTTATCTCAGGCTTAAATGGAGACAGCAAAGACCATACTTTACGAGCCGCTTTAGAGTATAAATTCTAAAAACGAAAATATACTTCCTTTATCACTGACTTTTTCAGTATTTCAACACATTATCTGGTTGTTTAAGTTTCTCTTAATATTGCATTGTTATCGTGTTTGTAAATTAACACGATAGATAGAAATTCATGCGCTTTATTTTACTACTTGCCCTTTTAGTTAGTACCGCAAATTTTGCAAACGCTTTCACGCGGTCAAGTGCTGATGAAGCTCCTGACTTTCCAATGACCAACATAAAAATAGACCACAAGGATATTAACGCGTTGAGCGATTTGAGAGGAAAAGTGGTTTATCTCGACTTTTGGGCTTCTTGGTGCGTCCCATGCCGTCGTTCGTTTCCATGGATGAATGCGATGCATAGCAAATATAAGAAAGAAGACTTGGTCATTATCGCTATCAATTTGGATCAAGAGCCTGAGTTAGCCAAACAGTTTTTAGCGGAGCTACCCGCAGCGTTTCATATTGAATATAACCCGAGTGGCTCGATTGCTGAAAAGTATCAATTACTCGGTATGCCTAGTAGCTATCTTATTGATAAAAATGGCGTTATTCGCGTGGCTCATGCTGGTTTTTTCCAAGCGAAGCAAGCCCGCTATGAAGCACAGATTAGTGCGTTACTCGCAGAATAATAACCTAAAATCACTGGATTGATGCAGGAGAAAAGATGAAAAACAAGATGAAATTAGCCTTAATCACGATAGTTGTTAGCCAAGTTGTAGGTTGTGCAAGTTTAGGTGTGCAACCGTGGGAACGTGATTTGTTAGCCAAAGAAGAGATGGCCTTAAATGCTGAAGGTGTTGACTTATCTTTGGATGATCATATTTACTTTAGTAAAGAAGCTACCTCTGGTGGTCGCGGTTTTGCGGGCGGAGGTTGTGGATGCAATTAACTAAAAAAACAAACATTGCAGCTCAACTTGCGACAGCTACTTGTGTACTCCTAGGCTCTGCCCAAACTCATGCAGCGCCGACGACGAGCGGGGAGTGGCAGTTTGATACTGCGATTTTATATTATGGTGAAACGGATCGCGTGAGTTTGGTTGAAGGTGTCGTAAGTGCCACGAAAGACTTTGGTGATGACCATATTTTTAATGGCAAGATTACCTATGATGGTCTGACTGGTGCATCGGCAACAGGGGCTGTCGCACAAGATGCTGTGCAAACTTTCTCACGTCCATCAGGTAAAGGTGGCTACCAGGTAGCTGCGAATACTACACCGCTTGATGATACATTTAGAGATAGCCGAGTGCAGTTAAATGCGAATTGGGCACAACCATTTAGTTCAGGTATTGCCGGCGGTGTAGGTGTGCATATATCTAAAGAATATGATTATTTTTCAGCCGGACTGAATGGCAATTTGTCCTTTGATTTTAATCAAAAAAATACTACTTTATCTGTTGGTTCATCGTTTCAGTATGATCAAATTGATCCGGTAGGAGGTAAACCCATTGGTCTAAGTAGTATGCCAATGCGTCCTTATTCTGATTATGATGACGATGACGAGCAAAGTGAGTCAGAAAACTCTGATGAATTTTACGATAGCGCTTTTACAACTCAGTACCAATCGCGTGAAAAATCTGCGGATAAAAATACATTAGACGTTTTAGTCGGCCTTACTCAAGTATTAAACCGTCGCACGATCATGCAAGTGAATTATGGTTTATCCGTAGCTGATGGTTATTTAAACGATCCATATAAACTACTTAGCGTGGTTGATACCACCGGTGTCACCCAAGACATAGTGTTTGAAGAGCGTCCTGACACACGAACTAAACATAATATATTTTGGCAAACTAAGTATGCGATGAATAATGGTGTAGTGGATGTCAGCTATCGGTATATGCAAGATGATTGGGATATCAAATCGCATACTGTTGAATCACGATTGCGCTTTAATGTTGGTGAAAGTGGTTATCTACAACCGCATTTCCGTTATTATCGCCAAGGAGCAGCAGAGTTTTATCGACCTTTTTTATTAGCAAATGAAGCGTTACCTGAATATGCGAGTGCTGATTACCGTTTGGGTGAAATGACGGCATATACCCTAGGTATCAAGTATGGTCAGAAACGCGCGAACGGGGATGCTTGGGCTGTACGTTTGGAGTATTACCAACAAAATCCCCAAAATGCAGGCTTTGCGGAACCTGAAGCATTACAACAACAAGATTTGTACCCTAGTATAAAAGCTATGGTTTTACAGTTTAATTATTCTTTCTAATGCCTGTTGAGCTTACGATCGAGCAAAAAAATGGTCACATCGCTGGCCGTTTTTTTGCTATGGCATCTGATTGTGAAATTTTGGTTGATAGTACTGACAAGAGAATCGCTGGTCAGATTATTGAAAGTTTGTATACCGAATGTTTGAGGATTGAAAAAAAGTATTCAAGATATCGTACAGATAATATTGTTTATCAAATCAATCATGCACAAAGTGCAAGAGTGGATATCGATACAGAAACATATCAATTACTGAATTTGGCAAAAACGTGTTATGAGTTGAGTGAAGGATATTTTGACATTACTTCAGGTATCTTGGGCAAGGTTTGGTCTTTTGACGGCTCAGATTGTCTCGCGGATAAAAAAGACGTCGAGGAATTATTGAGTTTAGTCGGTTTTAGTAAGCTAAATTTCGATCAAACATCGATCACGATCCCAGCAGGTATGGCACTAGATTTTGGTGGAATAGCCAAAGAATATGCGGTTGATAGGTGTGCCAATAAGGCTTTAGCGTTGGCACCTGAAATATCTGTTTTGGTCAATTATGGAGGAGATATTGCGGTCTCAAGGCCGAGGCTGCATTCTGCATATTGGCAGGTCGGCGTGGCGCACCCCGACCCACAAAAAGACACGGATGTATTAGTGCAAATAGCTCAAGGCGGTCTCGCGACAAGTGGTGATGCGAATCGTTTTTTATTAAAAGATGGTGTACGTTACTCTCATGTACTGGATCCTAAAACAGGTCAGCCAATCATCGATGCACCTGCTTCTGTTACGGTAGCAGGAGATAATTGTACTCAGGCTGGTTTACTGTCAACTATGGCTCTATTACAAGGAAAAAATGCAGAACGCTTTTTAGTTGAACAAACGGTTAAACATTGGTGCATTAGACTAAGCCATTTGTGACTTAGTCTAATGATCAATTATCCCCATGGACGTTTAATGACTCCAGTGGAAGTGCTCCGCTTTTTCATGAACGGCTTTTTCAGTTGCTTCTGGCATAAATGCCCCATTTGCTGCTTTGAAGAAGAAGGGTTCAGCAGTAAAATCACCATTGAGTTCAGTCATACTATCAGACGCAAATAAACGTCCATTGATCATGGTATGTGTGACATATTCACTGCGTTTTAGATCACTGAGTACAGCGCCGTCAATCACTGCAATATCAGCAATTTTACCTACTTCAATACTGCCAATTTGCGCATCCATTCCTAATGATATCGCACCATCGATTGTTGCACCTCGGAGTGCTTCCCAAGGCGTAAATCCTCCTTGATGCATAATCCACATTTCCCAATGGGCAGCTAAACCTTCACGTTGGCCATGTGGGCCGATATGTACACGAACACCTTTATCACGTAATGACTTGGCATATTCGGCAACAGAGAAGTGGTTGTATTGTTCATCTGGTGCGGTTGGACGACGGACTGAACGGCGGTCCAAGAGCGTATGTGGGGTATAACGTAATAAACGTTCATTTTCCCAAACATTCGTTCTGTCATACCAGTATTCCTCTCCCATTAACCCCCCATACGATACAACAAATGTTGGGGTATAACCGACATCCGTAGCCGACCACAGTTGTGATACATCATCGTAACCTCGAGCAATCGGTAAGGAGTGCTCTAACACCGTATGCCCATCAACGATCATACTCATATTTTGTTGGAATTTACCGCCGCCCTCAGGCATCACCATCATACCCAGCTCTTTAGCAGCTTTGAGTACCCATTGACGCTGGTCACGACGCGGCTGGTTATAAGATTTAACTGAAATGGCGCCCTGTTCTTTTAAGCGTTTAACATGAAAATATGCATCATCGTAATCATTGATAATCGCTTTGTAACCGATCCCCTCGGCCCCGTACAAGATAGTTCCTGTCGAGTAAACCCGAGGCCCGACACGCTCACCGGCACGTTGTAACTCCGCTGCAGCAAAGACTTCGGTAGTGTCATTTGAAGGGTCATGAATCGTAGTCACACCAAACGCTAAGTTAGAGAACTGGATCCAGTTTTGCTCAGGAATAATTTCATTTCGACCTTGTGAACCATGGGCATGTGCATCGACCAAACCAGGCACAATCGTTTTACCGCTGACATCTAAGACATAAGCACCTTCAGGAATAGTAATGGCATCTGCAGGGCCTACTGCTTCAATAATATTGTCTTTGACTAAGACGACGGCGTTGGTCAGTACTTCTTGTTTGTTGTCTGCATCGCGCATGGTCACAACTGTTCCGCCAACGAGGGCTGTGTAACCAGAGGCTTTTTTGCTGTTGACGCTAAAGCTCAAGTTCAGGCCTTGGGTAATCGGTTCGGCATTGGTAGCATCAGAGCTGCCTAAGTTAGCTACAAAAGCAAATGCCTCTGCTAAGCTTTGTTCATATACAGCAGGGCCATGTGACCAGGTTAAAGAGGCATTATCAGGTGCCCAATTGAGATATTCTCCTGCGTTCGCTGATAATTGCGTGACAGGTAAAGAAGCCATATTGGGTCCAATAGTGATGCGTTTACCATTTTCGACAAATGGAATCACATAGGTGTTGTACTGATAAACAAAAGCCAACCATTTTTTATCATGCGACAAACGGTATTCACTGACTTTGTCAGCCCCATAAGCATGAGCTCTGCGTTCTTTGCCTGCTAAGTCCACACTGACCAACTCTGTTTCGGTGTATGGCGTTCCTGAGACATAAGCAGTGAAATAAACGCGCTCATTACTGCCAGCAAAATGCGGTTGCATACCAGAAGGACTAATACGTTCGCTCGTCTTATTTTTCACATTGAGCACATAGATACCTGGTTCGGTTGAGTTTTTAGGATCCAGTAAGTACCCTCCGGTAAATTTGCGATAGGTGATTAACGAACCATCAGGTGAGAAGGCAGGTTCAATATAATGACCGGCCGTTTGTGTTAATATTTCGCTTTTTCCGGAACGTACAGACGCTTGGCGAACATGACCTAACTCTTGGTCATCCCAAGTCGTATAAACAATAGATTTCCCATCATTAGAAAAACGCGGATAATACTCGTCATGTTCATTTTGCTTCGTCAAACGCTTGGTTTTACCAGATTTTAGGTCGCGTATATATAGTTTGCCTAATGCTTGGAACAATGCTTTTTTACCGTCAGGAGATTTTTGGGCCCAACGAATCATTTTGACATCGAATTTATCAGGAGCAACATCATAAGCAGAGCGTGCTGCTTTTGCGTGTTGTACTTTCGTCGTCAACGCAATATCAAGTGTTTGCAAAGATTGGTCTGCCACATTGATTTTATGTAACTTACCACCAGTCCAAAATACGATGTGTTGGCTATCAGACGTCCAATCAAAGTAAGAAAAATATCCTTCGGTACCAAAACCTTCCTGCATGTCGCGTTCGAGGCCAGTAAAGATTGGTTTTTCTAAACCTGTCTCTAGGTCTTTAATAAATAACGCCGTTTTTTCGCGAATTCGACGTACAAACGCTAAATGCTTACCATCTGGAGATGGCGTTGGCACAACTGCACCACCTACGCCAGATACAAAACGTTCAGTTTCTCCAGTTTCGCGGTCCATACGGGTAATTGCAAACGTACCTTTTAGAGGGTCACGGTTGTATGAGAAGCGAAAACCACTGGTGACGTCTTGGGTAAAATATATGTATTTACCATCTGGTGAAAATGCAGGGTCTGAAATGTTTTTTTGGTCTTTTTTACCGTTTTTGCGTTTTTGGATTTGTAAACCATCACCACCTGAAATGTGGTACATCCATATCTCACCCGCTGGAATACTCCGGCTAGACATAATACCCTTAGTCACCATGATGTACTGACCATCAGCTGTCCATCTTGGGGCATGGATTAGGTTGTTGTTTTCATCAGTGACCTGACGAAGTTCTGTGCCGTCAGCTTTCATAACCCAGACGTTGGATAAACCATCGCGGTCAGAAATAAAAGCAATATGCTGTCCATCAGGGCTGTACTGAGGTTGAATATTCCAAGCGTAGTCTTGTGTCAGAGGGGTTGCAGTTCCACCATCGGCAGATACCGTAAATATATCGCCCAAGGCATCAAATACAATAGTCTTATCGTCAGGCGAAATATCTAAGCTCGCCCAAGTTAGTTCATTGGTTTCAATGGTAACGGTTTCACGTTCATAAGGTGGGTTCAATACATCCCACTCGGTGTAATCTGGAGTCGTTATATTTTGTTGTTCTTTTTCTGCTGCGGCATTAACTGGCTGGGTACTCAAAGCTAAGGTCGTTGCTAAGCCAATGACGTTCAGAAAATGCTTGGTGTTTTTATGCATATTGTTATTCCAAGATACGGGTGTGTTGTCGTTCTTGCATATTACTCAAAGAGATAACAAAGCACAATTGGCAGGGACAAAATTTGACGGTGGGGTCTAAGGAACTCACCAGAAATTATGTGGTATAAAAAAGCCTCTACATATATAAATGTAGAGGCTAGTCAGTATTATTTGTTTAATACGGGCTGTCTGGCATCAGGTTAAGGTGACAAATTCCTCACCTGATGTTGGGTGGATAGCGACGCACGCATCAAAATCAGCCTTAGTTGCGCCCATTTTTATTGCGACACCAAAGCCTTGCAGAATTTCATCCATGCCATGACCAATACCGTGTATACCCACTACTTTTTGGTCCGTTCCCACACAGATGAGTTTCATTTTAGTCAGCTGACGATGACTAGTTAAAGCTGTATACATAGCGCCAAAGCTAGAATTGTAAACTGTTACGTTTTCTGCACCATACTCCGCTTCTGCTTCTGGCTGACTTAAGCCCATTGTACCGATAGGCGGGTGCGAGAAGACGACCGTTGGGATTAATGAGTAATCCATTTTGGCATCATGTTGACCATTGAATAAACGTTCACTGAGCAAGCGACCTGCTTTCACTGCAACAGGAGTCAGATCAACTTTACCAATATTATCACCCACGGCGTAAATACCAGAAGCAGTCGTGTTTTGTTGTTCATCGACTGAGATGAAGCCACGCTCAGTTAAGTTGACATCCGTATTATCTAAACCAATCGTATGCGTTGCAGGAGCACGACCAATGGCCCAAACTAAAGCGTCTGCAGCAAGAGTAGTACCGGTGTCTAAAGTGATATGTAAGGTACCTGCATGGTCTTTTTCAACGTGAGTGACATTACTATGTGTAATTAATTCAGGGCCATGTTGTGCCATCATTTCAACGAGACTCTCTGATAGCATGGGGTCAAAGTTACGCAATGGTTTGTCTGTACGTATAATCAGTTTTGTTTCGCTACCTAATGCGCTCATTACACCAGCCAATTCAACACCAATATAACCCGCACCCACAACGACGACACGTTTTGGCTGCTCTGCTAGGTCAAAGAAACCGTCAGACGTGATCCCGTGCTCAGCACCAGGAATGTCAGGAATGATAGGATAACCACCAGTGGCTATGGTGATGTGTGGCGCAGTAATTTGTTCACCATTAACTTCGATGATATGGTTACTGATAAAGCGTCCAAAACCGTTAATAACAGTGATTCCATTACCACCTAAAACGCGGTCATACGACTGGTGGATGCGGTCGATGTATGCATTACGCGACTCGACTAATTTGGCCCAAGAAAATGCATTAACCGAAACGTCAAACCCATAATCCGGAGCGTATAGATGAATGGCTTCGGCAACTTGAGCGCCAAACCACATTGCTTTTTTGGGGACACAGCCCACGTTGACGCAGGTGCCGCCAATCGCTTTAGCTTCAATTAAAGCCACTTTTTTGCCGTGCTTGGCCGCTCTATTCGCTGAAGCTATACCGCCACTACCACCGCCGAGACAAATGTAATCAAATTCTTGCATCACTATTCCTGTAGACTAAAAGATAGGATTAGTTTGACTCAAACAAACTAAAAATGAAATACAATTTAGCTATGTATCTCACATTTTAATGAGAGACTAGATTTGCTAGCGCATTGACTAAATCCGTTTTTTTCATAGGTTTACTCAAAACGGGGATGTCACTCAGATCTATGTCTAACAAAGTATCTAAATTTTTATAGCCAGTAATAAAAATAATAGGGATACCTTTGGTTTGGCACTTTTTCGCAATCTCTATGCTAGTACTGCCACCTAAATTAATATCCAATACCGCAAAAGAAACTGATTTTTGGTCTAGTATGTCACTGGCGCTGATTGAATTTGAGCAAATATTGATATTCTTTGCTGATAAATCTTGCATGGTTTCCTCGATATCTAGGGCAATAATCATATTGTCTTCTAAGATTAACACTTCCTTTAATAACGATATTGGTATGCTATTTTTTGGGGTTTTGATAAGTTGTACTTTGGGATTGGTTGTTTCAGTTCGCTTGTAGATATATTTTTGTGGCACTTTCAATAATACATGCAAACCGTCGATGCCAAATTCAACAGTCGATTCACCATTAAGATCAAAAGGGATCGAGCGACCGATAATCACAGAACCAAACCCTTTTTTGGTTGGCGTTTTACATGCAAAACCAGATTCTTTCCAAGAAATGACCAAGTCTTGGCTGTCTGAAATTGTCCAGCTAATATTCACTTTTCCCCCAGGTGCATTTAACCCCCCATACTTGACCGCATTTGTCACTAATTCATGGATAACTAATGTCAGGGTCGTGTATGCTTTAGGCAGTAGGTCAATATTCTCACCATCCATTGTTACCCTTGACGAATTCTCGTCTGTGTAAGCTTGAATCTCAGTAGTTATTAACTTTTGTAAAGGTGCATGAGACCAATTTTTTTCAGTTAGATGATTTTGTGCAACAGATATTGAATCAATCCGACCACCAAGGATAGTTTTGAATTCAGCAACAGACTTCGAACCTTTTGCGGTCTTACTCACGACAGAATTAATCAAACCCAAGATGTTTCTCACCCGATGATTGAGTTCATGGATTAACATGTCTTGTTGTTGCTGTGATTCCAGTGCCAAGCGCTGTCGTTCATCGATGTTGCGAATAATTATCTCGAGTAACATCTGTTTAATTAATCTCGCTAAACCAATTTCTTTTTCTAACCAAGGTTTTGAGTATCCTTTGCGAACTTCTTGCCAGGCTGCAAAACTTTTTCGTGGTGTGAGTCGACTACCATTGGGTCCATAAGTAACTGGTTTCTCCGGGTTACCAGCCCATTTGACCGAAATATGCTCTTCTTTGCGCAGGAAAATGAGGAAGTCTCTTGGGCTTCTCGATATTGGTATTGCGAGCATGCCACCAAAACGTTCACCAACAGTGACCTCTTCTTTTAAAAATTTACGTAGGTTATCGGTACAGATAATGTCATTTGGCGAGATGGAGTTAATACAAGCGATCAGTAAATGAATATCTTCTTGGGCAATACTAGCACCATGTGTGGTCATTTTACCGTCGACCCAAAGCAATACAGTCTCGCAGGGAATGAGTTTGTAAAAGTCTTTGATATACGGTGATAAATTAGAAAAGACGCTTTGTTCACTATCCAAAGCGGCCATCATCTTGAGATGTAAGTTTTGCGCTACATCTGTATCGACGTAGGAACTATTGCGAAGCTTCGACGTAAGTTCTAACGAGAAAACCTCGCCAAATACTTCAATGATGGAGCGCATTTCTAAGGAGACATAATTACTTTTGTTATCATGGCATGCAAACAGTCCCCATAATTCTCCATTGACAATGACACTTAATGAAAAACTGGCATTTACCCCCATATTAGTGAGGTATTCTATGTGTATTGGTGAAACTGCACGTAACGAACTCATAGATAAATCGAGTTGATTTTCTGACATAGTGGGATTTGACAAAATAGGGACTACATCGGAATTAACATTTTCAATTTGCCTGGTGAGATTTCTTAAATATAGTTTACGAGCTTGTTTCGGTATATCAGACGCTGGGTAGCGTAAACCATAAAAAGAATCCATAGATGATTTAATGGTTTCAGCAATAACTTCACCTGAACCATCATTGTGGAATCGATAGAGCATGATTCTGCCAAAGCCAGTCAGCTTAGCAACTGTCTCTGTAGCCTCAACGAAAAAAGATTCAAGTGAATAAGTTCGTGAAAGATTTCGTAATGCGGTACGCATGTTAGAAAGTGAATTATGATGTACGAGAGCTTGATGATATTCGAATTCAATGACGATTATCATATTGGATAAATGCATACTTACATCGTATAGTACTTCATCACCAAAAAGCTCAATACCAAAAATACGCTCAGTTTGATCAGGTTTATCTAGCCGTGTCAGTGTTTCCTTAATCTCATTAAAACTCTCATGACTGAACAAACTAGCAGCTTGCGAACCTAGGATTTTGCTGACTGGTTGACTCAGGAACTTATCTAAATTTGCCGATGCATGCTGGCATTGCCAATCATAACCAAAGGCTAAGAGAGCACCATAATTCTGGATGTTACCTAAAAGATGAATGGGTTCTCTGTCGCAATTGGTGAGGTCAACTTGTGCATTATCCATGTCTATGATCCCTTATAGGTAAAGTGGGTTTATGTTGATATACCATTGTGTTTTCTTCCTTTAATCGCAACAATATTTTCTGTATGTCGAGGGCCGTGAAATTTAGTGGTAAGCAATGCACTTTTTCATTAGATTTATCTAAGTAAATTTTTTGACCTGCATTTACCAATATTATGGGCGTTTTTTGGCGTTTGACTGAGTACTCATGCATGAATGCTGAAATAGGGAGTTGACTGTCGTTGATATCAACCAAAAGCAGATCAAAGGCTTCAACTTGACAATGATAAATAATGCTTTGTGGAGCATAAAAATATGATATTAAGACATTTTTTTGTTGAGAAAAATATCTATTTAGTTTGTATATCGTCTTGTTATCAATACTATGTATGAGTATCTTGATAGTCTTTTGTTGATTGAAAAACTGTGCTAAATCCATATTCTGGACATGGTCAGATGGGTATTTTGCATCTTCGAAATACGCCAACAAAAGGCTGTGTAAGTCTGCTTTGTTCAATGGTTTTGCAAATAAAGTCTGCATACCGACTTGTTTACATTTTTCTAAATGCTCTATTTCTGTTGTAGCACTTAGTCCGTAAATGACTGTGTTAGGTTGTTGCTCCAAGATTTTTTGAGTGGCTTCCAAACCATCCATGATAGGCATCATTAAATCCATCCAGATGACGTCATAATCATTTTGCTGCGCAAAATCGACAGCCTCTTGACCGTTATTAGCCACATCAATCTTTGTTATACCGACTTCATGCAACATTTCTGAAAGCACGAGTTGGTTAATTTCATTGTCATCGACAACCAGCATTGCGCTGTCATGCTCTGCGGTGCATTCTTTTAATAACGTTAAATAATCAATTTGGGGATGAGAGTTGCTTAAGTGTTGCACCACAACATCAGCATCGTTCAGGATGTTGTGTAAAACGCTAGCAGAGAAATAACCATAGTGATAATGCAAATGAATATCTGAAAATTGCTGCTCAATCGCTTTAGTATCTATATCCAGTAGGATATGGATAGATGAAATAGCCATACTACGCACTCTAGGTATAAGTTTGGTCAACTGGTTTTCTGTAAAACCTTGGATAATGAGCAAATCTACTGGTAGTGTTAAATCATCGATGGCTTCACTTTCTAAATATTCAGAATCAATACTCCAAAATGCTAAGAAATTGATGATATTTTCAGTAGTAACCGACTTTGGTGATAATAAGACGATTTTTTTATGGTCTTTCATTTCGACTGTAGGGATATGTAATTTTGAGGTTGTGTCGGCGGTTAATGAAAAACTAAACTGACTCCCAACACCTACTTTTGAAGTGATTGAGAGAGAAGAGCGCATTGATTTGAGCAATGTTAAACAAATATTCAAACCCAGCCCTGCACCTTTAATTCGGTTCTCCTGTATCTCACTTACCTGATAATAAGGTTGTGTAAGGAAAGGGAGGTTTTCTTCAGGAATACCGGTGCCGGTATCCGTAATCATGAACGTTATTTTGCAGGCAGTGTCATCTAGGGGGCTTTCTTTGAGCCACAGTGTCACTTCTCCAGAGTCAGTAAATTTGATTGCATTAGACAGTAAATTTGTGAGGATTTGGTTTATTTTGTTTCTATCGAGAAAATAAATCTTATTATAAATGGACGGTTCAATAAAAAGTGATAATTGAATATTTTTGAGATAGCAATTGGTAGAGTAGAGTTGAACCAGTTCTTCAGACAATTGAGAAAGATCGAGCGGTTCTTTTTCTACGGTAATATCGCTATCGTCCGGTCGGTTTAATTCAATAACGCCAGAGATAACCTCCAGTAAAGCCTTTGAACCAATTTTTAGCTTGTCTAAGTATACCTGCCCAGATTCACTGAGTTTCTCTTTTCCCAATAATTCGATTAAGCCATTGATACCATGTAAAGGGGTGCGTAAATCATGGCTAATTTTACTGATAAAGAATTGTTTTCTTTTGCTTATTTGATTGATATTTTCAACTTGGAGCGCGTGAGTAGCTAAATCTGTAAGGTACTTTTTGTGCCTAGTCAGAGAGAAATAAATGCATAACGCAATGATGCAAAGTAAACCGCTCAAATACCCCCAGTGCATTAGTTGCATCGGGGTATTGGAAAATAATAACACCGAGATAATAACTAGACAGGTATATAAAAATATAATTTTTTTCACGTTATGCCGCGCAGTTTGGAAATTTGGTATTAAGTATAAAGTTAAGCATATCAAATCCTTTTTGAGCACTTTTGATACACATAGATTGTTCTTTAGGTGAGCAAACCAAGGTATTTATCAGTTGCATGTTGTGCATAAAGTTTTCTCTGGTTGCAGAGCCATAAATGGAGTAGTAGTGAGTAATATCATCACGTTTTAGGGTTTTGGCTACTTTAGGTCCAAGTATCTGTCCGCCCAGCGTGGCACCTTCAATCACATAAATGAAGCCTAGTTTTTCCGCGAGATTCACTTCTCTCATGGCGACTTTAGCAGGTGCGTCACCGGTAAATGGGCAGATGTTTTGTAAATCACGTAATAAATTCGGATGTTTTGGTTGCATCCGCAGACCAAGTGCTAATACATCGTTGGTATAAACGATGTGTTCTATCGCTCTGTGCCAATCATATAAACACACCAAGGCATCTCGGTATTCGCTGAGTGTTAGGGTATTAGACATTAACTTGCTGAGTAATGCGTGCTGATCTATAGCTCGATGCATGTGTTGTGTTTCATCTTTGAGTCTGTGGCTTAACATTGGACCTCGCTAATTTTAAAGGGGCAATTTAAGATTAGAACAAGCAATTGTTTTTTCCATATTAATGTCGATTTTGTGTTGATAATTTTGCCACAATTGTAAAATCATCAAGCAATGTACTGATAAGTATACAGCGGTGTAATTTTTACAACGGCTAACTTGTAATTTTAGTAAATGGCACAACTTATTAAAAATAGGATAAATTTTGAGGTACGTATGAATAAATGGAACACAAGCGACGGTTTACCCATGTTTTCGGAGATACAGCCAGAAGACATCAAACCCACTATCGCAGCGGCAATTGCAGAATGTAAAACTGTGATTGACAAAGTTGTTGCAGCCAAAGCATCTTCTTTTGCTGATTTGGTGCAGGCGATTGATGAAGTGGATACTGAACTCAGTAATTTGTGGTCACCAGTATCACATATGAATTCTGTGGTCAGTAATGATGAATTACGCGAAGCGCATGATGCTTGTTTGCCTTTATTATCCGAATACGGCACGTGGGTTGGTCAAAACCAGGGTTTGTACAAATGTTATCAGGCACTGGCGGATAGCGCTGAATTTACGAGCTTAACCACAGCACAACAAAAAGTCGTGACCAATGCATTACGTGATTTTACATTGTCAGGCGTAGCCTTACCTGCTGAACAAAAAGCACAATATGCCAAAATTCAAGCTCGTATGTCAGAGTTATCGAGTACCTTTTCGAATCAAGTGCTCGATGCAACGATGGCGTTTCAAAAGCACATCACGGATGAAAAGCTGTTAGCGGGATTGCCTGAGTCAGCCAAAGCAGCTGCAGCACAAACAGCACAACAAAAAGAACTTGCTGGTTGGGTATTTACACTTGATATACCGAGTTATTTACCTGTTATGATGTATGCCGATAATGCTGAGTTAAGAGAAGAGTTATACACCGCGTATGTGACGCGCGCCTCTGAGGTCGGTCCTAATGCTGGTGAGTTTGATAACACTGCGATCATCCAAGAAACCTTACAATTGCGTAAAGAAATCTCTAGTCTGCTTGGTTTTGCGCATTATGCCGAGCGTTCATTAGCCACGAAAATGGCGCAAACACCAGAGCAAGTGATTGGTTTCTTAACTGATTTAGCTCAGAAGTCCACCCCCCAAGCTAAAGCTGATTTTGCTGAAGTAGCAGCCTTTGCCCAAGAGCATTATGGTAAAGAGAGTCTCAATGCATGGGATGTTGCATATTACTCAGAAAAATTAAAGCAAGATAAGTATGCGATCAGCGATGAAGAATTGCGTCCTTATTTCCCTGAGACTCAAGTTGTACCTGGACTGTTTAAGGTAGTCGAAAAGTTATATGGTTTGACGATTACGCAACGTACCGATGTTGATGTATGGCATGAAGATGTGAAGTTTTATGACATCCATGATGCTGCAGGTGAACTGCGCGGTAGTTTTTATCTAGATTTGTATGCGCGCGAGAAAAAGCGTGGCGGGGCATGGATGGATGAGTGTCGGGTACGTCGCACGAGAGTAGATGGCACATTACAGTATCCAGTTGCGTATTTGACATGTAACTTTTCGGGTCCAGTCGATGGCAAGCCCGCGTGTTTTACGCATGATGAGGTCGTGACCTTATTTCATGAGTTTGGTCATGGGATTCATCATATGTTGACCAAGATCGATGTGGCAGGGGTGTCGGGTATCAATGGCGTGGCATGGGATGCGGTAGAACTACCCAGTCAGTTCTTGGAAAACTGGTGCTGGCAACCAGAAGCATTGGCGTTTATCTCCGGTCATGTCACAACGGGTGAGTCGTTACCCAAAGATTTACTCGATAAAATGTTGGCAGCGAAAAATTTCCAGTCAGCTATGCAAATGTTACGTCAGCTAGAATTCAGTCTATTTGATTTTAAATTACATATGGCTGCACCAGATGTAGATGTGCAAAGTTTTATTGATGAGATTCGAGAAACGACAGCCGTCGTTAAACCACCAGAGTTTAATCGTTTCCAAAATAGTTTTGGTCATATTTTTGCCGGTGGTTATGCCGCAGGATATTATAGTTATAAATGGGCGGAAGTATTATCAGCAGATGCGTTTGGCGCTTTTGAACAAAATGGCATTTTTGATCGTACTACTGGAGAGAAATTTTTAACGAACATCTTAGAAATGGGCGGTAGTCGAGAGCCAATGGAATTATTTGTTGCGTTCCAAGGAAGAGAACCGACAGTGGATGCACTGTTACGACACTCGGGGATTGCTGCTTAACCGATAGGTAAGCCATGACCATAGAAACCTATGCGCACTTAGAACAGCGTGCGATCAAAAGAAAAGGCTCAAGAGCAATGCTCGAGAGCCTTTTAAGTAAGCCTCTTACGGCGGCAGAAATCAAAGCCATTCCAGATGACCGCTGGTTAGCGGAGTTTACCAAAAAAGTCTTCCAATCAGGTTTCGTGTGGCGTGTTGTACGCAACAAATGGCCTGATTTTGAGGACGTTTTTTTTGGTTTTGCAATCGAAAAAATACTAATGATGCCGGATGAAATGCTTGAGCAAAAAGCCACAAATCCAGCGATTATTCGAAACTTAAATAAAGTCAGAACCATTCGAGATAATGCCTACATGATTTCTGACATCCAAGACTCACATGGCTCTTTTGGTAACTTTGTAGCTAGCTGGGATCCACTTGATATCACTGGATTGTGGGAGTTTTTAAAGAAAAACGGTAAGCGTTTGGGCGGGAATACCGGGCCATATGCATTGCGTTATTTAGGTGTGGATACATTTTTGTTGTCCAAAGACGTCGAAGACTATTTTACCCAACACGGGATTATTACTGGCTCTGCACGTTCCAAACGCAGTCTCAAAGCCATTCAGGATGCCTTTATTGAATGGCAGAGACAATCTGGACGCTCTTTTACCGAGTTGAGCCAAATAGTAGCATTGAGCTGCGGTGATAATTACATGGGTTTACAGCGGTAAAACTATAAAATCACCATGAATTTGGTTACAATTGCCTTAAGCATCTATTTGAGTAAATAAACATGGAAAAGCAAACGCAAACACTTAATGCCCCGGATATTGAAAACGGTAAAACGCACTTCGGTTTTAAACAAGTGGATGCGCAGGACAAAGAATCCATGGTCGCTGACGTTTTTCACAATGTTGCCGCCAAATACGATATTATGAATGACGTGATGTCTTTGGGTATTCATCGAATTTGGAAGCGTTTTACAATCGATAGTGCAGGTGCCCGTAAAGGTCAGCAAGTACTAGATTTGGCTGGTGGAACAGGCGATCTTACGGCAAAGTTTTCGCGTATTGTTGGTCCAACAGGTCGTGTCACCTTATCCGATATCAACCCATCCATGCTCGAGGTAGGCAAAGACAAGCTGCGCGATATGGGGTTGGTACAAAATATCGATTATGTTGAGGCGAATGCCGAAGAACTTCCTTTCCCTGATAATCAGTTCGATATTGTGACGATGGCATTTGGTTTACGCAATGTCACTAACAAATCTAAAGCCTTAGCATCTATTTATCGTGTCTTAAAGCCAGGTGGTCGTTTGTTAGTGCTGGAGTTTTCTAAACCAACTAGTGAAGGCCTTAGTAAAATTTATGACGCGTATTCTTTTCATTTATTACCAAAGATGGGCAAGTTAGTGGCTAACGATGAAGAAAGTTATCGTTATCTCGCAGAATCGATTCGCATGCACCCTGATCAAGAAACATTAAAAAGCATGATGGAAGACGTAGGATTTGAAAATACAACATACACCAACATGACCGGTGGCATTGTAGCACTTCACAAAGGGTATAAGTTTTAAATGCCACTGCGTCAGTTAGCGGCGGCACTCCTTGAACAAGGGTCGAATACTTTACTCAAGCTCGACCCGGAGCACCTACATCTGCTTAAACCTTTGACTGGTCAATCACTGCAGTTGGTTATCACACCTATCCAATGGCCTCTAGTATTGTATTTCTCGGCAACGCAAATTGATATTTCTTTGCCTGAGCAACAGTTGGCAGAAGACGCAGTAGATTGTACAGTAGTCGTGGCTTTATCTGCACTAGACCAAATTCGTGACACCAACAATCTGACCAAACTCATCAAAGCTGATAAATTAGATTTGCAAGGGGATTTGAAAGTCCTGCAAAACCTATCCGCCTTATTATCCGAGCTTGATTTAGATCTTGAGAAAATCCTGACAACATATTTGGGACATACTCCTGCTCAGTACACTTTAGCGTTTGCTGAGAAAGCTAAAACGATGGGAGAGTATTGGTTTGATCAGGCACAAGTAACAGTAGCAGAAGCCTTGGTCGAAGAAAAAAAACTCGTCGCTTCTGCTATGCGGATTGCTTTGTATTGTGAGGATGTCACTCAAGTAAGATATCAACTCGACCGAGTTGAAGCTCGTATTGCGCTTTTAGAAAGGCAGGCGGCACAGCAGGTAGAAAAGTAGTCACAAAGTGAGTAAATTCGTAGAATATTGGGTTCGTTGTTTATCACTAATTATGATTGATTAAAGGTATATAGCGGGACAACAAAATAGGAAACAACAGCCCTTATGGCAACCAAACGTTTTTATCAAATAGCAAAAGTCGTTCTTGAGTATGGATTGGATGATTTGTTGCCTAAATCTTTTGTGCCTTGGTATGCCAGATTAGGTCGCTTGGGGATTTTTTGGATCCGCAACAAACACAAGGATAAAAGTCGTGGGGTGCGGGCACGTTTAGCGCTTGAATCTCTTGGCCCTGTATTTATTAAATTCGGTCAGATGCTTTCCACTCGACGCGATTTGATCCCATTGGACATCGCAGACGAATTAGCCGTATTACAAGACAATGTACCACCGTTTTCAGGCGCTGATGCAGAAGCTTCGATTTTACGCTCATTAAACATTACTTGTTTAGACGAATTATTCTGTGACTTTGATCCGGAGCCACTCGCTTCAGCCTCAATCGCTCAAGTCCACACTGCAAAACTAAAACAAGATAATGCGGATGTAGTGATAAAAGTCATTCGTCCTGATATTGAGCCGATAATTGAGTCCGATGTAGAATTGCTCCAGTCGATAGCTGTCGTGGTTCAGAAATGGCTACCTGATGGCAAGCGAATGCGCCCGGTAGAAGTCGTTGAAGAGTACCAAAAAACCATTTTTGATGAATTAGATTTGGTGCGCGAGTCCACCAATGGTATGGCAATCAAACATAACTTCGAAGATTCCAATGCATTATATGTCCCTCATTTTTACGGTGATTATTGCACTAAAGATGTGATTGTGATGGAGCGTATTTACGGTATACCTGTGTCCGATATTGCTGCGCTAGAAGCCCAAGATACTAATATGAAAAAACTGGCCGAACGTGGGGTCGAGGTTTTTTTCACGCAAGTGTTCCGCGATAGTTTCTTCCATGCCGATATGCACCCAGGCAATATTTTTGTCAGTACGGAACACCCCGATGATCCATATTATATTGGGATAGATTATGGGATTGTCGGTACTTTGAACGCTGAGGATAAGCATTATCTAGCAGCTAATTTCATCGCATTTTTTAATCGTGATTATCGCAAAGTGGCAGAGTTGCATCGCGATTCAGGTTGGGTTCCTGCGGATACTAACATTGACGAACTAGAAACCGCTATTCGAGCCGTTTGTGACCCGATCTTCCAAAAACCATTAAACGAGATCTCTTTTGGGCATGTCTTATTACAGCTTTTCAACACTGCTCGACGGTTTAATATGGTGGTTCAACCGCAACTAGTATTGTTACAAAAAACCTTACTTTATGTAGAGGGTTTAGGACGCATGCTTTATCCACAACTAGACCTATGGGCAACTGCAAAACCGTTTTTGGAAAATTGGATGAACGAACAAATCGGTCTCAAAGCTATGTTGACCAAAATCAAAAATAATGCGCCTTTCTGGACAGAAAAGTTGCCTGATATGCCTGACCTGTTTTTTTCTACCTTGCAACAATTAAAAGCATTACCTGAACTTCAAGAACAACAGTTCAAAGAGCAACAGGCTCTACAGCGTAAACATCAAAAATCTACTTTGTATGGTATGCTCGGTTCTACCGGTTTTATTTTAGCGTTACTGATGTTTGCCAACCAAATGCCTATCGAATACGAAGTCGGTTTAGCGATTTTTGGTGCATATTTTTGGATAAAAGCGATCGCAAAATCGCGCAGTTAAATAATTTAAAAAAGGAAAAGTATGAGTATTGTTTGTATAGGTGAGATGTTAATAGATTTTGTTTGCACGGATAAAGATGTAGGTCTTGTCGCAGGTGCTAATTATATTAAAAAATCTGGTGGAGCACCGGCGAACGTGGCCGCGACTATTGCTAAGTTAGGAGGAGCGACGCAACTCTTAGGTGCAGTTGGTAAAGATCCATTTGGACAGTTTCTGATTGATAAAGTGGCCCAGTTTGGCGTCGATACCTCTGGGGTTGCACAGCTCAGTACACCGACGACATTAGCGTTTGTTTCTTTAGCGGAAAACGGTGAGCGCGAATTCGTTTTTAATCGCGGAGCTGATGAGCTATATGCTATTTCTCGTCCCCTAGCCGACGTGTTAAAGCCCAATGATATTCTACATTTAGGTTCAGCCACCGCGTTATTAGGTGGTGAATTAGGTAAAGCATATCAAGAGATCACTGATTTTGCGCAGACCCAGGGCAATACGATTTGCTTCGATCCAAATTACCGGATTGATTTGTGGCAAGGCCGAGATGCGGAGTTCAAATCGCTTTGTGAAGCTTATTTTGCTAAAGCTGACATCGTGAAAGTAAGTGATGAAGAGTTAACCTTCTTAAGTGGTTCACAGGACTATGCTGAGGGGTGTGCGTATATACACCAGTATGGTGTAAAAATGGTGTTAGTTACTTTGGGCGCAGCTGGTTGCTTTATCTCACAAAATGGCGAAAACAGAATTATTCCTGCTTACAAAATTTCTGCGGTTGATACTACTGGAGCCGGGGATTCGTTTATCGGGGCATTGTTATATAAAATAGCGGAGTTGCCAAAAACGGAAGCTTTTTATGCCGATAGTATTGA
The DNA here is from genome assembly GCF_024199005.1 of Opacimonas viscosa. Classification (GTDB taxonomy): domain Bacteria; phylum Pseudomonadota; class Gammaproteobacteria; order Enterobacterales; family Alteromonadaceae; genus Opacimonas; species Opacimonas viscosa. Next base: position 44,005 of record NZ_JANATA010000016.1, read on the forward strand.
TGAGTGTATCGCGTTTGCTGGCAAAGTAAGTGGTTTGGTTTGTTCTAAAATCGGTGCCATGTCTGCATTACCGAGTCTACAAGAAGTCGAAGCGATGCATTTTGAAGTGCACAGCTCAAAGTAGATAACCTTCAGCCCCCCATAAGAACACATTAGGAACTAACTCGAGATAAAGGGAGCTTTAAAAATTAAAGGCATTACCTTTGCCATAAAAAGCCTCAAATCTTAAGGCAATCCCATAGGTTGCCTTAAAATCTTCTTTTTTGAGCCATAGTACATATGGCTCGACCTCAAAAAATAGCCATTTTCGTAACGGGTTGCTGCGTAATTTAGTGCTGACTAATACCTGTTCAGTATGCATATTAGGGCGCGAATAGCCACTGAGGTAAAGCGTATTTATCCAGGTCGATTGTGGACCTAAACGGGTGTAGCGTTGGGCTTCTAAACGCCATTTAAATTCATTATCCTTATCCGAAAAATACCAGCGATGATTTAATCTGTCTAACACTTTTCCGCTTCTTTCATACAGGATGGATGCACCAGCCTCTGTGCCCCAGCGGTCTCGATTGTAGTAATAAGCTTGGCTGTCATACAACAGAGTGATTTTTTCATTTATTTTGTAATAGTCTCGGTAAGTAGCGCGGGCAAAAACTTGATCTCTTCGGCCAAAACCGATCCGGTAACTCACATGTGCAAAGTTCGGACTGAAAAAACGCAAGGCGAGAGTGGTATTTTGTCGTTGTGAATCAATCTCTCTGCTGGTGCGGATATTGTCCTCGAGATTTTCATCTTCGTCATCACTGAGCAAGAGATCCACGCGGTTTTTCAATGAAGGCAGGGAAAATTTAATGCGGAAACGTGTGTCAAAGCCAGCTAAGTCTGTTGAGCGAGGTTCCCAGCCGAAACGAACTTTACCACTTGCCCCAGCCGTTTGCTTTGGGATGTCTGTATCTGAAAACCACCCGTCGATAGCTTGTGCTTGCTCATTGAATGTGGCGGATAAGGAACGATGCCATTCATCCATCCAGATGGATTGAGCGCCATCTGAATGCGCATTTTGTGTTTCAGCCTGCGTGGTCGCAGAGATACTGAAGAATACACAACTCAGCCAGAATATATTCACTAAACATTTGCGTGGCACTTAAATAAAACTCAAACAGATACGATATACTTACTATATCAAGTTCATCGCAACTCGTATAATGATTATTGGTAGGTATTTGTCTTAGATCGTGCTAATATTTTGCGAGTTTTACGTTTATAAATAAGGATATTCCATGGGTGGAATTAGTATTTGGCAGTTATTGATTATCGCATTAATTGTTATCTTATTATTTGGTACAAAAAAATTACGTGGAATGGGTGGTGACATCGGTTCAGCAGTGAAGAGTTTCAAAAAAGCGGTGAACGAAGATACCAGCGCAGAACAAAAAGATGCTGATTTTGTAGATGAATCACTCGCCGAAAAGAAAGCCGTTACAACAGAAGAATTAAAAGAAAAGAAAACTGATTAATTATGTTTGATATTGGTTTTTGGGAACTCTTAGTGATTGGTGTAATGGCCCTGATAGTCTTAGGGCCAGAAAAAATGCCGAGTGCTATTCGTTCAACAGCACGCACAATTCGCAGCATGAAAAGCATGGCAAATGGTTTCAAAAACGAAATGGAAGAACAACTACGTGTGCATGAGTTGCATGAAAACTTGAAAAAAGCAGAACAGCAAGGTTTAAAAGACCTAGATCCAACACTGCAAGCGAGTATGGATGAATTGAAAGCTGCTGCTAAATCAGTGCAAGAGCCGTATAAAAAACAATGAGCACCTCATCCAATCTCGTTTCCCACCTCTTAGAACTGCGCACTCGCATATTAAAAATGTTATTAAGTGTGTTACTTGTGTTTGTCGCTTTGGCAATGTTCGCTCAAGACATTTATCATTTACTTGCACAACCCTTACTGGCGGTCATGCCTGAGGGGGCAACAATGATTGCGACAGATGTTGCTTCCCCTTTCTTCGCGCCATTTAAACTAACCATGGTCGTGTCATTCTTTATTGCGATTCCTTATGTACTTTATCAAGTGTGGGGTTTTATCGCTCCGGCGTTATATCGCAATGAGAAAAAACTCGTCGCTCCGTTATTGTTATCGAGTACATTACTCTTTTATGCCGGTATGGCATTTGCTTATTTCGTTGTGTTTCCATTGGCGTTTAGTTTCTTCAACAGCGTCGCCCCAGAAGGGGTGGTTGTTAGTACAGATATCAGTAGCTATTTAAACTTTGTACTGAAAATTTTCTTTGCTTTTGGGATCGCGTTTGAAATCCCTATTGCGATTATTTTATTGTGTTGGACGGGAGTCACTACACCGAACAATTTACGCGCCAAGCGTCCATATATCATTGTGGGTACATTTGTAGTTGGTATGCTGTTGACTCCACCAGATGTGATTTCGCAGACGTTGTTAGCGATCCCAATGTGGCTGCTATTCGAAGTTGGCGTAATTATAGGTAGCGTGTATAGTCGTAAAGAGATCGTTGAACCAGATGCCTCTGCTGAGCAGGATGCTGCAGAAACAAAACCAGGAAGTCATTCATAATTGAGAAAAATGTAAGGAACTTTTCTATTTTTCTCTCACCAAAACTGATAATAAAAACATTAGAGAATTTTATGAAAGCAATGTTCAAAGGTACCCGCTTAGTTTTATCTTCTTTTGCCCTTAGTAGCTTACTTATGAGTACTGCTGGGCACGCCACTGAATCGGTTGCTGATGCAATGACTGCATGTAGTGCCAAATCGAATAGTCTGCAACGTTTGGTTTGTTATGACAAAATTGCAGCGCGCTTAAACGACTTATCCGATAGTACATTGCCAGCAACGGTAGTGAATACGCCAGCTTTGTCATCTGCAACAGCACCCAATGTTCCCACAGTAGCTGCTCCTAGTCAGCCTACAACCACTGCCCCAGTCCAAAGTAAAAGCATGTTTGGTTTTGCCGAAAAAGAGTCTGATGAATCAGTAGTGGCGACGATCACTAAACTCAGTACTGACAGTCGAAATTATATGACCTTTACGCTAGATAATGGTCAAGTGTGGAAACAAACTGAAGTGAATCGGATCCGTTTTAAAGAAGGGGACACCGTAGAGATTGAAGAAGGGCGCTTTAGTGGTTTTTATCTGAGTAGCACAAACAATAATCGCAGTACTAATGTAAAAAGGTTGAAGTAAACTAATGGCTTTTTTTCTCCCACAACGTCCTCGTCGCTTACGTTTAAATGAAAACATCCGCGGGTTGGTCCGTGAAAATGCATTATCTGTGGCAGATTTGATTTACCCTATGTTTATCAAAGAAGGTGACAACGAAATAGAAAGCGTCGATTCGATGCCTGATGTATATCGTTACTCCATAGATACGTTGTTAGTTAAGTTAGAGGAAGTAGTCAGTCTTGGCATTCCCGCAATCGCCATATTCCCAGTCACACCTATGTCGGCGAAATCTTTAGACGCTGAAGCTGCCTATGATTCAGAGGGTTTAGCACAACGCGCGGTCCGAGCGGTAAAAGCACGGTTTCCGGAATTGTTGGTAATTACTGATGTGGCATTGGACCCATTCACGACACATGGACAGGACGGAATCATTGATGAACACGGTTACGTGTTGAACGACACCACTAATGAAGTGTTGATAAAGCAGGCGCTTTCTCATGCCCAAGCGGGTGCTGATATTGTCGCGCCTTCTGATATGATGGATGGACGGATTGGTTTAATTCGTGATGCTCTAGAAGACGCGGGTTTTTGTAATACCGCTATTATGGCTTATTCTGCAAAATACGCATCGAGTTATTATGGACCATTCCGCGATGCAGTCGGTTCAGCTGCTAATATTAAAGGCGGAGACAAAAAAACATACCAAATGGATCCTGCGAATTCTGATGAGGCCATTAAAGAGGTGGCACTGGATTTAGATGAAGGCGCGGATATGGTGATGGTGAAGCCAGGTATGCCATATTTAGATATAGTGCGTCGGGTTAAGGATGAACTCAAAGCGCCGACGTTTGCCTATCAAGTAAGTGGAGAGTATGCGATGCACCAAGCTGCATTTACTAATGGCTGGCTCAGCAAAGAAGCAGTGATTATGGAGTCATTATTAAGTTTTAAACGAGCGGGCGCTGATGGTATTTTGACATACTTTGCAGTAGAGGCTGCAAAAATACTCCAAGAACAATAAAGACGGTTGATCCGATATTAAACCTCTTGCTTCGCCCTGAAGAAGGACAAGGCAAGAGGCGTGATACGTCCTTCCTAGTCAGACTCGATTTCTGCTTCTAATGCTTCTATCGTAAGCTTCTCAGCATTCACAAACTGTTGCCACTGTTGTGCCATTTTCTGAGTCTCTCTGTACTCCTCTGCTTTCGCTAACTGGTCAATAGCAGCTACAAAGTTTTGCTGATTATAATATGACATTCCCAATACTAAATGCATGGTTCCTTGATTTCGCAAGTTACCTTTGTCTAGTGCCAGTTCTGCATTTTTTATCGCTTCGTCAAATTTATCAATGTTTAGGAACAACTGCGCTAGCTGTGCATATAACTCGCCATTAGGTGACAATTTTGCAGCTGTACGCAGTACAGGGACCGCCTTTTCGTTTTCTTTGGCGAGTTGTAGACATTGAGCTAAGAACTTCAGGTTACGCAAGTTTTCTTCTAATAGACGATCATTGATAGCTTCCTGCATGACATTCGCGCATTTTATGGGGGACTTGTGCAAGTAGTACAGCTGCGCAAGGTTAAATAGGTCAGCACCCTTCACTAAAAAATTTTGTTGGTAGGCTGCTTCCATGACGGCAAGTTGGTGCTTCTCCATACCTAGCTGACCGTACATACCGCCTAGCTGGACCCAATACTTAGGAGCGTTGAACAACTTCACCATTTTCACAATGATATCTTTGACTTTTTCATTGTCTTTGAGCTCGTAGTGAACAGCGCGTTGTAAAATCAACCATCCCTCATCGGGGATCATGCCCGCAGATTCTTTTACCGTCACTGCTTCGTCAATGAAGCTAGCGGCTTTTTCATATTGTTTATCCGAATAATACGCTTGCGCTTTAATAAACAAATTCTTTGGTGGGGTAGGGCCGACGTTCAAATCTTCCCAACGCTCTAGATTAGCAATTGCAGTTTTGTAATCACCTTGCATTAATGCAAGCTGTGCAATTGTAAATACCGTTGATTGTTCAAATGATTCTGGGATCGGTTGTTGTGCAACAACTTTATTGAAATATTCGAGTGCTTTATCTGACTGTTCATTGTTGTAATAAATCAAACCGTAGAAGTTGTATAGCATGGCAACTTCATAGCTATTCATAGATGATTTTTTGTCTTCGACGTCCGCTAATACTTCAAAAGCCTCATCGAGCTGGTTATTATCAGCAAAAGTTTGTGCTCGAGATAATTGCTCATAGACTTTACCTCGCAAGGTAGGTACCTTGCGTGTTTGCTTGTCACTTGCTTTGGTTTGGGCATGTGCAGTGGTAATCACTGTGGCTTGACCGATAAACAAAATAGCACTTAAGCATATTCCCGATAACAAACAATGTAGTGTACGTGATTTCATTGCGAATCCTTATCCATCAATCTTAAAAGTAATACGGTTTTGCACCCCAGACACCGCGATGGGCTCACCGTTAACTACTCGAGGTTTATATTTAAATTTTTTGGCAGCATCGAGAGCCGCTTGGTCAAAAATACTTTCTGGTTGAGCTTCAAGAACTATTGGATTAGATACAGAACCTTGCTTATTTACAGTAAATTCAACAATCACAAAGCCCTCAATACCACGCTGCAAGGCTCGACGTGGATATACCGGAGCAACTTTCACTATAGGTAAATACTCTCCATCGCCAGAATCTAAACCAGTACCGCCATCTAATGACAAATCTGTAGTGACCTCAGCAGCAAAATCCAGTCCGGTACCTTCACCATCTGGTGCAGGGGAATCCATCTGAGGGGTTTCCATCTGCGGTGGGGGCTCTTCTGGCTTTGGTGGCTTTTTGGGTTTGCGGTCTTTTTTCTCGACCGCTTCTTCTTTTTTAACGCGGACAAAGTCCAATACGCTACCTCTAGGTGGCTCAGTAAAGGCACTACCGCCACTCTTAATAAGTGACTGCATGAGGAGGAATAACCCCAGGGTAATCGCTGCCGAGACAATAAAGGCAATTAAAAAACGTGACATAATAATAGTGCCTGTTTACTGTTCTTGAGCCGCAATCGAAATATCATAGGCACCGGCTGCTCGCGATGCATCCATGACTTTGATAAGCGTTTCGGTGGTTGACTTGCGATCAGCTTGGATCACGACAGAACCTTGAGGGTTTTCTGCTTTTAAACGTTCAACATTAGCTTGTACTGCTCGAACATCAACACGACGTTTATTGATCCAAATCTCACCTTTATCACTGATGGCAATTAAAATGTTAGCGCGGTCTTTTTTGACAGCGGTCGCTGCCTCTGGACGATTGACGTCAATCCCAGCCTCTTTAACAAATGAAGCCGTAACGATAAAGAAAATCAGCATGATAAAGACGACGTCAAGCATGGGCGTCATATCAATTGCCGCTTCTTCTTCGTCCATTAAGTTTTGAAAATGTTGTTTCATGTTGTAACCCTCGACGCCACTTAAATGTGGCGAACTAGTTGAATTTGATCTTCTAAATGTGCACGTTCGGTTTTCACTTTACGTGTTAACCATGTTGAGGCGAATACGCCTGAAAGTGCACCTACCATGCCTGCCATTGTTGGAATGGTTGCTTTTGAGACACCGGATGCCATTGAACGTGCGTTACCTGAACCAGAAATTGCCATGACGTCAAAAACTTCAATCATTCCGGTGACGGTTCCCATTAAACCTAATAATGGACACAAAGCGACAAGCGCCTGAATAATTGGAATACTGCCGTTCAATGCCATCACCATTCGAGAAATAGCGGCTTGACGAATTTGCTCTGCATTCCAGGATGTTTTGTCTTGGCGTTCCTGCCACTGTGACAACACATCGTTTTTAATTTCTTTGTGCCAGATTAGGATGTATAAAACACGTTCTAAAATCAGCAACCACATGACAAAGATCAAGAACCCGATGACCAAGAGTACTTGGCCACCTGTTTCTGCAAAATCTCGGATCGCTTCTAAGAACTCAACCATGTGAATTAGCTCCGCTCTGCGCGCTCAGCAATCACACCAGCTGCTTGTTCTTGAAGAATGAACACGATGTTCTTGCTACGCGTGTTTAATACTGCGTAGAGCAAGGTCATCGGGATCGCGACAACTAGACCTAATACCGTTGTGACAAGTGCTTGTGAAATACCACCAGCCATCAGTTTTGGGTCACCTGTACCAAACAACGTAATTGCTTGGAAGGTGTTAATCATACCCGTTACTGTACCTAATAGACCCATAAGAGGTGCGACGACTGAGATGATTTTGATGATCGTTAAGTTGCGGCCTAATTTAGGTACTTCAGTTAAAATGGCTTCAGTCAGATGCAGTTCCATTGCTTCAGTGTCGGCATCTGGATATTTGTCCTTCACCTGCATAACGCGACCCAATGGGTTATTGTCAGTGAAGGTCTCAGACTTAAGCTGTTTGTTAACTTTGCTGCGGATCAGCGTCAATGACACTAAACGCTCAAGTGCGAGTAACAAGCCCAAGGCACCGACTGCAAGGATGATGTAACCAACCAAACCACCTTGCTCAACACGCTCTTTAAGCGTTGGTGCTTGGACGAGTAAACCTAGGATCGAACCACCTGTCGGGTCGATACCAAACTTTACTAGTTCACCGCTGGAGGCCTGCAACTCAGCTGCGCTTGAACCAAAACGGTCAGCAGGCTGGCGAATTAATTCAGCAACATTTCCCGTCACACCGTTGTACTCAAGGAATTTGCCATCAGCTACTAAAGCGAAGGGTCCAACGCGAACCACTTCTTTGACCACTTTGTTACCACCAGCTTCAATCACTGCTGTCTCAAACTTAGTGACTTTACCGCTTTCGGTCATTTCTCGCTGCATTTCAAACCATACGCGCTCAATTTCTGCAATTGAGGCCAATTTTGATGAAGCTCCCATTGATTGGGCCATCTGATCCAAAAACTCTGCACGGCCAGAGATTTGTGCCGAAATCATCGAGTTGGTGAATTTGTTCTTGGTATCGCCAGATACTTGCTGCAGCACACCGAACAATTCTTTTAGTGAACCTAAGCGGTTGTTCAATGCATCGTTCAAGTCAGCGAGTTTAAATTCGTTTTCTTCGAACTGAGTTTCCAGTGTTTCAGAAAGCGTTAAAGCATTGTCACGGGTGTAACGCGTTTGACGTAAAATGCGGTCCTGCTCGCTACGTTTGGTAACGAACTCAGCTTCACGTGCTTGGTTTTCTTGAGACTGAGCAAATTGCCCTTGTTCAAGCTGTTTTAATAGTGCATCTAAATCTAATGCACGATCATTTGCAGTTGCAGTAAAGCTTAATGCTGATACAGCAACGACGGCTAGAATGGTTTTTAGTGAAAATTTCATGTCAAACATGCCTTAGTCGGTAATCGCAACGGGTAACATTAAAAGGTCAGGAGCAAGCTGTTTCTTGGCCATACGCAAACCTTTAGTGATTTGGGTACGGTAGCTAGAATCCAATGCTTCCCATTGACGGGTTTGTTTGTTCCACGCACCTTGACGTGACGCGTCACGTGTTTGGTAAATCAATGCGGTACGACCAAGGCGCAAGAATTCAACTTCGCGCTCAGTACCATCGATCGTATGCAGACCAGGGTATGCTTCAAGTGTACGGCCATAATCCATTTCAACTTGGTAGGCCTCCATCACCCGGCGAAACTTTTCCGACGGAGCGACGTCAGCACGGTCCATCATGCTACGTAAACCAGCAACCCGCTCTGCACGTTCTTGCGGAAGGAAAGGCACATCCAGTGCCACGAATTGCTCTAATCCATTAATCATATTAATCATTAAAGGCGTAATTTGACGTTCAATGACGCTGACTTCGTCAATCGCCTCGTTCAAAGCTTGCATTTCGTTTGTTTGGTTATCGATTTGTTTTTGTAATTGACTGTTATAGACATTTAAGCCTTCAATTTCTTTGTTCAGTGTTTTGAACTGTTGTAATTTAGTGTCAATTTGTTCGACAATATTATCGATTTTCATTTGTGACTGGGCTGCAGAGGCATTGATTTTTCCTGCTTCAGTCACGACTTTCTCAACAGTCTGGTCTGCTTGTGCAAATGCAGTACAGCTCATGCAACCTGCAACAATCAAAGCCATTAGAGAGACTAAGCGATTCATAGTATGGACCTTTTTTTTGAGCCGGATCTTGATGATTTGGCAATTTGAAAACTCGGGGAATCATACTGGTGTTCTTTGACAGTTTTATTACAATCCTGTCATGTTGGGTTGGTTTAATATAAGCTTCATATTACTGTCACATAACATTCATAAATTGCTCACGCCAGTAAGTAGGATAGTGGCTGTTTTTTTTTAAGAACATAGAAGGTTTTATCTAAAAATACCGTTATTAGCTTCATAAACCTTGTTAGCCAAGGTACTACAACTAAGGTATATGAAAGCTAATTCATTGATATTATTAAGTTTACGCGCTATATAAATAGAATTTATAATAGTTATTCAGCTTAGGCATGGGCATTGTGTGCTTTTTTTCATATAATCCCCAGGTTAATCACTAATGGATTTTATTAAGGCGTAACACACGATGAGTCAATACAACGAATATCTCAAAGAAATCGAAGTCCGTAAAACCGACCTCGGTTTGAACCCTAAACCGATCGACAGCGCAGAACTAACTGCCGAAATCATTGAGCAAATCAAAGATACTAGTCACCCAGAACGCGAGTCATCGCTGAAATTTTTCATTTACAATACTTTACCTGGTACTACGCCAGCGGCAGTTGTGAAAGCGGCATTTTTAAAAGACATCGTGCTTGGCAACGAAGTAGTTGCTGAAATTTCTCCTGAGTTTGCATTAGAACAGCTTTCGCACATGAAAGGTGGTCCTTCTGTGGAAGCATTATTAGATGTTGCTCTTTCTGATGATGCGCAAGCAGCAGCTGCTGGTGAAGTTTTAAAATCACAAGTATTCTTATACGATGCGGATACAAGTCGTTTAGCTGAAGCATATAAAGCGGGTAACGCGATTGCGACAGATATCTTAAAGAGCTACGCGAACGCAGAATTTTTTACTAAGCTTGATGACATCCCTGAAAAAATCAAAGTGATTACTTATATCGCTGCAGAAGGTGATATTTCAACTGATCTTCTGTCTCCTGGTAACCAGTCGCATTCACGTGCTGACCGTGAACTACACGGTTTATGCATGATTTCTCCTGAAGCTCAGCAAGAAATCAAAGCGATGAAAGAAGCAAACCCTGATTGTAAAGTTATGCTTATCGCTGAAAAAGGCACCATGGGTGTCGGTTCTTCACGTATGTCAGGTGTGAATAACGTTGCACTTTGGGCCGGTGAAGAAACATCTCCATTTATTCCTTTTGTTAATAATAAGCCAGTGGTTGCGGGTACTAATGGTATTGCACCGATCTTCTTAACCACAGTAGGTGTAACTGGTGGTATTGGTCTTGACCTTAAAAATTGGGTCAAAAAGACTGACGAAAATGGTGAAGTGGTTCGCGATGAAAATGGCGATCCAGTTTTAGAACAAGCTTACTCTGTTGCAACCGGTACTATTTTAACGATCGATACCAAAGCGAAAAAATTATACAACGGTGACGAAGAGCTGGTTGATGTATCTGATGCGTTTACACCGCAAAAAGTTGAGTTCATGAAAGCCGGTGGCTCTTATGCTGTAGTATTTGGTAAAAAGCTACAAACATTTGCTGCTGAAACTCTTGGTGTTGAAGCGCCTGTTGTTTACGCACCAGCAAAAGAAATCTCAATCGAAGGTCAAGGCCTGACTGCAGTTGAAAAGATCTTCAACCGCAATGCAATTGGTGTCGCATCAGAAACACCACTCCACACAGGTTCTGATGTACGTGTTAAAGTGAATATTGTTGGTTCACAAGATACGACGGGTCCTATGACTTGTCAGGAATTAGAGGCGATGGCTGCTTCTAAGATATCGCCAAGTGTTGACGGTGCATTCCAATCTGGCTGTCACACAGCATCAGTTTGGGATAACAAAGCTAAAGCGAACACGCCTAAGTTAATGGCATTCATGAACGCATTTGGCGTTATTACCGCGCGTGATCCGAAGCACGTTTATCACTCGATGACAGACGTTATTCACAAAGTATTGAATGATATTACTGTTGATGACCGCGCTATCATTATCGGTGGTGATTCACATACGCGTATGTCAAAAGGCGTCGCATTTGGTGCTGACTCTGGTACTGTTGCTTTAGCACTGGCGACAGGTGAAGCTGCAATGCCGATCCCTGAGTCGGTCAAAGTGACATTTAAAGGCAGTATGCAACCGCACATGGATTTCCGTGATATCGTGCACGCGACTCAAGCCCAAATGTTGAAGCAATTTGGTGGGGAAAACGTTTTCCAAGGACGAGTTATCGAAGTACAAATTGGTACATTATTGGCTGACCAAGCGTTCACGTTTACGGACTGGACAGCTGAAATGAAAGCCAAAGCGTCTATCTGTATCTCTACTAACGAGACATTGATTGCGTCATTAGAATTGGCTAAATCACGTATCCAAATCATGATCGATAAAGGCATGGACAACGAAGCGAATATGCTTCAAGGTCTTATTGATTTGGCGGATCAGCGTATTGCAGAAGTCAAATCTGGCGAAGCTCCAGCGCTTGCACCAGATGACAATGCTAAGTACTACGCAGAAGTGGTTGTTGATCTTGATTCAATCGTTGAGCCAATGATTGCTGACCCAGATGTCAACAACGAAGACATCTCTAAGCGTTACACGCACGATGTAATTCGCCCAGCCTCTTACTATGATGGCCGTAAAGTTGACCTTGGTTTCGTTGGTTCTTGTATGGTTCACAAAGGCGATATGAAGATCATTGCTGCGATGTTACGCAACCTTGAACAAAAAGGTCCTATTTCATTCAAGGCGCCACTAGTTGTTGCTCCACCAACATATAACATCGTTGATGAGTTAAAAGTAGAAGGCGATTGGGATATCCTACAAAAATATGCTGGTTTTGAGTTCTCTGATGAGAATCCAAAAGAAGCTGCGCGTACTAAGTATGACAACATCCTTTACTTAGAGCGTCCAGGATGTAACTTATGTATGGGTAACCAAGAAAAAGCAGAAGCGGGTGATACCGTACTTGCGACTTCTACGCGTCTTTTCCAAGGCCGTGTAGTTGAAGATAGTGCTGAGAAGAAAGGTGAGTCACTACTTGGCTCCACGCCAATGGTTGTACTTTCTTGTATCTTAGGTCGTTTCCCGACGTTACCAGAGTATCAAGAAGCGGTTTCTGGTATCGATTTGACTACGTTCCAACCACCTAAAGAAGACTTGGCAGTGGCTGGCTCGGACATCATCCCGGCGGTACGCGTATAGTTAAATTATATCGCTAATCTGTAGCGATTGTATAAATGCAAAAGCCAACGCAGGATATACTGCGTTGGCTTTTTTGTATCCTCTTAGCAAACCGGTGTTAAATATCTAGTGACATACGGTTAAACAGCTCAACCACATCTTTAAAACTGTATGGTTTAGATAATATAAAATCAAAACCATGCTCAGTATAACGGTCATTATCTTCTTCTAGCGCGTTGCCAGAGGTGATTACAAAGGGCACTTGTTGATAATCAGTAAGACTCTTTGCAAAAGAGTAAACCTCTGTGCCTGTTTTAAACGGCATATTATCATCTAATAAAACCACGTCATATTGCCCCTCATTAAGGCATTTACATGCAGCAAAGCCATCAATGGCAATGGTTACCGATGCACCTAATTTTTCAATAAAACTAATGAGGATATGTTGAGATATTTGGTTGTCCTCTGCAACTAGGACACGGATACCAGTTAAATCAGGTTGCGCTTGGCTTATCACAGCTTCAATACCATATCCTTCTGGTGGCAGTGTCAGCGGTAATGTAACAATGAACGTAGACCCCAAGCCTTCCTGACTGTGCACTCTGATTTTTCCATCCAATAAGGTGACGATAGATTTGACAATAGACAGGCCCAAACCAAAACCTTCATTGCCCATTTCAAGGCCTTGTTTAGCCTGCTTGAAAGAGTCAAATATACTGACTTGTTCAGCTAAAGAAACCCCTGAACCACTATCTTTTACCACGATAGTTAACTGATCATTATCGGCATTAATCCGCAGTTTAACAAATCCTTTGGAGGTGAATTTGATAGCATTGCTCACTAGGTTTTCAACGATTTGGTACAGGCGGGATTTGTCGATATAAATAGTTTGCTCATAATCAAAATCCAGCTCATAGACAAAGCGTAGACCTTTGGCTTTTGCACCTACCTGACTGACATCAATGACATTATGAAAAAACTCTTTCAAAGAAAACACTTCAGGAGCAAAGCGTAACTGATTGGAACTGACTCGGGTTAGGTCGACAAAATCCTTAATCAGTGTTAACAAGAAATCCCCCGAATCTTTAATACCATGGACTAATTTTGTTTGTGCATCGTTGAGTGGTTCGTCCAACAATAATTCGGTACTGCCAATGATCCCGTTAAGAGGGTTACGAATATCATGACTAATGGTCGATAAGAAACTCATCTTAGACTCAGCCAACGTTTTTATTTGCTTTGCTGAGTCTTTTACCATCATTAGGGATTTGTTGTGCTCCGAGACATTGGCGATTGAAATAAGTCCCTCTAGTCCATGTTCACCTTGGAGCACTGACACAAAGGTGTCTTGCATCATCACTTCGTCGTTATTTTGTTGGATTTCAACAAAACAGTGATGGATGAGGGCTGATAACACCATGGGCGCACGCATTTTGAATAAGCGCTTAAAACGAGGCCAGAATTTTTTCGCAGTGAGCATTGGAAAAGCATCGTCAATGGCTTTACCTACTAAGGTATCCGCGCTTTGTCCAACCCAACCGACAAAGACTTTGTTGACAAATACGATGGTGAAATCTTCATTAATTAAAATGACACCGTCAGTGACGTGATCAAGATAGTGGATATTACTATTAGAGTTAGCCATGACCATCTACATTAATAGTTCTGGTAGTTTTCCATTCATGGCTTGTAGTGAGTCGATATCAAAGACCAATACAACATGTCCTTCAATGCTGGCACTTTGCACCGCAAAGTTTACCTCACATAAAAAAGACACATCATTCCCTTGAAATAGTTCGTTTTTAATAAATTGTGTGACGTGTAAATCAGAAAACTCGGGGAGTTGATAATCCAAGTGCTCACTAAGCGAATTACTAAAAGACGCTAATACAGAATTTAGAATAATATTCCCGACTTCAGTTAATGTGCCTGCTTTAAGGGAGTTGTAATCTTCTTCCTCAAACCCTTCTGATAATATATTGGTGAGTTTCTTCCCACTTTCAATGGGAAACAATAAGTTCGCTACCCCGGTCATACCACCATTGAAATTCATCTGGACTAGTGAGATGTCCTCGCCTATGTCGTTTTGTAAGCGTTCTTCTAATTCCTCAGGCGTTAAGATCACAAGTAAAGGGGCTTGTAAGGTAACATGTGATTCGACCATTTCATTAAGGACGGAGGCAGCATCGCCTACGCCAATATTCGTCAATTCGGTAATGACGTCTTTCAGGTCTTCATTAATTTCCATAGGCTAGTTTAATACCTTACTTAAGGCCATCTCAATCTTGTCGAGCTTAGCAGGCTTGTTGATCATCGCTTTGGCACCAAGTTCAATCGACATATCGTAAGACGATTCTTGTTTGTCTGCGGAAAGGACAATCACAGGCGCGGCTTCATCTTTCCATGCATATGCCTCTAAAAATTGATGACCATTAACATCTGGCATCAACAAATCACAAAAAATGCAGTCGACTTTGAGTGTTTGAAGTTGATTGAGAGCGTCTTGACCGTTTTCAGCTTGGATAGTGTCGTGCCCAAGACTTTCAATAATTTTGCAAATGCTTCGACGCTGAAATCCAGAATCATCTATTACTAGAATTTTTGCCATATATGTGATTTCTTCTTAATGATTAGAGCAAAGACTGTTTCTGATATATATCGGAGGAGCTGTCATTCACTTCGTGTCAACTGCAGGGATGTTTTGAAGTATAGAAGACAATACGTAAAATACCAAAAAACCCAATCAAAATTGTAGTGATTGGGTTTTGCATAATGGTACTGTGTTAATTGGAATTAGAAATCGTATTTATACGATAAGCTCAAACCGGTACCAACTTCTCGAGAACGCACCACCACACCAGACTGAGTCACTTCTTGGTCTTCACCTAATAAGTTACTCACTTTCAACTTAACGGTGCTGTTGAAATCTGGATAATAGGTATAAACAACATCCAAAGAATGGAATGGTTGCTCATATGCATCATCACGACCTACGATACCCGCAGCAAGAATACGCTCACCAAACACGTTATAAACTAATGATGCACTATGTTCGCCGTTGGCAGAATCATAGTTCAACTGTAAGTTAACGACATATTCAGAGTGACCTGTCATACGACGAGTCGTATTCGTTAAGTTACCTGCACGAGCCGGGTCTATCTCAACTTCTGAATCACTCAAAGTGACGTTACCAGATGTAAAGAAGCCTTCAGCAATATGTTCAATCCCATAAAGAAACTCAGCTTCAATACCGGTAACTGTTGCAGTATCAGCATTAATAAACTCGGCAGAATAATCTTCGTCACCAATCACTAACTTAGACTCAATTGGCGCAGTGATATCTTTGTAGAACGCTGCCACTGAGAAGTTATTGCCAGCTGAACCATAATATTCATAACGCAAGTCGTAGTTGGTAATCGGACTTGAAGTTAGATTACTATTACCGAACGTTTGAATATCCGTTAGCGGATCAAAGTAGAATACAGGAACTATTTCACGCAAATCCGGACGTACAACTGTTTCACCATAGCTAGCACGTATCTGATAGTCACTACCACCAAGATAGGTAAACGCTAACGAAGGATACATATCATCTTCATTAATAATACCGCTTTCAATACGGTCTGTACCATAGATGATATCTAAGTCTTCTTGTGTAAACACAAGGCTAGAGGTACCAATAGCGACTTGCTGGAAATTCTCCCAACGCAAACCACCGCTCAAACGATACTTGTTAGCATAGAACACATCAATCATACCGTATCCGGCATCGATTTGTTGTGCCGCTAAGTAGTCATCCGCATTCGGTGCCAGAGGCTCGTTAAAGTTAACAAAGACATTGTTACTATCGATGAAGCTTTGCGTTAAATAATCTGCATCTGACAATGTATCAGTGCCAGAAGCATTAATAGTGATGGCAGAACCCGAAGCGTTGTCTACGCTAAAACCAGAAGTTGTGTAGTTACGAGCACGGTCAGTAAAGTCATACCCACCTTTAATTTCAACTTCATAATCGCCTTTGTAGAACACATAAGATGCATTTGCACCATATGAATCAACATAGTCTTCCATTTCAGTGAAATCAATTAAGGCACGGTTATCATCACCCGTAATAACAGTTGATGCTACAGTACCATTCTCGTAGCGGTCTCTGAAAGAAAACTTCGCAGAGCCTGGAATGTCCGTAGTCGCCTCTGAACGAGTATACTGCCAATCAACCCCCAAGTTATCTAACTGAGGAAATGTATGTTGGCCAACAAACTGGTGTACCAGTAATTCACGCTCTTCATATAAAAACTCATGAAAGCGATTTGCTTGACCATCAGTAGCTATGGAAAATATTGAGGAGCCTGCTGGTGATTGTTGCGTTGCCACTTCGATCTCATCATCAGAGTCTTGTAACAGTATATTAGTATAAGAAACAGAATGAGTATCGTACTTATAACCAATATTTAAATAGCTGTTCAAACGCTCATTATGGACCGTGGTCACAGAATCTTTGACAGTATTAAAACAAGAGTTACTGACTTCCTCTGGTGTGTTTAGCGTGGTTGAACAATCTGGATTAAACTCCTGCGTGATAACTGCAGTGCGTTTTTCTGATGTTTTTGCTGACTGATCGTAGGCAACTGAATATAACGCACCTAACGTTCCATCCATAAAGTCGAAAGAATTTCCGATGTTAAACTTGGCACCAAAATTTGGTGAAGCAGAATCTTCAGTAATGCCAAAATCACGTGGAAGTTCAGACAATAATGCTTGGTTTAATGTAATTGCTTGGCTTGCAACAGAACCATTTGCAGGATCAAAAGTATTTAATCTGGCAATGTTTTCAATCGAAAAATCGCCGCGATAGTTACCAATTGCAGCTGCTAGATTACTGCCAATTCCAGATGTATTAGTATTGTAGTCAAAAACATCTGAAGTGGCTGTATCCATACCCGCAGAGACTTCAACACCTACCACAAACTCAGATGGGACTGATTTAGTACGAATATCAATACTGCCACCACCGAATGCCGCAGGCATATTGGGTGAGAAAGCTTTCTGTACTGACATGCTCTCAATGATTGTCGCAGGGAAGATATCAAGTGGTACAACATTACGGCTAAGATCCGGACTTGGAATATTTGCACCGTTTAATCGAGCACTTGAGTAACGCTGACCGAGACCACGTACGTAAATGAACTTACCATCTACTAATGTCAAACCTGTCACGCGTCGTAAAGCAGAAGCTGCGTCACTGTCACCAGTTCGCGATATCTGTTCTGCACCTAAGATATCAGCAACAAACGCTTGGTTTTTACGTTCTTCAATAACAGCCATAGCACTGCCTTGTAAACGAGAACCTGTTGCGACTACTTCTTCAATGACTTGGTCATCTTCTTGGGCAAAAGTAGGTGCTGATGTTCCTAGTATACCGGCAACAACTGCCAGTGATAATTTATGGAGTTTATGCTGTGATTTCATAACTATTCCTAAGAAACTTAACTAAAAAAAGGCGCATCAATGATGTTTGTCAAGATGCGCCCTGGTCCTTTGGGTATGATTAATTAATCAGCATTCGCAGCAGTTACCGCTGTATTGACCCAGTTGTACCACGCTGAAGAAGTATCAGTATCTGGTAATGCGCCAATGAACGAAGCCGCTTCAAAGAAAGGATTAACTGCAGTTAACTCAGCAGCAGTTGCAGGAGTAACAGTGATTGGAGCACCTGTACGAGTGTGGATACCAGCAACTAATACGTCAGAACCTGATGCAAGAACTTCTGTTGTACCAGAAGAGGCAAACCAATCCGCTTTTGCAGTACCTAATAATGCAGCTGGTACTTCAGACGCATCAGTAGTGAAGGTAGCGTCACCGTTGAATACATTGCTACATGCAATAACAGAGTTGTTAAACGTAATGCCATCAACTTTGTTTTGACCGTCAGTACTGAAGTTAAAACATGCAGTGTCGTCACCGTTAGTGCTCGCTGGGTCTACAACTAATACGTTTAAGTAGTTTGCTTGGAAACCGTCATCAAATTTCATTGCAAGTGAATCATCTTCATCACGTACTGATGTTGCATCGGTAGTAATGACGGTCACGTTAGCAATGTCTGGGAAAGAACTTGGCGCAGTTGCAGTGGTAGTACCTTTTTTACCATCTTGTTCGAAACCACCGTTACCCATATTCACTACACTGCCATCAGCAAGTGTTACAGTTCCGTGTTGTACGAATAAGAACTGAGCAGCACCTTGCCAACCCGCGTCAAAATCGAATGAATCATCTTGAGTATCAGTTACAACAACACGCTTCATGTTAACAGCACCACCGAAAATTTCGATACCGTCATCAAAGCCTTGGTGAATATGGATGTAGTCAACAGAAGTACGTGAACCCACTGCGTTAAGGGTAAGAGAGTTCAAGTCATCACCTTCACCACCTGTACGAGGACCAGAACCTGCGTACCAGATTTTAACGAAGTTTAATGCGCCAGAATCGTCTGCATTGTCAGTACCACCGTAATAAGAAACGATACCTTCTGAAGGTGCATTACATGTACCTGCATCACGTTGTGCGTCTTCACACTGATCAGTAATACCCAGACCATTGATGATAATACCACCCCAGTCAGCGTATTGAGGACCATTACCTACTGTATCAAAACGGTCAAATGCTTTTGCTGAAGTAAAGGTAATAGGAGCGTCTGCCGTACCAACTGCTTGAATTTTTGCACCACGTGCAATGCGTACAATAGCTTCACCAGAAGAAAACGCTAGGGTTGCGCCAGCTTCAACCGTCATTGTTGGACCAACTGCAGGAATAGTAAATGCAGTTGTATCAGAAGGATCTGTTTGACCATCAGCACCAATTTGTAATGCACCATCAAACTTGTGAACACCACCATTAGGCAGTGCGTTAAAAGTAACGTTTTCAGTGATTTGAACGTTTGCACCAGCAAATGAAGTGTTATACAAACAATCGTCACCAACTTTAAGGCCAGCAATAAGGCCGCTAGAACCTTCGTAGCTGGCGCATTCTACTTCTTCAACCGGTGTTGGAGCAGTCGTCGTTGTGTTGTTTGAGTTAACTTGACTTGAGTCAGTGCTGTTGTCATTTACTGTAGGGGTAATATTGATGTCACCACCACAACCTGCAAGAACTAAAGCTGCAGTAATTGTAGTAGCAGAAAAGATGTGTTTAAGTTGCATGTAATTCTCCAAAAATTTGTATTGAGCAATTTAAAATTCTTGGCAAGGTTATAGTTTTAAAATGACAAAAATATGACAAGAAAATAATGTCATAAAACTTTCATGCTTTTGTCACGAACTTTGGTGGAAGGAATGAGTCGTTGTGACACATAAGATTTGCTACACTGACGTTCACATAAATTTAACAATAAAGCGCTCAAACCCCATGAATATTCACTTCATAAAAGCGACAGTATTATGTTTCACAAAATGTTTAATCATCGTGGTTATGTTTTTTCTTACTGGTTGTGGTTCTCCAGTCAGTAAAAAAGCTAACGAGCAGCCAAATTTTTTAATTATTTTGGCCGATGACTTGGGCTATTCTGATATCGGTAGTTTTGGTAGTGAAATCCCAACCCCAGGGATCGACTCACTGGCCCAGAACGGGGTCAAGTTTGCTAATTTTCATGTGACGGCAACCTGTTCACCGACGCGCAGTGTGTTGCTGACGGGAGTAGACAATCATTTAACTGGCTTGGGCAATATGCGGATCATTATGGCCGACAACCAATTTGGTCAACCTGGTTATGAGGGTGAGCTCAACGATAATGTCGAGACGCTATCGACCATCATGCAGCGCAACGGTTACAGCACTTATATGTCAGGCAAATGGCATTTGGGGATGCAGGAATCTAACCTGCCCATTAACAGAGGCTTTGATAAGTCCTTTACGTTGATGGAAACTGGCGCGGATAATTGGGAAAAGAAACCTTATCTACCCCACAATAAAACCGTGCACTATTATGAAAATGAAGATCTTGCGGAACTGCCCGAAGCTTTTTATTCCTCAGATTTTTATACCAATACGCTGATTGAATATCTGGGGGAGCACGATCGCAATAAACCGTTCTTTGCGTATTTGGCATTTACCGCCGTGCATTATCCACATCAAGCGCCCAAAGCACTGACGGAGTCGTTCATTGATACCTATCGTGCTGGTTGGGATGTTATTAAATCCAATCGCTACCGTCGTTTGGTCGAACTGGGCTTAGTACCGGATAATTTAGAGATGCTGGATTTACCGCTATTAGAAGAATGGTCCAGCTTGTCGCCACTGGAGCAGGCTTATCGAGCTAAACAAATGGCCGTGTACGCTGCGATGCTCAAGCGCATGGACCAAAACATTGAGCGCCTGTTAGCCTACCTCAAACAAAACGATATGTTTGATAACACGGTAATCATGTTCATGAGTGATAATGGCGCAGACAACAACGAAATCGAAAAAGTATTTCCGACCTATATTGCTGAAAATTTTCACAGTGACCTTGAGCGTTTGGGCGAACAAGGCAGTTATACTAACTACGGACCCACTTGGGCGAATGTCTCTATGACCCCATTTAGCTGGTACAAGGGCTCGTCGTATGAGGGCGGTATGCGCTCCCCTCTCATCGTGCATTATCCCAAATTACTGCAACGCGGTGTTACTACCCAAGCGTATAGTTATGTCTCAGATATCACGCCAACCGTACTAGCACTAGCTGGTTTAACTGAGGCCACGGACCCAAGCAAGGTGGCGATTATGGGCAAAAGCCAATTGGGCGTGCTCACTGGAAAATCAGACACTATCTACCAAGCAGATGAGCCGGTGGGCTATGAGCTGGCAGGAAGTTCAGCGCTCTTTAAAGGGGATTATAAGTTAATGCGAAATTTCCCACCGTTCGGTGATAAACAGTGGCGGTTATTCAATATTGTTGTGGATCCTGTAGAGCGCTATGACCTGTCAAAGACTGAGCCAGAACGCTTCGCAGAAATGCTCAAAGATTACCAGCAGTATCAAGCCAAAGTGAACATGGTCGAAGTAAATGATGATTACCATGTCATCCAGCAGTTGCAAAAAAATCTAGCGCGCTACAAGAAGGATGGGACGGAGTTGCACTAGAGGTTGCTTAAAGGTTTTCCTGTAAGGCGTAACGTTAAGCGTGCGCCACAGCTTGGTAAAAGCATGATTTAAAAGTAGTATGACCATTGAGCACTGATAAGTCGCTCATTTTGTTCAGCCCATGATAACCGGATATCTGCGTCTTTGCTGACCCAGAAGCTCAACTTACATAACTTACTCAAAGTCTGTTTACGTAAAGTAGAGGTGATTGCAATAGGTTGTGAAATCTCACAGATTCCTTTGCCGTATTGCCATTGCCATTCTAACCCCAGTCTACCTTGTGACGTTATTGAGTGATTCTCGTTACTAAGCATTTTACCATGTAATTGACCATTAACTAATGCATAACCAATAACATGATCATTGAGCCTTGTCGCAATACCAATTTCACCACTCACAAAAGGTGTTAAGCGAGCGTTAAAATCACGTAATCGAAACCTCTCTGCACCGAATCGCAGTCCCCATGACCACCCACCATCTCCAGCAATGCCGGTATTTGATAGATTTAAGGTGGAAATATTGACAAGCCATAGTTTTTCTAGCGCAATTTTTTCATCCCTAAAGGAGATACCTAGTTCAGCCATCGACATCGCTGAGTGCGCAGGTCTTCCGCCAGCGGGTTGTAAACGGTCATAATAGGTGGGGCGAAGTGTGACTTCTCCAAATGATGCATGATTATAATTTTGCCTAGCTAGCCTAAACAAAGCGGCGAGTTGACCATCGTGGGGCTTTAGCATGGGCTCAAAATGTTGCCATCGTAAAGAAAATAATGGTCTTGATAGCAGCTTTTTCATAACGCGTTTTTGGTGTAGTTTGAGCAAATCATCGTCAGGAGCTTGTCGAACACGAAAGGCAAAATATGTATTCAGAACCACTAGTACACGTTGTTGGGACAGTGGTTCAAGGGACTCGATTACCGTCGTACTTTGGTTAGTGAAATCAGTCGCTAATAATTCCCCAAATACGCGCTCCTCTTCTTTCGTTAGCTGACGATAGCGAGATTGAAACTGGGCTTGAAGGCTTTTTTCCAAATACAGTTTTTGTACTTTCGCACCGTCATCAACCGCCATTAATCGTGCCACTATTTCGCTAGGAATGACTCTAATGTCATTCGCTGAAACGATATGTTGGTTTAGCACTAATTCAAGTGCTCTTGCGACATAATAAGCACAATTTTTTGACATGAAATAATAGGTATAGTCGGTGTTACGCAATTCAAATAAATGCAGTGCTAATAACCAAGTATCAAATTGGTTCAATGCCAATCGATAATGCCACAGATTGCGCAATTCTTCTTGTGCATAAGAAATATTGTGGCGATAAAATGGTTGTGCTGAATAACGAGCTCGATATCCCCCTACGAGACCTTTAACCATATACGATATTGGATCTTCTGCATTAGGGACAATGGCACCAAAATTTAAGCTATTATCAAACAAATTGATCGATTGCTGTTCTGCACCATCTATTTTTATAAACAAGTGGCCATGGAAAGATGCTGGGTTCTTGAGATAACCATCGGCAAATACTAGGGATATTGCTTTTGGCTGTTCAGTGCGCATCCAGTCCATCAATTCCTGACAATCTGACAAGTCAACGTCAGGTAAAGACAACTTATCTCTAATAAACAAATATCGCGCGGGATAACGGCAAGCAACGTCTTGGGGGTATTCGGTAAATTGTTCAATAAACGCGACTAATTCTGCCTGTTTATCAATGTTGCCTATAGAGCTTATAAAAAACTCACGTTGTGATACCTCGCTGACATCTCGTTCATTGTATTGCAATAGCTTTTTCCATTGCCAATTCTGACTCAATACCGACAAAGGCTCAGTTTGAGATAATGCATGCTTTGGAAAAAGGACTAAGCACAGTAAAACCCCCAACCATAATACTGGTGAGGTTATGTAAAAAATTGATGACTTTAACTTTCTAAGGAGGAAATAAATAGACATAAAAAGAGTGCTCCTCTCTAAAAGTAGAGCACTCAACTATAAGAAAAATTATTGTGCAGCGAAATAAATCGCTTGAGCCTGTTCATTTCGTGACGCATCGATATTATCTAGTAATGCAGTACGCAATGTTGTGACTTCGGCATTAGTTAGTTCAACAAAAGCCTGAACAGCGTGACCTTCGCCAGCTGCGAGTTCAGTTGATAACTGCTCGAGATTATCTTCGATAAACTGCGCCGCAGCAATTTCTTGGCTAGCACAAGAGTCTTCAGATGCGGTATTACTAGTGACAGCTGTTGTTCCTAAGTCCCAAATAACATTACTAACGGCAGCAGCAGTTGGATTGTCATCAAAAATAGTTGCACCAATTCCACAATGTTTCCATGGATTAATTTTAACGTCATTGGCTGATGCTGGAGCAGCCATTGCTAATGCAGAAATAATGCCGAGGCCTAATAGTGTTTTTTTCATGTATTTTCCTTTACAAAATTGAAATATTTTTGTAATTATTTTAAGTGCAAATCTTTGAAAAAGAGTCGCTCGAAATTAAATTACTGATTTGTGCTTAAAGCACAAATTTATACTAGATAACAAAGTTAGGTTTGTCTAGAATTTAAATCTTATTTAAAATGTATATCGTGCAATTAGTCGAAAAGCACCGGTGTCTTCATCAATTTCAAAATCCCCAAATGGTGTCTCCAATTCATCTAATGTAAGGGACATATAACTTGCTTCAACACTCATATTTTCTGATGTTTGATATCCTATTGCTACACCAAATCCAGTACCCGTCGCATTTAGCTCATTAAGCCTATCATCGGCAACTATTGTTCTATCAGTTGCAAGACCTGCGGTCCCTGATAAAAACCAAGTTTCGGAGAAATGATATGTTAGGCCTAATCCAGTAATTCCATTGCCAAAATATTCCTCGCTATAGGTAGACTCTCCCTCATAGATATTAACGTTATTTTCATAATACAATGCAATTGAATCATTAAACGCATATCCCACTTGGAATGACGTTGCTAAACCGCTGTATGAGTTATCTCCAACAGATACACTATGGGCTCCAAGACCCAAAGAAAAATGTAATCCGCTACCGTTGTCATCTGTATTTTTTTGAGTTTCCTCTTTAGCTAAGACAAATGATGTATTTACAAATAAAAATAATAATAAAAAATACCTTTTCACAAATAATTTCCTTAAAAAAATGATTAAAAATAAACATAGACAGCAGTTTTATTTTTGTCAAGCTGATGCTTTTGTAATCCCCCCATTTCAAGTAGCAAAAATAACTAGACTATCACGCTGCTTGTAA
>NZ_JANATA010000169.1 GCF_024199005.1 Opacimonas viscosa
AATGCGCCTAAACCGGGGCCGATTTCCACCAGGTTGTCGCCGTCTTGCGGATTAATGGCATCGACGATCTGTTCGATGACAAAGGTGTCATTTAAAAAGTTCTGACCAAACCGCTTTCGCGCGGTATGGCCTAAATGCGTTTTATTCATTGTTGGTGTTTTGCTAACTCGATTGCTTTAAGCATTGCCTGGGTAAAGCTGCCACTGTCGGCTTCGCCTTTACCCGCCAGGTCCAGCGCGGTACCGTGATCAACGGATGTACGAATA
>NZ_JANATA010000170.1 GCF_024199005.1 Opacimonas viscosa
TGAACACGCTGGCCAATCAGCTGTTTTCTTCCTCTCCACTAACATCACAGGAAGCTGCGCAATGACTCTGACCCTACAACAAGCAGAATGCGTTGCAAACGCCACGCTGGCCTATGCCAGCGAAAACAATGTAAAGCCACTTGCCGTGGCGGTACTGGATGCAGGCGGCCATACCGTAGTGTTTAAACGCCAGGACGGCGCCAGCCTGTATCGCGGCGATATTGCAAACGCGAAGGCCAAAGGCGCGCTCGGCATGGGCTTTAAT
>NZ_JANATA010000171.1 GCF_024199005.1 Opacimonas viscosa
TGCCATTCAATGAATAAAATGGTTTGACTTATCACATACCACTTCATTCTCGTTTTCAAGTTCTCAGTTAGTTCAACCCCATAATGCTCAAGCCATTCTTCCCACTGAGATGGATTGATGTACCAATAAAGCAATAAACCTAAATCAATAGCAGGATCTGCAATCATCGCTCGGTCCCAATCGATTAAATATAGCTGCGTATTCTCTCCAAGCATCCAGTTATTGTGGTTCACATCACAGTGACATACCACATATTTATCTGTCT
>NZ_JANATA010000172.1 GCF_024199005.1 Opacimonas viscosa
GTCTGCACTTGGATGAGAAGTAGAGAATTTGTCTTTATCGCCAATACCGATAACAAGCTCATTTACTAGCGGGCTACCTAAACGAGACACTTGAGTCATCGCACCACCATTAGTCTCAGGTTTCGCAAAAGTAGCATCTGGGTTTAGGATACGCGCTTGCGGCAAGCTTGCCGTGGTCCAACTACCAATTACGCCATTACCTTCACCTGTAACACACGCCTTAGGTACTTCAATAGATAACGCTGTCACGTTTTTATCGGCTAAG
>NZ_JANATA010000173.1 GCF_024199005.1 Opacimonas viscosa
TAGCGATAAGACAATGGGTATGCAGCTGGGCGTCTTGCGCCCGTGAGGTACTGTGCTCAAAGGATGCTGCAATAAGTCCTGTTGTGCGCTCTAGCGTTTTGCCCCCTTTGCCACGTCGGGTGTAAGCGGCGCGATCTTCAATAAAGGTCAGCGCATGCTCGACAGCGACTTGTTGGGCTGCCTGAATGGCTTTGCGCACCTCTTCATCAGCCCGAGCCCAGAGTATAGACACTGACTTGGGTGCTGAAAAAGTTACATCCCAGCC
>NZ_JANATA010000174.1 GCF_024199005.1 Opacimonas viscosa
TTTAAGCGCAACACGAATTTGATGGGTTTTCCCCGAGTGAGGCTTAACGATAAACCCTCGGGTACCGGGCTTAGCCGCGCTACTGAAAAACTGAGTGATAGCCGGGTTTTCTGTGGTTTTTAGCAAAATCCGCTGGCCGCCTCGACGATTTTTCATATCGCCCATTATCATGCCTTGTTTCTTTTTAGGCTTGTGATCACTTAGCGCCAAGTAATATTTGCTGACGCGTCTTGATGAGAAAAGCTCGCCAATTTCTCCGGCTACA
>NZ_JANATA010000175.1 GCF_024199005.1 Opacimonas viscosa
GTTGCTGCTAGCATTTTTGATCCATCAAGTGGAACGGATCCATCGAGAATCCAGTAATGCTCCTTGATCAGTAAACTGCCGCCTTGTTCATTTTGAACATGTACCGGTAAGCGGAACGTCATCCTCTTTTTCGTTTGATGTGAAAGCTGGTTCTTTGCGCGCAAAGTCAGTGTAGCTGCTTGCTTCGTTTCATGCGATGCTCCAGTCATGACATAATTCATACGATATGCTGTTTCTTTCTCTTGTTGAAGCGGCATTCTCATCT
>NZ_JANATA010000176.1 GCF_024199005.1 Opacimonas viscosa
TGAGCCACCTAGCTCGCCATCTTTACGCGCCTGCTCCATCGCCTGGTTTGCGGCGTCTTTTACGCTTAGTACTTGATGCCATAGGGCATCGTTAAACGTATCGCTTTGCGTGAAGTTGTTAAAACCTTCGTACCAGGTTTCAGTAAATACAAACTCGCTGCGCTCACCTGGTAGCGTTTCCCAGATTTCTTGTGCAGTAAAACTGGTAATAGGCGCCATCCAGCGAACCAATGCTTCAATGATATGATACATGGCCGTTTGGCAT
>NZ_JANATA010000177.1 GCF_024199005.1 Opacimonas viscosa
CTGTTCGACGATACAATCAAAACAGCTGAAGACGGTTTTAAAGTATCGCCGCGTTTAGCCAAACTTGTTGCATTAGACTATCACCCTGGCCTGAAAACTTTTCCTGCAAGCTCTACTTACTTCTTCCCAGCAGGCCTGCCATTAAAAGAAGGCACAGTAAGGAAAAATAAAAAGCTGGCTAAGACCTTAAGAGGTATTGCTGAAAAAGGCAGCGACTATTTACTAAAAGGCGAAGTTGCCGAAAAAATAGTGGAAGCGGTTAAT
>NZ_JANATA010000178.1 GCF_024199005.1 Opacimonas viscosa
GCAGAAATGGAAAAAGTGAAAAACGAAGTCGGCTTCGACGGCACGTTGAATGAGTTCTTTTCTTATATTAAGTCTGACGTCACTGACGAACGTTTTTACTATCCGAATACCGACGAGGGTCGCCAGGGTTATATCGACGATACTACGGTTTACTTAGACAACATCAAAGCAAAATTACCTGAGTTCTTCGGCATTTTGCCAAAAGCAGACTTGGTAGTGAAACGCGTTGAGCCTTATCGCGAACAAGCCGGTGCGCCGCAGCAT
>NZ_JANATA010000017.1 GCF_024199005.1 Opacimonas viscosa
TTACAAGCAGCGTGATAGTCTAGTTATTTTTGCTACTTGAAATGGGGGGATTACAGATTTGGCCAATAGCGGTAATTAGCCATATTCACCGCAAAATCTTTACTAAACTCAGGGATAGAAAATGACTCTTGGGTTAATAGAAAACCACCATGCGTCAAATCTAAGGTGTAGCACCGTGTTGTGCTTCCTGTTGACATAACTAATAATGTAGACGGACCGTATAACACATATCCAGCACACAATTGGTTCTTACCTGGTTGAGCAAACTGGACTGTACTGTCATAAGCAACATCAGGCTGAGCTGGATAAATGGTAAATATCGTACCTATTTGGCCATTTACATCGATATTTGAAGAACCATCAAGCGGATCAAATGCTACTAAGAATTGACCTTCAGGGTTCACACCAACAACGTCATCTTCTTCCTCAGAAGCTATTGCCATGACACTATCATCTTCAGCAAGGAGGTCTTTGAGCAGTTGATTAGATAAAATATCCAGCTTCTTTTGGACTTCACCTTGGATATTTGAATTTAAAGTGGAGCCCAATACGCCAGCTAATTCGCCCTGACTGACTCTAAATGCAATTTCTTTGGTACTCGCTAGAATAGTCCTAATGAGCATTATCAACTGGGTATCAACACCATCTTGTTTTAGCACAGGAATTAATCTTTTCATTGGCTATACCTGTTCAGGCAATTCAAGTCAGCAAAACAAGTCTCAAGTCGGGTCACCATACTGGTTTCACATTCACGTAACCAGACACGAGGATCATAATGTTTTTTATTTGGCTTATCAGACCCTTCCGGATTACCCAGTTGACCTTGTAGGTAAGCTTGCTTGTCGTTGTAATAATTCAGTAAACCTGACCAAGTTGCCCACTGAGTATCAGTGTCGATATTCATTTTAACAACACCATAACCTAAAGATTCAGTTATTTTCTCAGGATCAGAACCGCTACCACCATGGAAAACAAAATTTAAGCTATTGTGTGGTAAGCCAAATTGGTCACTCACATAAGCCTGTGAATCTCGTAAAATGGTTGGTGTCAAAACAACATTACCTGGTTTATAAACGCCATGTACATTACCGAAGGATGCAGCAATAATGAAATTAGGGCTAATCTTACTCAACTCAGCATACGCATAAGCAACATCTTCAGGCTGGGTATATAGTGCAGAGCTATCTAAATGGCTGTTATCAACACCATCTTCTTCCCCCCCAGTACAACCTAATTCAATTTCTAGGGTCATACCCATCTTTGCCATACGGGCTAAATATTTTGCACAAATTGCAATATTTTCAGCTAGAGGTTCTTCCGAAAGATCAATCATGTGAGAACTAAACAAAGGTTTACCTGTTTGTGCAAAGTAAGCTTCACCAGCATCCAATAACCCATCGATCCAAGGTAGTAATTTCTTTGCAGCATGATCTGTATGCAACATTACAGGGATACCATAATGTTCAGCCACCTCATGGGTATACTTAGCCGCAGCCACCGCCCCCAAAACAGCCTTAGCATGCCCTTCTACAGGAATACCTTTACCGACAAAAAACTGAGCGCCACCATTGGATAATTGAATTATCACTGGTGAATTCACATTTTTTGCGGCTTCTAAAGTCGCATTTAATGATTGTGTGCCTACCACATTGACTGCAGGAAAAGCATAACGATGCTCTCTAGCATGCGCATACAATTCACCTACTTGTGCACCTACCACAACACCTGGTTGCATATTCATAACAAATCCTTTTATTGTTGAGCTAAACGACATGCCTCTGTAATACCAGCCCAATCTTGGGCGGCTAACAGATCTTTCGGCACCATCCAAGTACCACCAGCAGCAAAAACATTTGGTAATGATAGAAAATCTGCTTTATTAGCACCATTAATACCACCAGTAGGACAAAATGATACATCTCGGAATACTGATGATAATGCAGATAAGAAAGGTGCCCCACCTGCCAATGAAGCTGGGAACAGTTTTTGCTCCATAAATCCGTATTCATAAGCCTGTAGAATTTCACCTGTCGTAGAAACACCTGGTAAAACAGGAATGTCTAACTTAGCAAGTTCTGATAATAAGTGCCCTGAGACTGCTGGAGTTACGATGAAATCAGAACCCGCCTCTAATGCTTTTTGTAAAATCTGTGTATCAATGACAGTACCAGCTCCAACAATTAAGTCTGGTAATTCTTTTTTGATTGCAATAAGCGCTTCTAATGATGCTTCCGTACGTAATACCACTTCAACCAAATGCAATCCAGAATCTTGCATTGCTTTAGCAAGTAATACTCCTTCTTCTGGAGTTTTAGCCTGAATGATAGGCAAAAGGGTCTGTTCCGCCATTAAAGAGGAAAACTTTTTCATAATAAATCTCGTTTAAAAATTGAAATGAATGTGAATAGCAACGAAGCGTCGCTACTATTCCACTTCGCACTTAGCCCAACATTACATTGGCATAATCTTGTGCAGGGATGATTGCACCAGGAAACTGTATGACAGTGCCTGCAGCTTTAGCTGCAATAACAACCGCATCAGCAATACTTTGTCCTGATAACCGAGCTCCCAGGTAAACGCCATTAAAAGCATCCCCTGCTGACGTCGTATCAACAACATTTTTTACTGGTGTAATCGTGTGCTGTTGTGTCTCTCCAGCGTAGTGTGAGATAACAACACCAGGACCATTTTTAATAATGATTTCTTGTATTTGAAAAGGTTTGCAGAATTCAAGTAACGCTTCTGCAGTGTGAATATCGTATAAGGCAGTAAAATCCTCTACGCCTGGCATGACAATATCCGCAAACTCTAATGCTTTGGTAAATTGCGCTTTAGCTTCATCTTCACTCGCCCACAATCTAGCGCGATAATTAGGATCAAATATGATCGCAACACCTTGATCTTTTAACAATTCGAGTTTTTGCCAAAATAACTCACGTTGTTCTGGTGCAATAACAGCTAGGGAAATACCAGAGACAAAAACGTAGTCAGCCTCACCCAATACCGTTAATGCTGAGTCGTCTAAGTATTTAACAATCGTTCTAGCAGCAGATTGATTGCGCCAATAGGTAAATGAACGCTCTCCTGTGTGATCAGTCTCAATATAGTAAAGACCTAAAGTACGCTCTGGGTTTGTATAAATTGTATTTGTATCAATACCTTCTTCTAAGAGAACATCAAACATCTGTCGACTTAAATTGTCTGTTCCCATTACTGAAGTAAATCCAGTTTTAATATCTTTAAATGTGCGTTTTAGATAGACCGCAGAGTTGAAAACATCGCCAGCAAACGATTGTTTTAAGAGTCCAGGTTCAGTTGGCTTTAACTCAACCATACATTCACCTAGAAAATAAATAGATTTCATAATGTCCACTTAGAAAAAGTAAAGCCTTATGCGGTGCATAAGGCTTAATCATAGTTACGCTTTTGGTTTAAGCTGTTCTATTCTTGGGATAAGCACCCAAACGGATAATACTGCAGTCACCGCTAATGATGCACCTATAACAAAAGCTGGCGTGTAATTACCATCAGCTGTTAGGAAAGGTACTAAAGATGTTAAACCAACAGCACCAAGCTTGGCAGCCATACCAGCAAAACCAGCAAGGGTTCCAACTGCTTGCTTACCTAACAAATCACTTGGTAAAGTTTGTACGTTACCAATAGCTGTCTGGAAGCCAAATAAAATAACAGCCATAATAAGAACTGCTGTTACTGGACCACCTGGGTTGGCCATTGCCAATAAAGCAGGTAGCATAATCAAACAGCCCAAAGTAATAACAAGTTTTCTTGTCTTGTTTGCATCCCAGCCTGATTTCAATCGGTTTTGCGCTAACAATCCACCAAACCAAGCACCAAACATCGCACCAACGTAAGGCACCCATCCGTATATACCAATAGATTTAACATCCATACCGTAAACTTCGTTTAGGTAAATGGGGATCCAAAAAACAAATAACCACCAGATAGGGTCAATCGCAGCAGAAGCTAAGATAACCCCCCAGCTTTCTTTGCGTTTTAGTAACTCACCGGTAGAAGGGTTGTATTCATCGTCAGATACCGTGTTATCAGCTGTTACTGCTTTTTGACCTGTTAGAATATATTGACGCTCTTCTTCAGTGATCCATGGGTGTTTACCAGGCGGTGATTTAACTAACACTATCCATGGAACAATCCATAGGAAACCAATTGCACCAACTACCACAAACACCATTTGCCAGCTGAAATAAACCGTTAAGAAAGCAATCATTGGTATAGAGACAATACCACCGATAGCAGCACCTGAGTTAAAAATACCTTGGGCTAATGCACGCTCATTAATGGGGAACCATTCTGCGTTGGCTTTGGTTGCACCAGGCCAGTTACCCGCTTCTGCCACACCTAAGATTGCACGAACAATACTTAAACTAAGCACCCCTTGAGTAAAAGCATGTAAGATAGTCGCTATAGACCAAACACCAATGGATAAAACAAAACCCATACGTGTACCAATCCAATCAAATATTTTACCAAAGATAGCTTGACCAAAAGCGTATGCAAAAACAAACACAATAGAGATATTGGCATATATTTGTTTGCGCTCTAAAGCAGATTCATCTGGAAATAAATCTTCTACAATTTCTGGCCACAAAACACTTAAGGTCTGTCTGTCGATATAATTAATGATGGTCGCTAACGCAATCAACGCGATAACCCACCAACGTAATCCATTCAGTTTCATTTATTTATCCTCAACAAAGTCTTCACGTGCAGGACTAAAGGTATCAATCAAAATACCGCCTGTAGGTGATATCGCACCGTGCTCCGTGTGTGGTGGAATCAAACAGCTGTCACCAGCTTTTAGTACTTTAACTACACCACCGACGTTGAAATGAAATTCACCTTCCACAACGTATGTCACTTGAGAGTGACGGTGTTGGTGTGTGTAGGCTTCAATGCCCTTATCAAACCAAATTTTTACAGCCATTAGTTCGTGGTTAAAACCAAGCATCTGGCGTTTTAAACCACCACCTAAATCTTCAATAGGGGTCTCATCACCAAATAAAAAATGTTCGCTTTGTTTATTCATAATTAATCTCCAAATTTATTATTTTTGTGAAAACACACTTAAGCGACCGCTTAACGTGTATTTTGAATTTTTAAATGTCACTTCTTTTGCGTTCTGAGCAGAAGAATTAAGTGCGATCAAATAGTCATTACCCGCAATACTTAACTCAACAAACACAACATTATCTTGTTCGGTATAAGTTAAACTTGTCACTGTGCTGACCGCATCCAAGGTATATTCTTTACTTGGATTATATTCACCGTGCGGCTCTAATACTGATACAAAAGTGTGCTCATTACTCTTAACACGACGAATGAAACCTTGCTCATTACGCAAGTTAAAGTTTGGATCGGTAGCGCCTAACTGAGTGAATAAAAACGTTTCAGAACCATCTACTAAACTGGTTTGCGTATAAAAACGTCCGTTTTTATTTAACCAAGTCACTTTTGCTAAGCCAGAATCTGGGGTAGCTTGACCTTTTAACCATAAATGCTGATACCCATTGTCAGTGCCAAGCATCTGTAGGTTATTTGCTTTTGCCTGTAATGGAAAAGACGTATCAATCAACTGACCTAAATAATGTAAAGGGAGGTCATACTGCTGTTTCGACTGACCCGTCACTGCAAATACATCGACTACTACTGTTCGACCAAGCTCAGGCAAATTGACCAATGCCAATGTCCGGTCTAGATTTACACCTGGGTAGGCTGTAGCGATACTTGCTCGAGACACAGAACCCTCATCTGAGGTCTCAAAATATGCCAATGTTGGCCAATTTGCGTTACCCACTTTGACGTTATTATCAAAGTGTGAAATCTCATCTACCACCACAGTGTTATGCGCGACAGTGTGTTTTGCATAGCTATTATTTTCTGGCAGATAACGACCACCAAATTTAGCTTCTACATTTAAGAATCTAGCGGCACCATAATCAGATACAATCTCTTCTCCTAGGTCGTAGAACTGCCATGTAAGTTTGTCAAAATGACCGTGACCTAACCCTTGGGAGGCTGGCTTGAATAAGACGGACTGTTCCCCATCTAAATCGCTGCGCATAATAACTAAAGCACCTTGTTTACCGTCATTACCGTCACCGAACGCTACTGAGCGATAGGCATATGGTAACTGCAGTCCCTGATCTAAAGCTTCAGCAACTAATAAGCCATCGCCAGATAAAATCACTTGGTTTTGTTCTTCTGCAATCGACAATAAACCACGCTCACCTGATAAACCGTAAGCAATGGTAACACCGTGAACCAACTCAATTGTGTCTGTGCCTTTACTCTTGATCGCATCATTGATTGGGTAGAACAGGCCGGCATAGCTCAGTTGGATAGTTGTATCAATTGCCTTGTATACAATACCATCACGATATTCGAAAATTTTTCTTTCTGGTTCGTTATTTTCTATGGCTTTGGCAAACGTAATGAACGGAAGCAAAGCAAAGCGCTGATAGTAAGGCCCTTCGTTATAGTAACCTTGTGGAGAAAACAACTCATCTAGCTGACGTAAAAACCCACCTTTACCCGATTTTTCAAGGTCATATAAAGCCATTTCAACCCACTCAGGCTCGTCCAAGACATAACCAGCCATACCAACACCTGCGGTAGCCCAAGTACCATGGTTATGAACCTTGTTAAAAGTTGAAGGTTGACCAACAGAAAGGAACTCAGCCACTGGCTTTAATAAATCATTCTCTATAGTTGCTCTATCTGCGGCAGGAATGGCAGCCTTAACTAAGTCATATGCTTGTATGGTATAAACCATCCACATTGCTTCATTAAGACTTTGCCAGAAAAATTTACCAGGATTCTGAGAATTGACTTTACGTTTAGGGTGCACGTCGAGCGTCGGGTATAACTCCGCGTACTCCAACAGCATATCCTTTACAGAATCAGCATATTTCTGGTCTTCGCTTATTTGGAAGATAAGTCCAGCATTGTACATGTACTGATAATTTTTTTTATGCACTTCGTGAGTATAACCACCACCACCATCTTTAGGCACTGGAACATTGATTTCCTGAACGAGTTGACGATCAACCGTTGCACGTAAATCATTGTAAGCATTCTGAAAACGCCCTTCTTTTTGTACGCCTATACGCATAGCTACAACATCTGCTTGGGTTATTACCAAGTTAGGATTCTGAGCAAGGCTTGAGTGGCTTACACAACTAACTGTCAATGCTAATGCAACGACTGCCGTTATTTTTTTCCATGTACGAAACAACATATAATTACCTTTGAATATTATTTAATTTGTTTATTATTATCTAATACAGCTGTGTGAGGCCCTGGGAAACGTAACTCTTCAACTGTTACAAATGGCACTGTATTGTATGTGTTTTGGCGAATCACCGTCTTTGGCTCACCTACTGTGTGCTCGACAACGATGACTTTGGTATCAGCAAAATCATTTTGCTCAATGTCAGTCACTTGCACACCGTGAATAAATAAACTTGCACCTGTCTTGTTGCGCTTACCTTGACCAACGTTGTTAAGCGTATTCTGATTGACTAATAAATGTGGTCCAAAAGTACTTTCATCCGTCCCACCACGGTACAATTTAACTACTGCACCAGAAACATCTGTAAAAGCATTATTTTGAATATTGACATACTCGGCGTTGTAAATACCTAGGTCTTCTATTTCGGCATCCAGCTGTAAAATATCACCGCTAACCGCTGAAAATGTATTGCCTTGTAGGGTAATTTCATCAGCGAAGGCGCCTTTACCGGTAACAAAGAAATGAAAAGAATGATTAATGTTGAGATCCACAAAGCGTGAATTTGTTACACGCAAACGGTAATTTTCTATCATGCCCCATTTTTTGGTACGAATAACGCTGTTACCGTAAGAATCTGGACTCTTAGTACCCGAAACTTCAACACCATCTAGCGCTAAGCTTCCACCATCTAAAATTTCAAATAACGTAGATTTCTCAAAACCTAATTTAACTGAACCGGCTTCTTGCGCCTTGATGGTGAGCACCTTGTCAACAAACAATACGCGTGGCACTGTGAATTCACCGGCGGCTATTGCGATAGTATCGCCTGATTTGGCTACTTCAAATGCCGCTAACAATGCTTCTGGTGTTGCCTCAATTGCATGCGTCTCACCTGAACCAAACGCAATAACAGCTGGGACTTTGGGATACCATGAAACACCCGTTGTAGATTTATCAAGCACGCGTAGATCGCGTTTTGCGCCAATATTTAAAGACTTATCTTGTGGATAAAGTAAGCCGTTAGCCGCTCTTTCAAGAGTGACATTTTGTTGCTTTATGCCGTATTTCAATTCACTCAAAGGGGCTTGGTTCATGACATTGTCAGAAAATTTAATACCGCTGACGTCATCAAATAATGTAAATGGTTGCTGAGTCGTACGATTGATAATTAGATTACCTGACATGACGCTGTTAATAGGTACTGCGCTTCTTTCTGAGTCACTGCCAGCCGCTAATTGAATGTGTTCAACGTCAACTAGAGTATTATTTGTAATCGTTGCATTTTCAACTTGATGATAACGATTAATTCGAGAATTAGGTACCCCATTCATCACGGTAAAACCACTGCCAAAGCGATAACCAGTCAACCCCTCAAGATAGTTGTTACGGATAATTTGATCCTTGTTAATCACTCGAATACCACCGGTGTGCGGGACCTTATTACCAATGAAGACATTTTCTTCAATCAAGTTTCCGTTACCATGACGCATTGTTAACGTTCCTTGCGCCTCCAGGAATACGTTACCACGAATGATATTTTTGCCAGATTTCACCGAAATAATTTCAACTTCACCATTCGTTTGCTCAAAATAGTTGTTTTCAACAATGGTTAATGAATCGGTTAATGAATAATGGCTTGTGCCAATACGGAGTGTTTCACCACCGTTTGAACCAAATGTCGGACGATAGCCAAAATAGTTATGGTCGATGCGGTGTTGGTTTTGTTGGCTAGCTTCAGTATTTAAACGCACAGCAACCGTAACACCGCGGTTGCGCTTGCCAACAATATGGTTATGATCAAAACGATTATACCGACCATACAGCGCTACCCAGTAATCTGATTCTGTTTTGTCAGGGTTGTTAAAATTATCAATAACTGTTTGTGTCACTCGTGAGTGAAATGCCAGTTCAGAGCTGTCTTTGCGAAATTCGATGACAGAACTCGTTGGGGTATAGCCGTTTTTAAAAACCAACCCACTAACTTCTAAATATTGACCAGCAAGACGTAAATTAGATTGGCCGCTAATGATGACCTGACCTGCATTTTCTGCGGTTAAACGAATTGGTTCGTCAGCCGTACCTTGCCCTGAAAATAAAATTTCAAAATCGTGCCATGTGCCGTTTTTTAATATGACGGTATCACCTGCATTCAAGTTGTCTTGAATAGCATAGTATGCGTCTTTGGTTTCAATAAAGTACTCATCCGCATGAGCAAAGAATGCATATTGAGTGGTGAGGAGAAGGGAAAAAATACATGCGATTTTTTTAATTGAAACCATAAGTGACTCTTTCTAATAATTTATATATGAGTGTAAAAACGTGTAGGAATGGAGTATGACTCAGATAAAACACACCGTTTTATCTGAGTCATACTCAACAAACGTTATTTCGTTAACGTTTTAAAATAATCAAAAATCTCTGGTACATTGCCATTACCCATACCGGCTTCTAGAGCAGCATTGAGGTTAGCAGATGAGCCTTGCGCGATTAATGATTCTGTGCCTAAGTCTTCAACCATTTGTAGGAAGTAACCTAAATCTTTATTCGCATTAGCAATTGAGAAACCTAAGTCACTGACGTTATCGACTGCATAGTTTTTACAGAATTGCATGAATGGAGAACTTGAAGGACCTGTAGACATAATATCAAACAACTGTTGTCCGTCTATGCCAGCTTTTTCAGCTACTGCAAATGCTTGAGCCATAGTACAAACCGTTGTCATACCCATGAAGTTATTGATAAGTTTAGTTGCATGACCTGCACCTAACTCACCTAAATGGAAAACGTTTTCACCCTGATCTTCAAGAACTGGCTTAACTTTGTTAAATGTTTCAAGATCACCCGATGCCATAATGTTCAGTAGACCATCTTTAGCATGTGCAGGAGTACGACCTAATGGAGCATCGATCATGCCAGCACCTTTAGCTGCTAAATCAGCACCAATTTTACGAGTAGATGCAGGAATTGATGTACCAAAATCGATAAGTACTGAACCTGACTTGATACCCGCTAAAATACCATCTTCAGAATAAATTACGTGCTCAACAATTTTTGATGTAGTTAAGCAAAGCATTACGATGTCTGCTTTTTCTGCTAATTCTTTATTTGAACCGGCAACACTTGCACCACGTTGTACACAAACGTCAACTGCATCTTTATTCAAATCCATAACAATGACTGGGTAGCCTTTGTTTTGTAAATTCTCGACCATATTGCCGCCCATTAGGCCAAGACCGATAAAACCAATAGTAGGTTTAGACATGTATAACTCCTTAAATAGAACACACGTATTTCAAAAAAAAATTAGCGCTATCTGGTGCGCTAGCTACATAAAAAAGTGATTGGATTGATGAGTTTAATACTTGTCTAGGGACGCAATTAAAGTTTTGACCAAACCACATACCAAAAAGATATAACGCGATTACCAAATTGTCAACCAAAATAACAAATGGTTAACACATTTTGTAGTGTTTTTTTTACTTCTGTCAGCCGCATACAGCGAATTAGTTGTGGTATATTTCATTGTAAAAAAGGGAGCTTAAATTTACTGATAAAAGTCACCACCGAGAATGAACATTTGGATATTAGGGGGAAAGGTAAGAATAATGCTAGAGTTAGCGCTATCATAGGCTTTAGCAGTCGCTAACGCATAATCTGCGAGTTTTATGTCATCCGTTTTGGCCTATTAGCTAGATACAGTCAAACTTTTGTGAGCGTCTAACCTAGCGTCAAATCCTATGTAGAGTTGCTTTGCTTCAGTACTATCGCTTTACCACTTTGCTAATTATGGTTTTACCAATAAAGATAACCATGCCACTATTTTAAACGATACCCTACCCCATAAACGGAGATTAAAATATCTTCTACCTGAGGCAGGTATTGGCTGAGTTTTGCGAGTAATAAGTCAAAATTAGTGGTGATTTGATACCAAACCAAGGTAGTTAGCTAACACACCTACCTTGGCTTGGCGGCTGTTATTTAAATAAATTCGACGCTAATGCCTGTTGCACACCCATCGCACATTCGGGTGTGAGATTGACTTCTAATGGTGTACTTTGACCAGAAATATAAATTTTTAATTCTGATTCCATATCAAAACGACCCGCTGTTTCCACTTTGAATTGGGTGACAGATTTGTAAGGGATACTGTGATATTCAACTTTGCGACCAGTGATCCCTTGTTTATCGACCATAATCATCCGCGCCGTCGTAAAAACAATCATATCACGAACCAAAACATACGCTTTAGTGACTGACTCACCATCAGCTAGTACGGGACCTAACTCTTCCCTAACTTCTGTAATATCGACTTCTGATGCATTACCTAATAAACCATCGAGTAAACCCATGTAAACTTCCTTTTATTTGTTAATAAACGTTTTCAGTGTAGACTAAATTAATGTATGAGACCGAGTAAAAATGTTTCAATACGTGTCAATTTTTAATCTGGTACAGGAGTAATTTTGTGTCTTTACCTACGTTTTCTGATGTCTTAGCCGCGCAAGAAAGAATTGCAGATATTATTACTCCGACACCGATAGTGGCCTCTTCATTGTTAAATAGCTGGTTGGGGCATAAGGTATTATTTAAAGCGGAATGTCTGCAACGTACAGGTGCTTTTAAACTTCGTGGCGCGAGTAATTTTTTACTTAAATATCAATCTGAATATAGCCTACCCAATCATGTTGTGGCGAATAGTTCAGGTAATCATGCCCAAGCTGTTGCGTATGCAGGTGCTCAGTTAGGGTGTCCAGTGACTATTTTTTCTACTGCAAATATTTCCACTGTTAAAGCAGCAGCTACAACTGCATATGGTGCTTCGTTACAACTCTATCCCACCCGACCTGAAGCCGATAAAGCAGTCCAAGCTGCCGCTCAAACAGAGGGAACCGTATGGATCCCGCCATTTAACCATCCCGATATTATAGCAGGACAAGGCACCGCAAGTGCGGAGGCTTTTATGCAAGCCCAACAGCAAGGTGCCAAATTAGATGCGATTTTTGCGCCCTGTGGTGGCGGTGGT
Source organism: Opacimonas viscosa (assembly GCF_024199005.1). Taxonomy (GTDB): domain Bacteria; phylum Pseudomonadota; class Gammaproteobacteria; order Enterobacterales; family Alteromonadaceae; genus Opacimonas; species Opacimonas viscosa. The sequence continues at coordinate 12,294 of NZ_JANATA010000017.1, forward strand.
CTGGTCTCTGGAGCGGTTTTGGCAGCTCAAGGCTTGTCCCCAAGTACGGCAGTGATAGGTGTTGAGCCTGAAGTCGCTAATGACGCATCTATATCACTTCAACAAAATGAGATCTATACGCTAAAAGAAACGCCAATAACATTAGCAGATGGGGCTGCAACACCTGCAGTAGGAGATATTACTTTTCAGTTTTTACAACAACTCGATGGGTTTTATGAAGTTAACGAAACCCAAATTGCCTATTGGACCCAATGGTTACATCACTTACTCAAACTGCATATTGAACCAACCTGCTGTATGACTATGGCTGGTGTGGTGGCGTGGCTTAGTGAGCAAACTTGCCCCAAAACGGTCATGGTGATCCTATCAGGGGGTAATATCAGTCATGCTACCATGCAACAAATACATCAACAGGATTTCCTCGAACAGCCTCCCTTTCTGGACTAGAGAGTGAGTACAATAAGGAAGTTCATAGGTTAGTTATTGCGGGTAGCGAAGGAACAAAGAAAACTGAGACTCTAAGCGCTATATGAAAGTGCCAGGTTGAGTCTCAGTTGATGACCTGAAGTTATATTATCTTGTGTATTATAACTTAGGTCCCGCGGCAACTAATGCTGCGCCATTTTCAGTATCTGTGAATTTTGCAAAATTTTCGACAAATAGACCGGCAAGGTTTTCTGCTTTTTCGGTCCATTGAGAGGTATCAGAATAACTCTCACGTGGATCTAAAATATCTTTATTTAATTCATTTAAAGCCACTGGTACTTCCAAATTAAAAGTTGGAATCGTCAGTGTTTGTGCTTCATCAATCGAACCATCTAAAATTGCATCAATAATAGCCCGCGTGGCTTTTATAGAAATACGCTCACCAGTTCCGTTCCATCCTGTATTGACTAAATATGCTTGTGCACCAACTGATTGCATTCGCTTCTCTAACACTTCTGCATATTTTGTCGGATGTAGTGATAAGAAAGCCGCACCAAAACAACTAGAAAATGTTGGTGTTGGTTCGGTAATACCACGCTCCGTACCAGCCACTTTTGCAGTGAAACCTGACAAGAAGTAGTACTGAGCCTGCTCAGGTGTTAACTTTGATACAGCAGGTAAGACACCAAATGCATCAGCGGTTAAGAAAATAACCTTATTCGCATGGCCTGCACGAGAGATAGGCTTAACGATATTATCAATATGGTGGATTGGATACGATACACGCGTATTTTCAGTCACTGAACCATCATCATAATCCACTTCACCACCTGCTATTACTGTCACATTTTCTAACAGAGCATCACGACGAATAGCGTTATATATATCTGGTTCATTTTCTTTGCTTAGCTTGATTGTCTTAGCATAACAACCACCTTCAAAGTTGAAGATTCCGTTATCGTCCCAACCATGTTCATCATCACCAATGAGTTCACGTTTGGGATCTGTCGATAAGGTCGTTTTTCCTGTACCAGATAAACCGAAAAATATAGCAACATCACCCTCTTTGCCAACATTGGCAGAACAATGCATAGCAGCAATATCTTGTAATGGTAAGAAATAGTTCATCATAGAGAACATACCTTTCTTCATCTCACCACCGTACCAAGTTCCACCAATCAATTGAATTTTTTCAGTCAAGTTGAAAGCGACAAAATTCTCAGAATTCAAACCTTGCTCTTGCCAATTTGGATTGGTAGTTTTAGCACCATTCATCACCACAAAATCAGGTTCATAATCAGCTAATTCGGCTGCAGAAGGGCGGATAAACATATTTTTGACAAAGTGTGCTTGCCAAGCGACTTCCGTCACAAATCGCACTTTTAATCGGGTATCTTCGTTGGCACCACAAAAAGTATCAACCACAAATAAACGTTTATTAGATAACTGAGTAGTTACCAAAGTTTTGAGTTCAGTCCATACGTCTTGAGAGATGGCTTTATTATCATTTTTACCTTGATCAGACCACCATACTGAATTTTCAGTCAGTGCATCTTTGACAATATACTTGTCCTTTGGAGATCGCCCAGTAAACTGGCCTGTATTAACAGCAACCGCACCACATTCGGTGACTACACCTTTTTCATAACCTGATAATTCAGGACGTGTAGTTTCAGTAAATAATTGTTCATAAGATGGGTTATATACGATATCGGTTGCAGCAACGATACCGTAGGTGGCCAAGTCTTGGGCGATAGACATGTAGGGTACTCCTGGAGTTTGTAGGTACAAGGTTTGGGTAAATTATTAGATCTATCATGCTTTATTATTGTTATTTTCGGTTCTCAAGGAACATCATGATTAGATATGCGCACCCTCAGACTAACCGAGCCTATAGCCATTCTCAAGCCATAATACCCCGATTAATACTAAGTGATTAGACGATTTTTACTTTTACAGAAAACTCTTGAATTTGAAGTAACACCTTTGTGAAAAGCTTGTTAAAAACAGCATGTTTTTTTAAGGTAATTCCTCACCTCTGACCGCTACTAACAATGCAAACCAATCAGCATGACTTAATGTAAAAGATTGTGCTGAAACACATTCTTTTATTCGTTGTGGCTGCGTTGTACCAATTACGGGCTGAATCCCTTGAGGTAATCTGAGTAAAAAAGCTAACACTATTGCTGTTGCGCTAGTGGCATACTTATCGGCCAAGCTATGCACCAATTTAGCAATGCGGGCGTCAGTTGCTACAGAGCCCTCAGCTAGAGCGCTCAGGCTTTTTGAGAAACGTCCTTGCGCTAAACTTCCCCATGCTTGTAATTGGATGTTGTACAACTGTGCGTATTCTAACAAACCAGAAAAATCATTTTGCCCCTGGATACCAGCGTTATTTGCTGTGATATTGCTTTCAATCATGGGGTGGTGCCCCAAACTCATCTCTATCTGATTACACACCAAAGGAGTATTTAGTGCCGATTGTAATAAAGCTATTTGCCCAACACTCATGTTGGATACACCCACATGCTTGATCTTGCCTTGTTGCTGCAATAATTCAATTGTGCTTGCTACCTCACGAATATCCATTAATGGATCTGGGCGATGTAAGATCAAAATATCTAGCTGTGCTACAGACAATCTTTGGAGAATACCATCAACAGATTCGGTGAGATATTGTCCAGAAAAATCATAGCGTTTAGGACCAAGATCATCGGCAAAGCGAATGGCACATTTTGATTGCAAAATCATGTGTTCACGCAGGCTCGGCTGTTGCGAAAGCACTTGTCCAAAGGCCTGTTCTGCTTTACCGAAGGTATAAATATCTGCATGGTCAAAAACCGTAATACCGAGCTCTAGACACAGTTCAACAATCTCCTGCGTCTGCATCACGTCCTGAACGCCTACTGCGGTATCGTTCCAGCCTCCACCCAACCCCATACAGCCATAAACGAGTTGAGAAGCACTTGGTAAATGTGTGTTGATGGGTAACATTGTGTTCCTTGAAAAAAATAAGGCCTGGGACGCCAGTTAATTACGTTGCTATAAACCAAAGGTCTGTAGCCAAAAAGTCAAAAGTACTCGTACACAATACCAGAGCAATTATGATTTAGGTAATAAATCATTAAGCACCATCCAAAGGCAGTGTTAATTGCTCAATATCCGTTTCATCTTTTAGCCCTACATGAAGCCCTACTAGGCGTATTCCTCGCTCTTTGCGCCGCAATAAAATTTCAGACAGTAAGTCGTTAAAATACCCAGCATGAAACTCACTACGAGTATGCTCAATCGTGGTCTGCTGAAAATCATTGAATTTTAATTTTATGCCTTGGGATTTAATTCGTTTATCGGCGTGCGCATTAGCGATGCGGGCGACCAACTTGGGTAGCAAATAATCGATTACCTCGACCACTTCATCACGGGAGTAAATATCTTCTGATAATGTACGTTCAACACCTACTGACTTGCGCTGACGTTCCACTTGTAATGACCGATCATCAATCCCGTGACAACGATTCCACAACAAAGCACCAAATTTACCCAATGTTTTGTGCAAACGGGCAAATGGAAACTCTCTAATATCGGCGCAGGTAAACAAACCCAAGGTATGTAGCTTTTCTAATGTGACTTTGCCCACACCTGGTATTTTCTTTAATGGTAATTCAGCAACAAATTTGTCGACATCATCAGGGGCAACTACACATATGCCGTTCGGTTTGTTTTCGTCTGAAGCGACTTTAGCAACGAACTTGATCGGTGCCACACCTGCTGATGCAGTTAGCCCAGTTTCAGCTTCAATCACGCGGCGAATATCTTGCGCTATCAACGTTGCTGAACCGCCAAATAATGGACAAGAGGTCACATCAAGAAATGCTTCATCCCAAGATAAAGGTTCGATAATCGGGGTATAGCGAGAAAAAATTTCGCGGATCTGATCGGAAACTTCTTTATAAACGTCCATCCGACCTTTGACGAGGGTTAGGTCAGGACACAAACGCAAGGCATGAGCAGTAGCCATAGCAGAACGCACACCGAAAGCACGTGCAGGATAGTTACAAGTAGCGATAACGCCGCGGCGGTCAGAACTCCCACCTATAGCGATAGGAATGTCTCTAAGGGCTGGATTATCGCGCATTTCGACAGCAGCATAAAAACAGTCCATATCAATATGTATGAGCTTGCGCGAATAAGACACAGACATCAACCGCAGTTAAATGATTTTATCTTTTTCCCATTCTGCTATTTTTTTCTGGCGCGCTTCTTCTCTCGCCATACGTTCTTTTTTACGATCACATGGCTCAGGACAATCACATGCTTTTGCTATACCCAGCGCACCTAAACCACCACAACTTCCAGCAATAGTTTTACGTTGTAAAATATAACCAACTGCCATGGCTAGCACCATAGCCACAAAAAATATAAACGCTAAAATAAACGTACTCATACTATATCCAATAAATTACTTGATGACTTTTACTATTGTAGCAAATGCTGGAGACTGATACTCAACAAACTCTTCACCCTCTTTAGAAACCAACAGAACAGCAATATTATCACGCTCTGCGATTTCCATTGCCGCCTGTGTGCCAACAATACTTAAGGCTGTAGCCATACCATCTGCAGTCATAGAAGAAGGATGGATAACAGTTACAGAGACCAAGTTATGTTGAATAGGATACCCTGTTTTAGGATCAATCAGATGTGAGTAGCGGATGCCATCTTCCTCGTAATAATTTCTATAATCACCAGAGGTCGCAATAGCATTGTCACCTATAGCAATAATACGTTGGATGGCACGTTGCGTAGAAAGGGGCTTTTCGATAGCTACACGCCACTCTTGGCCAGTTGACTTAATGCCGGATAAACGCATCTCTCCACCAATTTCTACCAAATAATCAGTAATTCCATAAGACTCAAGTAGTTCCGCTAAAGCATCAACACCATACCCTTTAGCTATTGGCGAAAGGTCAATATACAAATCATCTATCTTTTTACTGATTTGTTGCCCCTGAAGGACAATATGCTCTAAACCAACAGATTGCATGGCTAACGCTATTTCTGCATCACTTGGAATGACTTCTGGACGTTTTTCTGGCCCAAAACCCCACAGATTGACTAACGGTCCTAAGGTGACATTAAGTGCACCATCGGTTAACTCACCCAAACGCAATGCTTCATCTAACACTAATCGAGTTTCAGCACTAATCTGTACCGGCGTGTTAGCAGGTGATTGATTAATAACGGATAACTCTGAATCTGGAATATAAGTCGACATGAGCTGATTGACAGAGATAAGTTTTTGCTCAATTTCGTTATGTAATTCGACGCTATCAATATTTGGATCCGTCACAAACTTTACATTGTATGTCGTCCCCATAGTTTTACCTGAAAGGTAAGTTTCTGGCTCTACTGTTTGTACAGCAGGTTGACAGCCAACCAAAAACAATAAAAAAGATACGACAATAAGTTTTTGCATTATAAATTCCAGATACACTCTAACAACACTTATTCTAGCTTTTTAGGTGTCTAGCGACTAGCCTAGAAGTGTTGAAATAGACTATTTTCGTATAAATAAATGAACGTGCTACAAACGACACAAAATGAATGAACAATACAGCTGTATTGCTAGAATATAGCCACCAGTAAATAGTCCATTGTAAAAAAAATACCAGCACAAGGCTGGTATTTTAACATCTAATTACAGCAATGAATTAGCCACCGAAATCATCAAGCATGATGTTTTCGTCTTCAACACCTAAATCTTTTAACATGTTGATAACTGCAGCATTCATCATAGGTGGACCACACATGTAGAACTCACAGTCTTCTGGGGCTGGGTGATCTTTCAAGTAGTTTTCCAATAAGACATTGTGGATAAACCCTGTATCACCTTCCCAGTTATCTTCTGGCTGTGGATCAGATAATGCAACATACCAATCAAAGTTTTCGTTTTCTTTTGCAAGCATATCAAAATCTTCTACATAGAACATTTCGCGCTTGGAACGAGCACCATACCAGAACGTCATCTTACGGTTTGTTTTGATACGACGTAATTGGTCAAAGATGTGTGAACGCATTGGTGCCATACCAGCACCACCACCAACAAAGACCATTTCTGCATCAGTATCTTTAGCGAAGAATTCACCAAACGGACCAGAGATAGTGACTTTATCACCTTCTTTGAGGCTCCAGATGAAAGAAGACATCTTACCAGCTGGCAAACTAAGGTTATTAGGTGGCGGCGTAGCAATACGCACGTTCAACATAATAATACCTTCTTCTTCTGGGTAGTTAGCCATTGAATAAGCACGGATTGTTTCTTCGTCTACTTTTGACTCTACATCAAAGAAACCGAAATGATTCCAATCTGGACGATACTCTTCTGGTACATCAAAATCTTTGTATTTAACATGGTGAGGTGGCGCCTCGATTTGAATATAACCACCAGCACGGAATGGTACAGACTCACCATCAGGAATAGCTAGTTTTAATTCCTTGATGAAAGTCGCCTCGTTATTGTTAGAAATAACAGAGCATTCCCACTTTTTAACACCAAAAATTTCTTCTGGTAATTCAATATCCATGTCTTGCTTAATCGCAACTTGACATGCTAAACGACAACCGTCTTTCGCTTCACGCTTAGTAATATGATCCAACTCAGTTGGTAAAATTTCACCACCACCTGATTTGATATCAACGCGACATTGACCACAAGAGCCACCGCCACCACACGCTGAAGAAACGAAAATACCAGAATCAGCTAAAGCACCTAACAACTTACCACCTGGCGAAGTTGTGATGGCTTTTTCTGGATCACCGTTCACTAAAATCTGTACGTCACCCTCAGGTACCAATTTCGACTTGGCAAACATGATGATGAATACTAGAGCAAGAACGATCACGATGAACATTCCTACACCTAACATAACCTCACTATTCATAATAAACTCCTGAGGCGGCTTATACCGCAATACCTGTAAATGATTGGAAACCTAAAGCCATTAGACCAGTAATCATAAATACTGAACCTAAACCACGGACACCTTCTGGCATATCCGCATACTTTAATTTTTCACGTACTGCTGCTAACAAGATGATAGCTAGTGCCCAACCAGCGCCACTACCTACACCATAAACAACACTCTCTGCGACCGTATATTCACGTTGTACCGCGAACGCTACACCACCAAAAATCGCACAGTTTACTGTGATAAGCGGTAAGAAAATCCCTAGTGCATTGTATAACGCTGGGAAAAACTTATCTAAACTCATTTCAAGAATCTGAACTAACGCAGCGATTACACCGATAAACGTTAAGAAGCTCAAGAAGCTTAAATCAGCATCTGGGAAACCTGCCCAAGCTAACGCACCTGGCGCTAGAATGTTAACGTAGATTAATTGGTTCACTGGTACAGAGATACCTAATACTACGATAACTGCGACACCTAAGCCCATTGCAGTTGAAACTTTTTTAGATACGGCCAAGAAAGTACACATACCTAAGAATAATGAAAGTGCCATATTCTCTACAAATATAGAGCGCACTAATAAAGCTAAATAATGTTCCATGTTTATTCCTTAGGTTCAACTTGCTCAGGGCGAATAGTACGGATAAACCAAATCATGCCGCCAATTAAGAAGAAAGAGCTAAATGGTAGGATAAGTAAGCCATTCGCCTGATACCAACCACCATTAGTGATTAATGGTAAAATTTCATAACCCAAAATGGTACCGAAACCAAATAACTCTTTAATTGTACCAATAACAATTAGGATGAAGGAATAACCTAAACCATTGCCGATACCATCTAAAAAGCTCATAGCGGGTGGTGACTTCATCGCGTATGCTTCGGCACGACCCATTACGATACAGTTAGTGATAATCAAACCAACGAATACCGAAAGCTGCTTTGAAATCTCATAAGAATAAGCTTTCAAAATTTGGTCAACAACAATTACCAATGAAGCGATGATAGTCATTTGAATAATGATACGCACACTAGATGGTATGTGGTTGCGAATTAACGAAATAAACAAGTTAGAAAATGCTACAACGGTCGTTAATGCCAAAGACATAACCAACGCAGTTTCTAGTTTAGTGGTAATCGCTAGTGCAGAACAAATACCAAGTACGTGTAATGCAATCGGGTTACTGTCTAAGATTGGCCCAAACAGAGCCTTCTTCATTTCTTTAACATCAGCCATGATTAGCCCTCATTCCAAGATTGGTTTTTAAGGTAAGGGCCAAAACCGTTCTCACCCATCCAGTACGTCAATGTATTTTGTACACCATTTGAAGTTAGAGTCGCACCTGAAAGAGCGTCAACAGCGTATGGATTATTAGTACCCGCTGCTTTTTTAACTTCAATTTGTACTTCACCGTCTTTAAAGATTTGCTTACCATTCCACATGGCTTGCCAAGCTGGATTTTGGATTTCGCCACCCAGTCCCGGAGTTTCTTTGTGTGCATAATAAACTAATTCACGGATTGTATTGCCATCAGAATCGATAGCTAAAAAGCCGTACATTAAATCCCATAAACCGCTACCGTGGATAGGCAAAATTACACGTTCTACAGCACCGCTTTCATTTTTAATGTGATAAACATTAGCAATTTTAGAACGGCTAGAGAAACCAACGTTACCTTCAACTTTTATACTTGTAGCAGGATCTTTGGCGCGTTTACCATACATGTCAAACGCTTTACCTGAATCTGCTGCAGGGTTTTCAACATAGTTCCCTGTATCTAAATCAACAAACTTCTCACTTACACGTTTTGCATATAATGCTTCGATGTCTGCTTTAGACTTAGCTTCACCTGCTAAACCTGCCGCTGTTAAGATATTTGTTTTCTTATCTAATGACGCATTGGTTTGTTGCAATGCGCGCAGCCCTACCGCTGCACTAGATACTACGATGGAACAGACTAGACATACTGCTAGAACAACACCAACCGTTTTACCTAAAGTTTCTTTGTTAGCCGACACGGGCAACCCTCCGCTTAATATTACTTTGCGCTACGAAATAGTCGAATAATGGTGCCCATAAGTTAGCGAATAAGATTGCTAACATAATACCTTCTGGGAAAGCAGGGTTTAACACACGAACTACGACTGTCATGAAACCGATGAAGAAGCCATACGCCCATTTACCTTGGTTGGTAAACGATGCTGAGACTGGATCAGTTGCCATGAAGAATAAACCAAACGCCATACCGCCAATAACCATGTGCCAGTACCAAGGCATAGCAAACATAGCGTTAGCGTCTGAACCGATCATATTGAGTAAAGTAGATAGGAATACCACACCTAAGATACCACCTAATACGATGCGCCAGCTAGCGATACGTAAGTACATGATGAATAAGCCACCGATTAGAATAGCTAAAGTCGAAACTTCACCAGCTGAACCAGGGATAGCACCGATAAATGCTTGGAACCACTTATCCATGTTGCTGTAGTCTAATTGACCAAAAGCTGATTGGCTTAACCACGTTGCACCAGAATAACCGTCAGCAGCAACCCAGATTTGGTCACCTGACATTTGTGCTGGGTAAGCAAAGTATAAGAATGCACGACCTGATAATGCTGGGTTCAAGAAGTTACGGCCTGTACCACCAAAGATTTCTTTAGCGATAACTACACCAAACGTGATACCTAAAGCGACTTGCCAAAGCGGCACAGTTGCCGGTAAGGTCAAGGCGAATAACACTGATGTAACGAAGAAACCTTCGTTTACTTCGTGTTTACGCACAGATGCGAATAATACTTCCCAGAAACCACCTACAGCAAACGTCACCGCGTAGATTGGTAGCCAGAAACACGCTCCGTAGAAGAACAACGTCATCACAGAAGCATCAGCAACACCAATTTGACCGCCAAGGGCAGTAAATAATGCAGCCTGCCACATATCAGGTAATGTACCACCACCCAACAAGATAGCGTCGTTAGCTTGTACACCGATGTTGTACATACCGTAGAACATCGCTGGGAATGTCGCCATCCATACCATGATCATGATACGTTTTAGGTCAATGCTATCACGTACGTGAGTGTTAGCTTTGTTTACCTTACCAGGAGTATAGAAAATGGTCGCGGCCGCTTCATAAAGAGCGTAAAACTTTTCATATTTACCGCCCGGTTCAAAATCCGGCTCGACTTTCTCGATAAATGCTTTTAAACCCATAACTTAACCCTCTAGTTCAATTTTAGTCAAACATTCACGCAAGATTGGACCGTAACTATATTTGCCAGGGCAAACATAAGTACATAGAGCCAAATCTTCTTCATCCAACTCTAATGCACCAAGTGCTTGCGCACCGTCAGTATCACCAGAGATGATGTCACGTAAAAGTAACGTTGGAATGATGTCCAATGGCATGATGCGCTCATAGTTACCAATTGGAACCATTGAACGGTCGGAACCATTAGTTGTGGAAGTCATATCAAATAGACGCTTGGTATTTAGGTGACCTAAATAAGCACGTGTTACTGAGTGCTTATCAGAACCTGGCGTAATCCAACCGAATAATTTTTTCTCACGGTCTTCTTTGATTAGAGAAACTTGTAAGTGATAGCGACCTAAGAATGCGTGAGGGCCTTCTGCTTTTGTGCCGTGCAATACGGAACCTGAGATAACACGTACAGAATCACCGTTTAACTCGTTAGCGGTTAATTCATCAATAGAAGCACCTACTACGGTTCTTACTAAACGTGGATTTTTTGCAGCTGGTCCTGCTAAAGAAACAACGCGTGTTGTATCTAGTTCACCTGTAGTGAACAAGATACCAATAGCAATAACGTCTTGGTAATTAACATGCCATACATACTTACCAGGACCGACTGGATCCAAGGTATGAATGTGTGTACCGACAAGACCCGCTGGATGTGGTCCAGCGAATTCCGCTGTAGTTACCTTGGCTGAACCCGTATCAACATTTGCGCCTGGTGCTTTAGATACGAATACCTGACCTTCGGTTAACGTTGTAAGTACATTCAAACCATTGATGAAATCGTCTTTACGTTCAGCTAAAACCACTTCTGGATTAGCAGCTAATGGATTGGTGTCCATCGCGTTTACGAAAATTGAACTAGGTGTAGAACCAAGTGCGGGTACTTTACTGAATGGACGTGTTCTTAACACTGTCCACAAACCTGAGTCGACTAGCTGGGTTTCCACTTTATCACGTGCAATCCCTGCTAACTTATCAGCAGCAAACGTATCAAATGTTTCCGCGTCAGTACCTTGAACGTCAATTACAACGGATTGTAAGACGCGTTTTGCACCACGGTTAACAGCTGAAACGGTACCTGCAGCTGGCGCTGTAAATTTAACACCTGGATTCTTTTTATCGACAAAAAGAACCTGGCCTTTCTTCACAACATCACCCACTTGAACATGCATCGTTGGACGCATACCCACGTATTCCTCACCTAAAACAGCTACTTTTGATACTGCGGGACCATCACTGATCTGCTGTACCGGAGCGCCGGTAATTGGGAGGTCTAAGCCTTTCTTTATTTTATTTAACATAAGCAATTGTACTACTCTGTATAGATATCAATTAGGCAAATCATCTGAGACAAACAGCACTCAGTAGGCATGTGAACCAAATCACTTGACTAATTGTTGGTTAAAATTCTGTTTTTTCATGCATGTGCAAGTTTAACAATGATTTTCAGCAGTTTTTGACTGGTGATATTCTATGCCCGGCTCTTTTGATAACTGTAATCGCGTTATCACATCTAGAATATTTTTATTATTTTTGGCGCGTTTATTTTATAGCGCTCATCTAGCAGAACTTACCTAATGGCATTCGTTACCCATACCGGACTTGGCTTTCTGGTCAAAGTAGAAACAAGTCACGCACAAATGTCATTATAAAAAACCCGCGGATTATAAAGTAAATTTGTCTATTTATCCATCCTGTATCGGCACTTTCTTGTTAGCTTTAGTGCAATCAATTGTTTAAAGTGTTCAGCAATTCTGCCATATCCATCTATAGGCCCGATTTATAAACAAATAAACCGCCATTTAGGCGGTTTATAATAAGTATATTCCCATTTAACACTTTGGTCTAAAGAACCAAAATAACTGGTATTTATCTTTTATACCCAGTCAGCCATTGGGTCAACATCAGCTTCGTAATCAACCCCCGTAAAGCCAAAGCCGAATAAATTTAAGAAATCTGCATTGTATCCGGCATAATCACTTAAATCATGAAAGTTAGCTTGGGTCACTTGTCCCCATAATGCTTCAATTTTGGCCTGTGTTGCATCATTCGTTTCTTTACCATCCATTCGGAAACGATTTGTTTCATCTGTGGCAGCGTCATTATTTAACAGGCATTCGTCAAATAACCCAACGATCTGCTCAATACAACCCTCATGTGTACCTTCTTCTTTCATGACCTTATAAATTAAAGAAATATACAAAGGCATCACCGGAATAGCTGAGCTGGCTTGTGTGACTAACGCTTTTAATGAAGAAACATGCGCGTCAATGTTTAACGCTGAAAAATCCGTATTAATAGTTGTTGCTGCACGGTCAAGGTCTTCTTTAGCTTTACCGATCGTAGCTGCACCATAAATTGGCCATGTTAACTTTTTGCCTATATAAGTATACGCAGTCGTTTTTGCACCATCAGCGAGTAAATCAGCTTCAGCCAGGGCTTTTATCCATAATTCCCAGTCCTCACCACCCATCACTTTGATGGTATTATCAATCTCTTCTTGGCTAGCAGGCTCCAATGACACATCATGGATAAGGTCTTTATCCGTATCATAGGTCTTGGTCGTGTAAGCTTGACCAACTGGCTTCAACGTTGATTTATAAACTTCTCCGGTTACTGGATCGGTTCGACGCGGAGATGCTAAGGAATAAACGACTAAATCGACTTTACCCATGGTTTCCTTTAACTTTGCAATCACCTGCGCTTTCATATCGTTAGAAAAAGCATCGCCATTTAAAGTATGTGCTTCAATACCAGCAGCTTTGGCTTCGGCATGAAAGGCTGCAGTATTATACCAACCCGCGGTCCCCGTTTTACGTTCTGTAGGTGCTTTTTCAAAACACACACCCAACGTTTTTGCACCATAACCGAAGCTAGCAGTGATACGAGATGCCAAGCCATAACCCGTAGAGCAACCTAACACCAATACATTTTTAGGTGCGTCAGTAGAAGATAAGTTTTGTTTTTGTACATATTCAATTTGTTCAGAAACGTTTTTAGCACAGCCAACTGGGTGTGCATTAGTACAAATAAAACCACGTACTTTTGGTTTGATAACCATTAGATTTCCTTTTGTTATTCATCGTGTCTGTCAGGCTTTTTAAGTTAGCACTTGGTCAATCACAATTTGTTTCATAATTCCTTGTATTGTAACCCGAGCATATAATTAACTGGTCAAATCAGTAGTTTGGTGTGTTGTCTCTGCAAGTTTTACAAGATTTCGCGTGAAGTGCTGGTTTTTACAGGTTTTTTTATATGGAAAGTAACTTTTTGCGAACGCATTAACATTTAGAATAGAACAAAAAAATGGCTGGTTGTTAACAGAGTAACAAACCAACCATTTTCTACTAACCATGGATATTATGCTTATCGAAATACATTCCCATACATCGATAATTCATGGTAAAAATCTACGTAAGTCAATACGATTTATTAGCCTAAGATGGCGTGTAATTCAACATCAAAGACCAATGTTGAATATGGCTTAATTGCGCCACCAGCACCTTGTTCACCGTAAGCAAGATCATGTGGAATAGTGAGACGCCACTTGTCACCCACATTCATTAATTGAAGTGCTTCTGTCCAACCTTTGATGACACCACCTACAGGGAATTCTGCTGGTTGACCTCGGTCATAAGAAGAATCAAAAACGTCACCGTTTAATAACGTACCGTGATAATCAACTCGTACAGTAGATTGTGCAGTTGGCTTTTCACCTTCACCAGAATGAATAACTTCGTACTGTAAACCAGAGTCAGTTACTGTCACTTCTGGACGTTCCGCATTTTTAGCCAAAAACGCATTTGCTTCAGCAATAACCGTTTCGAACTGTGCCGCTTTTTCTGCTTCCATACGCTTGTGGATCTCGCTGAAAGCCGCTCCTAAAGTGTCATTGTCCACTGCACTTTCTGCGCCACCGAAGGCATCTTGTAAGCCTTTTACAACGCCGTCAATTGCTAAACCATCGAAAGGGTTTGATGCGAGTTGTTGTCCCATTTGAAAACCAATGCCGTAGCTTGCTTGACCTTCGATAGTCGTTAAATCTGCCATGTTATCTCCTGCAGTAAGTAAAATTTGTCCTACAAATTACGTATGCAGAACCATAAAAACAACGATTATATCATAACCTTATTTCTTTTGAGGGCATAAATTAGAACCGAATGGTTTAGACATAGGATATATTTTTCAGTACAGTAAATTATCGCAAAAAAGGATATAGTTATATGCAAAATACTGCACAACAAGACGAGCAGCTCAAACATACGGTTCGTGATCTAGGTCAGTTATTAGGCCAAACCATCGAACATGAACTAGGTTCACAGTGGTTACAAAAAATTGAAGACATACGTCTACAAGGGCGTGCAGGACACAGTGGAGATGACTCTGCTAACTTGGCATTACAAAATGCTTTTATAGAGATGGACGATGACGGTCTATTAATCATTGCTCGTTCCTTTGCTCAGTTTCTCAACCTTGCTAACATTGCTGAGCAAGAGTTCAACAGCACCAAGCACTTGGATGATTCAGTAGAAGTTCTATTTGAACATTTGCGAAAAGCTGAGCAATCACCAGAAGCCATTTATGAAGCTGTGAATTCGCTTGATATCGATTTGGTTTTAACGGCTCACCCAACTGAGGTGACACGTAGAACACTGATCCACAAACATACCGCGTTAGCTGAATGCTTACGCAAATTACACAATGAAACATTGGATTCAGCCCAAAAACGTCAATTAGCCGAGCGTATTGCTGATTTGGTTTCACAAGCATGGCATACCGAAGAGATCCGCAACAAACGTCCATCTCCTGTCGATGAGGCGACTTGGGGGTTTTCTGTCATTGAAAATTCATTGTGGGATGCTATCCCAGGTTTTATGCGTGACTTGGACCTGAAACTCCAAGAAGAATACAATATACAACTACCGATTGATGCTCAACCTATTCAAATCAGTTCTTGGATGGGGGGAGACCGTGACGGTAATCCTTTCGTTACCCATGAAATCACTCAAACGGTATTGCATTTGGCACGCAGACGCGCTGCCAAGTTATTTTCTAAGGACATCAGTGCGTTGCAGGTTGAGTTGTCAATGACCCGTTGTGATGATGAAATTAGACACTTAGTCGGCGATGTA
This sequence comes from Opacimonas viscosa, assembly GCF_024199005.1. GTDB lineage: Bacteria > Pseudomonadota > Gammaproteobacteria > Enterobacterales > Alteromonadaceae > Opacimonas > Opacimonas viscosa. The sequence continues at coordinate 28,082 of NZ_JANATA010000017.1, forward strand.
GCAGAACCTTATCGTGCCATTTTGAAACCTTTAGTCAAAAAGCTGCGAGCCACCAAAGATGGTATTGATGATCTGCTCAATGGACGTGTATCAGACACTTCTAAATGGGTGAAAACACAAGCAGAGCTCTTAACCCCATTAATGCAATGCTACCGTTCTTTAATAAAATGTGGGATGGAGCAAACAGCAAAAGGTGCGCTATTGGATACGATCCGTCGAGCTCACTGTTTTGGTATTTATCTACTTAAATTAGACATACGCCAAGATTCAGGACGTCACGCCGATGCGCTTGCAGAAATTTGTGAATATCTCTCATTAGGCGATTATCACAGCTGGAATGAAGACGAAAAAGTGGCATTTCTTACTCACGAATTGGCTTCCAAGCGCCCTCTTTTACCTAATGCGTGGCAAACGGACTGGCAACCCTCTGCAGACGTCAAAGAAGTACTGGATACCTGTCGTACCATTGCTGCTAATGACCAAGATGCGTTTGGCATCTATATCATCTCTATGGCCAGTTATGCATCAGACGTTTTGGCCGTACAATTATTATTGCAACAGTCACAAGTCACCTGGCCAATGTCTGTAGCGCCATTATTTGAAACCTTAGATGATTTGAATCACTCACCGGTAGTCATCAATCAGCTGTTGAGTATTGATAGTTATCGCAATGGCTTAGCCGATGGCCAACATGTCATGATTGGTTATTCAGATTCAGCGAAAGATGCCGGTGCCTTGGCAGCTGGTTGGGCCCAGTATACTGCCCAAGAAGCTTTAGTCGAAATTTGTGCTAAATATGACACGTCCTTGACCTTATTCCATGGCCGAGGTGGCACAATTGGTCGTGGTGGTTTACCCGCTCACTCAGCTATTTTATCTCAACCACCAGGATCACTTGACGGCGGCTTTAGAATCACTGAGCAAGGTGAAACTATCCGCTATAAGTTTGGTATGCCTGGTTTAGCCAAACGTAGTCTTGGTATTTATGCAAGTGCCATTATAGAAGCTAAATTATCTCCGCCACCGGCACCTAACCAAACCTGGCGAGATGTCATGGACGAAATGGCTGCTCAGGGTCGTGATAATTATCGACATATCGTCCGCGTCGATCCTGATTTTGTCCCATATTTCAGACTGGCCACGCCAGAACAAGAATTGGGTAAGTTACCTTTAGGCTCTCGACCAGCGAAAAGAAACCCCAACGGCGGTGTCGAAAGCTTACGAGCGATTCCATGGATTTTTGCTTGGGCTCAAACCCGTCTGGTATTGCCTGCATGGTTAGGCGTTATGCGAGCGGTAAATAAGACTTACCAAACACACAGTGCTGTCGTTGATGATATGTTAGCAAACTGGCCATTTTTCCAATCTCGTTTATCGATGCTGGATATGGTATTTGCCAAAGCCGACATACAAATTGCTAAAGCCTATGATGACCGTTTGGTTACAGAAGATTTATTACACTTTGGAGAATCTTTGCGTCATGAACTACAAACCAGTCGTCAGTTGTTATTGGATATCACACACAAGGCTGATCTCATGCAAGACGATCCTCAAGGTCTTAATTCCATGCAAATTCGCGCGGACTACTTACAACCGTTGCATTATTTACAAATTGAATTATTAGATCGGATCCGGAATCTTCCAGAAGGAGCGGATGCAGCGTCCATCGAAAAAGCGATGATGGTAACCATTGCAGGCATCGCAATCGGCATGCGTAACACTGGTTAATGTACAGGGGCTAGATACAAAAAAACCGAAACATTGACATGTTTCGGTTTTTTTACGAATAATTAAACTTATTTGTTTACGAAATCAACACCAAGTTGAATATCGCCACGTAAGCCTTCTAACATATCGTTTTTAGCTTGAGTTTCAAACGCGCTTAATTCGCCATAAGATAAGATTTCTTCAACACCGTTTTTACCTAAACGTACTGGATGAGAGAAGAATGCTGCATCTTCTGAACCGTCTACTTGAACGTAAGTGTATTCTACAACGTCACCACCTTGCATTGCTTCAACTAATGATAGGCAGAAACGTGCTGCAGCTTGACCCATTGATAATGTTGCAGAACCGCCACCGGCTTTAGCTTCAACAACTTCAGTACCCGCATTTTGGATACGTGTGGTTAAGCTTGCTACTTCTTCGTCAGAGAAAGTTACACCTTCAACTTGTGAAAGTAATGGCAAGATAGTTGTACCAGAGTGACCACCAATAACTGGCACGTGTGTCTCAGCTACATTTAAGCCTTTTAATTCAGCAACGAATGCTTCGGCACGGATAACGTCTAATGTTGTTACACCGAACAATTTGTTTTTGTTGTAAACGCCTTTTGCTTTCAACGTTTCTGCAGCAATCGCAACAGTGGTATTTACTGGGTTAGTAATGATACCTACACAAGCTTCAGGACAGTTATCCGCTACGCCTTCGATTAGATTTTTTACGATACCCGCATTAATGTTGAACAAATCAGAACGATCCATTCCTGGCTTACGAGGAACACCCGCAGGGATCAGTACAATATCACAGCCAGTTAACGCTGCAGCTAAATCATCCGCACCAAAACCTTTTACGTCTACCGCTGTTGGGATGTGACTTAGGTCGACAGCAACACCTGGAACAACTGGAGCCACATCGTATAATGCTAACTCAGAACCTGCTGGTAATTGGGTTTTTAATAATAAAGATAAAGCCTGACCAATACCGCCAGCTGCACCTAATACTGCTACTTTCATGTTTTTCTCCTAAAATGGAATGGATCATCAATTTTGTGTGTCATACCGTATAGAAAGATACATCGGCAGGCAATCACACATTAGTTGTAATGTCGGATATAAATGTAGATTAATTGCTAATTTTCAAGCCCTCATGCAAAATAGTCCAATAATAAAAAATAATAATATATCCTAACTACATTAAAGGTTTGCTAATGACGACACCAAAACAAGAAGTGTTAATCAAAGCGTTCAAAGAAATTCTTATCGCAGAGAGCTGTGGCTCCCAAGGTGATATCGTAAATCTACTCAAAGACCAAGGCTATGAAAATATCAGTCAATCCAAGGTCTCACGTATGCTCACCAAATTTGGTGCAGTCAGAACGCGTAATGCCCTCGGTGAAATGGTGTACTGTTTACCTCCTGAGCTGGGTATGCCGACAGCCAAATCACCGCTTAAACAACTGGTGTTAGATGTGACACATAACAACGTTATGGTCGTCATTAGAACGAGCCCTGGCGCAGCACAACTCATCGCACGCCTATTGGATTCCTTAGGCAAAAAAGATGGCGTATTGGGGACGATTGCCGGTGATGATACTATTTTTATAGCGCCAGCAGATGTCAATAAAATTGATGATGTCCAACAATACGTGATTAACTTATTTGAGAACGTCTAATTTCCTGGCTAAACATGCCAGTGTAGTGAACCCTTTTACAACTGGCACCTGACGCACAAAAAAAACGTAATCTGTCCATATTTGAGTATTAGCCAAACAGGTTCAGATGAGAAGAAGGGGACCGTTCAACGCAGATGTTCAGGAAAATCTAACATCGAATGTCGGTCTCTTAATTGATAATCTTCCACGCCCCAGACCTTATTCACTAAACGCCCACGTTTTACCGCTTTACGCGCATTAATTGTATCAGCCCAACGTTTGATATGGGTATATTCACCGACTTGTAGAAACTCTGCCGCATCATATAATTTTCCAAGTACCAAAACACCATACCAAGGCCAAACTGCCATATCCGCAATCGTATATTCATGCCCAGCGATGAATGTTGTTTTAGCCAGCTGTTTGTCTAAAACATCTAACTGACGTTTGACCTCCATTGCATAACGGTTGATGGGATATTCATATTTCTCTGGTGCATATGCATAAAAGTGACCAAACCCCCCTCCTAAAAATGGCGCTGACCCCATTTGCCAAAATAACCAGTTCATCACTTCAGTACGTTGTGCTCCCGTAGCCGGCAAGAATTGGCCAAATTTCTCAGCTAAATGTACCATAATACTGCCAGATTCGAACAAGCGCAGTGGTTCTGCACCAGAATAATCCCATAATGCAGGTATCTTTGAATTTGGATTAACCTCTACAAATCCCGAACTAAATTGTGTACCTTCGGTTATATCTATACCCCAAGCATCATATTCTGCTTCATGAATACCGAGCTCTAGAAGCTCTTCAAACAGAATGGTAACTTTGACACCATTGGGTGTTGCCAATGAATACAGCTGAAATGGATGCTCACCTTTAGGTAAATCTTGCTCATGTGTCGCTCCTGAAATGGGGCGATTAATACTTGCGAATTTACCCCCACTCGCTTGGTCCCAAGTCCACACTTTAGGCGGAGTGTATGCGTTTTCTGACATATGTTAATCCTTATACCAACATTGATGATGAAATGTGCCAATACGTTGCTGGCATCGTGCTTAATTATAGTTGCCCAATACAGAACAATGAAATACTAGACTTAAAAATAAGGATCCCTTTATTTTTCGCATCTAATTGTATATTGTAGAATAACAATGACTACTTGCCGTCTCGGTATCTACATGAAAAAAAACACATTAATTCACTATTTAGGCTGTTTACTGCTGTTTTTTTCTAGTGGTGCGTTAGCACAAAATTCCCAATTGCAGTATGAGCAAACAACACCTATTGCAGCTCAAGAATACCCTAACATCACACTAGACCAGTCCAAGCTAGTGTTAATTTCAGCGCTAGATTTCGAACGTCTCAGAATCAATCTACCAAAACTCTACACTGAGGTATATGCCAAAACTGGGATAACGATCACTCTACATAGCACATTTGCTGAAGAAGTCCCTCCCTTAATACATTTTATGCAAGCCACAGCGCAACGACCACATGCTGTGATTTTTGCCCAAGACCAACTGTATAGCTTTAGTGAAATGCTGTTAGATTTGAGCGATTTAGAACGTGCTGAGCCCAGTCTCACGCTAGCGCAGCAAAAGAACTTTTTACAGTTAAACCAAGGCTTCTTTTTAGCGTTATATTTCAATAAAAAACTAATAGATACTCCAGCCAGTGATTTCTCAATGTTTGCTAAAAACAGCCTTGCTGTAAATTTTGGAACAGCGTTTACTACACAGTTATTCTGGCATCATAGTGGCTTGATTAAGCGAGACGGAAGCATCAACAAACACAATTTAGAAGGGGCACTCACTGATGCTTTATTCATGTACCAAGAGTTTTTCACTCAGTCCATAATTCCAGCATCTTGTAGTACTAATACCTGTATCAATGCGCTTTTTCTCAATCAGAATATCCCATATGCCATCGATGGTACGTGGATGCATGAAACATTCACAGATGCACTTGGGGATAACTTGGGTGTTAGCATCTTACCTGAATTAGATAATGTACCGAGCCTTGCATTGCGTATTCCTCATGTCTTGGGAGTGTTGTCTGAGCTTTCCCCAGAACAAACAAAGGCCTTAGCGTTGTTTAGCCGCTTAATTATTCAAGAGAGTACTGCTTTTCAAAATGGGTTATTAGCCAATACTAAACAAACTATAGCATTAGATGAAATTAGCTATGTAGTAAAGGATTACCAAGTATTGGGCTGTATCTTTGAAAAACTGAACCCGCATATGGCACAGCTAAATACATTGGCAACAAAAAAACAGATACAAGCGTTAGTCAAGAACATGGGGATTGGAAAGTGCTATGAATAAACAACGCTATAACCGCAAATTAATCATGGTCGGTGTGAGTATCTGTATCATGCTCTTAGTATCATATTTAGCTGTCTTTGAAATCCATCGCTTAAATACACAATCACAAAACATCTCAACCATCATCCAACAAGACATTACCACCATTTCCAATCGACTAGCGTCGGAGCAAGCAATCAACACCGAGATTGAAACTTATCTCCAACTCGGGGATAACTTCCAGAATATCATGGATATGACCGAAGCGAGTCAGTCCAATACCAGTTTAGGTTATACAGATAACTTCATCATCAACGAATTAACCAAAATTCAAATTCTCATTGATAACATCCGATTAACCCAAAGCCTAGCGTTATCCATAGCCCGAACACCAGAGGCATTTAGTAGTATCAAAGGGTTGTCATCAATAGATTTTGCTAGTCAAACCATCAGTAGGGCTGAGTATAAGATTTTATTTAGACGACTCTCTTCATCAATGTTGGATCTGATTCAATATCAAAATACCTATTACCAGAATGAATTAGCCATCATGCTTTCGCTGCAGAACAAATACATTTTCATCTCTTTAGGTGCGTTTATTTACGTCATATTGGCATTAATGTTCGCATTTAAAGTGCATCTTAAACAAACACGCAAACTTCTTAAGCTTAAACAAGAACAAGCTCTCACTATTTTAAATAATAAAGATAAAGAATTCTTTTTATCCAATATCAGCCATGAAATCCGTACTCCCCTTAATGGACTATTTGGGATTATTCAGTCTATCGAGGCCAACTATGCTGAACCGAAAAAGGTGAAAAGCTATATTGCTTCAGCACTACAATCTTATGATCACATCATGAGTTTAGTGAATGGCCTTTTAGATTTGAGTAAAGATAAAGTTGCTGAAGAACCAATTCGTCCCCGTCCGTTTTATTTAGCCGATGTCATGAATTTGGTTATCAATGAACAGGAATCTATTGCCGAACAAAAAGGCTTACATCTGGAGTATCATATTCCAGAATGGGAGGCCTTGTCTCAGCGCATGCTTGACCCAGTCAAGCTGAGTCAAATCATTCGAAATTTGCTGAATAATGCGATTAAATTTACACGCAAAGGTACTGTCACTGTCCATGTACACAGTACCGCAGTAAGTGACAGTGTGAAAATCAGTATATCTGATACCGGTATTGGGATCCCTAAAGACAAACTAGCCATCATCTTTGAAGCATTCCAACAAGTTGATAATGAGTTAGACAAGCAGTTTCAAGGTACCGGCCTAGGTTTGCATATTGTTCATACATTAATAGAACGTATGGGGGGCTTGGTCGAAGTGCGGTCAGTACTCAAAAAAGGCACAACATTTGAGTTATTCATTCCTTTACCTATTTGCGCAGATATCAAACAGGAACAGATGACTCAGCCAGCACCACCCATCGTGTTCCCGGAACAATTAACCGTTTTATTAGTGGAAGATAATGAAATCAACCAAATGGTATTTTGTAGCTTATTAGAAAATGAAAATATCAAAGTTATCGTTGCTGAAGATGGCTATAGTTGCCTAGAGGTTATCGAAAAGAATGACTTTGACCTCATCTTCATGGATATTCAAATGCCCGGTATGGATGGCATTATGACCTTTGAATCACTACAAAAAATGAATATTAAGACGCCAGTAGTCGCGTTAACTGGCAACGTCATGCCCAAACAAGTCGCCGAGTATTATAAAACGGGGTTTACTGATGTATTGCCAAAACCCTATAAGAGAGAGCAAATTTTAAACATGCTAGTACGACACGCCAGATAAAAAAAACCGCTGCTTTAGCAACGGTTTTTAGCTGTTGTATCTAACTTACGATACTTTAACTTACAATACTTAGAACTTGTAGTTAAAGCCTACACGAACTTCCCATAAAGACGGGCTACGTGAATAGCTTGTGCCAGGTGCAAAGAATTGTTCAAACACATACTGACCTTGGTCATTAATGTGCGCATCGATAATGTTATCACCAACGAAATTACCTTGCTTCAAGACACCCCAATCAGAGTTTAAGAAGTTAGTTAAGTTTTTCATAACAAAGAATGCACTTGCTTTGTGGCCTTCGTAGAATGCTGGTAATTCTTGAGAGATACGAACATCTACTTTAGACCACCACTCTGCATTCTGGCTGTTACGGCCAACGATTTCACCACGAGCCAAACCGGCTGAATCGACGTATGCATCAAATGCTGCACGATCAAAACCATCTGCATAAACGACATTCGCATCATCAGTTGTCGGGATATATACCAGACCGCGAGAGCTAGACGCATCCCAGCCAAATAAATCACCGCCAGATTCAGAGAACGTTAACGAGTAAGGCTTACCATCAGATGCTGTCGCATATAAGTTGAAGCGCGTTGTTAAACCATCAAAGATTTCTGTTTTATAACCTAACTTGAATGTGAAACGATGTGGAATTTCATAATCAGATGTTGCTGCAACTGGTGCATTGACATCAGAAACCGCTACATTAATAAAGTTAGAATACGCTACAGAGCTAGTCATTGGGTTTGCATCAGACGCATCTGTATAAGCATACGCTGCTGTTGCATCGATGCCGTTATCCCACTCTTTTGATACCGATACAGAAACCACTGTTGAGTCACCATCGTTGCTAGAATCAACGTTTGTTAACAAGAAGTCACTACCGGCACGACGACCTGTAGTAGAAGTTTCATATGCTGGACGACCATCAGCTGCTACCGTGCCTGCTGGTGTTAAACCTAAGTCAACAATCGTTGCAGAATTCTGCTTATCTGTGTACATCAAATCAGCACTGATGACATAATCATCTTCAGTGATGTAAGTCGCACCGAACGAGTATTTCCACTCAGAAGGGATCTCAAAGCCTGGGTCAGTGGCATTGACATTACCGTTACCGTCCGCAATTGAAGTCGCAGCGACTTCATCAAATAATGCTTGTGGAATATCGTAAATCGGGCGACCTGCACCTGATAATAAACCATTCGCTGCAGATTCAAATAAGCTGTTACGACTGCGGTCTTGTAAACCAATGTTGGTTACACCATCATTCGAGTAAGCATTAGAAATCCAAACGTTTGGATTACCACCGGCATATAAACCTAAGCCACCACGGAATTCTAAGTTATCAGCATAAGCCCAGTTAAAGCCAACACGTGGTTGTAATAGATTGATACCATCAACGTTTGCTGTATTAGAGAAACCGTAACGCTCTGTAAAGTTAGCATTTGCTGTCGGACGGTCATCTGAGCTCCACATGTCATAGCGCAAACCTACCATTAACTGAATCTCATCCGTAAGATAGAAATCGTCTTGGACGTATAAAGTCGTGGTTGCATAAGAGAAGCTTGCCGCTGCGTCGTCTGGGTTGTTAGTACCCGCAGAGTTGTTGTAGTAAATACGTGCTGGTGTACCGGCTTCAAAATCAGCAATACTATCGAAACGATATTCACCAACAGTGTGCTGCATAAATAAGTTGAATACATCTAGGTCTTCATACTCAACACCAAACGTGATTTTGTGATCGTTGTTCGTATAATAAGTACCAGCAAATTTTGCTGTGAAGTTTTCCCAGTTTAAATCATTAGACTGACGAGAGTCATCTGGACCGATGTATACCGTCGCTCCACCGTCAGTACGGATTTGTGCTTCAGCGAAACCAGATGCAGCGTCAAGAGAAGTTTGGCGGTTGTCTAGTTTAGTTTGACCTAAACGCACTTCAGTTGAGAAGTTGTCAGCCCAATCTGAGTATACAGAAAGTACAGTTGAATCTAACTCTGCACCACGCTCATAGAAGTGATTAGAGAATGGTAAGCGGCTAGAACCACCATCAGACTGGCTGATTGAGAAACCGTCATTCCAGTTGTAGACAAATGATGCACGGTGCTGGTCAGAAATGTTCCAATCTAATTTAACTAATAATTTTTCGTCTTCGATTGGCGCACTACCTGGGAAACCACCCACGTCATAGTTATACAAATCAGAAGCAATACGAGTGATATCAGCAACGTCTTGAGCAGAAACTCGACCGTTGTCTAAAGCACCGTACGAGAATAATTGTGAACCTTCCACTTTTTCATAAGAAGTAAAAATGAAAAGCTGATCTTTGATTAATGGCGCACCGATATTGAAGCCATAACGCTTCTCAGTGTAGTTACCATTGTCGCTTTTGTCACCTTCCACTTCATCACCGCGGAAAGAGTCAGAGGTATAATCGAAGAATACACCGCCTTTTAATTCGTTCGTACCCGATTTAGTAACAGCGTTGATATTACATGCTGTGAAACCACCGTACTGTACGTCAAAAGGTGCTAATTCAACTGCAACCTGTTCGATTGAGTCAAAAGAAAATGGCATGTTTTCGGTTGGATAACCGTTAGAGTTCAAACCGAAGTTATCGTTTAAGCGCACACCGTCTAGTGTTAGGCTGTTAAAACGAGGAGATGCACCTGCACACTGAACGGAATCAGAACGTGTTTCATCGATGTAAAGGCGTGGGTCAGAACGGATGATATCTTTAATATCACGATTAATCGCTGGAGCGTTTTCTATATCAGAAAGGTCAAATACTGTACCTGGAGATGTGCTACCGAATACAGATGTTGAAACAGCAGATGCTGTAACACTGATCACTTCAACATCAGAAGACGTTTCTAAAGCAACATTCACATCGAACGTTTCACCTAGCTCAAGAAATACACCTTCAACAGTCGTATCTTGGAAAGCGTCAGAATCAACGATGATTTTATAAGGACCGCCAACACGCAAACCTTTAAGGTTAAAAGAACCAGTCTCACTAACCACAGTGTTACGCACTGTTCCTGAAGGAACGTGTAAGATTTGTACCGCAGTACCCGCCGCAGGTGTACCTGCAGGAGTCACAATTTTACCTGAAATACCAGAGGATGTTTCCTGTGCCATAGCACCAGCCGAAAGGCCCACGGATAAAGCTACAGCCATTGCAATACGATTAAATTTAATCATGCTAAGTGTTTTCCTGTTAGATTTAATGAATGTTAGTTATTAATATCTTATCGAAAACCCGACTTTTTAGCGCTTTAATCCATTAAAACTATTTATTCTTTTCTGTCGTTTTCGATGGGAATTGTATTCTATTTGAAAAATATGACAATTATATGAAGCAGAAAAAGTATATTTTTTCTACAAAGGCCGTAAATAAGTGATAATTTTGTGACTTTGCTAACGATTTTGCATAAACTTTCCATAGTTCAATAAAATTAAAACTTAAATAATGACAGAAAATTGTGCCAATCCCTATGTAATTGCTATCAGTGGAGCTTCCGGTTCGGGTAAGTCGCTATTTACTGCTAATTTGGTGGCAATGTTACCCCCAAATGCGGATGTTATCGTCATACAAGAAGACCGTTATTACCGTGCTCAAGATGACAAACCAATGGCTGCTAGAGTCATCACTAATTACGACCATCCTAATGCTTTTGAGCACGACTTATTAAAAGCGCATCTTTTAGCTTTGCGCTCCGGCAAAAATGTGGATTACCCTGAGTATTGTTACACGACGCATACTCGAAAACCAGCAACATCCGTTTTACCACCTGCCAAGATCATTATTGTGGAAGGGATCATGGTATTGGCCGCTCCTGAATTGAAAGATGCTTTTGATTTGACATTATTCGTTGATACCCCTTTAGATATTTGTCTGTTGCGTCGTACGTTACGCGATATTCAAGAACGCGGTAGAACCATTGAATGTGTTGCAGAGCAATACCAAGCGACGGTTAAACCCATGTATCACGCATTCATTGAACCGAATAAAACAATTGCCGACATGGTTATTACCCAAGGCGGTGAAAATCAAGCTGCTTTGCATGTTGTGGCACATCACGTACAATCCCTATTACGCTGATCACAGTATGCCCTACCCCGACTAAGATTCCGGCTCGGTCAATCATGATTCGGGGTAAATAGCACTTAATAAAAACAAAAAAGGCACTCCTTATGACAGGTATCCTCGGTATATTTATTCTAATTGGTTTAGCTTTAGCCTTGAGTTCACAGCGAAGCGCGATCAACTGGCGGACAGTTGGAGGTGCTTTTGCTCTCCAAGTAGGCATTGCTCTATTCATTTTATATGTTCCAGCAGGTGTCGCAGCTTTGCTCACAGTAACAGAATTTGTTGCCAATATTATTGCGTTTGCCGATCAAGGCATTAACTTTGTTTTCGGTGCTGTAGGAAATAAATCACTTGGCTTTATTTTTGCCTTTAACGTATTACCCGTCATTATTTTCTTTTCTTCATTAATTGCTGTGTTATATCACTTGGGTGTTATGAAATGGGTGATCAATATCATAGGGGGGGCTTTACAAAAACTCCTCGGCACAAGTCGTCCTGAGTCCATGTCTGCCGCAGCCAATATCTTTGTCGGGCAAACCGAGGCTCCTTTGGTGGTTCGTCCATTTATACCAAAGATGACACAATCAGAACTTTTTGCTGTTATGGTCGGTGGCTTAGCATCGATAGCAGGTTCAATTATGGCTGGTTATGCGGGGATTGGAGTGGAATTAAAATATCTCTTAGCCGCTAGTTTTATGGCGGCACCTGCCGGCCTATTAATGGCCAAAATTATTCTGCCAGAAACGCAGACGCCACATAATGATTTAGCCGTGGTCCAATCCAATGACGCAGAGCATGCCTTTGCGAATGTCTTTGACGCAGCTGCCTCCGGAGCATCCTCCGGGTTGCAACTCGCTTTAAACGTAGGAGCAATGTTATTGGCGTTTGTCGCCTTAATCGCTATGCTCAACGGTATCATTGGTTGGGCAGGTGGTTTATTTGGGCAAGAAAACCTGACATTTGAACAGATCTTGGGTGTGCTATTAGCGCCATTAGCATGGGCGATTGGGGTTGATTGGTCTGAGGCACAGTTAGCGGGGAGTTTTATTGGCCAAAAGATTGTCGTCAACGAGTTTGTCGCTTATTTGAGCTTTGTCGATGTATCTGGCGAGTTATCCCCAAAAACGCAAGCAATCATTACGTTTGCACTATGCGGTTTCGCTAACTTTTCATCTATTGCTATCTTGATGGGGGGGATTGGTGCGATGGCACCGTCACGTCGCAAAGACATCGCTCGTCTTGGTTTAAAAGCGGTCTGTGCAGCCACGCTAGCGAACCTCATGAGTGCGGCCTTAGCTGGCATCTTTTTATCATTCTAAACAAAATACACACTAGGTCACCAAAAGGAGTAAACATGTCACAATCTACACTGCAAGCAGTTGACTACTTGGCTCCGAATGCCAAGGAATTATTTGTCGCATCACTCAAAGAAACCGGGTTTGGGGTACTTAAAAATCACCCTGTTGAACAAGCTTCAGTACAAAGTATTTATACCAATTGGCAAACATGGTTCAATCAAGCGGATGCCGAAAAAGAAGCAAGTTTATACAATAAAGGTTCTCAAGATGGGTTTTTCCCAGCACGTATTTCAGAAACGGCGAAAGGTTTTACCCAAAAGGATATTAAAGAGTATTTTCATTATTATCCTTGGGGGCAGTGTCCTGCTGAGTTAAGAGCAGAAGTACATGATTACTACACAAAAACATCTGCTTTTGCTGCTGAGCTTTTAAGTTGGATTGAAGAATTATCACCAGCGGATGTTGCAACACACTATAGTGAACCGTTGAGCTCAATGATCCAAGATTCTGAGCAGATTTTATTGCGGATTTTGCATTACCCACCTCTTGACGGTGATGAAGAAGCTGGGGCAATCCGAGCGGCCGCTCATGAAGATATTAATCTGATTACGATCTTACCCGCAGCTAATGAACCTGGACTTCAGGTACAAGCCAAAGATGGTTCTTGGTTAGACGTACCAAGTGATTTCGGGAATCTGATCATTAATATTGGTGACATGCTCCAAGAGGCATCTGCAGGTTACTTCCCATCTACCTCGCATCGAGTTATCAACCCCCAAGGGGCTGATATGTCAAAGTCTCGTATATCATTACCGTTGTTTTTGCACCCTCGCCCAGATGTTGTACTATCGGATAAGCATACTGCAAAAAGCTATTTAACTGAGCGCTTGACCGAGCTGGGTGTTATCTAATACTCCAGCTAGTGGGTCCGCAAGCTAAATAATAGGCTTATCCAAATTACCCACTTCTAGTAATGGAGCAGCATCGAGCTTTTCAGCATCCATCATGGTCGCGATGCGTTGCATCGTGGCGACCATCTGTGACTTCTCCCACTCTTCTAGAGCGGAAAAACGGTTCACAAAATGTTCTTGCAAGGGTAGTGGTGCTTTGTCCAAGGCTTCCTGCCCAGATTCCGTCAAAAATACTCCAACACGACGCTTATCTTCTGTGCTGCGGATCCTACTGATTAAGGTTCTCGCTTCCATTCTATCCAAAATGCTCGTGACAGTGGCAGGACTAAGATTAATACTTTCAGCAATCTGCTTTACCATCACGCCAGGACGTTTACCGACTTCTTGGAGGACAATCAGTTGCGGTCCTGTTAATCCAACTTCTCGACTTAGCTGCTTTGAGCGCATATCAATCGCACGGATAACTTTACGTAAAGCAACTAATAATTCTTCATCTTTTAACATGAATATTTGTTCTCTTATTTTAACAAATGCAGGAAATGAACGTGTTTTTGATACTGCTCAACTACGTCGTTAATAATCGCTTCTTCTGGCCAGCTCATAATATCATAATCCAGACCACCCTCAGCTAAATGCACTTCTGCCCTGAAGTACGATTGTTCTTCATCTTCAGCATTTGCTTCTTCAATCAAATCTGGCTGAATATGAGTACGTGCCCTCACCGTATATACAAAGTCTGGTTGCTCCACATGTTCAACCACCAATGTCATCTTATCCGCTTCGATGAGTACGGAACTATTAATTTGATTATTTTGTAATTCTGCGGCCACCTTATCTAAAGCCGGTCGCACCTTGTCATTCAAAAAGCCCAAAACTTTAGATTTTGATGGAAAATTCACAATAATCGATAGACGTTTTTTCCAGTCATCATTTTTACTTGCAGGGGCTTGTGGCACAGCAACATTCATTGCTTGCTGTTTAGTTGACTCAATACTCAACGCTGTAAATGTGCCGTAAATGGCAATTAGCAATACCACCGTAAAGGGTAATGCACTGACAATCGACATTGTTTGTAAGGCCGATAAGCCACCATTAACCAGTAAAATACAAGCCACAACCCCAATAACAATGGTCCAATAAAAACGCTGCCATAACGGTGTATCATTATTACCATTACTGGCCAACATATCAATAACCATAGCGCCAGAGTCACACGATGTGACGAAAAATACAATGACCATAATTAGTGCAATAAATGATATAACATTGGTAAATGGTAAGGTTTCTAGGAAAGTAAATAGTGCTAGAGAGGCATCCGCAGAAACCGTGTCTGCGAGCTCTGTCATGCCTTGGGTATGAATCAATTCAATACCACTATTGCCAAACACGGTCATCCAAATAAATGTAAAACCTGATGGAATAAAAAGCACTCCTGTCAAAAATTCACGTATCGTGCGTCCTCTCGAGATACGCGCAATAAACATTCCAACAAAAGGTGACCATGAGAGCCACCACGCCCAATAAAAAATGGTCCAACCGCCAATCCAATCGGTTTTTTGATAAGCAAATAGGTTAAACGTGTTATGTACGATATCAGATAAATAGTTTCCTAAGTTTTGGACGAAGGCTTGTAACAAAAATAAGCTCGGCCCCAATATCAATACAAATAGCAACAAGCATACCGCTAAAATCATATTGGTTTGTGATAAGTATTTAATACCCTTATCTAAGCCAGTACACACGGAAATTAAAGCTAAACCGGTCACAAATACGATGATCATCAATTGGATATTTAAAGAGATACCGGTACCAAATAAGTAATCAATCCCTGAGTTAATTTGCATGACACCAAAACCCAGTGAGGTAATGACACCAAAAATAGTACTAATTACGGCAAAGACATCGACCAAATCTCCTCGCCAAGAATATATTTTGTCTCCAATCAAAGGGTGCAAGGCTGAACGGATAGTCAAAGGCAAATTATGCCGAAAGGAGAAATACGCGAGGATTAAGGCTACTACTGCATAGATTGCCCAGCCGTGTAACCCCCAGTGAAAAAAGGTCATTTTCATCGCTTCACGGGTGGCTTCAATCGAATTAGGTTCAGCTGTGGGCGGTGCCATATAATGCATAACCGGCTCTGCTACACCGAAAAACATCAAACCAATCCCCATACCTGCAGAAAACAACATGGCCAACCAGGTCAACGTTGTATAATCAGGTACCGCATGATCTGGTCCTAATTTGATATGCCCATGGCGAGATACACAAAGGTAGGCCACGGCAACAAGTATACCAGCGACAGAAATCACATAAAACCAGCCCGCAGTATCCACAATATAAGATTGCATACTGACAAAGAAGCTTTCCATATATGCAGGAAAGGCGACTGTCGCACACACCAGTAGTAACACTAAAATGCTAGAACTGATAAAAACCTTTTTGTTCAATTTATTAGGGTTATAACTATTTTTATTATTACTCATTGAGTTTTGCTATCTTTTTGGTTTATTTAACACCTATTATTTTGACGTTATTCTTGGTTTTAAGCAATATATATCCCTTAACATCCCAAACATGGTCTGTGTATTTCATTTTTTGTATAAAAAACAACCATCATACATGTACCTGTAGAACCGTAACTAGACCAGTCAGACCATAATCTCATTCGTATACAATTAATTAGTACACTAGCTAATTTGCAATTTTTTGTCGTTAAAGTAAACTATGCCCCGAGTTAAATTGATTTCACTTCAAACTAAATGGTATATAAATGAAACACATTAAAGGTAATCACAAGTTACCTCAACGTTCAAAAAT
The DNA here is from genome assembly GCF_024199005.1 of Opacimonas viscosa. Classification (GTDB taxonomy): domain Bacteria; phylum Pseudomonadota; class Gammaproteobacteria; order Enterobacterales; family Alteromonadaceae; genus Opacimonas; species Opacimonas viscosa. The sequence goes on from NZ_JANATA010000017.1 coordinate 44,687, forward strand.
CACCCTTGCAGTCTGTTCTGCACTAGCCCTTTCATCTGCTTCAGCGTTTGCCAATACGGCTGTTGACCAAGCTAAAATCGAAACGATTGAAGTGACAGCGACCAAACGCACACAAAATATTCAAGAAACACCTGTTGCTGTACAAGCAATGAGTGGTAAGCAATTAAAAGAACAAAACATCAGTAACTTTGATGATTTCGCTCGCTATGCTCCCAACATTACCCTAGGCGGTCGTGGACCTGGTCAGGCAGATGTCTTTATTCGTGGTATGGCTATCCAACCTATTACCGTTATGCTGTCAGGTGCCCAAGGAACGATGCCTAATGTGGCCCTTTATATTGACGAGCAACCGGTTACTGCGCCAGGGCGTAATCTAGATTTATATGCAACAGATTTAGAACGTATCGAAGTATTACCAGGACCTCAAGGCACATTATTTGGTGCTAGTTCACAAGCTGGTACGATTCGTTATATTACGAATAAACCAAGCTTAGGCGGCTTTGAAGCGGGTTTCAGTACAAAATTAGAAAACACTAAACACGGTGAAATGAGCACTTCTGCAGAAGGTTTTGTCAATATCCCTTTGACCGACGATTTAGCCTTCCGCGCGACTATGTATAGCGTAAACCGTGGTGGTTATATCGATAACGTTGCTGGTTCTTTTACATTGGATCCAGCTATAAACCCTCAATCATCTGTAGATTTAGGTCCAGATGCATCTTATGAAGCGGTCACGAACCAAGCATTAGTAGAAGATGACTTCAACGATAGTTTTTACCAAGGCGGTCGTTTTGGTTTGAAGTATTTTATCAACGATAGTTGGTCTTTATTACTCCAACACACCACACAATCTTTGGGTGCGGATGGGGTATTTGATTACGATCCAGAGGTCGGAGACTTAGCAGTATCACGTTATTTCCCCGATGCATTACGCGATGATGTAAATTTAACATCATGGGTACTTGAAGGTGAAGTTAACGATTTAGACATCGTATATGCAGGGGCCTTCTTGGACCGTGAAGTAGAACAGTCTATCGATTATACGGGTTACAACAACTCAGGTGGCTTTATTGCATATTATACGTGTACATATACGAACCCTGATTATGTAGTGAACTACAATATTGATCCTCAATTCATCACTGAAAACCGTGAGTGTAAAGATCCGACTAAAGGATTCCAAACTCAACAACAACACAATCGTATGACCCATGAGTTACGTGTTTCAGCTGATCCAACCGAACGTTTGAGTATTACTGCCGGTATTTATATGGATTCAACTAAAATCGAAACACTTGATGACTGGATCTACCCGGCGGTTAAAGAGTTAGGCTTTGCGCCTAATGCCCCTATTGCTGCTGCGGTGAGCATCTCAGATGCAACGCGTCCAGCTGATGTTGCATTCTTCAATGATATCACGCGTACAGAAGATCAAATCGCTGTTTTCAGTGAAGCGACTTATGCAATATCTGATAAGTTAAAAGCAACGCTTGGTCTACGTTGGTATGATTTAGAAACCGATTTCGAAGGTTCATCTAACTTTGCAGATGGTATCTTCCAAGGTTCAGTCAATACTGACCGAGGTCGTGATTACGACGCTTCTGGTGGCCACACGACAGAGCCTTTGCAAGAAGATGGCGTGATCCCTAAATTTAGCATAGCATATCAAGCAACGAACCGAATTATGTACTATGCCACATATTCTGAAGGTTTCCGTCCAGGTGGTTTTAACCGCGGTGGTGGTGTTGCTTCACGTAACCCTGATTTCCCAATGGTAGGAACGACTTATGGTACGGATGATGTGACCAACTATGAATTTGGTTGGAAAACATTATTACTCGACCAAAACTTGCGTTTCAACGGTAATGCTTACTTTATCGAGTGGGATAACATGCAGACATCGCGTTTTGACCCACAAAACGTATCTATCTTGACGTTCATTGAAAACGCGGCGAGTTCTGAAATCAGAGGTATTGAAACTGATCTCGAATATATCGCGACAGATAACCTCACCTTATATGGTGCATTCTCATTCAACGATACTGAGTTGACTGAAGTAAACGCACAAGTTATCGAAATGGCACCTATTGGCTCTACGCTACCTGTAACTCCTAAAACCCAAGGTAATATTAGAGCTCGTTATGATTGGTCAAACGCTGGATTCGACTTCGATTGGCAAGTCGCTATGCAGTTCGCAGCAAAAAGTTACAGCTCAATTGTTGCTGAAGAACGTTTTGCACAAGACAGCTACTCATTATTTAATGCATCAGTAGGTGCAGAAAAAGATGGCTGGCGTGTTAGACTATACGTAGATAACGTTACTGATGAACGTGCAACATTGTTTATTAACAATCAAGATGACATTAGTCGCATTAGCACTAACCGTCCTCGCACCATTGGTATGAGTGTAAATTATACGTATTACTAAGGTCTTTCTATGTCCGTTGCAAGCACGGATTTAAGATCAATTAAACGCATGATGCAGCAGCAAAATTTTGCTGCTGCATTACGCGATATTGATTTGATTTTAAACACCTCCGACACCCAAACACCTACTTATCCTAAAGCTTTTCTCATCGAAATCGCTTATCTAAAGGCGGCATGTTTACGCTATTTAGAACATCCTTCAGAAGCGTTACACGAGTTACAAAAACTACAAAAAATGGCGCCTGACTTTGCCAAGGGCTTTCAAGAACAAGGCCATTGTCATCGCGTATTAGGACAAACCGAACTTGCTATTCTAGCCTTCCAAAGAGCAGTCAACCTGCATCCTGCATTAGTCGCTAGCTGGAAACAGCTACATGCATTATTTACCCTACAAAAAGAAGATGCATTAGCGTCACAAGCACAAACTCGCGTGCATGAACTCAGCCGCTTACCTCCTCCCATCTTGCAAGCGACAGGTTTATACCATGAAGGGAAATTAGCTATTGCTGAACGGATGACTCGCGATTTTCTCAAACAAGCCCCCAAGAACGTTCCGGGGATGCGCTTATTAGCCCAAATTGCAAAACAGTTGTATATCCTGGAAGATGCAGAAATTTTATTAGCTGCAGCACAAAAACTGTCACCTGACGATCTGACCTTAGAACTAGAACTCATTGAGATTTTACAAAAACGTCAGAAACACAGTGCTGCATATCACTCCGCCCAAACTTGTCACGCAAAGTATCCCAAAGAACCCATGGCGACGTTGGCCTTGGCTAACCAATGTATGGGTATCAATGAAGTCGATATGGCAATCACTCACTTTACTGAGGTCATTCAAGCGCTGCCACAGCATGCAAATGTTTATATTCAACGCGGTCATGCCTATAAAACCATCGGGCAGACAGATTTAGCCGTTGCTGATTATCAGCATGCGTATACCTTGAAAGCAGATTTTGGGGACGCTTATTGGAGCCTTGCTAACTTAAAAACATATCAGTTTAGTGACGTTGAAATCGCACAAATGCTGCGTTTAGTGCATGACGATTTTGTACTGAATAACGAAAAATACCATATGGCATTTGCTTTGGGTAAAGCGTATGAGGATCAAAAAGACTATGGTAAATCTTATGAATATTATGCCTTAGGAAACACGTTAAAAGCATCTGAACTCGGATATGAAGCAGAGAAAGTCAGTCTACAAATGTCTGAACAAATCACGCATTGCCCACCGAGTATTTTTAGTGACAATCTCTCTGAGTGTACCGATCCTGCTCCTATATTCATTGTTGGCTTACCACGCGCGGGTTCGACATTATTAGAACAAATCCTGGCTTCTCATTCGCAAATTGAGGGAACGAGTGAATTACCTCATATAATGGCTTTCGCCCGACGTTTATCAGGAAATAAACGAGCTGCACCTGAATATCCAGCCAATCTACAAAGCTTAGACGTAGCCACACTCACTGCGCTAGGGAATGAGTTTATCAAAGAAACACAGATACACCGAACGGGAACCCCCTATTTTATTGATAAAATGCCCAATAACTTTAGACACCTTGGTCTGATCAAAAAAATATTACCCCATGCAAAAATTATTGATGCCCGCCGGGAGCCTATGGCATGTTGTTTTAGTGGGTATAAACAGTTATTTGCCGAAGGCCAAGAGTTTTCTTATCGACAGACTGATATTGCGCGCTACTACGACGATTATATCCGCTTGATGGATCATTGGCAGACATGTTTCCCTGAAAATATTCTCAAAGTACAGCATGAGGATATTTTGGACGATTTAGAAGGCCAAGTACGTAAGATGCTAGATTTTTTAGGGGTAGATTTTGAAGAAAGTTGTTTGACGTTTTATGCTACCAAGCGCAATGTCAAAACGCCAAGTGCGGAACAAGTACGACAACCTATCAGTCAAAAAGCGCGATACCAATGGCAGCATTATGCTCCGTATTTAACGGATCTCACCAAACACTTTGACAGCACCGGTCCGCTTTAAATCATTGAGTGTTAAGACACCTTTAGGATCGATTTGGTGACGCTGAGCTAACCAGAGCTCTAGCGTTGCTTGTGCATCATCAAGGGCATTATGTGCTGGCGCTAATGGGAAGCCAAAACGTTCTCTACACGCTCCTAGTGTCGCCGCATCACCAGGGATGACAGTGTGCTCTTTGTTGAGTTGATATAATGCCAATTGCATCGTATCTATCACCACAATATGCGGGAGGGTTGCACCTAGTTTTTGCGCTAATTTTTGTAACATAACCATATCTAATTGCGCGTTGTGAACAACAAACACCGCCTTATCGGAAAATGTCATTAACGCAGAATACATTTGGGCAGCGTGCACACCATCAATCAATGCATCTTCTGTCAACCCGTGGATCACTGGAGATTGGTCAAGATTAGTATTCGCACGAATCAGTGCATAATACGCCGTTCCCATATCAATGTTGTAATCTTGGCCTTGGATCCAACCCGCTGATAAAAACATTGCGCTTTTGGGATCTAAACCACTAAATTCAAAATCGATACTGAGCAGTGGCAAGGTATTTAACGGTACATTTTGCCATTGTCTCGGTATTGATGAATTCAATTTTAAGACTTTTTTCAGCCAACTTACCATTTAACTAATCCCACCTGAAAACTGGAGCACAGCCGACTGTTGGGCTCTATCAATACTTTTGAAAGCAGCTTTAAGTTGATGCTTTTCTATTGATGAGAGATCGGACATACTGACAAAATTATCAGACGCATTATTGGATAACTGGTGACGCCAACGCAAACGGTTTAAAAATAACCATATATCTCTAAGGTTATTTGCGTCTTTGGGATTCATTGCACCAATCTGCCCCAAGATATTAAAGCGTTCGATGGTCCCTGGAATAGTCAATCCCGCTTTTAAGGCGTGTAAACGAGCTAGATTATTGACCAATGCCACTGCATTGACTTTTATATTAATACAGTCACTTTTGCCGTTGTGCTTTTTCGTCACCAATTTGTTAAACATCGATAAAGGGACAGATTCTTGATTAGAATTTCGGGCCAAAGCCGCGAGGAAAATATTATCTTGTAAAATCGGTTTACGCAGTTGCTGCAAACGTTTAAACAACGTTCTATCTCCGGCAACGGCTCGAGAATCCAGAAAAATATTAAACTCAAGAATCGCTTCTGGGGTAGTTGTACGGATCCACTGTTTAGCTTGTTTGACGGCGGCATCTAAAGACAAACGTAAATCAGGATTAGAGGCCATGATATTACCATCACACAATTTAATCCCACATTTACCTAAGCCTTTACACACATACTCAGCAAATGCAGCAAAATATTCAGCTTCAGCTGAGTCAGGGTCTCGCTCAAGTAATAATGCATTATCTTGGTCAGAACCCATCGTCTGATCTTCACGTGCCTGTGAACCATAGACAACCCAGCAATATTTCATTGGCGGCTCACCATTGATTTCAATGAAGAAATCAATCAGTTTACGGGTCATAATGTCAGTCCCTTGAGAAAGTACCTTACCGGCGATATCAAAATCACCTGCACGTTTTGCATTAGCGGCAAAGTACTGTGGCATTTGCCAAGCAACACGGGTCAATTCATATAAACTAGTCGTTTTGGATAACTCACCAATCATAAAGAGTACATTACCACGTTGCTGACGCACTACATCGGATGTTGTTACCATTCCAACAGGAGAGCGATCATCCGCATGGAGGACTGGTAAGTGGTGTATATTCTTCTCACTCATCAACGCAATCGCCGCAAACATATTTTGATTATGCAGGATATACGCTGGACTAGACGTCATAATGGTATCCACCGGCAAGGTGATATCCAAACCAGTTGCCACTACACGGTTGCGCAAATCACGGTCTGTCACAATCCCAATTAAGTGATCATCTTCAGTCACGATGAGAGAGCTCACTCCCTCATCAGACATCACTTCCGCTGCAGCTTGTATGGATAAGGTTTGCTCAATCTGAATAGGCGCTCGCTGCAACATTTCATGCAAAGGCTTGTACAACCACATTGCATTTGAGTTTGCTACTGCTTGGTTTTCGACAACATCATCTCTAGCGGCAGTAAAAAATGACAAAAATGATTTATTTTCACACCGTTGTTTAAACACTTCCGAGGAAAAACAATAAACAACGCCAGGGCTATCGACTGTGACTTGCATTTTTCCTTCATTCGGATCGAGCAACATAATAAAACCAAAGTAGTCACCTTCACTTAAATGTCGCTCCTTCCCTCTCTCATCCGTAATAATGAATTGTCCCGACTGAATCAAGAACAATGCAGGACAATGCTCATCAAGCACAGCTTCTTTATTGTCTTCGGTAAGATAAATAACTTTGGTATGTTTTGCTGTATGCAACAAGGTATCTTTATCAAATACATCAAACGGGGCTGACTGGGTCAAAAAATCGATGACTTGATGGGGTACTGTGCTCATTTATTCTTCCTTGTACAAGCTGAAGCTATAAAAACAAATAATCAATCTAGGTAACGCTGCAATAAGCAACTGGCACTGCTAATTTCCCACACTAGAGAATGCCCCGTCAATACAAAATTCGACCTTAGTATTAGGCTATGTATTCACATTATGAATGCTGTGCTAAAGTGCAAGAAGTACGTCGACAGAGAACGAGAATAATATGGCTTTTGGTTGGGTTTTACTGGCATTAGTTTATCTAATGCTGTTGTTTTGGATTGCGAAATGGGGTGATAAAAACACCCCTCTCGCGAGGAAAATTACCTCTCATCCGGTTGTGTACTCTTTAGCACTCGCCATCTATTGTACTGCTTGGACTTTTTTTGGTGGTGTAGGTCAAGCTTCTCGTGATGCTTGGATGTATTTACCCATTCTTCTGGGACCTGCCTTAGTTTATTTATTTGGCTATAATTTTTTACGTAAAATGGTGATTGTCAGTAAAAAACAACATATCAATACTATAGCTGATTTTATTTCTTCACGTTATGGCAAACGACAACCAGTTGCATTAGTGGTCACGTTAATAGCCTTGTTAGCCACCATTCCTTACATCGCATTACAATTAAAAGCGATAGGTGCCTCATTTGTCATTATGTCGAATGAAGATGATATCCAATTTATTGTTTTTCTTTCTACGATCTTTGTCGCACTGTTTGCGATTTACTTTGGTACCAAACAAACCGACGTGACGGAATATCGCCGAGGTTTGATGCTGGCCATTTCATTTGAGTCCGTGATTAAACTCCTAGCATTGGTCTTGGTTGCCTATGTGGGATACCAAGCTTGGAATACGACTTCTACTGAATCATTTATAAGTGAATTTACTGCTCAACACTCATATTCCCAACTCTCTTCATTCTCGTTTTGGGCACAAACATTTATGGCAGCCGCAGCTATTATTTGCCTGCCGAGACAGTTTCATGTAGCCATTATTGATAATCTCAATGTCAACCACCTACAAACTGCGCGTTGGTTATTTCCCCTTTATTTGTTGATCACTGCTTTTTTGATCCCCGTCATTGCGATTGCGGGACAAACATTATTCAGTGGGACCACCATCAATTCAGATAATTATGTCCTATCCATTGCTGTCGTTTCAGAAAGCCTACTCTTGCAAATGATCGTGTTTGTGGGTGGATTATCTGCTGCAACTGCGATGATCATTGTTGCGACATTGACGTTATCAACGATGTTAGCCAACGATGTGGTATTACCCAAACTTTTACCCAATGAAAACTCGCCAAAGAAACAACAAAACTATACGCAAAAGATCCGCATCATACGCCGGACCATTATTGCTATTATTCTAGGGTTATCTTTTATTTATCAACAGCAAATGACAGGTTCAAGTTCTTTGAGCTCGATTGGGTTAATTGCGTTTTCTTTAGTGATCCAACTTTTACCAGCTATTGTCGGCGGGTTATATTGGAAGAAAGGCCATGCTCATGGAGTCTATGCTGGTTTATTTATGGGAATAACGAGTTGGATTTTTTGGTTGATCATTCCGATATTTAACCCTGACATGTCCGTCTTTAGCCAATCTGAAATCCTCACCCAAGGTGCATTCATTAGCTTATTAGCCAATACTGCAACCTATATTCTTTTTTCAAAAATTGCTCCAGCTCGACTCACTGACAAAATTCAAGCAGAAGCGTTTGTGCACCCAGATTTGACGTATACTCCGACCCGCAAAGAAAACATCGATAATATCAACAACAGTGATTTATTGACTTTGTTAACAACATTTATGGGACAAACTCGGTGTGAACAACTCGTGTTAGAGTTTGAAGCGGCTAACGAATACAAAATCGATCCGGCGAAACAACCCGAGCAAGAGTTCATTGCTTTTTGTGAGCGTGGTCTCGGCGGCGTTATCGGAGGCTCCAGCGCACAGGTTTTAGTATTTAGTTTACTGCAGGGTAAAAAACTCGACTTCTCCGAAGTGATTAACTTCTTTGATGGCACCACCCAGGCCATGCAGTTTAACATGACAGCATTGATGACCTCATTAGAAAGTATGGAACATGGCATTAGTGTAATTGATAAACACTTAAATCTAGTGGCTTGGAATAAAAAATACTTAGAATTATTTGCCTACCCTGATAACTATTTAACTGTAGGCGTACCTATTGAAAAGCTGATGCGTTTTAACGCACTCAAAGGTGAACTTGGACCTGGCGATATAGATGAGTTAATAAAGCGCCGTATAGAGCACCTAAAGAACGGTACTCAACATCGTTTCACTCGACAACGCAACGATGGCAAAGTAATTGAAATGATTGGAAACCCATTGCCTGGTGGCGGTTTTGTTACTAGTTTCAACGACATTACTAGCCATGTTGAAATCCAACAAGCACTCGAAGAAGCCAATATTGATCTAGAAACGCGAATGAAAAAACGGACAGAAGAAGTCCACTCTATCAATGCTGATCTACGCCTAGAAATTGAACGGCGCTACGACACAGAAAAAGAATTGATTGAAGCACGTAAAGCAGCGGAAGAAGCAAACGCCTCAAAAACCAGATTTTTGGCCTTGGCAAGTCACGATATTATTCAACCACTTAATGCTGCAAAACTCTATCTTTCTGCATTAGATGATGCAGTATTATCTAAATCAGCGCGTGAGATCCTTTCTAAACTGAATGATTCAGTCTCCTCTTCGGAAGAATTGATCAGTACTTTATTGGACATATCTCGTCTTGACCAAGGCGACCTAGAGGCCAAGATAGAATCATTCGATTTATCCAAAATCGTCAATCATATTATTTCCGATATGTCGATGAAAGCTGAGAATAAAGGTTTAGAGTTACGCTCTCGCGTGCGGGATGTTTGGGTCAAAGGTGATCGTACCTATACCTATCGGATTATTCAGAATTTTGTTTCTAATGCGATCAAGTATACGGATACTGGGAAAGTATTAGTCACCATGAAAAAACAAGGTAAAAAAGCCTATGTGAGAGTTTATGATACCGGGATTGGTTTAACGAAAGAAAACCAATCGGCCATTTTTGAAGACTTTGTTAGGGTCCAAGAATCTTCCTCAGCGGGGTTAGGTTTAGGACTGGGTATTGTCCGTAGACTCTCTGAAAAAATGGATGCTACAGTTGCAGTTTCTTCTAAAAAGTCTGTAGGGAGCTGTTTTAGTTTATGTCTAGAAAGTACCGAACCAGAACACATCCAACCTAGTGTGACACGTCGTACAGTTAGGGGATTAAAAGGCCTCAAAGTATTATGTATCGATGATAAAAACGAGAACTTGGATGCCTTACAAACCCTGCTTGATAAATGGGGGGTTGTTGTTCATCTAGCAAATACTTACGAAAAAGGGTTAATGGCAGTCGATGAATTCACACCTGATTTGATGCTCGTCGATTATCAACTCGACCGTGATTTACTTGGCTTGGACTTGATTAGTGACATTCAACAAAAAATGCACAAAGTAGTGCCTGCAGCAATCATTACTGCATTGCATGATGAAGCGCTCAAACAAAAATGCCATGACTTAAATATAATGCATTTAAACAAACCCCTTAAACCTGCAAAACTTCGAGCAATGGTGCAGTCGATGGCCAAACAACAGAAGTTTGAAATGAAAGACTAGACAAAATAAATGTCCTAAACAAAAAAACACGCTAATCAGCGTGTTTTTTTATTTGAATGGTAGTATCACTACTAGCTCTTAACGGGTGGCTCTAACTCTAACTGAGACGCAATTAATACGGCCTGTGTACGGTTATTGATACCTAGTTTCCTAAATATAGCCGTCACGTGAGCTTTTACTGTTGCTTCTGCAATATCCAAGTTATAGCCAATCTGCTTATTCAGCAGTCCTTCACGCATAAAACACAATACTTTATATTGTGAAGGTGTCAAACTTGCAACGTTATCAGCGAGTTGTGAAAAGGCTTCATCAACCTCTTCGATACTGTCTGAAAGACCTTCAGGCAACCAAACATCACCCGCTAAAATAGCCTTAATCGCTTCACCTATTTCAGCAGAACTGGCTGTTTTTGGAATAAAACCTAAAGCACCAACGCCGACAATTTTCGAAATAATCAGAGGATCTTCAGTCCCAGACACGACTGCTACAGGTAAATCTGGATACAGTTTTAAGATGTGTAATAATCCGAATAAATCATTACTTCCAGGCATATGAAGATCTAAAAGTAATAAATCAATTTCGGTTTGTTCCAAAATCTCAATCGTTTCCGGTAAATCTGAAGACTCCAATAATTTGAGGTCTTGCAGTGATACTGACAACGCTCCTTTTAGTGCATCTCTATAGAGCGGATGATCATCCGCAATAAGCAACGTTGCCATAATTTTCTACCTTTCTTTATTTATTCAATCTTTCTGCAATCAGCGTATCAACCACTGACGGATCAGCAAGTGTTGATGTGTCACCTAATTGTTCATATTCATTTGCAGCAATCTTACGTAAGATACGACGCATAATTTTACCAGAACGTGTCTTAGGTAAACCACTAGTCCACTGAATTAGGTCTGGCGTTGCGATAGGACTTAATTCCTTACGCACCCAGCTACGAATTTCAGCGGTCAGAGCTTCATCTGCTACAACACCATCTAGAGGGGTTACGTACACATAAATACCTTGACCTTTGATGTCATGAGGATAACCCACAACGGCGGCTTCGGCAATCACTTCGTGAGCAACTAAAGCACTTTCAATCTCAGCCGTACCTAAACGGTGACCAGATACATTCAAGACGTCATCTACACGACCGGTAATCCAATAATATCCGTCTTCATCACGACGACAACCGTCACCAGTAAAGTAAACGTTATTATATGCACTAAAGTACGTTTCAATAAAACGCTTGTGATCGTTATAAACAGTACGCGCTTGTGAAGGCCAGCTATCTTTAATCACTAAGTTACCTTCTGTAGCGCCTTCTAATTCAACGCCTTCAGCATCAAACAATGCCGGCTGAATACCAAATAATGGGCGAGAAGCAGAACCAGGTTTATTTGGTGTAGAAGAAGGCAACGGAGCAATCATCATGCCGCCAGTTTCAGTTTGCCACCAAGTATCAACAATTGGACACTTAGATTGACCAATGACACGGTAATACCATTCCCATGCCTCTGGATTAATTGGCTCACCCACTGAACCCAAGATACGTAAAGAAGATAAATCGCAACCTTCAACTGGTTTTTCACCATGCGCCATTAAGGCACGGATTGCTGTTGGTGCTGTGTAAAGGCTGTTAACTTTGTACTTTTCAACAACTTGAGCGATACGACGAACATCAGGATAAGTTGGTACACCTTCAAAGAATACTTGAGTTGCACCAGCAACCATTGGACCGTAGACCATGTAACTGTGACCGGTGATCCAACCCACATCAGCTGTACACCAATAGATATCATCAGGCTGATAATCAAAACCATATTTAAAGGTCATCGCTGTATACAACAAGTACCCACCTGTAGAGTGCACCACACCCTTTGGTTGACCTGTAGAACCAGATGTATAAAGAATGAATAACGGATCTTCAGCATTCATAACTTCAGGTTCACACTGCGCTGAACAATCTTCAGTTAGCTCGTTCCACCACACATCTACATCAGCATTCCAAGTGACATCACCACCAGTAAGTTTGTGTGTGACAACAGCAGTAATAGATGGACAGGCACCATTGGCTAGAGCCTCATCAACATTGGCTTTTAATGGCACAGAGCGACCAGCACGACGACCTTCATCACAAGTGATAACCACTTTTGCATCAGAGTTGTTAATACGATCAGCAATCGCATTAGGTGAGAAACCACCAAAAATAACAGAATGCACAGCACCTATACGCGCACAGGCTAGCATTGCATATGCTGCTTGTGGAACCATTGGCATATAGATTGCGACACGATCGCCTTTAGTCACACCAAGTTTTTTCAAACCATTTGCTAGTTTACATACTTCATAGTGTAACTCTTGGAACGTGATCGCTTGAGCATCTGCAGGATTATCACCTTCCCATAAAATAGCTGTTTTCTTTGCGTTGTCCGCTAGATGACGATCAATACAGTTGTATGATGCGTTTAATTGGCCATCTTCAAACCATTTAATCGATACATCTTTGGGATCAAAAGACGTATTCTTGATAATAGTTGGCTCTTTAAACCAATCAATTTCATTTTTAAATTCTGCCCAAAACTTTTCTGGGTTATTGATTGATTCTTCATACATTGCGAAATACTGTTCTTCAGATAAACGTCCATTTCCTTTTAACGTCTCTGGTACTGGATATAATTTGCCAGTCATACTGCCTCCAATTGCGGGTTTAATTTATACATTTTTGATATTCTGATACTGCTTATAGTAGGGTTTTATGCCATTTTAAAAATAGGACTTTGGTCTATTCATTTGTTTACAAAAAAACAACGTAATCGTTACGACCGAGGTCTATGAGACCAATGCAGAATAATGTTTTACATCATATTTGGTTAGTATAGGAAATATAGATTTACCTGACTATTCGACCTACGCCGTAGGATAATCGGTAAACGCAGTTCAACCAACTCATGCAGAGCGCATGACTTTACGCATTAAACTTAACATTTAATGCGTTTTTTTTTGCGTCTTTTTCCCGATTGGTAAAATCACATATGAGTCATAATAAGACCTAGACATTAGTGGTAAATAGGTCTTACCTTTAAAGTAATCTAAAAGGGGATATTTCATAACAAGGATTTAACATGCGCCACAACACTTCGGCCCAAGGCCGATAATGCATACCCCCCTTCCAGCACTGATACAATTCTCCCAGAGCAATGTTCTTCGGCCAACTCCACCAAGGCCTTCGTCAACCATATATAATCGTCTTCAACTAAACGGATGTGCCCTAAATCGTCCTCTTGATGTGCATCAAATCCAGCTGAAATGATAATGATATCTGGTTGAAAATTAGCAATATCTACTAACCAGTGGGCAACTGCTGAACGATACTCAGTTGAACCTGTACCAGCAACTAACGGTACAGGGCGATAATGCGGTGGAGGATTATCCGCACCACAAAAGGGATAAAAAGGATGCTGAAACGATGAGCACAACATCACTTCTGGCTGATGGAAAAAGATATCATCAGTGCCATTGCCATGATGTACATCAAAATCAACTATCACTACTTTTTTTGCTGCGTATTTCTGGCGAGCATATTGTGCAGCTACCGCGACGTTATTGATTAAACAAAACCCCATTGCAGCTGCGTATTTGGCATGGTGACCAGGTGGACGAGTCGCACAAAATGCTTTTTTCGTAGGTCCTGTAAATACCTCATCAATAGCTGCTAAAGCACAACCTGCTGCATAACGTGCGGCAAGCCAAGAGTCTTGCATCATAATCGTGTCATCATCTAACCAGATATGTGGATCATTCTCACTATTAGCACGTTCTTGCAACACTTTATCTTTGGCTTGTAGCTCATCGATATATGTCTGTGCATGTGCCAAATATAATTCATCTAAGCTAGCTTTGCGCCCTTGAGCAAATGTGACAACATACTCCAAACCCGAGGCAATGAGCTGATCATTAATCTGATGAAGTCTTGCAGGGCTTTCAGGATGCTCGGGATCCATATTGTGTTTATTGCATAAAGGATGGCTAAATACTGTTATATTCATCTGGCTCCCTCCTTTAAACTTAACCATAACTCATGCTCATGAGGATCACCGCCGGACATAATCTCGAACCCATGCTGCAAAAATACATTCAACATCGGTTTATTTACCGCTTTCACCAACGCGAACATTTTGTGCAACCCTCTTTGCACCGCTATTTCAATCATCTGTTCGAGTAGCACTGAGGCCATCCCCATTCCTTGAGAAGTCTCTTTGGTCACAAAAGCCACTTCACACGTCGTTTCTCCAATTTTGTAAAACCGAGCGACTGCGTGTAATGAAGTTCGAGTGCCTTGTTCTTGAACTAAACACAACGCACAATCATTACTTTGATCAATACTCACTAAACTACAAGAGTTTTCTCGTGACATCAATTTTGGATCATAACCATAACGCAGTTCCCGAGTATGTTTCGTGTGAGAATAAAAAAACTCTTGTAAACGTCTTTCATCAGCTGGGTTGAGCGGCCGTAGCGTGAAATACTCATCCTTTAGCTGAATCTGTCGTAGTTGGATATTCCCGAGCTCAGGAATATCTGTCGGTGTATTAGCCTGATAATCAGGTACCCAATAGTGCTGTCTAACATCCGCTAGCAGTTGTGCTCTAAATTTAGGATGTGCGATGCGTATCAATTCTAAACTTCGTTCACGAATGGATTTCCCTTTTAAATGAGCAATACCAAACTCTGTTACAACAAAATCAACATGACCGCGTGAAGTGACAACACCCGCACCGGGTTGCAAATTCGCAACAATCCTTGATACTGATTGCTGGTGTGCCGTTGAAGGTAATGCAATGATGGATTTACCACCTAACGACAAGTTTGCCCCTGTAACAAAATCCATTTGTCCACCAATACCAGAATAAAAATCATGCCCGATCGAGTCAGCAACCACTTGTCCGGTTAAATCGACTTCGATCGCAGAGTTGATGGAAATCATATTGTCATTTCGTGCAATATTAGTGGGTTTGTTGACATAGTGGCTTGGATAAAACTCGACGTGCGGATTTTCATGCACAAAATCATATAGCGTTTGACTCCCCATACAAAAACTAGTGACCGCTTTTCCAGGATGAAATGTTTTATAACGGTTGGTAATGACACGTTGTTGCATCAGATGCATGACGCCATCACTGAGCATTTCAGTATGCAACCCTAGATCTTGGTGTTGTGTTAAAGAAGCCAATACAGCATCAGGGATTTTACCAATACCTAATTGTAAAGTTGCCCGATCAGGCACCAATAAAGCAACATATTGCCCTATCCGTTCAGTGATGGATGTTTGTTTAGCAATGGGTAAAGTAGCAATAGGGACTTCACTGTTTACTACCGCTGCAAACTTTTCTATGTGTAAAAAACTCTGCCCCATTGTACGTGGCATTTTTGGGTTTATCTGGGCCACTATATATTTTGCAGCTTTAGCTGCAGTATGCGTAATATCAACTGCGACGCCACAGGAACAATAACCAAATTCATCAGGAGGTGAAACCTGGATAAGTGCCACATCAATCGGCAGGGTTCCATCTTGTAGCAGTGTGGGTATTTCGGACAAAAAACAAGGCGTATAATCGGCACGGCCTGCAGCGACGGCTTGACGAATTTCTGGTCCTGAGATGAAAAAAGTATTTACTTTAAAGTGCGCTGAGTTTTCTGGTGCGGCCCACGGAGCGTCACCTAAAGTAGAAATTTGTAAGATCTCCACATCTGAGAGATTTCGTTTATGTGCTAATAATTGTGCTAACAACGTTTCTGGAAGACCAGCATTTGCCCCTATATAAATACGGTTACCAGACTGTACTAACTCAGTCCAATGCGCATTGACTTGTTTTGTCATAGTGTACCTTTGTGGAAATAATCACTTTATTATTAACCACAATTAAAATTCACTATTGATCTAGCGCAAGTAAACTTGAAATAGTTATCCCATTTTCCCTCAGAAAATATCTAGTAAAGCTTATTGTATATTGGCTTAGCTGGTACGATTATCTAATATCTCTACTCTCAAAAAAGTCATTAGTGGTGGGAGTATTTGGTATTGGCTTATCTAGCAAAACTTTCTAATGCGATTAAAGCCTCTTTGGATTTTTCTTTTTGCACAAAGATATGATCATGATAAAAACCAGCAATGACATTTGCACTGATCCCATATTCTTTTAACTTACTGGCAAAAGCGGCAGTCAGACCTACGGCCTCAAGACTAGAATGCACCGTCAATGTAATACAATTAAATACACCAGAGAATGACAAGTCATGTTGTTGTGCAATGGTTAAGGGAACGACTAACGTCATACCTTCATCCTCGATAAACATGGCTTTGGCTTGATACGCAGCACAGTCTTCATAATGCTTTTCTACCAGACTAACAAACACATAGTCAGTCTCTAATAGTTCAGGTTTCATGGAAGCAAGTAAAGAAGCTAAGTCTGTTTCTCCGGACATTACATATCTCTTAGAGTAAAAGGTCCTGTTATGTTAGCCCTAACTATTGTTCAATACAAAATAAAAATGCGTACCTTTACCTAGCTCACTTTCCACTTGAAGTTGGCTACCTAGTTTAGAGACCAGCTGCTGGCAAATGGATAAGCCCAAGCCAACATGTTTGTGTTGATCGGTTTGTGTATTACTAGCTTGATATCGAGGTGTAAAAATAGCGTCTAACTCATCTTTAGCAATCCCAATTCCATTATCACATACAGCAATAATTACCGAGCCCTGCTTATTGAGTTTAGCTTCTAAACATACCTCTCCATTTTCTTTGGTATGTCGTATAGCATTATCAATGAGATTAGTAAGCACTCGCTCTACTTTTTCTAAATCCGACTTAACATACAAATGTTGTTCGGGCATTTCAATACGCAATAGCACATTTTCCTGCTCAGCTTTAATCGCAAATTTCGCTAGCACATCATGTAATAATTCTGATATTGAAAAGGATTCGTGTTGCAAACGAACATGACCACCTTCCAAATAAGCTAGTTCAAATATTTGATCGATTAGATGCTTCAAATTGCGTAAATTTTTCAACGATATTTGGATAAACGTTTTCTGCTGAGCGGGGGTTAATTGTTCATGTTGAATACTTAAGGTTTCAATGTAGCCTTGTAAGTTAGCAAGAGGTGTCCGTAAATCATGTGAAATATCAGCCAGTAATTGCTTTCTTGAGGCGTCATTTGCTTGCAATACCACCATTTGTTTTTCAATATGATCTAACATTGCATTGAAAGAAAAGCCAAGTTGCTGCACCTCATTATGTGAGTTGGCTACCCAAGCCTTCTTTTCGATACTCACTTGGTCTAAATCAAACTCGTATTCACGCACTTTTAGCATATCGTTACTGAGTTCTTTAAGGGGCAATGTAAAAAACTTAAAGAGGAGAAGTAATGCAAAAAGTAGAAAAACAATAGCGGCAATAAAAGCAATAAAGGCTGAACGTATAGCATGATTACTCGTAATATTGGCCCAGACAGTATCATATTCAACGCCACCTATAATCACATATAAATAACCTTGGAGCCCATTTGCATTATTCACCGGAGCAACAGAGAAAATTTTATTGGTATCAATACCCTTGGGGTCTATCCCATAAATCGGAAGCTGTGGCGATGGAGCTAATAACGCATTTATAGGTGCCAACTCGACTTGCATAGTATGTATATCTGCCATATCTCCAGAATAGGTAAGTACCTCTCCAGCAGGAGATATGAAGTAGAATTCAAAACTAGGTCCTAGCACCATTTGCGTATGAAATAAATTCTCGAGCGCAGCATAATCCGTCACCCCCTCAGCCAATAAAGGGTTGTCATTGGCCAGATGTGTAGCGAGATCTAGATGAAGAGTCTGTTCTGCTAATTTTTGCATGGTGTTTTGTGACTGCCCAGAAAGCCAGACAAAACCCGCTAATATAATAATAAAACCGGCGACTAGGGAGATCGCTAAACGCTGATAAAAACATAACTTAATCATACAAATTTATACCCTACACCCCAAACTGTTTGAATGTATTTAGGTGACTCTGGAATGGGTTCTATTTTTCCGCGCAAACGATTCATAGTAGAGTTTACAGTATGTTCATAGCCACTGTGGGTATAGCCCCATACTGACTCCAATAACTGTGCTCGAGAAAATACCTGTCCCTGATGAGTAATCAAATAATAGAGCAACTCAAACTCAGTGGCTGTCAATTCAATATCCTTTTCAGCTAAGCAAACTTTGTGTTGCTCAGGATAAATACTCAACTCTCCTACTGTTATGGCTGCTTGGACTTTATTAACTAAAGGTTCCGCTAAACGCGATTTTAGATAGGCTGTTTTGCGTAATTGGGCTCGAACGCGAGCTTGTAACTCAGGAATACTAAAAGGTTTAGTCATGTAGTCATCCGCACCTAACTCAAGACCAAGCACATGATCTGTTTCAGAGTTTTTGGCAGTTAACATAATGATAGATTGATGAGGTTTGACTTGGCGGATCTCACGACAGATGTCCAAGCCATTCATCGACGGTAAAGTAATGTCGAGCAACATAATAATATAATCGTTATGTAGAGCAGCTTGATAGGCTGCTTTACCATCAGAAAAATGGTCAATAGGGTAACCGAGTTCAGCTAAATTAACCTGTAGTAATACACTGATATCAGGATCATCTTCTACAATTAACACTCTATCGACCATAATGACTTCCTTGTTTTTATTATTCAATCCGTGTCACAGTTAATCGAATCACGGGATTATCAAACTTATGACTAGCATCAAGTACCGAAGTATCCAAGCCATCGGCATTAGTTACTACTCCAGCATGATACGTAACAATATTCCGAGCTTCTCTATTGGCATTAAACCCTTCGCCACCATCAGCTGGTCCAGGTATGGTGCTCATTGCTTCAGAGTTTTCTTCGGTCCCAGCATCTAAAGCAGCAAAACGCCATGTTTGACTATCACCTACTGCCAGTTCTGCCAGGTTATATTTATCTAGACCGGTAAAGGCATCATTAGTATTCACCAACATAGTTGCTACCGATATATAACTATCGACACGATCTTGAATAGTAATAGACACCGTATCTGAATTACCCGGACCAATTGGAGCCATACCACTGGCATTCGCCAGACCTACAGGCAAAGCTAACAACTGTGAATTATCACCACCTTCAGCCATAGTTTCTAAGGCAAGTGAAGCCGTTTCCCCAATGGTCCATAAATGACCTTCATCGTGAATAATCACCCCTAACGGTGATAAAGGCTGTGCATTCGTTAAGTTAGTTACTGTCACCTCATATGTCACATCTACAGAAGTAGGAGTAGGCACAGGAACTGGCTGCACAGGATCCGTATCGTTATCTGAACATGCAGCAAGTAGCATAGCCGAAGTTACAACGAGTGAGAGTAATTTTATTTTTTTACGACTTTTCATGATATTTACCTCTTAGTTGACAACAATTGTCACTTTAGCCACCGGGTTCAACCAACGATGCACTGTATTTTGTACATCAGAAACACCTGCTGCCTGATCAGCATCTCCAATATTACCTGGGTGAATATGTACCGTCATATTATTACTGGTTGTAGTTACACCAGAGCCATTTTCACCAATTGCATCTGCCAATGGAGGAGGTACCGGCATACCGGGTGTTCCAGGTGCACCGCCACCACGAATTTCATCATTGGCCTCAGTACCAGCATCATATGCATTTACATACACCGTATAGGTCCCTGCCTCAGTGGGAATAGTCCAGTTATCAAGACCTATAAAACCATCATTGGTTGGCAAAATCATTGCGACCACAGACAAGACCGTGTTTCCATCTGCGGTCATCAAATCCCCAGTTGTAGACATACCAGGCAGCAACAAACCACCTGCTGGATTAGCTAAAGCGTCTGCATTAATTGTTGCTCCGATACTTGCTAATCCATCTAAACTTCCCCCTTCAGCCATTGCTTGTAATTCTGCAGATGCAGCCTCACCGACCTCGAACAAACTCGCATCAGGAGTATGTGCAACCGCTAAAATTGGCGTGAATGACATACCACTTGTTAAGTTTTGAATAGTTATATCAAGATCCGCTGCTTGAGTGAGAGGCGCCATAAATGTTGCCGATAGCGCTAATGGTAAAACTTTCTTAAATTGAGATTTCATGTTGTATTCCTATTAATATTATTGGTTAACATGAACAAGTATCGAAACTAAATATCACAAAAGTCTCACAACTCTGTGGTTATTTTATAACAACGCTTTGGAGTTAATGATGAATTGTCATTTTACTCACCTTCATTTAATTTTTACCACGCCGTAAATACTTCCTTGTAGGCTTCACCACAACCTCCCTGTTGTGGAGAGGTAAAAAATCAAACATGTGATGAGTATTTGTAAACCGTATATATTTATAGAGAATATTGAGAGAGGATAAATAGTGTTGGGCTGAAATTATGTAGATAATTTATGGCTACAAGAAGTTTTGAGAATGTCTATGTCTTGTTTATTTAAGTTTTTGTTTCTTGAACTAATTGGATAAATACCCAGAAACAAAAAACCCGTCACAAGGACGGGTTTCTAAATTCGCTTGGTAAGCTAGATATTATGCGATGATTTTCGCAACAACACCCGCACCTACTGTACGACCACCTTCACGGATTGCGAAGCGTAAACCTTCGTCCATCG
>NZ_JANATA010000179.1 GCF_024199005.1 Opacimonas viscosa
TCAGGAAGTCAGTGAGCGCATGAAAGATATTTCCCAAGGTGAGGGCGATCTTACCCGCTCATTACCGGAAACAGGGCAAGATGAAGTGACGCGCTTGGCGCGCTATTTCAACGAGTACACCGAGAAGATGCGTCAATCTTTATTGGGTATTCGAGAAAATATTAATTCCCTTACCCAACAGGCTGAGCTGGTAGAAACTTCCAGTAAAAACAGTAACGCGCAAGCGCAAACGCAAAATGAGAACATGCTTCAAGTTGCCGCAGC
>NZ_JANATA010000180.1 GCF_024199005.1 Opacimonas viscosa
AGGGTTTCAAAAAGGCGCCGATGATTATTTAGTGAAGCCGTTTGACATGCCCGAACTGGTTGCCCGGGTTTTCGCACTGGCACACAGGCGTTCATCACAAGTGAAAAAGCTGCGCTTTGGCAACGTAAGTTTAGCAATGGGAAGCGACGTAGTAAGTGTTGAGAACGTGCCTATTAAGTTAAGCCCCACAGCATTTACGCTGCTAAAGGCATTGTTACAGCAACAAGGAAAAGTTATGCCACGAGAGCGCCTTCTTGATGCGGT
>NZ_JANATA010000181.1 GCF_024199005.1 Opacimonas viscosa
TAAAATGCGCCAACTCGGCGAAGCCATTGCCCAGAATATTGCAGCAAGAGTCGGCGTTGAATATGGCAACGATATCAAGCAAGTAGATTTACTCCGCGATATAGATTACTCACTTAGATTAGATGATAACGTTCGAGACGCTTTTCATACTTTAAGAAAGTTAGGTAACACAGCAACCCACGAATTTGATAGTAGCAGCCACCGCGATGCCCTGAAGTCGATGATGGTAGGCCACGCGCTTTCCATGTGGTTTCACAGCACATT
>NZ_JANATA010000182.1 GCF_024199005.1 Opacimonas viscosa
ATTTGAGCTTGCTCACAATAAAAGTGGGCGAGTTTTGTGCGAACTACTTCATTGTCTTGCAGCATCTTTTCTGCCAGTGCAATCGCCCTTTCCCACTCTTTTGTGGTCTGGTAAATAGCAAACAGTTGTTGTTGGGCAAAATCAAAATGCTTATCACTGGAAAGTAACTTAGCAAACGTGTCTTCAGCGCGCTCCAGAAAGCCCGCCTGCATATAATCCCGGCCCAACTCCCGTAACGCGGTTTCTCGCTGGGTCGATTGTAAT
>NZ_JANATA010000183.1 GCF_024199005.1 Opacimonas viscosa
TAAATATAAACCAAAATCATCTGGTCGTAATACGCCTTCTTTAAAACCTAAGGTAGTGAAAAGTTAAACTTAAAAGTGATATATAAACATTCAATTCAGCAGTTGTTATCAATGCCACGGTTAGGGCCTGTTTACATAACGGTGGCATTGCCACTTGGACAACAAGCCATCAAATGTGTAACGTAAGAAATGGCAATAACGCCACCACTAACCAGTGTGAACATCGAGCGCTAAATTATGAAAAAGCACCAATCAGCAGCACTT
>NZ_JANATA010000184.1 GCF_024199005.1 Opacimonas viscosa
TTTTCACAATCATTTAGCGCGGCGCGAAGTGTACATACATGCGAGTAAATTACACCTATAGCAACGATAAGTATAAGGATGAAAACGCATAATACAATTTCTAACACGGTAGGTGCAGCGAGCTGCCAATCCATGGATATAACCCTTGGGGAAACGCAGGAGGCATGACTAACCATGCCGCCCGTTCATTTATTTAGATGCTGCTAAGCTCATCCCACTCTTCATCACTTAGCAACTTATTGAGATCAACAAGTATCAGTAGT
>NZ_JANATA010000185.1 GCF_024199005.1 Opacimonas viscosa
GCAATAACATATTCAGGCGTTACGATCTGACCACGGATTTCACCACCCGGGAATGCTGGCGTATGCACGTTCACATAATGGCCGCCTGAGGCCAACACTGCCAGAATATCAGCGTTAATCGCTGTATCCGCCGGTGTCATCCACATGCCTGGATCGCTCATTGACTGTTCCAATCCCACCAGAACATCACCGTTCATGCCAATACCGCCGGTGTGAATATGGGCAGCTGTTGCATCGTCTACGCCAGTGGTATGAACAACGAG
>NZ_JANATA010000186.1 GCF_024199005.1 Opacimonas viscosa
TATCTGTGCCAATAAGATTTATGTCAGACAGCAAAATTGTTTGTTCTTCGTCTGAAATATTACTAATACAGAAAATACTTTGCTTTCTATCGAGACTTTGTCGCCAGTAGCCAAATAATTGATTACCAAGCTGCAATGTAAACTGCGTTGCATTGGGGTGAAATGCGGGCTGCGCTTTACGTATGCGTATAAGCTGCGAGATTCGAGTGAGTACTTTATGATGCTGTGAAAAGGGCGAGTCTAACAGAGCCTCTAATTCGTTA
>NZ_JANATA010000187.1 GCF_024199005.1 Opacimonas viscosa
GTACCAACGGGATTAAATGCTTGAGCTAGATTTAAACGGCGTGTCGCACTTTTTTGATTTCCCATCGCCATGACGTAAGGGTTCGCCGACGTTTCCAGAATGGATAATCCACCAGCCAATACAAAAAGTGCAGCAAGGAAAAAACCGTAAGTCATGGTTTGACTGGCTGGATAAAACAGAAATGCCCCCGCGGCCGCGCAGCCCAGTCCGGTCAATACACCTGTTTTATAAGAAAAGCGCTTGTTGATAAAAGCAGCAGGAAT
>NZ_JANATA010000188.1 GCF_024199005.1 Opacimonas viscosa
GTTAAATGCGTGGTTCCCATCAGGCATACCACAGCCAGCGCAAACCTGGGGTTCAGGTGACCCTGGCGTCATTAATCCACTGGAAGGTTCAACCCGTTCAACGGCCTGGTCTGTACTGGAAAGTGGTGACGTGTTTGAAACCGTATCTGCAGCTTACCTAATGGCAAATATCGATACTGAGATTGCCGGTTTACCTATTACAGGTAACGTGGGTGTTCGCTATGTGAAGTCCAAGCAAAGTTCAACCACATTACAACGTGCG
>NZ_JANATA010000018.1 GCF_024199005.1 Opacimonas viscosa
GATTTGTACATAAAAAACCCCCGAAGGTTTTGTCTAACTTTCGGGGGTCACTTCATATGTCAGGCTTTTTTCTTAAAAAAATAAAAATGTAATTAAGAAAGCCAAGGTTTCGGAGGGCGTTTAAAATTGTCCCAGAAGGATTGTGGTGTGTGAAAAAACGAGGTCATTATCTGCATATTACCAGCAAGTTCAAGCAGTGTGGATGAGAACACCAAAGCGAGGATTGGCATATGCGAGACACCGCTGCACTGACAACCGTTATCGCAACACTGATGCAGAACGCTGGGCGATTCACAGCACTGCATAGCTGCATCGCTGTCTGTCAACAAGGCATCGTGTGTGAGATGCTCATAAGACATATTTTCCATTGTGCACGGTTGGGTAGATACTAATGTTTCAGTCATAACAAAGCGTACCTGACCAAATAACAGGCTTAAGACAATTATTGTTATAGTAAATAATGAGTATCTTTGCATAGTCAAATAATACCTAGCTTAATTTTAAGTGCAAGCCGTTGTTGTTATTGTTGCTTTTAATTCTTTGTATTTTGGTACGTTTGAATATCGACGAGTTCGACACCCGCGGCATGCAAAGTGGGGCGTATCTCTTGTAAAAAAGCCAATGTGTTTTTATGAGGATGTGCTATCGCTAGGGCTTTACCGCGCTGTTTGGCTTTATTTATCAAGCGGATAAGTTGGGTTTGCATAAATTCTGGCGTATTTTCATGGTCTAAAAAAATATCTCGGCGTATCGCTGAAATATTAGAAGACTTAGCGATTTCATAAGCTTTACTAAAGGGCGTAGTGCGACTGTCCAAAAAGAACATACCCGTATCTTCGAGTAAATCCATGACACCTTGTAACGGTCCTGATAATTGAGTAAATTTACTTCCCATATGGTTATTGACCCCTATAGCAAATGGTACCGA
This sequence comes from Opacimonas viscosa, assembly GCF_024199005.1. GTDB lineage: Bacteria > Pseudomonadota > Gammaproteobacteria > Enterobacterales > Alteromonadaceae > Opacimonas > Opacimonas viscosa. The sequence goes on from NZ_JANATA010000018.1 coordinate 929, forward strand.
AGCCAATGCGGATTGAAAGGTACTAGCTAATTGCTGTCGGTCCATACTACTCATTAATGGTGCATGTCCTAATTCAGAGCTATGTACTAATGATTCCATCGGCATGTGCAACATAACATCTCGATTCTGAGCATGTGCCCGTTGGGCTAAAATTGTGGAAAACTGAGCATTCGGTAAAATCGAAAATGTAATTTCTGAAGGCAAGTCTAAAAAACCAAAATCTCGGGCTTGATACCCAATATCATCAATAACAATCGTGACCATTGGTTTAGGCTTGTCAGCTTGGGAGCTCACTATAGCGGCACTTGTGACATTTGAAAGCACAATACTGATGACCCAAAAAATAAATAGCAACCTAATAAGCATTAAAAGTCCAACCAAGCAGTTGGGTTCACAGGAACCCCTTTATTGCGTAACTCGAAATATAGATTGGGTCGAGTTTGACCGCCGCTTTGGCCCATCAGTGCAATCGTTTCGCCACGTCGGACATATTCTCCAGGCTCTTTCAATAAAGCTTGATTATGACCATACACGCTCATAAACCCTAAACCGTGATCAAGTACCAAGACTAACCCAAAACCTCTAAGCCAACCTGAATACAATACCTTACCTGTATGGATAGACTGAATCGGTGAACCTGCCTCACCATTGATGATGATCCCTTTCCACTTTAACTGCCCTTGCCGACGGGTAGCAAATAAGCGTCTGAGTTTGCCTGACGCCGGTGCTAGCAGCTGGCCTTTTTGTTGGCGCAAACCGTTAAGCTCTAATTTTTGACTAGAGGACGTTTGTTGTGCTGCATTGATCGCATCAACTAAGCGTTGTTCATCGGCTTTTAACTGTGCAATTTTGGCTTCATCCCCTTTGATATCTCGCTCAATTGCTTGTAAAGCGAGTTCCCGAGAAGCTTGTTGAGTTTCTAAATTTATCTGTTCGGATTCTTGCTTCGCTACTATTTGCGTAAGCTCTGTTTGTTTTTGGCGTAACGCTGTTTCGACCTGTTTAAGCTCGGCAAATAAACCTTTGAATTTGTCGATATTGATTTTTCTTTGTTGGTAAAAATATTGGTAATATGTCAGCATCCGTTCGACATCACCGGCTTGTTCTTGGCTAAACAACATTTTTGTGAGGTCATTATCACCAGACACATATGCGGATTTCATCTGAGCAGCAAGTGCTGATTGTTGATCTTTAATTGCTGCTTGTAGCTTTTGTGCTTCTAACTGGAGCTGCTCTGTCTCAGTGCGATTGGTTTGAATTTGGATATTGAGTTGATTAATTTTTTTGGCGATACGAGCGATTGCTTCTTCTTGGTTCTGTAGGTCTAAAAATAACTTAGACCGACGCTGTTCTTTCTGCTTTTTTTCCTTGGCTAATTGCTCAAGTGCAGATTGGATAGCTTGTACTTCACTGTCATTGGCAGCCATTTCTGCAGCAGTTTGTGTTTGCCACATAGCGCTGCCATGGGACACAAAAAACAGTGCCCCAAGCCAGCTAAAAATTCGCCAAAACGACATCAGCTTAATCTTACTTCAGAACCATAATTGGTTGCCCGGTCATCTCTGGCGGTTGCTCCATGCCCAACAAATGTAGAATTGTAGGAGAAACATCACTTAATGTGCCATCGGAACGAACATTTGCGTCACGGCCAACATAGATAAAAGGCACCGGCTCAGATGTGTGCGCGGTATGCGCTTGCCCCGTATTTGGGTCTTGCATTTGCTCTGCATTACCATGGTCGGCGGTAATTAAGCACTCTCCACCGGTTTTCGCCAAGGCATCCACCACACGACCAATACAATGGTCAACAGCTTCACACGCTTTTACCGCAGCGTCAAAGTTTCCTGTATGCCCTACCATGTCACCGTTCGGGTAATTACAAATAATGACATCGTGCTCACCAGACTCTATAGCCGCCACTAAGTTATCCGTGAGTAGCTCAGAATTCATTTCTGGCTGAAGATCATAGGTCGCCACATCAGGAGATGGGATTAGGATCCGCTTTTCACCATCGAATTCATCTTCTTTACCACCGCTAAAAAAGAAGGTGACGTGAGCAAACTTTTCAGTTTCTGAGATCCGCAACTGCGTTTTGTTGTTCTTTTCTAACCATTCACCTAACACGTTTACTAGTGCTTCAGGTGGGTAAGCACATGGAATATCTAGGTTACTTTCGTACTCAGTCAACATGACAAAACTAGATAAATCTAGCGCTGGACCTCGGGCAAAACCATCAAAATTGGTATCGACAAAGGTATGCGCCATTTGGCGCGCACGATCTGCTCGGAAATTCATGAAGATGACAGCATCACCAGCGTTCATACTCACCGGTTCACCGATGGTGGTTGCTTGGACAAATTCATCATTTTCATCTCTACTGTATGCGGCGGCTAAAGCTTCAGTTGCACTGTTAGCTTGGTGCAAACCTTTGCCTTGTGTCATTAAGTTGTAAGCAATTTCAACTCGGTCCCAGCGATTATCACGATCCATCGCATAATAACGCCCCACTACCGAAGCTGTTTTACCACAACCGACTTTAGCAAAAACAGCATCAGCCGCTTGCAAACTCGCTTCGGCAGATCTCGGAGGAGTATCACGACCATCTAAAAATGCGTGTAAATAAATGTCTTTGGCACCACGTTGTGCAGCTAGTTCAATCGCTGCAAAAATATGATCTTCATGTGAATGAACGCCACCTGGCGATAACAACCCCATCAAGTGAACTGCTTTACCCGCGGCAACAGCATTATCAATAGCCGTGACAAGTACTGGGTTTGTAGCAAATTCGTTATCAGCGATCGCCTTAGTAATTTTTGTAAAATCTTGGTAAACCACTCGGCCTGCACCTAAATTGACATGGCCAACTTCTGAATTGCCCATTTGTCCTTCTGGTAAACCTACATCTAAGCCTGAACCCGATATCAAAGTAGCTGGGTATTTTGCTTGAAGCGCATCTAAATTAGGTGTGCGTGCTGCTAAAATAGCATTATTTTCAGGGTTTTCACGATAGCCCCAACCATCTAGAATTAACAAAGCGATGGTTTTTTTAGGTAAGTGGGTGGCGTGTTCCGCGTTTGACATATAACCTCAATAAATCTTTTATTTGAACAAAATTACTTACCTCATAAATTACCATTTATCCCCGCATCAATAAAGGAAATGGCAAGAGATAACATGGAATATTTAGGTTTGTGCGTGAAATACTGGTCAAACGCTTCATTTTCGATATACTTTGTCGTCTAAAATTTACATCTAAACAGGTTTTTTATGGAACAGTACATCGAGTTTGCGACTAATAATTTTTTTCTTGCTGGCATCTGGCTAGCACTCGTAGTGCTTTTGATTTATAGCTTCATCGCTGGCTTTTTGGCGCCTTATAAAGAATTAGACACCACTGAAACCACATTCAAAATCAACAAAGAAGACGCTGTTATACTAGATATTCGCAAAGCTGAAGAGTTCAAAAAAGGTCATATTTTAGGCGCTCGTCAAATTAAACCTGAAGAGATCAGCACAGGTAACTTTGTCAAACTTGAAAAACACAAAGACCAACCCATTATAGTGGTATGTGATATGGGCATGAGTGCGAAAAAAGTCGCTACCAAATTACATAAAGCTGGCTTTACCAAAGCAGATGTTTTGAAAGGTGGCATGAATGCATGGTCTGGCGCAAGCTTACCCGTGACTCGTTAAGCAAATTTAAGGAATCATCCAAATGGTAAATATCGAACTTTATACTAAAGACTACTGCCCGTTTTGTAAACGCGCACTAGCTTTATTTGACGGTAAAGGTGTCAAATATACGAATATTGAAATCCAAGAGCAACCAGACAAACGTCCAGAAATGATTGAGCGCGCTGGTGGTAGAACCACAGTACCGCAGATTTTTATCAATGATACTCATATCGGTGGTTGTGATGACCTCCTTGCTCTTGAATCACAAAATAAACTTGACGCATTACTTGCGTAACCAACTAAAACAGGAACTCCCATGGCTGAACAAGCAGTAAACGGTGCAGATCAAGCACAAGCACAATTCAATATCCAACGCATCTACACCAAAGACATCTCCTTTGAGACTCCTAACTCACCTGCCATTTTTGCCAAAGAGTGGAAACCAGAAGTTAAATTAGATCTAGACACCAAAACAGCTAAATTGGATGAAAATGTATTCGAAGTGACTTTATCGGTAACCGTTACTGCGTCTATAGAAGATCAAGTTGCTTTCTTATGTGAAGTGCAACAAGCAGGTATTTTCATTATTGGTGCAGATATCCCTGAACCCAATCGCGCACAATTACTAGGTGCATTTTGCCCTAACACGCTATTCCCATATGCACGTGAAGCTATTTCAAACTTGGTTAACCGTGGTACATTCCCACCATTAAACCTCGCTCCGGTCAACTTTGATGCTGTGTTCCAAGCCTATTTGCAAAATCGAGCGAAAGAAGAAGAAGGTCAAGCACCTCAGGCTGACGCTTAATCTATGTCTAGAGCAACCATAAGTGTGCTTGGTGCGGGTTCTTACGGCACCGCTTTGGCAATGTGTTTAGCGCGCAATGGCGTAGACACACACTTATGGGGTCGCAACTCGGCGATGCTCAAAACTATGGCAGATGCACGAGAAAATACGCGCTACCTGCCTGGTTATCCATTTCCTGAAAGCCTGTATCTAAATACCGAAATTGCCGCGGTAATGGCACATTCTAATGACATATTAGTCGTTGTACCTTCACATGCCTTTGCTGATTGCCTAACTCAAATAGCACCTTATTTAACTGCACAACATCGTGTCGTGTGGGCGACTAAAGGACTCGAACCAGAAACAGGCAGACTCCTACAAAACGTGGCAGCTGAAATTATAGGTCCAGCTCGTCCCATGGGCATATTATCTGGCCCTACATTCGCCAAAGAAATGGCTGCTGGTTTACCTACCGCAATTTCTTTAGCCGCCACCGACCCACAATTTGCCCAGGATATTGCAGCAAAATTACACTGTGCAAAATCATTTAGAGTTTACCTTAATCCTGATTTTACTGGGGTTCAACTCGGCGGTGCTGTAAAAAACGTGATTGCTATTGGTGCTGGCTTGGCTGATGGCTTAGGGTTTGGTGCAAATGCACGAACTGCACTAATTACTCGAGGCTTAGCTGAAATGACCCGTTTAGGAACAGCTGTCGGAGCTTCACCAGAAACCTTTATGGGTATGGCAGGCTTAGGTGATTTAGTACTTACTTGTACTGATAATCAGTCCCGTAATCGTCGCTTTGGACTCGCTTTAGGCGCGGGTAAAGCGGTTGAGGCTGCGATTGCAGAAATAGGGCAAGTCGTTGAAGGTCATAGAAATACCCAAGAAGTTTTTGCGTTGGCCCAGCAATACCAAGTAGAGATGCCCATCACTGAGCAAATCTACGCTGTCTTATATGAAAATAAAAATGCCAAAGAAGCAGCACTGGCATTGTTAGGACGCGAACAAACCAGCGAATAGTATGCCTAAGTTAAGATGGCATCTGGTTCCTTCATTTAGAGGGCATCTGTGTATTAATTGGGGCCTGTACCTTATTGTGCGTTAGGAAACCCCATTTGACGCCAAGCCTCATATACAAATACAGAAACCGCGTTGGACAAATTCATACTTCTACTATCCGGAAGCATAGGAATGCGGACTCTTTGTGACTCGGGTAAACTCATTATGAACTCGTGCGGTAACCCTCGTGTTTCAGGACCAAAAATTAAAGCATCACCAGGACTATATTGGGCTTTTGAGTGAAACATAGAACCTTTGGTGGTGCAGGCGAAAATCCGCTTGGGGTTTCTTTCATCCAAGTACGCCTGCAAATTAGGGTAGCGTTTTACGTTTGCAAACTCGTGATAATCCAAACCTGCACGTCTCACTTTCTTATCATCCCAATCAAACCCAAGAGGTTCAATCAGGTGCAGAGCAAAGCCTGAATTCGCACAAAGACGAATAATATTACCAGTGTTCGGTGGAATTTCTGGTTCGTATAATACAATATCTAACATTGATTTCTCCATCTACACAAAAGTATGATGTAGTAAGCGCTCACCATCACCATGTGTATTAATATTACTAACTTTTCAAAAAATTAATGATACTCAATAATGCGGGATTGCGAATATGGTCTTGTTCAAACAAGATTTCGTGTTCCGCTTCTTTGACAACATAATAAATACTATCAGGGATCAACTTAACGACCTCAGCTTGTGGCCCGTTATCAACGACTTGTTCGCTTTCGGCACTTAAACAAAGTACTTGATTGACGCAATTCGGTGCCTGTTGCATGATTTGACCAAGAGCGATATTGGCGGCCGCAACCCACTGGACAGTCACCCCTCCTAGTTGAGTTTCGGGCAATGTATATTGCGTATTTTTAAAGCGTTGATAACGTACTTGAGAACGGGTTAATTTGTTCTCAGAAAATGCGACTTCGGTATAATCTTTTTGCCCCAAGAAGTAATGTGCTTTTTGAGTGAGCTTTGACCATGATAATCCTAGCCACATCGCAGTGTGGGCAAGCCACATGGGCACTGGTACACGCAAACCCAACATCGGTGCAGTCATAGCTATCTTGGCAAATAATGCTGGGTATTTGAGCGTCGTCAAAAGACCAATTGCGCCGCCCATCGAATGGCAAAGTAGATGTGGTTGAGGACTATATGGTTGGACTATTTCGCAGACAAAATACTTCAGGTCAGCAACGTATTCAGCAAAATCATCAATGTGTCCGTGCTGCGCGTGATATGACGTTTTCTGAGATAAACCTTGACCACGATGATCATGTATAAATACCGCAAAACCGTGCTGCACCAAATCGAAAATCACTTCTTTATATTTTACATAACTTTCAACACGTCCGCTGGAAATCACGATGGTGGGTAAATCTGGTTTTGGTGCTACCCAAGCATAGGCCAAACGAATACCATCTGGTGTGGTTAACGTGTTGGTGTGTACTTGTTGAGCAAACCAAGCATCTATCAGCTCTCCTGCCCCATTTAACAATTCAGCTTCTGTCGTTAATCCGATACTCATGTTACTGCCTTGACTGTTGTATGACTCCATAGATGCTCGTCTAATTCAGCTAAAATAGATTTCACAAAATGTCTTTTCGCTTGGCCATATTGTAAATGTTCGGTAATCCCTGCGCCTACTATCTGCTGCTTTAATTCTTCATATTGGTGACGTAATACTGGCGACATTAACAGACGCTGACGAAAATACCGTTGTTTTTGTTGTTCTATACTACCTTGAACCAGCAAATGACAATGCACCTTATATGACTTCTCTTCCGATACTACAGTGACATCTAAACGGGGGCGATGAATATCAAATTGCTTAGCGCCATGCTCAAACACAAAATTCAACTTGGTTAGTGCCATCATGAGTAGTTCAATTTTTTCAGCATGTGACAAATTTTCTAATGATTGGCACATGGACTGTGCTCTTGCTGACTCAGGAGTAGATGGGCTGAGATACATTGCAATATCAATAATTCCCTTGCCACTTACCCCTATAGCAGTTGACCCGATGTGCTCTATAACAGGAACAATGCCATTTATATTGTGTGAGGTAGATAGCGCAAAATGTTTGCGCAGAGCATGAATTAACCTCTGTGCAACAACGCGACTCATTGGATCATAAGCCGCATACTCGGCAGGTGAATAGTGGTATAGACTAAAGTGCATTAGTAATAATAATGTTTATTTTGTAGATTAGTATACAAGAAAATATGTCCAGCCGATAACATCTATTGAGGTAAAGTTAGGCCTGTTATGTTTGTTTTAATGTGAGTACACAAACGCCTTTAGCAAGTGTCTAGCTGAAACGAGGTACTACCGACTGATGTATTATGCAAATAAAATGAATATTTATACATTTTTGTTGAATAAGTATTTATCTTTTGTATAATTAACACCAGATTTAGATATTAACCGCCTGATCATGGTTAATCCGATTATATATATTTTTGTGAATCGCTAGCATGCAAAATCAATTATCAACAATTTTACACTCTCCCTGCCTTTGTAATATGGGTTTTGTGCTACGATGAGTGCGTAGTTTACACCCAATATACAGCTCTTTTTACCTTTATCAGTAGTTTGTTGTAGTTGCTGATAAAGGTAAAAAGGATTTTTCTTTTTGAATAAATATATCCCCAGGGACTTCTACAATGATTAAAACCTGTATCTTAGGCGCTAGCGGTTATACTGGCGCTGAACTTGTCAAATATCTCAGCCTCCATGATAGTTATAATCTTGCTGGTCTTTATGTATCTGAGCGTTCTGCAGATGCGCACAAACCTATTAATAGTTTGCATAGTGGGTTAATCGGGATTAATTCAGATCCTCTACAACCATTAAACGATACTATCTTAGAGCAGCTTGCCTGGGACTATGATGTTATTTTCTTGGCCACCCCACACGAAGCATCTCACGATTGGATGCAACAGCTTGCAGGAAAACGAGCTGTAGTACTGGATTTGTCTGGAGCCTTTAGAATTAAAGATGCTGACGTGTTTGCAACGTATTACGGTTTTCCGCATACCGATGACGTGTGGCGCGAAGCCGCCATTTATGGACTCGCCGAATGGTATCCGGCACAAATTGCGGAAGCCTCATTGGTTGCGGTGCCAGGCTGCTATCCAACCGCGAGCTTAACTGGTCTAAAACCACTCAAGGCTGCCGGCTTACTCACTGCAACATTACCTATTATCAATGCGGTCTCTGGAGTAAGTGGAGCGGGTCGTAAAGCCGCATTAGGTAATAGTTTCTGCGAGGTTAGCCTTCAAGCATATGGTTTATTACAACATCGACACATGCCTGAAATCGAGGCATATCTAGGCCAAGAAGTCATCTTCACACCACACTTAGGTAACTTTAAGCGTGGTATATTAGCGACCATCACCGTTGAAGTTCAACCGGGTACGACCACAGAACAAATCCGTTCAGCTTTTACCCAAGCATATGCTGAGACCCCGTGTATTCGTTTGAGAGATTCGGCTCCCAAGATTGATGATGTTGTACATACGCCATTTTGTGACGTCCATTTTGCGCATTGTGCACAAAAAAATTACGTTGTAGTCACTACGGCGATAGACAACGTGCTAAAAGGTGCGGCTGCACAAGCGATTCAGTGTGCTAACTTAACCCAAGGTTTACCCATTATGAGCGGATTAGTCCCAGAGGGCCAATTATGAACCCTTTGGTCATCAAGGTAGGCGGAGCATTTATTGATGCTCCTTCTGGGCAAACCGAGTTTTTTGCTAGTGTCCAAAAAATCTTGCAACATCGTGCAGTGATCTTAGTTCATGGTGGTGGCGCAGGTGTCCAAGACCTCTTGGGCAAATTAGGATTCACGAGTGAAAAAGTATCAGGATTAAGAGTCACACCAAAAGCCCACATTCCTTATGTTGCAGGAGCATTAGCCGGACAATACGCCACAAAAATGCTAAGCTTTGCACTGGGAGTTGGCCTATTACCCGTTAGCTTAACTCTGGCTGATGGCAACATGACGGAATGTGCCAAACATCCATTGGATGTTGGTAACGTCGGGATCCCATCTGCTAAACAGCCGCTATTGCTGAACCAGTTATGCCAAAACGGTTTTCTACCAATAATCAATTCTATTGGCGCTGACACAAATGGTGAGTTAATGAACGTCAATGCTGACCAAGCTGCAACGGTAATAGCAACCTTGGCAGATGCTGATTTAATGTTACTTTCAGATGTCCCAGGGGTACTCGATCAGAACAAGCAAAAACTAGCCACCATCGATCAAGCGACATTTACTGCTTTGGTTGATTCTCAGGTGATTACTGACGGTATGGTCGTAAAAGTAGCTGCTGCTTTAGAATCAGCGGACATATTAAAACGTCGAGTGATTATTGGTGATTGGTCTAAAATGCAAGAAATCGATGGAGAAAACTTGAGTGAGTTTGGCACTCATATTATTCCTGAGCAAACACTATAAAAATAGGTATGCTCCATACGAAATGAACCAACTTATGCCAAACAAAAAATAAATGAATACAGAATATAGGATGATGACATGCAACAGGATTTATTGACATTTAAAGATACCACTCCAGCACAAATGCAAGAGTTATTGGCTTTGGCTTTACATGTCAAACGTGCACCTTCAGATTTTCGAAACACTCTACAAGGTAAATCATTGGTTGCGCTGTTTGAAAAACCATCGTTGCGCACACGAGTGAGTTTTGATATTGGTATTCAAAAATTAGGTGGCCACCTCGTTTATCTTGATGCACAGGCAAACAACTTAGCTGGCCGTGAAGATACTAAAGACATGGCTTTAAACCTTTCTTGTTGGGCCGATGGGATTATCGCCCGTGTTTATTCTCATAGCACCCTTGAAGAATTACAAGCCCATGCATCAGTCCCTGTGATCAACGCACTTTGTGATTTGTATCATCCTTGCCAGGCTTTGGCAGATTATTTAGCGATGGCTGAAGTTTTCCATGATGTAAAAGGGAAAACAATGGCGTATATCGGTGATGGCAATAACGTCACACATTCTTTATTAATTGTAGGTGCGTTATTGGGCGTACACCAAGTTGTAGTGACGCCAAAGGGCCATGAAGCAAATCCTGAAATTGTCTCGTTGGCACGTAATCTAGCACAAACCACCGGTGCAGATATTCGCGAAACTCATGATATTTCTTCATTAGAAAATGTTGATGTGTTGTATACTGATACGTGGCTATCGATGGGTGATGACACCCCACTAGCAGATATCAAAGAAAAGTTTATGCCTTATCAAATCAATCATGATTTACTGCAACAAAGTGGTGCCCAATACGTGATGCACTGCCAGCCGGCTCATAGAGATTTAGAAATTACAGGCGCACTGATTGACTCAGAAGCGTCATTATTAATGTTACAAGCTGAGAATCGCATGCATGCGCAAAATGCCATCATGATCCAGCTTTTAGGTGAGAGAATATAATTATGTCAAAACAGACAATCAAAAAAGTTGTTTTAGCTTATTCGGGTGGCTTAGATACGTCAGCCATCGTGCCATGGTTAAAAGAAAATTATAACTGTGAAGTGGTTGCTTTTGCTGCAGATGTTGGTCAAGGCGATGAAGAGCTAGAAGGCTTGCATGAGAAAGCTATCGCTTCTGGGGCTTCTGAATGCCACATTGTTGATTTGAAACAAGAGTTTGTGCAAGATTTTATTTTCCCTACGATTAAAACGGGTGCTGTCTATGAAGGTGAATATCTGCTAGGCACATCTATGGCACGTCCAGTTATCGCTAAAGCTCAGGTTGAAGTAGCTCGTAAAGTCGGTGCGGATGCTTTATGCCACGGTTGTACTGGTAAAGGTAACGACCAAGTGCGTTTTGAAGGTGCATTTGCTGCACTAGCGCCAGAATTGACTGTTATTGCGCCATGGCGTGAATGGGATATGGTGTCACGTGAAGATTTGTTGGATTATCTCGCCGAGCGCAATATTCCGACGACGGCTTCTGCAACCAAAATCTACAGCCGTGATGCCAATGCATGGCACATATCACATGAAGGTGGCGAATTAGAAGATCCTTGGTGTGAGCCAACCAAAGGTGTTTGGACCTTAACCACTGATCCGATGGATGCGCCAGATACTCCAGCAAAGATTAACTTAACCTTTAAAGAAGGTGAATTAACTCACGTTAACGGCCAAGCACTGAGTGCCTATGACGCCTTGGTTGAGTTAAATAACTTAGCGGCACCGCATGGTGTTGGACGGATTGATATTGTAGAAAACCGTCTTGTGGGCATGAAGTCGCGTGGCTGTTACGAAACTCCTGGCGGTACGGTGTTAATGAAAGCGTATAAAGCACTAGAAACCCTAGTACTTGATAAATCAGCATTAAAATTCCGTGAGCAATTAGGCCTAGAATTTTCACATGTCATGTATGACGGCCGCTGGTTTACTGCCTTAAACGACTCCTTGTTAGCTGCAGCAAATTCTTTTGCCCAGTTAGTTACGGGCGAAATCGTGGTCAAAGTATATAAAGGCACAGCGACGGTTATTCAGCGTCAATCACCTAATTCACTATATTCTGAAGATTTTGCAACATTTGGTGCCGACGATGTCTACGACCAATCTCACGCCGAAGGCTTTATTCGTTTATTCAGCTTATCTTCACGCATTAAAGCAATGCACGACGCTGATAAAAAATAACTAAAAGGATAAATAACATGGCTTTATGGGGCGGTCGCTTTAGTGGTGGAAGCAGTAATATGTTTCGCCAAGTAAATGATTCTATTGGCTTTGACCAAGTAATGGCAAGCCAGGATATCTTTGGTTCAATTATTTGGTCTCGTGCCTTACAAGGTGCTGGTGTATTAACTGCTGATGAGCAAACTCAACTCGAGGCGGGTTTACAATCACTATTAGACCAAGCGCAAGCTGGCACCTTAGACTTCAGTCAAACTCAAGAAGAAGATATTCACGCGTTTGTTGAAGCTGAACTGACAGCAACACTAGGCGATATTGCCCGTAAATTACACACCGGACGTAGCCGTAACGATCAAGTTGCTACTGACTTTAGACTGTGGTGTAAAGACCATATAGCCATGTTACGTACCGATTTAGTAGGCGTTATCGCTGCACTGACCGAATTAGCAGCCCGTAGCCAAGACATTATATTTCCGGGTTATACGCACTTACAACGTGCACAACCTGTGCGTTTTGCCCACTGGGCACTGGCTTATGTAGAAATGTTTAAACGCGATGTATCGCGCTTGGATGATGCACTTGCTCGAATGAACTTTAGCCCCTTAGGTTGTGGTGCATTAGCAGGGACAACCTACCCTGTTGATCGCCAAGCTATAGCCGATCAATTGGGTTTTACTGCGCCTTGTACGAATAGTCTGGACGCAGTATCTGACCGAGATTTTGTCCTAGAGCTGTTATTCTGTGCTTCCACCAGCATGATGCATATATCACGTATGGCTGAAGATATGATTTTCTACAACTCTGGCGAATCTGGCTTTATCCAATTAGGTGATGCAGTAACCTCTGGTTCATCCCTTATGCCACAAAAGAAAAATCCAGATGCGTTGGAGCTAATGCGTGGTAAATGTGGCCGTGTGTTTGGTTCATTACAAGGGCTTTTGGTGACTATGAAAGGTTTGCCTTTAGCCTACAACAAAGATATGCAAGAAGACAAAGAAGGCGCTATGGATGCGGTAACCCAATGGCATATTTGTTTGTCTATTGCGGTTGAAGTATTAGATAGTGTGGTGGTTGATAAGGAGCGTTGCCAACAAGCTGCACAACAAGGTTACGCAAATGCAACAGAACTAGCTGATTACTTGGTTGACAAAGGGATTCCTTTCCGGACAGCCCATGATATCTCAGGCCAAGCAGTGGTATTTGCTATCAGTCAACACAAACCTTTAGAAGAGCTTTCCGTTGCCGAATTACAACAGTTTTCAGCGGTGATCGAGGAAGATGTATACCCGATATTACAGTTAGAATATCTCGTTGATAAACGCAATATCCTAGGTGGTACAGGGATTGAGCCGGTGGCACAAGCCGTCAGTGCAGCACAACAGTTTGTTGCGGCACAGCAAGCGACTCAGCCTTAATTAAAACATAAGGGGACAGTCCATCCCCATGCTTTTAGATAGAGAAGTAGTATGGTTCTAAGTCACTTAGACATGATTTCATTATTCCGAAACTCAGCGCCTTATATCAATGCGCACCGGGGTAAAACGTTTGTGATTATGCTCAGTGGTGAAGCTGTAGCGAGTGACAACTTGCCAACGATCATTCACGATATTGCGCTATTGAACTCCTTAGGCGTACGTTTAATCATCGTCCATGGTGCTCGTCCACAAATCGAAGAACGTATCGCTATGCGCCAAATTCAAGGACGTTTTAACGATGATGTACGGATCACCGATAAAACTACATTAGAGTGTGTCAAAGACGCCTCTGGCTCTGTTCGTTCTCAAATCGAAGCGTTATTAACGATGGGACTCGCCAATTCCCCCATGCACGGTTCACAGATTCGTGTAGCTTCAGGCAATTTAGTGGTAGCAAAACCCATGGGGGTTCGTGATGGTGTGGATTACGAAAACACAGGTTATGTGCGTCGCATTGATTCAGAAGGTATTAGAAATCACCTAAATGATGGCTATATCGTGTTGTTATCACCCGTTGGTTACTCCCCCACAGGTGAAGTATTTAATCTTTCTCATGAAGAAGTGGCAACCTGTGCTGCTGATGCAATGAAAGCAGATAAGTTAATTGCTTTTTCCTCTCATAAAGGACTGATTACCCAAGATGATACGTTATTACGCAATGTTGAATTAGCTAAATTTGAGCAGCTGATTGCAGAAAACGCACTCATTAATGAACCTTCTGTGATTCACGCTCTTGCTGATTCTGTAAGAGCGGGTACGCCCCGTGCGCACTGTGTTAGTTTTGCGATTGATGGGTCTTTACTTAAAGAGCTGTTTACCCGTGATGGTACCGGCTCACTTGTGACTGAAAACCATTACGAACGCTTACGGCCTGCACAAATTGAAGATGTGGGCGGCATATTACAGTTGATTAAACCACTTGAAGAGAGCGGTGCATTGGTCAAGCGTTCGAGAGAGCGTTTAGAGCAAGAAATTGCGCAGTTTACTGTCATAGAACGAGACGGCATGATCATAGCTTGTGCTGCTTTATACCCTTATCCAGATGGCTTTGGGGAGATTGCATGCGTTGCTACACATACCCAGTATCGCGGTAAAAACCGTGGTGAGCGTTTGCTTGAAGCTTTGTCTACCCAAGCGCGCCTCCAAGATATTAATACGCTATTTGTCCTCACTACTTTGACCGCGCACTGGTTCCTAGAGCAAGGTTTCATAGAGGCGGATAAAGATGTATTACCGAGTGCTAAACAAGAGCTGTATAATTTCCAAAGAAACTCAAAAGTATTTACCCTAGAAATTTAAGGGCTAAGGTAAATACCCATACCGTTATGTTTTTATGAAAAGCATAACGGTAACTTACAGACTGACACGTTTATATTCACGATACTTTGGTGTCCAAAAATACTTGCCAATTCTTTGCTGTAAAATTTCATCATCCACAGCTAATGCGTGACCTTGGGCAATCGCCACTTTAGCAACAGCAAAAGCAATCCGCTTGCTAATATCTTGGATGTCGGTAATAGGTGGTAGTAAAGCCCCTTTACCAGTATTCGCTATAGGGGAAACCTCTGCTAACACATTTGAGCTAGCCATCAGCATTTCATCACTTATTACTTTTGCTTTAACCACCAAAGCACCTAGACCAATACCAGGGAAAATATAACTGTTGTTACATTGGGCTATAGGAAATACTTGACCATTGTATTCAACATCAGCAAAAGGACTCCCCGTCGCCAAAATAACCTGCCCCTTCGTCCATTCGACGACATCTTTAGGGTGTGCTTCCACCCTCTTAGATGGGTTTGATAATGGGAAAATAATCGGTAAATCGTGATTTTTTGCCATGGTTTCAATCACTTCTTGGGTGAATAAACCTGCCACACCTGAAACACCTATTAGAATATCGGGCTTGGCTTGCTGAACGACTTCAAGTAAAGAAGCATATTCACCTGCAATATCCCAATCCGTTAGTGCTGAGCCATCCTGAGCTAACTTTTCTTGGAAATCCATCAAACCCATCATACCTGATGTTATGAGGCCATGGCGGTCAACCATAAATACTCTTTGGCGTGCAGCAGTGTCGTCTAACCCCTCATACACCATTTGTTGAATCAACATCTCGGCAATTCCACAACCTGCAGAGCCACCACCAACAAAAGCAACATGCATCTGTGAAAGCTTTTTGTTAGCTAAACGACAAGCCGATAACAAGGTGCCTAAAGCAACAGCAGCAGTCCCCTGTATATCATCATTAAAACAACAGTAGTCGTGACGATATTTATTTAATATGGGCATGGCATTGGGTTGGGCAAAATCTTCAAATTGGACCATGGCTTCTGGCCAACGACGCTTCACTGCTTGCATGAACAATTCAATAAATTCATCATATGTTTCTTTATCAACACGGGTATGTCGCTCACCCATGTACATTGGGTCATTAAGTAATTTTTCGTTATTGGTCCCCATATCTAACGTAATTGGCAAAGTGTAAGCGGGGCTGATCCCACCACATGCAGTATATAATGCCAATTTCCCAATAGGGATCCCCATGCCACCGATCCCTTGATCGCCCAAACCTAAAATGCGCTCGCCATCAGTTACGACAATCACTTTGACTTTACTTTTAGTGACATTGCGTAAAATATCATCCAAGTTATGGCGCTCACGATACGACAAGAAGAGTCCTCGTGAAGAACGGTAAATATCCGAAAACATCTCACAGGCATCCCCAACTGTAGGGGTGTAAATGATGGGCATCATTTCTTCGATGTGCGTTTGGACTAACCGAAAATATAATGTCTCATTATTATCTTGTATCGCGCGCAGGTAAATGTGCTTGTTGATGGGCTCATCAAAACTTTTGTACTGTTGATAAGCTCGCGAAACTTGCTCTTCAATCGTTTCATAACGCGGGGGTAGCAAGCCCATCAGGTTAAACGATTTACGCTCCCTTTCAGAAAATGCACTGCCTTTATTCAACAAAGGGGTTTCAAGTAAAGCTGGTCCTGCGTGTGGAATATATAAAAACGATTCGTTTTTCATTCAATGTTGTCCATTAATTGTCGTTGGTGTTGTTCTATGGTGTTTTGATTATTGATGTTTGATTATTGACCGACACTAAAAAATATCATCTTCATCTTCAACTTGTGTCTGTGCATCATCGAGTGGATCGATAACTTGATCATCGCGAACCATGAGAGTCGGTTCAGTACCTGCAGCAAAAAATTCAAACATAGCTGTATGGTCAGTACGCTTTGTCAATTTTCCAGTATTTCTATCAATCCGAACCTGCGTGACTGCAGGAGGAATGTTTAGTGGTGTTTCTGGCGTATCGGCTAAAGCGACTTCCATGAAGCGTATCCAAGCTGGCTGTGCCGCTTTGGCACCGTCTTCAGAGCCAATCAAACCATTCCCAATCCAATTAAACTTTTCTGGGTTTAAATTGACCAAGTTTTGATTTCGGGTAGTACTGCCAAGCTGTCTTTGGCTATCATCAAACCCGACCCAACTGGTAGCAACTAAACCTGGCGCATAGCCGGTAAACCAAGTATCTCTAGAGTCGTTTGTTGTTCCTGTTTTACCGCCAATATCAGTGCGTTGTAGAATATTACGTGCGCGCCAACCAGTACCTAACCAATACGTCTTTTTGTTCCAATTACCATTCGCTCGAACAGCTGTGCTCAACATATGCTTTACTAAGAAAGCGTTTTGTTCAGATATCACTCTAGGTGCTTGTAGGTATTCAGGTCCTGTCTCTTGAGCTTTATTTTGAACGATGTCAGTCTGATTTGTACCAGCATCCATCAGGTCATCAAGCATCGCTAGCTCTTTAGCAAGAGCTTCTTCAAGGGCTGCGTCATCATTTAGGACAAAAGCATCATTCGAGGCTGCTGGTTCGGTCGCATCGTCTTTGGGTTCTAAACATGTGGGACATGCAACTAAAGGTTGGGCTTGCCAAATAATATTGTCTTCGGCGTCTGTTATTTTTTCTATAAAATAGGGCTCAATCGCAAACCCACCATTTGCCAACACAGCAAAGCCCGTAGCAACTTCCATGGGGGTATGTGAACCTGAACCTAAAGACAACGTTTCATCTCTGGGTATTTCATCAATATCAAACCCAAAATTGGCCAAATATCGAGCCGCATTTTCAATCCCTACACCTCGGAGCAAGCGCACGGATACCACGTTCTTAGATTTACCTAAAGCGACTCGCATACGAATCGGACCATCGTAGACTGCCGGTGAGTTTTGCGGTCGCCAAGCAACACCACTACTGGCATCCCATTGGTTAATTGGCGCATCATTGATCACGCTAGCAAGCGTATAACCATGCTCCAATGCCGCTGAATAAATAAATGGTTTAATGTTGGAGCCCACTTGACGTTTTGCTTGTGTTGCTCGGTTAAACTGACTTTGATAGAAGTTATAACCACCAATGATTGCTTGCACTGCCCCAGTATTGGGATCCAAAGCAACAAACGCCCCACTCACTTCAGGTAGTTGACTGAGGTACCATTCGTTTTGTGTTTTTTCGCGAATATAAATAATATCTCCAAGCGCTAAAACTGCAGCCGCTGATTCAGGGTGTGGCCCCTGGCGCTTATCGTTAATATAAGGTCGAGCCCAGGCCAACCCAGGCCAATTGAGTGTGATTTGCTGTCCTGTTTGTGTCATCACTAACGCACTTTGCGCAAACACATCTAACACAACAGCTGGAATAATAGGACGAATTGGCGCAATTTGGTCAAGTAAGTAAATGGTGCGCTCTTCATCCGCTAAGATACTTTGAGTGAGCTTTTGACGAGCTTGTTCCGCTTGTTCTTCTGGGGTTAATTCAATTTCCGCTAAGCCAGGATTGACTATTTTTGCTGGTGTCGCATATTGACTATCTGGTAAATCAATTGCCGCTGCACTCTCATCTGCTAAAGACGTTTCATTTAGGGTGATTGCAACTGAGGTTTCTGCATCTTCAGGATACTCTAAATGAAGATCTGTGATGTGCGTGATATGTCCTCGGTAACCGTGACGCTCATCGTAATCATGCAAGTTTTGAATCACCGCTTTTTGGGCAGCTTGCTGTAATTCACTTGTTGCTGTTGCGTAGACTTTGTACCCGTTGGTTTCGGCTTGCTCCTTGCCGAACATCTCAATCATTTCATTGTAAACTAGATTTCCTAGATAGGGGGCATTGATCTCAATCTCTGCCCCATGCTTACGAGCCGTTACTGGTTCATCACGGGCGATTCTATAGGTATCATTATCAATATACCCTTCACGCAACATTCTACCTAGAACGATGCGACGGCGTTCTACCGACCGTTCTGGTCGACTGATTGGATTTAGCACTGATGGAGCTTGTGGTAGTCCTGCGAGTGTTGCTGTTTGTGCAAGCGTGAGTTCAGAGAGTGTTTTACCATAATACACTTGTGCTGCAGCGCCAAAACCGAAAGCACGATGACCTAATTCTACTTTATTCAAATACAGTTCGAGAATTTCGTCTTTGGTCAGCGTCTGTTCAATGTGCCAAGCAATGAAGATTTCTTTAATCTTGCGAATGTAGGTTTTTTCTCGTGTTAAGAAAAACCCACGTGCCAATTGCATAGTCAAGGTACTGCCTCCTTGACCTTTTTCGCCAGTGGCTACCAAATTGACCACAGCCCTAGCCATGCCAATAGGGTCAATACCTTCATGTTGGTAAAAGCGTGAATCTTCAGTCGCCAATACTGCTTGAATAAGGGTTTCAGGCACATCTTCAATCGCCACAGGGATACGACGTTTGACACCGTATTGCGACATCAATAAACCATCTTTGGTATAGATTTTCATGGGTGTTTGGAGGCGAATATCTTTCAACACATCCACTGAAGGAAGATCAGCTTTAAGATAAAAATATAAGCCTGCTGTAACGACTAAACCACCGGCTATACCGATGCCAAACAACACCACTAAAGTTCTGAATATCTTGATAATTGCCTGCATAAGTGCGCAAAAAATTCCCTATGTCATATATTTCTATACGTATGTGTGTTTATTGGAACCCATAATATCGGTCTCCTTTGCTATAACTAAATCATGTTCTGCAGATGTTAGCAGAAAGAATTTTTCGAAACGAACATGCTGACATATAGCAACAGTCTGATTCGCTTAACAAAACAGGATATTAACGTTGTGAAGTTTACCGTTTTTAACAAGAAAACCAAACCTTTATTGGGAATAGATATCGGGTCTACATCCATTAAAGCAATTTATCTGCAACCCCAAGCAGATGGTTTTTTGATTTTAGGCTGTGCTCATGAAAATATCATTGGTAATGCTTTTGTTGAGCGTGACATTAAAGATTTTGATGCCATCAGTCATACCTTAAAAAAAATCAAACACCAATTACAACTCCAACATGCGAATTCAGTCATTGCCGTGGCCGGTCCATCTATTATTTCTAAAGTGGTACAAATGGAGGAAAACTTAGCTGATCATTGGTTGGAAGAGCAATTATTGATCGAAGCTGACAGTCTTATTCCCTATCCTTTAGAAGAAGTGTATTTGGATTTTGAAAGCTTAGGTGCAAGTACGACACACTCAGGTAAAGAAGATATCCTGTTAACGGCAGCCCATCGTAATGTGGTAGATACACGCAACACATTATTGCGAGAAGAGAAGCTTAACCCAGTTGTGGTGGATACGGAACTGAATGCATTAGCCAATGCATATCAACTCATTTACCCCGCACAAGATCGACAAAAGACCACGGTGTTTTTACATATCGGTACCCAGTTGTTACATGTATTAGTCCTGGAGAATGAAACCGTTGTTTATGCCAAAGACCATAATTTTGGTACAGAAGCATTACTCCAAGACATTATGTTAGCCTACCAATTAGAACGTCAAGAAGCCGTTCAGAAGCTCACAGAAAAGACCCTACCCGATGGTTGGGAAGAACGTGTATTACCAATTTTTTATAGTCAACTACAGCAAAATATCAGTCGTGCATTACAGCTCATGCAACATACTGTCTCAGATCATACCACGCAGCAAATTGTCCTATCTGGCGCCGTTGCAATGCTACCTAATATCTGCACTTTTTTAAGTACGGAACTTGGCGTACCTTGTGCGCAAGTAGTATTTCAAGGGACCTTGCACTGGCCTGCAAACAAACCTGAACTAGCAAAAAGATGTGAGCACTTACTTCCGCTAATGACCCTTGCTATCGGTTTATCCGGACGGAGTACTAATCCATGTCATCGATAAACTTATTACCTTGGCGGACGGCTCAACGCGAACAACAAAAGAAACGTTATTTAGCGTTACTTGGTAGTATCGCAAGTCTGGCTTTTATATGTATTTGGTTGATTGGAGTAGGTGTAGAACATTTACTTTCTGTCCAACAAACACGTAATGCTTTTTTACAGCAAGAGATCGCCGTACTGGATATAAAAATCGAAAAAATTAAAGCCGTTCGTGTTAGCAAAGAAGCCTTAGAGCAAAAGATGAAATTAATCGAACAGCTGCAAATTTCTCGTAATGCCACTCCCATCATCATTGATGAACTTGCTCAAATCATACCAGGTGGCATCGTATTTCAAGAGCTTAATCGCATTGATAATATTCTCATTTTAGAAGGCACATCGAGTTCAAATAATCGTCTAGCTGCATTTATGCGTGCTTTAGGAGATTCTCAGATATTTGTCGACCCAGAAATTTCATCAATTACTGCAGATCCTAACTCAGCCCAAGGAGTCAATCGTTTTCGTTTGACGTTTAATATCGCCAGCCATATTGCGCCTCGGTTGAACATCTCTACTACCACCGGAGAGGCACAATGAATTTTGACTTCCAGCAACTAAAACAACTCAACGCTTTGGATTTTGAAGACATCGCAATTTGGCCTAAAGAAATCAAAATATTTGTGTGTTTACTAACGGCACTAGGCGTCTTAGGGTTGAGCTTCTATCTCGTCATTCAACCAAAACTTCCTCTACTTGATGAAGCAGCGGCTCAAGAACAAGCACTGAAAAACCAATATCAAGCAAAGTACCGTATCGCAGTTAATTTGGCAGCATATGAAGCACAACTGAAGCAAATCGAAGCTGATTTTTCGACAATGTTAAAAGCCCTTCCTACGAGTAATGAAACTCCTGGTTTATTGGACGACATCACATATGTTGGTACTACTTCAGGTTTAGGTTTCAAGCTTTTGAACTGGCAACCTGAATTAATCAAGGAGTTTTATACTGAACTGCCGATACAAATAGAAGTTTCAGGTAAATATCATGATTTCGGTGCATTTGTTACCAAAATAGCCAGCTTACCTAGAATCGTGACATTACATGATTTCATATTAAGACAAGAAACGGACGGCTTGTATTTACAGCTTCAAGCAAAAACTTACCGAGCGGTAACGCAAATTGAAGCCCAGGAGCCTTTATGAACCGTTTATTGTATATCATAGCCCTCGTTGTGGTGACTACAGCCTGTACCCATAATACCGATGATTTGGTAACGTTTACGCACAGTGTGCAAAGTCAAACCCAAGTGGCGATTGAACCAGCACCAACCTTTGCCACACTCCCCCCGTATGAGTATCGCTCAACGGCATTGCGTAGCCCTTTCATATTACCCATAACAAACAGCCCAATGGCAGTACAAGTGGTCCAAAAAAACTGCCTTACTCCTGATTTCAGTCGCCCCAAACAAGGACTAGAATATTATGGTGTGGATGCCATCCAATTTTCTGGAGTACTGCATTCTGCCAATCAAAAATATGCGTTATTCACGACTAATGACGGCAAAGTACACAAGGCTCAGCGTGGCGATTATATAGGATTATTTCATGGTGAGATCACCGGAATTAGTGCACAAAATATTGATATCTTGCAACTTATCCCAGATGGCGCAGGATGCTACCAAAAGAAACGCATTTCGCTAGGTTCACAGCGTACAGGAGATACTGACAATGCTTAATTCCACTCCCCCTGTAATCCGCTATGTCGAACATATTATGCAAGCATGCGCGCACCACCAAAAACGCACTAGCTTTTGGGTCTACGCAAGTTTAGTAGGTGTTATGTGTATGATCTTAAGCGCCAAAGTATGGGCATTAGAAAATGTTCAGCAAAGTGGTCGCCCAGAAGTCCTCGTACCAAGCTCAGCTAAACCTGCCCAAACCTCGTTAGAGCAGATTAACTTTTTACGTAATGAACAAGGTCAAGGTGTGTTAGAGCTCACCTTTAACCAAACCGCCCCTTTGAGCAACATTATGCAAAGCGGAACAGAAACCAAACTCACCTTTCCCCAGCTAACGCTAAACCCTGACCAACTAGCCGTGCTTGATGTGAGTCAATTTGCCACAAGTATTAAAAATATTGAGAGTTTTAGTACTGACAACGAAGTTACCTTAGCGATTCGTGCTTCCCAATTAATCACTATCACACAAGTACAAGAGGCCAACCGTTTATGGTTGACTTTAGCGCCTACAGAACAAAAATCCGAACTACATCAGCAAGTTGCAGGCTATGATGGAAAGCCGATTTCTTTGGATTTCCAAGATGTCCCAGTTCGTCAAATACTCCAAATTATCGCGCAAGTTAATGACTTTAATTTGGTGACTACCGACTCTGTGGTCGGTAATGTCACCATTAATTTAAAAGATGTCCCTTGGGACCAAGCGTTGGATATGATCTTGAAAATTCGCGGTTTGGATAAACGTATCGAAGGTAATATTTTGTTAATTGCTCCCCAAGACGAACTCACCGCCCAAGAAACCGCATTGTTACAATCTCAGCAGCAAGTGCAACAACTCGCACCTTTACTGTCAAAAAATATTAAAGTGAATTATGCCAAGGCCGAAGATATGGCCAACATTCTCAAATCTGCACAAGGTGGCATTCTATCTGCACGAGGCTCAGTTGCTGTCGATAGTCGGACTAACACCCTACTCCTTAGAGATACTCAAAGCTCGTTAGACGAGGCACAAAGTTTACTCAACGAATTAGATATTCCCGTCAAACAAGTCTTAATTGAATCTCGTATGGTTACCGTCCGTGATAATGTCGATGAGCAACTCGGTGTAAGATGGGGCTTTTCAGGCAGTCAATCAAATGGGAATACATTCTCTGGCTCAGCAGCTGGAGCGAACAATATTGCAAATGGCGGATTCATCAACGCAGAGCTGTCTGACCGTCTCAATGTGAGTTTACCGGTGACCAATGCTGCTGGTAGAGTAGGTGTGCAGATTGCTAGTTTAATCGATGGGGCCATTTTAGATCTAGAGCTCTCTGCCCTCGAGTCTGAAAACAAGGGGGAAATCATTGCCAGCCCACGCATTACCGTCGCTAATCAACAAGAAGCCTATATCGAACAAGGGACCGAGATACCTTATGTCCAAGCCACATCTAGCGGCGCCACCTCAGTTGAGTTTAAAAAAGCGGTTTTGAGCCTTAAAGTCACCCCGCATATTACGCCGGATAACCGGATTATCTTAGACTTGATTGTGACTCAAGATACCCGTGGCGAAACGGTTTCTACATCAACAGGTCCTGCGGTTGCTATTGATACCCAAGAAATCAAAACACAAGTTTTAGTCGAAAATGGTGAAACCATTGTTTTAGGAGGTATCTTTCAACAAATTAGTACCGATGATGTTACTAAAGTTCCTATCCTTGGCGATCTGCCTGTAATGGGAGGATTATTTCGAAACAAGGTGAGTATTGAACAAAAACGTGAGTTATTGATCTTTGTGACTCCTAAAATCATCATCGAATAGAAATTAGCCTATAGAATTACTTGAATACCATAGCCAACACTGCGATAATCCGCCCACTCGAAATTAGTACGAGGTATGAGGCGTTGTGTCACAAAGCCAAGCGCTTAGACATAACAACTAATGGGGTTTATTAGAAACTTACCTCCCCATTAACATCTTTCACTTTCAAAAAAAGCGAATTAAGCAGATATGGCTGAAAAACGTAATATCTTTTTGGTAGGCCCTATGGGTGCTGGTAAAAGCACAATTGGTCGCCACCTAGCAGACGAACTACATTTAGAATTTTTCGATTCGGATCAAGAAATTGAGCGCAAAACTGGCGCAGATATCGCTTGGATATTTGATCTTGAAGGCGAAGATGGCTTCCGTGAGCGCGAAGCAAACACAATTAACGAATTAACCGATAAGCAAGGCATTGTATTAGCAACGGGCGGTGGCTCGATTGTTACACCTGCAGTGCGCAATCGTCTTTCTGCACGTGGCATTGTTGTTTATTTACAAACGACTATCGACAAACAAGTCGCGCGTACCCAACGTGACAAACGTCGTCCTTTATTACAAAAAGACGATCCTGAAACAGTATTAAGAAATCTTGCCGAAGAACGTAATCCGCTCTATGAAGAAGTGGCGGATTATGTCGTTGATACAGATGAGCAAAGTGCCCGTTCTGTAGCCAATCAAATCATTCAAAAAATCGGCCTGTAATACCCAAGGAGCTCGCCCCATGACTACTCTAACAGTTGAACTTGGGGCGCGTAGTTACCCCATTTATGTCAGCGCAGGCTGTACCCAAAACGCATCTCTTTTTTCTCACATAAAAAGCCAACATGTTGTCATAGTCACTAATGACACGATCGCTCCTCTTTATCTCGAGCGCTTAAAAACTACGTTGAGTGATGCTACCAATTGTCAAATAAGTGAACTAATCCTACCCGATGGTGAACAATACAAAGATTTACACCACTTTGAAATCATCCAAAGTGCTTTGTTAGCGGTTCATGCTGCCAGAGATACCACATTAATTGCTCTAGGTGGTGGGGTGATTGGCGACATTACAGGGTTTGCTGCTGCGTGTTACCAGCGTGGCATAGATTTTATTCAAGTCCCGACTACTTTACTCTCACAAGTTGATTCTTCTGTTGGTGGAAAAACTGCAGTCAACCATCCTTTGGGTAAAAATATGATTGGCGCATTTTATCAGCCCCAAGCAGTATTTATTGATACCGAAACATTAGCGACTTTACCGCCTCGAGAGTTTGCTGCTGGAATGGCTGAAGTGATCAAATACGGCATTATTTACGATGCCGAACTTTTCTCTTGGTTAGAGCACAACATTACTGCTTTGCAGGCCCTGGAACCGGCAACCCTTAGCCATGTGATTAGTCGCTGCTGTGCAATTAAGGCTGAAATTGTTGCTCAGGATGAACGAGAAAAAGGCTTACGCGCACTCCTCAACCTTGGCCATACCTTTGGTCATGCCATTGAAGCAGAAATGGGCTATGGCAACTGGTTACATGGTGAAGCTGTTGCAGCTGGTACTGTAATTGCATCACAGGTAGCACAGGTAAAAGGTTGGCTGACTGAGTCAGAAGTCCGACGCATTGTTGAGTTACACGCAGCTTTTGGTTTACCCGTTAGTGGTCCAGCAGATATGAATTGTGCCACTTATATGAAACACATGGCCCATGATAAGAAAGTCTTATCTGGTAAAATACGTTTCATTATACCAACAGGTATCGGCCAAGCGATTGTGACAGACGAAGTTAGTAACGAAGAAATAAAACAGGTACTTGAGAGCTAAAAAATGACGCCTCAAGTAAGAGGCGCATTGTGATAGCACAAATACATGACAGACTTGAAGATTTAGTAACAAACTCTGCCCAACTAATTTTTGTGGGAAGTGACACTGTTGCCCAGCAACAACAAAATCTAGAGAACTTTCTTACTCAACAAGACGAAAATGTCGAAATCGCCTTCATCCAAGTAGGCGTCGACGACACATCAGACAGTCTTAGAAGCTCTATTTGTGCACAACTTATGCATGTCAATAGCTCTGGATTTGAGCGCCCACTAAACGAACTTTTACATGAATTAAATCACATCCCTGATCCTGTTTTAATCTGCCTGACCCATGCTCAGCACTTGTCGGAAGCCATGTTGAATGAGTTATGGAAACTCGTATTACAAAGCCGCTTCGGGGCCAACCAATTACATTTAAACATCATTTTATTTGCAGATACCCAATGGGCTCAAGCCGCACAATTAGCGCTGGCTTATCAACAAGATGAACCTCCTATTATCTTGACCAACGATGCATTCACATATGAGTACCAAGGTTCTGAATTAGATCAAATGATTGCGCAAAAACGTGAGGCTTTTGCTCAACGTATCGCCCAAAGGAATGCTCCTCTTCCGGAACAAGCTCTTAAAAGGCATTTCATACACAGTACGTTTTTTCTCGCGAGTATGGTGAGCCTATTATTTATTCTCGCTGTTATGTTGGTTGCATTGCAATACCCGCAAGGTAAAGCCTTTTTTGCCAACTTATTCAACAGCTTACCCAACAATACAACAATACTATCCACTTCAGAGTCGAGCGATTCCCCTATCGCTGTATTCGATAAGCATGCTGTGGCACCTCATGCGCTGATAGGAACTGAAGGTGAGACTTATGCATCAACTGCTGAGTTACCTTACATGACTTGGCAACAGGCTCTCGCACATAACCAAAATAAAGAGAAGACGACTGCAGTAAAAGACACCACTTTTGTTATGCAACTGCCCAGTAGCGCCTCTGTAGAAAGAAGTACTGCAGCACAAGAGAGTAGTGCAGTTTCTGTAAGCAACGTTACAGCTGTTGCTGCAGATGATACTGTAACAACTAACCAGCGGGATAAAGTTGTCGATACAGTACCTGAACCAGTCATTTATAGTGATAATCGCAATGATTTTCTAGCCAAGGTGCCGAATACTTACTTTGTGATACAGTTATCGGGAATGGCAAACCCAACAGTTGCGCAAGAATTCATCAATAAATTTGATTTACAAAACGAAGCTTGGTATTACACAACACAACGGTTTGGCGGAGATTGGTCCGTTGTGCTTTTAAATAATCATTTTTCAACTAGGCAAGATGCACTTCTCAGGATAAACTCTTTCACACCTGAAATAAAAGCCATGTCACCGTTTGTTAAAAGTGCCCAGGCTGTCATAATCGAAATCAATCGAGTAGATGATAACTCCTAAACATCGTTCCTTTTTAAAATGGGCTGGTGGTAAAAAGAAACTCGTTTCTGATATCCATCACTTATTACCCAAACGTCAGCGAACTCGATTAATTGAGCCGTTTGTCGGAGGAGGTTCGGTTTTTTTAAATCTAGATTTCGATGAGTATCTGTTGATGGATACGAATGCAGATCTGATTAACCTTTTTAGTATCATTAAAACCGATTGTGCGGATTTTATTGACCATGCTCGACGCTATTTCACTCCAGCACATAATACCCCAGAAACATATTATGCTTTGCGTCAGGAATTTAATGATTCCTCAGTACCCATGGAGCGAGCGTCACTTTTCTTATACTTGAATCGACATGGCTACAATGGCCTTTGTCGTTACAATAAAAGCGGTGGTTACAACGTACCATTTGGACGTTATAAAAAGCCTTATTTCCCAGAAGATGAAATCCTTTTTTTTGCCCAGAAAGCAAAACGTGCGACGTTTATCCAAGGTGATTTTGCGGAAGCTTTTGCACACGCGAATTCCACAGATATGATTTACTGCGATCCACCTTACGCACCTGTTAAGCAAATTTCTAACTTTACGGCCTATGCTGGCAATCAATTTGGACCAGGTGAACAAAAACGGTTGGTACAAGTCACAGAACATGTTGTGAATCAAGGCACAGTGGTATTGATTTCAAATCACGATGTGCCCTTTACTCGAGAAATCTATCAAACAGCTGATAAAATCCATAAATTGTCAGTGCATCGTTCAATTAGCCGAAAAGGTCAGGAGCGAGTAAAGGTGGGAGAACTGATGGCCCTGTATAAGAAAAAACGAAGCATCTAAGCAAGGGGTTCACCCAGCATATCGCAGTACGACAGTGAATGACTTATTTTATCCTCATTTTTGCTCTATCTTTTCTGTTTTTCTGTTTTACGCCTATTATGCAAGCATGTAATTTACCCACACCACTAAAGCCGCAATAAAACAAATTACAAAAATAACACCTACGATAATAAAAGGAAGTGGATTACTTGTCGCAAAATCTTGTTCGTAGTTTTTAGACGATTGGACACCTATCGCACTAGCTGCCACAGATTTGATAACTTGCCATAAGGATGGATTACTTGGCATATCGTTTACTTTGTATATATTACTGAGTCGTCGGTCTCTGTGAACTTGAATTATCATCGCCCTGACTTGGTGTTAGGAGCTCTAATAAGTCTAAATAATGAAAAGTCGCAGAATCACTATCAGAAAAGACCCATTCTAACCAACTTACTTGGTTTTGTTCTGGTGCCAAGCAACGTTCAATTTGTGCTTTGGTCAAAGGCTCAATCTTAGTCTGGGGTGCACTACCAAAAGTTGCTTGATTAATTTGTTGAGAAAATGAAGATGTATTGGGAGTGAGGTTAGGAATAACAAATACAGAGGATGAAGTAGCAAGTTCTAAGCATCTCTGCTTTGACGAATCTGAGCTTGTCGCAAAAAAGTCAATTGCAACAACTGCAAATGCGGCGAGTGACAAACCAACTACCTTGTTCGATATGTACATATTGTTAACCCCTAAGCAGAGACATTTATTTAACTGTCTAAATTCTAAAACTTTCCACCAATGATTATAGTTCAAAAATGAAAAAAGACCAGTGTAATACAAAATTCATCCTGAACATTGTTCACAACTGGTCTTGAGCATCTTTATCCAGTCTTACTTACCACCACAACACTGCGATGGTTTAGCTATAACGTACTGAATAATAATACTTTTTATAAATCAAATGATTTACCGATCGAGAAGTATAGTGATTCTGAATCATCTAAATCTGAACCACTAGATACTAAACTAATACCTAAATCAAAGCCTTGGTAATCTGTACCATAACCAAACTCTAAATATTCGCCTTCGAAGTCTTCACCCCAAGTACCAAAAGTACCATAAAAACCGCTGTGCTCTAGTGTGATACCAGTAAAGGAATAATCCATATCCATAGGCTCGTCAACTGGTCCTTTCCAATCACCAAAACTATATTCAAGGCTGACAATGCCAAAAGATGCGCTTAGGTTCACTTCGCCATACTGTGAATCAAAATCACCTGTATATTGATATGAGGTATAGCCGATGCCTAAACCTAGGCCACTTTCAAATTCGTGTCCATAACCACCGTAGATATCAACTTCTAGGCCATCTTCAACTTCAGCTGTCCAAACACCTGCATAAATACCGCCGTTTTCATAGTCGATTCCGGCAGAAGCAGAAGCAGACTCAGTTTGTTGAATACCACGGAAATGATAGTCACTAACTAAGCCAACGTTTGCTGACCAATCAGCCATCGCTGATGTTGATAAAAGTGCTGCGCTGATTGCAGTTAATTTAAGTAGTTTCATGTGTAACTCCGTTTATAGTATGTGTAATGTTTTCTTTTACTTATCAACCTATCGACAAGTAAATTAGAATATTAATATATAATTCTGTATGTATTTATACACACATCGTGCCATTTTTTATAATGCCACTCAAGACGTTGATTTTAAATATCTTTTTAATCATGTCTACACTTTTTCAGATCTATTTAAATCTATTACGCACCAAAATTGATCAATGTCGCACAATCAAAGGACGTCTCATATTCTCTTATATGGGTAGTTGCTAGCTTATTTTATATGGTGCTTTGGTCGATACTCATTCCCCATATTTCTCTCAATGTGGCATAATCTCACTATCATAGATCTAAATAATGGAACTTATATGACCACACATCTCATTGCGCCATCCATACTTTCTGCTGATTTTGCTCGCTTGGGTGAAGATGTAGCTAATGTTTTGTCAGCCGGAGCGGATATTGTGCACTTTGATGTCATGGACAATCATTATGTGCCCAATTTGTCTTTTGGCGCGCCCATTTGTCAAGCTCTGCGTAACTATGGGATTACCGCACCTATTGATGTTCATTTAATGGTCACGCCAGTGGATAGTTTGATTGAACAATTCATTGCCGCAGGTGCCTCCATGATTAGTTTTCACCCAGAAGCATCACTGCATGTTGACCGCAGTATTGAGCTCATCAAAAATGGCCGGTGTCAGGCTGGCTTAGTGCTTAACCCAGCAACACCTCTTAGTGTTTTGGAGCATGTTATTCACAAACTTGATTACGTGTTATTGATGTCAGTAAACCCTGGGTTTGGTGGACAAAAGTTCATCCCACATACCTTGGATAAAATTCGCCAAGTGAAAAGTTTTATTCAACATCGTAACCCTCATGTTAAAATAGAAGTCGATGGCGGTATCAACACCCAAAATATTCAAGAAGTTGCAGCAGCTGGAGCGGATATGTTTGTTGCGGGCTCTGCGATTTTTAACCAGCCTGACTATGCAGCTGTGATCAAAACGATGCGCGAAAAACTCGCCAGCGTATAAAAATCACTCAAGTAATAATTCCCAAAGGTCGCACAATATAAGCTTGTGCCCTTATGTTCAAAAGAAGAAGAATGATTATGCAAAAACCTATTGTATTAAGCGGTTGCCAACCCTCTGGTCAGTTAACTATTGGTAACTATATGGGAGCTTTACGCCAATGGGTCGCAATGCAAGATACGCATGATTGTCTCTTCATGATTGCAGATTTACACGCGATTACAGTTCGCCAAGACCCAGCAGCACTGAGAGCAGCTTGCTTGGATGGTTTGGCATTGTATTTAGCATGTGGCATAGACCCAGAAAAAAGTACTATATTTATGCAATCACACGTACCAGAACATGCGCAGCTAGGGTGGGTCTTAAATTGTTACGCCCAAATGGGTGAGCTCAACCGTATGACTCAGTTCAAAGATAAATCAGCCAAGAACATCACGAATATCAATGTCGGTCTGTATGGCTATCCGGTACTCCAAGCTGCAGATATCCTACTATACCAAGCCGCTGAAGTACCTGTTGGCGAAGATCAAAAGCAGCACCTTGAATTAACCCGTGATATTGCAACTCGATTTAACAATATATACGGCGATGTTTTCACATTACCCAACCCATATATTCCGAAATCCGGCGGGGCTAAAGTAATGAGCCTGCAAGAACCGAACAAAAAAATGTCTAAATCTGATGAGAACCCAAATAATTTTGTGGGTTTATTAGAAGATATCAAAAAGATTACCAAAAAAATTAAACGTGCTGTGACGGATTCTGACGAAGCGGCCAATATTTATTTTGACCCGGAAAATAAAGCTGGCGTATCGAATTTATTATCATTACTGTCGTGTACTACCGGCCGTTCTATTGATGAGTTGGTGCCAGAATATACTGATAAAATGTATGGGCATTTAAAAGGTGATGTTGCCGAAGCGGTAGTCGCAATGCTCACACCAATCCAAGAACGATATGCCACCATCAGAGCGGATCAGGCTTATCTTGAATCCGTTATGCAGCAAGGTGCGGCTAAAGCCTCTGAAAAAGCATCCAAAACATTAGCCAAAGCGTATGAAGCGGTAGGTTTTATTACTCCACAGCGTTAATTTACCATATGCTTTTACTTATCGACAATTACGATTCCTTTACCCACAACCTAGCTCGCTATTTTGTTGAGCTAGGTCAGGAAGTCAAAGTCGTGCGTAACGATGCCATAAGTTGTGCCGAAATCGCAGCACTAAACCCTCAATATCTCGTCTTATCTCCTGGGCCATGTACTCCTAACGAATCAGGGATCACTTTAGAGGCAATCGCTACCTTTGCTGGTAAAATCCCCATGTTAGGTGTTTGTCTTGGTCATCAAGCCATTGCTCAAGTCTTCGGTGCAAAAATAATTCGTGCAAAACATGTATTACATGGAAAAACAGCTAAAGTTAATCATAGTACTGGTCGATTATTTGTAGATATCGAGAATCCGTTTGTAGCCACGCGCTATCATTCTTTATTGATAAAACCGGATACTCTCAGCACAAATTTTACAGTGACCGCATGGTGTGAAATGGATGACACGAGAGAAATAATGGCAATCGAAGATAACGCGCAACATATCTATGGCGTGCAATTTCACCCTGAATCATTATTAACCGAAGCGGGTCACGATATTTTACAAAACTTCTTGGTGGCAACAACGCCTATTGATTGATAAATCCATAGGTGTACTCCACTCTAAGCGGTGAATCTATGCATTTATGGGCGTATTAATTAGTGAATCAACAACAGCAATCTTTGTACCATGCCTTGAGCTACAGTCGTGCATTTGCAAAATCACGTGCTAATGGTGAGGACTTCTCTGCCATTGCCCAAAACCTACAAGATTCTATTCCATATAAATTAGACATTGAAAAAGACGCCGTAAAGCATCGCAATGCGGCCGAGGTGTCCGCTCAAGAAAAACTCACGAATGAAAGTCGTAGCTTTCATAAATTATTGAGTTTGGAGGTTGAAAAAGAATTACAACACCCTGAAGTCTTGCTCAAAGGAATTGGTAACGTCGATCCTGCAATTGGCGAATGTATTGAGCTTTTAGCGAAACCTTCCTGTAGTTTTAGTCGGTTAGAGAGTGCTGTCGCTGAATTCCCATGGCTCCAAGATACCTTGATGAAATTAGTAAATGGTGAACAGTTTCGGCGCACTGACAGTTATGGGAAAACCATTATTGTTGATAATTTGCGCACCGCAATCAGCTTTATTGGCATATCGAACTTACAAGTCTTAATTCCAGCTATTGTGTTCAAACGCACTATTCCGCAAATCACCGATCCGTATCCTGAGATCAAAAAACGCATTTGGGAACATGCCATCAGTTCTGCAAATACTGCTATGTTCTTATCTCGAGTCAGAGAGAGAAATAAACCTTTACTGTATACTTCCGCATTGTTTCTAAATGTAGGCAAAAATATCCTTATCAGAATATTCTTTAAAGCATTCGATCACTTGCATCAAGAACAATTACTCAGTGCAGAAAGAGCACGTATGCAAGAAAAGCATGATTTAGTCAGTAAAGTGACCCCTGACTTGGATATCTTGCAAAGCTTAGTCGAAAAACACGCAATGCGATTAACGGTCAAGTTTTTTCAACAAATGCATCTTTCCTACCTCCCAATTGCTGCTTTGTATGAGGGTATTCAAGAGGCTGACCATACCTTTATCGACTCGGTATTAGTTGCTAAAGCCAAAGAATACGCTGAACTAAGAAGTCTCATCCAACAAAAACTCATCCCAGCCTCTGAGATCTTACAATGGAATAAAACACTCCATTTATCCGTCGAGGAATTCACGGAAATTAATCAAATGAATATTACTAAATTGCATTTTGCCAAGACCGAATAAGCAAAAGTGAGAAATTTATTTTTACATAAATAGCCGTTTCGCATTCTGCAATGATTTTCTTAACAACCTCGTTGCACACCCACTTATCAATCAGAACAACAAAACTGTTATAAAATCATTATGTAAATACTTATGCATTTTTTATGCAATATCAGCCAAACCCTTGTTATGACGGGCTTTATTAGATTTACAAGGGGGCTAAAAAGGAGTATTTTGTATAGGTATTTACAGTTTTGAGGTTAAGATTATGCAAGTCACTCGTGAATTATTTGACGAAGTAATGGTTCCCAATTACAACCCTGCTAGTATGGTGCCTGTGAAAGGTGAGGGTTCCCGCGTTTGGGACCAAGAGGGTAAGGAATACATCGATTTCGCAGGTGGTATTGCGGTTAATGTTTTGGGCCATTGTCATCCTGAACTGGTCAAAGTGTTAAAAGAGCAAGGCGAACAATTATGGCATCTGTCGAATGTTTACACCAATGAGCCGGCTATTCGCTTAGCCAAGAAGCTCAATGATGCGACCTTCTCAGAACGTGTGTATTTTGCAAATTCAGGTGCAGAAGTGAACGAAGCGGCTTTAAAGCTTGCTCGTAGATATGCGCTAGAGCACTTTTCCCCCAGTAAAGACAAAATAATCGCCTTTACCCAAGGTTTCCATGGTCGTACTTTCTTCACCGTGACCGTAGGTGGCCAAGCCGCTTACTCTGATGGGTTTGGACCTAAACCAGGTGCTGTAGAGCATTGTGCGTACAATGATTTAGCTGCGTTTGCTGAATTAATCAACGATGATACTTGTGCCGTTATGATGGAACCATTACAGGGTGAAGGTGGGATTATTACCCCTGATCCTGATTTCGTGAAAGGTGTCAAAGCATTATGTGAGAAACACAACGCACTCCTTATTTTTGATGAAGTCCAATCCGGTGTGGGTCGTACAGGTCACCTTTATGCTTATATGGGTTTAGATGTTATTCCTGATATTTTAACTACGGCGAAGTCCCTAGGTGGAGGCATCCCTATCGGTGCAATGCTGACTACGGCTAAAATTGCAGCCAGTTTAAAACCAGGGACTCACGGCTCGACCTATGGGGGTAACCCGTTGGCTTGTGCCATTGCTGAAAAGACGCTAGATATCATTAATGACCAGGCTATTCTTGATGGTGTTAAAAGCAAAGAAGCGTTATTTCGAGAGCACCTCGAGCGCATCAATGCCAAATATCATATTTTCTCTGAAATCCGTGGTAAAGGGATGTTGTTGGGCTGTGCCATGAATGAAAAATATCAAGGTCGTGCACGTGACTTTATGATGGCTGCTACCGAACAAGGCCTAATGTGCCTAGTAGCTGGTATGAATGTTGTGCGTTTTGCACCATCACTCGTGATCCCTGATGCTGATATTGTTGAGGGTCTAAAACGCTTTGAAGCAGGTATTGCCCATGTAGTCGCTAACGATAAATTAGCAGAGACAGTCTAACATGCTAGTGATTCGCCCTATTGCGGCGCAAGATTTTTCCTCATTAAAGGCAGTGGCAATTGAATCAGGTATTGGCTTTACGTCATTACCTGACAACGACACGTTGCTAGAAAATAAAATACACAGGGCTACTCATTCATTTACTAAAGTGGTCGCACACCCAGAAGATGAAGGTTACCTTTTTGTATTAGAGGATACCGACACAAGCACAGTGGTTGGGACCTGTGGTATCGAATCGAGTGTGGGCGTTGATGATGCCTTTTATAATTACCATGTGGGTAAAGTCGTCCATTCTTCACGAGAGCTAAACATACACAACACGGTTGAGATCCTCACTTTTTGTAATGATTACACTGGAATGAGCGAGATTTGCACCCTATTTCTAAGGGAGCAAGCACGGTTACCGAATGTGGGTAAGTTCTTGTCCAAATCTCGCTTTCTCTTTATTGCTGAACACAAAGAACGCTTTACTGACAAAATTTTCGCTGAAATGCGTGGCGTAAGTGACGAAAATGGTCGTTCTCCGTTCTGGGATTGGCTTGAAAAACATTTCTTCTCACTCGATTTTCCCACTGCAGATTATTTGACTGGCATTGGCAATAAAGTCTTTATTGCTGAGCTTATGCCCAAATATCCAATTTACGTTAACCTACTTTCTGAAGCTGCCCAAGCGGTGATCGGTGCTGTTCATGAAAAAACTAAGCCCGCACTCGCTTTGTTAGAAAAGGAAGGTTTTAAAAACCGTGGCTATGTCGACATATTTGATGCTGGACCAGCAGTTGAAGCTGATATTGACCAGATCAAAACAATTCGTGAATCAACCCGTAAACCTGCCATAGCAGGGGCTGTTCCAGAAGATAATTTACACATAATAATAAACACTGAAGTTGCTGATTTTCGAGCAGTTTGTCAGCCTATCAGAATTACTGACGACCATATCATTATGAGCCAACAAGCAATGGAGACATTGCACATAAAAAATGGCGATATCGTGAGAGTCAGTCCAGTTTAACGACAGAATTAGGAAGTATCATGACGACACATTTTATTGACGGCCAATGGGTCGCTGGCTTAGGCGCGACTATTGAATCAACGGATCCAGCAAAAAACTCAGTCATTTGGACTGGGCAAGCTGCCTCAGACACACAGGTCGATGCCGCTATTGCCAGTGCTCGTTCAGCCTTTCAAGATTGGTCTTTATTGACATTTGCAGAGCGTCAAGCTTACGTCCAAGCATATGGTCGAGAGCTGGTCGCAAATAAAGAATTACTCGCTCGAACCATCGCCGAAGAAACGGGTAAACCTTTGTGGGAAACCGCTACCGAAGCAGCTGCAATGGTCGGTAAAATTGCCTTGTCAGAAAAATCCTACCAGCAACGCACAGGTGTTACCGAAAACCCAATGCCGCTTGGCAAAGCGTTTATTCGGCATAAGCCGCATGGTGTTGTGGCAGTGTTTGGCCCTTACAACTTCCCTGGTCATTTACCTAATGGACATATTGTTCCTGCATTACTAGCAGGTAATACCGTGGTATTTAAACCCAGTGACCTGACACCAAAGGTTGCCCAAATCATGGTCCAACTTTGGGCCAAAGCTGGGCTCCCCAAAGGTGTTCTAAACCTTGTGCAAGGACGTGTTGAGACCGGCAAAGCATTAGCAGCACACCCACAAATTGATGGACTATTTTTCACGGGCTCGTCAAATACTGGCAAATTACTCCATGAGCAATTTGCCGGACATCCAGGTAAAATCCTCGCATTAGAAATGGGTGGCAACAATCCTTTGATTGTCGCTGAAACCGCAAATATAGACGCGACCGTTCACGATATCGTCCAATCGGCTTTTATCACTTCTGGACAACGTTGTACTTGTGCGAGACGCTTGTTTATTCCAACCGGCCAATATGGTGATCAGGTGTTGGCACGCCTCGTTGAAGTTACCAAAAAAATTCGTGTCGGAGTTTATGATGCAGTCGAACAACCATTTATGGGCGCCATGATCTCAGCGCAGGTAGCTAACATGATGGTGAGAGCCCAAGCCGATTTAACCGCCTTAGGTGCACAAAGCTTATTACCATTGACACATTTAGACACGAAGACAGGTTTGGTATCACCTGGGATTATCGATGTGACGTCTATCCTTGAGGCGTTACCTGATGAAGAACATTTTGGTCCTCTAGTGAAAGTGATCCGGTACACAGATTTCTCTGCTGCAATTACTGAAGCGAATAATACCAAGTATGGTTTATCAGCGGGTTTACTGGCTGATGATCCCGCACTTTGGGAGATCTTCTACACGCATATTAGAGCCGGTATTGTGAACTGGAACCGACCGATTACCGGCGCATCAGGTGCGGCACCATTCGGTGGTATTGGTGACAGTGGTAATCATCGTGCGAGTGCGTTTTATGCCGCTGATTACTGTGCTTACCCTGTTGCTTCAGTCGAACTTGAGCAAGGCGAACTACCTGGTACATTAAACCCAGGTTTAAATTTTGAATAACAAGTAGCGACTGATTTCGACTGACCAAATAAGGATAAAGAGATGCATACTCAAATCGAAAGTTTATTTGCTGGTTTATGGGAGGATTACTTAACCATTACCCCCTCAGCAATGCAGATCCACAAACTGATTCAAGCGGAAGATGAGCAAGCGAATATTGTCAATGATCATATTGCTTTGCGTACCTTTGCTTTACCGGGCATGCGTGTGACGGACCTAGCCGAGCACTTTGTGCAGTTAGGCTATCGCCAGGCTGGCGAATATGACTTCTCCAGTAAAAAATTGAATGCGTTTCACTACGAACACTCTGATGAGAATCAACCTAAAGTGTTTATTAGTGAATTAAGAGTCGATGAACTTTCCGCTCGAGCTCAGGCGATTATTCATAACTTGACGAAAACGTTGCCCAGCGATCTCGCTCAGCAAACTGACTTTTTGTATTCAGGTACGCATTGGGCAATTAGTTATGAAGATTATACCCAGCTGCTAGCAGAGAGTGAATATGCAGCTTGGTTAGCGGCGTGGGGATTCAGAGCTAATCACTTTACTGTCAGTATCAACCATTTACAAAAAATTACTGAACTGACACAAATGAATGCATTACTCCAAGATCATGGCTTTGTATTAAATCAATCTGGTGGAGTCATCAAAGGGGGCGAGGATGTCTGTTTAGCCCAATCGGCTACCATGGCCGATCACGCATTGGTCAAATTCAGTGATCTAGAAAAAAATATTCCAAGTTGTTTCTATGAATTTGCACAACGTTATCCTTTGAATAATGGTAAGCTATACCATGGATTTGTTGCTGCATCTGCAGATAAAATTTTTGAAAGTACAAACGTCAATTAAGCGGGTATTTTTAACAATCCTATTAGGCTTCGTCTAGTGGCTTGAGTTTACTCGAGTAAACTTTTTATATTTACACTGCTAGACCATAGTCTAATGAGCTAAAAAAGGATATTTGGCGTAAACATAAGTTGGCAAGAGCGTTCATTGACGTAAATCTAACTGTAGGCATACAAGGATGTAATATTTTGATCATAAGTGTTCCATACAAAACCTCAGAAGTGCTAGCAAAAAAAATAAAGCGGACATTAGTCGACAACTCTTCTGTGTTTTTAGCTTCTCAAGAACAAGACAACTTTGCCGATGAGCAACTAGCTGATTCGCCAAAGGCATCTACAACACATCAGGTTCCATTTACATCTAGCCCTGTTATTGAGTTGTTAGCCAATAAGCAATCACCTTGTTTACATGCCGTTTCTTCCCCTTTGGATTGGGTGTCGATTGTCTTTCGGTTCCCTCAAATACTCTCTTTTCCCAGAGGCCACGGGGAACCTGTCGTAATAGCGCCAGGATATTTTACTGATAAACGTTCTTTAGAATTATTAGCCCAGTTATTAAAATATCTTAATTACTCTGTTTATCAACTAGAACTCACCATCAAGCCTTCTGATTTAGAGAAATATTTAGCGGCTGTTACCAAAGAGATATGTGGGTTATATACCAAGGCACAACAGCCCATCTCATTGATCGGTTGTAGTTTTGGTAATTTGTTGTGTGCTGAACTACAAGAAAAGCTACCCGAAATAATTGGTCAAGTTGTTATGATTGGTAAAACATCCCCACTCAAGGCTCAGCAGTCTGCACAAGTCGAGATGCGTACCACTTTTATCCATGCCAACCAAGAACGTTTCGGAACGTGTATAAATACAGACATGTGCGTGCAAATTACACACGCACTCGCCCCCTCTACTTATAAATTTTTCCAGAAATAATCACCAACAGCGGCTAATTGCTGTACTTCTCTTTGGGCTTTTTGACTTTCTTCATTAGATTGCTGTGCTAATGAAGAACAAGCTTGAGAGACCTCGTAAATTTTGTGGACACTTTGATTAATCGATTCAGACACAAAAACCTGCTCCTCTAAAGCCGCAGCAATTTGCGTATTTTGACTAACAATTTCATCACTCGCCGCCTGAATACGCTCAACATTTTGTTCTGATTGAATAGCTGCATCACGTGCAATATCGATATTTTTGTTCACTTGCTTAATTAAGCCAACCGTCGAGTCTGTTTGTTCGTTTAACGCGGATACGGTATCGATAATTTGCTGGGTAGAGGCATGTGTCTTATTAGCTAACTCGCGCACTTCATTTGCAACCACTGCAAATCCGCGCCCGTGTTCACCAGCACGAGCGGCTTCAATCGCAGCATTTAATGCCAACAAATTGGTTTGGTCAGCAATGCTTTGAATAATATTAACAATACCCGTTACTTGTTGGGTTTGTACGGATAATGATTCAGTCGTTTGTTTTACTGATGAGACTTGGTTATCTAATTGCTCCATCACCGCAACCGTTTTTTGGGTATTAGCTAATGTTTGGTTGATATCTGTTGCATTTTGATTCATCAAATCTAACACGCGATGGCTCGAGTGCCCAACTTCGGCGAAACTTGCTGACATTTCGGTAATTGCAGTAGAAACCTGACTCACTTCATGTTCTTGTTCAGAGCAGTTTTTCGCAGTCTCTTCGCTATAGTTTGCAACATCCTGTAAGGTTCTATCAATCATTCCCCCTGTTTCTTTTAGTCGGCCAAGAATAGCCCCTTGTTGTTTTTTCGAGGCTTCCAGAGCAAGTTTGACTTGTCCCACTGCTGATGTATCTGCGGTATAAATAAACTGTGCTAGCGGATCATCAATAATAGATTTAGCATGACGAACGACGGGATCCCAACGTTTATTCATGTGTGCCATCGCCAAGGCACAAATAGCGTGAGCTCCGATTAACACAGGAGAAAGTACTACGGCTTGTTCAGACGCTATGGCAAAGGTCAGCCCCAATGATCCAGCAAAACTCGCGGCAATAGCACTAAACGGACTCAAAAATATATTTTTCAGCTTGTTGGTCTTCAGAAAATCTTTACCTTGGTTTATCTGGTGATACACAAACTGTGCTCTGGCAATAACGGCTTCTGAAGCCTTAACACGAACGGATTGGTACTCTGTTTCACCTTTAGCCGTTAGCAGTGGTGATGCGAAGGCATCCACCCAGTAATGATCGCCATTCGCACTTTTGTTTTTAACGATCCCCATCCAAGATTGGCCGGCCTGAAGACGTCGCCATAGTTCCGCAAAGGCGGCCTTAGGCATGTCCGGATGACGAATAATATTATGATATTCGCCATAGAGTTGTTCCGTAGTTAATCCTGCATATTGCACGAAGTCATTGTTGACATAAGTAATCTGAGAATCTTTATTCGTAACGGATAAAATATTGGTTCCAGGTTTTACTGGGATATTATTTTGTGTGACGCGATCAGATATAACCGCACGAGAAGTACGAGTTTGCTTTCCTTGCGCTGCCACAGAAGCGTTTTCTGTTGCTATCATGGTATGTCCTTGCTGGGATGTATCTTATTCTTATTGTTATCAGTGTTAGATTTAGTGTAACGAATTTATTACACTTAATTTAACGGCCAGAAAGGGGCTGAATGTAGTGCCAGATATTGATATAAATCAATCCTTTTTCATAGTGCGTAAAAAAAGTTAGCATAAACAAAGATATAAAATTAGGCATTACTGAAAATTTAAAACAAAAAAGCTGAAGGTAATCTTTGACTACCTTCAGCTTTATCACTTTCACAGTACTATTTAGACGCTTTTAAAGCTCGGTCTGTTGTCCTGATGAGCTCTCTAATGCAGAATTTTCTGCACCCAATTCTGGATCCTCTACGACATCCTCTGTTCGGGAAATCAGGATCTCATCGACCCGTTGCAAACCACGTGGTAATTTATTGCCACGACGCCCTCTTTCTCCAATGTAATGAGCTAAATCAGAGGGTTTTAACGTCATTCCTCGTTTTCCTGAAATGATTTTAACCTCTGCATCAATCGGTACAACCGCAGCATGTACCACAAACTCTTCTCGGGTTTTCGCTTTCGCAGAAGGAATATTGATGAGTTTGTTACCTTTCCCTTTGCCTAAAGAGGGTAAATCTCTTAATGGGAAGAGCAACATCCGCCCTTCGTTAGATATAAACAGACACAAGTCCGTTGCAATATCGTTAACGGGTTGTGGTGTGATTACTTTGGCAGCTGGTGGTAATGATAAATACGCT
Source organism: Opacimonas viscosa (assembly GCF_024199005.1). GTDB lineage: Bacteria > Pseudomonadota > Gammaproteobacteria > Enterobacterales > Alteromonadaceae > Opacimonas > Opacimonas viscosa. Next base: position 42,974 of record NZ_JANATA010000018.1, read on the forward strand.
TTACCTGCTTTGGCTTTACTCAACATATCTTTGAATGTGCCCACAAAACCATATCCAGCATCACAAGAGACTAAGAATTGCTGTTCATCCTTACCCATGATGACATCTGTAAAATTCTCTCCAGCAACGATGCCAAAACGGCCTGACAATGGCTCACCTTGGCTTCTGGCAGAAGGTAGACCATGCGCATCACAGCTAAATGTTCGACCTGAGGTATCAATAAACACGGCAGGTTGATTCGAACGTCCTTTGGCACTGGCTAAATATTTGTCATCACCTTTATAGCTGAGCCCAGCTGCGTCAACATCATGGCCTTTAGCACAACGTGCCCAACCTTTTTCAGATAGCACAACGGTAACAGGTTCTGATGGTACTAATTCTTTTTCACTCAGTGCTTTCGCTTCACCGCGCTCGACTATAGGAGAGCGACGATCATCACCATAAGTTTCGGCATCCGCCAAGATTTCCTTTTTGATCAACGTCTTCATACGACGATCTGAGCTAAGTAACAATTGGAGTTTGTCACGCTCAGCGGCAAGCTCGTCTTGCTCACCCTTGATTTTCATCTCTTCTAGTTTTGCAAGATGGCGTAATTTTAAATCCAGAATCGCTTCTGCTTGGATGTCCGACAAACCAAAACGCGCCATCAACTCTTGCTTGGGTTTTTCTTCATTGCGAATAATTTCAATGACTTCATCGATATTCAGGAAGGCTATCATTAAGCCTTCTAAAATATGGAGGCGCGCTAAAATTTTGTCCAAACGGAATTGCAAACGACGAGTCACCGTATCACGTCGATACTCCAGCCATTCTGATAAGATGGTCTTTAAATCTTTGACTTTGGGACGCCCATCCAAACCAATCATGTTGATGTTGACCCGATAGTTTTTTTCTAAATCGGTAGTCGCAAATAAATGCTGCATCAGCTGTTCTATATCAACTCTATTAGAACGAGGCGTTACCACCAAACGAGTCGGATTTTCATGATCAGACTCATCTCGTAAATCACTCACCATAGGCAGTTTTTTGTTCTGCATTTGATTGGCAATTTGCTCTAAAATTTTGGCGCCTGAGGCTTGATGTGGCAAAGCTGTAATAACAATTTCACCCCCTTCATCACTATACACAGCTCGCATCTTAATTGAGCCACGACCCGTTTCGTAGATTTTTTGAATATCTGCACGAGGTGTAATGATTTCGGCGTCAGTCGGATAATCTGGTCCTTGTACATCTTCAAGTAACTCGGATAATTCTGTTTTAGAATTATCGAGTAGCTTGGCACACGCATTGGCAAGCTCACGTACATTGTGCGGTGGAATATCGGTGGCCATACCAACCGCTATCCCTGTAATACCGTTCAGTAATATGTGCGGCAAACGTGCCGGTAATACTTTAGGTTCTTCAATGGTACCATCAAAATTAGGTTGCCAATCAGCCGTACCTTGTCCCAATTCTGCCAGCAGAACTTCGGAAAACTTTGATAGCCGCGCCTCGGTATAACGCATAGCAGCAAATGATTTAGGGTCGTCAGGGGCACCCCAATTACCTTGGCCATCGACCAGAGGATAACGATATGTGAATGGCTGAGCCATCAATACCATGGCTTCATAGCAAGCACTGTCACCATGCGGGTGAAACTTACCTAGAACATCACCAACCGTTCGGGCTGACTTTTTGTATTTGGCATTAGCACTTAATCCCAGATCAGACATAGCGTAAATGATACGTCGCTGAACCGGTTTTAAACCGTCACCAATATGCGGTAAGGCTCGGTCCATGATAACGTACATCGAATAATTCAAATACGCTTCTTCCGTAAAGCGACGCATAGGAAGTTGTTCAATACCATCTTGATTTATTGTGACTTCATTACTCATCAGCTATCTTTATTATTATGGGTTATACTTGTACGAATAATAATACAGGTCGATGCTAAATTACACGACTTAATGTGTTAATATGAAAATTCATTAATAAAAGAATACTCAAAAAATGATTGGTTTGACTCAGATTAAGCGTTTTACCCTCAGCCTCTCTCTATTACTGTGTTTGGCTCTTTCGAGTACCGTCAGTGCTGATACTCTAACAGTCTCCCCAAGCTCTAATAATTTCTTTTATTTTGGTTCGATTGTCGGTGGCCTAGTGATTTTGGCAGCATACAATCTGCTTTTATTTTTGACCTCTCGTGACTATTCTTCACTGACTTTTTCATTGTATACGATTAGCGTTTTGACGTACCTTGCTTATGGTACTTATGATTTTAAACCGACTAGTGTTTTTCCATATAGTGAAAATATTAATAACCCTTCGTTGGTGCTATTTTGTATTGTGGCGATAGCAGGTTTCTTGTATCACCTATTTACAGAAGAAGAAAAAACACCATTGGTCAAACAAACACACATGTTTGTTAATGTCTTATGCGGCTTGTGTTTTACCGCATTACTCGCTTTTGAAGTAAATTCGCCGCTGTATTATGTGCCATTGATTGTGGTTGTTATATTAAGTTTATCGGCCTTGGCCTATATCTCTTGCAAACACACTCAGACTGTACAATCCCCTCTATTTTTTGCTTCACTAGCGATACTTCTTCCCCTCATTGCAATTTTTCTACACCTTCTATCTATCGGCCTCTTTGGGCAAGCCCCAAGTTTTACGCTGTTTGGGATCTCACTGTTGTTATTTGTCCAAAGCCTATTATTTACCGTTGCATTAAATCAAAAAGAACGGATTAAGCTACTCGCAGAGATCAACGACATTACGCATGACCTACAAACCAATTTGTTATTTATTGAAGAACAAAATGCAAGTTTAGACATTGCTCGAAAGACAGCATTAAAATCGAGTAACGCTAAATCACGTTTTTTAGCAAATATATCCCATGAAATTAGAACACCATTAAATGCCATTGTCGGATTCAGTCGCGAGTTACAATCCGCGAATTTACCCACTGAGAAAAAAGAGCAAATAAATCTTATTAATTTTGCCGCAAATAACCTCAATGCTTTGGTCAATGATGTACTAGATTTTTCAAAAATTGAAGCTGGCAAACTCAATATTAAAACTGCTGAGTACTCGCCTCTATCATTATTTGAAGAACTCAGTGAAGTTACAGCAAAATCTGCCCAGCTAAAACATTTAGAATTTATTTTCGAAACTAATAACCTACCGGCTAAACTGACTGGTGATGTATTGAGATTGAAGCAGGTTCTAAACAACTTGCTTAGCAATGCCTTGAAATTTACCGACACAGGCATTATTAAGTTATCGGTTGTAAGCAGAATCTTACAGCGTAATAAAGTTGAACTAATCATAAAAGTCTCCGATACTGGGATTGGCATATCACCAGAAAATATCAGAAAGCTTTTTTCTGCTTTTAGTCAGATTGATGACGATGTAAATCGACAGTTCCAAGGTAGCGGTCTTGGTCTAGTAATCTCCCGAGAGATTATAAAGATGATGAAAGGACACATTTCGATAGAATCAACCGAAGGATTTGGGAGCACATTTACGGTGGCCATAAAACAACAACTAGCGTCAAAAGAACAAATATTTGATGTGCAATCGACACTGCGTGGGAAGCATGCTTTGGTGTTTGACCCTCTGCATGAATCGCGTTCGGCAACAGCCAAGCTTCTCCATAACATTGGCATGCGTACAACCTCTGTAGATAGCTTTGAATATTTACAAGCGCTCTCTTGCCAGACCGAAAATAAATTCGACTATGCGTTTTTTGCTTGTCCACAAGCCCACTCATTGCAGCGTTTGAGCATCTTAAACCAAGTTGAAAAGTTTAAGATCAAAAAACCCGTCGTATTATATTCTGGCATCAAACCTTTGGAACAGCATCCAAAGTTTACCCCTGATATTTTTGCAGAGTTATCACTGCCATTGACGCCTAGTAAAGTGGAACAACTCGAAAACACGCAACTTAAAAATCGTATTAATCCCATGCAGATCCGCATGAAAGCACTGCCGCCATTAAAAATACTCGCTGTAGACGACTTGCCCATAAATCTGCGTCTCCTCGAAACCTGGCTAAAGACAACAAATATCACATTAGTGCTAGCGAATTCAGGCCACGAAGCACTTGAAAAATGTGCTGATGAAGACTTTGATATGATTTTGATGGATATTCAAATGCCGAATATGGACGGTGTGGTTACAACCTCTCATATTCGCAAAACAGACAGAAATATGGGGACACCTGTTGTTGCTCTCACCGCACATGGTTTTAATGAAGACAGAGAGCATTTCCTAAAATCTGGTTTTGATGATTTTATTGCTAAACCCATCGATTTATCTGCGTTATTAGACTTGATTGAAATGTGGTGCCAACCTCCAGAAACTCTACCCGATATTATTTTACCTGATGGCTTGGTAGAAGGCTTACAAGAGATTAAGAGTGTTGATTGGGAGTTAGCTATCCGACGCGCAAACTACAACAGCAGTGCGGCAAAAGAGTTGCTCGGTGAGTTCATGATCATGCTACCGAAGATTATGCGGGATATAAAACGCCAATTTACTCAGTCCAAGACCAAAGAACTCCAAGCGAATATTCACAAACTTCATGGTGCATGCTGTTACACCGGTGTTCCGCAACTCCAGAAGCTCTGCTTTACGATAGAAAGAGATTATAAAAATGGGATTACCCAAGATCTCAGTGCTCAAGTGGATATGTTACTCAATGAAGCCGAGCGAGTCGTAATTGAGGCTAGAGAAGTTATTAAAACAGTTGAGGACGAGGCGTTTACCAACGCCTCATAATTTTATATAGGCTGTTTCTATGGGCTCGCAGACTCATAGGTACACCCATTGGAAAATTCATTGTTATACTGCGCACTAATAGGTTTATCGTGTACAAGTACGTATCGTAACCAAGAAGCTAAATCGTTTATACTGACGACTGTTTTGTTACAATATCAGCCTGACAGGCTCGTAAAAGTTGGACAAACTCATCTACTGGACGATCTAACTCAGCTTCATTGATATATACATCAAATCCTAAGCGACTGCGCAACTTATCCATACGATTAGCAAACATGCCCTGAACACCTGTCACAAAAGAACCATCAGGCAATTTGAAGCGATCTTTTTCGATTAAATCATCAGCCCCACACATCCCACTACTACACTGAGCATCTGGGTTTTGCATCAGCAATGGGCGCTGTTCAATCAACGTATTGGTCATAAGGCGACGTGAAATCGAAGCCAAAAAGGCGGGATACGTTTTCAACTTTATCCCCACTAAATGTAAATCGACTTGTTCAATCCCGCGAGTAACACGCGGTTGGTCAATCCGTTGGATATTATCCCAAGGGATATGCCATTGCCCATGACGATGATGGTAGGAGATACCCATTTGGTCCAAAACAATACTATATTCCGGCTCTTTAATTTTATAAAACCCAATAACCGAGGCAATAATACCCAAGCTAATAACCCCAATCGCAATTAAAATAAGAGATTTTGGTAAGGACGTCAGCAAAATAAAACCAAGTGCCAGTGCAGTGCCTCCAATAATGGATGAAGTAATACCGTTGCCCTTGGAGTTCGCTTTAATGTTTATGCGTTGTTCAGCCATACCAAATGTAATATATCCCGAAAGCTAAAATGGTAAATAAAATGATAGCACGCATGCGTTTACAACGTGCGCAATTCGTATGTAATAGCCTTTTTAAGCCTTTGCTGGGTTTTTGGTTCACTTTATCTACCTATGGGCGAGACGTTTTTGCTCTGCACGGACTATTTTTCGTTGACGAATACGACACAGTGTACCGATAAGTATAGGTGTATAAACCAAAGATAACATGACAGAAAAGCCTACTCCACCAGCTAATACGACAGCAAGTGGAGGCCAAAATGATCCTGCGGTAAATAACAACAAGGGAATTAACCCTCCCACAGTGGTAAATGTTGTGGACAATATGTGACGACTACAGCTCATTGTTTCCGCAACTATCTCATCCGTATCACCTGACATGGCCTTAGGGTTAGCTTTAATGGCTGCAATCACGACTATGGAGCCATTTATTGCCACTCCAATTAACCCCGCACAGCCTAACAAGGGGTTAAACCCGATTGGCAGTCCTGATAACCATAAGCTCAGCATCCCCAGACCAACAGACAAAATCGCCACGGAACCAATCACGATGGCAAACCGAACGCTTTGGAATGATAAAATCAAAGTGGTAATCATCATGACCAATAGCACCGGTGCATAAGTTCCTAACTGACCGAGTGCTTCATTTTGTTTATCGGCATCGCCAGCCATTTTTATCGAATAGCCGGGGGGTAATTGATAATCTTCGAGTGCAGCAGCAATTTGTTGCGCGACACTCACTGCAGGTACGCCCTGGAGTAAAAAACCTTGAATGCGATTTACCCGCTCACTGTTTTTTCGTGTAATCCCAGTCAAGGAAGGTACGACTGAGAAATCACCTAAGGCAGACACTTGTAGAAATGGATTATTAATATCGTACTGAGTACTCGCCAAAGGTAAAGCCGCCAAGCTAGTTAAATCACTGCGATCTGCATCTGAAATACGCACTCGGATGGGGACTTCTTCGGTCTGCTCAACGATAGAACCACCTACCACGCCGTTAAGTGCAAGCTGCAGCTGTAAAGACAGATCATTTAAGGATAAACCTGACAAACTTACTTGATCACGGGAGGTGTTCACTATGACTTCGGGCTCATTCAAAGAAATAGATGCAAACGATTGAGAAATCCCAGGCGTCTGCGAAAAGATCAAACGCACATCGCGACCAATCTCTTCTAACACAACGAGGTCTGGTCCAAAAATATCAACTTCTACAGGTGCTGGAATAGGAGGACCTTGACCAAATGCTTTCACCACAATTTTTGCTTGTGGAAATGCGGCTTGTATATCAAATTGCAAACGGTCAATAAGCTGAGCGGCGCGGTTCATCGTATCTACTTTTATAACGCCATTAGCATATTCTGGTGAATTATCACGATTCATCACTTGGTTATAGTAGACCGTTGGAATAGAGCTACCGATCAACCAATGTACCTGCTCAACCCCTTCATAGGATTTAATTTTTTGATGAATTTGTTTGGTCAACGCATAAGTGCTTTCGATGTTTGCTCCAACCGGTAGATTTACCTCTATCGCAAATTGGTCGCGATCAGCCGATGGGAAGAATACATTCGCTAGATTACCGGCTAAGATAAACCCCATAATGCAAATCACAATGATTATAGGTAAAATTTGTAAGGGTTTCGTCAGCCCTTTTTTCAACAGCATTTGGAACGCATTGGATATTTGTGGACGCTGTAAACCTTGGACATACCATGGGGTATTTTCCGCATGAGATTTCGGTAGGAACCGTGCAGCAAGCGCGGCTATGATGGATAAGGAAATCCAAAAAGAACCGAACAAAGCCATCACAACACTGATCGCAATCGACCCAATAAAATCACCAATATTCCCATTTAATAAGAAAATCGGCATAAAGCCCAAGATCGTTGTCAGTGTTGAAGCAAACAAAGGAACAAATAAATGATTGACACTTTTTACCAAAGCACCTACCCGACTCATTCCCGGTAATAATAAGTTTTGTCTAATCTCGTCAGTCATCACGATGGCGTTATCAATCAACAAACCTATCGCAATGATGATCCCAAATATCGACATTTGGTGGATGGACTCACCAAAGAAACCGAGTGAAAAAACGGCAAAAAAAGCACATAACGGCAGAGATAAACCGACTATCCAAGATGCTTTGTACCCCATAAACAGCAGAATAACTAACATGACAACGACACAACCTAGCAGTAAATTACCACTGAGTTCACTGAGTCGCTCTTCGGTATAACGGTTTTGCTCAAATACTATATCAACATTCACGGATGCACCGTACATTTGCTCAAATGTTGCAGCTTGCGCTTTTATTTGCTCAGTCCATTGGTCCACGCGCACCGATGTTTGCATTCGAGCAGCGACAAAAATAACGTCTTGTTCTTCTAACAAGGCATATGTTTGACGTGGGCTTTGGTAGCCCCGAGTAACTGCAGCAACATCTGCAACACGCAAATAATCCCCGTTAACCTCCAGCAAAGGAATGTTGTTGATGACATCTAGGCTGGATAATTCTTGGGCGACTTGGACACGTAAGTTGAGATTATCGGTATACACTATACCTGCGGGTAATTTGGGATCAGCACCGGATATCGCAGCACTTATATCCATAGGTGTGAGGCCTACAACCGCCAATTTATTAGGATCAATACTGACCGTGATCTCTTCTACAGGTGCACCATAAATATTGACTACTTCAGTACCCGAGACATTGCGCAAGTTATCCGCAAACTCTTGGGCAAAACGTGAAACCATATTCACAGAAGATGTATCAGGATATTTCGCACTCAACGCATACTGAACCGTATATGCTGTAGCACCTCGATTATCCTCCATAATAGGATCCATAGCACCCTCTGGAAAACGCTCTGCGGCATCATCTAATCGGTCTCGAATTTTCCCAAATATTTGTTGATTGGTGCGATTATCGACCCAATCTTGTAATTCGATGGTCAATAATGAGAAACCTGCTTTAGAAGTTGATTCAACCTTTTTAATTTCATACAGCTCACGTAACTCGTCTTCTAAAACATCGGAAACCAATGCTTCAACGCGTTCTGCAGACGCCCCTGGGAAGAAAGTCAGCACTAAGGTATAGCGCAAATCAATGCGCGGATCCTCTAACCTGGGTAAATTATTAATCGCTGAAAGCCCTGCCACCATAACAATAATTATCGCCAATGAAAGTAAGTGCCCACTTCTGACAAACATTGTATACCATGGGTATTTTTTATCCGTATTAGACATCTAAAATCTCCCTTTTATGGCAATTGTGAATACAGTGCTGCAGTCACTTTTTGTCCGGCAATAAAGCGATGTGTACCCGCCAAGACAACCAGCTCATTGGTTTGTAGCGCACCGGTGATATATGCCATATCGCCATCGGTATAAATAACTTCTACGGTACGACTTTCTAATAATGTCTCGCCGGTGTTTTGGGCAACCAACACCGTCCACATTCCCCGAATACCATTGGCCAAAGCTGAGACTGGAACCCACGCACCGGTTTGTGCCACGGTAACGGTCAGGTTTGCTCTCACCAAATCCCCCACCAAGACATTAGCATTAGCGGGTAAAGAGAAGAATGCATCCAATGTACGAGTCCGGAGATTGCGCTGGCTACCTAAAGCACTTAACTGCCCATTTAACGATATATTGCCAACACTCAAAGCCGTGAAATCGCCTTGATTTAGGGTCGTTGCTACCTCTGGTGGAAGTGGAATACGGGCTTGTAATTCAGTATTCGATGCTATTTCAAAAATAGGTTGACCTACCCCAACGACAGCTCCAGGGTCGACCATACGTTTGATTATGTTGCCGTCAGTACTGGCATAAATGGTTGATTTTTTGACTTCCAGACGCACAGTGTTTAACTGAGCGGTAATCTGTGTCAGACGTGCTTGGGCAATATTTAAATTTTCCGATACTTCGTCCAAACGCTGTGCAGAATCCAATTTTCGCGAGACTAAATCCACCACGCGCTCTTTCGTATTTTTCGCTAGGCGTACTTCTGCTTCAACTAAACTTTGCGCGGCAGTTAATTCAGCTAATTGAGCTTCTAGGCGTTGTATATCCAGCTTAGCAAGTATTTGACCGGCACTGATTTGCGCACCATCTTCCACCAATATCTGCGCAACTTTTCCACCATTTTCAAAACCGATTAATGCTTGTTGATTAGACTCTACCTTACCTGTCGCGCGATAAGGTTTGGCATATTGTGTTTGGTAAGCAATAGGAACAACTAATACGGGCTGCTCAACCACCGGCGGAGCTTCTTGTTGAGCGATGCCACTGCCAGAAAACATCATTAAGACAACTAAGCCTAAAAGACCGACCAAAACTAAACCGAATAAAGTGGTTGGTGAACTTTTTGCAGCCGTCGCGCTGACTGTATTGGTCCTGTTTTGTGACGTAGTACCTGTCATATGTTTTCCTAAAAAAGAAGATGAACAATTAATGAACTAATGCTAATATGGAATTACTAGACTGTCCAGTATGATTATTAAATAAGCAGTATTAATTCGTTGTATATTTATTGGAGGCGACCTAATGCCAGCACAACTTAGCTCAGATAAAAATACAACGGTTAAAAATACTGATGCACATATTATAACTAGCGAACCCCACGCTTGTGCTGGTCGGCCGAAAAACCTACAAAAAAGACAACAAGTACTGCAACAGGCTTCATTATTGTTTTTACGCCAAGGTTTTACGAATACTTCTATGGACCAAGTAGCGAAAGCATCTGACGTATCAAAACAAACCGTATATTCACATTTCAAAAATAAAGCCGTTTTATTCCAAGCGGTGATCAACGAAAAATGCACTCAATACCAACTCAACGATCAAACATTGCTAGAGTCCCCATGTAGTCTAGATGAAAAATTGACGCAAATCGCAGAACATTTTATTGCTTTGATACATGACGAATTAGTCGTTGCCATGTATAACGTTGTCATAGCCGAAGCGAAAACCCATCCAGAAGTCGCTGAAATGTTCTATCTGACAGGTCCACAACAGGCAATCGATTTTGTTTCCGACTGCATTAAACAGACCTATCCCAAATTAGATAGTGCAAAAATCCATGGATTGAGTGTCGATTTTTATAATTTACTGAAAAGCGATTTCCATATGAAAAGTCTCCTTGGCTTATCCACCCCAATGACCTTGTTAGAACAAAGAAGTTTTGCTGCTATATGTTGTAAAAAATTCCAAGCAATATTAACGCTAGAGTTAGCAGAGTAAATTAGTCTTTAAACCATTTTTTTTGATATAATCAAAGTATTATTCCTGCGTAGAGATCTGCATTTCATATGACTGCCCAATTTACTGGCCACCACATATTATCGGTCAATCAATTTAACCGAGACGCTATAGAAGAAGTATTTGCTGTTGCTAATCAAATGCAACCCTATGCTTTACGCCAAAAACGTACTGAAGTACTGCGCGGTGCTATTTTAGGTAACTTATTTTTCGAACCTAGTACGCGCACACGAGTGAGTTTTGGCACTGCTTTCAACTTACTCGGTGGTGAAGTTAGAGAAACCACCGGTATGAGCAATTCGGCATTGGCCAAGGGTGAATCATTATATGATACCGCTAGAGTACTTAGCGGCTATTCTGATATTGTTGCTATGCGTCACCCAGATGCCGGCTCTGTAGCAGAATTTGCCTCAGGAAGTCGAGTTCCTGTGATTAATGGTGGTGACGGTGCCAATGAACATCCCACACAAGCTTTATTAGATCTCTTCACAATCGAAAAAGAATGTTTAGCGCATGGCCAAGCTATTGATGGTTTGCATATTGCGATGATTGGCGATCTTAAATATGGTCGAACGGTGCATTCTCTAGCCAAGCTATTGAGTCTTTATAACAATATTCACTTTACTCTCGTCGCACCTACAGCATTAGCCATGCCACAAGCCATATTGGATGTTATAGCCTCAGCTGGACATAAAATTACCATCACCGAACAGTTAGAAGGCAGTTTAGATGCCGATATTTGTTATCAAACTCGTGTCCAAGAAGAGCGCTTTGCGAACCAGGATGAAGCAGATAAATACCGTGGCAAATTTCGTTTGGATCAACAGATTTACACCAAACATTTTCAATCAAAAACCGTGATTATGCATCCCCTCCCTCGAGATTCCCGTGCTGAAGCGAACGAGCTCGATAATGATTTAAACAGCCACCCTAACCTAGCTATTTTTCGACAAACTGATAATGGTGTTTTAGTCAGAATGGCCTTGTTTGCACTGACCTTGGGTGTTTCAAATATTCTCCACAAACATGAACAACCGGTGTTGTGGCACACTAATAAAAATATTGAAGAGTAAAAGATAGTATGACTAAATCAGAAGAATTATTCGCTCGCGCACAAAAAACGATTCCCGGTGGCGTGAACTCTCCCGTCAGAGCTTTTAAAGCAGTTGGTGGTACACCTCGCTTTATCACAAAAGCTGACGGCCCCTATATTTGGGATGCCGATGGTCATCGCTATATTGATTATATTCAATCTTGGGGCCCAATGGTCCTAGGCCACAACAACGAAAAAATTCGCAATGCTGTGATCACAGCTAGCTATGAAGGATTAAGTTTTGGTGCACCTACTGAAGCCGAAATCCACATGGCCGAAAAAGTCAGCCAACTGGTACCCTCTATGGAAATGGTTAGAATGGTCAACTCAGGTACCGAGGCGACCATGTCAGCTATACGTCTGGCCCGTGGCTACACCAGTCGCAATAAAATTTTAAAATTTGAAGGTTGCTATCACGGGCATGCTGACTCGCTTTTAGTAAAAGCCGGTTCTGGCGCATTAACCTTGGGCGTACCGTCATCTCCTGGGGTACCTGATGACTTTGCTAAACACACGATAACCGTAGAATTCAACAACCTAGAAAGTGTTAAACAAGCATTTGCTGAATGCCCTGATGATATCTCTTGTATTATTGTGGAGCCTGTAGCGGGGAACATGAATTGTATTCCTCCTGTAGAAGGCTTCCTTGAAGGGTTGCGCGAGGTATGTGATGAGTATGGTGCCGTTCTGATCTTTGATGAGGTGATGACAGGCTTCCGTGTTTCCCGTGGTGGCGCACAAGAACGTTTTGGTGTGACACCTGACTTGACTTGTTTAGGGAAAGTTATCGGTGGTGGTATGCCTGTCGGTTGTTTTGGTGGGAAGGCGAAAATCATTACCCATATCGCTCCAACTGGCCCGATCTACCAAGCAGGTACGCTTTCTGGTAATCCAGTGGCCATGGCAGCAGGTTTGGCTGCACTGAATCAACTTGAAGAACCTGACTTATATACTAGTATCTTTAGTAACACCCAAGCGCTTGCTGAGGGACTTACTAAACTTGCACATAAACACGGTATACCAATGACCTACAATGTCGCAGGCTCTATGTTCGGTATCTTCTTTACTGAGGCCGAAAAAGTGACTAATTACCAACAAGCGATTTCGTGTAATAACGAGCAATTTAAAGCGTTTTATCATGGCATGTTAGAAGCCGGTGTCTACCTTGCGCCAGCAATCTTTGAAGCGGGCTTTGTTTCCAAGGCTCATACCGCTGAGATTATTGATGCAACGCTAGCTGCTGCAGATAAAGTCTTCGCAGATGTTGCGCATTTAAGCTAACAATGGACTGAGAATACAACCTCTCGGTGCATTTTTTTGTACTGGAGTGTTGTATTGTTCACCCAATCATTTGCTGTCCCTTTTTGGGTTATTGCCCTTTTTTCCCTGATTTTTTTAGTCAAATCGGGGCTTATGCTATTTTGGTTTATCAAGCAGAAAACACTGTCTGCCGAGCTAGGTAGCTATTCCTCTACACAAGCTCGCACTGATACAGCAAAGCCTTACCATCCAACAACTTTATCGACACAAGAAGCGCTAGAGGCAAAAGCGCTTGAAGCGATGGATCTTCATGACACTTTTCGCAAGTTTATTCCGACCCAATTCATCGAGCATCTAACAGAGCATGATGAAAGAGAGTTACGCTTGGGCAAAGCTGATGAAGAAGACATCGCAGTGATGTTTTTAGATATTCGAAAATTCAGTGAATTATCTCAACAACTTACCCCACAGCAAACGCTTAATTTTTTAAATGCTTTTTTTATGCGTATGAATGCCCCCATTCACGCCAATTATGGTTTTGTAGACAAATTCATTGGTGACGCTATTCTCGCTTTATTTGACCACCCGAAAGGCACACCTGAAATAAAAGTATGCGACGCTTTGAATGCTGCTATTGGTCTCAGACAAGCACTGGATCTTTATAATTCACATAGACAAAAGTCTGGCTATGCCAGTATCAATATCGGTATAGGGGTCCATTTTGGGCCAGTTATTATAGGCACAGTGGGCTCAGATGATCGGATGGATACAACCGTGTTAGGACAAACAGTGAATACTGCAAACTATCTAGAATATTTAGCCAAACATTTCCAAAGCGATATTATAATTTCTGAGGCAATGGTACAGAACTTACCTACCGACCATTCTTATCTTTTACGTAAAATTTCATATGTAGAGGTAAAAGGAGAATCACAACCCCATGTTATCTATGAGGTGTTAAATCACCTACCAAAGGCAATACAAGAAGATAAACTAGCATTACAAGATGATATCAACCGGTGTATAGCGCTGGCAGAGACACATGAATACCACAAGTTGATCAGTCTTGCTGCAAATCTACAGGCAATCCATCCAAGAGAAGTCGTATTTAAGCGTTTTTATCAAACCGCAGAACAGCGCCTAAATCCAACTTCTACAGATGTCACAGAATGAAATGATTAATCTTGGGCTCTTTTACGAATAAACTCAATTGAAGGGGCAAAATAAGCTCCTCCTGATTCTGCGTTGGTATAATCTAACCACGCATCGTATTCACCGTCTGGACCGCCAAAAATCATAGAATGCAACATCGACTTAAATGGTTTTGTGGATGCACTACACGTGACTTGAAATAAGCCTTGTACTTGGATATTTGCATATGGCATGGACTGCCTGACAATCTGGTTATGATTGTCATGAAAACCATCATCAGCATTGCGGGTGCGAATATAATGGGAACTGGCATTCGCTTCCGCACTGGGTAGATTGTGTTCTTTGGTACGTCCCATAATTTGCTCTTGGTGACGTTCAGATAACAAAGACCAGCGACGTAAATCATGCCGATATTTTTGAGTATGGATATAACTACCACCGACAAAATCTGGGTCAGCATCACCAATCACCGCCGCGGCCAACTTCTCAGGACCACGAGGGTTATCATCTGTTTCCACGAAACCATTTAAATCTCGCCCATCCAGATAACGAAAACCTTTAAGATCTTCAATTAACTCGACATGCAAGCGCAATAATTCATGCACTTCTGTAGCGATGGCGTGAACGATGTCTAGACGATCTGCACGGATTTGAATAAACAAATCGGAAGTCTGCGAGGGTGCGCAACGATCCCCTGCTTGCATATCGGGAAAAGGACTTAACTCTAAAGGTCTAAGACCAGGGTAAATTTCTGAAAAGTAGTCAGAACCGATCGCGATGACACCACATACCATCGCTTCATAGTGCTCATCATCAAAGTAAGCAAAAATATCAAGCACCCTAGCTAATTTAGCTCTAAGTGCCTGACTATCATCGTCCAACACGTTATACATTAAGTATTGGGCATGTAAATTTGGTTCTGCGCAAATGCCTTTTTGTGGTTGCGACATGATCAGTGATTTCCTAAACCTATCGTTTTAATAGGAGCTTCATTTTTATTATGACGTGATTATAGCAAATATTCATTTTAATATCCCGCTGCATGTCCATCTTTGCGCGACTCAGATGCACCATAATATACCTTATTCTGAGCATCATACATAATGGCTTGATACCCACCAAAAGCGCCAGACACATCTCGCAAGACATGTCCTTTTTGCAACAATGCACGACGTGTTGCTTGACTAAAACCCGACTCTAGACTGATATAACCACCGTCGAGCATCTCATAACCCGTTGGACTAGAAGAACCAGAATGGAGGATCCGCGGAGCATCACCGGCTTCTTGGAGGTTCATACCAAAATCAATCAGATTCATCACAACTTGAGCATGCATCTGTGGTTGTGCACCACCGCCCATCACGCCAAAGCTCATGAAAGGTTCGTTATTACGCGTGACAAATGCCGGAATAATTGTCTGAAATGGCCGTTTGTTAGGTGCATACGCATTAAAGTGTTGCGGATCTAAGGCGAATAATTCTCCGCGGTTTTGCAACACAAAACCTAATCCTGTAGGAGTCATTCCCGAACCCATTCCACGGAAATTACTCTGTATTAAAGAGACCATATTCCCCTGTTTATCCGCTACTGTAAGGTAAACAGTATCCCCTTCATTCAGCCCAGCATCTACGCGTTTCGCCGCTTTTTTGGGGTCAATTAACGCTTGACGCTGAGCCGCATATTGCTTGGAAATTAACGTTTCTACAGGAATGTCATTAAAGTCCATATCGGCATAGAACTTAGCACGATCTGCAAAAGCGAGTTTTTTGGCTTCCACGAATGTATGTACATACTCAGGCGAGCCAAAACCCATACCCTCGACGTCGTAACGTTCCATAATATTTAGAATTTGTAAGGCAGCAATGCCTTGGCCATTAGGAGGTAATTCCCAGACATCATAACCACGATAGTTCGCAGCTACGGGCTCTACCCAGGTGGATGTGTGAGAAGCCAAATCATCATAAGATAAAAAGCCGCCTTGTTCTTTCATATAAGCATCGATGGTTCGCGCTATGTCACCTTTGTAAAACGCATCACGCCCACCCGTAGCAATTTTTTCATACGTGGAGGCTAAGTATGGGTTTTTGAAAATTTCCCCCTTACGCGGCGTCCTACCATTGGGCATATATGTTTCTTTGAAACCATCATATTGCCCTATACGCGCTACCGAACGATCTAAATAATATGCGATCAATTCAGAAACAGGAAAACCTTGACGAGCATATTGTATAGCCGGCGCTAAGATCTCAGTCATTGGCTTAGAGCCAAATTTTTTATGCATCTCAAACCAACCGTCTACAGCCCCAGGTACAGAGACAGGTAAAGCGCCAAATTTAGGGATTTCAGAGATATTATTGTCCTTGAAATACGCCATGGTTAAAGACTGTGGTGAGCGTCCTGAAGCATTTAAACCATGAAGTTTTTTGGATTTTGCATCCCAAATAATCGCATATAAATCCCCACCAATCCCACAGCCTGTTGGTTCGACTAAACCCAACATAGCATTCGCAGCTATCGCTGCATCAATCGCGTTTCCCCCGGATTTTAAAATATCCAAAGCCACTTGAGTCGCCAGTGGTTGACTGGTCGCAGCCATTGCTGATTGGGCAATCACTTCTGAACGACTGGCAAAACTATGCCCAGTTACTCGATCATACGCCAAAGTACTATGTGAGACCGAAGCTACCAAAACAGCCGTCAAAAAAAATGACGTTTTGGGTATACGTTTTATGATGTTCACTGTTTTTTTAATAATACTCAAAGACTGTTGCATGTTACCTACCTTTGTTCTGAGAATGAGGGCCTGACTGTGCACAATATGCCGAATGAGTTAGAAGGTGTCGAGATACAATTGCTCTACTTTTTGTCTAGCCCATTGTGTTTTACGTAAAAACTTCAGGGAAGATTTAATGGAAGGATCGCTTTTAAAACAATTTATTCTGATCATCACCGCTAAGTCCTCCCAGCCATAATGCTCAACCAGCTTTGTCAAAATAGTTTGCAAAGTCAAACCATGCAATGGGTTTTTAGGTTGTACCTGCGGGGTTGGCTTGGCCGCATCATTTTGTAAAAATGTCTGGATATTTTCTGGTGTATTAGCCGAATTTGATTGAGACATAAGTGTACTCTCTTGATTAGTTTTTCTTGAGAGTAACTGCTACTCTCCTCAACTCCCCCTATCATCACATAAGTCTTGATAGATAACTAGACTCAGATAAGTAGTTGGACACAACAGATGACTGAAAAAGAAAAAATGCGCCAAGGGTTACCCTATTTTGCAAGTGATAAGACATTGGTTAGCGAACGTATGCAAGCACGCAAAGTGCTGCATGAATTAGCCGCTATTCCAGAACAGTCCATCAAACAACGGGCCGCTTTGCTCCGTACCTTTTTTGGTAGTACCGGTAAGCGACTTTTCATCGAAAACACGTTTCGTTGCGACTATGGGTACAACATACATGTTGGAGAAAATTTTTATGCCAATTTTTCTTGCACCATTTTGGACTGTGCCGAAGTGCGAATTGGGAATGATTGTTTACTAGCACCTAATGTTTCTTTATATACCGCAAACCATCCTTTAGATCCCAATGAGCGTCGTTCAGGTTTAGAAAGTGCAGCCCCAATCCATATCGGAGATGACTGTTGGATTGGAGGCGGTGCAATTATCTTACCTGGCGTGACTTTAGGGAGTAATATAGTAGTGGGAGCGGGCGCTGTTGTGACAAAAAGCTTTGGTGATAATGTCGTAATTGCTGGTAACCCTGCCAAGGTTATTCGATATCTCTGATATAAAAAACCCCTCCGAGGAGGGGCGAACACACTTTAGAAAATGTTGTTTAGATTAAAGATGTCTTATCCATGTTGTGATTGTTTTATCCTTATAAGCTTCAATCTGTCCTTGTTGTTATTATTATTTCCTAGCAAAACTTACTTAGTTGATGTGAAGTATGGGTAGGCTTCTAAGCCACACTCTGCAACATCAGCGCCTTCATATTCTTCTTCTTCACTGATACGGATACCCATAGTGTATTTCAAGATAACCCACACAATTGAACTAGCAATGAATGTCCAACCGAAGATAGTTAATGCACCTACGATTTGGCCAGAAAAAGCGGCTTCAGAATTAGTCACTGGTACGAGTAATAAACCAAGTAAACCAACCACACCGTGAACTGAAATTGCACCAACTGGATCATCAAGCTTTAACTTATCTAATGCGATAATACTTAACACCACTAATGAACCACCTATTGCACCAAATAAAGTTGCCTGTAGAGGTGTCGGTGTAGAAGGCTCAGCAGTAATTGCTACTAGACCCGCCAAGGCTCCATTTAACGCCATCGTTAAATCCGCTTTGCCGAATAAAGCACGGGCAATTAATAACGCTGCAATTAAACCACCAGCAGCTGCAGCGTTTGTATTCATAAATACTACAGCTACTGAGTTAGCGCTTTCTACTGAAGCAGTGGCTAATACTGAACCACCGTTGAAACCAAACCAGCCCATCCATAAAATAAATGTACCTAATGTAGCTAATGGTAAGTTACAGCCTGGAATCGCATTAACACGACCATCTTTACTATATTTACCTTTACGAGCGCCAAGGAATAATACTCCTGATAATGCTGCTGCGGCACCTGCCATGTGTACGATACCTGAACCTGCGAAATCTAAGAATCCTAAGTCGCCTAGGCTATACATACCAAATACGTCTTCACCGCCCCAAGTCCAAGAACCTTCCATTGGATAAATAAAACCAGTCATGACCACAGTAAATGCCAAGAATGCCCACAGCTTCATACGTTCAGCCACTGCACCAGAAACAATTGACATTGCCGTTGCAACAAACACAACTTGGAAGAAGAAGTCTGCAGAAGGCGCGTAAGTAGCAGGATCTTCGGCAACACCTGTTGCTCCATCACCAGTAATACCACTTAAGAACGACGTAAATTCACCGCCACCATACATAATGCTATAACCACAAATCATATACATGGTACAAGCAATCGCATATAGGGCGACGTTTTTAGTTAAGATTTCAGTCGTATTTTTTGCCCGTACCAAACCGGCTTCAAGCATAGCGAAACCTGCAGCCATCCACATGACGAGTGCACCACAAATTAGAAAATAAAAAGTATCTAAGGCATAAGCCAATTCAAAAGTCGTTTCCATTATATTAATCCTTATAATGCTTCGTTGTCAGCTTCACCAGTACGAATACGTACTGCACGCTCTAAATCGTAAACAAAAACTTTACCGTCTCCGATCTTGCCAGTTTTAGCTGAGTCAGTTATGACCTCAACAATACGGTCCACTTGATCATCACTAACGGCAATTTCTAGTTTTACCTTGGGTAGGAAATCGACTTGATATTCCGCGCCGCGATACAACTCGGTATGCCCTTTTTGACGACCAAAACCTTTTACCTCGGTGACAGTTAATCCATCAACGCCGGTCTCTGATATGGCTTCTCGAACATCATCAAGCTTGAATGGCTTAATGATTGCAGTGATTAATTTCATATGGTTTCTCCATGAGTCTTTTATTTTGATTTCGTAAACTACAATACAAAGGACGTGCCATATAAATAAAAACACTATAAAACAATCACTTATGTAAATTATTATAGTAATTCATGGAACATTAGTGCACCACTTCATTTCATCCAAAAGCATATTGCACAATAAAAGTGCAATATTACTCAACGTAATACCACACATTAGCCAAGTGAATATTTCTAATGAAAATTTGAGTTTTTTACTGACCCAAAGAGGAACTTAGTGAGAAAACGTTTATCATACACAGCATGAAAATATATGCAGATCTCCCCCCTCCTTCTAAGATACCTGTTGCTTCAGACACTAGTTCCATTCAAGGAATACTAGTTTCTGTTTGCATGCATATTTTAGTACTTGGTGCCGTAGTATATTTTTCTCCCCAACTTCACAGTAAGCTTGAATCAACGCCAATAATCCAAGCTCAAATGTTATTACCCACTCCATACGTTTCACCTGATACACCGCCAGAAATACACAAGCAAGAGGTTTTACGAGCAGAGCCAACCCAACCCTTATCCCAAGATAGTGAGCCCAAGTCAGTTCCTGCTGATAAAGCAGATATTGAATTAGCCGTAGAACAAGCCCCAGAACAAAACGCTGAATCTGTTATAAAACAGACTCCCGAAGACTTAAGTACTGTACAGCCAAACGTGGGTTTTATTGTGCAGGAAAAGAATACAACCACGAACTTATTTTCAACCTTACCGAGCGGTACTCAGGAAGCACTAGAGCAACTGACGCTCCAGGAACAAGAGAAAATAGGGCTATTAGGCGCATCTAATTACACTAAAGAATTGATTTCTCCTGCACTTATGCCTGGCCCTAAAGCTCTCACAGATGAAGAGCGCACTAGACGCATCATCCAAAAATCTAAAATAAAGGTAGATTGCTCGTCAGAGATTAATCGAGTAATAGCTGTGGTCAGTCAATTTACGATACCAGCTGTACTTTGTCAGCAAAACAGTGATTTTCAAAAATTTATCGACCGTCGACTCAAGAAAGAAAAACATTAAAGCCTGGACAGGCCTATGGATAAAGAATGGTTGCTGCTAATGAGAAAGGCTGGTAGGGAAATGCACACTGATTTGTTGTGGTAACTTTAAATTTTATCCTCGAATGTTGATTCGTGATTTTGTGCATGTCTGAAGTTAGTGCTGAGTTGGTTTACCTTTGTCATAAATACTTGGACCGTACAATCCATGTGCAGATAATTAAGACCACAAAAATTCAAACAAGGCATACTCTTTGGTAAAGGTAACTCTGCGGTCATCAGTAAAACAGGTATATCCCGAGTTACCATTGATTGTTTAAACTGTAAACTTAACCATACGACATCACTGTCTTTATTTTCGGTATTGTCTGCAAATAAAACAATCACATCAATATCATTATTATGAGCGATTTGTAAGCCCTCTATAAGCTTTTCCACTATGTAGAACTCAACTTCGCCTTGCATTTTAGGTAAGCACATTTTGAATGAATCATGGGGATTGATTAATAAAACTTTTGGTATATTAAAATTTAACACTTTATATATCCTAGTTGCTTAAACAAAGACATGACAAATAGTTAGTTCAAACGAATCATCAAATATCATAATCGACATTAAATATAGACGGTTCTGACTCGAGTCACAGACTTGTCAGAATTAATTTTTCTGGAAATTTATTTTCTATAATGCTCTAGCGTAGCAAACTGTTAACATTTACTAAAGCAAAATATTTAATTTGTATAATTAAATATAATGATGTAATGGGTAATAGGCTTGGCGAAGAAAAATGATTTACTGAGGTTGTGGTAAATCATTAGAGTATACAAAGAGTTAGGCTCATCTTTGACTGACGTGGCAACGAGTTCACATCTTTTTATAAGTCACTGACCATGCTATAGATAACTTAGAACTATTGCTCATCAATTCAGTGATACTGAAATATATTTTATAAGAATTTAGCGAGAAAACCCCGTGATCAGAGCGAAGCGATGTCGCGGGGATGAATCGCTATCCTTGTTCTTGGATATATCGTCGTATAG
>NZ_JANATA010000189.1 GCF_024199005.1 Opacimonas viscosa
GTGAAAGGCGAAGATGATGCGTCTGAAGTGGGTGACGAACCTCGTTTACTGGCCATTAGAAGCCAGTGCGACGTTGTTATCGATCCAGTCCGCGCACGTGGAGCCGCGTACTTAAGTGACGAATTACACTGTGATTTAATTATTTGTGATGACGGTCTTCAACATTACGCGCTTCATCGCGACGTTGAAATTGTAGTGATGGACGACAGAAAAGTAGGCAGTGGTTATTTGCTGCCAATGGGGCCCCTTCGCGAAGGACAAT
>NZ_JANATA010000190.1 GCF_024199005.1 Opacimonas viscosa
TATCGTTTATTGCATGTCTGCAGCGACTTCGCCAATCAGTCTGCGCAACCAGATATGGCCAGCGTCATGATGAAGCAGGGCACTCCAAGCCATTTTCAGTGCAATGGGTGGAATGTCAAATGGCGGTTCGCGAAGCACGATATTCGGATCATCTTTAAATATCTTTGCGGCCTTACTTGGCAGTGTCGCAATCAGATTCTGACGCTTGGCTATTTGTAAGGCGGCGTGGTAGTGCCGGGTGAAAACACGTATGTCACGCTG
>NZ_JANATA010000191.1 GCF_024199005.1 Opacimonas viscosa
TTAAATGGTGATGTAGATGTAGTAATTACAGTACCAGGTGAGACTGAAGTAGGTGATACATTAACTGTAACAAACCCAGATGGAACTACAACAGATTACCCAGTAACACAAGATATCATTGATAATGGATTACCATTAACATACCCAGCACCAGCAGAGGGTGAAGATATCACTGTAAGTGCAACAATTACAGATGCAGCAGGAAACACATCTCCAAAAGGTGAAGATACAGCAACAATTGATACAACAGCAACAAACGCA
>NZ_JANATA010000192.1 GCF_024199005.1 Opacimonas viscosa
TATGTTGCATGCAATACATGCGATGTATTATTCAATCAAGGACATCACCACAACACGCTATGAAATCTGCGTTCCGTTCAAAACCGCCACATTATCCTCAGAGCTGGTCAGAGTTACCCGGCGGCGAAGAATTAAAACTCGTGATAGAGCAGGTTTGCAACGAGCTCAGTCAACGTGTGTTTGGTTATCATATGGTTAAGATGGGTAACCTGAGTAGCGAAATTTCACTGCCGGATTGCTCTATACGCCACCAGATTCAGC
>NZ_JANATA010000193.1 GCF_024199005.1 Opacimonas viscosa
GTGCCCGCCGGGTAATCACCGTGCTCGTCAGAAAATACACCTTCTAATACGAGAATCTCCTCACCATAGGGATGGCTATGCTGTTTAAAGCTAGCGCCAGCGTCGTATTTCACCACACTCGTTGTATGGCCTGACTCCTTTGCTCCACGCTCTAACGGTTTACGCCATACCGTGGAAGATGGCGACGCCTGCCACTCTTGCTTCTGCGTATTAATAGCTAGGCGTTCATCAAAGTTCATATTTAACATTTAGGTCACCGAT
>NZ_JANATA010000194.1 GCF_024199005.1 Opacimonas viscosa
GAGCCAGGATGCCGAGATGGCCGTCTCGCCACCTCGAACTGCCAGCAAGCCCGAGTCTGCCCCTGAGTCGACCGAGGGCGAACGTCTGGCGATTGTGGCGAGCAAGACAGGACCGGTGGCGGACCAGATGGCCGGTGACATGCCCCTTGATACGGCCGTCGTGACGGCTGTCGAGGCGGAAAGCAAGTCTGCGGGGCAGGTCACTCAGTTGGCCGAGGCTCCCAGGCTCTCTGTGTCGCGATCTCCCGCGCTCTCTTCTT
>NZ_JANATA010000195.1 GCF_024199005.1 Opacimonas viscosa
GATCTCGGCCGCGCCATCACCGAGCTCCACCAGCCCTTCGGCCCAGCTGAGCCCGCTGATGCGGCCCGAGCCTTCGGATTTGAACACTTCCACCTGTCCGTTCCGCACCCGTGCGCGCAGGTATTCGCGACGACCCGGCTTCTTGCGTTTGGCAAAGGCGGCGGGCAGATCAAACCCCTGTGGTTCCTGCCAGCCGCCCCCGGCCATCAGACCCATCGCCGGGCGGGCAAAGATCAGCGTGCAGACCAGCGCCGCCACCG
>NZ_JANATA010000196.1 GCF_024199005.1 Opacimonas viscosa
GCCCGTCGTCAATACGCACGGTCGCCACATCGCCAAGGGTGATGTGAACACCGCTTGGTGTGACGAAAGGCATGGATGCTAAAGATTCAGGCGTATCGCGGTAGTGCTGTAAAAAGCGCATGGCAATAGGAAAACGCTCACGCCCTTCCACTGATTGTGTAACCACTTTACCGCCCACTGCCGAGCCTACAATACTGTGAACATCGTCTATCGTCATGCCGTAGCGCGCCGCCAACTGCCTGTCGATATCGATATAAACG
>NZ_JANATA010000197.1 GCF_024199005.1 Opacimonas viscosa
TATCGTACTTACCCAGTTAAATTGTTCTTCACTCAACTCGCTATCACGCAGCATACGGCTTAAGCCCACAATACCGTTTAGCGGTGTGCGTAGCTCATGACTTATGGTTGCGATAAAGCGAGTTTTGTCGGTACTTGCTTTTGCAGCAGCATTTTCAGCCTGCTTACGCTCAGTCATGTCTCGACCGAACGACAACAAGCCAAGGCGATTACCGTCTTTATCGAAGAAAGGTACACGCTTCATTTCGAAGTAACGACGAC
>NZ_JANATA010000198.1 GCF_024199005.1 Opacimonas viscosa
CCGTATCACCGGCGCTAAGACGATGCACACCGGCCGCCACTATTTTTTCTGAAGTGGAAAGCCCACTCACCACCTTAAAGCCCTGATCGGTGATACCGCCTAAGGTGACCGCACGCTTTTCAAGGGTCATGTCATCCAGGATCACGAACACGTAGCTTTGCTGCGCATTTTCCGCATCAGCAAAAACCGCAGATGACGGTACATTCCAGCCACCGCTTTTCACTTTCATCACTTCGTCGAGTTGCGCTCTCACTGTTGCT
>NZ_JANATA010000019.1 GCF_024199005.1 Opacimonas viscosa
CCGTTGGTGTTGAGTGGGTCGTCTCAAGCGAGGTGCGCATTCTACATCCTTCTTGGCATGCGTCAACCTCTAAATTATGATATCTGCAAAAAAGATCACTTTTTGAGTCCGAATGCTCAATCTTTAATCTACTGAGACACTCTAAGTCTTTTACTACCCACGTTTATGTCGCAAAACTACGTGAAATTCCGGGTATAGTTGCTTAAATGTACAATAAGAGTAAACTTATTCAGCTTTTTTAAGCTTTCCTACTATTATAACAATAATGATAACAAAAAGGTTTATTATGAAATCGGTTAATACCAACACACTTATTATCCTAGCGTTCCTATTACTTGCAGGATTCTTTATCGTATCAAAACTCACTTTTCTTACTCCTGCATTAGCATTTGTAGTTGGTGTTGTTTTAACGTTTATTGTTTGTCAGTTAGATTTACCTACAAAATCTACTAACGCAAACACAAATCCTAGTAGTCCAGCAGAACTTACTACTTTATATATAGGCAATCTTCCTTACCGTTCCAAAGAAGCATCAATTAAACTCCACTTTGAACAATACGGTTATGTTGACTCAGTCAGATTGTTGAAGGACAGAAGAACTGGTAAACCAAAAGGTTTTGGTTTTGTTGAAGTCGCTAGTGATGCCGCTAATAAAATGATTAAGAAACTAAACGACACTACATTTGAAGAACGTACGTTGAAAGTTCGTTTAGCTAAAGAGAAAGTAGAAGACTAACATTAATGTCAGATTATCAGATTCAACTCAGCGAAAAAAAACATCGTTTCGCTGAGTTACTTGCCCCGTTTATTTCAGACCCCATTTTACAAAAAACTTATGTTGCCGAATCAGAACCAGAGCATTACCGAATGCGTGCTGAATTTCGTGTATGGCATGATGGGGACGACTTATACCATATAATGTTTGATCAGCAGTCCAAACAAAAATACCGTGTTGATCAATTTCCTGCAGCTTCTGTTTTAATTAACCAGGCTATGACTGATGTCATCAGTGCTGTTAAAACCTCAGCTATACTGAGAAATAAATTATTTCAAATAGATTATCTATCCTGCTTGAATGAGCAACTCGTCATATCATTGGTCTATCACAAACCATTAGATGATGAATGGTACCAAGCTATTAATCAGTTACGTCTAGAGCTAAGTGCATCCTATCCTGTCCACTTTATCGGTAGAGCAAAAAAACAGAAGGTAATTTGTACACAAGACTTTGTTATTGAAAAGCTCAAAGTAGATGGTCGTGAGTTTATCTTCAAACACGTAGAAAACAGCTTCACCCAACCCAATGCCAAAGTTAACGAAGCGATGCTCGCATGGACAATGGCCTTTGGTCGGGAGTGTCAGGGTGACTTACTTGAACTCTATTGTGGTGCTGGAAACTTCTCTATCCCATTAGCAACAGTCTTCGATAATGTTGTCGCAACAGAAATATCTAAAACGTCAGTAAACGCAGCACAGTTTAATATCGCCGAAAACAACATCGACAATTGTGCTATTGTGAGGTTATCTGCTGAAGAGTTTGTGCAAGCAAAAAACAAGGTAAGAGAGTTTCGTCGGTTACAAGAAGTACAAGTAAATTTAGACGATTTTAACTTTACGACAGTTTTAGTCGATCCTCCTCGAGCAGGATTAGATGCTGCAACAATACAAATGATTGCCCAGTATGAAAACATTATATATATATCCTGCAATCCTGAAACGCTGGCGAATAACTTAGTTTCGCTAACCACAACGCATGATGTTATTCAAAGTGCATTGTTTGATCAATTTCCATTTACCCATCATATGGAAGCTGGCGTCATTCTACGAAAGAAACAATAAATTTGCGTATATGCATCACACGAAGGACACAACTCGAGATGCATATACTCTGCGAAAATGCTTGCTGTGCTGGCAGTTAAAGACTGCTCTTATCCCTTGCTTTTTGTTCTTTGGGTGTAAAGTGTTTGGCTCCAAGCTGTACTAGCATTAATTGTTGTTTGACCTTTTTGGCGATAATCAAGGCTTGTTCGGGATCCGCATCTAGTGCTTCTGCTCCTGCACTAAAGACTATTTTGACCATTGCTTCCGCTTGTAAATCAGCAAGCCCTTTAGCTGTCTTTTCTCGCAAGACAATGTAATCTGACAACTCTTTAGTAAAGTGATGGATCTCCCGTAAAACAGCTGAACGGAAACCCGCTGACGTACCTGTGTGTTCCCGCAACAAAACACGAAATACATTTTTGTGTTCAGCAATAAACTCCATAAATGTATCGACTGAAGTTTCTATAGCACTGACATCATGGGTGATTCTTTTACGTGCACTGCGCATTAGTTGCCGTAAAGCGAGTCCAGCCTCATCCACCAAAGTTAAGCCTAATTCATCAATATCCTTGAAATGACGATAAAAAGAGGTAGGTGCTATGTTAGCTTCCCTTGCGACCTCTCTAAGAGAAACAGATGAAAGGCTTTTTTCGGCATCTAAACATCGAAACGCGGCATTTATAATGTTTTGTCTCGTTTCCATTTTTTGTTCTAAACGAGATTTTTTATTAGACATTAGATGGAATATCCTTGCTAATTTTAGCTGAGTGAATTACATTTAGCGTACAACTGTACGCTGAAATTTTAAAGATTTATTTATGCAAAAACCCCCTTTGATCAAATTCAATGTCATTCTATTTACCGTGTTGACGCTAATCACCTTGATTGGTGTTCCTTACTGGGCAATGACTATCGGCTTCAATGGATTTGAAATCGCTACCACAATCTTCCTTTTCTTCTTCACAGGTATGTCAATCACTGCTGGTTATCACCGTCTGTGGTCACATAAAGCCTATGAAGCAAATAGTTTTGTTAGATTTGTACTTGCTGTTGGCGGTGCTATGACTTTACAAAATAGTATTCTACACTGGGCCAGCGACCACCGTGTGCACCATAAACATGTCGATGTAAACGACAAAGACCCATATTCAGCTAAGCGTGGTTTTTGGTTTTCGCATATGGGATGGATGTTACGTGAATATCAATCTGAACGCTATACCGACTATTCAAATTGCCGTGACTTACAAAAGGATAAAATAGTCATGTGGCAGCACAATTATTATGTCCCGATTGTGTTATTAGCCAACTTCGGAATTACGGCGCTACTGGGTTATTTAAATGGTTCGATATTAGGCATGGTTCTGTTAGCTGGTGTTGCCAGGATCGTCATGGTTCATCATGTTACCTTCTTCATTAACTCACTTTGTCATATATGGGGCAAGCAAACCTATACCGACGTCAACACAGCCAAAGACAATGGTATCTTAGCATTGTTTACTTTTGGTGAGGGTTATCATAATTTCCATCATATATTTGAATATGACTATCGCAATGGTATCCGCTGGTGGCACTATGATCCGACTAAATGGTTGATCAAATCTCTTTCTGTACTTGGCATGGCAAAAAACCTACGCAAGTGCCCTGAAGACAGAATCCAGCAAGCTAAATTTTCAATGCAATTATTAAAAGCACAAAACAAAATAGCAAAATATCCTAACGCTGAAATTTTAAAGGCTAAGTTGGAAGAAGAGTATGCTGTATTACTAGAAAAGTGTAATGAGTATTATGCAACCAAAAAACGCTTAGTTAGAGTCCAACAAAGACAGTTACAAAAATCTGTTGAACGTTCGGTAGAAAAGGTCACTCAAGAGAAAGCACTATTACAACAAAGATGCACCGAATTACAAAATGCTTTTTTGCTACAAAAAGAGCGCTGGAATGCAATATATAAGTTACAATTGCTACCGGCATAAACACTCTTAAGTATAACACCCTAAAGCCGATATCTGAGTATCGGCTTTTTTACATTGGAAAGAATTATGGAACAGACATTGGCGCATTTTGACGTTGTAGTGATAGGCACCGGACCAGGTGGTGAAGGTGCTGCGATGCAGTTATCCAAAGCAGGAAAAACCGTTGCTGTTATTGAACGTTATGAGCATGTTGGTGGTGGTTGTACTCATTGGGGCACGATTCCATCAAAAGCATTACGTCATTCCGTGAGTCGTTTGATTGAATACAATCAGTCGCCATTGTTCAACCAAACCGATGCAAGTCAACGTCTCACCTTCAAAGACATCATGTCACACGCTAGTGGAGTCATCCGCAAACAAACGAAATTACGTGGCGGGTTTTATTCGCGTAATCGAGTATCGCTGATGCATGGACAAGCAAGCTTTATCGATACTAATACACTTAAAATTACACGCGATGATGGCACTTTTGAAAACATCACTGCCGATACTTTTGTCATTGCTACAGGTTCACGCCCTTACACTCCACCGGATATTGATTTTAGTCATCCACGCATTTATAACTCCGATACGATTTTATCCATGCAACATGATCCCAAAAGCATGATTATTTACGGAGCCGGCGTTATTGGTACAGAGTACGCCTCTATCTTCCGCGGTATGGGGGTCAAAGTTGATTTATTCAATATGCGAGACCGCTTATTATCATTCTTAGATGATGAGATATCTGATTCATTGAGCTATCACCTGTGGAACAATGGTGTAGTCGTGCGCCATAATGAAACTTATGACAAAATCGAAGGTAGTGAAGACCATGTGGTGATCACTACTGAATCAGGCAAAAAAATGCGTGCTGATTGCTTACTTTTTGCTAATGGACGTTCAGGTAATACAGAAATGCTGAACCTTCCTGAAATTGGCCTGACACCTGATTCGCGAGGACAGCTTTCGGTCAATGAAAATTATCAAACTGAGGTCGGCCATATCTATGCAGTAGGTGATGTTATCGGCTACCCAAGCTTGGCATCTGCTGCTTATAATCAGGGGCGATTTGCCGCAGAAGCTATCTTATCAGCAGGGAAAGTGCATAACGGTCTGGTGGCTGATATACCGACAGGAATTTACACCATTCCCGAAATTTCTTCAGTCGGTAAAACAGAACAAGAATTAACAGAAGCCAAGGTACCTTATGAGGTAGGTCGAGCACAGTTTAAACACCTAGCAAGAGCACAAATCGCAAATTCAATGGTCGGTAGTCTGAAAATCTTATTCCATCGTGAAACGAAAAAAATTCTAGGGATCCATTGTTTTGGCGAGCGTGCTTCTGAAATCGTCCACATTGGACAAGCCATTATGCAGCAAAAAGGCAAAGGCAATACCATAGAGTACTTTGTTAACACGACGTTCAACTACCCTACCATGGCCGAAGCCTATCGAGTCGCGGCATTAAACGGTTTGAACCGCTTGTTCTAAATATTAATAGAACAGATTTGACGGCAGTATTTTCTGAACTCAGATACTGCCGCAAATTGATATGACTAAATCAGGATGACAACCGTATAAGTATGCTCTGATGAGAGTAATTTGAATCACCTAAAGTGAATTGTTTTGATTTTGTAAATGGACAAACAAATTACTCAAAGGCATGGGTCTGGCATATAAATAGCCTTGGACCTGTTCACACCCAATCTCTTTTAAAAATTCTGCCTGATCTGGTCGTTCTACCCCTTCAGCAATCGTCGATAAGTTTAACTTATGCGCTAAAGCAATAATGGTTTCTGCAATATGTGCTTGAGTATCAGGGGTAAATTCTTGGACAAATTGTCGATCGACCTTCAAACGGTCAATCGGCATTTTTTGTAAATAACTTAAAGAAGAAAATCCTGTACCAAAATCATCAATAGCAATTTTAAACCCTAGTTCTTTGAGTTGATGTAAACTTTGGATCACCACATCGGGTTCATCCATCACGACACTTTCAGTGATCTCCAGTTCGATAAGAGATGGATCCACAGTGAACTCGGACAATAATAATTTGATGTTTTGAGCAAAATTATTACTTCTTAGCTGAATGATAGACACATTCACAGCAATCGTGAGATCTTTATATCCTTGAGCATGTAACATACGAGCACTTCGCAAAGCTTCACGGAACACCCATAAACCTAAATCCACGATTAAGCCAGAATACTCAGCTGCGGGAATAAACTGATTTGGTGGAATAAACTTACCATTAGCATCAGGCCAACGTAACAATGCTTCGACACCACAAACCTTCATAGAGTTTAAACACAATTGTGGCTGAAACCACAACTCCAACTCTCGACGCTCAAAAGCGGACGTCAAACGGCGAATTAACTCTATTCTCCATAAGGTTTTTTCTTCTATTTCAAAACTATACCAAAAATGATTCAGCGTAGAATTTTTCTTAGCTCGGTTTAATGCTAAATTACAACGCCTAAAGATATCAGCACCGTTATCATATTCGCTATCTAAATGACAAATTCCCATATTTACAGATACTGGTAATGAATATTGCCCCGCACGAAATGGTGATTCGAAGATTAAAGAAATATCTTCAGGCTTTAACAAAGCTGCTGGACCAACTAAACCAAACACATCGGGCCCTATGCGACTAATAGTAATGCTTTTTTCCAAACTGGATTTTAAGCGTTTGGCGACTGCACGTAACAGCATATCACCAGTATCCTGACCCAGAGCATCATTTACATCTGAAAAATGGTTTATATCAATAATCAAAACATGTAACCCGTCCATACTTTTTGAGTAATCAGGCGTGTTTAGAAAATTGATGAAATCGTTGCGATTAGGTAATTTGGTTAATACATCTTTAAATGCAGTGGTATGCAAGTCTAAAAATAAAGCGACATGCTTATAACCTGCTTTAATACCATTTAATAAATGTTGCAAGTCTACAAACATAGCTGAATCATGTTCAATTTTGCTATTTATAAACATCACCATTTCAAAGTTATTGTCACCCACAAAAAATAGTGTGCTAGTAGTATGATGAATAGTCCGCTTTACTCTAAACGCTTCATCGACGGTCTTAGTAATACGCTGATCATTCAACAGTTTTAGTGGTTGATTGATATACTTAGTGTTCTCTCCTGCTGCAGCGCAAATACGAACATTGGTATCACGTTGCTGAATAATACTCCCGACTTTTAAACATAGGATATCCTCTGGAGCGAGTTGATAACTGGCACAGAACTGTAAAATTAACCCTTCACAGAAATCTGATAAAGAATTTTTACTAAAGAAATTACTGGTCGCGCCGATAACTTTTAATGCACCAGATTTTGTAAGATTTTGGCATTTGTCAGCGACACTTTTAGCGGTTGGGAAAACTTGCTTTACTTTTGACAAAACAATATATCTGCAAAGTGAACATATCTAAAATATAGTTCACAACACCTTAGTTAGCTAACACTTAGGAAAATAAATTTAATGAAACCTGATAAGGATATTGGGAGAACTGTTGCTGTACCCAATAATCCATCACAACAGGTTTCTTCCATACCTACCTCTGTCTATCCCGCCCAGCAGCGCCTATTAAAATGGTGCGCATTGCTTGGTGTAGAACAAAGTGGAATCGAATCATCCAACGTTAATCTATTTGCTAATGCAGTAAATGATGCTCTTTACACTCGCAAAGCTAATAATCTTAAAAGTATTTTGACAAAAGCGTTAAGCAAACCACAAACAAGTGTGCCAAAGGGCAATATGGATGTCGATTGGTGGTTTAATTTTGTTGAAATCGCACAGGAAATCCACTCTAGTTCTATGCAAGATGTTTGGGCGAATCTCTTAATTAAAGAGATTACCAAACCAGGGAGTATTAGCTTACCCACACTAAAAATCATCAAATCTTTGACACTTAACGATACCAAAGCATTTAATAATATATGTAATTTGGCTGCTACGACACCAACAGATACAGTACCAATGGTCATCTCTGGCTTCAGTGCTAAACCCTCTATTTTAAGAGTCGGTAGGAGCTTCATCAGAGAAGATATTGCGTTGTATCGCTTTGGCCTAGCTTATTCTGATTTACTTGCGTTCGATGCACTTGGTTTGATGTATAAAGATGAGATTGAAACGGGTCCAATCGCCACTGATAAAAGACAACAATGGCAGCAATTAGACAGACAATTTTACCTGACACCAAAACGTAAAAATACCTCTTTACGATATTATAAAATGACCAGTGCAGGCAATGAAATTGCAGGGTTATTAAAAAAGGAACCCCAAGAAACGTACTTTTACGAAATGAAAGAAGCCCTAAAAAAAGGGTTTGATTTTTATTAAAAGACGAAGTCTAAATCATGTTAAAAGTACAACAAATAACGCTTTTATAATGCGTCGAGCCTTTTATATGAATGGTGACGATATTACTTAAATACCGTCACCATACTCATGTAAACCGCATTCTCTTTTTAGACCAAAAAAGCGCGTATCTTCTTCCGTCATACCGGCGGTGAGTGGACGTGTTGTATGCCAGTCACCGATAGAGACATACCCTTGCTCCCATAACGGGTGATAAGGTAAGTTATTAGCCTTTAAATAATCATGTAAGAGTTTATTCGATTGATCAATAATTGGGTATACCTTGATTTGATTACCAACACGCTGTGCCACCGGCAGTGTACTGCGTCCGCCTGACTGCGAGCGACGTAAGCCCGCAAACCAAGTACCTACATTAAGTTCAGCTAATGCTCTGTGCATTGGCTCCACTTTATTCAACTTATTATAAGTCTCAATCCCTTCAACGCCTTGTTCCCATAATTTGCCATACTTGGCTTCTTGCCATGCAGCAGAAATCGGGGCTCGATACACCTGTAAATTAAGATTTAATTTTTCAGTCATCTCATCAATAAATTGATACGTTTCAGGGAAAAGGTAACCCGTATCGGTTAAAACCACCGGCGTACCAGGCGCAACACTGGATATCAAATGCAACATAACAGCGGATTGGGCACCAAAGCTCGACGACACAATGGCATTTTGTGGCAAATTAGCAAATGCCCATTCCACTCTAGCGACCGGTGACATTGCTTCTAACTCAGGCGCTAGCTCAGCTAAAGCGGCTTTATCCCAGGCTGTTATGTCTGGCGTGGACGAGGTAGATGTATCATTGTGCGCAGAATTAAGCATAAAAGTCCTTCGCAGAATCAATGACTGGAGCAACAATGCCAGCCCGAATAACAAAATCGCCAAATGCTTCATTACTTTCTCGATTGACTGACCATTGGCCAATTAAATCATCGAGTATGTCCATAATCTCAACGTCAGTGATATTTTCCTTATACATTTTAGGAATACGTGTACCTTCGCGGTTACCACCAATATGTAAATTATATTTGTTGGGTCCTTTACCTACTAACCCGATTTCGGCCAGCATCGCACGCCCACAACCGTTGGGACAGCCTGTAATTCGGTAAATAATACTCTCGTCAGGCATACCATGTTTAGCCAAAATACCTTCAAGTGTGTCGACTGCTTGTGGCAAATAACGTTCTGCTTCTGCCATAGCTAATGGACAGGTAGGCAGTGACACACAAGCCATAGAGTCTTTGCGTTGTGCAGAAACATTTGGCATCAAACCGTGTGCTTGCGCCAATGCCTCAATCTGATCTTTCAGCTCTACCGGAACAGCGGCAATCACTAAATTTTGGTTAGCTGTGAGTCTAAATTCACCAGGATGAATTTTGGCAATTTCACGACAACCTGTTTTCAATTTTTTATCCGGGTAATCTAGAATACGACCATTTTCGATGAAACAAGTAAGATGGAACTTACCATCTACACCTTCTACCCAACCAAAACGGTCACCACGACTAGTAAATGTAAAAGGTCGTGATGCAGTAAAACTGACACCAGCACGTTTTTCAACTTCAGCTTTAAACGTTTCAACACCGACTCTTTCAAGCGTGTATTTCGTCTTTGCATTTTTACGGTTGACGCGGTTACCCCAATCACGTTGAGTACTGACTACTGCTTCTGCTACTGCTAGAGTATGCTCTAAACTTATAAAGCCGAAATCATCTGCACGACGAGGGAAGGTAGATTCATCACCATGTGTCATAGCTAAACCACCACCCACTAACACATTGAAACCAACCAATTCACCATCTTCTTCGATCGCTACAAAGTTCAAATCGTTAGCGTGCACATCCACATCATTTTGTGGCGGAATCACGACGGTTGTTTTAAATTTACGAGGTAAATAAGTACTCCCCAAAATAGGCTCTTCTGTGGTCTCAACCTTTTCACCGTCCAACCAAATTTCAGCATACGCTTTGGTTTTTGGCAGTAGGTGCTCAGAGATTTTTTTAGCCCATTCAAACGCTTCAGTATGGACTGCAGATTGTTCTGGGTTTGACGTGCATAATACGTTTCGATTGACGTCTCCAGCGGTTGCAATGGAATCAATGCCTACTGAGTGCAAAGTTTGGTGCATCAGCTTAATATTTGGTTTTAGAACCCCGTGAAACTGAAATGTTTGGCGAGTAGTCAATCTAATCGAACCATACATCGTGTAATCATCAGCAAATTTATCAATCGCTAACCACTGCTCTCCCGTAATAACACCACCAGGTAAACGTGCACGTAACATAACATTGTGCAATGGTTCTAATTTTTGCTTGGTTCGTTCACCACGAATATCTCTATCGTCTTGTTGATACATTCCATGGAAACGAATTAACTGAAAGTTATCTGGAGTAAAGCCACCAGTGAGATCATCTTTTAAGTCTTCAGTAATGGTGCCACGCAAAAAATTACTTTGCGTTTTCATGCGTTCATTGTCTGCTAACTTGCCTTCAACAATTAATGTGTTCTTGTCAGTCATTAGTAGACGTCCTTCTGGTAACGTTTAGCTTTACGTAAAGCTAATAAACTTTGTTTTGCTTCATCGGCACTTTGTTTACCGTGCGTCTGATAAATTTCTAATAGTGCATTCTCAACATCTTTAGCCATATGCATGGCATCACCACACACATAAAAATGCGCACCTCGTTCTAGCCAAGCATACACTTCTGCACCCTGCTCAAGTAGGCGATGTTGAACGTAAATCTTCTCAGCTTGGTCACGCGAAAATGCGAGGCTGATGTGAGTTAATAAGCCTGATTTTTTGTAGCCTTGCCACTCGGTTTGGTAAAGGAAGTCTTGGGTAAAGCTTGGGTTACCAAAAAATAACCAGTTATCCCCTTCTGCGCCTTGTGCATCACGTTCTTGCATAAATGCACGGAACGGAGCAATACCGGTACCTGGACCTACCATAATGACTGGTGTATTAGGATCAGCAGGTAAACGGAAGTTAGGGTTTGGTTCGACATAAACCTTGACCTCGGCACCTTCTTCTAAACGCGTAGATAAGAAACCTGAGGCGCCACCTTGATGAGCAAAACCATGTGCATCGTACGCTACATGGGCTACAGTAAGATGGACTTCATCTTCTACTTCTGTTTGACTTGAGGCAATTGAATACAAACGAGCTGTGAGCGGACGCAAAGCATCAACAAGCTGTTGTGCACTCACTGAGACTGGATTATCTATCACAATATCTACGATTTGACGATCTACAATATACTCACGTAGTGCTTTCTTATCTGCGAGTAAATCTTGTAATTTCGCATCTTCGGTAACTTCTGCTAACTTGCTCACAAATGTTGGATAAGATAATGTCAGTTCTAGTTTTTCAGTTAATGCTTGGTGCAATGACATTGTGGAATCTTGCACTGTCACTTCAGTATCCCCTGATAATTTAAGGGTACTTAAAATACGCTCTACAACATCTGGAGAATTTAAGAAGTACACCCCTAGCGCATCTCCTACTTCGTAGGACATACCGGAATCTTCAAGGGAGATTTCAATATGACGAATATCTTTTACTGAATCCCGACCCGTGATCTTTAAGCTTTCAGATAATGTGGCTGTAAACGGGTTCTTTTTGTCGTAAGTTGTCGTAGCACTGACTAAACTCGGAGCATTCGCCGCAAACGTGGCAGGGACTGAGGTTGTTTGAGCAGCAAAATCATCTTTTATAGCTGCAATAACAGCATCACCCCAAGCTTTTGCTGCACTGTCATAATCCACATCACAATCCACTCTTGCAGCAACCGCATTGGCACCTAAAGCACTAAGACGGGTATCAAAATCTTTAGCTGTTTGGCAAAAGAATTCATAACTGGTATCACCAAGACCCAACACTGAATACTTCAATTGGGCAACTTTTGGGGCTTTTTTGCTTGCGACATATTCATGGAATTCAACCGCGTCATCTGGAGCATCACCCTCACCGTGCGTCGATACAATAACCGCTAAATGCGTCTCAGATTTAAGTTGGCGAGGTTTGTAATCCGCCATAGAAACAACTTTAGCGTTGATTCCTTCTGCTTTGGCTTGCTCGCCAAATGCATTTGCTACACCCTTGGCATTGCCCGTTTGTGAGCCGTACAAAATGGTTAATTGGGCAGAAGAGGCTTGTGCCTGTGTAGGCTGTTCTAATGGAACAGTTCCAGCAGCAGCTAATCCAGCAGTGTAACCACTGAGCCAAGTCAATTGTTGACTATTAAGCCCAGCCATCGCCTGGGTTATCGCATTTAACTGGTTTGGTTCAATAAAACCAGGTTGGATCGGAGTATTCGACATAAAAAAAGCGTCTATTTAACTGATGATGCGAGAAGTGTAATTCACCCCATTCATATTATAAAAGAATAAATAGCGCTTTTTTATTACTTAATGGACTATTAGATATTGTGTTTAAGCAAATAATTAAAAATGTACCTCTACACCTGCATAAACACCTGTAAAATCGATGTCTGCATAAGTATTATCAATATCATCAAGCTCTGCTTGGATAGAGCGATACCCCAACTGAAATGCCATGTTCATAGCCAAACTGTCAATAACTCTATACTCTAAGGCCGCATTAACGTCCATAATATTATTATCATCAATAGCTAAATAACTCCCTTCAGCAAAAAGAGAAATGTCGGTTGCGGGGATCCCCAATTCAACCCGTGAATACAACATCGGAATGAAACCATTCATTTGTTGTACAGATGCCGTATTTGACACAGTATCTCTTACGGTAATAGCACCATCTAATTTTTTGGCATTTATACCAACATCAATACTGACTAGGTCATTATCTAAAATTTCGTAATACAATATATGATCAGTGGAAGTCAGATCTAATATGTTTTGCAACTCCGCGTTGACGGTAAAAGTTTCACCAGCAAAGGTAAAGTCCTGGTTTATGGTCGTATTGCCATCCGTTTCTAATGTTGTCACAATGATTTTGGCATTAGGCACAAAAGGAACAAAATGCTCAAGCGCCACATAAAAACTACTCTGACGCTCATCATCGTAAGCAAAACTGAGCAAATCATCGGCGGATGTTGCAACAGAACCTGTCGACTCCATTGCCCACATTTGTGCCCCAGCATATACACCTAAAAGGGTATCCGATTTGGCTGAACTTGCTAATAAAGTCGAAGCAATAAGTGAACTTACTGCAATTTGCTGAAAAGAAAATGTCATTGTATTAACCTTGATTTAATAATTCTGATAACTCAATAATGCCTGCATTCGCACGCGAGATATAATTCGCCATAACCAATGAATGATTGGCTAACATACCAAAACCACTGCCGTTAAGGATCATGGGTGAAAAAACCATTTCTTGGGTCGATTCTAATTCACGAATAATTTGACGTAAGCTCACCAAGGCATTTTTCTTTGCCAAGACATCAGCAAAATCCATTTCTACCGCTTTTAAAAAGTGTAATAACGCCCAGGACATGCCTCGTGCTTCATAAAAATTATTATCTAACTGAAACCAACTGGTTTTATTTTCAAATTGCTGGGGAGTTGGGGTAGATTGACTGGCAGCACTATCCCCTGCCAAGTCGGTATTTATCACTTCCGAACCAACACTTGCACTGAGCTTTTGTGACATACTGCCAAGACGTTTTTCAACTTCTTTCAACCAATCGCGAAGATTATCTGCGCGAGCAAAAAATTGGCTGCCTTGGCTATTAGGGTCTGCTAGTTCCTTTCGATATTTGGCTATTTCAGCAAACGCTTTTTGATACTCAGATTCTGCGGAAGGAAAGACCCAAGCATTACTGTTGATATTTAAATTAGGCTGCGCTTTCACTAAATAAGGGTTTTCCCTTGATTGGGATTGGGAACGTGAGAAATCTTTGCGCATAGACAAGGTCATATCACGCAGCATTTCCAAAACGCCGAACTCCCAGGCCGGCATATTATCCAAAAATACACTTGGCGGCATTTTATCATTAGACAGATATCCGCCTGATTTATTCAAAAGGGTGTCTCCCACCTTCAAAACAGCTGTAGCGCTGGCAAATCCGGTGACAGGTTTTACATTCATTGTAGCTGCGGCTTGTTGAACTTCTTCACGCACCGAAAAAGTACTCGGTGCCAAACTCCAATAAAAACCAATGACAATAAAGAAGAAAAGAATAATACTTGCGGCTATGCCGGTATTTTTGGGGGTAATAAAATCTCTCATCGTGTTCCTTCAACTAAGATTTGATAAGTTAATCTTAGCATTAATTTGTGTGAAAAACTCTGTAATTACAAGTTCTAATGCTAAATGCCTAAGAGGTAAGCAACTCAGTTTCGACTAAAACGTAGTCACATTATCACCAAGGTCTTTATTAACTTTATTACTCAGCAACCAAATCGCTAGTAACATAATTAATAACGCGGGCCAAAAGGCTGTCATAGAGACAATAAATACCGAACTTAATATGGCAAAGCCGACAAATACGACCGTACCCAATACACTCACCGCCACTACAAATCCAATGATCACAGCAATAATTGATAATGCGCTAAATAATATACTTGCTGAAACTATGTCTAAATTAAAACTGTTAAGCATTAGCGTAAAATCAAACCATTCATACACGACATGTAACAGACCATTTACTAACAAAATGACCATTAAGATAGCTATTATTAAATTTTTCATGCTGGCAATCCTTTCGCTCAGACTAGACGTTTGCGCAACAATAATACCGCCAAAACATAGGCAAGTGCTACTGCTACTGGCGCCATTAAGAAACCAACTACAGCACCTGTACGGGTCCATAATGGGTTGATTTTCAAGTATTTAGCAAGACCACTACACACACCACTGATCATAGGGTTAGCACCGTCTCTAAATAGTGCACTTTGGTTATAACGAGTCATAATAAATCCTCTTTAAAACTGTAAATATTGATAAGAAAAACCGCGGCAGACACTAGGCTGCCGATGAGTTTGTTGAACTGCTGGGTTGAGCGACATCAGTACTGACAGAGTCACTTTGTAATTTTGCTTTTAACTTTATTAATTCTTGGTCGAGTGACGACTCTTGCGCCAAGTTTGCGATTTCTTGAGCCAAAGAATATGTGCTTGGCACTATGTCATATGCATCCACTTGCGCTTCCAAATCTGAGACTTTACGTTCGTAACTTGCAAATTTCTCAATGGCTGTATCAACGTCATAACGCGCTTGCATATTTTTGGCTTTTAAACGGGTTGTGATAGTCACTTCTTTGCTGGATAAAATTTTCTGTTTTTGTTTTGCTTCTAACAACTTCGTCGATAACTTATGCGCATCTGACTCCAATAGTTGTAGATTCTCATCAATAACAGATAAGTTTTTTACCACTATTTCTTGTTCGGCTAAACATTCCTGTTTTTGGATTAAAGCTGCTCTAGCAAGCTCTTCTTTGTTGTGACGCAGGGCTAGTTCTGCTTTATCCGTCCACATTTTAGCATCAGCAGCTAGACGTTCTTGCTTGCGTAAAGACTCCTTTTGCTCAGCTAAGTTTTTGGCCGAAGTCGAACGCAGCTCTACTAATGTTTCTTCCATCTCTTGGATAATTAAACGCATTACTTTTTGTGGATCTTCTGCTTTGTCTAACATCGCATTAAAATTAGCCTGGACGATGTCATTCATTCTTGTAAATACACCCATGATATTTTCCTCGGGGTTGTGCTGTGAAAAGTCTCACTTACTATTTTGTATTACAAGTCCTATGCCAAAACAAAAATCAATTATAAGTCATTGTTTTTAAATAGGTTTATAAAAAAGTTGATATTAAAAAATAGACAGAGGGGAAAGCTGAAACTATTTTTTAATCAAAAAAACCAACTTTTAGTTTTTTTAACCACATGCCGGCTTTATTTTCAAACCACATGCCAGTTAAGCGAGTATCGTTCACTATTACCGTGTGATTGTGTAAGTCGTTCGAGGGGAGTGGTTACAGGAGTTATCCTGTCAATTTGCAAATCACAACTTTTGTTTTAAAATTCGCCGCGAGACTAAATTCCTAACACAAGAAATAACATATGCAAAATCATAACAACATGTTTGTGATGAGGTTGGCCGGTACCTACTCCTTTGCAAAACTGGATTTCCTCTTATATACCAACAGTATTACATCGATTTACAAGCCGCTTTTATTTACACAAAATAATTACTTCACAACGGGTGACTTTGCGGTCGTGGTGGTGACTCCGTATACATTAGAACAGATGAAAATGCGACCGGGGGTGTTTGATTGTCATCTCACAGAGGAAGATTTCGTCACCTTAGAAGCATTCCAAAAAGAGCCAAAACATTCTGCTGATGAAATTAAAAAAATAGTACCTCAACAAGTCACTCATGATGAGACTGAACACAATATGGCGTTATACGATTATTATAGAAAGGTGGTTAAATTAAAATATACTAAACAGTTAAGCTGGGAAGAGCTAGCAGCGCGGCTCGCCTAGGTGTGTGCTCGCAATCAACTAGCAAGGACGAATTCGGACTCAGCCCTTGCGTAGTTTCTGCATTTTATGATGCAGGATATACATCGTTTTTGGAGGTAAGACTAACGCTCCGAAAAACACTATCACTGCCATCACAAATGCGATAATCGGTCCGCTCATCAAGAGCACTAAATCCATCAATAAAAACATAACTATTCCGCAGTAGTTGATGCTTTATTATCGACATTCAGCACTAGAGTTTGAGATTTGATTTCTGAATTAATTTCTACGGTACTTGCTAAATCTACCATTTCGATATTGGTGGATATCGTTGGCGTGCCGTCTAAGTTAAAGTTGTAAGCTGTTTGTGCAACATCCGACTGAACTGCATATGCTAAGTCTTGTGTAGTAATACTCACTGTTTGCTGAACTAAACTATCAACAAACTGGTTTAAAGGAACTTTTTGCTCGGCTTGGACTGCTGAAGCAAAAGTAGCTGAAGATAAAAGTGTGGTCGCAATAATCATTTTAGTAAACATAATCGTTATCCTTTGAGTCATGTATTAGCATCTTGTGATGCGTTATTAGTTAAGACGAAGATAATATTGCGAAGGTTGTGCCAACTCATAAGAAAATCGTAAAGCACTGATTTTATTGAATTTAAATTCAGTTAAAATATTGGAAATGAATAGGATAAAAAGTTTTTTACCTAAAAAATAGTTAAAAACACTATTGGATTAGCATTTTTAACCACCTTAAAGATATGCATTTAAATACTTAAGTTATATTTGAGGTTTATCATCTAGAAATTGTTGAGCCTTATCACGGGTTTGTATCATTGCCTCCAATGCAGCTAATAAAACATCAGGTGATTTATCTGCCCCGATAGCATTTTCACTCAAGTAACGACGCCAAACACGCCCACCTGGTTGCCCCTGAAACAAGCCCATCATATGCCTCACCACATGCCATACTTTACCACCGGCTGAGACATGTTGTTGAGTATATTTATACATACGCTGAACAACTTCTTCACGTGTCGGTACTGCCGTATCGTCATTATAAAA
Source organism: Opacimonas viscosa (assembly GCF_024199005.1). Classification (GTDB taxonomy): domain Bacteria; phylum Pseudomonadota; class Gammaproteobacteria; order Enterobacterales; family Alteromonadaceae; genus Opacimonas; species Opacimonas viscosa. The sequence goes on from NZ_JANATA010000019.1 coordinate 17,666, forward strand.
CTCGGCATCCACTTTACTCAGAATATAAGGATTACTATAAACTTCTCGCCCAATCATAACGCTATCAACAAATTGTAAATGGTGTTTCGCTTGGGCAAGTGTTTTGACACCACCGTTAATCCCGATATGAAGGTCAGGAAACTCAGTTTTTAGTTGATACACTCTATCGTACAATAAGGGAGGAATGTCACGATTTTCCTTGGGACTCAAACCTTTTAACCATGCCTTTCTGGCATGAACAGTAAAATCGTTGCAGCCTGCACCTGCCACTATCTCTATAAACGTAGATAGATCTTTATATTCATCCATGTCGTCAATCCCAATACGGGATTTGACTGTGACGGGGATATCAACTTCGGCTTGCATCGCTTTGATACATTCAGCCACAGTATTAGGCTCAGCCATCAAACAGGCACCAAAGCGACCATTTTGGACGCGATCAGATGGACAGCCCACATTGATATTGACTTCATCATAACCATATTCTTGGGCTTTCACTGCACATTGTGCCATATGTGCGGCATCACTCCCCCCTAACTGCAGGGCAACTGGATGTTCAGCATCGTTATAAGAAAGAAAGTCTCCTTTCCCAAAAATAATAGCTCCGGTCGTCACCATTTCTGTGTACAGCAAAGTATGACGACTTATTTGTCTGAGAAAATAACGACAATGTTTGTCTGTCCAATCCAGCATAGGGGCGACTGACATTCTGTGATCTATTTTCGCAGCCATCACTCTGCACCATTTGATTTATAAGACGTTACGTTAACTATTAACAATTTTGGATTCTCTAAAATTCAGGACTTTTTAGCTCTTTGTGCTGATATTTCATCTTCAGGAAGACCATAAGCAGACAAACACGTTTGTGCATTATACCATTCGAAAACGATTTTGCGCAGTTCATCCTGGATTTTATACGTCAGTTATTGAGGCCATCAACACCCTGAACCTAATGATAAAATATTTGACGCAAAACCATTTATTCCATACGATGCAAATGTTTACAAATACCTATGAATTCAACCGTTTGTTCTTGCTGGTTGTGTTCAGATAGTTCTAATAGTGAGGTTGGTTGTGCACAAAATAAAAGCTATTATCATTTTCCCAATTCACTTTTTATTACAGATGATTAATTTAGGGTTTTGGGCAACTTTAATTTTTGTTTTAGGTCTCATCAAACTCGTCATTCCTGTTCCTCCTGTGCGTCGAGTACTCAGTTTTATTACTGATAGCTTTGCGGTAAATTTTGGAACAATTAGCGTTTTTTTCATTGAAACATTCAACCGTATTAACATCGACATTCGCATTACAGGTGAGCTTTCCAAAAATAAATGGTATTTGATTACGGCTAATCATCGCAGTTATTTGGATGTCATCCTAATGATTGCCTTTGCCCAAGGCAGAGTTCCTTCACCGAAATTTTTTCTTAAGAAAGAGCTCATTTGGTTACCTTTTGTTGGGTTAGGTGCTTGGGCGTTGGATATGCCATTTATGAAAAGATACTCCAAGGAATACCTGGCAAAGCATCCTGAAAAAAAGGGAACGGATATCGCAACGACGCGAAAAAAATGTGAGCGTTATGCGCAAACGCCTACGACCGTTATCAATTTCGTTGAAGGGACTCGATTCACCCCTGAAAAACATCAAGCAAAAAAGAGTCCTTATCAGTATTTGCTACGCCCCAAAGCTGCCGGTATTGCTTTTGCCCTTGCAGCTATGGGAGAACAATTCCACAATATTCTGGACGTGAGTATTTTGTATCCTGGTAATGTGGAACATCCTATGATGGATATGTTATGTGGTAGAATGAAGCGAATCGCAATTGATGTTAGGGTATTACCGGTAGAAGAACATCTTATTGGCGATTACTTTAATGATGAAACATTCCGACATTCATTCCAACAATGGTTGAATACGACGTGGCAACAAAAAGACGAGCGTATTAAACAGTTTCTCACAAGCTCTTAACCTTCTCAAAGTTGATAACGCAAAACATGAATAACAACGCTGTAACTCAAAAATTCCTAGATTTTATGCATGAGCTGTTCCCCAATTATGCTCATTTATTTACCCCAGAACATTTACTTTATAAAATAGCGGCTACCGTTACTCTTATTATTTGTGCTGCTATCACGTATTATCTAGTGCATAAGATCCTACAATCCAGATTCATAACGGTATTATTCAAAAACACCCATAATTGGGATGATGTGTTACTAGAAAACGGCTTTTTTCGGCGTTTGGGCCATTTGACGCCAGCGATTTTTATTTATCTTGCCGCGCCATTATTATTTGAAAAAAACCCCATTTTGTTACCTCTATTTCTCAAAGGCGCACAAATTTATCTCGTTTTATTCTCGATCTTCGCTGTCTACGCTTTACTGAACACCATTGAACAGCTTTATAATGAGTCAAAACTAGCCGAACGTGCGCCTATCACTGGGTTTATCCAGGTAAGTAAGCTAACCTTTGCGATCATCGCAATCTTACTCACTGTTTCCTTGCTCATCGACAAAAGCCCATTACTTCTACTCTCTGGTTTAACTGCAATTGCCGCTATTTTATTGTTGATATTTAAAGACACAATTCTAGGGTTTGTTGCTGGGATCCAAATCGCCGCAAACCGTATGTTCAACACGGGTGATTGGATTGAAATGCAAGCCTATAACGTAGACGGTGAAATCAAAGAAATCGGCTTAAATGTGGTAAAAATCCAAAACTGGGATAAAACGATCGCCACTTTACCTACCTATACTTTGACTAATGAAGTCATCAAAAACTGGCAAGGAATGCTGCGTTCAGGTGGCCGTCGCATCAAACGTTCGATACACATTGATGTCAATAGTGTGGGGTTTTGTGATCAAGATATGTTAGATAACCTAGTCAATGTACGTTTTATAAAACCGTATCTGGCCGAAAAACTCACCGAGCTCCAGCAATTTCACAATGACCAAGATATTGACCAAAATGATTTATTGAATGCCCGTAGATTGACTAATATAGGTACATTTCGGGCGTACATGACCGCTTATCTTCAGCAACATCCACAAATAGCACAACATATGACGCTAATGGTTCGTCAAAAAGAACCCAGTGAAGTAGGGATCCCCCTAGAAGTATATTGTTTTAGTCGCAATAAAGTATGGGTCGAGTACGAAGGGATCCAAGCCGACATTTTTGACCATTTTTTTGCAATCATGCCACTGTTTGGGCTGCGTTTATATCAACGCATTAGTGATCAATCGAAACCGGGATAACAATAATTGGTAGGGTATTAATGGTGGGAGAATAAAAAATATCGCCGTTATACTTCTGCATAGCTACTACATAAAAAGCCTCTTGATTTTAGCTATAAAAGTGCTTAATCAGGAGGCTAGATAAATGATTAGCTACAACACGTTGGTTGCAACGACAATAACCATATATGCGTTTAGAAGAAACGCTTATGCAAGTGCATACCCCATTAGGGCAAAAATGACGAAGCCCGTAACGCCGAAAAAACCGTACTCGACTTTCTCTTGCATGCCATTCCCTGATTTGTCAGCTATGAATGCCATAATGATACTTGTTAAGCCTAAAACTAATGCTAGTACGCCGATGCCAAATGCAACTGCACTGATCCATTCACCCATGATGTTCTCCAAAAAATAAACTTTCTTAATTATACCAATAAGCACTGGAAACCTATAGCCCTTATACGTGAATTCGCAGCGAAACATCGGATAATTTGATTTTTATCAACGATTAGCCAATTTCACGAACAAATAAGGATTTTGCTAAAATGCTAATGGATTTACCTATTTGCTGTATTATATCGTATTATAAACCCCAGTATTTATAGGCATTCAGTCGTAATTTTTTGGCATAAAACCTGCTGGACTTATCAAGTACATGAGTATAACAAAAGGAATATTAATAATGTCACAAGCAAACTTCCGCAATTCAATAAACGTTGCATGTATTGCATTACTTTGGTCTGTCGTATTGCTTGCCACTCCAGTGCAGGCGAACACATCGATGCACATAGAGGGGTGCGAAATGGCGATGAGAGGTACCTTGGGAATGCAAAACGACATTTTGACTATTCGTCCGGCAACTCATTCCAAAACATATGTCATTGATGCTGAACAGAATCTCAGTATTGATGGTAAAGCCGTGCCGTTGAATCAAGAACAACAAGCCGTTATCGAAAGCTATTACTACAATGTCCGAAGTGCCATTCCAATGGGCGTAGAAATGGCCGCTCAAGGTCTAGAGTTAGCAAACATTGCTGTCAATGAAGTATTTACACAGCTACTAGGTCCACAAGACGACATGGTTGTTAAACTCAATGAACTCATCGCACAAATTAAAACTAAAGTTGAAAGCAGTATCTATGCCCCTGATGGATCTATTTTTATCGATCCTAACGCTAGTAACCAAGATGATTGGACAGACCCTCAGTGGCAAGCAGAATTTGATGCTGTACTAGAAGAAACCATACAAGACTTTATGGGGACAATCTTAATCGCCATGGGTAAAGCCTTACTGTTTGGTGATGGCGAACCTTTATTTGAAGACTTTAACCCAGATGCTTTAGGGCAAGTCATCGAAGAAAAAATGGCGGCTAACGGTAATGCATTAGCTGAAACCAGTACTGTATTTTGTGAAATAGTGAGGGTAGCAGAAGCAAATGAAACCAGCCTGGCTACACTCATACCTGAGTATGCGGATTATAATTTTATAACAGTAGAAGCTAAGGCAGAACAAGCGCAGGTAAAATAAGTGATGAGACAACAATATTTCATGTGTGGGTGTGGTTGGTTAGGCCTCCCCCTCGCTCGCGAACTCCATCAGCAAGGGCACAAACTATATGGGACAAGTACACGTATAGAACAGTGTGCATATCTGACTGAGAGCGGCATTACCGCTTATCCATTGGTGCTTAGTAAAGATACGCCGCAACATTTTCCTAGCGATGCTGACCATGCAATGTTCACTGCTATGCGTCAAAGTGATTGGGTTTTACTGAACATTCCACCCAAACGTCGAGACCTACAAGAACAGCCATTCCTGAGTAATTTACAGTCTCTAGTAAGCACTATTCTCGCGCAAAATGACCATACCAAAATCCTTTTTATTTCGACGACATCGGTATTTGGCCAGTTTTCGGATACGTTGATTGAGTTAGATGAGATGAGCCCGACCTGTCCTACTACGCCATCTGGTAGAGTGCATGCTCAAATGGAACAATGGTTACTTTGTCATTATCCTAGTCAAAGTACTGTGCTGAGATTAGGTGGACTCATTTCGACGACACGCCATCCTATTACCTCGATTTGTAAAAGAGAGTATTTTAACGATGGCCAACAGGTGGTAAATCTTATACACCAAGAAGACGCTATCGGGCTAATAAAGGCGATTTTTACGCAACAACACACTGGAGTGATTTTTCACGGCTGTGCGCCGGAACACCCTTCCCGACTGACATATTACCGACAAAGTGCGAAAAGTAAGGGCTTAGTATTTCCTGATTTTGATCAAGACGTGCTGTTGCAACCATTATCTGGGAAGTCTATCCAAAGTAGAAAAACCCAGCAAATGCTGGGTTTTAAGTATAAGTTCGTCAGTCCCTTCGATATGCTTTAAAGGTACAAGCTAACCAATAAGTGGATAACCAAAGTATTTGGTCAGTACCGTGTTGATGAAAATGAACAATAAAATCGCAGGGATGAAAGTACCAACCGAGATATCCACATACTTTTCAAAGAAACTATGTTTATAACCTCTAGCCCCTTCCTCAAGCGCTTTATTAAAATTGTGTTTTTTCCAGCGATAACTGACAAATAAACAAATTAACAAACCGTTTAAAGGTAAAATAGTCTCGTAAAACACATCAATTACCACATCAAAGAAGGATTTTGTCGCACCACCATATTCCATAAACTGCGTTAAGAAACCGACTTTGCCAAAAGACAAAGCACATAATGTAGATAAAACAATAAGCAGTAAACCACACAGACTAAGTGCTTTTTTTCGTGGTAAGTCTTTTTCACTCATCAGTGATGCTACAGGTACCTCAAAAATAGAAACTAAAGAAGTAATAGCAGCAAAAAACACTAATAGGAAAAACGTACTTGCTACAATACTTGCACCGACATACCCAATACTCGCCTGTAGTGCCAAAAATATTTTAGGTAAGAATGTAAAAATAAGCCCTACCGATGACTCACTTAGCTCATCAGGCTGAATATTGGGATTAAATGAAAATATAGCAGGTAAAATCATTAACCCTGCTGTAAAAGCAACAGCTGTATCGGTTAATGCAACCAGTTTTGCCGATCCTGGAATATCAGATTTATTAGAAATGTAACTACCATAAGTAATCATAATCCCCATCCCCAAAGACAATGAGAAAAATGCTTGTGAGAGGGCACCATTGACGACGCCTGAATCAATCTTAGAGAAATCTGGGACTAAGTAAAAAGTCACACCTGCCATGGCATTATCCTGAAACAAGACAAATATCACCATACCTATAAGCATGATAAACAACGCTGGCATTAATAGCTTAGCCGCCCTTTCTATCCCTTCTTTTACGCCCCCTTGAAGTATTAAATAGACAATCCCTAGGACAATCGCCATATACCCAAAAACGACGTCTGAGTTAATAAAACCACCAAAAGTATCTGGGTTTGCTAAAGAGTCTAAGTTTCCTAACATAGACTCTACCAAGTAACCAAAGATCCATATGGTAATGACAGAATAGAATACTGCGATCATAAACGGGGTGATAATCGACAACCAACCAGCGATATTCCAACCTGTGTTGCGCTGACCTAATTTATTATATGCACCAAGGGGATCTTTTTGCGTATGACGTCCAACAGACATTTCAGCCAACATCACAGGCAAACATATAAAAAATACAAAAACAGCATACATAAAAAGGAACGCACCGCCCCCATTTTTAGCTGCACCGACTGGGAATCCAACCAAATTACCAATCCCAACTGCTGAGCCTGCTGCCGCTAGAATAAAGCCGATTTTAGAACCGAACTGTTCGCGTGCTGCACCCATAATGAACCCTTATAAAATATTCTTATTATCGTTTCCGAATATTAACAATGTTCACTATAAATGTCATTTACCAAGGGATTTTTTGTCCATCCCAATCTACATAATACGGACTTTGTTCCACCTCTGCGGCATGCAACTGTTTTATTAAGCACTGTGCGGTAAATTCTGGCGTAAATAATTTGCCAGGTTTTACATTTGCCTGAAAGGGTTTGGATAATCCTGTAGCCACAGTACCTGGGTGATAAGAAATTAAAATACTGTGTTTGTTGCGTCGTTGATATTCGATGCTTGCGTTTTTTATGAGCATGTTTAACGCTGACTTTGAGGCACGATAACCATACCAGCCACCCAAACGATTATCTTCAATGCTGCCGACTCGAGCAGAGAAAAAAGCAATGACCGCTCGAGACTTGGGCAGTATTTTAAGTAAATGCTTTAACCAGATAGCCGGCACTATGGTATTTATCGCGAAATACTCAGCTAACGCAACTGGATCGATATCTTCGAGGCGTTTTTCTGGCTTTAATGTCACGTTGTCAGACACCTGCTGGTGAAGCACACCGACTGTTGATATCACATAATCAAACTTTATATCTTGAGTATGACAAGCTGCAACAAAATCTATAACTTCGCTTTCATTTTGCGAATTTATTGTGTGGTGAGTGATTTTCGAACGATATTCTGACAGTGGGCCTGCTGTTAAATCGTTAGCACTGCGTGATACGGTATGTAGATGTCCAACGGTACCACTTTGAAAAAGCTCGACAATGAGAGCTTGGGCGATTCCGCCATTACTTCCAATCAGTAAACCTGTACGCATATTTATAACCCTTATTGATTTTTTAATTCACATCGCGGACAGCGCTCTTGTCCAGTCAGCCAGTAAGAGATTTTATATCGGTGTTTGGCGAAAATGTTATATGCGTGATCTGCAAACCACCGCACTACAGGCCAACGCAAAGGCGCGTAAACCCAACCTTTGCCCACTAACTTCCATGCCCAATATGTACAATCTAGTCCAGTGACAACGCGACCATCAGAAAACTCGCCATGAATTCGATTATTCAATGCCTCCCAATCTAGATGTGGATATTTTTCTGGAAATTCAGGATCCATAATATCGACAAAAGCCAAATGCTTTGCCGTATTATATTTAATTAAATGCTGCATCTCCTTTTGACACAGGGGGCACATACCGTCATAAAACAACGTCAGGTGCATTTTTTATCCTCAGTTAACGCTTTAAACACAATACATATACGTAAAAAACAATAATAAAGTGCACCATACAACGTATGCTGATTGAACTTTATTGGATAATCCCTATATTCATATATAGTACATATCATTTTTAGGAAATCTCGTCATGGCTAATATACAAGAAATCACACTAGGTGGTGGTTGCTTCTGGTGCATAGAATCAGCGTTTAATAAGGTAAAAGGCGTACAAAGTGCGATCTCTGGGTACAGTAACGGGCATACAGAAAATCCTACTTATGAAGCGGTATGCACAGGAGAAACTGGATACAATGAAATTGTCAGAGTCACATTTGATGCAGACATTATCGACTTTACCACCATTTTGGAGATTTTCTTCGGACTCCATGATCCGACACAACTAAATAAACAAGGAAATGATACTGGTACACAATATCGTGGCGGTATTTATTATCACACCACCGAACAAAAAGAGATTGCAGAAGCTTTTATTGAGAAGTTAACCGCAGATAAAATTTATGCGGCACCGATTGTAACTGAACTAGAACCGGTAAAAAACTACTACCCTGCGGAGGATTATCATCAAGACTACTTTAATAATAACCCGGGTAATACCTACTGCAATCTCGTGGTCGGCCCTAAAATCGCTAAATTTAAACAACGCTTTGTGGAATATCTAAAAGTCGATTAAATCAAAAATAACGTTGCCGTACCTAAAAAGGCGAAGATCCCAATAACGTCGGTAATGGTCGTTAAAATTACGCTACCAGCGAGCGCTGGATCAATTTTTAGCTTTTTCATAATTAAAGGTAAAGTTGCTCCAGCGAGTCCCGCAGCAATCATATTGACTAACATGGCAAATGCGATAATCACCCCCAACATAAAGTCTTGTTTCCATAATGCGACGACTGACGCAATGAGCGTGGCCCAAATAATTCCATTTAAAAAACCAATCAATAATTCTTTGCTGATCAGAAACTTAGCATTTGAGTCGTTGACATGCCCCAGCGCCATACCTCGAATAACCAAAGTCAAGGTTTGATTACCTGCAACCCCACCCATACTGGGTACAATCGTATTTAAAATCGCTAATACCGCCAATTGAGATAGAGTTTGCTCAAACATATCAGACACCATTGCGGCAAGTAATGCTGTCACTAAGTTCACACCCAACCAAATTGAACGGCGTTGGGTCGATTGTAATGCTGGCGCAAACGTATCTTCTTCATCATCTAGACCAGCCATTGACATCATTGAGTGCTCAGCGTCTTCACGGATAATATCAACAACATCATCAATCGTAATTCGTCCCACCAAATGATGATTCTCATCGACCACTGGCGCAGATAACCAGTTGTAGCGTTCAAATAAACTCGCGACTTGGTCATCAGGCATGCCAACCCCAATCACTTCTGGCTCTTCGTCCATGATTTCAGCAACGGTTACATCTGGAGAAGAGGTAATTAAACGAGTGACGGGCACCGAACCAATTAAGACATCAGAACGATTCACCACATAAAAAGTATCAGTATTTTCTGGCAACTCACCACGCAAACGCAAATAGCGTAGAATGACATCAATGGCAACATCAGGGCGTAATGTAATCGTATCGGTATTCATGATGAAACCAGCGGTTTCTTCACCATAACTCAATGCTTGTTCTGCTCGATGTCGGTCTTGCGAGTCCATCGATGTCAAAATATCTTGCAGGACCTCATCAGGTAACGTACTCAAAGTCTCAGCTAAATCGTCCGTATCCATGTCTTCGAGGGCATCAACGACCGTATCAGGCATCATTTTAGCAATGATACCGTTACGTACATCCTCAGACAGTTCTTCTAGCACATCTCCGTGAAAATCAGGATCGATTAACTGCCATAAATCATCACGGGTTTTGGTTGGGCTAGATTCCAGTAGCAATGCCACATCAGGAGCAGGAGTTTCATGTAAGATTTTTCTGACAGAGACAAATTTGCCAGCATTAAGCGCAGCAATAATATTACTGACCTGTTCTGAAGAAAAATTTGTGGCAAGGGTGTCTGTCATAATCACAATCACACAAGGTAAGATGGTTAATGATAACGTATTTTCAGAAATGAGTGTGAATTTATATGGTCATACCAAGGTATCTGGGACAAAAACGGTTAATCAAGTGACATAAACACTAAGTACTTTCATTAAAATTTTGACAGATAAGTGCTTCCACGGCATCTAAAGCTTGCTGTGCATCGGTACCAGTAACACTGACAGTGACCGATTTCCCTTGTTGGCCTTCTAACAACATCAACCCCAGTACACTAGAAGCATCGGCAGTTTTCTCACCGATTTCAAGCATGATTTGGGCGTCATATTTTGCTGATAGTTGTGCCAGCTGTGTCGCAGGTCTAGCGTGGATCCCTAATTTGTTTCGGATCACCAAAGTTTTCGTCAGTGGGGACATAACGGATATCGACTCCTATCTTAGGTTAACGTTAAGACTCGTGTGCGGTTTTACTTTCATATTTTTGCATTTCACGATGTCGAATCTGCACATCAGGATGACTTTCTTTTATATTTTTAGCTAATTGCTCTGCAACGTAGACAGACCGATGCTTCCCTCCAGTGCACCCTATTGCAACACTAACATAACTACGGTTATTGCGCTCTAAATGGGGTAACCAGGTCGAGATAAGATTTTGAATTTGCCAGATAAATTTAGTGACGATGGGTTGGCTACCGAGAAATATCTCAATAGGCTGGTCCAAGCCTGTGAAATGTTTTAACTCTGGTTCCCAATGTGGATTGGGTAAAAAACGGGCATCAAACACATAATCAGCATCCTTTGGAATGCCATACTTAAAACCGAATGATTCAAATACCACGACTAAACGAGAGCTTTTTTTACCTAAAATACGTTCTCGAATGATTTCAGCTAATTCATGGACGGTTAGCTTGTCTGTATCAATATACAAATCAGACTTTTCTCGTAACGGTTGCAGCAATTCTTGTTCAGCTATAATCGCATTTTCCAAAGATTGATTATTTTTGGTCAGTGGATGTAAACGGCGTGTTTCACTGTATCTTTTGAGCAAAATATCCGTACTAGAATCCAGATATATCACTGAAATATTCCATGAATCAGGCAGGTAATCTAAGATATCATTGAGTTCATTTGACTCTTTAGGAATATTCCTGACATCGATACTAATCGCCACATTTTCATATTCATTAATGACGGCATGGGTCAAAGTCGGCAACAGATTCACTGGAATATTATCAACACAATAATAACCAAGATCCTCTAAAGCACGTAACGCAATCGATTTTCCAGAACCTGAACGGCCAGATACAATAATAAGATTCATATTTGACTAATCCTTAATCCGTTTCGTCACTGAGTAGTATCGAAACGATAGCTTCACCGCTTGCCGCTTGCCGTAACTGTTTTAAAATCGTTTTATCATTTAGTTTAGCTGCGATTCCAGCTAATGTTTGTAGGTGACCAGAAATTTGGTCTTCAGGCACCAATAAGGAGAAAAAAATATCAACGGGTTGGTTGTCAATCGCATCAAAGGCAATGGGTGTCTCAGTAATAAGTACAATCGCGATGACTTCATCGATATCAGATAAACGGCCATGCGGGATAGCAACACCGTGTCCAATACCGGTCGAACCCATTTTTTCTCGTTGTACGAGACTCGATAAAATGGTGGCTTGAGGAATATCTTCATAATACTGGGCGCCTATTTCACTAACGCGTTCCAATATTTTCTTTTTGCTTTGACAGGAGACCGCACAAAAAGCGCGGTCTTTAGATAAAATACTTGAAAGAGGCATGACTTAATGTCTTTGCAATTTTTCCTTATGTTTTATCACTTGTCGGTCTAATTTGTCAATCAAACTATCAATTGCAGCGTACATATCGGCGTTTTCTGAAGTAGCGAAGACTTCCCCACCATTTAAATTCACTACTGCTTCGGCTTTTTGATTGATTTTTTCGACATTGAGAATTACATGCACATTGTTAATGTGATCGAAATGTCTTTCTAGTTTTTCAAATTTAGTATCGACATAATTACGGAGCGAATCCGTGATTTCTACATGATGACCAGTAAGGTTTATCTGCATATTTGACTTCCTTCTGTTGTATTACTAAACCAAGCTTTTGCGTTGGTTTGATGGTGGAATCGATAACGATTCCCGGTACTTTGCAATTGTCCGCCGTGCTACTTTAATTCCTTGATCGGCTAACAATTCTGCAATCTTACTATCACTTAGCGGCTTAGCTGTATTTTCAGCTGCTACTAATTTTTTGATTAAGGCGCGAATTGCCGTAGATGAGCATTCGCCCCCAGAATCTGTTGCGACATGGCTCGAAAAGAAATATTTCAATTCATAGATACCACGAGGCGTATGCATATATTTTTGGGTAGTGACTCGAGAAATGGTCGACTCATGCATATCTACCATTTCTGCAACATCATTCAGTACCATCGGCTTCATCATTTCAGGGCCATGTTCAAAAAAGCCCATTTGCTGCTGCACGATACAATTAGCTACTTTCATCAATGTTTCGTTGCGACTTTCCAAACTTTTTATAAACCATTTGGCTTCTTGCATATGCGATTTAACAAATTGTGAATCACTGGTATTTTTTGAGCTTTTACTCAACGATGCATAATGTTGATTGATATTAAGTTTGGGTAGCGAATCTGGATTTAGTTCCACAACCCAGCGACCATTTTTTTTGCTCACGGATACATCAGGGATCACATATTCAGGCTCTTTGGTAATCAAAGCACTTCCTGGACGCGGATTTAAAGTCTGTAGTAACAGCATGACCTCTCGTAATTGCTCTTCTTTCAAATGAGATTTGCGCATCAACGTACGATAGTCTTTATTGGCTAGCAGATCTGAATACTCTGTGATGATAGCCTTGGCTTCATTTAAGTATGGCACGTCATCGCTAAATTGCCTGAGTTGTACTAATAAACATTCTTGAGGATTGCGCGAGCCTGAACCAATGGGGTCAAACATTTGAATACGTTTTAAGACGCACTCCACTTCATCCAACTCAATATTTTCATCGTCTATCGCCTCGAGAATTTCTTCACTGGATACCGTGAGATAACCTGATTCATCGATACTATCAATGATGGCCATGGCAATCGCTCTGTCGACATCGCTAAATGGAGTCAGATCAGCCTGCCATAACAAGTGGTCTTGAATATTTTCGGTTGTTTCGCCTTGATACACCATTTCGTCATCATTAGTCGATGACATTGGAGCTGGCGCTGAAGAAGCAGAATAGTACTCATCCCAAGTACTATCTAGGGGGAGTTCATCGGAAACATTGTTACTTTCTAAGGCATCTGAACTGGTCATGTTATCGCCAGACGCTTCATCAGTGCTGGCCACAGTAGTATCCGTAGAGCCAGTATCTAGACTTTCCGTTTTTTCGTTAAACGCATCTTCGACTTCGAGTAAAGGATTGGCATCAAGTGCTTCTTGAATCTCTTGTTGTAGATCTAGTGTTGATAGTTGCAACAACTTTATGGCCTGCTGGAGTTGCGGCGTCATAGTCAATTGTTGGCTAAATTTGAGTTGCAGTGAAGGTTTCATTTATTCCTTAATCCTTTCTCGCAAATAACATCCAAATATTTGCTTATAGGTTGATTATAGCCTAAATTGTTCCCCAAGGTATACTTCCTTAACCCTTTTATTTTCAAGGACTTGTGTTGCAGTGCCAGAGGCAATCAGCTCTCCTGCACTAACAATGTAAGCTTTCTCACAGACATCAAGTGTTTCACGAACATTGTGGTCTGTAATTAATACACCGATGCCTTTTTGTTTTAGCTGTTGAATAATATTTTTAATATCCCCGACAGAAATAGGGTCAACCCCCGCAAAAGGCTCATCAAGTAAAATGAACTGAGGATCAGCGGCTAAAGCGCGTGCGATTTCAACACGACGGCGTTCGCCGCCTGACAATGCCATACCTTGAGAGTTGCGAATATGGGTAATATTGAATTCTTCTAGTAAAGCATCCGCTTTTTGCTCTTTTTGCTCTGTACTCAACGCACCGCGAGTTTGCAAAATGGCCATGATGTTTTCATATACCGTTAACTTACGAAACACCGATGCTTCTTGTGGTAGGTAGCCAATTCCCTGCCTGGCACGCTCATGCATCGGCTGTAACGTCAGGTCAGTTTGGTCGAGTAAGATTTCACCATGGTCCAGTGGCACAATCCCGACAATCATATAAAAAGTCGTGGTTTTACCTGCGCCATTAGGCCCTAGTAACCCCACAATTTGTCCTGATTCTACTGAGATGGAAACATCCCTAACCACTTGTCTAGATTTATAACTTTTCGCTAAATTAGAGGCTTTTAATACTGCCATTAGGGCTTATCCTCTACTTTATTAGAATTATCTGAATCGATGGCTTTGGCTGTCGATTTTTTAGTTTGGAAAACGGCTGACACTCGCCCTTGTTCGGCTGAGCCACCCAAAGCCGTAAATTGTTCATTTTGCATATCAAAAATGATCGTTTGCCCATTTACTTCGCTAGTGTTTTGTTTTAACTGAGCACTACCAACTAACTGAATTTTTTTATCTACAACGGTATACCGAATCTCATTTGCTTTAGCTTCTACCAACGAACCGTCTTGGATAGTTTGTGAATAACGGGCAGGTTTACCAAGTGCAATAAACACTTCATTGCCTTCACCCAAAGCTGCGTCAACCCGGACTTCATCAGCGAGAATTTGTAAAGAACCTTGGCGAATCACAACACCATCTTTGAGTACTGTCATTTTTTTTACGCCATCGGCAAACGTAGTTTTGGCATCAATGCGAATAGGTTGCTCAAAATCAGAGTCATCAGCGTTGGCAAAAGGCACGCTACTAATGATGAATAAAAGTGCTAATGTTATACAAACATTGAAAGAAGAAAGTGTCATTTATTTACCTAAGGTTGATTCACAATAAATTCAGTTTTTACGTGGTCGATCAACGCAAACTGCTTTCTTGCTAAATTTCCAGTTAAGCCATTACTTAACATACTGAACTCAGCTCCAGTCAACTCAATCAAGGCATCTGAATTAATGTCTTTAGAAACCATATCCATTTGTAGATATTGTGCATTAATTTGGCGAATAAAGTCATCAATATTCAACGATTGAATAATAATATTATCTTCAAGCACCACTCGGTTATCTTCGTACAGGGTAGCAGAGTCAGCATTTATCGCGTATTCCGTGCCATCTGCCACAAAAATATCATATTCAGGTTGAGTAAAAACCATAAAACCGAGTTCAGTAAAATGGTTCATTTCTGAAGCAGATACTTGATGAATTAACACCCCATCGGTTCCATATAAACGACTTTTGATGCCTTCTGCACGATAAGTAGGTGTCAATAAACCCATGCTTTCAGGACGAGCTTCAGTGCTTTCATTCGATGGGTTAAAAGGTAAAAAATACACGACAGCCACTGCACAAAACAGGATTAATATGGCGTATCCAACTCTATTCATTTAAACACTCGCTCCATGAATATCCGACAAATTCCCTTGGGCTTGGAGTAGCGTGTCCGTTACTTCACGAACTGCACCAAATCCTCCAGATAATGTCGTTATCCAATTTGCCTGTTGTTTTACCATCGGGTGACCATCCGCAACCGTTATCTTTACCGCAGCTAGTTCAAACATACCAACATCTGGCATATCATCCCCCATTGCAGCCACTTGTTCAGGCTTTAGCCCTTGGCTGGCTAACAAGTCTGCTAACGCTTGGCCTTTAGTTTCACACCCTTGAATAATGTGCTTGACCCCCAAGGCTTGCATACGTTGTTCGACAATAAGTGAAGAACGTCCGGTTATAATCGCGACTGCCACCCCAATTGATTGTAGTGACTTTATGCCATAACCATCTTTAGTATGAAACGCCTTAAGCTCCTCACCTGCATTGCCTAAATAGATACGTCCATCAGAGAAAATACCATCGACATCACACACCAATAAACGAATATTTTTTAATGTATGGTAAAGGTTGATATCTAAATCTGTATATAAGGTCTTAACGGTATGATTTGTCATTTATACCACTCCAGCACTGAGTAACATGTGCATGTTAAATGCGCCAACGACTTGTTGTTTATCATTGACTACCAACATCGCTGAAATTGCTTTTTGCTGCATGATATTTAACGCATCAACCGCCAGCATATCTGGTGTTACCGTAATGCCGTTGGGCGTCATTACCGAGTGTACTACTGAACTATGAATATCAATTTTTTGATCCAGTACCCGACGTAGATCACCATCAGTAAAAATACCAACAAGGCGATCCTCACTCACCACTCCCGTCAAACCTAAGCCTTTTTCGCTAATCGCAAATAAAGCATCCGTCACAGAAGTCGATGCTGTAACTATTGGGACATCCGCACCTGTACGCATAATATCCGCACAGGTTAACAGTAACTTGCGTCCCAAAGAGCCACCTGGGTGTGATAAGGCAAAGTCTTCAGATGTAAATCCTTTGGCATCCAGCAGCGCAATGGCTAGCGCATCACCCAATACCAGAGTGACGGTAGTCGATGTAGTTGGAGCAAGCCCCAAAGTACAAGCTTCGGCTGGAACAGGGATGCTCAACACTAACTGGGCGTGTTGGGCGAGAGTTGATTGGGGTTTTTGGGTAATAGCAATATATGGAATATGTAGACGTTTTAATACGGGTAATAACCCCAACAATTCACCAGTCTCACCAGAGTTAGAAATCGCTATCACGACATCATTAGGGCTCAGCATCCCCAAGTCCCCATGATTAGCTTCACCTGGATGCATAAAAAAAGCGGGAGTACCTGTACTTGCTAACGTCGCAGCTATCTTATTACCGACATGACCAGACTTTCCCATACCAGAAACAACCACTTTACCAGTACATTGTAAAAGTAGTTCACAAGCCTGGGTAAACGTGGCGTCAATAATATGTTTGAGTTCTTGGACACCCTGTAACTCGGTATCAATAACCCTAAGGGCTGATGCAGTAAAGGTTTGAGTCATGTGGCGACACCTATTTTAAGACATAAAAGCGCTATGCAAAAAGCCAAATCTGATAAGCAAAGAAACAGGATAACAAAAATGCGCCTTCAACACGATTAATCCTTCGCGTACCACGAAGGTTAAAACTGAATAGTAATAACAGCACCGTCAAGGCTAACATAACATACATATCACGATTGGCAGCATCGGCATCAATCAAGCCAGGGGCTATTACACCGGGCATGCCCAATACTGCTAAAATATTAAAAATATTCGACCCGATGATATTCCCCATCGCTAAATCATCTTCACCTTTTAACACACCCGCTACACAGGCCGCTAATTCTGGTAAGCTGGTACCAATAGCAATAATGGTTAGGCCAATCACTAAATCACTAATGCCGAAATGCTTTGCAATGAATACCGCAGACTCTACCAAGAAATGTGCTGACAAAGGTAACGTCACCAAACCGATGATCACCCACATAATGGCACTGGAATTTGACACATCATTGGGGATCTCTAATTCATTTTCATCAATGAGTGGATCATCTTTATCTACTCGCAAAGACAACCAAGCCATTCCGCCAATAGTAAAAACAAATAAGACTAATAACGTAATACCTTCAACTTGAGAAAAGTTTTGATCGGACAAAATATAGACAGCAATACCAGATACAATTAACAAAATGGGAAATTCGCGTTTTAATGTACCGGAAGAGACCAACAAGGGTTTGACTAAAGCGGTAATGCCTAAAACAAGTGCGATATTAGTGATATTGGAGCCAATTGCATTCCCCACAGCGGTGTCGGCAGAGCCATTTAACGAAGCGGTAGCCGCAACCACGATTTCAGGCGCAGATGACCCCATAGCAACAATCGTCAACCCGATTAACATAGGAGCAATACCAAAGTTTTTGGCTAGTGCTGATGCACCATACACAAAACGGTCAGCACTCCAGCTCAGAACTATAAGACCTACAATAAAAATAGCGATTTGGATGAGCACGGATGACTGATTCCTTTATTCCACAAGTAAAATTTTATTCTTCGATGTAAGTAGCACTTCCCAACTATAGCTGAAAAAAATTAATTTAAAACAGTCTATGAGATTGAAAAATAACATATAAGTACAATTATAAGGGCAAAGTAGTATTTATAAAGCTTATATCTCAATAAATAGTGCATATTGCATAATATTTATAAAATTAAACAGTTTGTTATAACTTGTTACTATTCCCTTTTGCAAAAAACTGATTTAACCCTCATAATGACTGACTTTAAGGGCTAAAAATAAAACATGGAAATGAATTTTGTCCAAAGATAATCATCAATATCTTGTTGAAGTAAACAACTTAACCTTTTCTAGAGGTTCAAGAACGATCTACGACGATATTAATCTGCGGATCCCGCAAGGCAAAATCACTGCTGTGATGGGCCCTAGTGGTATCGGTAAAACGACTTTACTACGTTTGATTGGCGGACAACTCAAACCTGACTCAGGTGATATAATTTTTGCTGGGGAGTCTATCCCAAACTTACCCCGTAAAGACCTTTATGAAACTCGCAAGAAAATGAGTATGCTCTTTCAGAGCGGGGCTTTATTTACAGACATCAGTGTGTTCGACAATGTTGCTTTTGCTTTGCGCGAACATACCCACTTGTCAGAAAGTGTCATCGCCACCCTGGTTCATTTGAAACTTGAAGCTGTAGGCTTACGCGGTGCTGCACAGCTCATGCCGAGTGAATTATCTGGTGGAATGGCACGCCGAGCTGCACTTGCCAGAGCGATTGCTTTAGATCCTGAACTCATTATGTACGATGAGCCGTTTGCCGGCCAAGACCCGATTTCGATGGGCGTCTTGGTCAAACTGATTAAAGCGTTAAACGCAGCGTTGAATTTAACTAGCATCGTAGTCACTCATGATGTCAGTGAAGTGTTAGATATTGCGGATTATGTCTACATCCTAGCGAATCAGAAAATCATTGGTGAAGGCAGTGCTGATGAGATTAAACACTCATCGTCACCGTTAGTTCAACAATTTCTGCAAGGCAATGCTGATGGTCCAGTACCATTTCATTTCCCAGCCAACGACTTAACTCAAGATTTGGTGGGATAATATGATTCAGAAAATTATCGATATTGGCCATAACACCTTAAATACAATCGCCACCTTTGGTCGCGCATTTTTGATGTTAGTCGGTGCCTTATGCGCAGCTCCAAAGATAAAAAACGTCCGTTTAACCATCCAACAAATCTATGTCGTTGGGGTGCAGTCTTTATTAATTATTATTGTATCTGGTTTATTTATCGGCATGGTAATGGCCCTGCAAGGCTACACCATACTAGTTAATTACGGCGCTGAGGGTTCACTTGGACCTATGGTTGCCCTGTCTTTATTACGTGAATTAGGGCCAGTCGTGACTGCATTGTTATTTGCCGGCCGTGCAGGCTCTGCATTAACCGCAGAAATTGGTTTGATGAAAGCGACAGAACAACTGAGTAGTCTTGAGATGATGGCGGTGGATCCTTTGCGTCGTGTCGTCGCTCCGCGCTTTTGGGCTGGACTGATTGCTATGCCGATGTTGGCATTGATCTTCTCAGCCGTCGGTATTCTGGGGGGGCACTTAGTTGGCGTCGATTGGTTGGGCGTAGACGCAGGCTCTTACTGGTCGATTATGCAGGCCACTGTAGAATGGGATAAAGACGTCGTCAATGGCATTATCAAAAGCATTGTGTTTGCTTTTGTCGTAACGTGGATTGCCATTTTTAAAGGTTATGATGCGATTCCAACATCGGAAGGCATTTCCCAAGCAACGACTCAAACAGTCGTTTATTCATCATTAACAGTACTTGGTTTAGATTTTGTCTTAACGGCATTAATGTTCGGAATTAATTAGGAGTTAACATGACAACGCGTAAAACGGAACTAATGGTAGGTCTTTTTGTCATATTGACGATTGCTGCTACCTTATTACTAGCAATAAATGTCGCTAACAAAGGCCTTGCTAGTGACGATCAAACTTATACTTTATATGCAAAATTTGACAATATTGGTGGCCTTCAACCGCGCTCAGCAGTTCGTGTTGGTGGAGTGACTATAGGCCGTGTTGATAGAATTTATTTGGACCCAGAAGATTTTACTCCGGTTGTCGTACTCCAAATATCAAGCCAGTACAATACGTTTCCAGATACTACATCTGTCGCTATATTAACGTCAGGCTTGTTGGGCGAACAATACGTTGGTTTACAACCTGGTTTTGCCTTTGATGACCCATATATCTTAGCCAATGGTGATTATATTGAAGACACCAAATCAGCGTTAGTTTTAGAAGACCTGATTGGCCAATTTTTATTTAGTCGCGACAGCGAATAATTTTCCCGGAGAATAGCTATGTTACGTTTCTTAAATGTGCTTGCGCTTTGTATGGTTTATGTCTATTCCAGCACAAGTTTTGCCGCTTCCGAACAAGAAGAGGTGAATCCTTACGAGATGATTCAAACCTCTGCATCAACCACTTTTGCTCGGATGAAGGAAGAACAAGAGCAAATTCAAGCTAATCCAGAACACCTGCGCACCATCATGAGAGAAAACCTCCTGCCTAATGTGGATTATCGCTTTGCCGCGTTCATGACTTTAGGCAATCGAGTAAAAACAGTGCCTGAGGCTAAACGCAACGAGTTTGTCGAAGTATTTCGTGAATACCTGGTCACTACTTATGCGAACGCACTTGGTTATTACGACGACCAGTCAGTGATTTTTGAACCGGCAGGTGATTATAAAGGCAAGCGTACGGTGACCATCCGAGCAGTGATTCAAGATGAAGGCCGACCAGATATAAAAGTGGCTTTCAAAGTGCGCTTTGACCGTCGCAAAAATAAATGGGGCGCTTATGACATGGTCGCAGAAGGTATCAGTCTGCTTTCTAGCCAACGTAGCGAGTTTGAAACCATCTTACGCCAAGACGGTATCGATACTGTGATTGCTCTTATGCAAGAAAAAATAAACCAGCCTATCGTTTTACAAAATGGTGTGGCTCCTGGTGAGTTAATTCAGTAATGGCTTACTCGACAAACTTCCAAAACAATGTTTTAACGCTATCTGGTCAATTAACCAAGCAGACGATTAAACATGACTTATTGAAAACTGAGCCGAAGTTTCGACACTGTTCCTTACTGACTATCAACTTGAGTGAACTCACAGCAGTCGATAGTGCTGGGCTGGCATGGCTGATTAACATCATGCGCGATTGTCGCTCTGCCAATATTGCGTTAGAGTGGCAAGATGTGCCTTCAAATATCATGCAACTCGCAAAATTAAGTAACGCCCAATCACTTTTCACACAGTAAAAGTGTATCAATAACAAGATCTATAACTTGAGAGAATTATGACGACAGCAGAATTAGAAACGTTCTTAAAAGACACATTATCCTTGGCCGAAGTGCACGTTAAGAGTGACGGCTCACATTTCAACATTATTGCTGTTAGTGATGTCTTTGCAGATATGTCGCGTGTCAAAAAACAGCAATTCGTATATGCCCCACTCAATGATAAAATTGCTGATGGATCAATGCATGCCGTTTCCATAAAAACATTTACCGAAGAACAATGGCGTAAAGAAAAAATGTTCAATATGCCAATGTAGGGCTCATTATGGATAAATTAGTTATTAACAAAAGTCCTGCTTTGGCAGGTGATGTGGTTATTTCAGGGGCCAAAAACGCGGCTTTACCATTACTGATGGCTTCATTATTAGCTGATACACCAATCACCTTTCGCAATGTACCTGCTCTGAGAGATATTACAACCTCAGTCAAGTTGCTTGAAGGCATGGGTGCCAAAATCACGTTTGCGGACAAAAACACGTTAACGATAGATGCCCATGAGCTCACTTCAACCGTCGCTTCTTATGAGTTAGTAAGAACGATGCGAGCTTCCATTTTGGTTTTGGGACCATTATTGGCAAAACATCGTCATGCTGATGTCTCGCTACCAGGAGGCTGTGCTATAGGTGCTCGTCCCGTCAACCTTCACTTGACCGGTTTAGAGCAGATGGGGGCAGAGATTGTTGTCGATGAAGGTTATATCAAAGCATCCGTTGTTGGCCGTCTTAAAGGTGCTCATATTTTTATGGATATCGTTAGTGTGGGTGCAACTGAAAACCTCATGATGGCAGCTGCACTTGCTGATGGTACCACCACCTTAGATAATGCCGCCAGAGAACCTGAAATCGAAGACCTAGCAAACTGCTTAAATGCTATGGGCGCAAACATTAAAGGCGCTGGAACATCTACCATTACGATTGAAGGTGTCAGTTCACTATCTGGTTGTGATTATTCAGTCTTGCCTGATCGCATTGAAACGGGTACTTTTTTGGTTGCTGCTGCAGCAACTGGTGGCAAAATACGCTGTTTAAATGCCGCACCAGATACCTTGGATGCAGTCTTAGACAAATTACGTAAAGCCGGTGCAGAAATTACTACAACGGCCAATACTATTACCTTGGATATGCATGGTAAACGTGCCCAAGCTGTTGACATCAAAACGGCGCCACATCCAGCCTTTCCAACAGACATGCAAGCGCAGTTTGTGGCAATGAATTGTTTAGCTGAAGGTACCGGTGTCGTGACTGAAACCATTTTTGAAAACAGGTTTATGCATGTACCTGAGCTACAACGAATGGGTGCAGATATCCAACTCGATGGTAATCATGCAGTGTGCAAAGGTAAGGAATTACTCAAAGGCGCCCCAGTCATGGCGACTGATTTACGTGCATCAGCTAGTCTGGTTATTGCTGGTTTGGTAGCTGAAGGCGAAACGCACGTTAATCGTATCTATCATTTAGATAGAGGATACGAAGCGATCGAAGTGAAACTCCAAGCCTTGGGTGCAAAAATCACCCGAGAACAGGAATAAAATCTCCCTAAAGCTTTACATGAGGGCACTTAACTAAAGTTTTTGTGCCCGTTGCCATACTTCCTCAAGGGTAATTTTAAATAAGAGTGGCGCTGAATTTTCATAAAAAATACGCATCTCTTCACACTTGATATTTTTGTGGTAGTTTTTTTTCCAAGGATCATTCACTGCGTACAAGACGCCATTGGCAACAGCGACGCCTTCTAAAGAAGCATTATCCATAGTTGATAACCTTGGGCAAGAAGCACCTATATTGGGTGCAATAAATTTCAGTTTAACCTTATATTTATCAGTCACATTGTTAACATTGACTAACCATAATTCATTATCATTTCGTGCAGCTGCAATTAACCAGTCCTGACCATTCCATGTAAACGTTTCCAGCCCATTAATCGGATTAGGTCTTGTCTTGGCGTAGTTTGGATAATCAATGTAAGTATCTTGAACAGCGATAAATTCTTCGGTTTGCCAGAATGCATCGTGTAATTGTGTACTAAAAACACGTGCTTGGTTATGCATATTCTTCTCTAAGCCCAGAAACAGCTGTTCACCAACAATCGCTAAGCCTTCTATACCATCATTAGCAAAATTGCCTACCTCTGAACTCATTGGAAATTGTACAGCTCTTACACCAGTAACCTGAAGTGGAGCATTAGCAAACGCCTGAATTCCTGTATCTGAACTTTTTGGTACGAGTTGTAAGCGCACTAAAACAGTAGGATAAGAGGTAGAATGTGTAGCAGAAAATTTGGCTTTACATGCTGGGCTGAGTTTCCCTAACGTCGATGCATCTTCTGTTACTGTAATAAAAGAATCGGGGCTAAGTGGATCTTTCACCAATGCCTCTAAATCAGGTTTAGTGAGTAAATATTGCGTAAAACAACTATCGACTACATTTGGGGCGATAGTATAGGGTTGTGATTTGGTAACGATACTGCTGTGTGGGTCGATAAAATGTAATTGTTTTATCTGAGTTGCATCAGCACTAGCATCCGAAATCGAAACTAATGTATTTTTGTACCAGGTTAATCCTGACGGCTGAGGGTCGATATAAAATCCCAAGCTATCATCTATGGCGGTTAACCATTGACCAACCACTTCTAGTTCTGACGCAGTTGCCAATTCCCGAGATTCTGACGATGCTGTGTTGACTATATGTTTTGGGATGTAGTCTTGTGCATCAATATAGCCTGGAGTATCTGGCGTTATCTGAACCGCACAGGATGCACAGAACACAGCCGATAAAAGTAACAAGTTGACACATTTTTTCTGCATATTTCACAACAACTTTTGTTAGTCTTGATAGGTAGATGATATAACAAGTTCTCTTCTTCCACTATGGATAAACAGAGTGGATATGGATAAAAAATATTGATAAATGAATATACAAAATAGCCCTCAAACAGCATTACCTCTGATCCTCGCTGGTCCTATCCTGCGTCATGTTGGTACTGATGCCTTTACATTATGGTGGGTTACTTCAGAAAAGTGTTCGCCTGAACTGACGTTGCAACAAGCTAATACCGTTATTGCTTTCGCTGAAGAGCACGCTCAACATCAGCAAACTCAGGTCGGATCTCATGCGTTTATCCACCTTTTGCACATTCAACAGCAGAATTTATTTGATAGTACCTTATCTGCAAATTATCAACTCTCATTGAAAACTAAAACTAAGACGTCATCTTTACATGAATGTTGCCCGACGATGTTTTACGGTAAAGAAACGACAATACCGTTTGGTATTCCAGATATACTACAAAATGTGTATCACGGTTCATGTCGGAAGCCTCATCATCAGCAAGGCGATGCCTTGGCTCAACTTGATAACGTACTTGCTCAGGCTTTAACTGAGGTCAACGATAATTCAGCAGACACTCTGCTCACTGATACCCATGCCGATATTGATATCCGTGCAAATACCACAACAAGACTGCCTCCCCCGCCAGACTGTCTGTTTTTAACCGGCGATCAAATTTACGCTGATGATGTGGCTGGACCCACGCTACATGTCATTCAACAAGTGATTGCAGCATTGGGTTTGTTTTCAGAGTCTTTTCTCGAAGCAGCGATTTCTGACGCCAGTGAGTTAGCTGAGCATCCTGATGGTTATTATCAAAGAGAAAATATTCTACCTGATGTCAAACAGAATAAAGAATTGGCAAAATCTTTTTTCCAAGCCAAACGCAAGCCGATTTTTACATCTGTCAACGCACAAAATCACTTGATGAGTTTTGCCGAAAATATTGCTATGTATCTGTTAACTTGGTCACCGACTCTCTGGCAGTTGTGTTCTATTTCACCACCGGCTCATTTGGATCCGGCTTATCACCAACGTTATGCCGATGAAGTACCGCTCATTACCAATTTTGTTGCGACACTGCCAAAAGTACAGAGGGCTTTAGCGCATATTCCGACCTACATGATTTTTGATGATCATGATGTTACCGATGATTGGAATTTAACGCGTGGTTGGGAAGCAGATGCTTATAATCATCCTCTGTCTAAGCGTATGATCGGTAACGCTTTATTAGGATATTTTTTGTGTCAAGGCAGTGGCAACCAGCCCAAACAATTAACGCCGTTGTTTGCTGCTGTAGAAAAACATATATCGGATATAGGTATACACCAGCATGATGAATTATTAGACGTAATTTTTGCTTGGTCAACATGGCATTACTCACTTAAAACCCAACCTCCAGTCAGGGTTTTAGACACTCGAACGCAACGCTGGCGTTCCGAATCAAATATGGATAAACCCTCTGGATTGATGGACTGGGAGTCTTTAGTCGAGTTTCAACAATCTATCGTAGATGAAGATGATGTCATTGTGATTTCTGCTGCGCCTATTTATGGTGTGAAATTTATTGAAATGATCCAAAGAGTGTTTACTTGGTTAGGTCAGGCATTAACCGTAGATGCAGAAAATTGGATGGCGCATCGAGGCACAGCCAATGTTATGCTAAACATTTTTCGCCATGTCAAAACGCCGCCTCGCTTTATTATCCTCTCGGGAGATGTCCACTATTCCTTCGTCTATGATGTAAAAATGCGTTTTCAAAGAAATTCTCCACAGGTGTTACAGTTTACTTGTAGTGGTTTAAAAAATGCGTTTCCGACAGCCTTAATCAGTAAACTAGATACCTTAAATCGTTGGTTTTATGGAAGTAAATCGCCGCTGAATGTCTTTACCAAGCGTCGGCAAATGAAGATTAGCACGAGACAACCCTTGGGATTTGCCCCGGCTGGACTCATCAACCACAATGGTATTGGGATTTTGCACATTCCTGAGCTCCCCATCCGTTCTTTAGAAGATGTAGAGTGTTCAGTATTGACATATCAAGGTCATGTGATTTTGTTTAAACCGCGCTCCAAAACAGGATAACTGCTTAATATACTAGCCATCAATATAATCGCAAGTATCGTGAACAGGCCACTTATTTGTACTTAGTTATAGCCGAAAGATTGTTCGTCTGATCCTGCTTTGCTAAAATGCTCTTAAATTATTTGGAGATATGCTTTTGTCAGTAAATATTGGTTTATTTTATGGTTCCACCACCTGTTATACCGAAATGGCAGCAGAGAAAATAAAAGCAGAACTCGACCCTCTGATTGCCCCTGCAGCAGTTGAATTGTTTGATATCAAAGATACTCCATTACACAAAATTGCTCAGTTTAAAAAAGTGATTTTAGGGATCTCAACATGGGATTTTGGTGAACTACAAGAAGACTGGGAATCCAGTTGGGATGATGTCAATGACATCGACTTTACTGGAAAAACGGTCGCACTATACGGTTTAGGTGATCAATATGGTTATGCTGATTGGTTTCAAGATGCTCTAGGCATGCTGCACGATGTAATCGTTCCGCTTGGCGCTGAAATTACGGGCTATTGGCCTAATAAAGGATATGAATTTAAGGCTTCCAAAGCTCTTACTGAAGATTCTGAATTCTTCGTCGGTCTGTCCCTTGATGATGAAAACCAATTCGACGTCACCGATGCTCGAATTCACAGTTGGTGTGCCAGTATTTTAGATGATTTGCGTTAGACCGTTATGACTTCGCGCCTGCATCAAGGGTTTTATCGCAACGGAAATGAGCATCGGGCAGGTGCAGACGTCAGTTTTGGCGATATTATAAAATGCTTTGGTTTCCGCAGTATCGAAGTGGGTAAATGGGTGGCCAAAGAAGAGCAACAACTTGGTGCTAATCTTTTTTTTGATGCGTTGTATGACCTTTGCGATATTTTACAAGTCCCCGAATCCGTTATTTCCTTAAATGGTCGTTTGGCACTAGCCTTTGGCAAAGGTGGGCGTAAAGGAGTCTGTGCGCATTATACGCCTGCTAAACATGAACTCAGTCTAGCCAAAAATGCTGGCGCAGGTTCTTTGGCACATGAATGGTTTCACGCCTTTGACCATTATATTGCCAATAAAATGTATGCAAATACCCAAGTAGGTCAATTTGCCAGTGAATTATGCTTGCGTGGTAAAACTATCATTTCACATAATTTGAACCAACGTTTAGAGGAGAGCCTGCATCATATTTTATTACCCGAAGTAGGTGCGCAAAGCGCCAGTTTAAATCCTTTTATTAGTCACGCTGTCGCACTCGATAAACAAAGTAAATCAGTTTATTACACGCTTCCCCAAGAAGCCTGTGCTAGGGCCTTCGAAGCTATGATACAAGACCACCCAATAAAAAACTCTTTCTTAGTGCAAGGTACCAAACAATCCAAGTTAGCACTGTTAGGTGCTTATCCTACAGGTGCATTAAGAGCAACTATCAACAAAGCCTTACACACTTATTTTTATCAACTTGGCTGTGCGGTGCAGCACAAAATTTAAAGATCCTAAAAAAAAGTACCCCGACCTACAATCTATTAACAATTTTCACTACCTTTTTGTGTCAGAATCCTTATACTATAGCTTGGTTGGATTAATCATTATTAAAAGAATATAGAGTTTATGAAAAGAAAAAAGCATACCTCAGCAGGTGATGAAGCTGAAATTGATATGACCCCGATGCTCGACATCGTTTTCATCATGTTAATCTTCTTTATCGTTACTACTTCTTTCGTTAAAGAAAAAGGCTTGGATGTTAACCGTC
The DNA here is from genome assembly GCF_024199005.1 of Opacimonas viscosa. Lineage (GTDB taxonomy): Bacteria > Pseudomonadota > Gammaproteobacteria > Enterobacterales > Alteromonadaceae > Opacimonas > Opacimonas viscosa. The sequence continues at coordinate 45,989 of NZ_JANATA010000019.1, forward strand.
CAAAAGATAACAACGAATCAAATCAGCCTAGTAAAGCATTATCTATCCAGATTGATGAACTAGGTGTTATTCGTATGAATGGTCGTGAAGTGGATGTCCGTCGCGTTGTTGCGAACATTCAAACTTTCCTCGCTGAAAACAACACAGATGTTGCTGCCATCCAGGCTCATGAAGATGCAGAACACGGTATTGTTGTCGAAGTAATGAACCAGGCTAAAATTGCAGGTATTAATCGCGTATCGGTACTTGTTAAAGAATAAGTGTGACTTATGATAAAAAGCCTAGCACGTGCTAGGCTTTTTTTTGCGCTAATTAAATATTATCCTAAGCGGGTTTTATACAACTCACCAATCCCTCATTAGCATTATTGTACATGCATACAAACAAAACTATTACAGGTAAAAAGGCTTTGTCCCTTGGGAAATGTCCCAATCAGCATAAGTTATCTGATAGGTTTCTTCGATATTATCAGCAGGATAAGCAAATAACCCAAAGGCATTATCGCGACTATACGAAATCACGACCGCAAATTTGGGCATATGTTTAATTCCTTCTTTACTAGGGTCAATAAGAGGAATGGAATATTTGCCAAATTTCATAATTGGCACAAGGATATCGCCATGATACACAAAATGGTCAGCTACTGGATCAGGAATAATGGCATATACGGAATAAACGGGGACGTGCAAAGGAAGGCCATTCCAACTAAAAGGTCTAATATCAATTTTATCGACCCATTGAGCTAAAACAGAGTGTAGGAGTTGTGATGCTTTTGCCATATTAAAAGCTCTCTTACTTACCTATTTAGAAGTTTAAATAAAAATCCTTGCACAATTCTTTGTATTCTTCCGTGTATTGACCATCATTATCATAAATCACTAAACGCGATACATTCAACACATTTGACGAAAAAACAAAACGGACTATCGTCCGAATGGATTTTGCCAAGATATTACTATGAATTTCAACTCTATCTTCTAATAGCAAACCTACTGCCCTAGCTTTTACGATAAAGGCATCAATCTCTTGGGTCGGTAAGATACAGACAAACTGACCATTTTCGGACAGCATACGTGAAGCAGTCTCGCATAATTCATCATGGGAGAGACTAGATTGACTACGTGCTTGGTTGCGCGAAGTGGAAATAGGATTACGACGTTGCTCAGCTATGATTTCGTCTTTGAAATATGGCGGATTAGTAATGATCAAATCGTATTTTTGCGATGGATAAATGGTTTTAATATCTGCATTGAGCATTTTTATGGCTTGGGGAAAGTGTGCGCGTTGTACATTTTGTTCTGATTGGTGATGCGCTCTTTCATCCAGCTCAACCCCAGTCAGCATTGCCTTTGGCGACGCTTTTTGTGCCATCATCAACGTCAAAATACCGGAACCAGAACCAATATCTAGAATATATTTAGCATTATTTGGTTCCGTCCAACTCCCCAAAATAATACTATCGGTGCCCACTTTCATCGCACAACGGTCATGTTCAACGACAAATTTTTTGAAGCGAAAAGCCTTGGGTCTTCCGGCGGAAAATGAACTCATGTGGCAAATAACCTTGTGTTTTATTCTGGCTGTAATTGAATCATTTGCTGAGCAACATAATCCGCATGTACAGGCTTATACTTTTTCAATGGCCCTACAAAAATAAAAGGTATCAACCTAGAGAGTTTCAAGCCAAAACGTTCTCCCCTACGATACTCTTTTCGAGAACCGATTAATAATGAAGGTCTAACTGCTGCAGCATACTCCAATTGAGGCATCGTAAATATAGACGCTTCTAACTCACCTTTTACCTTGAGGTAAAAATTTTTGCTGTGTTTATTGGCTCCTACCGAAGAGATCCAAACAAACCCTTGTGCTCTTTGGGCTCTGGCCAGCTGTGCACATACGTGTACCAACTGAAAATCCACATAACGAAATGCTGATTTAGAACCTGCTTTTTTTATGGTTGTACCTAAACAACAAAAAACATGATTGACCGAAAAATAACCTTGGTAATCTTGTAAATAATCAAAATCGATGACCAATGGTTGTAACTTCTTTTCCGGATCGTGGAATTCGTTGTTCCCAAGGGGACGTCTAACTAAACACGTGACTTGAGAATATTCAGGGGATACCAATAATTGTTGCACCAAGGAGCGACCAACCAAACCTGTTGCACCAATTACAGTAGCCGTTTTTTGGGGTGAGACCATCTGCATTGTTTTCATGGTAATTTAATACGTGATGTATGATAATTTGGAGCATGATAATTAAAATAATTTGGAAGCACAAAAATGTTACATAAAACCCTAAGAATAGTAGCTAAATACCTCGTTGGTTCCACACTTGTTAGTAGTCTCATGGTCACCGCTAATGCCCAAGAACTTTCGATTGAGCGAATATTTTCTGCCCCTAGCTTATCCGGCAAAGCTCCCAGCCAAGTCAAATTATCTCCAGATGGTCAACGTGTGACCTTTATTCGCGCTAAATTAACCGACAATAATCGCTTTGACCTTTGGGAATATAATATTGCATCAGGAGAAGCGCAAATGCTCTTTGATGCCGATGATTTACATAGTGGTGAAGAGGTGCTGTCAGATGAAGAAAAAGCACGTCGTGAAAGAATGCGGTTATCCGGTTCAGGTATTGTGAGTTATTTTTGGAATAAAGATGGTACTGCACTTTTATTCCCTCTGGCTGGAGATGCCTATTACTTTAAATTAGGTGCCAAAAATGCAGTCCGTTTACTCAACACTCCAGAGTTTGAAACTGATTTGAAGTTCTCTCCCAAAGGTAACTATATTTCCTATATCCGTGAGCAAAACCTTTACATTATGGAGATTGCCACTGGTCGTGAAACAGCCATTACCCAAGAAGGAGGGGACAATATTAAATTTGGTATGGCGGAATTCGTTGCCCAAGAAGAAATGGGGCGTTTAACCGGCTACTGGTGGGCCCCAGATGAGACTAAAATTGCGCTAACTCGGATTGACGAAACGCCAGTAGATACGATTACCCGCTCTGAAATTTATGCAGATTCTATTAGTATGATTGAGCAAAAATACCCTAAAGCGGGAACTGACAACGTACTTGTTGAGCTTTTTGTGCATGATCTAGCCTCACACAAGATGACACCAGTCGAACTAGGTAAAGAGAAAGATTTCTACTTACCCAGAGTCAATTGGATGCCCAATAGTCAAACCCTCACCTATCAGTGGCAAAGTCGGGACCAACAAACACTGGAATTACGCGCTGTTGACATCCAGACTCAACAACAACGTGTCTTGGTAAGAGAGACATCACCAACATGGATCAACTTACATAACGACCTACGCTTTATTGATAACGGTCAATCTTTTATTTGGGCGTCTGAGAGAGATGGTTATAAACACCTTTATTTATACAAGAGTTCTGGTGAATTAGTTAAACAACTGACGACGGGCACCTGGGTCGTCACTAGTATTGATGCAGTTGATGAAAAGAACCAAACCTTATACTTTTCTGGACGTAAAGACACCCCGATTGAATCCCATTTATATGCATTGAATATGCTCACGGGTGACAGCCAAAGAATTACTCCGCTAGGACAATTTAATGCAGTAAAATTCAGTCGTGATGCATCCATTTTTGCTAATAGTTTTTCTAGCATTAATACCCCTACACAAACAGGTTTGTATTCATCTAAAGGTGAGTTTATTACCTGGTTAGCAGAAAATGCTTTGGATGAATCCCATCCACTCTCCGCATACTATGACACCTGGGTTACTCCTGAATTTGGTACGTTAGCGGCATCAGATGGGACACAACTTCATTATCGTTTGTATAAACCCACAAATATCACTGGCAAGCACCCTGTTATTGTTTACCATTATGGTGGACCCATCGCCCAAGTTGTGACGAATCGTTGGGGAGGTGACCGTGGTTTAATGTTCCAGTACTGGGCACAACAAGGTTATGTTGTATTTAGTATTGATAATCGGGGCTCAAATTACCGGGGGAAAGCATTTGAGGATCCGATTTATCAAGCCATGGGTTCTGTTGAGGTAGAAGACCAAGTTACTGGGGTAAAATTTTTACGCACTCTTCCTTATGTGGATAAGAACAAGATTGGTGTATATGGCCACAGCTACGGCGGTTATATGACATTAATGTCCATGTTTAAAGCGCCTGAGTATTATGCTGCGGGAGTTTCTGGCGCCCCCGTTACAGAGTGGCGTTTATACGATACCCATTACACAGAGCGTTACATGGGAGACCCTCGTAAAGTACCAGAAGCTTATGATGCTGCATCTGTATTTCCTTATGCTAAAGACTTGCAAGGTGAACTCTTAATTTTACATGGTATGGCCGATGATAACGTACTATTTACCCATGCCACTAAGTTGTATAAACATATGCAAGACAATGCAATTTTATTTTCCGCGATGGACTATCCTGGCAAGAAGCACAGTATTCGTGGTAAAAATACTCGCATCCATATGTATAAAACTATCACCAAGCATTTCAACACACATTTGAAATAATTGTTTCTTGTAAAAAAAGGATATCATGTGTTAAAAAATACTGCGTTTACTCTTTCGATATTTATTGTTGTTGCATTAGCTCTTAGCTTCCCAGAACTATTTTTAACTGTTGGAGACTATAAATTAACAGGCCTTATTGTCCCATTATTGATGATTATCATGTTTGGCATGGGGACTTCTGTTGGCGTTGATGATTTTGTTCGAGTCGCTAAAATGCCCAAAGGTGTTTCTGTTGGTTTGATTTGTCAGTTTACCATTATGCCATTTATCGGTATGAGCTTAGCCTTAATCTCTGGACTACCACCAGAAATCGCTGCGGGGATCATCCTAGTGGGCTGCTCTCCAGGCGGTTTAGCGTCTAATGTAATGGCATATATATCAGGAGCAAACTTAGCTCTTTCCTTGACCTTAACTGCCTTTTCCACTTTGCTCGCACCTTTTTTAACCCCGCTGTTAATGTCTTGGTTAGCAGGTGAATATATTCCGATTGATGCCGTTGCCATGTTTTGGAGTATTACCAAAATAGTCATCTTACCCGTACTAGCAGGGCTCTTATTTAATCATTTCTTGCACGGTAAATTTCCATTAATTGACAAAGGAATGCCCTACGTTTCTATGGTGGGGATTGTTGTCATTATTACGATTATCACGGCAGCTGGCAGAGATAACCTTTTAAGCATTGGATTTACCCTCATTGGATTGGTTTTCTTACAAAACATCCTAGGTTTAATCTTGGGCTACGGTGTAGCCAAGTTAGTAAAAATGGAAGAAGCTGATGCTCGGGCTATCGCATTTGAAGTAGGTATGCAGAATTCTGGATTAGCGTCAGGTATTGCAGTAGAAATGGGTAAAGTAGCAAGCATGGGAATTGCGCCTGCGATCTTTGGTCCAGTGATGAATATAAACGGCTCTATACTCGCATCTTTTTGGCGCAAAACAGCTAAAAGTAACGTGTAATGAAGGGTACCTACTTATCAAGGAAAAAATTCCCACTTAATCGTGGGAATTTTCTAGCTCATAAAAAGTGACTTGAAAGAAATCTCCTTGGGCCCCAGTATTGTTGCCTGTATAAGCCCCCGCTTTGAAATACATCCATTCACCTTGAACATCATAGCCACTATTTAAAGCATCCATATCAATCGATTGATGGCCGACAATCGGTGCCGATAATCCACCTTTTCTTATGAGTACATCGATACGAGCATCTTGTTGAATAATCTCATAACTAAAGACCTCATTTAAGGCGATACCAATAGTCGGTGCTGAGGTAAAATTAGGCTGGTTATTTTGGTTGGTGTATTCAGGTCCATAAACCATCCGGATGGTATCATCTCCACCATTTATTTCATGGGCAAAATAGATATAACCCAAATCATGGCCTGGGCGCTTGCGATAGTACAATCGAATGGGTTCATCATCACCAGCATGTATTTGCCCAATGATAACACGACCAATTTGATAATTTTCACCCGCTTCTACTACGCGATTCACCGCCAATGTCGCTGACAGATGACCACCTACTCCACCAACTGGATTAGTCGGTTCAGGTTGATAACCCAACACCCAATTATTCAAATTCGGACCTTGGGTACTAATACTCGTGTTACCTCGGCGTAACATCTCGCGCAACTCAGTCCTTGCATAGCTGGTATTGGTTGATGTTTTGGGCGCGTATATAGGTGCTTTAAAAACCATCCCACCATCAGCACCTGTATAGAAGAAGTCATTAGTAAAGCCTGCAGCTAACTCCCGTTCTTGGATCCGGTCAGACCGTCCATTATTGTCGTTGTCTTCAGGGTTATCCAAGCCCCAGGTCAATAAATCAAAATTCCCACTTGGCGGTACATTAGGATCTAAGCCCAACGTACTGAGTACAAATTCAGTACTCACTTGCTGACGCGCTCCGGAAAGATCACAACCAAAAATGAATACCTCTCTAATACCAGCATCGGTACCAGAATTAAAATTTGTGGTTAATTTTAAATGGCGTAAGTTGGTCGCAGTAATCGACTGTGACTCTGGCAGGTCTGTAGTACCCGTAGTTTGTAAACCTGTAGCGATGTCATAAAAAGCATTCCCAGAAACAGAACCCGATAAATCATAACGATAAGGTGCACTTTGCCCATCTTGCCAAGCAATACGAACTTCTTTGACCTGATAAATGCTCCCCAGATCAATGGTAATATTGGCTTGGGTTGTTGAAGACAACCAAAAGGTGTCTAAATCATTATCAATCACTCGCGTTGGGGTATTTGCTGTTGCCGTGTCACCATTACCAGTAACACTTTGCGCGACAATTAATTGGTTTGCTGAGCAAGATCCCTCTGGGGCGACCTCTGTAGCTGGGGTTGTTGGAGAAGTCGGCGTTGTCGGAGTTGGCGGTGTTATCGACCCTTGATTGGATGAATATCCACCACCACAAGCACCTAGCATGAAAGATGACAATATACTCACACACAGTAGTTTAGCAGAGTGCTGATTGATAGATGTCTTATTAACTTGGCACACGATAGGTTTATTCATCATCGTATCCTTTATGAGAATTTTTTAGGTGATAGAAGGTTGCTTGAACATAATCATTTTCATCACCTGTGTTGTTTTGATTATAGACACCCGCTTTAAAATACATGTATTGGTTAGATATATGATAACCACTGTCACTCATATCGACGTGTTTAGTAATATTTTCATGCCCCTCGCGAATAATCGTAACGTACAAATCGTCCTTTTCCACTGTAATTTTATAACTGAACTTTTCACCCAAAGGAATTCCATTTTCAGGGGCTTTAGCGGTATGAGAACGACTGCCGATAATGTTATACCACACGTCATCAGCACCGTTTATCTCATGCGCAAAATATAACGTGCCTAAATCGTTTTGCGGTAGTTTCCGATAGTACAAACGGATAGGTTCGTCTTTTATCGCATGAATTTGCCCAATAATAACCCGACCTACTTTTTTTTCATCTCCGGTTGTAGAGACTCGGTTAACCGCTAGCGTTGCTTCTAATGAACCATCTACCCCACCTGCTTTTTTCTGTCCAGAAAAATGCATGGAACCAAATACCCAATTGTTTTTGTTCACACCTTGGACCTTCACTCGGGTATCGCCACGGCGAAGCATTTCGCGCAGCTCAGTTCTCACATATTTGGTATTTTTTGATGTAGTCGCACCATAGTTCGGCGATAAAAAGACCATTCCCCCATCATCTGCAGTGTAAAATAATGGACTTAAAGTAAATCCTTTGTCCAAAAACTGTTCCGGAATAATATCAGCTTTATCATCTTTGTTAGTATCGACAGGCAAAGTTAAATACCAATCCAACAAATCAAAGTTTTTTCCTGGAGGAAGACTAGGATCTAACACAAATGGTTGACCAAGAAGCTGACCACTTGGTAAATCTGCATGAGGATGTTCCTTTACCGCTGCTAACACTGTCGCTGGTATTAAAGAGGCCAGGATTAAAAAGAAGACAACCGACTTTTTAACAATTGTTACACACAATACACGTATACTTAACATAAAACTTCTCAAAAATTTATTGACCACTAAAACATATCACTAAATCTATGTTTTGGTAAGTGTTTTGTTAAAATTGGTTATACTTAAAATTTATTTGGTTAACAAAATCTTGACATCTTGTCAGTAAATTGTTTTTATGGTTGTAAGATCATAACAAAAACACGGAAATGTGGAATGCATATAAAAACCCAACCCAAAACGTTAGCGGTATCTATAAAACGTTCTTTTATTAATCCTTTGTTACTCACAAGTGTTGTTGGTATGGGAGCATTAAGTGCCCCCAGTTTCGCGCAGCAAGAAGACGCTTCTGCACAAAAGAAAGACCCTGTAGAAGTTATTGAGGTACAAGGTGTACGAAGAACAATACAAGATGCTATCTCATTAAAAAAAGAATCAACATCGATTGTTGACGGTATGACGGCAAGTGACATTGGTGAATTACCAGCGCTGTCTATTGGTGAAGCTTTGGAGTCTCTAACCGGTGCTTCTTCACACACTGAACAAGGTGGTGCAACTGAAATTTCGATTCGAGGCTTAGGACCTTTTTTAGGTAGTACCGTATTTAATGGACGCGAAGCGGCCAACGGTAGTGGTGACCGTTCAGTCAATTTCTCTCAATTCCCTTCTGAATTATTTAGCAAAATTGCTATTTATAAAACACAAGAAGCTAGTCTAATTGAAGGTGGTGTATCCGGACAAATTCATTTAGATACAGTAAAACCCTTAGACTTCGGTAAGCAACGTTTCCAAGCTGAAATAAAAGGTAATTACAATCCTGCCACTAAAGATATTGTCGATCCTGCTAGAGATTTTGGTACGCGTTTAACCGCTAGTTATATTGATCAGTTTAACTCTGACAAGTTGGGTGAAATTGGCATTTCTATCGGTGTACAACAAGATCTCAAAACCAACCCTGAGCAAGAAGCTCGCTCGACCAGTGGATGGAGAGATTGTGCCAACGATCCTTCACGTTCTGGTGGTGTTTATGCCAGCAGTAACTGTGATTCTGGTTCCGGTGATTTGGTGATGGAGGTTGATCCAGCGACAGGCCAAGCACCAGATGCTGACGTTCCATTCTTATTCGCACCTAGTTCACGCTCGTATCGTCAAAATATGACTGATGATGATCGTGAAGCAGTATTCGCAGCCATCCAATGGCGCCCGACTAACCGTTTAGAAATTAACATGGACGGGCAATACTCTGATCGCGTATTCACTGAAATAAGAAATGATTTGGTCTTTGCTGAAAACCGCCGTATTAATTCACCGTTAGTGTCTCCTGATGACAAACTACCTGGTAACTTAGTCGTTTCAGAAAGTGGTGCAGTACAAAGTTTCACCAATGAACAACGGATTGAAATCCATAGTATTTTCCAAGAGCGTTTAGAAGAATATACCGGCGGTGGTGTTTCTTTCGCTTATGACGTCAGTGACGTATTTAAACTAAGTGGAGATTATTCAGTTTCTAAAACTGAACGCCGCGAAAATATCATTCAAACACGTTTGCAATCTGAAGAGCGCGACATTTATGGCAATGCTGTTCCTGGTGCAGAAAATAGCGGACGTGTTTTGACTAGAACAGATATTGCTCAAAACGGCTCTGAAATCCCTATCTTTACTGTGCAAAACTTTGACGTTAACCATCACGAGTTATTCGCTGATAGTGCACGAACTAGAGCAGACTTAAATCAATTTAGAAATAATAAAATCACAGCTTTTAGACTCGATGGTGAATATTTACCTGATTCGGAATCTATTTCTATGATTAAAGCAGGTGTTCGCTTATCAGAGCTTGAATACGATAGCGTGCCTCGAGTAAGAGATGAGTACACTTTTGACAAATCGGCGATAGCTAACGCTTCAAACACTTGTAAAAATGATGTTTTCCCAGAATCTGGTTTCCTCAGTAGTGTCTCTGGTGGACAAGCCCTGATTACTAATGTCGACAGCGATGGCAATGTTATCGCTCAAGGTACAGGTAATACTTGGGCGACATTTGACCCGTTATGTTTGGCTAGTACTTTGTTAGGCAGTGATATTGCTATTCCTGCGCCTGAGCAAACCATTGCTTCAGTCGACGTCCAAGAAAATACTACAGCCGCTTACATTCAAGCGAACTACGACACTATGCTGGGTGAGTATCCTATCCGAGGTAATTTTGGTGTGCGTTATGTCAACACTGAAGTGACATCCACTTCTTTAAGAGGAGATTTGGTCGCTGTTTATAACGAAGTAGATGACACACTAGTGGATATTGTTGAAGAAGGTGAGTTATCTCCTGTTTCTGCAGTCGGAGAATATACCGAATTACTGCCTAGCGTGAATCTAGTTATGGAACTCAACGATGATGTGCAGCTACGTGCCGCAGTATATAAAGCATTATCTCGACCTGACCCATCTGATTTAGGCTATGGCCGTGATTTTGCAGGCTTAAGCGAAAGTAGTGATGGCGTATCTTTGGATGATGCGGTTGGTTTAGCTAGTGCTAATGGTAACCCTTTTACTAAGCCAATGACCTCTGTCAATTATGATGTCGCAGTAGAATGGTATCCCAACGCTGATACTGTTTTAGCACTAGGTGCATACATCAAAAAGTTTAAAGGTGGATTTGAGAACTCATCGCAAATCGAAACCTTTAGAGTAGATAATGTTGATGTCGATACGGTTGTAACAACGCAAAACGTTGTGGATGACACAAGTACTATTAAAGGTATAGAACTTACTGCAACTCACGCATTTAGTTACCTGGATAATGAGTTCTTCCAAAATACCGGTTTTAAAGTTAGTTATAACTACGCTGATTCGGATTTTGAGTTTGAGGATGCACAATTTGGTGCTTCAAACTTCTTTGATGGTGAAGAGTTAATTCAGAGACAGGGGATCGTGAGCCCAGCGGATATTTTTGGTTTCTCAGAACATGTTTTGTCTAGTCAACTTTATTACCAAAAAGATGGGTTTAGCGCATCTATTAACTACAAGTATCGCAGTGAGTATTTCCAACAGTATATTAGTACTCCAGGGAACTTACGTTTCATCGATGATAAAGAGGTCTATGAATTTAAAGCCTCATATCGCATTGACAGAAACTGGAAAATGTCAGTGTCTGCACTAAATATCTTTGATGACCCAAAACGTCAGTTTAACCCAACTCGTGATAATTTTGCAGAAATCAACGTATATGGTCCGCGCCTCTTTGCTGGTATTCAGTACAGAATGTAATTAGCAGGATTAACTATAACCCTTTGAATGTTGCCAATGATTTGGCAAAGATAAAAATTAACTTAAAATAAAAAGGTAAAGGATAATGAAAATTAACCAATTATTTGCGCTCGGAGCCGTAGCAGTTGCACTTTCTGGATGTAGCTCTGACGAAACAAATACGAATGCCCCAGGTTCCGTTGCTATTTCAGGTACCCCAGTCGCTGGTGAAACCTTGACCGCAACAGTAAGCGATGCAGATGGTGTTGACACGAGTAATATTGCTTATCAATGGCTAGTCAATAATGTACCGCTAACGGCAGCAACAAGCTCTACTTTTACGCTAACTACGGCACAACGTGGCAATGTTATGCGAGTGGCGGTTACATACATAGATAATGCAGGAAATCGCGAAAGTACAACTTCTGGTAACACCACTGCCGTACTTGCTAATATCCCTGGCGTTGTCACTTTAGAAGGTACAACAGTCGAAGGTGAAACACTTACAGCAACCGTTGCTGATGATAACGGTTTACCAGCCGATGTAGCGATAACATGGGCTGCTGATGGTGTAACAATACCAGATGCAACAGGCAGTACCTATGTTCTAGCTGCAGCAGATGTGGGTAAGGTTGTTACTGCTATCGCAACGTATACAGATGGTGAAGGTTTTGCAGAAACGGCGATGTCAGCAGCTACTGCAGTGATTGCTCCACTTGGTACAAATACACCTGCTGAATTTGCAGCGTTAACCACAACCGTTGCCAACAATGCCAGTACAGCCGTTACTGGTACCGCAACAGTCACAGATGTAGATGACGGTGAAGCAACGTTTGTTGCCCAAACGGACACTACAACAACTTACGGTACTTTTAGCATAACTGAAGCTGGCGCTTGGACTTATACGTTAAACACTAGTGATGCGACAGTAGCTGCTTTAGTCGATGGCAATGACTCTGTCAGTGACAGTGTCACTTTGACATCTGCCGATGGTACTACAGCAACATTCGATATTACTGTAACGGGTGTGACCCCAGCACCAACAGGTAATCAAGCCGCTGTAATTCGTGACCTTACCGGCGATGACACAGGTGAATTGCGCTACAGTCTTCCAGAAGCTTTAGCTGCCGGACGTCTAGAAGTCACCTTTACCCGTACTGATGACGATTTAGGCTCAAAAGATGCCTTTATCTCATTATTCAACTCTGGGAATAATAATGCAGGGAACATCTTAGATTTACGCGTACGTGATGACTCTTATGGAGTTCGTTCACCAAGTTCTATTGATACTTCAGCAGTGAGCGTTGTACCAGGTCAACTACATACCGTCATCGCTACCTGGGAGTATCCAAATGGCAATACATCAACAGGTTCGTTCCCAGTCATCAATTTGACTATCGATGGTGTAGCTATTCCTGAATATACTGTATCAGGTAGTGATCCAGTAGACGGTGTAACAACAATTTCATTCCGTTTCGGTGACAATAGTGGCATTCAACCGGCAGAAGCAAACTTTACCATTAATGAATTTAGTGTTTACAGCGATACAGCAGGCACAGCATTAGTGTTCGCTGATGATTTCTCTGGGTTTGCAGCTGGAACTGAATTGGATGCTGAAACAAACGATGCATCACCTTATGCAACGAATACAGAAGATGCTGTCGTAGAAGCATTTGATGATGGCAGCGGCGGTTTGGGTAACACTGGTAACAAGTATGCCCGGATAGTTGACACATTAGATAGTGATACAGGTGAATTACGCTATGTATTGCCTGCAGCCCAAGCAGAAGGGAAAGTAACGTTCTCTTATGCACGTACAGATGATAATGTAGGAAGCACCGATGCGTTCTTCTCATTATTCAACGAATCTAATAGTAATTCTGGCAACATTTTAGATCTACGTATCAGAGATGATTCTTATGGTGTTCGCTCACCAAGTTCTATTGATCTTTCTGCATTCACGGTAACACCAGGGACTGTCCATACAGTAGAAGCCGCATGGTCATATCCTAATGGAAATACTTCAGAGGGTTCACTCCCTGTGGTGAATCTGACAATTGATGGTGTTGCAGTAGCCGAGTATACAGTCGCGGATACCGCTCCTACAGGTGGAGTTGCTACTGTATCTTTCCGAATAGGCTCTAATGGTGGTACCACACCTGTAGATGCACAATTCTGGGTAGATGATTTAAAAATCTATGCAGATGCAGCTGGGACTACATTAGTATTTGAAGATAACTTTGAAGCGTATGCTGAAGACTTTGATCTAAATACAGGTGCAAATACACCTTACAATGAAAGAACGTCAGAAGCAGTGGTAAAAGTCGAAGAGTAATTAGACTGTTTACTATTCAATAAAGTACAAAGCGTTTTAATTAAATACCCCCGAAAGTTATCAAAACCTTCGGGGGTTTTTTATGTATGAATTTTATATCCCTGAAATCAATTAACGAGTGTGTTCCTTGACAAAATATAGGTTTCAACAAATTCGCACTAATTGAAAGATAGAGTGTAATCACGCTGGGAGCGCTTAGACTTGGGGTTATTTGATATTGACATAAAGAGGTCCTCTTTATGTCAACCCATTTTAGAACGGGTCAAGTATATGTTTTCATTAACACTGTCCGAAAAGGTTTGAAAAGCGTCAACGTTATTTAGGACGGGCGACATCGAACAAAAAAAAGGAGACTATCAATAGTCTCCCTTTTTTTTGCAAGTAAATTGATGATTTACAAGATGTGCCTCAACGAATACAGATCACGTGTTTGATTAGTGGCTTTACGAACTTCTTCTAGTGCTCTAGCCTCAGTCGCCTCTATCAACGAATTAATCAAACGATTAAAATGTGCATGCATTGCTGAACGTGCAGCTTGGGAGTTGCCACTTTTAAGAGCATTAAATATAGCTCTATGTTCTTCTGAGCGGACATAATCTGATTGCTTACAGATGCTTTCATAAGCGGTTTTGATTTCAGGCTGAGAGTCTCTAATCGCCCAGAATTGCTTGATGGTATTCAGCATTGCATTGTTACGAGTCGCCGCAGATATCAAGTAATGAAAATCTCTATCAGCTTGGTCTGCATTAATACCCGCCTCCATTGCAACGAGAGTTTGCTCGATTTTATCTAATTCCTCTGGGGTAATCGTTTTCGCGGCTAAAGCAGCAGCCTCACCCTCAATCAATGCACGAGCTTGAGTCAACTCAAAAGCACTAATTGCGCTTTCATTAGCAGCGTCTTTTGCTGATTTATTTAAAACATAGACACCTGAGCTTGTTTTCACTTCCACTAATTGCATGACTTCTAGAGCGATAATAGCCTCGCGTATAGTCGGACGACTAACGCCAAACTTCTCAGCTAATTCTCTTTCAGGTGGTAAGCGGCTTCCTGGCGCGTATTGTCCAGACTGAATTAATTCTTCAATCTTGTCAGCAATGTTCCAGAACATTCTGCGATTTTTCATTTTATTTTGCCTTTACAAGCGATGGATTTTTTTATTTATATCTTTTTAATATACACCAAATTGGTAATAAGATAAAGAATTTAATGGTTATAACAAGATAAATAAAATCATAAATATCAACAATTTAAAATTATTTTTTAAATTATATAACGACTAATTATAGAGTTTTTGGTCAAAAAAAAAGCAAACCGTTAAGGTTTGCTTTTAACACTTACAATGGGAAATTGTAAATAATGAACTTCGTTATTAGAACTTGTAGTTTGCACCAAAAGTGATACGACGGTCTGCTAAACCTTGGAAGCAAAGTAAAGCGCCTTCATTAACACAGCTCTGTGTTACACCTTCTTCAGTTAAGTTAACCGCTTCAACACCAAAGTTAAGCTGTTCGCTATACTGATAGTTGATACTTGCATTAACTTGACCACGGTCATGTGTAACTACAGGGAAACCTAATGTAGAGTTACGTGTTGCACCAGCAGCTGTATCATCTGTACGGAACGCTTCACGCCATGTATAACGAACTCGAGCAGAAATACCATATTTCTCATAGTATGCAGTTAAGTTATATGCATTTTCTGAGAAGTCTAATAAACCTTGAACCGCAGTTACATCAACAAAGTCAGCATCGTTGTAAACACCGTTAATCGCATTAAAGATATCGATACCACGCTTAGGTGCTTTGTTCTCAAGAGAACCACCTTTGTATTCTTGGATGGTGTAGTTAGCAATGAAACCGAAACCAGAAGCCCAACCTAAGTCATCTTCAAAGCTTGATAAGTCATACTGAACTGCCATTTCGATACCAGTTTGAGTTGTTTTCGCTGGGTCGTTAACTTTAGTTTCGAAATCAACACAGATACCTCTTGTACCGATTGGCGCTAAGAAGTCATCACCTTCAGCAACTGGGTTGAAGTAACCACCACCCACACAAGCTGGGTCTGAGCTACGGAAACCATTACCGTCTAAAGCAGCACTTTCTAAGTTAGTTACGAATAAATTCGTAATTTCTTTATCAAAGAAACCAATACTAACAACAGCAGCTTCATCAAAATACCACTCAGCAGATAAATCTAATGTAGTGATTTCTTGTGGCTGTAGACCAGGGTTTCCAATCTCAACAGAAGAGTTTACGTTTGATGCAAATGATACAGATGTATTCAAATCAGAGAAGTTAGGACGACGAATATCTTGTCCCCAACCTAAACGTAATTGCACATCGTCATGAGGCGTAGCAACGATGTTAATACGTGGTAACGTGTAGCTGTAATCTCCAGAAACAGTATTTTGTTGAACACCATCACTGGTTACAGTATTACCTGTTGAATCGACATTTGTTTTAATATGTCTTAAACCAAAGTTACCTTGGATATTTTCGAACTCAAAGTTTGCTTGAGCATACAACGCATGGGTTGCTTCTTCAATGTTAAAGAAAGCAGTTGAAGAGGGCGCTAAGTTTGCAAGATCCGGTGAAGAATCGTGTGCAATTAATGCCGCTTCTAAAGTCTCTAACACATAATCAGGGTTACTGAATGATAAATCAGGGTTAACGATTAAGAAGTTACGTAATGCTAACTCACGACCATCTGCATCACCAAAATTACTTGGACCAGCAACTAATAGTTCAGAGAATAAAGAACCACTTGGGCTGTCAACCATCTTACTAAAGCCACCAATTCTGTCAGAGATTTGGTTGAACGTACTTTCACGCTTGCTGTAACGGTATCCAAAATCAACAGATGTTACAAAAGAATCATCGATGTAATAAGTAAAATCAGTACGTAATGCATCCAAACCATTTTCAGTAGAGTTACGACCTAAATCAACTTGGTCTAAAACAACGTTAGCAGGATCTAAAAGTTGTTCAACAGTAGGGGCAAATGGTGAATCAAAGTTAATACCAAATGTTAACGCGCCACCTGTTAAATCATATATAAATGGAACACTGTTATCATTACTAGTGCTAGATGTAATATTACCATCTGCATCAAGACCGTCTAATGGAGCATTAGGGTTGATAAAGTTTAACTGAGTACTTAAGTTAGGGTTAGTTGTTTCAGAGCTAGTTGAAGAAATTTCAAATGATGCTTTTAATTTCTCACCTTGCCATTCACCGCCTAAACGGAATAATTGGGTATCTGTTAAACGAGCACCAGTATCACTGTTGAAACGCAAGTTAGGATCATCGTCATCTTTAGCAAGATCTGGCTCAATGACACCACGAACTGCTGCTTGAATTGAACCTAACTCAACACCGTCAAGTGAACCAAAATTAACCGTTTCAAACTGTGTTGGTAAGTTTTGGTTTAATACAGAACTTACACCAGAACCTTGTACACGAGTACTGTCTTGACGACGCTCTTGATCGGTTAATACTACGTCAAAGAAGAATTTAGTATTATCATTTGGTGCATATTCAAAAGAAGTTGAAATGTTTTTTGTATCATATTCAAAGTTTTCAAGTTCTTGGTTTAAGAATTGAATACCTAAGAAATCAAAATCTTGACATACTGGACGAGAAGTTAACGCTTCTTCGTTACCACCACGGACTACTGTTGCGTTACAGTTTTCAACTAAACTACCATCGCGGTCAACACGTGGACGGAATGAAGTTGCTTCTTGAGAAGTGATACTACCACTGAAAACAAAACCAAACTTACCGTTATCATTTTCCCAGTTATCACCGAATGCACCAGAGAAACGAGGTTGAACACCATCTGTAGTTAAGCTGCTGTCTTCACCTTGTACACGAACACTGATAAGTCTCTCATCAAGCTCTAAAGGACGAATTGTTCTTAAGTTAACTGTACCACCAACTGAACCTTCAATGGTTTTTGCTTCTGGCGCTTTAGTTACTTCTAAGCCAGCAATGATTGAAGCAGATACGTCTTCGAAGCTGATACCACCACGACCAGTACCTGCACCAACAGTTTCAACACCGTTAATAAGTACATTGTTTGAATTTGAACCACGAATCTGTACGCCTGTACCAACACCTGCAGTACGTGTGATTTGAACACCTGTGATGTTCTCTAATACTTCTGCAAGGTTTTGGTCTGGTAATTTACCAATATCTTCTGCATTGATAACTTCAACCAGGTTCATTGAAGAACGTTTTTCGTTCAATGCACTTGTCAATGAACCACGGATACCAGATACCTGAATAACCTCAACGGCTTCTTCAGCTCTCGCATTGTCTTGAGCAAGTACAGGTGTACTTACATTAATAGCAGTAGCTGATAAGACAGCTAAAGATATTTTAGATAACTTATGTTTCATGTGTGTTCCTTTGTTTTCTATTGTGTTAACAATGCAAACTTACGTTTATTATTGTTTTACCGAAAATTTACAATTGCTTTACCATAAAAGTACAACCATCCAGACCTAATGTCAACCTTTTGGTAAGACATTTTGTTAACAATTCGGTTTACCTTTACACTTCTTTTGGCTACACGGACTTTACAATAAACTTCGCAAATAACAATAAAATCAATATAATTCAATGGCTTAAAAATTAAACCAGCCGTATTTATTTGTTAGTGTTCAACGTATGATAAATTATAAATTTAAACTATTATTTACATTTATGTTTGCTATAAGTAAAAAAAATGCCAACCTTGGTTAACCAAGATTGGCATTTTAACTAACGCGTGTAAGACATATGTGTTTACATTTGCAAGCTAAGTTTTTGTACAGGGATGACTGACCCCATGACAACGGGGACACGTTGATGTAATGCATGGGGTTGAATGTCTAAAATCCGTTGATTACGAGATAAAGCTTTGCCGCCAGCATTTTCAATCAACATAGCTAAAGGATTTGCCTCATATAACAAACGAATTTTGCCATTTTCGATGCCTGCACGACTATCACCAGGATAAATAAAGGTACCACCTTTGCTGATAACACGATGCACATCTCCAACCATCGCAGCATTCCAACGAATTGAGCTTCCCTGGTAAGTATCTTCGGCATGCATAATATCATCAAATTGCTTTTGTACAGGATTTGTAATCCCCCCGAAAAAAGAGAGCAGTTTTAACTAGAAAATTCCGCTACACTAT
>NZ_JANATA010000001.1 GCF_024199005.1 Opacimonas viscosa
AGTTGGTTAGAATACCGGCCTGTCACGCCGGGGGTCGCGGGTTCGAGTCCCGTCCGCTCCGCCACTTTTACACTCAAAGTTATATAATCGCCGGAGCGGTAGTTCAGTTGGTTAGAATACCGGCCTGTCACGCCGGGGGTCGCGGGTTCGAGTCCCGTCCACTCCGCCATTTTGTGACCTTTTTATACCCCTAATTTCTTTTCTTACTTTTCCAAGTGCCCCCATACTGGTAGGCCTGTAATCTCTGTTGTTTTATTTGACAATCTTTACAAGCAAATAGCCATGGTGTATCAGATTGGTTCTTAATACGAAATAAAACCTCTGCACTCTCCCCACATAGGGAACATGGTTTGGCTTTTCTTGTGCGACGCGCTTTTCCCATAAACTTTTCTTTATTTCATTTATTCATCGCTACTTTGGACTAGTCTGGTGCATTTCTTGCAAACTGAGTATTCACTAATGAATTTCTGACTAAAGTGTCAGATTGTTGTCTATATGTTGGATGTTTTATACGTGGAAAAGTATAAATAGAGCATATAGTCATGAATATTTTCAAGGATGATGAAGACGTGGCGTATAGAGGTTTGCCAATAACCATGATACTACTGACTGTTATAGGCTCAGTAGGGCATGTTTGTGCGCAGACTGCAGAGCCAAAAAAACGGACGCCCCCTTCATTAAAGGCGAATCCAGCATTGCTTCAAGCGCTAAAAAACTTGGGTCAAAAATATGCCGCAATCGAAGAAATTCATCCTGTCATAAAAGCGTTGAAAGATCCTGGTGCGCGTTTTGCTAACGGCGAAGAGTTAATTTTTGCCCTGATAGTGGATAATTTAAAGCTAGGCGAAATATTTGGTTTTAAAGCACAGAAGGGAGCCAGACTTGGATTTAATGAATACGTTAAAGCGCTTGATTTAGCGATAAAGCTTGAGAACACACTCGATGAACCCGTCATAAACTACAGTGGTTGGTTTATCAATGAAGACAATACTTTTCGTTTGTCTATCGATAAAGAAATTCCGGAAAACTCGCATGTCATTGTCAGCGGTGAACGAATAGCGTTACCCGTAGCTAGTTATCAAGTCGATTTTGACGATGTTTATATCGATACCAGTACCATGAGTCGCTGGTTTGGTATTGGCGTGGAATATGATTATGTCGGATTGAGTATTCGATTATCACCACAGAATCAGTTACCCGTCCAAGCAAGGTTAGCGCGAAGAAATCGCGAGACCAATACCATAACAAATCGCAAACAAGCCAAGCACGTTTTGCGTGATAATGGTTATCAACTTGTTTCTCCTATTACAGAAGATATGGTCATTAGTGTATCCCAGTCAGAAACGGATACTCGTTATAGTTATTCATTGTTGGGTGTACAAGATTTTGCTTTCATGAAAACCGAATACTTTTATTCAGGTAACGATCGAAAAGTCCTCAATGATGGTCGCTTATCCTTTTCTAAAGAATCGGTAGACGGTGATTTATTGGGTATAGGTGCGACGCAGTTCGCTGTTGGTGATGTTGCTCCCAAAGGCATTACAGGTGGAACATCCGGTCGTTTATCTCAAGGGTTTTCCATATCAAACCGTAAGATTGGGGCAATACAGAGTATTGACACAACGTCTGTCTCAGGTGCGATGAAGGTGGGCTGGGATGTTGAATTATATCGCAATGGCATTTTACTTGATCGTGAGAATGAAGTAGAGGATGGGCGATATGAATTTGATGATATACCGCTACTATTTGGGACCAATGAATTCGAATTAGTGTTTTATGGTCCTCAAGGACAGATTAGAAAAGAACAGTTCACCCGCGTTCTGGATAAATCTATTTATGCCAATAATGGCGTCTTTGATTTTTCATTTAATGCGCTGGATAAGACTTTATTAGGTGTGCGAGATATTGATAGTAACGCTGGGTATCTCGCAGCAGGTACTTACGATACGGTTATTGGAGAGAAAATACTGTTCAGTACCGGACTCAGTTCACAGTTTGGTGGCGATGCAGATCAAAACTCCTTATCGTTACGTGCGAGCACTCATCTTTTTGATACCGCATTACTAGGCATTAATTTTTCTGCTAACGACCTCGGTGCAAATATGTTGACCAGTACTATCAGAACAAATGTGGGTGAACATGCGTTTTCTGGCACGATTGGCTTTGTTGACAGTGGTGTTATTGATGCTGAAAGTGACCAAAACATCACCAGTAAGAATCTCAACACGATTGTATCTGGGCGGGTACAACTACCATTTATGCCAAAGCTGTCTTATCAAAATAGAGTGGACTACAAGAGCAATAGTTTGGGTGAACAAAATACCAGTGTGATTAATAGTATTGGAACCAATATATTGGGGACTGCTATTAGTGCAGATACGTCGTTCAACAAAGTGCAAAACGATTCAGAAGTGTTTGAAGAACATATAGCATCCTTCAATATTCAGCGTCTTTTGGGTCCTGTGTACACGATATTACAGTCAAATTTTGATCTGAATTTAGGTGAGTTCTCCTCTATAACCACCCAGTTCTCTTATGACTTTACGGATGATATAAAATCTAAATTGACTCTTCAACATACTCCCTCGACTAATCAAAACCGCATCAATTTAGATATGCGTTGGCGTCAAGACCTGTTTGATTTATCTTCAAAGCTGACACACTCTGATGCAACGGGATGGAACGCCAGTATGTTTTTGCGTTTTGGTATGTCATTTTTGGACGATTCGAAGCAGTTTGTGTTGGAACGCCAAAGTATGGCCTCCAGGGGAAGTGTCGTTGCACAATTATTTATTGATGAGAATATGAATGGAAACTTTGATGCTCATGAGTCACCTTTGGAAAATGTCAAAGTAGAAGCTGTACAAGGTCTGCGTTCTGGAGTGACCGATACACAGGGCATGGCCATCATCTCTGGTATTCCACATCATAAAGTTTCCGATATTGAGATTGATTTAACCACCTTACCTGACCCTTATTTAGTTCCTAGTCAAAATAAATTTGCCATTCGCTCCAGAGCCGGTTATGTCGAAGTCATTTCAATACCATTAGTCTATTCCAGTGAGATAGATGGCACTCTTTTTGTCGAAGAAAATGGCAACATCAATACACTATCTTATGGAACAGTAAACCTAGTAAATACAAAAGATGAAATAGTAAAAACGGTCAAAAGTGAGTTTGATGGATATTATTTATTCACTGAAGTATTACCAGGTGAATATAGTATTCGTATCGATGCTGATTATCTAAGAGATAAAAATATCAAAATGCCTGATGCTAGGTATGTTTCCTTAGATACCAAAGGAGAGATTGCTAGTGGTCAGGATTTTGTATTGAAACCACGGATTTTCGATGATAAATATATTGTGTCTTTAGGTACTTTTGCATCAAACGAAGGGATGCAAACCTATTGGAATATACTCCAAAGCCAAACCCAAGAGTTGGCAAACTACAATCCTTTTCAGGTTACTATTAATCAGTTAGACACGCCAGTAAATCGAGAAGAGGATGTAGGAGGAACGCACCTTGGCTTACAATGGTTCGATGAAAAACAAGATGCTTTAGAACAATGCTCAGTATTACAAAAAAACAAAATTAGCTGTTCAGTACAAAAATATTCAATGGAAGTACAATAAAATGGAAAAAGATATGCAAATAAATATACCCATAAAACCTCAGTATTTATTCACCATATTCGTGTTTATTTTAAGTATCGCTGGGTGTGCTAGTACAGAAAGCCCAGCGCCAACGTTATCCTTTAAGTTGAAGCAGCAAGCTATAAAAGAGGAATTACACTCTCATCTAGAGGAATATCAGAGCGTAAAACCCGCTATAGAACGATTAGTGGCGCTAGAAAGTGACTTACGATTATTGATGGACCAAATCGCCAATCTAGAGCCGATGCCACAACAACCCGCAAATACTGACACCATCGCTAACTCTGGTGTGCAAGAAAGTAAACCGACTCAAATGATTACTGAGCCTGCTCCCATACTTCCTACGTTAGAAGAAACCATACAAGCGGCAGAGCAAGCAAAAAAAGCAGCCAGTAAAACAAAGGATTTAGTGGAGCAAATACCACAAATCACCGTGGCCCAAGCAACAGAGGTTACTCCAGTTACTGAGCCTGAGGAGAGACCAAGTAATAAGCCAAACGCTTCGTCTGGTACCGTGACGCAATTACGTGAGTTGCAAGATAAAAGGAATTTTGTCAATGTCTCATCCCCGTTAAGTACTGACAATATTCGGAGTTTGCCTCGATTATTTCCCAGTCAGTTGTATACCCAATGCGTGCCACAACCGATTCAACCGGATGAGACTCAGTTTGGCGTCCATATAGCGTCGTTTAAACTCTCCAATAAACTACCGGAAGGTTGGAATAACATCGTTAAACGCTATCCTGAATTGTGTAAAAAAGGTGGCGTCGTGCGCAATGTTAGTATCAATGGAACCACCTTTTACAGTCTCAGGGTGGGACCTTATCAAAACAAGCAGGCAGCAAAAGCTTTTTGTTCCACGTTAAAAGCAAATTCTCAATATTGTCGTATTACCCATTTTAATGGGGAGGCTTTGTGAAGAGCGTCATGATGTGTATGCTCCTTTGGCTCTTTAATGGAGCAGTGATACATGCTGTAAACGCGCAAGAAATTGAGCTAGTACGGCATATTCATTTTGGCAATATTGTTGTGAAAGACAATACCTCACAAGGTTATATAGATATCGACGCATTAGGTAATATTTCACATAGTCATCATTTTTTGGTGATTTCGCCAGGTCACCCAGGTGAGATCCTCTTAACTGAGTTTGCCCCGAGTGCTGAGATTTATGTATCTGCACGAATTACTCAACCCCGGACCACGTCTACCAAGGTGTCACCAGAAAGTTTTGAACTCGCGGCTGTGAATGTAAGTAACGTTGTTGTTACTGAAGGTAATGGCTCTGCCGAAATTACGTTCGGTGGTACCTTATTAAACTCCGGTTCTAGTAGAGGGCACTATGCTGACACCGATTATACGATGCGTTTGCGTCTATTGTTCCAATATTAATTTTCAACAATCAAGGATTAAGATATGAAAATCTTTAGTACCACAATATTATTACTGACCATGGTATTTACCAATATAGTAGAAGCCAGTCTGTTAATTTCTCCGACACGACTAGCCTTTGGTGAGAGAGACAGAGTCCAAACGGTTTCGTTAATTAACTCCAGTGATAAAACTAATACCTATAGGGTTGAGTGGACCGAGCAGAAAGTCAACGACAATGGTGCGTATCAGGCCTTGACCGAAGAAGAGATGGATACCTTTCCGGTTGCTAGTAAATATATGCGACTGACGCCGAGACAGGTGACTTTAGCACCTGGGGAGCGACAAGTGATCAAAGTCATGGCTAGACGGTCTGCAAATATGCAAGAGCAAGAATACCGCTCCCATTTAACGTTTACTGCGCTACCGGATGCACCGAAAAAAAGTACTAGCCAGTCTGGAGGTATGTCAATGAAGTTAAACCTTTTATTAAGTTATTCCATCCCCGTTATACTGCGACATGGAGATTTGGATGTGCAAACCAACATAGACAAGGTAGAGCTATCTGCAACAGAACAACCTAATATCAAAAAATTAGTGGTTTCGTTATCAAGACAAGGAGGTATGAGTACCACTGGCAGATTAAAAGCGTACTTTTCACCAGAAGGCTCTGATGAAAAAATTAATGTGGCCACCTTAAATGGATTTAATTTCTTTACCGATACGAACACCATAACAAAAACATTAAACTGGCATACTGAGCTACCTAAACAACAGGGAACTCTGGAGGTCCTTTTAGAGGGAGAGAAAGAGTTTTCAGGACAAATTTTAGCGCAAAAGAGCCTTAAGTTGCTTTAAATCTAGGTATTTATGTTTTTTTTAAAAAAATGTTTTAGGAAAAATGAGATTTGTCGATAAGGTTTTGTAAGCAAGATTATTAATCTTACAATTTTCAATAAATGCGTATTTCAAACAGCATTTATTGCTTAAAGAATACGGATTTATCGTGAATGAAAGCGTTAATGATGTAATGGACAAGTTGAATTATACGGAGATTTCCATGTTAAAACGTAATAAAATTAGTATCGCTCTTTTAGCGACCTCAGTTGTAGTTTCTGCTTCGGCCTTTGCTGAAGAATCGGTTTCTTCCACAGCAACAGTAACCGTGCAAAACGCATTTGATTTTGCGGAAACGGCCCCGTTAACATTTGGTACTTTAACAGTGACTAAAGCATCGGGTACCTATGACGCGGCAACAGTCCCGACATTGATCATCAATCCAGATGGTACATTGTCAGAAGGTACCTCAGATGCTGATACTGGCGGTTCAATCAAGAGAATCGTGGATGGTTCACCAGCTTCTTTTGAAGTGGCAAATGCAGCATCATTTACAGATCTGACGATCACACTTCCAGCTGATTCAGCTGCCGAACTCACAAATCCAAGTGCTCCTAATGATAATGGTAAATTTACATTGTTAGCGTTTAAAGCATTAAAAGATGGTGAAACTACAGCAGTGACAACTGATGGGTTAATCGGAACTGATTTAAATGGTAGTGCGGTATTTACGGTTGGTGCTACATTGAAAATAGAAGGTAACAAAGACTATATCGATGGTGAGTACGTCGGTAACTATACCGTCAAAATTGCTTACTAATCACAGTTTGCAACAAAAAACCGCTCATCAGAGCGGTTTTTTTTTGGTTAAAAATCAGCGTTTAAAGCTTTATCACTTGTGCTTGATAGGCCCGTAGATAGCCAATCTCAGAGGCTTCAGCATGGTGAGCATAATTATCCAATAACATACTTGTTGCAGGGCCAACGTTATCTACTAGCGCATTTATATCTAACCGGTGTGCATTGGCCGAGAAGTTGAGTAGTACTAACACTACTTCATCATCCAAAGTTCTTGTATACGCATAGATATCATCATGTTCAGGTAGCAACAAGTCATAGCGCCCATAGATGACCGTTAAATTGGCTTTGCGCAATGCGTTTAATGCTCTGAAGTAGTTAAGCTCGGAATCAGGATCGTTTTCTTGGGCTGCGACATTGATGTCCGTATAGTTCGGGTTCACCTTGATCCATGGCTCACCAGTGGTGAACCCTGCATGAGCAGTATCATCCCAATGAACCGGCGTACGAGCATTGTCTCGAGCACACAGTTTATGAGATTCCATAAATTTATCCAAGTCACCACCTTCGGCCTTGGTCAGCTCATACCAGTTAATCGTCATTATATCTTTGTAATCTTCGATATTATCAAATTTGATATTCGACATACCGATTTCATCACCCATGTAATAATACGGCGTACCGCGCATCGTTAACAGATAGGTCGATAGCATTTTAGAGGCGTAGCGACGATACTCTGGTGCATCTGATGCCCAACGAGTGACCATACGAGGAAAATCATGGTTGCCAAAGTACACTGTATTCCAGCCTTTATCGGCAAGGGCTGCATCCCACTCAGACATGATTTGTTTAAATTTGACTAAGTTTTGAAAATCATCATTCACGATAAAACGTGGACCGACGCCAATTTGTTGATGGTCGAAGTGATAGTTCATGTTGAGTTCTTGGCGGTCTTCATCCACTAAGGCTAATACATTGTCAGTATGGGTACCTGGTCCTTCAGCTACAGTCATGCAGTCATAATGTTGCAGTACTTCACGGTTCATTTCATGCAGATACTCATGCAGGCGAGGGCCTTGGGCATACATATCAATCATCTTGTCACCATGGAATTCCACTGGAAATTCAGGATAACCGTCATGTTTGGAAATGAAGGTAATAACGTCCATACGGAAACCGTCAATGCCTTTTTTGAACCAGTAGTGCATCATGTCGTAGATTTCTGCACGTAGTTTGGGATTTTCCCAATTTAAATCTGGTTGTTTGATAGCAAAATAGTGCAAGTAATATGAATCCGTAGCCGCATTATAGCGCCACGCATTGGCTTCTGGATCAAAGTAACTCCAACGCACCGGTGGTGTCCCCTTTTCTGCAGGCCACCAATGGAAGTAATCATAATACGGATTATCCCGTGAGGTTTTCGCTTGTTGGAACCACTCATGTTCATCTGAACAGTGATTGACGACTAAATCCATTACGACTTTTAGGCCCCGCTCATGCATCCCAGCCAACAGTTCTTCAAAATCAGCCATGTCGCCAAACTCTGACATGATATTGCGGTAGTCAGAAATATCATAGCCGTTGTCATCATTCGGTGAAGAATAGATAGGGTTTAACCAGATAGTGTCTACCCCTAAACTTTGTATATAATCAAGGCGGTTAATGATCCCACGCAGATCACCAATCCCATCACCATTTGAATCTTGAAAACTGCGCGGATAGATTTGATAAACCACACCTTCTTTCCACCATTCGCGCTTGATATCTTGTAATTTCATAATAAAAATTTTCTCGTGTTTATGATTGTTGAGTTTGTTCTTCACTTAATGAGCGAGCAGAGTCTTCGGCGGTATTGATACGCAAGGCTAATAAACCACCAATTACAAATAAAATGCCGCATAGAGCTAATGCATTTCGTGGATCACCACCTAACAAAGATTCAAAAACTAGACCGATAGAGACCATTTCTAGGATCTGAGGTAAGCAAATCATGGCGTTTAATAGTCCCATATAAATGCCGATGCGAGCGACTGGTGCGACATTGGCACACATAATAAATGGAATGGTAATAACACCTGCCCAACCCACACCCACTAGTGCCATACATGCAAGTGTCAATGTCAGGTCAGTGGTGAGTTGCATGCTCAAGAAACCAATACCACCAATAATTAAGGTGACACAGTACACTAAACGGTCTGAAAATTTGTGTACGAAACGGGCGATGAAAAACGAACAGATTAAGGTGGTAGCGTGCATGACTGCAAACGCGGTTCCGCCTTGGGCAGTCCCTTCGGCAAAACCAGGTGCATCTGGTGTAGGTGCGTTGTACACGTGATAAGCAATTGATAATGATAAATACTGCCACATCATTGGTAGTCCGAACCAGGTTGCTAGTTTCACCCACCAAAGTTGACGCAACGATTTAGGCATATCACGCAAGCCAGAAATAATATCAGGGATGATACTTTTTAGTGCTTTGCCTTTATTCTCGGCGTGGAATTCTGCCACATTTTCAGGGGGGTATTCCTGCGTTGTTTTAAATGACCATGACGCAGTAATCAAGATTACAATCACCCCGATAACAAAAGAATAAGTCACGATATCTGGGATTTCAGTACCATCAGTCACCGCTGAAATACCAAAGAACAATAAAATGACCGGCATGAGGCTCGCTAAAATTTGGCCACCGGAAATCATGAATGTTTGTAGGGCAAACGCGAAAGGACGTTGCTGGCGATTCACCATATCACCCACCATCGCTCGGTAAGGTTCCATGGCGGTATTCATACCTGCGTCAAGGATCCAGAACAAACCTACTACCATCCATAACTCAGGCACGTAGGGCATAAACAAAACGGCGACACTACCAACTAAAGCGCCCCACATAAAAAACGGTTTACGACGGCCAAATCGAGGTGACCAAGTACGGTCACTGATAGCACCAATGATAGGTTGTACGAGTAAACCTGTCACTGGGCCAGCTAGCCATAGTAAGGGGAGTTGGTCGTAAGAAGCACCGTGATAAGTAAAAATTGGACTGAGATTAGCTTGTTGTAAACCAAATCCGTATTGGATCCCAAAGAAGCCAAAACACATATTCCATACTTGCCAAAATGACATAGTTGGTTTTTGTTGATTGTTCATTATTGTTTTTCCCTGACGTAGCAATGTTATGTAAAAGAGGTAAACTCCAGCATAACTGTTTAACATTGTATTAACGAAGTTTTAGTTTAGTCTTAATCGATTAAGTTCGCAATCATATTAGTTAGATTTAGGAACTATGAAAACCGTAAAAACGGTAAGCTTTTAAAGTTAAATAATTGTTTTTAAAGTGTTTAATTCTATTCTGCTAAATAGATAGTTTTTTGACTAATTACTGCAGAAGGACTTCAGCATTTTCAAAAATATGTTGTTTGGGTAATAAAGACACAATGGCTTGGTCTTTTTCGAGGAAGGTATAAGGAATAATATCACTTGATAACAGAGCTGGCGTGTTTGCTCCAATTGGAATGCCAGAAACAGTAATACCATTAGTCAAAATAGTAAGTACGCCCGACTCAATAGGTAACGTGTGTTCAGTAAACCATGCTATCAATTCTTCTATGGTATCGTCACTCGTGGTAATGAGGGGCTCTAGGGCTTCGATAAATACACCAGTAAACTCAATGGAAGTGCTAATTGCTTCATGAATGACCAGGTTTTGTCTCAGGGATTGGATACGCGCCTTCATTTCACTGTTTAATACGACTAAAGCCATTTTATTAGGCTGGTTGTGAGGAGCCGTTAGTGGAGAAAATAAAAAGGTTGAAGACATACTGCGCTTTCCTAGTAATATTTTATGAGATAAGTTTAGCACAAGTTCGTGAGAAATGTCTTACACTCTCAGTCGCCGTGTCGTTAGTCCAATATTATCAAATGGTTAACTAGATAAATTAGTGTCTTAAATACAGACCTTTTGGTATTCTTTGACTATCTATTTACCATGATGTTATTTTTTATGTCGTTATTGCAATGTACTGATCTTGCCAAACAATTTTCCGATGGTGAAAATATCACTTCGGTACTTGAAGGTGTAAATTTGACGGTAGACCAAGGACAATCGGTTGCTGTGGTTGGTAGTTCTGGTTCAGGGAAAAGTACGTTTTTACATATTTTGGGTGGCTTAGACACGCCTACATCAGGCACGGTATTGTTTAATAATGAAAATATTCATCAGTTCAATCAAGCCAAAGCAGCCCAGTGGCGCAATAAAAATATTGGATTTATTTATCAGTTTCATCACCTTTTACCTGAGTTTACGGCCTTAGAAAATGTTGCTATGCCGCTCCTTATTGCAGGGCAGTCAACCAGCACAGCTGAAGAAACTGCTCAGGCTATGTTGGTGCGAGTGGGACTGGCCCATCGGATAAAACATTTCCCGAGTCAATTATCAGGTGGTGAGCGTCAACGAGTAGCAATTGCCCGCGCGATGGTACATCAACCTGAACTTTTATTTGCTGATGAGCCTACGGGCAATTTAGATAATGCCACTGGACTGGCTATTTATGCGTTATTACTCGAGTTAAAAACTGAATATAATATGACCAGTGTCATTGTGACACATGACGCTCAGTTAGCGGCTAAATGTGATAAACAAGTGACGTTGACGAGCGGTAAGATGGCTGAGTTATGAAGCAACCTTTTGATTTGGCGTGGCGTCTGGCCAAAGAATTTAGAAAGCAACAACAGGACAGCAGGTTCACTTCCTTTATCACCAAAGCCTCCATTTGGGGGATCAGTTTAGGCTGTGCGGCTCTGATTATTTTACTTTCCGTCATGAATGGCTTTAGTGAAGCACTGGAAGATAAAGTGCTGTCTAGTATTGCTCATGGTGAGCTTTATTCTGTGGATAATAGTGGGATCCAAAATGTGGTAACCCAAGTCGAGCAACTAAATAATTATCCTTTCGTCAAACAGGCGATTCCAGTGACACAAAGCCCTGGTATGTTGCAACAGGGGAATAGTATGCATGGGATCGGTTTGTTGGGGGTACGGATTGACCAGCATCCTTTGGCACAATTCACCACTGCATATACTGACATCGAACCACATCGTCTTGCAGATGCACCGTTACCGGTCTTTTATATGGGCAAAACCTTGGTGAAAAACTTTAAGCTACAACCAGGACAAGTTATTCGTTTACTTCTTCCATCTAGCGCGAGTGCAGATAATGCAAAGCCCACAATGTCTTTTCAAGCGCCAACTATATTTAATGGGATCTTGGGAGGAGAAATTAACGTTGGCGGCGAAACCGATAATTTTTTAGTCTTAGCTGATTTAGCTAGCGTCTCCGATGTTTTAGAAATAGCGTCTGGCGCAAAAGGTGTACAAATTTATTATTATGATGCCTACCAAGCACCACAGCTAACCTATCAAATCGGCTATGATTTTCCACAGGCTGTATATATGAGTGATTGGACGAGAACTCATGGACACCTGTATCAAGACATTCAATTAGTCAAAGTAGTGGTTTATATCGTGTTGATCTTAGTCATTGCCGTAGCGAGCTTCAATATTGTTTCCTCGTTGATGATGGGAGTAAAAAACAAACAAAAAAATATCGCTATTTTAAAAACTATGGGGGCTGAGGAGAGCTTCATTGCTCGAGTATTTGTTCTCCAAGGTATGATAAACGGTTTCTATGGCGTATTTTGGGGCTGTCTCTCAGGTATTGTTATCAGTTTATCTTTACCTCATTTGTTAAATCAATGGGAAGCATTCACTGGCACTACTGTGTTAGATAGTGAAATGTATTTTATTTCTTATTTACCGACGAGCTTACAGTTCCAAGATGTCTTATTGACGGCGGCCATTGCCTTATTCCTCGCATTTCTAGCCACGCTGTATCCAGCCAAAAAAGCCGCAAACACTGTTGCGGCTCAACACCTACATTAACCTGTTTGGGTCATGGCCCAAACTCGAATGACTAAGTCAGTTTGTCGGCATCAGGGTCGTTATAAATCGTCTCATCTAGTTCACCTTCACTTTTAGCAACGATACATGCGACCATACAATCGCCAGTGACATTGACTGCAGTTCTGGTCATATCGAGTAATCTATCGACCCCTATAATCAACGCAATACCCTCAACCGGTAGGTTCACTTGCTGTAAAACCATCGCCAACATAATGAGCCCTACACCTGGAACACCTGCGGTACCGATAGACGCGAGGGTAGCTGTCAGGATGACCATGAGGAAATCAGTTACGGATAAATCGACACCATACACTTGAGCGATAAACACCGTTGCAATGCCTTGCATAATAGCAGTTCCGTCCATGTTAATGGTCGCACCGAGTGGAATCGTAAAACTAGACACAGACGATTTCACTCCCAATTTATGTTGGGCGGTATCCATGGTCACCGGTAGGGTGGCATTGGAGCTTGAGGTACTAAACGCAAATACTGCAGTGCTGCGCATTTTCTTGAGTAACATAAGCGGACTTAAACCACTTAATGTTTTTAACAATATTGGATAAGTAATTAAGCCATGCGCGATTAGCACAAATAAAAGTAAGAAGAAGTATTTTGCTAGACCTAAAATCGTTTCCAAACCTATCGTGGCGAACAGTTTTGCCATCAGGACAAATACACCATAGGGTGCTAAGTTCATGATCATCGTCACAATGCGCATAACGACAGTATTTAAATCTTCAAAAGCGGCTCTAATCCGAGCGCCTGGCGCACCACTTAAAGAAAGTGCTAAACCGACGATAACAGCAAAGACGATGATCTGAAGCATGTTTCCTTCCGCCATCGCATTAATCGGGTTGGCCGGGAACATGTCGACAAACACTTGTACTAAACTAGGAGCTTCTTTGGCAGTAAACTCTGCTTCGGTGGCTAGGTTTAAACCCGCTCCCGGTTTAAAAATTAGCGCAGCAGTAATCGCCGTTGTAATGGCAATGGCCGTAGTAAAGACGTATAAACCAATAGATTTGCCACCCAACCGACCCAGTTTACTTGGGTCAGATAAACTACTTGTGCCACAAACCAAAGAGATAAAAACTAATGGGACGACTAGCATTTTTAGGCTAGCGATAAAAATTTGGCCGAGAGCAGCAAATACTCCATCAACCAAAAATCCTTTGGTCGAAAATGTGAATTCTCCCATGCTAAAACTTGCATCACCGCTATCACCGAACAAAGCATTGAGCAATAAGCCCAGGCCCGCACCGGCCAGCATGCCAATGAAGATCCTTACGGTTAACGAGTATTTATGGGAAGTATCGAGTTGAGAAGATTCTGTCATAACACATCTATTTATTGTTGTAATTGTGTGTAGCCTAACAAAATCCTCTCATTTTTCTAGTATTCCGTGTTTTTTTCTGGCCCTTAAACTTTTGTGGTGTCAACCAGTAGCAAGATTTACAACGTTTACACTTGTTGAAAAGGGTAAATACTCCCTAAATTCAAAATCTGTGTGAGCTCGTCTAGGGCAGCGTATGACTCGTTGAGTAAATAAATATCTGCTAGGTCCGCTGCGACGATTTCATCACGATAATGCTTATCAACCCAAGTATTTAAGCGGGCAAATTTGGCCTCAGACATTTTAGTTTCGGGGTTGACCGCTGCTAGTTCTAAGGGTGTCAAGGCAACACGTAGGCGCAAACATGCAGGACCACCACCATTTTGCATAGATTGTTTGACGTCAATATAACGCACTTCTTTGATAGGTGTCCCCAAAGTGATGAGCTGGTCTAAATAACGTTTTACCGCTGGTGTGTCATGACATTCCATAGGAGCAATAATTGCCATATCAGTGGCATTAATCGAGACAATCTGAGTATTGAATAAATAGCTCTTCACCGCATCTAAAATGGATACTGCAGCAGTCGGTACGCAAATAAAGTGCATGTGCGTTGCCCCCATTTTGCTTTGAATTTCGTTGAGAACATGTTCGGTATTGGCAAATGCTTGTTCGTGATAAAACAAAACGTTGCGGTTACCCACCGAGATAACATCATTATGAAAGACACCTTGGTCAATGACATCAGGGTTTTGTAGGGCAAATACAGTTTTATCAGTACTGAGTCCATGTAACCGAGCAACGGCTTGCGACGCTTCGAGAGTTTGGCGCGCTGGAAATTTTTTAGGCGCGGGGGCTGAAATATCAAAAGCTGTTTTGCCATAGACAAACAACTCTACGCCAGATTGCCCATAATCTGCACAGAAACGCGTATGGTTTGCTGCACCTTCATCGCCAAAATGATCATTTTCAGGCAAGTGGTTGTGGTGTACAAAGTGTTGTTGATCTGCAAATGTAGCACGCAATATGTTCCCGGTGACAACCGGTTCAATTGAGCGATGAAATTTATTGGTTAAATTAGCTGGGGTAAAATGCACTCGACCATCAGGGGTATCGGCACTCGGGGAGACTGTGGCAGCATTAGCTGTCCACATACTCGACGCACTATAACAGGCCGCCAGTATAGCAGGGGCAGATTTAGCCGCTTGGTTAAGGATCTGCGCATCGGAACCACTAAAACCTAAACGTTTTAATACCGATAAATCCGGTCGAGCCTGAGGCGCCAAAACGCCCTGGGCCAAGCCTAAGTCATGTAAGGTTTTCATTTTTAATAAACCTTGTTTCGCGGCCGCTTTAGGTTGACTGACGCCTTTAGCATTCGAAAAAGAAGCGACATTGCCATAGGATAAACCTGCATAATTATGAGTAGGCCCGACTAAGCCATCAAAGTTCATTTCAACATTTTGCATCTTTATTCTCTCTTATAAAAATTGACAATAAGTAGTATAGGTTTTATTGTCCGCGACCTTAGAGGGTGGCCTAAAAAAATCGTATAAAGGTATAGAGTAAACGCAAAATAATACCTCTGCAATTGAAAAAATTAAAAAAGTCATTATATATTAATGACTTACAACGATATTGTTGGGTAAGTATGAAGAAAATCTTGTTTTATATGCAGTTTCTAGATATATCTTAATAAGGGATAGCTAAGTAATCATCTTCAATATAGCCGTTATAAGACGGTTTTTTCCAAGCATTTCAAAGGATTACCTTTAAACATGGCAAAATCATTAGTGATCGTGGAATCACCAGCTAAAGCAAAAACGATTAATAAATATCTAGGTAAAGATTTTATTGTTAAATCGAGTGTTGGTCATATCCGTGATTTACCGACCAAAGCTTTGGGCAATGTAGAACCTAAAATACCTGCCAAAGAATTGAAAACGTGGTCAGACAAAAAGAAAGCAGATTATTTGCGTAAACACGAATATATGAAGCTTGTTGATCGCATGGGAATCGATCCAGAAAACGATTGGCATGCGCACTACCAAATCTTGCAAGGCAAAGAAAAGGTCGTGAGTGAACTCAAAAAATTAGCAAAAGATGCTGACACGATTTACCTCGCAACGGATTTGGATAGAGAGGGAGAGGCGATTGCTTGGCATCTCCAGGAATTATTGGATGGTAAAGGTAAAACCTTTCAGCGTGTTGTGTTTAACGAAATTACCAAATCAGCTATTCAAGATGCCTTTGCCGCACCTGGTGAGTTAGATATTAACCGAGTCAATGCTCAACAAGCTCGACGTTTTCTTGACCGAGTCGTTGGCTTTATGCTGTCTCCGTTGTTGTGGAAAAAAGTTGCTCGAGGTTTGTCTGCAGGACGAGTGCAATCAGTTGCGGTCAAACTGGTGGTGGAACGCGAGCGTGAAATCAAAGCTTTTCAGCCGGAAGAGTTTTGGGATGTCCATGCCCAATTACAAAACAGCAGCGTGAAAAACGTCACTCAAGATATTCGTATGTTGGTGGCTAAAGAACACGACAAAACGTTTAGACCGACCAACAAAGCTCAGACTGATACAGCGGTTGCTACGCTAGAAAAGCAACAATTTAAAGTGACTGCACGAGATTCGAGACCAACGACGTCACGTCCTTCAGCACCTTTTATTACGTCTACTTTACAACAAGCAGCGTCTACTCGTTTGGGTTTTGGTGTGAAAAAGACGATGATGATGGCACAACGCTTATATGAAGCTGGTCACATCACGTATATGCGAACCGATTCAACAAATTTAAGTGCAGAAGCTGTCAATAGCGCACGCGATTATATTAATGATAATTTTGGGCAACAATATTTACCCAAAGGACCTATGAGTTATGGTGCAAAAGAAAATGCACAAGAAGCTCACGAAGCCATCAGGCCATCCAATGTAAAAGTTAAGGCAGATTCATTAAAAGAAATGGAACGTGACGCACAGCGTCTATATGAGCTGATATGGCGTCAATTTGTTGCGTGTCAGATGATGCCAGCGAAGTATGACTCCACTACATTGCGTGTGGCAGCCGGCGCTTTTGAATTAACGGCCAAAGGCAGAGTATTAAAATTTGATGGTTGGACACGTGTGCAACCACAGGTTAAAAAGAAAGGTGATGAAGATTTACTGTTACCTGATTTACAACCTGGTGATGTGTTAAACCTCCAAGCTTTAGAGCCGAAGCAGCATTTTACCAAGCCTATTGCTCGTTTTAATGAAGCATCATTGGTAAAAGAACTTGAAAAACGTGGTATTGGTCGTCCATCAACCTACGCGAGTATTATTTCAACCATACAAGATCGTGGTTATGTCCGCCTTGAAAGCAAGCGTTTTTATGCTGAAAAAATGGGCGAAATAGTCACTGATAGATTGTCAGATAATTTTTCTGATCTTATGTCTTTTGATTTTACAGCGAAAATGGAACAACGCTTGGATGATATTGCGCATGGTGAAAAGCGTTGGAAAGATGTTCTAAATGGTTTTTACGATGAGTTTTATACGCAACTATTAACGGCGGAAAAAGAGCCAGAAGCAGGTGGAATGTTATTAAATACTGCCGTACCAATCGATGTCATTTGTCAGCATCCGGATTGTACGGGTGACAGACCAATGAATATTCGTACGGCGAGTACGGGGGTTTTTCTGGGCTGCTCTGGGTATAACTTACCACCCAAAGAACGTTGTACTAATACGATGAATCTCACACCGGGAGAAGAAGCCGTTAAGGTTGCCGATGAAGATGATTTAGAAACTGAAATCTTACGAGCAAAACATCGTTGTCCATTATGTGACACTGCGATGGATAGCTATTTGGTTGATGAAACACGTAAATTGCACGTGTGTGGTAACACGCCAAATTGTCCCGGTACTGAAATTGAAACAGGGACTTTCAAGATTAAAGGTTACGACGGTCCTTTGTTAGAATGTGATAAATGTAGTGCCAATATGGAACTTAAAAATGGTCGATTTGGCAAATATTTTGGCTGTACTAATGAGGCTTGTAAAAATACTCGTAAATTATTGCGTAACGGAGAAGCGGCTCCTCCTAAAGAAGATCCTGTACACATTCCAGAATTACCATGTGCCAAGTCAGATGCGTATTTTGTGTTACGAGATGGTGCTTCCGGTATTTTCCTTGCGGCTCACGATTTCCCTAAATCACGGGAAACACGAGCACCTCTGGTTGCTGAATTAAAGCAATACAGAGACCGTATCTCGCCAAAATTTTATTACTTGGCTGATGCTCCCTTGGCCGATCCAGATGGGTCGCCTGCGATTGTTCGCTACTCGCGTAAAACTAAGCAACAATACGTGATGTCGGAGAAAGAAGGAGGAAAAGCCTCTGGATGGGCGGCTTGGTACCAAAATGGTAAGTGGGTAGAAGAAGATAAACGCACTGCAAAAAAGCCAGCTAAAAAAGCGGCAAAAAAACCAGCGGCGAAAAAGACAGCTAAGAAGTAGAATCTCATTATGGCAAGTTTACAAGATCAGTTATTAAATGCAGGTTTAGCCAAAAAATCTGATGCAAAGAAGATAAAAAGGCAAAAACATAAAGCTAAAAAACTGCAACAAACCCAAAAGGTCGAAGTTGTCGATGAAGCTAAACTAGCAGCCGAGGCTGCTATTCAGGCTAAAAAAGAAAAAGATGCCCAGCTTGCTGCAGAACAAGCCCGTTTGCGAGAGCAAAAAGAACTGGTAGCACAAGTCAAACAGTTGATACAAAGTAATATACAAACTTATAAAGAAGGGGATATTCCTTTAAATTTCACGGATGAGAACTTTGTCAAACGGATGTATGTCACAGAAGCAACACAAAAGCTTGTCGTGCAAGCTAGATTAGCGATTGCTAAGCATGCTGATGGATATGTCTTAATACCAACGCCAGTAGCGGATAAAATTGCTCAGCGATTACCTGAGTTTATTGTATATAGAGCAGATGATACCGTTGACGAAGCTACCACAGAGCAAGACCATTGGTATGCTGACTACGATATTCCTGATGATTTAGTGTGGTAATAGATGCCACACTTTATTATTGAATGCACCGCTGAAATTGCAGCTGAATACAACGAAGATTTTCTTTTTCAGGAACTGCATAAGGTGGCCCAGGCCACTGAGTTATTTAACCCCCAAGATATCAAGGTTCGTATGAATGCCTATCCTACATCTACTGTAGGCGGCATCGTAAATAGTCCCTTTATTCACGTATTTGCTCATATCATGTCGGGCAGAACTGTTTTACAGAAAGCTGAATTATCTAAAGCTATCGTACATAGGCTAACTGAGTTATTCCCAGAAGTGCCACATATCGCGATGAATGTTTATGAATTCGAAGCTGCTTCCTACTGTAAAAGAACTTAAATATAGTCAGATCTCTATAAGCCCAAACTATATGAGATAGCTCAGTCACTGTCGGCGTAAGTCATCAATTAAAGAAAAGATTCAGATAAAAAAAAACGCTCAATTGAGCGTTTTTATATTTCAGATTTTACCATTAAGCACTTTCTGGCGGTAAAGTCGTAGGTGCTGTTGCTCGGCTAGCGGCACTTTCCATGTTAGCTTGCTTATCTGTTTTACCAACAGATTCACGAGCACTACTCGCCATGGCGTTGATCACAATTTCACCAATCTCATC
Organism: Opacimonas viscosa; assembly: GCF_024199005.1. Taxonomy (GTDB): domain Bacteria; phylum Pseudomonadota; class Gammaproteobacteria; order Enterobacterales; family Alteromonadaceae; genus Opacimonas; species Opacimonas viscosa. The sequence continues at coordinate 19,615 of NZ_JANATA010000001.1, forward strand.
TGCACTAGCAGTGGGTAATGTTGTCGGGTGTGATGCACGGCGTTTGACAGTTGTCATTGATGTGACAACTACTGGAGAGGATACTGCTGTATTGGCGTCTTCAGTAACGATTACTGGAGCACTTACGGGCGCTTCTTCAACCACCGCAGTACTACTTTCCTGAACTTCTGCGGCTGGCTCAGCTGGTACAGGCGTCTCGGATTCGTCTATCACGGTTACTTTTGCAATAGTCTCTTCTGCCTGCCTTTCGTTTTGCTTGCTTGCATGCAAATCAGCAATGGCATCTTCAGATGCTTCAATCGCATTATTTGCAGCATCAATAGCTGCTACTGAGGTTTCCACTAATTGCTCAGATTCAGCAGTCAGACAAACTTCTTCTGTTTTGACTTCATCGATATCTAGAGAAATTTGCTGTTGTTCAGCCGCTTCAATATCTTTGATTAAATCAACAGCTTCTTGTGTCGGGACATTTTCAACAACATCCAACGGCAGCTCTGATTGTGCGGTAATCACTCTGTCTTCCGTTGTTCTAGTGACTGAAGGTGTTGCTTTGTTTTCAGCTGCTACGTTAGCATCTACTGCATCTGCGCTAACTTCCGATTTTGCTGTAACAGCTGTTTCTGATTGCTCAGGTTGCGTATTGCCTTCAACTGCGTCTTGTTCTTGTTTACGCTTTTGTCCTGCGGCTCGATTGTGACGTGGACTGCGACGAGAACGACCGCGTTTTTCTTGATTATCACTATCTGCTTTTTGTACTGGCGCTTCATTCACAACATCTGTTGTCACAGTGTCAGTTTCTTGTGCCTGTTCAGTCGTTTCTGGAGCGGCATCTTCAGTCTGCTTTACTCGAACTGATTTTCGATTGTCACGGCGTTTACGACGCTCTTTTGGTGCTGCATTATTTTCAGCACTTGCCTCAGTATTTTGGTCAGTTTTCACTTCTGACTGAGGCTTTTTGTTTTGGCGACGTGGTTTACTCGGACGTTTATTTTCATCCTTAGCCGCTTTGTTACCCGCCGTTGTATTGTCTTTGTCATCAGCAGACTGGTTACGACCACGTTGGTTGCGGTTGCGCTGATTACGGTTACGGTTTTGACCATTGCGGTTACGGTTCTGTGGACGACCTTTACCTTTCTTCTTGGGTTCAGGTTTTGGTCCAAAGACACTGCTGATCCACGCGAGTAGTGTGGCAATTATTCCCGTTGTTTTTGGCGTAGCCACAGGCTGTGGCGCTGCAGTTGCCGGCGCAGTCATACCTTGTAAAGCAGGTTCTTCACGTTTGACAGGCGCTGCTTGTGCTTGCTCCTGAATGTGCTCTGAAGATTCTGCCAGTGCTAACGTATAGCTAATGTCAGATACTTTTTCTTCTGGACGACGACGGGTGATTTGGAAATGCGGTGTGGTAAGGTTTACGTTAGGTAACACTAGCACATCCACTTTGTTGCGTTCTTCAACTAAGCGTAAAGCACTGCGTTTTTCATTGAGGATATATGTTGCGACATCCACTGGTAATTGGGCTTCTACTTGACCAGTATTGTCCTTGATACATTCTTCTTCAATGATACGCAATACTGATAATGCTAGAGACTCTGTGCCTCGAACGGTACCGTGACCGGAGCAACGGGGACAAACATTATGAGCCGAATCACCCAAAGAAGGGCGTAAACGTTGACGGGACATTTCCAATAAACCGAAGCGTGAAATACGCCCAATTTGGACACGTGCACGATCCCCACTTACGGAATCTTTCATGCGGTTTTCGACTTCACGCTGGTGTTTGTTGACTGACATATCGATGAAATCAATCACGACCAATCCACCTAAATCTCTTAGTCTTAATTGTCGTGCGATTTCTTCTGCTGCTTCCAAGTTTGTGTTGAACGCAGTTTCCTCAATGTCGCCACCTTTGGTCGCTCTAGCTGAGTTTATATCAATGGACGTTAATGCTTCAGTTGGGTCAATAACAATAGACCCGCCAGATGGTAAGCGCACTTCACGTTGGAAAGCAGATTCAATTTGGGTCTCAATTTGATAATGACTAAACAGAGGCACATCACCAGAGTATTGCTTTACACGGTTCGCGAAATCAGGGCGAACTAACTTAATGTGTTGTAGCGCTTGCTCATATATTTTGGGGCTGTCGATGACAATTTCACCCACATCGCGACGTAAATAATCACGAATAGCGCGGACGATAACATTACTTTCCTGATGAATCAGAAATGGAGCAGGGCGCTCATCAGCAACATTTGATACCGCTTCCCAATGCGTTAATAATACTTTTAAATCCCATGCTAGTTCTTCATAGGATTTGCCTACCCCAGCAGTACGGACAATAAGTCCCATTCCCTTTGGCAGTTCTAATTGATCTAAAGCTTGTTTTAACTGTGTTCTTTCATCCCCTTCGATACGACGAGAAATACCACCAGCTCTAGGATTGTTTGGCATTAATACTAGGTAACTTCCCGCTAGAGAAACGAAAGTAGTTAAGGCTGCACCTTTTTGACCACGTTCTTCTTTATCGATTTGTACGATAACTTCTTGGCCTTCTTTGACGGCATCTTTAATGTCAGGACGACCTTCGAATGTGTAGCCTTTGGGGAAGTAATTACGAGCGATTTCTTTAAGGGGCAAGAAACCATGTCGGTCTGCACCATAATCAACAAAAGCAGCTTCAAGACTAGGCTCTACGCGAGTTATGGTACCTTTATAGATGTTTGCTTTCTTTTGTTCATGACCAGGACTTTCGATGTCAAGGTCGTAAAGTTTTTGACCATTAACCAGTGCAACACGCAACTCTTCTGATTGCGTGGCGTTAATTAGCATTCTTTTCATTTTTATAATCTCATAAATTTGCTGGCACAAATTGAGAATTAAGAGACGAGCCATGTAGGGCTTAGTGGTCAGTACAAAAACATAAGTGAAAACCCCAATACAATGTTAATATTGGTAGTTACAGCAATCTTCGAGCCCTAGTCAGCAGTTTAGGCTTTAACTAAGGGGGCGTACTATTCATATTGTCTTGTTAAACACAGTAGCAGCTTCTTTTTATCATGTTCATGCGTCAATCGCGCTGAGTAAAGAAATTGGATATTTACTATGCTTATAAATTCTTTTTTGTGCGAGCAAAATGTTTGTAATACACACTTTCATAGGTGTTTAAATAACAATTATTGTGTGCTCAATGTTGTGCGATAAGAGTGTGTTTTTAACACTCACCAATTAGGTTTTCTTTACTTTTTATCGCTGTTAATTTTGCTTTTTGTGCAGGCAAACTATTAACCTGTTTATTATGCCGTTTATTTGTGCATACTGCAAGATTTAACAAGGCTTGGAGTAAATATATATCCATTTATCGATACCTACGGTAATATAAGCACATGACAGATATTATAAAACCTCAAGTGAAGTTCGTGACCGTGGATGAAGATTATGCCGGTCAACGTATAGATAACTTCCTCAAATTACACCTTAAAGGTGTCCCTAAAAGCATGCTTTACCGTATTCTTCGTAAAGGAGAAGTGCGCGTAAATAAGAAGCGTGTGAAACCTGAATATAAAATCCAGGCAAATGATTTAGTTCGCGTTCCGCCAGTACGAGTATCTGAAGAAGCGGCACCTGTAAATCCTAAATTATCAAAAGTGGCCCAGTTAGAACAGTGTATTATCCACGAAGACGATCGAATTATGGTGATTAACAAACCATCAGGAATTGCGGTACATGGTGGAAGTGGGCTTTCTTTTGGATTGATTGAAGGTTTGCGAGCTTTGCGTCCAGAACAAAAGTTCATGGAGTTAGTTCATCGTATTGACCGAGAAACATCTGGTATTTTATTGGTTGCCAAAAAACGTTCAGCTCTGCGACACCTTCATGAACAACTGCGTGAAAAGAAAATGCAGAAGCGTTATCACGCGCTAGTCTGTGGTGCTTGGCCTGAAAATCGTTTTAAAGTCAAAACGGCGCTACAAAAGAATGTCTTAAAATCAGGTGAACGTATTGTCAATGTTGACCCAAACGGGAAAGACAGTGAAACCCGTTATCGTATTTTAGAGCAGTATCGTTTGCATCAAGCATCAGTCCTACCTGAATTAACGTTAGTTGAAGCTTCCCCCATAACTGGGCGGACTCACCAAATCCGAGTACACAGTTTGCATGCCGGTCACCCAATACTAGGTGATCCTAAATATGCCACGGATAGCAGTCAAGAATTGACTCATAATACGGGTTTGCAACGGTTATTTTTGCACGCGGCTGCGATTAGTTTTGTGCACCCAGGTACCGGGGAGCAGGTGACGTTTAAAGCTAAATACGATAAGCACATCCATGGAGTGCTCCAAAGGTTACACAAGCTATGACTCGTTATCGCTGTGTAATTTTTGATTGGGACGGTACCGTAATGGACTCTGTTAACAAGATTGTTAACACCATGCAAATCGCTGCTCGTATGAGTGATATAGCAATACCGACACACGCGGCCGTCTCGCACATTATCGGTATTAGTCTTAAACCTGCTATTGCTCAGTTATTTAATTTGGTTGATGAAGCAAAAATTAACGAAATAACGGCCAATTATAAAACTGCATTTATCGAGCATGACCAGACACCTTGTCCGCTATTTGCTGGTGCCAAAGAGTTATTAACGCAACTACATCCGCATACGCGGTTAGCAGTAGCCACTGGCAAGGCTAGGCGAGGGTTGCATAGAGCCTGGGAAAACTCTGCTACAGGACACTATTTTATTGATTCTTGCTGTGCTGATGAAGCACATTCCAAACCAGATCCAGATATGTTGCAGCAAATTTTAACACGCCAAGGATTAGCACCTGAGGATTGTTTAATGGTTGGTGATACTAGCTATGATATGCAAATGGCAGAAGCGATTGGGATGGATCGGATAGGGGTGAGTTATGGGGTGCACTCAGTCGAACAAATCCAAGTGCATAAGCCTTTAGCAATTATTCATGAACCGTTGGAACTGCTGCGCTATGTTTAATTCACATTACTTAAGCGCCTCGTTTAAGCACATCAACTCCATTTTTTTCGAGTAATCGTGTCAGCTCAATTAAAGGTAAGCCAATCAAGGTATTAAAGTCTTTCCCATTGAGGAAGGAAAATAATGCAATGCCGAGCCCTTCGCATTTAAAACTCCCTGCACAATCCAATGGTTTTTCCTGTTCGATATAGAACGCAATTTGTTCGTCTGTCAGAGTTTTGAAACCGACAATATAAGGCTCCACTATAATATCCATGTGGTTTGTCGGTCCATTATATACGGCTAAACTGGTGTAAAACGTTACCGTTTGTCCGCTACAACGTGACAGTTGGGCATGCGCATTAGGAGCCGTTAGGGGTTTGGTCAAAATACTATCGTTTAAGCATGCGACTTGGTCACTGGCAATAATGATTGCGTCCGGGTGACTTTCCGCGACTGCTAACGCTTTCTGTTTTGCTAGCCGAGAAACCAGTGCGGCAGGCCCTTCATTGTGTTCTGGTGTTTCATCAATGTGTGGCGCGATGCTATCAAACGCTAACCCAAGCTTGTGCATTAAGCTTTGTCGGTATTTGGAAGATGAAGCTAGAATAAGTTTTTGCTGTACAGACATTGTGCGACCTTATTTTGTCATTTTTTTTATTCTATCGGTAAATCTAGAGAATGTGTTAATAAACTATGCGTAAGCCTCCATTAATAGCGCTAATATCCTTTGACTATTGCCACACAACACATTAAACTGCGCGCGTTATGCAAAAAGTAAAATTGCCAAAGCGCCTAGACCCTATCAAAACAGCAACCAAACGCTCTGAATACTCAGGGATTGTGGTGGCTAAAGATATGCCTAGATGGCTTGATGCAATTTATGCTGGAGCTGATAACGTTCATGTAGAGGTTAAGTTTACAAAAGACGCGCAGGGTCTTACTTTATTTCACGGTACGTTAGAAACTACGGCAGAGCTTATTTGCCAACGGTGTAACAAGCCTTATGGGCATCCGGTTCACGTCGATTTTAATTTCACACCCGTGCAGGGGAATGAATTAGACGCACTGGAGTTACCAGAAGCTTACGAACCGGTTGAAGTAGATGAACATGGAGAAGTGAATCTGCTACAATTATTTGAGGATGAGTTGATTATTTCTTTACCTATCGTATCACTCCATGCAGAGGATGTGTGTACGGTAAAAGAAGACGATATGAAATTCGGTAAACTCAAACCGGAACAAGAGCGAGAAAACCCTTTTGCGGTTTTACAAAAACTTAAGCGAGACCAGGAGTAAATTATGGCAGTTCAGCAAAATCGTAAAACACGATCTAAGCGTGGTATGCGTCGTTCACATGATGCATTAACAGGTTCTACATTGTCTGTTGATCAAACATCAGGTGAAACTCATCGTCGTCACCATGTGACTGCAGATGGTTTCTATAAAGGCAAAAAAGTCATCGCTGACTAAGCGCGACAATGTCTTTACTAACCATAGCGTTAGATGTAATGGGGGGAGATAACCCTCCCTCCATTATTCTTTCTGGTGCAATTTCTGCACTGCAAACTTATCCCCAACTTCAACTCATCATTTGCGGTGATGCTCTAACCATAAATCGAGTCTTAGCCGAAGTGAAACCCTCCTTTGCTAAACGAATTACTGTTTTGCATTGTCAAGAAGTCATCAGCATGTCTGACAAACCTAGTTTCGTTTTGCGACGTAAAAAAGATGCGTCCATGCGACGTGCTATTGAATGTGTTGCAACAGGTAAAGCTGATGCGTGTGTGAGCGCAGGTAATACCGGCGCTCTCTTTGCATTAGCCTCCTATATTTTAAAAACATTACCCGGTATTGACCGTCCCGCCTTAGTCAGTGCATTACCTACTTTGGGGAAAGAAAAAGTATGGCTGTTGGATTTAGGGGCAAACGTAAATAATGACGCAGAGACGTTGTTGCAAAATGCCGTTATGGGCTCAGTGTTAGCTAATAAAGTTGAACATATTCCACGTCCACGTGTTGCGTTACTCAACGTTGGTGAAGAAAACATTAAAGGCAATGCACAAATTAAAGCTGCTAATGATTTGCTCAAACAATCATCAAATATTCACTATATTGGGTATGTTGAAGGCCATGATATTTTTGCGAATAAAGCCGATGTTGTCGTCACCGATGGCTTTACGGGTAACGTTGCATTGAAATCGAGTGAAGGCCTTTTAAAGCTTATGTTATCTGAGGTCAAACGAGTTTCTAACCAGTCTTTGAAGAATCGAATATTAGCAGCAATTGCTTTACCTCTCTTAAAACGTATCTTTCTCAAAATGAAACCCGACCAGTACAACGGCGCGAGTTTGATAGGATTGCAAGGGATTGTGGTTAAAAGCCACGGCAATGCTACAGGTCATGCATTTTTTCACGCTATCAAACAAGCGATTGATGAGGTTGAACAGCAAGTGCCTGAAACAATTAGAACAACTATTGAAAGCATTATGCTGGAGTAAAATAAAACATGTATTCACGATTTATTGGAACGGGGAGTTATTTCCCAAGTGAAATACGCAGCAATGCAGACTTAGAAAATATGGTTGATACGACCGATGAGTGGATTACGGATCGTACTGGTATTAAAGAGCGCCGTATTATAGGTGCCGATGAAACCGCTGCCACTATGGGGGCAGAAGCCGCTAAAGTAGCTATTGAACACGCGGGTATTGATAAATCTTCTCTAGATATGATTGTGTGTGCGACTACCTCTGGTGCACATTCTCTGCCAAGTACAGCTTGTGAAATCCAAAAAATTCTCGATGTTGATGGCATTCCTGCATTTGATGTGGCTGCTGCCTGCGCCGGTTATTGTTATGCTTTAAGTGTTGCTGATCAGTACATTAAATCTGGCATGGCAAAACGAATCTTAGTGATCGGTACGGATTGTTTATCTCGTCTAGTTGATCCAGAAGACCGCAGTATGGTCATTCTATTCGGCGACGGTGCAGGTGCTACCATTATTGAAGCATCAGAAGAGCCAGGTATTTTATCTACGCATATCCACGCAGCTGGTTCCTATGGAGATTTATTAAAAGTAGGAAATCCAACCCGAGGTGATGAAGCTTCAGTGCATGCTAACTGGGGTAGCATGAAAGGCAATGAAGTGTTTAAAGTAGCAGTTACAAAACTTTCTGAAGTCGTTGAACAAACTTTAGCTGCGAACAATATGCAAAAATCTGATTTGGATTGGCTCGTTCCACACCAAGCAAATTTTAGAATTATAAAAGCGACCGCCAAAAAATTAGACATGTCACTTGACCAAGTGGTGATGACCCTAGAACGTTATGGGAATACTTCCGCTGCTACGGTACCTACGGCATTAGATGCTGCTATCAAGGACGGCCGTATTCAACGTGGACAACATTTATTACTTGAAGCTTTTGGTGGTGGTTTTGCCTGGGCTTCAGCACTTGTAAAATATTAATAGGATTAAAGAATGTCACAAAATATTGCTTGCGTCTTCCCTGGTCAAGGCTCTCAAAATAAAGGCATGCTAGCAGAACTCGCTGCAAGTTATTCTGAAGTTGAAGCTACATTTGCTGAGGCAAGTGCTGCTTTAGGTTACGATTTATGGGATCTGGTACAAAACGATCCTGATGACAAATTAAATCAAACAGACGTTACCCAACCTGCATTGTTGACTGCAAGTGTCGCGGTTTACCGTGTGTTACAAGCACAGCAGCCATTTACGCCAACGGTGCTTGCCGGACATAGTTTAGGCGAGTATTCCGCGTTAGTGTGTGCCGATGTATTGACTTTGTCTGATGCTGTGAAACTCGTGCGTGCACGTGGTGAATTCATGCAAACGGCTGTTCCAGCAGGTACCGGGGCAATGTATGCAATTATTGGTTTAGACGACCAAGCGATTATTGATATATGCAAAGACGTTGCACAAAATACCGGTGAAGTTGTTGCTGCGGTTAACTTTAACTCACCTGGTCAAGTCGTTATTGCGGGTACGAAAAATGCTGCGGAACAAGCCGGCGCAGCGTGTAAAGAAGCAGGTGCAAAACGCGCATTACCACTAGCTGTTTCGGTCCCTTCTCATTGTGAATTAATGGCTCCTGCGGCGCAACAACTTGCTGATTTATTAGACACCATAACGTTCAGCACTCCGACTATTCCGGTGGTAAACAATGTTGATGTAAAAACAGAGTCTGCCGTGAGTGCGATTAAAGATGCACTGGTACGTCAGTTATACTGTCCAGTACAGTGGACCCAAACCGTTTCTGGGTTTGCTGCATTAGGCGTTACTGAAGCATGGGAAATTGGTCCAGGTAAGGTACTGACGGGTTTAAATAAACGCATTGATAAAACACTTGCTTACCGCAGTGTTAATCAACCTGCTGATCTAGCCGACGCTTAAGTCGTTAAATAATCTACAGAGAATGATAATGGATAAAAAAATTATATTAGTCACGGGCGCATCTCGTGGTATTGGTAAAGCGACTGCATTAGCGTTAACTAGTGAAGACAGTTTCGTCATTGGAACAGCAACGAGTGAGAATGGCGCGGCGGCAATTACCGAATACTTAGATGGTCAAGGTATCGGCATGGTCCTCAATGTGACAGCAGAGGGTGCTATTGATGATTTGATTACCACTATTACTAAAGAGTACGGTGCGGTTGAGGTCTTGGTAAACAATGCAGGGATCACACGCGATAACTTATTAATGCGTATGAAAGATGATGAATGGTCAGCCATTATTGCTACTAACTTAACATCTATTTTTGCTTTATCCAAAGCGGTCCTACGTGGCATGATGAAAAAACGCAACGGCCGTATCATCAATATTGGTTCTGTAGTCGGAAGTACGGGCAATCCTGGTCAAGCAAATTATGCTGCAGCTAAAGCGGGTGTGATAGGTTTTAGTAAGTCTATGGCAAAAGAGGTTGCTTCCAGAAATATCACTGTGAATGTTGTTGCGCCTGGTTTTATTGATACTGATATGACAAAAATTCTTACCGATGAACAAAAAGAAGCTATCTTTAAAGATGTTCCTGCTAACCGTCTAGGACAACCAGAAGAAATTGCTGCAACTGTTGCATTTTTAGCCAGTCCAGCAGCTGCTTACATTACCGGTGAAACCATTCATGTGAATGGTGGTATGTACATGGGCTAGTATTTAGCCTTATTATTAAAAATATATGCTTATTTGTTGTGAAATTACTAAAAACACACCATATTAAGCACTTATGTGGTTTGACCACGATGGCATGTAAAATTCTTACTTGCATCGAGGCTGATAGAAAATTAAAATAACGGAAATTAATTTCCACCTATATTAGGAAGATTTAAAATGAGCAATATCGAAGAACGCGTAAAAAAAATTATCATCGAGCAACTTGGTGTTAAAGAAGAAGAAGTAAAATCAGAAGCATCTTTTGTTGATGATTTAGGCGCTGACTCTTTAGATACAGTTGAACTTGTTATGGCTTTAGAAGACGAGTTTGACACTGAGATCCCAGATGAAGAAGCAGAGAAAATAACTACTGTTCAATCTGCGATTGACTACATCAACGCTAACGACGCATAAGTTTGATTAGTGTTTGAAAACGGCTCTTAATGGGCCGTTTTTTGTTTCTGTATGAAAATAATTATTAAGTCATTTTAGGAGTTTATTCATGGCTAAACGTCGTGTTGTAGTAACTGGATTAGGGTGTATTTCACCTGTCGGTAATGATGTTGATTCCACATGGGCAAACATTAAAGCTGGTGTGTCAGGGATTGGTGAAATCACTTATTTTGATACCACTGCATACTCCACTAAGATTGCTGGCGAAATAAAAGATTTTGATCCAACACAGTATATTGATAAAAAAGAAACAAAAAAGATGGACCGCTTTATCCAACTAGGTATTGCTGCAGGTATGCAAGCACTAGATGATAGTGGTTTGGAGATTACTGATGCAAATGCTAAACGAGTCGGTGTTGCTATTGGTTCAGGGATTGGTGGTTTACCATTAATTGAAGAAAACCACACGAAACTAGTTAATTCAGGTCCACGTCGTGTATCGCCATTTTTCGTGCCATCGACAATTACTAACATGGTTTCTGGTTTCTTATCGATTATGCGTGGCTTGAAAGGGCCTAACCTAAATGTAGTAACAGCCTGCACAACAGGTGTGCATAATATTGGCATTGGCGCCCGAGCGATTGCTTATGGTGATGCTGATGTGATGGTGACAGGCGGTGCAGAATCCACGATTACACCACTTGCGATTGCTGGATTTGGCTCAGCTCGTGCTTTATCAACTAACAATGAAAACCCTCAGCAAGCATCTCGTCCATGGGATGAAGCTAGAGACGGATTTGTTATGGGTGAGGGCGCTGGTGTTGTCGTACTAGAAGAATATGAACATGCAGTTGCACGTGGTGCGACTATTTACGCTGAATTATCTGGTTTTGGTATGTCTGGTGATGCTTATCATATGACCTCACCACCTGAAAACGGTGAAGGTGCAGCAGATGCGATGCAAAATGCGATAAATGATGCCGCTATTGCTCCAGAGCTAGTGGGATACATAAATGCACATGGTACGTCTACTCCGGCAGGCGATATTGCTGAAATCGCAGCAGTTAGAAGCATTTTTGGTGCACATGCTGATGCAATATTAGTCAGTTCAACTAAATCCATGATTGGTCATTTACTGGGTGCAGCGGGTTCGGTTGAAGCTATTTTCACCATAAAAGCGTTACAAGAACAAATCGCCCCACCAACGATTAACTTAGACAATCCAGGTGAAAAATGTGACCTTAACTTAGTGCCACATAAAGCACAGGCATTTAATGCTGACTATGCTCTGTGTAACTCGTTTGGTTTTGGTGGGACTAACGGTAGCTTATTATTTAGAAAAATATAGGTTGAATGTCTAACAATTCTGGGTAATTAAGTATAAAGTCATAGGGCTTGTCTGGGACTCAGATTGTGAAGGTAATAACAATGGCTGCTACGTTTAATCTATATCAAGAAACACTCATTGGTGATAGAGCATTCAATTATGGTGATGGATGCTTTACCACCATGTTATGTGTGGATCAAAACATACAGCTACTCGCTTATCATTTGGCACGTTTAGAGCATGATACATGCAAGCTTCGTATCCCGTTTACTGCTACAGATAAAACAGCCTTATCTGCGGCGTTATCTGACATCTCAAGCAAACTGCACCATGGTATTATCAAAATTCACATCAGTCGTGGCACAGGTGGTAGAGGTTATGGGGTATCAGGTGTCAGTGCTCCCAACATCACCTTAACTCAACATACCATTCCGCCACATTTTTCTGAGCCAGTTTCTTTATCGATTGCCTCTTTTCCGATTAGTCGTCAACCTGCACTAGCCGGTACCAAACATATAAGTCGTGTAGAACAAGTGTTATTCAAATGCTGCGCGGAAGAGCTTGGTACAACGGATGTTATCTGCTTGGACGAATTTCAACATGTTATAGAAACTAGCTCGGCGAATTTATTCTGGTACAAAGACAATCAGTGGTTCACCCCTGATCTTAATGACTCAGGAGTCGCTGGGACATTTAGAGCGTGTATTTTGGACACATTAGACACCGCCGGTGCTGCTTGTCAGGTTGGTTCCTTTCCGTTATCTGCATTATTGGCAGCGGAAAGTGTCTTCATGTGTAATGCCGTACGCGGTATAGTTAGGGTCGATAAGGTTATCGTTCATGAAGACCCAGTAGTAAACGCTACCGCAGTAAAAGAGTGCACCAGGTCTATAGAATTCGATAATTCAGCGGTATCTATTTTACAAAACCAAGTTGCTCTCTTTTTAGCAACTCATTCATAATGCTTGTAAAGCAGCCAAACTGATATTATTGCCAATATAAAACTAAAGCTAAAAATAAGGACACTATGAAAATCTATTCACTCAGTAAAATAGCTATTGTATTAAGTGTCTTATTGATCTTTATCTTATTAGGTGCTTTGTGGCGTGTCAGTGCTGTCCCCCAGACCTCACTAATTGTCCAAGATGAACAATTCTTCGAGGTGAAGCCAGGCGCTAATATGACTTCTGTTTTGCGTGAGTTAGCTGAAAAAGAAGTGATTGAACCCTCTTTTTGGCAGAGTGTATGGATCAAATCTAATCCTAAATTAGCCAACATACAGCAAGGTTGGTATCAGTTATCCATAGGAATGACATTATTAAATTTTGTACAAAAACTGCATGTTGGTCATGTTGTTGAACACAAGATCACGTTAGTTGAAGGATTTACTGTTTGGCAATGGCTGGAACAAATGGCAGCAACCGGCGATATTATAATTGATGTCAGCTATGATCATGATGCGTTTGAGTATCAATTTACCCCTTTATCAAAACATCATCAAATGACGATAAGAGAAGGGTATTTTGCGCCAGACACTTATGCATATGCCCATCAAGCCAAAGCCTCTGATATCTTATTTGCTGCTTATGCTAAGCAAAGACAGCAACTAAAAGCGCTGATGTCCGAGTTTACATTACCTAAATTTATTCACAACGAACATGAATTATTAACACTTGCGTCTATCGTTGAAAAAGAAACGGGTACAGCCAAAGAAAGACCTATTATTGCTGGTGTTTTTCTCAGTCGTTTAGCAAAAAATATGCGTTTACAGACGGATCCCACGATTATTTATGGTATAGGCCCAAGTTTTAATGGGGACATTACTTATGCAGACTTACGGGCCAAAACGCCCTATAATACTTATCGCATCAATGGGTTGACACCAACTCCTATTGCTAACCCTAGTTTGGCGAGTATCAAAGCGGTTTTAGCACCTGAGCAAACCGATGCGTTATATTTTGTTGCTAGGGGCGATGGTACGCATGAGTTTTCTAAAACTCTCGCAGCACATAATAAAGCGGTAAAAAAATATCAATTAACCAAGCCATAAGAGAGTGCTAATGACAGGAAAGTTTATTGTTATCGAAGGTTTAGAAGGGGCAGGGAAAAGCTCGGCGATTGCTATCATAAAGGAGACACTTGCCGCAGCAGATATCGATTTTATTACAACTAGAGAGCCTGGCGGCACACCGATGGCTGAAGCTATTCGAGAGTGTGTAAAACAAGACTGGCAAGAGCCCATTGCACAATCTACGGAATTGTTATTGATGTATGCCGCTCGAAGTCAACTGGTGAACAACATCATAAAACCGGAATTGGCTCGTGGTACATGGGTGATTGCTGATCGTCACGATTGGTCATCGATAGCTTACCAAGGAGGAGGGCGAGAGATTGACTTGGCTGACTTGAGCGCCTTAAAGCAGATCACTATGGGTGAATTTGAGCCTGATTTTACTATTTACTTGGACATTGATCCCAAAATCGGTTTAGCCAGAGCGGCTTCGAGAGGAGCATTGGATCGTATTGAGTTAGCCGGTGAGGCTTTTTTTGCACGTTGTCGTGAGATGTATTTACAATTAGTGCGTACCAACGCCTCGAAAAGTGTACTCATTAATGCCGAACAAGCAATGGCTAAAGTACAAGCAGATGTACAAAGCGTCGTTGAACAATTTATTGCCACTCAAACCATTAATAACGCTGCTGAACCGCATTCAACTACTCCACATCTGACTGCGGATGAAACTCCCAAGGGCAGTGTATGTTAAGTTGGTTTAGCGCAATCGATGCACAATTAATAGCACGTTTACAGTCACATAAATTACATCATGCTTTGTTACTCAGTGGTCCAAGTGGTTTAGGTAAACACGCTTACCTTCCCGAACTTGCCCAGGCCATTCTGTGCCAATCTAAACACAGTCGTTGTGGTACTTGTCAAAGTTGTCAGTTGTTTGCCGCAGGTAGTCATCCAGATTTTTATATGATTCAAAGTGATAAGCAAATTGGTGTTGACGATGTTCGTCAAGGACTTGAAAAATTGCAAGGACATGCACAGTTACAACAAAACAAGTGCTTGATTATTCATGCTGCTGATACGATGACGGAATCTGCTGCTAATGCGTTATTAAAAACACTAGAAGAACCCACTAACAATACTTTTATTATTTTGTCGGCAAGTTCTGCTCGTTTATTGCCGACTATTCTGAGTCGTTGCGAGAAATTAACCTTACCCCTAGCATCGGTATCAGAGATCCAATCTTGGTTAACCACTGAACATAATTTATCGGCTAATGAAGCACTAGTGAATGCATATGCTACACCTTTTAAGGTTTTAGCTGCATTAGAGGATAGCTCAGGTCTCACTTTTGCTGAATTTTCAGACGATATCCAAGCTATCCAAACAGGTAATTTGCTACCATTACATTTTGGACAAAAATGGCAAAGTAAAGCAATCGAGTGTATTGGCTGGCTTCAACACTATTATTTACAGCAAACGAAGTTAAAAATGGGCACTGCGGACTATACCTATTTTGCACAAAAGCTTAAACTATCCACCTTGACTGCAAGTAAAATGCACCATGCAGGTATCAACAAAGCCTTATTGCTTTCTGAATTACTGTCTCAGTGATGATGTTGCGATAGACCGAATACTTTTGCGTTTTTGTATACCGATATAACTGTTTAATTTATTTCCAAGAGTACTTGTATATGTTCGTAGATTCTCATTGCCATTTAGACAAGTTGACCGATGATGCGGTTGAGTTAGCTCAAAAAATTGATTTTGCTGCAACTCGTGGTGTTGAGCATATGCTGTGTGTAGCAATAAACGTAAAAGACTATCCGCAGATGCTAAGTAGAGTTGAACATTTTACGAATGTCTCGGTTAGCTGTGGAGTACATCCTTGTTATGATGAGGATATGACCGACTATGACACACTGTTAGAATATGGCAGTAGTGATAAAGTCGTCGCAATTGGCGAGACGGGCTTAGATTACTATCACTCTCAAGAAACGATAGGGGTACAAAAACAGAGTTTTATCGATCATATTAATGTAGCAGCCGAACTTGATAAACCGCTAATTATCCATACACGCAATGCTAGAGAAGACACTATTAATATTCTTAAAGAGCATGGTAAAGCTAACACTATTGGTGTGTTACATTGTTTTACTGAATCTCTAGAAATGGCAGAACAAGCATTAGAGCTTGGCTTTTATATTTCGATTTCTGGCATTGTGACGTTTAAAACCGCGACTGAATTACAAGCAGTCGCTAAAGCTATTCCGTTGGATCGCTTACTCATTGAAACAGATTCACCATGGCTCGCTCCAGTTCCTTATAGAGGAAAACCTAATCAGCCAGGTTATGTAGTTGAAGTAGGGGAATTTATTGCAGAACTTCGTGGGATCTCTACGGCTGAATTAGCGAAAGCGACGACGGAAAATTTTTATCGCCTATTTAAACACGTCAAGCGAGCCTAAGCTGTGAGTTTTATATTCCCTGAATGGCGACAACGCTTGGCCAGAAGCTTACATGTTTCTAGAAGTAAACCAGAAAGTAAATACATCCAGATAGCAACCCATGCTCCTGTATTAGGAGTACAAAATAGAACGGTCGTGTTTAGGGGCTTTGTCGAAGACTCACATGTTTTACAATGCATCACAGAAAAAGACTCGGATAAATATCGTGCTTTACAATATGCACAAGAGTCAGAGATCTGTTGGTATTTCCCAAAGACAAGAGAACAATACCGTTTGAGCGTTCACACTCAGCTTGTTGGTAGTACCGATAATGAGGCAGGGTTAAGACAGCAAATGTGGCAAAACTTGTCTGTTGCGTCTAAACAATCCTTCATAGACAATCAAAAATTAGATTTGGCACAAAGTTGTGGCCCCCGTCATACAGAAGTTGGAACAGATTCACCAACTGAAGAGGTCTGTCCACATGAGCAGGTGCCGGAAAACTTTATTTTAATATTGTGTTCAGTATACGCAGTTGATTATTTAATTCTGTCTGAGCCTCATCAACGCTTTAAATCCTTTTGCGAAATGAATGAGTGGGTTGAAGAGAGTGCCAAGCCCTAACACGATATATTTGTATTTTCACCCATGAGTTATTGTAACCAAGGGCCACTTATAACATTTCTGTGATATCCCTGCTCAACATTGAGTAATATAACCGATACATTGTTGTTTTTAGCTAACTCGACCAATTCTTCTTTTTGCGCAACAGTAAATTCATGGTTTTCAATAAACAACTCTTTGAGCTGTGCCGCACATAACAATTTTTTGCAGTAATCCATCACCATGGACTGTGGTGGTTTTTGAATTCTAATTGCATGGGTTTGGTCGCTAAATGTCAAACTATCACTGAGTAAATAACGCCATTTCTTTATCGATTCGACACGTGTTTTTAACGCATTAAGACTTTTGGAATAGTTAGGCGTCTGCTGGAGTGACCAAGTGTGGCTAGTTAGATCAGCAGTTAATGTCTTTGTGGTGCGAAGACTAGCTGTACTTGTTGTACTCGTATTATGACTTGGTAGTTGATATAGGGCGACTTGTGACGTTCTATATCCTGCTACATTATTTGTAGTAGCTCTTGTGGTTTTTGTGCTTGCTGTGGTTGTGTTCATATTGACCTCTCATATCAAAAAACAACTTATTACCATTAACTGTATAAATAAACAGTATCTGCAATATAGTACTGTATATTTGAACAGTCAATAGTAATCTAAGCTTTTTTTCTTAGGTCATAGTGCAGTATTTAACTACTTAAAAATAAATCACGATGCATACGGCTGGCATATTCGTCTGTCATACCGGCGATATAATCAGCTATTATCCTTTTTTCTAAGCCAATATCTTGTGCATTCTCCCACCTTCTTCGCGTATTAGGTGGTAATAAGCGTTGTGGGTCACTATTAAAGGCTTTGTAGAGTTCTATGACGATCTGTTGACCTTTGTAGCGCAAGATTTGCACTTCTGTGTTTTGTATGACATGTCGATGGACAAAGTTCTTAAAGAGTAATAATTCACGCATATCATCGGCAGGTAACACAGCTTGATAATCTAGCAAATTCGTTTTGAACTTTTCTTGTTTATGAATTTCAATGGCTGTAATAAAGTTATTCACAATCGCACCAATTGCATTTTTTCTGCGGTAACTTTCTTCGGTAAATAACTCTATTGCAAGAGAATGAATACGTTGGGAAAGTTTCGTCGCGTTGTGCTCTTGGATAGGCTTTACGATTTCTCGTTGGAAGCTTGCAAATGTTACCTTATTCAAGACAATGGCATCTTCTAAGTCATGCACGCCATAAGCAATATCATCTGCAAGCTCCATCACAGAGCAATCAAAGCTTTTAAACAATGTTTTATGATGTTTATTGTCTTGACTAACATAAGACATAAAAAGTTCTTTGTCACCTGGATCTACAGCAGAGAGTAACCATTCAAAAACAGTATTATCACAGTCATAGAGGCCTTTAGGCGGAACGTAATCATGTGTTCGGACATCTTTTGTATTGTGCGCTGTACATTCGGGATAGCCTGTATTTAAGGTATTGATAAAGTTTGGATATTTAATTAAACCTAGTAATGTACGTCGACTGAGGTTCATGCCGTTTTGCTGAGTATAGGGTTCGAGCTGAGTCACAATTCTAAACGTCTGGGCATTTCCTTCGTATCCACCATCATTACGCATCACATAGTTTAAAGCAATTTCACCACCATGCCCAAAAGGAGGATGCCCAATATCATGCGCTAAACAAATCGTTTCGATGAGATGGCCATCAATGCCTAAAATGGATTCAGCAGGTTGTGGATACTTTTGTGCGAGTTGTTCTGTAATGCCAGAACCTACTTGAGCGGCTTCTAGTGAGTGTGTTAATCGAGTACGATAAAAATCACTCATACCGATCCCGTGGATCTGTGTTTTCGCTTGAAGACGACGAAACGCAGCTGAATGAAGGACTCTAGCTTTGTCACGTTGTGCCGCACTGCGATGATCGCCATCTCGGATGTTATTGCGCGGTTGGTAACGTTGATCCCAAATTTGGTGTGACATGAAACATATTCCCTAACTAAAAAAATTTAGTCATGCATCTTAAAAGATATCGATACATGTAAAACTATTTATAATTCCCAAAAAAAAAGGTAACAATGAGTTACCTTTTGATTATATTACTAAAATCCATATCTATCTACAGACTTACTATTTGACTTCTCTCATCGAGACAACGACACCGTTATTGTTTTTACCAATGGTATACGGGCTGATAGAAATTTCAATTTGTAAACTGTCTTTCGTTTCCAATACTTTATGGATAGGACCAGCCCCTTCATTAACTTGCTTAATAAGGTCATGAAGGCCATCAAAATCAAACTTCAACGACAGATCCATAAATGGACGGTTCAAATCGAAATCCATAATGTTAAGGAAGTTAGTTAATGGTCTTGTGTAACGACGAATACGCAATTCAGAATCCAAGAACAGAACAGCGAGTTCTGTTGCTGTTAAGAGGTTTTCTAAATCGTTATTCGTCTCTGTTAACTCGACGATTTTTTGTTGATATTCGCTGTTTACGGTATACAACTCTTCATTAACTGACTGAAGTTCTTCGTTCGTCGATTGTAGTTCTTCGTTAGCAGCCATCAGTTCTTCGTTACTAGACTGTAATTCTTCACTCGTCGTATCTAGGTCTTCAAGTGCTTCGCGGTACATGCGCTGACATTCTACTAATGAAGAATCCAATTCAAGGATACGTTGTTCAGTTTGTTCTTCCGGAGTATAAACCACGTCAGCAGAGACGCGACTTGTATGATTTTCTTCGACAAAACTGATAGCGATATATTTTTCAACTTCGTCGTCTTCTGTGAATGTAAAACAATTCAAACCGTATGAAGTAATCTTACCGTTATCATCGGTCTCAGTCGCCACACTTTCCATCAATACGCCTTTGTCTTCACGTATTACTTGATGTGCAGCTGAAAGTACATGAGACGTCAGTTCAGGTATTAGAATGTCAGCAACGTCTTTAGTCACTTCACCTGGTTTTAATTTCGTGGTGAAGTAAGACGTATCTCCGTAGCTGTAAACTAACTCTAACTTTGTATCAATAATGAACGTAGGGGGGATATAACGATCTTGTAGAGACTTTATACCTACTAGCCGGTTACGTGGTTTAATAGTACGTTTATTAATACGCTCTATATACTGTGGAATAGTTTTTGGCTCATAGCCACCACGGCGGATCCCTTGAGTGGTAATGGATGATACCGGGATACGTAAATCTTGGGTTTTTTGGTAAATCCGAAGTTTTGAATCAATGGTGTGGAAATAGTTTGAAAAGTTTCCTGGTGATTCAGCACTACCCAGAACCATATAACCGTTCTTTTTCAAGGCAAAATGGAAAAAGGCAAGGGCCTTTTGCTGAGCAGGTGTTTGTAAATAAATTAGCGTGTTACGACAACTTACTAAATCCATATTAGAAAACGGTGGATCTTGAATTACGTTGTGTGTCGCCAAAACGACTAAAGAACGCAGCTCTTTCGTCACTTGGTAATTACCATCAGAAAGTGTGTGGAAATAATTGCTGAGATATTTACTAGGGACTTCATTTGAGATCCCGGTAGGATAGACACCGATAGCAGCATAAGCAACTGCAGTTTGGTCGATATCACTAGCAAAAACCTTAATTTGACGTTCTAAGCCGAGCTCTTTGATGGTGCTGTCAAATAGCATCGCGATGGTATAAGCTTCTTCACCAGTAGAACAACCAGTACACCAAACACGAATAGGATCTTTAGGGGTAGATTCCAGGACAAGCGGTTTCACCACTTCTTCTTTAACTTTGTCCCACAGTTCTTTATCGCGGAAGAACTGCGTCACACCAATCAATAAATCTTGTTTAACGAGTTCAATTTCTTTTTCATTTTCTTGCAGGTATTCCCAATATTCTTGTAAAGACAGTTTATTGTTAATACTCATTCTGTGTTCAATACGGCGTGAGACAGTCGATTCTTTGTATGCCTTAAAATCCAAGTCAGTTTGCTTTTGGATAAGCTTTAATATCTGCTCTAATAAACCTGTATTTTGCGATAAGTGGAATTTGAACTTATCAGTCGTCGTAGCCGTTAACGGATGCGAGATAAAGTTTTTAATGTACTTTGGCATATCCGCAACTTTTAGGACAAAATCTACGGAGCCTGTATTAATTGCATTTTGTGGCATCCCGTTAAATTGTGATTCTTCAGGATCTTGAGCAATAACCATAGCGCCTGCTTCTTTCATTGCCTGAATACTACGACAACCATCTGAGCCCGTACCTGATAAGATAATTCCCACCGCTTTATTTTGCGAGTCTTCTGCAAGCGTTCTAAAGAATTCATTGATAGGGAGGTTGATACGATTATCTGGTGGTAATTCTGACAAATAAATCTTGCCGTCAGTCACTCTCATTAATTTACCAGCAGGAATGAGATACACCGTGTTTGCGACTAAGGTTTCACCTTCAGTTGCTTGATGAGTTGGCATGTTTGTATGTTTTTTGAGTAACTCATCCATCATACTCTTGAAATCAGGAGATAAATGTTGAACCACAACGTAGGCACAACCTAGTTCATCAGGTAAGGCATCAAACAAACTTTCCAAAGCTTCTAAACCGCCTGCTGATGCACCTATAGCCACTATGTGGGATGGGGTGTGTTCCGCGTTGTTACTTTCTATCATGTAAAAATTCCATTCGTATCGTATGGTTATTAGGTTAATTTAATCGGATAGTTACCCATTAAATTGACTAAAAAATAGCTTAATTATGAATAACTCTAAGCATGTATATCTACTTCGTCAAGGCAATAATTAGCTAATTTTTCAAATAAGATATGTTTGTTCAAAGGTTTGGTTAAGACCTCATCGAAACCATCAACTAACATTGCTTTATTATTCTCTGCTAGAACATCAGCAGTTAAGGCAAATATAGGAAGCAGCTTGTTGATTTTGCGTAACTTTCTACAAGTGTCACGGCCATTAAGTAATGGCATATGCAAATCTAATATGATGACATCAAAATTAGTAGTACTAATGTATTCGTCTAAGGCCTGTTGTCCATCAGAAACAATGATTAAATCAGCATGAGTCTCAGCTAACATCAAAGCCAACATCTTTTGATTTGAGAGGGTATCTTCAGCCACCAATATACGTTTGCCGCTCAAGTCAGGCGTTTTTACAAACGTTATGTTGTCTTGAACCAACGTTTTTGTATTGATTCTCATTGGCACGGTAAAGGTAAATGTGGAGCCTTTACCGACGTTGCTAGCTACAGTTAATTCGGCTGACATTAATGCCGCAAGTGACGAACAGATAGCTAAACCCAGACCAGTGCCACCAAAGGTACGAGTAGTTGAATCATCCGCTTGTTTGAAAGGTTGAAAAATACTTTCTTGTTTACTTTTTGGAATACCGATACCGGTATCACTGATTGCTAGGGAGACCATGTTATCGTCTCCAGACAAGCTAACAGTGACTTGACCCTCTAGGGTAAATTTAATGGCATTGGATAATAAGTTGTTGAGGACTTGGTTAAAACGAATAGGGTCACCCAACCGTTTTGCGACAAAATCATCAGGAATATCTACATTCAACGCGACGCTTGGCTCTAAATTTAATCTGAATTTATCTACAGCGCTGTAGATAAGATCTGCGATATTGAGGTCGATATTCTCAATAGCCATTTCATGTGCGTCAATTTTAGAGAGGTCAAGAATGTCGTTCAATAAGCTGAGCAGATCAGAGGAAGACTCATACGCCATTTCTACTAGGTTATGACTGTCCTCATCAAGCTGAAAGCTTTGCAGTATTTGTAAAGCTCCCATCATGGTATTTAGCGGAGTGCGAATTTCATGACTCATATTTGCTAAAAAACGCTTTTGCGTTTCGCTAGCATCTTGGGCTTTAATCATGTTTTGTTGAGCAATCGTTGCTTGGTTGACAATTTGTTGCTGAATCAACTCACTTTCAGTGGTATCCACGCAAGTACCCAAAATACGAATATTCCGATTACTTTCATCAATATAAAATTTCGCATTTACCTTAATGTAAGATATTCTCCCTAAAGCAGAAAGAATACGACAGGTAACAAAGATTGAGTTACTTTCAGCGAGGCCTTTACTACCTCGGTTAAAATGATCTATAAACGTATCTCGATCATCAGGGTGAATTAAGCTTAACCAGTTGCGAAATGACGTGATTTCATTATGTGATACAACGTCGAAAATAGCGAACATAGAATCATCCCAATACAAGCTATCTGCTTGTACATCATAATCCCAAGTCCCGGTGCCAGATGCTTGTAAAGCAAGCAGCAATCGTTCACGGAAGAAGTCGTTTTCTATTTTTTGGTTGTGTTGAACGGTGATATCCTGAATACGACCATAGCGTTTAATAATTTGGTTATCGATAAAGTCAGCATGTAAACTTAGTTGTATAGTTTTGGGTTTACCCAGAGCGGTACGTATATCCAAGATAATGTCAGAGCTTTTCTGAATACTCTCTAAATACTCAATGTGGGTGAGGAGTTTTTCTAAACTCGCGGGTAGATAAAAACCTGATTGAGACTCTAGACTAGGTGTATATAAATCAGGTTCGCACTCAAATATTGCAAAGACATTGGGTGACCATTGCATAGATTCACTCTCATAATCATACTCCCAAAGACCAGATAGGGTGCTTTGTTCAAGTAAATTACTATATTTAGTGTACAAGTCCATTAAGTATGTCCTAGCTGAGAATGAAGTTTATATGAGCAATATGAAAGTGTTTCATTAAGGATATACAATTGTCAGGTCTAGTTGTGGAAAAATAATTTCCAAACGCACTTTAACTTTAGTATAAGGTTTTTAAATCACAAACAAAATCAATCCTTTAAAAGGAAAAATAAAGTTATGGTTGTGAGCTTTTAATCCAAATTATATTTGTCTATATGATGCGAAAAAATTACCAATGCGTTCTATAGCAGGCGTCAGAACATCCGCATGTGGTAAAAATACTAAACGAAAATAACAACCATCGGTCAGATTAAAGGCACTACCATGAACTAATAAAATTTTCTCTTGTTCTAATAAGTCAAAAATCATGCGTTCGTCACTGGTAATACTGAATTTTTCAGCATCTACCTTAGCAAAACAATACATGGCGCCTTGCGGCACCACACAATCAATGCCATCAATGGCATTGAGCCCTTTGCTAGCTGCGTCTCTTTGGATTTTTAAGCGACCAGTATCATGTAATAGATCATTGATACTTTGATAACCACCTAATGCTGTTTGAATAGCATGTTGGCAAGGGACATTGGCACACATACGCATTGAACAAAGCATATTTAATGCATTGATATAGCCACTAGCACTGCGTTTGTTGCCTGAAACGACCAACCAACCGGCTCTGAAGCCCGCCACTCGATAGTTTTTTGATAAGCCTGACATCGTTACAATAAATAAATCATCGCAAAGTGAGGCGATACAGGTGTGTTCGGCCGCATCATATAAAATTTTGTCGTAAATTTCGTCTGAATATATGACTAACTCATGTTCTCGCGCTACCTTGATGATCTCTAGCAACAATTCTTTAGAATACACTGCACCGGTAGGATTATTAGGATTAATCAACACAATAGCTTTAGTTTGCGGTGTGATCTTACTTCTAATGTCGTTTATGTCTGGGAACCATCCCGCCTTTTCATCGCAACGATAATGTACGGGGGTACCAGAAGATAAACTGACAGCAGCGGTCCACAACGGATAATCTGGCGCAGGTAATAGGACTTCATCACCCGTGTTGAGTAAAGCTTGCATCGCCATCATGATCATTTCACTGACGCCATTCCCGATGAATACGTCTTGGGTCGCAATACCTTTGATATTTTTTTGTTGATAATACTGCATGACCGCAACTTTTGCGGCATATATTCCGGTGGCTTCTGAGTAACCTTGCGCAGAAGGAAGGTTGTATATGACATCTTTTAAAATATCGTCAGGGGCTTCGAAACCAAAAGGAGCAGGATTGCCGATATTTAGCTTCAATATCCTTTGTCCTTCTTCTTCCATTAAACGCGCTTTTTCGTGAATAGGGCCACGAATGTCATAGCACACATTTTCTAGTTTGTTTGATTTGCCGATTGAAAACATAAATAAAAGATAAAAAATTTTCGATGTTCTTAGAATACCTTAGATTCGTTGATTTCACTAGATGATATTCCTGATATCCACAAAGAGATTAGTCTTATTATTTTGTGCATATGGACGTTTTGCGTCTAAGCTGAAAAGTAAGTCACTCACTATCGTGCTTTTATGCTTGGTAAAACTATGTGAACTAACAAACCGGGCTTGGGTCTAGTTTATATGGGGCAATGATTTTGACTAAATATATTCGCACATAGCCCATACAAGATGAGTAATGCAAAGGAATAAACCATGGCTATACCTCTACTTTTAGCTTCTGCGGTATTAGGTACATTAGTATATGAGCATACCGAACAAGTGTTGTATAAAAAAGCTGGAGTGTTAAAACCACCCGTTGGCAATATTATTGATAAAGACTTTAAGCCGATCAACGGTACTGTTGTGTGTTGTGGTATTTATGAAAAATTGACGCATACGGGAATATGGTTAAATGGTGGTATCGTCGAACTAGCGGGTAGTGGATTGATTCGCACAGTATCACCACAGCGGTTCTTGTCTGAGCGGTCAGGGCAGGTCATTTATGGTTTAGGCGATGCCAATAAAGCGCCACTTGCATCCGCAGATGTCGCAAAAAGGGCATCTGTACGTTTATTTTCTTATGAAGAATATCATGTCATCACCAACAATTGTCACCAATTCGTTGCTCGTTGTTTCCCGTCGGACATGGATAAAAAAATTACCTTATTTAATGAACTTAATCTTTTATTAGTGGATTTTTATCAACAACCCCTTTACTTTTATCCTTTTGTTAATAAAATGTAAATGAGTTCGGTTTATTATGATCGGTGGTGTCATATAAAACGTATCTAAATTGCTACCTAAATAGGATATTAATATGACGAAACAATTCGAAGAAACACCAGATTCAGTGATTGAAAAAAGTGGTATATCTCGGGTGATCCCCTGTCGAGAAATAGAGTTAAGCGATCCCATTAAATGGTTATCATTGGGGGTTCAAGATTTTCGTGCAGCGCCTATGTTGTCCATTTTTTATGGTTTGTTATTCGCGTTGATCCCTTGGACTATTACGTACTTAGTTGCCATGACGGGATGGCATATTGTTATTATGCCAGCATTGGTCTGCTTTATGTTGTTAGGGCCTTTCCTAGCTGCCGGTTTATACGATGTGAGTTGGGAATTGGAAAAAGGACATTCACCAAGTATTTGGCATTCTCTAAAAGCGTTAAAAAGAAATGCAGTCAATGAGTGGGCGTTTGGCCTAATGCTAATGTTAATTATGATATTTTGGTTACGCGTAGCGTCTCTGTTACACGCTCTGTACCCCGCTTATCTAGATCCTTCTCTCTCAAATATTTTACCATTTTTATTGGTTGGTACAGGAGTTGGTGCGCTATTTACTGGGCTGGTTTTCTTACTAACGGCCTTTACACAGCCAATATTAATGGAGCGCCAAGTGGATTTGGCTACAGCGGTTCTAACCAGTATTAATGCGGTATGGCTTAACAAAGTACCGATGTTGGTTTGGTCAGCCATTATCTTTACCAGTGTTGCCATTGGTTTCGTTACAGGTTTCATTGGCTTTATTGTTCTTATGCCATTAATTGGCTATGCGTCCTGGCATGCTTATATTGACTGTATCGAAACCAAGCGACAAAGAAATTACATTTAAATACTTAGCAAAGCATTGATTCCAAAAATGTACCTATCCCAATAGGTACACTCACCTAAAAAAGCATCATACCTCAACTATGATGCTTTTTTAGTGGTGCCCTGTGATGTAGTAGTTGAATGTGCTTTTTGTAACAAACCAGTGAGTCTTTTTTGATGTTCTGGATGTAACTGCATCGTCTGTAATTTCTCCAACAGTTCAGCGTATTTCAGTTCTTTATAATTATCCTGTTTACACTGATACAAGCAAGTCGCTAAGTTAATAGCAAAGGCAGAGGTCGTAGGGTAGAGCACTAATGCCTTGTGAAAATAAAACATCGCTTGCTCAAACTTATTCGCGATATACAACTCTGTTCCACGTTTATTTGCTTGAGCTGCCCTAGCTTGTTTGTCCACTAATTTTGTTTCTTGTTGTTGCACGATATCAATAGAAATTACATTTTCTATAGGGGAGTCGATATTGCTGATTTTTTGTTCCGATAAACGCAGGAGTTCGATAGCTTTTTGTTCTTGACCTATCGCTTTATTGGCATTCATAGCTGCTTGTAAGGTCGGAATATTCGCTCGATCAAAGTTCTGCATCCACTCTTGCCCAAGCAGCTTCTCAACTTGTATGATATTTCCTTCTAAGATAAAAGCCGCAGACATTAAACAGTCTCTTTTTTGTTTACTCACGGGATCTTTTTGATATTTACCAGCACTATTAATTAAAGATTTGGCTTGTTCAATATTAAAATCTTTGTCAACGACGGTATTTTTTTCTATTTGCATCAAATAACAATGCGCCATTTCATAGGTCAATTCATTAAACTCATCCGTCAACATATTATTGGATTTTCGTTTTTGATCGAGCAGATGAATAGCATCTTCAATTTTGTTTTGTAAGCACAACAGGTGAGATTTTAATTTCGTTGCTTGAAAGGATAAATCAGCAATTTTGATATGAGATAAATGATTCTGGGCAGAGTCGTACTCATGTTCTGCGTATGCCACACAAGCTAACCATTCATATGCTTTGTCTCTTGTGACATTGGCTTTGAGCAGGGTATGTAAAATACCTTTACAGCTTTCCCAATCTCCTGCCATAAATTGACTTTTAATCAAGCCCCATCTCGCCCATAAAGTTTGCGGACTTTTCTCCAGAATCGTTTGATAAATACTGGCCGCTTGGCTGTAAGACTGAATTTTTAGGAGTAATTTTGCTTCTAAGCGCGCTAGGTTCGTTTTGTGTTCAGGATGGCTTAATTGTAATTTACGTAAACCCACTAACACCGCTGGGATATTTCCTTCATCTAACGCTGATAGGTAAGGGAGTAGTAGGTTTCTAAATGTCAGATAGTCATTAATATTCCCCAAGAATGATTTCATTGTGTATGGACGAATGAGAACCACATCTGGATTTGCATCAATGATCTGACTAATCGCTAAGGATGAGGTATCAGCACTGATAAGACAAATACCTACAGAAGGATTGAGCAAGTGGTTGAGTGATAATTCTTGGCACCATTGGGCACCATTTTTACCGCCGGAAAACTCATAAGCTGATATAATCAAATGGAAATCTGTTTTAAAACATTCCTCTTTAAATAGAGCCATGCTTGAAAAACTTGAGATTTGTAGGTTCGGGATTTGTAGCATATGAGATCGAATTGTACTGCGCGAATTTGCGTCTTCTTCGATGATGGCAACATTAAGGGAATCTTTCACGTGAACTTCCTCCGTTCGTTACAATCATTGTAGATAACAAAACACGGGTGTGATGTCATATTAAGTATGCAAAAGTATAACTATGTATAAAATTTCGTAGTACTTGTATAGCCAATTACTCATGCCAAGGAGGGGAGATGATTACTCTATCCTTTTATCATAAATAGCCTTCCTGTATTATATTTATCGTCATGTATACTCAGCATCTTTAATTTTACCTCAACCAAGTGGAAACCTATATGTGGTTATGTCCTATATGTCGCTCCCCCTTATCCAGTCGACAGCGCACTTGGGTGTGCGATAAACAACATACGTTTGATATGGCAAAACAAGGTTATGTGAACTTATTACCAGTACAGCTCAAAAAATCCAAAGCCCCAGGTGACAGTAAAATGATGCTACAGGCGCGACAACGTTTTTTGGCAAGCGGTGCCTATGAACCTTTAGTAAATGCTATAGCTATTGCTCTGCAGAATACACCAGAAATAGCAGCGCTCAATCCACAAAGTGCGGAAAATATAGTAGAGCCAACACAACAATTCGATGATGCCTGTGCTACCGAGTCAAAGCCTCAGGGGATTTCATTATTTGAGGCCGGTTGTGGCGAGGGGTATTACACGCGAGAATTAGCGAAAAGATTACCTGCGTGTGACATGATTACCGGTAACGATATCAGTAAAGACGCGGTATTGTTAGCCGCCAAACAAGGTCGCCAATTGATAACAGACAGCACAATACTAAAGAGTCAATTTGTTGTGGGTAATTCCTTTGCTTTACCTGTTGCTGATAACTCAGTTGATATTGTTTTGCAGATATTCGCTCCAGCTGCGGATGAGGAACTATTCAGAATTTTAGCACCTCAAGGAGTCCTCATTGAAGTGCAGCCAAATACCCAACACCTGCAAGAACTAAAAGCTAAACTTTTTGCTCATGCTGAACCCCATCTGCCCAAGATGAAATCTATAGGTAAAACTGTCCACCAGACATTTTGTCAGTACACTTTACCGCTAAGTCCTGAGTTGACCGAGGATCTTATTTTGATGACTCCACTGGCTTTCTCTAGTATTCAGGAGAAAAAATCACAAGCAATAACCACCCTCACCGAGGTGACGGTCGATTTCTGTATTACTTTGTATCAAATGACTCATCAGGAAGCGACGGCTTCGCCTGTAGCCACGTTACAAGATGATAACTAAGGAATAGACAGGTATGCATAAAGCACTTTTTTTAGACCGTGACGGTGTTATCAATGAAGACTTTGGTTATGTATTTGAACCTGCGCAGTTTGTCTTTAAAGCGGAAATATTCCCTTTAATCAAAAAGTTTCGTCAAGCAGGATACAAAGTTTTTGTCGTTACTAATCAGTCTGGTATTGCTAGAGAGTATTATAGTGTCGAAGCATTTTTGGCGCTTACTCAATGGATGTTAACACAGTTAAATGACATGGGAGCCAATGTGGATGACGTCTATTATTGTCCGCATCATCCTATTGCTGGAAAAACAGCACTTACGATGACTTGTCGTTGTAGAAAACCGCAACCTGGTATGTTCCTCAATGCTGCTTTAGAGCATCAAATCAACCTGCATGAATCCATTATGATTGGAGATAAGCAAGGTGACATGGAAGCGGCTATTACAGCCAATTTAGCCCAAGCGTATTGGTTAACAGAGCACTCTGATACAGAAGGATTGAACGAGTTAGCCGAACTCTGTGTAGCAAACAATGTGACCACAAAAGTGACCCAAGTCGCTTACCTAAACGAGATTAATCCGCCAGATATAGTTCTATCTTGAAGGGAATCCACTTTACATCTCAACTGAATCCCCAAAAAAAAAATAAAACGCGATTATTTCACGGTAGAAAATTGATTTAAGTGTTTCATTGCTCTTTTGAACAGGACATTGTCCAGAGGTTCATTCAATTGTTTAGTACTTTGTCTATCTGTTATCTCAACTATGCCATTACTAAGCACCTGGGTCACCGTGCGCTCAGTGACAAGTACAACTGCGTCATTTTGTGTCGTGACATGCCATTTGCGGGTAGGGTTAATTAAACTCTGACCGTTACTATATATAGCTGGAGTGACTGCACATCCCATAGCGTCTAAAACAGTTGGTATAACATCTTCATTTAAAGCAATGGAGGAGGGTGCTAAGGGTAGGTTTGAATGAATTGAACCAATGTTTTTATCATCGTGATTAATGATGACCCATGCGTAATTATTGAGATCTATCGAAGTCACAATGTTCTTGAAATAGTCAGCGTCGGCAACCGTAAAGAAAAAGCCCTGAGGTGAGTCCTGCATAGAACTCAGTAGTGTACTTTGTGAAACAACATCGATATTTTCAGGAATAGCAATGACGTTAGACGGTAGCACCATTGTAGTTGGAATGGCGAAGCCTTTAAACAATTCGAGCACTATGGGATCAGTATTTTTTAAGTATTGATGATACAGGCTCGGTAGTCCGTATAATAGAGTCGTCAACTGTTGGTCAAGCGATTCTGCGGTGCGATAATGAGGAACCTGTGAATGCTGCGGTAAAAAATCAGTATTTAATGCTTCAGTCCCGTATATCACTAACCAGGGTTTAGTATTGGTCAAAGGGCAGTAAACGGGTTCTTTGGGATAGTTAAGCTGATTTATTTCATATGAAAACTGCACCGTTTTTTTGGTTTCATAGCTATTTATGTCTAATAAACCATAGCGTGACAAGGTGGTTTTAGCCGTCGCTGGGTAGGACAAAGGAAACATATCATCTTGTTTTATAATAGGCTGATAAAGTTCAGCGTCGGCCCAGACATGCATAGCATGAGAACCAATAAAACATGCCAAAAATAAACCAATAACCGATTGGCCGATACGCTTTCTGGAAAATTTTTCAATCCGTTGCCACAAAGCATTCGCCATTAATAGCTGGAAGCTCAACCAGATGATAAACAGAACACTAAAAAATATACCTTCTTGCCATGTAAATTGACTGGTTTGTTGGACCGCCTCATCGACAATAATATCTCGAGCGGTAAAGCTGACATGGACACCAGTACGGGTGTAGATCAGCGCATCGAAGGCTAAGAACGCCAGACCAAGAGCGGCTAAAACAGAGCTGATGCCTTTGACAACCTTGATGTTTGAGAAGTTATAGCACAGAGGGATGATAAATAAGATGAAAGCCAAAAAAGTAATAAAGCTGATATGACCTAACCAGTTTAACCCCAAATAAAGTTTCCCTAAAATAGACTCAGGTAATGGTGTAGCGAATACGTATATCGAACTGATCAACAGCGCTATAATAATATTGAAAAAAGCGAACCAATGGCCCCAGCTGACCAGTTTCGAAACAGTTTGACGACGAGGTGATTCGCTTAATAGCATTATTTATCCTTGAGTTGTTTTCTTAAGAACCGCACAAAACTGTTCCGTCATTTTTTGTCGGACATTGACATCAGCTTGTTGATTTAGGATATGAGTTAAACTATTACCTAGTACCATCAGAGCAAGATCTGCATTGACTTGATGTTTTTCTAAACAAAGTAATACATCCTGGAGGATTTCGTTGAATTTTTCATCATCATATTTTGACTGGATCGGCATATAGGTCTCGTTTTACAGTTAGGTATACAGAATAATATAAATTTATCCTTATTATAAGGATTTTTAGATTATAATGCCCACATAGTTTGTTCGAATAGAAGATTTTACATGAGCGCGATTATCCATCATTTTGTGATGCACCAATTACATATTAATGCGGAACAACGGTTAGCGATAAAACCACGTGCAACGTGTTTTTCAGTTTCACCAGCCATTGAAGCCTTGGCTAACGAAATTAATCAAGTGTTTAATCAAAAACCATCCAAAGGTGTCGGTGGTTTCACTACTAAATCTGCTGCAGAAATTGCCGCAAATCACACCTCGGACAACGATGCTGCTCCCGCTGTAGACGTCGCTGAAAGTGCACCGACTTTTGCCGATTTGCTTAACGCGGGGATATCTGATGACAGCGC
This sequence comes from Opacimonas viscosa, assembly GCF_024199005.1. Lineage (GTDB taxonomy): Bacteria > Pseudomonadota > Gammaproteobacteria > Enterobacterales > Alteromonadaceae > Opacimonas > Opacimonas viscosa. Next base: position 52,053 of record NZ_JANATA010000001.1, read on the forward strand.
GTTTTTGTCATTTAGCACCGCTGCTAGTCAGTTATTAATTAAAACATTGGTAGAAGATGGTGCCGTAGAGACAGGCTTTGTCGTATTTAGCCATTATGAATATCTAGCGACTGATTATTTGTTTATAGGTGTCATCAACACTAAGCAACACGTAGAAGTGAATCAAGAACTAGAGTTGTCCTATTCAGATCATCTTGATGTGAGTAAAATGCGCTTGGCTGTGCGTATCGATTTGACACAATTAGCCACCCAAGCCGAACAATTCCGCTATATTAGTTTTATAAAAGGTATGATGGGGCGCAAAGTTTCTGATTTCTTTATGCGCTTTGTTGGTTGTGAAGAACAAGTCGATACGAAGCAACAAAATAAACAATTATTACAGTATGTAGATGATTATTTAGCAACGGAACAGTTAGATATTTCCGAAAAACAATCATCTCGTTCTGTAGTGGGTGAGTATTATAAGGAAAAAATTGCGGCTGGAGATGATATTGATATTTCAGAGCTAGCTGGCAAACTTCCCAAAAATGAAGACGCTCAAATTGATTTTATGGCTTTCAACCAGGCCGCAGAGAAACCTCTAGAACCAACTTTTCAACCAGATAAAGCCGCTGTTCGTACATTGGCAAAATTTTCAGGTGCCGGTGGTGGAGTGACTTTATCATTTGATCGTAACTTGCTAGGTGACAAAGTACATTATGATCCTATTACAGATACCTTAGTGATAAAGGGTGTACCGCCCAACCTCAAAGACCAGCTTAATAAAGCATAAGGACACAGAAGAATATGCAGTTGTTTGTAAATGACCTGACCGTTATGGATTTTTCTTACTTGTGCCCTGACCGAGGAATGGTCGGTGAAAGTTGGATCGTGGATGTCGCCTTGAATGGTGAACTCAACGAAGAAAGCATGATTTTGGATTTTGGCAAAGTCAAAAAACAGCTTAAAAGCTTGATTGACGAATATGTTGACCACAAGCTTTTAGTGCCGGTAGACCATACATACAGCAAAGTTGTCCATGATGAAGCTAGTGATGTTGTTAAAGTGTCTTTTTTACGTCCTTCTGGACAAAGTATCCATCTACTATGTCCTGCTGAAGCTTATGCGTTTATCTATAGCGATCAAATTGATATGGCATCGGTTGGCAAATATTTGCAACAAGTCATTGCGATACATTTACCTGATAACGTCGCAGATATTGAATTATTCCTACGTGCCGAAGTTATCGATACTCCGTTTTACCACTATACGCACGGACTTAAAAAACATGATGGTAATTGTCAACGTATAGCACATGGCCATCGTTCCAAAATCTTAATCGAAAAAAACGGTGACTTATCACTTGAGGCAATGCAGTACTGGGCGAAACGTTGGGCTGACATTTACGTTGCTACTGCGGAAGATCAAATACAAATTAACGAGTTAAAAACTGATTATCTTGATGTCAATGACACCTCGCATTATGCATTTGCATATGAGTCTTCACAGGGATATTTTGAAATAGTACTACCAAAAAATATTACCGAGATAATCAATACAGATACAACCGTTGAATGTTTGGCACAGTTCTTATTAGAACAATCCGAAGCTGATGCTCCAGATACTGCATTTACCATTCATGCTTATGAAGGGGTCGGCAAAGGAGCACGAATAAAAAGTGTGGGGTAGTTTAATCCCGATATGCCACTCGAAACTAGCATAACATTATAGGAAAATGTCGTTTTGTCGATAAGTGATTATGCACACTCATTCTACTCACTTATCAAAACCTTTAGACATCGATGTGACTAACCCTGTCACCGCTAGTAGTGTGCGTGTTCAACAACTGGCCCATCGGGTTAACAACCTTGCCGATTTTCAGTTTCTTTTAGCTACTGCTGCAGCTCGTTTTCAATTACCTGTCCAAGCAAAAACTAACACAGTGATTGAAGATACTGGAAATACACCCACCGTCGCTCATGATATCCTAAATAATGCTCAAAAAAAACATCCACTTTCCACGCAAGACAGGCACTATCAATACAGTCACTTAAACAGTCAATACATGGCCGGTGGACAATTCGATTCGTTAAAATTACATTTGTTAATGCATCCGGAACCGTTGAGTTTGTACAATAACCCTTACCGTCTAGGTGAAGATATTTTAGCCAATGGCTTCTTTTTAGAACAACACCAAGAAAATAGTGTTAGAGCGACGGATCCTACTGCTCTGCATGACATCTATATAAAACCTTAATTTTTATAAGGTTTTGTGCCAAGGCTTGATGACTGTATTACTTTCTTTAGTGGTATCTCAATTTTTAAAGTGATTTTTTCTCGTGAAGTTTATCCGTATTCGTTATAATTAGTTTGCATTTTGCATTGGTTTTACGTTCCAACTCGCAAGGAAAAATTATGTCCCAATATATCGTTTGTGCGCTATACAAATTCGTCACGCTTGAAAATTATAAAAGCCTGCGTGAACCACTTCACCAAACTATGCTTGATCATCAGATTAAAGGTACTCTCTTACTTGCTGAAGAGGGAATCAACGGTACGATTTCAGGCCCTCGAGAAGGTATTGATGCGTTACTTGCATATCTAAATGCTGATCCTCGTTTAAATCCAGTATCCACCAAAGAATCTCTGCATGAGGAACAACCTTTTTATCGCACTAAGGTCAAATTGAAAAAAGAAATTGTGACATTAGGTGTACCTGGAATTGATCCACTTAAAACAGTCGGGACCTATGTCAAACCCAAAGACTGGAATGCATTAATTAGTGATCCTGAGGTTTTTGTAGTTGATACACGCAACGATTACGAAATTGAAATAGGGACATTTAAACATGCCGTTGATCCTAATACGAAAACATTTCGTGAGTTTCCAGAGTATGTTGCACAGAATATGGATCCCAACAAACATAAAAAAGTTGCTATGTTTTGCACTGGTGGGATCCGCTGTGAAAAATCTACTGCGTTTATGAAAGAACAAGGTTTTGCAGAAGTGTATCATCTAGAAGGTGGTATTTTACAGTACCTAGAAGATGTACCTAAAGAAGAAAGCTTATGGGAAGGTGACTGCTTTGTTTTTGATAATCGGGTTGCTGTTAATCATGATTTAGAAAAAAGTATCTACGACCAATGTTACGCATGTCGTTTACCGATTACTGAAGAAGACAAAGCGTCTGCTGTGTATGAGCCTGGGGTGTCCTGTCCTAAATGTCATGGTACACATACCGATGAACAAATAGCACGCTTTAGAGAACGAGAAAAACAAGTTAATCTCGCTAGAGCTCGTGATGAGGAGCACGTTGGATCTGAAGCGCACCGTGTAACGGTTGAACGTCGGCGAACCAAGGCTGAACAAATGCGTCAACGCAGATTAGCCGCGCAACAACAGCAACAGTAAATCAGGTTCTTCTGTTATTTACGTATTAAAAGCAAGGCCTAAAGTAGGCTAACTATACTTTAGGTCACTTGTGACATTTCTAGAATAAGGTAATATACATTATACTTAAGCAGAAGGACGTAATTATGACTAAAGTAGAAATGAGCGAAAAAGAACTCGCACAGATTAAACAAGAATTTGATTTTTTTGATCGTGATAGTAATGGACAATTATCTTTAACTGAATTTATCGAGTTACTTACCGTACTGAGCCCCAAGACCAAGGTATCCGCAGTGGAGGAAGGTTTTAATCTGATTGATGACAACCACGATGGCTTTATTGATTTTGAAGAGTTTGCCAACTGGTGGAAAGAAGGTTGGTGGGAATACTAGCCACGAAGTATTCCACTTTGTCCTTCTTTGTTATTTGAGTGTATACCAAAAGCCAAGCTTATTCAGAGCTTGGCTTTTTTTTGATGATCGGCATATGGCCCATATCAATGCCAGCACCAGTATCTACTCGCTTGGTGTGCGTTTTTACCGATTTTTTTGTAGGTGAATTCGTTTTTTGCAGGTTTGACTTGCGAGTTTTACCCTTTAGGTCTACGCCTTTAAATTTTGCAGGGTGCTCGGGATGGGCACCAATATCGATGCTTTGTCCTAGGTTTTGTTGAATATGTATAAAACTTTGCCAGTCACGGGGTCCTACTAAAGCTATAGCATTGCCTTTGCTGCCAGCACGGCCTGTTCTTCCGATGCGATGAACGTATTCTTCAGCTTGTTTAGGTAAATCAAAATTAATGACCAAAGATACTTTTTTTAGATCCAAGCCTCGAGAAGCGACATCAGTTGTGACTAATACGTCATGCTGACCAGCAGAAAAAGCTGACATAATATGTGCACGTTGACTTTGCAATAAATCACCACGCAATGCGACGGCATTGACTGCATGCTCAGCAAGCATCGATTTTAACGTTTCAGTGTCTTCTCTAGTCGCACAAAACACAATTGCTTGATTGTATTTTTCACTCGTTAATAGATGTGCCAATAAGGTGTGTTTATGTTCGATGTGGTCCGTGAAGTACCAGCGTTGGGAAATATCAGCATGCACCGAAAAACTGTTATCTAGGATAACTCTTTCTGGAGTTTTTAATAAAGAATCCGTAACAGCGGTTAGAGCAGGGCTATCTAGCGTTGCAGAAAACAACATCGTTTGTCTTTTGCGATGATCCGCTTGGCGGTTAATCGCAAGTAATTCTTCGGCAAAACCTAAATCTAACATACGGTCTGCTTCATCATATACTAACACTTCTAGACCGTTGAGAAATAGGCTGCGGTCACTCAAATGGTCAGCTATACGTCCCGCGGTACCGACAATAATATGGGGATTACGGCGGAGTGCTTTCACTTGGTCGTTATAGTTTTCACCACCTACAATCAACTGAGGTTGTATCGACAGATTTGTACATAGCTTTTTGATTTCAATAAATACTTGTTTTGCCAGTTCACGAGTAGGCGCAAGAATCAATGCACGTGGATCTTTGCGTGATAAGGCTTTGGTTTTTAATAAACGATGTAAAATAGGTAAAACAAACGCAAACGTTTTACCTGACCCAGTTCTGGAGCAAGCTAAAACATCTCTACCTAACAGCGCATAAGGAATCGTTCGTTGTTGGATCAGTGTTGGCTCGGTAAATGACTGAGCATCTAATATTTTTACGATGCGGTGGTCAAGATCTAGATCGGTAAATGACAAGGTGTTTCCTCAAAGCATAAGCATAGAAATTATTTTCTTTGTTATTATAGCAAGTTCAAGTGTTTAGGTAACGCACTTTACATTAGGTAATAAAAAACCTGAGTTTGCACTGATACAAACTCAGGTTGGAATAGACAGCAAATATATAAACAAGATTATTTAATTATCATGTCATACGCTCACAGAGGTGACTTAGATGCTGATTTATCAGATCTAAGCTAAGCAAAACTCATCTCTGGAATTTCTCCTTCGACGACGAGTTCTCCTGCTGTTTTTTCGCGGATCTCTTCGACTGACACGCCTGGAGCACGTTCTTTCAAATAAAATGCTTGGTTCTTTACTTCCAAAACAGCTAAATCAGTAATAATTCGAGTAATACAATTTACCCCAGTTAAAGGTAAAGTACATTTGGGTAATAATTTTGAATTACCTTTCTTGTCCGCGTGGGTCATGGTAACAATGATATTTTTTGCACCAGCGACCAAATCCATTGCGCCACCCATGCCTTTAATTAATTTATTAGGGATCATCCACGATGCAATATTGCCAAATACATCCACCTCGAATGCACCTAAAACGGTAAAATCAACATGTCCACCTCTAATCATGGCAAAACTTTCAGCAGAGTTGAAAATACTTGCGCCGGTGATTGCGGTGACGGTTTCTTTACCTGCATTGATCATATCGGCATCTAATTCATCTTCTGTTGGGTTAGGGCCCATCCCAAGTAAACCATTTTCGGATTGCAGCATGACTTCAATATCAGCCGGTACATAGTTAGCAGCAAGTGTCGGAATACCAATTCCTAGGTTGATATAATCTCCATCTTGAAATTCTTGTGCTACGCGCATTGCAATTTGTTCTCTTGATAACGCCATACAATTCTCCTTATTTTGCTAACACTTTGCGTTCGATACGTTTTTCAAAAGACCCTTGAATAACACGGTCAACATATATGCCTGGGGTATGAATTTGACTCGGATCTAACTCGCCAGGTTCGACAATTTCTTCAACTTCAACAACCGTTATTTTTCCGGCAGTGGCCGCCATCGGGTTAAAGTTTTGTGCGGTATGCCGGTAAATACAATTTCCAAAACGGTCTGCTTTATACGCTTTCACAATCGCAAAATCCCCCATGATAGACTCTTCTAGAATATAAGGGCGACCATTAAATTCTTTGACCTCTTTACCTTCACCGACGGGTGTACCGTAACCTGTTGCAGTATAAAATGCGGGGATCCCAGCACCTGCAGCACGCATTTTTTCGGCTAAAGTGCCTTGTGGAGTTAACTCAACTTCCAATTCACCATTGAGTAACTGTTGTTCAAATAAAGCATTTTCGCCCACATAAGAAGAAACCATTTTTTTTACTTGTTTGTCTTCTAATAAAATACCCAAACCAAAATCATCCACCCCACAATTATTGGATACGATAGTTAAACCTTTGGTTTGCATGTTTTTGATTTGCTTTATCAATCCTTCAGGAATACCACACAGACCAAACCCACCCGCAATTATTGTCATATTATCAGTTAAGCCTGCCATAGCCTCAGCGTAACTCGATACAACTTTATCAAACCCTGCCATACCTACTCCATTTGAACTTTGTATAAAATGTAACCTCAGTATAAAAAACTTTAATAATATGTAAAATTGATTTATCTTAGCTATTAATAAATTTAATTTATATATGTTCTATTATGCTTTCAATTAAACAACTGCAAGCTTTCATTTATGTGGCACAAAGTCAGAATTTTGCTCAGGCTGCCGTGAAAATGCATGTTTCACAACCCGCTTTATCCAGTGCAATAAAAAAATGTGAGGATATTTTGGGGGGAGAATTATTTGCCAGAACGACACGCACAGTGGAGTTGACCAAAGAGGGGCGGTTGTTTTTACCCAAGGCGCTCCGTCTTTATCAGGATTATATCGATCTGATAAATGATACCCAAGCCGTTTTCGATAAACAGCAAGGAACGCTACATATTGCCTGTATACCTTCTTTTGCTGAGGCTGGCCTGATTGATGTTCTGGCACCATTTATTCAGCAATATCCAACCATTAAAATTAAAATTGAAGATGTGGTTGTTGAGAGTGTGGTGGATTCAGTATTACATGAACGAGCTGAAATCGGCATTTTGTTTGCCCCAACCAACAGCGATGAGGTGGATTTTTTACCTTTATTTGACGATGAATTTATGTTGGTTATGGCGCCCCAGCATCCATTAGCGAATGTGCCTTTCACATCGCTTCAGCAATTAAACAATTGTGCATTTGTGACAATGAATCAACATGCAAATTTACGTGTTTTTATTGATGAAATTTTAGCCGATGCAGGTATTTATGTTGATTATGTAGCGGAGGCCTCGCAAATAGCGACCTTGGCGAATTTAGTAAAAGCAAATATGGGATTAGCTATTTTACCAGCTTTATCTAAAACGCATTTATTACAGCAAGGTCTGGTGTGTAAGAGTATTCACTATCCTGGCCTGCAACGCAGTTTAGGTATGATTAGAAAAAAAGAGGCGAATATTTCTGTCACTGCTCAAGCATTTTGGGCAATGGTGAGTGATATGCAACGTGCTTAAAACATTGCACTACCATTTTGTTTTAGTTTCAAACTGCTCATCGATAGCGTCTAATTTAGGCGGTACTACAATATTTTGTTCGGCACTCAGAAGTGCTTGAATTTCTAACAGCTTATCCTTGCAGTTCTGTTGCCGAGTCATTGCGTAGTCATCTTCATTCATCTGGCCTTCGAGAGCTTTTATGGCTTTCTCAAAATACTGTCGAGCTGAGCCTAATGTTTTTGAGGCAATAGCATTACATCCTCGTTTGTAAATCGTTTCAATATTGACTCTCAATTGTAATTTCTCAAAATATTTTTCTAGGCTCGCAAAAATTTGCGGAGGCACTCTACCTTTTGCATGTTCTGAGCGCAGTGTAATGCGGATTTTTTTGATTGCCTGAATATATTGAATAATCATTTTGTCATTATCAGGTAAAGCAAATGAATGGGGGAGTTCGGGCACTTCCGTTTCGGGAATAGTGGCTTTTGACTCTGCATCTTCGATACGTTGTTGGATATCGTAGGATTTAGGGTTGAGCTTTTCTGTTACCTTTAATGCTTGCAAAATACGATTATTTAAAACACCGATCATATGGACTGGCATAGGTAATTGACCAGATGCCGCCAAGATATTTTCAGTTTCATCGATAATAAGTTTAACCTTATTCAGCTCTTTGCGGTGTTGGGCTTCTTGTTCTTCTTTATGCTGCTGGATCGCATTAATGACGATGGCAAGCACAACCAAGCCAATAATCAACACCACAATGATAGTAAAAAGCATACATAAATCTCTTAATTCAATATTTCTTTTTCGGCGAGTGTGGCAAAAAGTTGAGTAAATCTCGACCTGAGTGAACCACAATTATGGTAAGTCTACAGGGATATGCAAAAACGTGATAAAAAAGCTGGTATTTATACGTTTTTCGTTATAAATTTTAATTATATTGTTATGCTTTAATCAAGGCCTATGAAACTCCAACAACTCAAATATATTGTCGAAGTCCAAAATAATAACCTGAATGTTTCTGCCACTGCAGAAAGCTTATTTACTTCCCAGCCAGGTATCAGCAAACAAGTACGAATGTTAGAGGATGAGTTAGGTATCCAAATTTTTGGACGCAGCGGCAAACATCTCACCCATGTTACACATGCTGGACAAGAAGTGATTGATATTTCTAGAGAAATTCTGGCTCAAGTAGAAAGTATCAAAGCCGTTGCACGAGAGCACAATTTGCCAGATCAAGGAAAACTAAACATAGCGACTACCCATACACAATCTCGTTATGCTTTGCCTCCGGTGATCCAAGGTTTTATGCAACGTTACCCAGATGTTTCTTTGCACATGCACCAAGGCACTCCTTCGCAAATCAGTGATTTAGCCGCTAAAGGAGAAGCAGATTTTGCTATTGCAACTGAGTCCTTGCACTTATACAACGATTTGATAATGCTACCGTGTTACCACTGGAATCGCAGTGTTATTGTTAAAAAAGATCACCCTTTAGCTCAGCAAAAACAACTGACGATTGCAGATATTGCAGCATATCCGTTAGTGACGTATGTATTTGGTTTTACCGGACGTTCTGAGCTAGACAAAGCATTCAGTGAGGCTGGGTTAGAGCCAAAAATTGTATTTACCGCAACGGATGCTGACGTGATCAAGACCTATGTTCGCTTAGGAGTAGGCGTCGGCGTCATCGCATCGATGGCAGTGGATGAAGAGTTAGATGATGATTTGGTGAAAATTGATGCTAGCCACTTATTCCAATACTCAACGACGAAGATAGGATTCCGTAAAGGTAATTTTTTGCGCAGTTATATGTATGATTTTATTGAACGTTTTGCACCACATTTAACTAAAGCCGTTGTTGAACAAGCTATGATGCAAAAGTCGAATGAAGATGTAGAGAAAATGTTTAAAGATCTTACATTGCCGGTGAAGTGAGGGACCAGCAAACAGGTGACATCAATGTGTCATCGTGCAATTTCTGGTCCGTAAACCTCTTAGTAGATAAACCTTATCCAACTAACATTCGATAATGTTCACAGCTAAACCGCCCCGGGCGGTTTCTTTGTATTTGCTTCGCATATCCCTGCCAGTATCGCGCATTGTTTTTATTACTTTATCTAAACTGACTTTATGTTGTCCATTCCCTCGCAACGCCAAACGAGAAGCATTTATTGCTTTGACTGCACCCATTGCGTTGCGCTCGATACAAGGGACCTGAACGAGTCCACCAACTGGATCACAAGTTAATCCTAAATTGTGTTCCATACCAATTTCAGCCGCATTTTCAACTGCATTAGGTGAACCTCCAAGTAATTCAGTTAATGCCCCTGCCGCCATAGAGCAAGCCACTCCGACTTCACCTTGGCAACCCACTTCTGCACCAGAGATAGACGCATTTTTCTGATACAAGATCCCAATTGCAGCAGCTGTCAGTAAAAAGCGCGCTGTTGTTTCGGGATTAAGAGGTTGCACAAATTTGTCATAGTAGGAGAGCACCGCAGGAATGATACCCGCGGCACCGTTGGTGGGAGCAGTCACCACTCTTCCTCCAGCAGCGTTCTCTTCATTCACAGCGAGGGCAAACAAGTTGACCCAGTCCATCACGGATAGAGGATCATGGGATTGTTCAACCGCTAACTGCTTGGCAAGTGCAGGCGCTCTGCGTGTGACTTTCAATCCACCAGGTAAGATCCCTTCGCTTTTGATACCTCGCTGTATACAGTTACGCATAACCTCCCATACTTGATAAAGCCCCTGAATTACGACAGATTGCTCACGTAAACTTTGTTCGTTAGCTAACATAATACTGCTGATGGATAAACCGCTATTATGACAATGCTCCAACAACTCAACCGCTGACGAAAAAGGATATTTGGGAAGGATCTTCGGTATTTCTTTGCTGGTTGTAGTGCTGTCAGTATAATCAGCGTCGTTGATAATAAACCCACCCCCCAGCGAATAGTATGTTTGCTCTAAGACCAATTTTGCATTTGCATATGCATAAAAAGTGAGTGCGTTGGAGTGTTTTGGCAATGTCTTGCGACGGTGAAAAATAATAGCGTCTTTACGAGAAAAACTGACTGAATGACTATTAAATGGAGTGATGATTTCGCTATCTTGTACTCGTTGCAGCAGTGGTTCAATACCCTCTATATCGACCGTTTCTGGCGCATAGCCTGAAAGCCCTAGAATAATGGCTTTCCCCGTCCCATGTCCTTTACCGGTTTGGCCTAGTGAGCCAAAGAGTTCAGCTTTGAATTCGTCTACGTTTGCGAGTTGGTCGTTCTCTTGTAAGGTTGTCACGAATTTAAGCGCAGCCTTCATTGGGCCAACAGTATGGGAACTTGATGGGCCTATACCCACACTGAACATATCAAAAACACTGATCATCGTTAATTCCTTTTTTATTTTTATAGTGTAAGGCTTAGGGAAATAGAAACAATTGATAAATGTTAATTAAATGTATAAGAAAAATTAATCTCTTAACCCAAGCAGTTTTGCCAAGTTAATCAACATACCCGCTGTTGCACCCCACACGTAAGTATTTTGCCAGGGGATGAAATACACTTCATAGGTAGTATTGTGTCTCGTCACAGTATGAAATAAGTGATTGTGTGGTGCTAGTAAATGGCCAAGTGGAATAGAAAAAACCTCTGCGACTTCACCTTTATCAATCACAAAAGGTCCTGTTAATTGAGTAATGGCAACGATAGGAGTGACACTAAACCCGGTGATAGTAGTGAAAGTAGGGAGTTCGCCGACAATATCGTCAGCGCCCACCGACAAACCAATCTCTTCAAACGTTTCACGTAGTGCAGTATGTTGGTGTGATAAATCAGTGGGTTCAACTTTACCACCTGGGAAACTAATTTGTCCTGCGTGATGGCGAAGGTGTGCAGCTCGTTTGGTCAGAACAACCTCTAGTCCTTGGGCGGTTTCATGCAAGGTAATCAGTACGCTAGCTGGCCTAGTTTCTCCTGTAAAACTAAACTCCTGAACAGGTTGTATTCTGGGAGCTAGGGTAAACCTATGCAGAAACTCTTCCTTTATCACGTCCTTATTGATTCCTTTTTGGGAATGATTTTGCTAATTTTATCCAGGGTTTCTTGATACTCATTTGGTGCGACTGAATCGAGTACTATGCCACCTCCAGCCCAACAGTAGATGCGTTCATTCTCACATAATAGGGTGCGTATACAAATATTCGTGTCCATATCATAGCGCAAACCAATATAACCAATACTACCACAATAGATGTTTCTGCCATTAGGTTCAAGTTCTTGAATGATTTCCATAGCGCGTATTTTCGGAGCTCCTGTGATTGAACCTCCAGGAAATGCACCTTCCAACAGATCATAGACATCTTCTTTTTGTGCCAGTTTCCCAGTGACGGTACTCACCATGTGATGCACTGCAGGATAAGACTCTAAAGCAAATAGCTTGGGTACTTGGATCGTGCCAGCTATACAATGTTTCGATAGATCATTTCTCAATAAATCCACAATCATCAGGTTTTCAGCTTGATCTTTATGTGATGCAAGCAGCGTTGTCGCGTTTTGTTGGTCAATCACAGGATTGCTGTCGCGAGGCATTGTGCCTTTAATAGGTTTGGTTTCAACAATGTTGCCTTTGACTTGAATAAATCGCTCAGGCGACAGACTTAATATAGCGCCTTGCGGGGTGGCGACATAACTTGAAAAAGGGGCTTTATTGGCCTGACGTAACTTTTGATAATACGTATATTCATTGCCTGAATATTGGTTGTCAAAGCGTTGTGCGAAGTTGGTTTGGTAACAATCACCTGCTAAAATATACTCATGGATATTGTCTAATTTGGTGCAATACTCCTGTTCGGTGAGATTGGCTTGCCACTCTTTTGCTAATGTAAACCCATCATTAGGTGCTTTATGCAGCATTTCTATAAGGTCGTTTATAACCATTTCTTCGTTTGTACTATTACTCAAATAACACAGGTAATAAGTGTCGGTATGATGTGCATAAATGAGACTGTGCGTATATAGATGACAGCCCATATCTGCAGTAGCATACTCACCTAGTTTTTCTGGTGCAAAAGATTCTATATACGCTCCCAAATCATATCCGAAATGACCGGCAAAGCCGATTAAAAATGGTAGGGAGGGACTTTCCTGTGCAACAATTTCAAGCCCTGTCAAAAGTTGCTGATGTAAGTCTTTTACCATCATAAAAGGAGAGGTATCAGACCCTAATGATACTGGATTTGTGTCAGGAAATACGGCTGCAAACTTTTTATGTAAATGCATATTGGTTTGCTGCTTGTGGCTTTCCACACTTAACACTGGGTCCCATAATAAAATACTAAAAGTCTCAATGCTCAGCTCTTTACTAGAGTCTAAAAATATACTGTGAGGTTGTTTGGCTAAAGCGGTAAAAAGCTCATTTGGAGTATATCCAGTAAGTGATGGGATTGGCTTTATTACCACCTGCTGTGGAACAGATAAGAGTTTAGTCATTTTTCTACATATACACCAAAGTTGTAAGGATTGTACTTGGTAACTCACGCCACACAGGTTAATATTATATGCAAATTACACAATTAAGATCATGTACTTATCACCAATGAGGTTGCAATGACAATTATACGCCAACAAGATTTTATTGATAGTATTGAAGACTCACTTCAATTTATTTCCTACTATCATCCTTTAGACTATGTAAAAGCAGTGGAAGCGGCTTATCTCCGAGAAGAAAGTCAAGCAGCCAAAGATGCTATGGCACAGATCCTCATTAATTCACGTATGTCTGCAGAAGGCAAAAGACCATTATGCCAAGATACTGGTATTGTCACTTGTTTTGTCAAAGTCGGAATGGAAGTTCAGTGGGACAAGCATAATATGACGGTACAAGAAATGGTCGATGAAGGGACTCGTCGTGCATATTTGAATCCAGATAATCCTTTGCGTGCTTCTATTGTGGCCGATCCTGCTGGTGCCCGAGTGAACACCAAAGACAATACACCCGCCGTAGTGCATTTGGATATGGTTCCAGGTGCTAAAATCGAAGTGATGATTGCTGCAAAGGGCGGCGGTTCTGAAAACAAATCCAAGATGGTGATGTTAAATCCTTCTGATGATATAGCTGATTGGGTTGTAAAAACCTTACCGACTATGGGGGCTGGCTGGTGTCCTCCTGGAATGTTGGGCATAGGGATTGGTGGTACTGCTGAGAAAGCAGCTGTGCTAGCCAAAGAGAGCTTGATGGATCCGGTTGATATCCAAGAGTTAATCGCTCGAGGACCAGAAACTACCGAAGAAAAATTACGTGTAGACATTTTTAATAAAGTGAATGCACTAGGTATAGGAGCACAAGGTTTAGGTGGGTTAACGACGGTTGTTGATATCAAGATTAAGTCATTACCTACCCACGCCGCGTCAAAACCAGTAGCAATGATTCCAAATTGTGCGGCTACTCGCCATGCCCATTTCTATCTAGATGGTTCTGGTCCAGCTGAATTAACGCCACCAAAATTAGAAGATTGGCCGGAAGTCACTTGGGAGGTTTCTGAGAATACTCGTCGTGTCAATATGGATGAATTGACTAAAGAGTCTATTCAAGATTGGAAAGTCGGCGAGACCGTATTGCTTTCAGGTAAAATGTTAACTGGCCGTGATGCGGCGCACAAGCGTATTCAAACGATGCTAGATAATGGTGAAGGTTTACCTGATGGCGTGGATTTAACCGATCGTTTCATCTATTACGTGGGCCCTGTTGACGCTGTCGGTGATGAGGTAGTAGGTCCAGCCGGCCCAACTACTGCCACACGTATGGATAAATTCACGGATATGATGTTAGAACAAACGGGCTTGCTTGGTATGATAGGTAAAGCAGAACGCGGTCCTGCAACAGTTGAGAGTATCGCAAAACACAGGTCTGTTTATCTCATGGCTGTTGGTGGTGCTGCCTACCTAGTATCAAAGGCGATTAAGAAATCTCGAGTCGTTGCCTTTGAGGACCTAGGAATGGAAGCTATCTATGAGTTTGAAGTAGAAGATATGCCAGTGACTGTAGCCGTGGATTCAGACGGTAACAATGCTCATCAAACTGGCCCAGCCATCTGGAAAGCAAAAATTGAAGAACTGGATGCTAAATTAAAGTAATCAAAATTTAGTTGGCAAGAAATAAAGAATATATATTTAATAATATTTTTATATCTATATGTGTAGAACCCGATTTAACTCCATGTTAATTCGGGTTTTTTTATTTTAAAAGCATAAAAATGATTAAAGTATACTTTTGGTTAGTAGTATAAATAGTATAGAAGGCTATACTTCTCTTGTCACTTAGGAAACAAAATTTCTATTTGACTAGGTATGAGACCCTAAAATCACAAGAAACTATGGCGAGGTGTACGGGGCACATTTATGTGGCCGTTTCTTGTGTACGGTAGTCTCATCCTTGTACATCTTGCCACCCATTTTGGGTTTTTAATTTATTTTAGATAGTTTACTTAACAATAAGAAAACTTTTCACGTTGTGAGAAATTATGAGACATTTGCATCATCTTGCTCAACATAAGATTAAATCTATAGAATCATTCGAAAACCTTGATTTTCTAGAGCACCATTCTAATCACTTAAAAAATGTTGCTTCTACAGAGCCAAAAACAGCACAGTTTTCACAAAAAAATTACCAACATGTCCCTAGTAAAATAAATCCTTTGATACAAAAAAGTTCTAAGGAAACTATTGCTACAATAAATGCAGTCAATGAGTATTTAAAGCATAGTGCAGATATCCTTAAAACACACCCTGATATTCCTCAAGATATTTTTATTGCTGCTCATCATTGGATCAGTAAATGTGTCAGTGGTGCGCTTAATTATGAGCTAGACAGGATTAACCATAAAATTTGTAATAAAGGTTTAACGAGAATCAAGTAAAATACGTAATAGATTAAAATTTGTTTATATTTTGAACTATTAGGAGTGGTCAGGTGTATTAATATGGTGGTGGGCTATTAGAGTTGAGACTACCGTACACAAGAAAACGGCCACGCAAAACGTGCTCTAAAAGCCCACCATTGAAGTAAATTTTGGCTCTTGTGTAACTGTCTTCGATTAAGTTAGTAGCCTCATCTAATAACTTAAAGATAAATAGATATATCTTCAGACGCGATGCATTATAAACATCTATATTTATATTTCTAGTGTTTTTTACGATAAAAGTAAATAAAAATATAAGTTTTTGATATTAATGGAAAAAACCACCTTGCTTGTTTGGCTCATCTGATTAATCTGTTGAAATTCTCGTCTTTTTTCTCATCCCTTATCCCTGAACTCTCAGTAATCCCTGAACTCTAAGTATATGTGCCGGTAGTTATGAAATACTTAATCTATCAATTTGATGAAATCTTTTGTGATGGTAATCTTTTTTGCTTTAAATAAAGCACCAATTGCCTTTTTGTAAGCACCTTTACTGACAGAGAACTTAAAGGCTATATCTTCAGGAGAGCTTTTGTCAGTCAGTGATGATATGCCATCATGGGCAACGAGATCATCTAAAATTTGCGCTGCAAGATCTTTTCTTTGACTGGCACTTTGTACGTGCTGAGTAACGTCTATCTTGTCGTCTTCACGAATTTGTTTAATGGTAACTGCAAACTGCGCACCTATAGCATGTTTAGCCAATGCCTCGCTGTGAAATAAAAGCCCTAATTTTTCATTATCGAGTAAGACTTTATAGCCTAATTCGGTAGAAGACCATACCATACAATTGACAGTTTGCTTTGGCGCAAAATATTCATTATTGGTTTCATCGAAAAATTTGAATAATTGATTAGTTGCCAAAACTCTATTGGTATCATCATCATGAAAGACAAACACCACTATAGCCATTTTATTACTAATATTGGCTTGCATATAACCCGATGGAATGAGTACATCTTCGGCGTAACCTATATCAACGTAACATCCAAAATCTGTCATGGTTTTCACTGTGCCGATATGAGTTTGATTAACTGCGAGGGAAATGTCTTTGAGTTCTGGCATAAATTTACTGTTTTGTATTAACTGATATATTCCCTATAATACCTAAATGCGTTAGATAAGTATGGATTATTATGCAATTAAATTGTGATTTAGGGGAAAGCTTTGGGTTGTATGTGTTAGGGAATGATGATGCAATAATGCCATACCTCAACTATGCAAACATCGCCTGTGGCTATCATGGTGGCGATGCACAGCATATTCAAAGAGCCATTCTTTTAGCTAAACAACACGCTGTGAAAATCGGGGCGCACCCAAGCTACCCTGACCGTCAAGGGTTTGGACGTCGCAGTATGCAATTATCTTCAACTGAATTATATGATCACTTAGTTTTTCAAATTGCCACTTTACAAGGTTTATGTGCTTTTCACGATACGTCCTGTGTTTACGTAAAACCACATGGTGCTCTCTATCATGACATCATCGAAAGTACAGCGGTGAGGGAAGTGTTCTTCTCCGTTATAGAAAACGCGCCAAAACTGCACCAAGTTATGCTCCCGGCAGGACCTTGGGCCAAAGCACTGGTAGAAGATGCAGAAAAACATCACGTTACTATCATTTTTGAAGCATTTGCTGACAGAGCTTACGATAACACTGGAAAATTAGTCTCCAGAACCCAGCCAGGAGCTGTTTTATCTCAGTCTGAAGCTATAACTCAAGCGCAAAATATTATGAATCGTCAACATGTAATATGCATTGACGGGACTGAGGTTCCTCTATATGCCGATACTTTATGTGTGCATAGTGATTCAGCTGATGCTTTAGCCATAGTGATTCAGTTAGCTGAATTATGTGAGTAACGTTTGCATATCATTTCAAATACACAATATGACCTAGAATGGGTTGGCGAACAAAGTTGGCTTTTAACGCCAACAGATAAAAACTTGATTCCTATTTATGCCCAGTCATTACGACTGAGCGACGTCCCTTATCTGGAAAACGTGACCAGTTGTTTTACTCACATCTTATTAGAGTTTTCTTTGGCATACTGTCCTCTAGATGTACCAGATTATTGTTATCAGTTGCTTTCTCAGTTAGAGAAAATACCTCAAAATCACCCGTTGTGCACTACACATAAATTGCCAATAGACTTTAGTGCGGGCTTGGATCTAGAAGAACTCGCTGCGACTTGTGGTTTATCCACCAGACAACTCCAAAAAGATATTTTGAATCTTGAATTGGTAGTCATGGTGAATGGTTTTGCACCGGGTTTTTCATATTGTGGCGAATTACCTAAAGCATTACAGGTACCCCGTAGAGCCACACCAAGAGTACATATTCCAGCAGGGAGTGTTGCTATCGCCGATAAGTACTTGGCGGTTTACCCCCAAATTTCTCCTGGAGGATGGCATATTATTGGACATTGTTCGCAACGTTTATTCGACGTTACTGCCAAGCAACCCAATAGATTAAACCTGGGTGATAAAATATCTTTTTATGAGGCAGAGGACTCATGAGTATTCTTTTAACAAAGTATGTATTTCCGCCAGTTTTTGTCGATAATGCGCGCAAATTTGTTGGGCAATTCGGCGTGACTAAATCGGGCCCGGTGGATGAATATCATTTTTTGTATAACAATACCTTATTAGATAACACCCCTGAGTTAAGTGCGCTGGAGTGCATTGGGCCACTCCAATTAACAATTATTGAACCTATAGTTTTGGCGTTTACTGGTAGTTGCAAAGTCTTTATTAATGGGCAATTATTACAAGGCGCTGTGGGCTTATTTGAGCCTGGCTCACTACTAGATATACACCCGCTACAGGATGGATTTCGATTTTATATTGGCTGTTACTCTGGTTTTACTGCTGATGCTGTTTTTCATTCCAATAACGCGGTACCCAGAGAAGGTTTTGGACCTACTCCACAGTTAAATACAGTGATACATCCACACCAAACGATAAGTAAAACTGACTCAAATTTACAAAATGTCTTGAATAAAGGTACCTCTAAGCCTCATTTTTTGAATTTTCTACTGTCAGTAAGTCCCAAGGTCACAGTTGACAGCACAGAAGCGTATTGTCCAAAACAGCAAAAAGGTTTACCTGGCGAGCAAGACGAGGTATGGATCCCTTTCATCAAAAACTTCCAGTATGAAGTGTTTACATTTGCTCAACGCTATCGCTTTTTAAACGAAGTATTTACGATTACTCCAGAGTCTAATCGTATGGGCTATAGGTTGGAGCAGCATGCGGGGTTGAGTCATGAAATCGTTTTAGAAAACTCCCAAGTGACTATCCTGGGGGGGCTTCAGATAACACCCTCTGGTCAAACAATTGTATTAATGAATGATAAACAAACGGTAGGTGGTTACCCAATAATGGGGACAGTGACTCAGCTTGGTCGAGCTAGGTTGGGGCAATTAAGTGCTGGAAGACAAATAAGGTTTGTCGCTCAGGACATATATTCAGCACATGCCCAACAACTTTTGCTGAGGGCACGAATAGAGTATCTGTGTGCTGCAGAAGTATAGTTTATGTATGGGACTTTTATCTACGGTTATCTAAGGGACTGAACACTGTGTTAGTCATTTTCCTCATCACAGTTTTCATCATTGCACTCACCATACATGTACAAAGAGTGGTGTGTTAGTTTCATATTATTTTGTGCGGCTACTTCGATTTGTCGACTTTCAATCAATGGATCTTCAAATTCGACAACTTTTCCACAACGCAAACAAACTAAATGGTCGTGGTGATCTTTGTGACTGATTTCAAATACGGATTTACCACCTTCGAAGTGGTGACGAATCAAGATACCGGCATCATCAAACTGATTCAACACTCGATAAACCGTCGCTAAACCTATGTCCTCATCCTGCTCTAATAGGATCTTGTAAACATCCTCAGCACTGATATGTTGATTATTAGGTTTTTGTAAAATCTCTAGGATCTTTAAGCGCGGTAAAGTGACTTTTAGACCAGCTTTTTTGAGTTCTTTATTTTGATCCATGTTGTATCGCTTGTTCTTGTTATGATGAGGATATTATAAGGAAATCAGAACAAAATGATAGGAAAGATTAGGCCCTGGGGTAGGGCCGTATATATTTTAGTAGAAAATTAGCTTAGTTCAGCTAAGCACATCTCTTCTTTGATTTGGGCGCACCACGCTTTAACACGCTCATCAGTAAGCTCTGGCTGGCGGTCTTCATCAATTCCTAAGCCAACAAAATGGTTATCATCAGCCATGCCCTTAGATGCTTCAAAATCATAGGAGTCGGTTGACCATTGACCAATAAGTACAGCACCACGCGCTTCTACAATATCGCGAACCATACCCATCGCATCCAAGAAGTACTCAGCATAATCTTCTTGGTCTCCACAACCAAAAATAGCAACGAGTTTATCTGTGAAATCGATTTCTTCTAGTTCTGGGAAAAAATCATCCCAATCGCACTGGGCTTCACCGTAATACCAGGTTGGAATACCAAACAATAATAAGTCAAATTCTGCGATTTCTTCTTTGGTGCTTTTCGCAATATCATGAACATCAATCAGCGATTTTCCCAGTTCTTTTTGGATCATTTTGGCAACGTGTTCAGTGTTACCCGTATCACTTCCAAAAAATAGACCTACACTAGCCATTTAACACCTCTAAAATTAATTAAATCCGCTAGATTGCCAGAAAATTTGAATGATGCCCTTGGCAATGAATCCGGCAGCTCCCAAAAAAAGCACACCATAGGTCACATAACGTCCCACTTTAGGAACGTCGTTTTTACTTAATACATCGTGGACCGCATAACCCATTAACATGAACAGGATAAGCAGGCCAAGATTAAGCACAATAGACTCAATCAATTCAAAATTTTCTTGCAACATAGCAACTACGATTAAACTTGAATAGCTTCATTATATCATAGGCTTTTCTGAATGCGGATAGTATTGACGACTAAAATTGGGCAGTTGGTATTGTTTTATATCAATCTTTAGTCGCTTTGTGCCAAGATAAATTTACTGACGATACTATTAAATACACTGGGTTTTTGTGCATGTAACCAATGACCAGCACCTTGAATAATATGTGCTTTGGCTTTTGGAAATTGGGCGACAATAGCAGGTTGATGCTCTGCTAAAATATAATCCGAATCAGCACCTTTGATAAACAAGGTCGGTACAGTGGAAGATGTTCCAGAATAGGGCCAGTCTATAAGGTGGGTATAATCACGCTCTAGGGTGGGTAAATTGAATTGCCAATACCAAGTTTCTGTTTCATGATCCTTTTTTAGGCTCTTCAGAAGAAACTGACGAGTTCCTTCATCATCGAGCATCTCTGCGAATACCGCGGTGGCTTGAGCTCTGTTTTCTAATGACGCCAAATCAATATGATTTAATGCCGCAAAGACTTTTTGATGCCTGTGGCCATAAGCAACGGGAGCAATATCCGCAACGACCAAGGAGCTGACAAGCTCAGGTGTGTCCAGTGCTAAGCCCATAGCGACTTTGCCACCGAGAGAATGACCAATAAACTGAGCGGATGCAATATTTAAACTTTGTAGTGTTTCTCGTATTGCTGCCGCATAAAAATGGATAGATATATTGGTAGAGCGGGGTGAAGCACCGTGATCAGGTAAGTCAATTTGGAGCACATTTACATCAGGTGCTAAATGTTTGGCTAATAAATTTAGATTATCCAATGAACCAAACAAACCATGTATTAAAACTACCCATTTAGTACTAGACTCATGGGTAGTTATTTTATAATTACAAATAGTCATTATGCGATTAAGAAATCTTCTAAAGAAGCACCATTTTCTAAAGCTTGGCTGAAGACGACTGGCATACGGCCAATGCCTGTCCATTTTGTTTCAGTGCCAGCCACTGTAATCGCATATCTAACAGGGCGTTTTGCTCCCTTGCGACGGGTACTTTTTTGCTTGGTAGCCACCACGCTTGCATCGAGATCCGAAATATCCAGACCAGCTGCGATCATCTGTTCGCGAATTTTCTCAATTTGGGCTCGTTTTTCTGCTTCTTTCTCAGCATTCGCTGCTTCTTGCTCGATGCGCTTTTCAATGACAGCTTCTAGCTTTGTAATTACATCACGTAACTCTGCTACAGAAAGAGATTTGGTTGCACCTTGTAATCTACGACCATGGGTCAAAATATGTAAAAAATCACTCATTTTATTTATTTCCTTTATATTTAAATTTAACACTCTACACATGAATTATTATAGTTAAAAAAATACAGAAATAAATATATAAAATGAAAATATATTACATGTTCGGGTAATTTGGACCACCAGCACCTTCAGGCGTTACCCAGGTAATATTTTGCTGAGGTTCTTTTATATCGCATGTCTTACAGTGAATACAATTTTGAGCGTTAATATTAAATATAGACTCTCCAGCGTCATTTTGTATGATTTCATAAACCCCCGCAGGGCAATAACGTTGCGCAGGCTCGTCGTATTTAGCTAGATTAACTTGGATGGGAAGTGATTGATCTTTAAGCTTTAAATGACAAGGTTGTTGTTCTTCATGGTTAGTGTTGGATAAAAAAACAGAACTCAGCTTATCAAAACTTAATACTCCATCTGCTTTAGGGTAATCTATTTTGGTGCACTCAGTAGTTAATTTTAATTGTTCATGATCTTTTAAATTATCTAACAAAGTGGTTGGCCAGTTACCTTGCAAAATATTTTGATCAAAAGTATTGAATGCGCCCCCTAAAATATTTCCTAATTTATGGATAGCTGGACCAAAATTACGTGATGTATACAGTTCTTTATACAACCATGAGTTTTCGAATAAGTGTGTAAATTGACTTAATTCCACATCATTATGCTGCAAGCCATGTAAAATAGCTTCAGCAGCTAACATACCCGATTTCATAGCGGTATGGTTGCCTTTAATTTTGGCAAAATTTAATGTGCCTGCTTCACATCCAACTAAGATACCACCTGGCATAGTCATTTTGGGTAATGAGTTGTATCCTCCTTTGGCAATTGCTCTGGCACCATAAGAGACGCGTTTACCATTTTGTAAATACTGAGCCATCTTCGGGTGATGTTTCAAGCGTTGGAATTCATCAAAAGGGGATAAATGTGGATTGCTATAATTTAAATCTACTATTAAACCCACCAAAACTTGATTGTTTTCTGCATGGTACAAATAACTGCCACCCGTTGCATCATCGAGAGGCCAACCTGCAGTATGTACTACTAAGCCTGGTTCATGCTGCTCTGCCGGAATATCCCAAATTTCTTTAAAACCAATAGCATAGTGTTGTGGTGAAACATTTTGATCTAATTTGAATTCAGCAATAAGCTCTTTGCCAAGATGCCCTCGGCAACCTTCTGCAAATACGGTATATTTTGCTCGCAATTCCATACCTGGCATATAACTGTCTTTAGGTTGACCATCTTCATCTATCCCCATATCACCAGTAATAATGCCTTTGACAACCCCATCTTCAATGATGGTATTGGCTGCGGCAAACCCTGGGAATATTTCCACGCCTAATTGTTCGGCTTGTTCTGCTAACCAACGACAAACATTGGCCATCGAAACAATATAATTGCCAGAATTATGCATCGTTTTTGGCGTCAGAAAATTGGGGATTTTAATCCCACTTTCTGCTGAATTGAGATAGTAAATATCGTCTTTTGTTACAGCGGTGTTAATAGGTGCGTGCAACTCTTTCCATTGGGGGAGTAGTTCATCAAGTGCGCGAGTTTCGAAAACAGCACCTGATAAAATGTGTCCACCTACCTCAGCTGCTTTTTCTACTACACAGACCATTAACTCTTGTTCGGCCTTTTGGGCATCTTGCATCAATTTTATAGCGGTTGACAGTCCAGCGGGGCCCGCACCGACAATGACTACATCAAATTCCATCATTTCTCTTTCCACAGGACACCTCTAATGCTTTAGTTGACTATTAAAAAAATTTATTAATGGGGGATTAAATCATTACACAAACTTATAATTGCCTGTAAATGAATAAAATGTTTGTAAAGGGTAAATCGGGTTGACGTTAACGTCAACTGAAAGTAAATTGACAATTACTTAACATATTCATTATTTTTTCCAAAAAGGATCATTATGAAAGTGCTTGTGCCTATAAAAAGGGCAATTGATTACAATGTAAAAGTGAAAGTAAAAGCGGACCAATCAGATGTAGATTTAGCCAATGTTAAAATGGCCTTAAATCCTTTTTGTGAGATTGCTGTTGAAGAGGCAATTCGTCTCAAAGAAAAAGGCGATGTGACCGAAATAGTCGCGGTGTCGATTGGTCCAGACGCTTGTGTGGAACAAATTAGAACAGCATTAGCACTGGGTGCTGATCGCGGCATCCATATCAAAACAGAACTCAACCTTGATTCGCTACAAATTGCCAAATTATTGAAAACAGTGGTGTCTGATGAAAACCCAGATTTAGTGATTCTTGGTAAACAATCGATAGATTCTGATAATAACCAGACCGGACAAATGCTGGCAGCCCTGACAAATATGGGACAGGGTACATTTGCATCAGAAGTTTCCATCGCTGATGGTAAAGTAGAAGTCACTCGTGAAATTGATGGCGGGTTACAAACTGTTGCTCTGCAGTTGCCGGCGATAATCACGACAGATTTACGCTTAAATGAACCTCGTTACGCATCATTACCCAATATTATGAAAGCTAAGCGAAAACCTGTAGCAGTATTCAATGCAGATGAATTAGGTGTCACATTAGCATCTAATGTTACCTTGTTGAAAGTGACTCCACCTGCGCAACGTAAAGGTGGTGTTAAAGTGGCTGATGTGGCTGAATTAGTGAGTAAACTAAAAGATGAAGCAAAGGTGATTTCATGAGTGTCTTAGTATATGCGGAACACGATAATACACAGCTCAAAGCTGAAACTGCCAAGTTAGTTTTTGCGGCACAACAAATGGCGAATGATGTAGTGGTCTTAGTTGCTGGGGCAAACTGCAGTGGGGTAGCAGAGGCCGCTGCACAGTTATCAGGTGTGCAAAAAGTGATAGTGGCAGACGATCCAGTGTATGCTCAGCAACTTGCTGAATCCGTAAGTGCATTAGTCTTGTCGTTAGCGGATAACTATACTCATATCATTGCCGCAGCGACTACCACCGGAAAAAACTTCATGCCACGAGTGGCTGCATTACGCGATGTTGCACAAATCTCAGATATTATTGCCGTAGAATCACCTGATACTTTCGTGCGTCCTATCTATGCAGGGAATGCGATTGCTACGGTGCAGTCATCAGATACATTAAAAGTCGTTACCGTTAGGGCCGCTGCATTTAACGCTGTTGGTACGGGAAATTCTGTCGCCATAGAAAATTGTGATTTTGTGGCTGAGAATACACTCTCTAGTTTTGTTAGAGAAACATTAACAGAGTCAGAACGTCCAGAACTCACAGCCGCAAACGTGATTATATCTGGTGGGCGAGGAATGCAAAACGGCGACAATTTTGCTCTGCTTAATGGCATAGCCGATAAACTCGGTGCTGCCATCGGTGCCTCTAGAGCTGCCGTGGATGCTGGCTTTGTTCCAAATGATATGCAAGTTGGTCAAACGGGTAAAATTGTTGCCCCCGATTTGTATATTGCAGTGGGTATTTCCGGTGCGATACAACACCTGGCTGGTATGAAAGATTCAAAAGTCATTGTTGCTATCAATAAAGACGAAGAAGCACCAATTTTCCAAGTAGCTGATTATGGTTTAGTAGGAGATTTGTTTACTGTATTACCTGAATTAGAAGCGGCATTAAATTAAAGGACTTTTCTTATTTATTGACCTTGTTACAACAATACAGAAAACATTGTTTTCTAGGCACCATGTTAGCGAAGCCCCCGAAAGTTGAGACATACTATTGGGGGCTTTTTGTATGTAACATTTGCTAACAATCTTCCGCTTAAAGATCTGATTTAACAGTTTTTTGCCATTCAGGTAAGGGGTAATATAAAGGAGTTAATTTATCACTACTGAGTTGAACTATGAAAATGTTGCGCCAAGCAGGAATTCCTTTTTTAATCATTTTAGTTGCGATTGTGGTCACAGCGGGAATGATCATTGCCAAACCCCAACCTGAGAAAAAAGAGCCAGAAGATAAAACGTTTTTAGTAGAAGTTATGCCCATTGAATTAAGTGATGTGACTTACACAGTGACATCACAAGGTTCGGTCACTCCGAAAACTAAAAGTGCTTTAACCGCACAGGTATCTGGAATGATTGAAAGTGTGGCAGACTCTTTTGTCAACGGGGGGATGTTTACAGAAGGTGATATCTTGGTGACGTTAGAAAATGCTGACCGCAAAACCGAATTAAAGCTTGCGGAGGCTGACTTAGCTAGAGCAACCGCCAGTTATGAAGAAGAGTTAGCACGCGGTAAAGTCGCCGCAGAGGAATGGCGTTCTGTACGTTCTGGCAGTGCCCCTGAATTAGGTCTCAGAAAACCACAATTGGCAAAAGAGCAAGCAAATTTATTAGCCGCTCAAGCCAACTTGGAACGTGCCCAAAGAAACTTGGAGAGAACGGTTATTCGAGCTCCATACACCGGGATGGTCCAACAAAAAAATGTGGATATAGGCCAGTTTGTTAATCCAGGCAGTGTACTGGCCAATACTCTGTCAACGGATGTTGCAGAGATCCGTTTACCACTTACAGATAACGACTTAGCCTATTTGGATCAACAGTCTTCAGCCACAGGCTCAGTTATTCTCCGTGGTCGTGTTGGTGGCCAGGATGCCCAATGGTTAGCTCGCTTGTCACGCGATGAAGGTGTAATGAACACCCAAGCGCGAGTAATTTATGCAATTGCAGAGGTTGCAGACCCTTATAAAAGAGCAGGCAGTACAGCGGAACACATCTTGCGTTTTGGCAGTTTTGTCAGTGCAGAAATTACCGGTGCCAAAGCAAATGATATGGTCGTTTTACCACGTAACTTAGTGCGTTTGGATGGAACAGTCATTACTGTGACTAAAGACAACACTATTGCCATTAAAGATGTTGAAGTGCAGCGTGCGGATGATGAAAAAATCTTTATTAGTGCTGGCTTAGCACCTGGAGACTTATTAGCAGTAAGTGCCGTCCCCAATGCTTACAATGGTATGCCTGTGCGTTTACCAGAAGATAGCTCAGTGACTAAAAACGTATCAGACAACATAGCAGGGGATGAATAATGCAACCGATTAATACCCAAACTGGCATTATTGCATGGTTTGCTCGCAATCATGTCGCAGCCAATTTGCTGATGTGGATCTTATTAGTGGGAGGGGTTTTTGGCGCGATCAGTATTCATAAGCAGGTGTTTCCAACATTTGAATTCAATGTAATATCGGTACAAGTTCCATATTTAGGTGCTGCACCGCAAGAAGTCGAAGAAGGGGTAGTACTGAAATTAGAAGAAGCGGTCAAAGATTTAGAAGGAATCAAAAAACTCAGCTCCCGTTCAGTCGAAGGTTTTGGCTCTTTGACGATAGAAGTTGAGGATGACTATGATGTCCAGACATTATTAGACGAAGTAAAAGTGCAAGTCGATGCAATTCCTTCATTTCCTGCAAATACTGAAAAGCCAGTTGTTTATAGGATAAAAGCACCACAAGATGTATTGTGGATCTCCGCTTATGGCGATGCTTCAGAACGAGAACTTAAAGAATTTGCAAAACAACTTCGCGATGAAATAGCTAATCTTCCAGGTGTGTCTGATGTTAATGTCGTAGGGAGTAGACCTTATGAGATATCGATTGAAATTTCAGAACAAAAACTGCAAGAGTATAACCTAACCTTTAACCAACTAGTCAATGCTGTTCGCAGTTCTTCGATTGATGTCCCCGGTGGTTCAATTCGCTCGGATAATGGTGATATTTTATTGCGAGCAAAAGGTCAGGCCTATGATGCCTACGATTTTGCATCCTTGGTTCTAGTGACACAAGCGGATGGGACTCGCGTTTTACTAGGGGATATCGCAACCATTAATGACGGTTTCGTAGAAGATAATAATCTGGCTTATTTTGATGGTAAACCGGCAGTAAGTATCCAAGTTCGTGCAGTTGGCGACCAAAATGCGCTGGAAATTTCCAAGCTGGTAAATGCGCACATTAATAAAGTAAAGCCTAACTTCCCACCTAATATTCAAGCAGATACCTGGGGGGACAGTTCTTTTTATCTGGCTGACCGCCTAAATATGATGCTGGAAAATATGGGAGTCGGAGCATTATTAGTTTTCTTAGTACTGTCGTTATTTCTAAAAATCCGCTTAGCGTTTTGGGTCATATGGGGCTTACCTGTCTGCTTCCTGGGTACTTTAGCCGTCTTACCGATGGAATTTTTAAGTGTTTCAATCAACATGATCAGTTTGTTTGCGTTCATCTTGGTCTTAGGGATTGTCGTTGATGATGCGATTATTATGGGGGAGTCTGCTTATTCTGAAATAGATAAGCATGGTCATTCTATAGATAACGTTATCAAAGGGGTTAAACGTGTGGCTATGCCAGCTACGTTTGGCGTATTGACGACCATAGCAGCCTTTTCTCCAATGATGATGGTTTCCGGTACCTTTGGTGTAATTTGGAAAACCATCGGTGGTGTGGTCATTATTTGTTTAATTTTTTCTTTAATAGAATCAAAATTGATACTACCTGCGCATTTGGCACATATGAAATCAGAGCCTTATGACCCAAGTAAAGCAAATAAACTACAACGTTTCCGAGATTACTTTGCCGAAGGCATAAAAGTGTTTATTGCCCACAAATACGTCCCGTTTTTACGCAAAGCGATTAAACAACGATACACGACATTATCCGTATTTATCGCCATGTTTATTTTGACGATTGGTTTGTTTGCTGGTGGCATTGTCCGTTTTGTATTTTTCCCAACGATTCCTTCTGATTTTATGTTTGCGAGTGTTGAACTGGAACAAGGCTCTTCATTGGTGCAGCGTGATAAGGCGATCCAAACTCTGATGACTTCGTTGACCCAAATGGACAATGCGATCACTGAAGAAACCGGTGAAGGTGTGGTGAAACACTCTATTGCATTTTCTCAAGGGACATTAGGTGGACAAGTATTTGTTGAATTATCTAAGGGAGAAGAACGTTCTATCTCTGATGATGAGTTAAACGATAAGTGGCGGAGTTTCATCCCGGAGATCCCAGGGGTGAAAAATTTTAATATTGGCGCACCAGGCGGTCCGGGGGGTGGTTCAGATCTGAGCTTTGAATTTAGCGGCAAAGATGTGACTGTACTACGAGCAGTATCGACTGAACTGGAAGATTTTTTAAGCGAGTATAAAGGGATATCTGATATTAATGATAGTTTTGCCAATGGTGCAGACGAGATTAGAATTAATATTAAGCCATTAGGTGAAGCCTTGGGTTTATCCTTAGCCAGTATGGCCCAACAAGTCAGATATGGATTTTATGGGGCAGAGGCACAACGCATTCAACGTGACGAAGAAGAAATTCGAGTCATGGTGCGCTATCCCAAAGAGCAACGAAATTCCATTGGTAATTTAGAAACGATGCGGATTCGGGCACCAAATGGCCAAGAAATTCCTTTCGCTGAGGTGGCAGATATCGAAATTGGTCAAGGCTATTCCTCGATAAATCGCGTGGATGGTCAACGAGCGGTTAGTGTCACTGCCAAAGTCAATAAAGATATCCTTGAACCCAATACCGTGATCAAAGATGTCATGGTCAAAGCGATCCCTGAGTTACTCAAAAAGTATCCTGGTGTCGAATTTAAATTACAAGGTAACAGTAAAGAGCAGGGCGAAGCTATCTTCTCACTGGCGCAAGGGTTTCTATTTGCTTTATTTGCAATCTACGCTCTGATGGCTATTCCATTAAAATCATACTCTCAACCGCTGATCATTATGTCGGTGATACCTTTTGGTATCGTAGGTGCAATCATCGGTCATTTAGTGTTGGGGATGTCAGTCAGTGTACTTTCTATATGTGGCATCATTGCTTTGTCAGGTGTCGTGGTCAATGATAGTTTGATTATGGTGGATTTTGTAAACCGTGCCCGCAGTGAAGGCATGAATTTATTAGACGCTGCTATTAACGCCGGGTCACAGCGTTTTAGGGCGATCGTTTTAACCTCATTAACCACGTTTATGGGGCTAATGCCGATTATTTTTGAGCGTTCACTCCAAGCACAAATCGTTATTCCAATGGCGATATCATTGGCATTTGGTATCTTATTTGCGACTGTCATTACATTGCTTTTAGTACCATCTTTATATCTTATTTTAGATGATTTAAAAGCATTCTTTTCAAAGACATATGCGGCCAAACGCACAGCTGAAAATGCAAAATTGGCAGCACAAAACAATTAAGTTCTGAGGGGGCAATGACACCTCAGACAGACACAAAAAAGGGAGTACCTTGTGGTACTCCCTTTTTTAATACATAGCTTTAGTTGTATGAGTTATAAATAATGATATCCAATGACTCACACCAAAACAGTGTTAACCAACTAAAATAATCGACTATATTTATCGATTAATAATAGCGAGCAGTAAACTCGATACCTACTACTTTAGGTTCGTTAACAATCCCCGTTAGGTTATTGAAATCAATACCGCCACGTAAGTTATGTTCGTTTGTTATGTTGCGACCAAATAATGCAATTTGGTAGTTATGTTTGAAATTTTCATAACCGATACGCAAACCTGCTTCGTGTTGTTGATCAGTACTAAACTCAACTGAATCATACAAGAACAAGTTTGTTTCGCCTTGGAAAGCCCAATCAGTAAATACAAAGAGCTCGGCATCATCACTTACTGGGTAAGTGTAACGAGCGGTAAAATTGTAAATAGTTTTAGGCGCTTGCGGGAATGGATTACCGTCAATTAATGCACGATTATCAACTGTCGTTGGGTCGTTCACCGTACAATTACCAGCAAATGTTGCGTTTGCTCCACATGGGAATACGCTTAACTCACGATCATTGATTTGTGTATCATTAAAACTAAAACCAGCCGTTAACGTCAGGTTGTCAGAAGCTAAATAGCGCAAATCAATTTCATAACCAATAGCACTACCTTCATCAGCATTGATCAAGGCTGTATTGTTGGCACCACCACCGATAGCTGAGAATTGGATGTCATCGATAACATAGTAAAATGCTGCTGCATTTAGACGTAAAGTGTTATCTAATAAGTCTGATTTAAAACCAATTTCAAAAGAATTAATCGTTTCTGCATCAGCGACAGAAGGTGCACCTTCGAAAGCTACATCACGACCTTGAATTGTCTGTGCTCGGAAACCGTTGGCATAACGAGCAAAGACAGAAGACGTGTTATCAATGTTATAATTAGCACTGATTTCATAGCTAAGTTGACCGTCATCGACATTAATATCAGCGTATTCTTGGATACTAGCTGCACCAATAACGACAGCAAATCCATCGACATTTTGCTCACCCACACTTAATGTTTTGTCATCATGTGTGTAGCGTAAACCTGTAGTAATAGTTAGTTTATCGTTGACAGCAAACTCTGATTGTCCAAATACTGCCCACGTCGTGTTTTCGTGGAATACTTCAGTTGCACCAAAGAAACCATCGATGGACGTCACAGAGAATGATGAATCAAAGAAAAACGCACCAGCTTGCCAGTTGTAAGCGCCATCATTATTACTCGCCCAGCGAATTTCTTGGGTGAATTGTTCTAAGTCATTTAATTTGTCCTGAGTAACTGCTGAGAACGGGACAAACCCTGGGAATGTGGTTTCTACCGTACCATCACCATTGATATCCTGGGCAGGATCAACGACTACACCACCATCGACATCACCTAATGAATCACCTTCAGCTGTTTCTAAAGCCGTAATGGAAGTGAATGTCATACTATCCATGTCATAAGTTAGTGTAAGACTGGTGCCAAAACCTTCGTAACCTTGGGGGTTATTATCAAACCCGTTACCCAATAAATTGGCATCGTAATAAACCGTTTCACGGTCATAGTTTTGGTTGAGGTTGTTACTACCAGGTGATAACACATTAGCACGGAAGATAGATGCAGTACCTTCTAATTCACGACCGTGTATATTTAATAATGCGCTGAAATCATCATTGATGTTATAGGCAAATTGCAAACGGTATGCTTCTTCAGTAAAGCCACCAATCGCATCAACCACTCCAGAAAAAGCGTTATCTATATAATTATCGCGCTCTTGACTTAACAAGGATAAACGCACAGCCAAGTCTTCGCTAAGACCGCCACCAACTGCACCTTCAAAATTTTGGGTACCTAAACTACCAAGACCAAGCTTGACGTAGGCATCAAAATCATCAGACGGTTTTACTGAATCAAATTTAACAATACCAGCAGTGGTATTGCGACCAAATAATGTTCCTTGTGGACCACGAATGACTTCTACTTGTTCTACGTCAAATAAAGGGAAGCTTTTTAGGACCACATTTTCCATCACCACATTATCCATAACGATGGAAACAGGTTGTGACGCTGCTAGGTCAAAATCAGTATTACCTAAACCACGCATATAAAAACGCGGAGCAACACGACCATTTGAGCTTTCTGCATAAAGGCCTGGTACACGAGTTGCCAAAGCGAGAATATCGTCACCACCAGCAAATAAACTGGTGAATTCTTCACCGTTTAAAGTCGCAATAGACAATGGAACTTCTTGGATTGATTGAGTTCGTTTCTGAGCCGTAACAGTTATCTGTTCCAGCCCTTTTTCTTCGATATTATCTTGTGCTATAGCTGTTTGACCAAGGCCAGTTGTGACGGCAATCGCTAACGTTGCTTTTGTAAATGTGTTCATTGTTTACCTAAATATAAGTGGGTTATGAATGTTTTCGCGCGGAGTATAAGCGAAAAATAAACGATTTACTATTTTCTGCACAATTTGCAAAAGCCAAGTTAATGTATAGTGATATTTAAGTGATAACAATTCATGTTAATGATTAAAAGAGCAGAGCAATATATGGCAGACTTATAATATAAATTATAAAAGGACATGTTGCAGATGTTGATCCTTCGTCGAGAAATTGAGTTTCAGTTATATGAAAATTTAGACACCTTGTCGTTATTAAAGCGGTCTCGTTTTATGGAGCATAATGAGCACACTTTTTCTGCCGTGTTGGATACAGCTGAGAAGATAGCGACAGATTGTTTTTTACCCCACAACCATCTAGCGGATCAGAATGAACCTTCATTTGATGGCCAAAAAGTAACGATGTTACCAGCTGTAAAAATTGCTTATCAGGCTTTTGCTGATGCTGGTTTTATTGCTGCTCGCTATGATTTCGATGAAGGGGGGATGCAGTTACCGGAAAGTGTTATGACAGCTTGTTCTGGGTATTTCATGGCTGCTAATCCTAGCTCGACCGCTTATCCTTTTTTAACGACTGCTGCGGCCAATGTCATCAAACATTTTGCGAGCGCAGATCTAAAAGCACGCTATTTAGAGCCTATGCTTGCCGGGAGTTACTCTGGGACGATGGCCTTAACGGAGCCTCATGCCGGCTCCTCTTTAGCTGAAATTACCACGAGTGCGACCTTGCATGCAGATGGGACATATCGGATCAAAGGCGCTAAGTTATATATTTCGGGAGGAGATCATGAACTGACCGAGAATATTGTGCACTTGGTATTAGCCAAAATACCGGGCGGACCCTCAGGAGTAAAGGGGATCTCTTTATTTATTGTGCCTAAATATCGAGGTGATGGAGATAACCGGGTAAAAAACGATATTGTGTTGGCTGGTTTGATTCATAAATTAGGCTACAGAGGTACTACTTCTACAGCGCTAACATTTGGTGAGCAAGGCGATTGCCATGGTTACTTGGTCGGGGAACCGCATAAAGGATTGCAATACATGTTCATGATGATGAATGAAGCCCGAGTTGGTGTTGGGTATGGAGCAGCGATGATCGGTTATCGCGGTTTTCAGTACTCCTTGGAATATGCCAAAGAACGGCTCCAAGGTGGTAAAGCCATCGTCGAGCATGGTGATGTAAAAAGGATGTTGTTAGCCCAAAAAGCCTACACTGAAGGGGCTATTGCATTGTGTTTCTATGGTGCACGTTTAGTGGACGACATACATACTGCAGACGCAGAGCAGGCCAGAGATGCAGCTGAATTATTGGATTTGTTAACTCCAGTAATAAAAGCCTGGCCAAGTGAATATGGTCCTAAAGCAAATGATTTAGGGATCCAAGTAATGGGTGGAGCAGGGTATACCCGTGAGTATTATGCTGAACAATTTTGGCGTGATAATCGGTTAAATCCAATCCATGAGGGTACTAATGGTATTCAGGCTTTGGATTTACTTGGCCGAAAACTGTGGCAAAACAAGCAACAAGGTTTAGCACAATTATTTGCGCTTGTGCAAACAGACTGTGCAAT
The DNA here is from genome assembly GCF_024199005.1 of Opacimonas viscosa. Lineage (GTDB taxonomy): Bacteria > Pseudomonadota > Gammaproteobacteria > Enterobacterales > Alteromonadaceae > Opacimonas > Opacimonas viscosa. Next base: position 86,107 of record NZ_JANATA010000001.1, read on the forward strand.
TGCATCTGGCCCTGTAGGGCAGCAAGCTGCAGAATGTATTAGTCATTATTTAGCACAAATGCCTGCTCTTATCGATAGCTTAGGGGCTGATTTACAATCTAAAGAAAGCCAAGCTCTGCAACTCGCTAATGCAGAATGCTTTATGAAGGTATTTTCAGGTGTGATTCTAGCGTGGCAGTGGCTGCGCCAAATTAATACAGCTGAACAACGTCTGGGGACTGAACTCACTTCAGAAAAAGCGGATTATTATCATGGTAAGTGTCAAGCTGGGCAGTACTTTGTGCGCTGGGAGTTACCACAAATCGCACCCTATATAACGTTGTTACAAAACCGTGATGATAGCTGTCACAAAATGCGAACTAATTGGTTTTAAGTAAATTTTAAGGAATATTCAATATGTCTCACACTGTGTTAATTACAGGGGCTGCCTCTGGGATTGGTGCCCAAGCCGCTAAACATTTTGCCCAAAAGGGGGTTGACTTGGCACTTAGTGACATCAATGAAGAAGCGGGTTTAGCGTTAGTTGATGAGTGTAATCATATCAGCCAAGGTCAGTCTAAGGTGACTTTTTATATAGCTGATGTCAGTGATAAAGTGGCTGTTACTGAGTTATTTCGTGCTGCGAAAAATGATTTCGGTCAAATTAATGTGCTAGTCAATAATGCTGGGATTGAGTATCCGCCAACCCCCTTACATTTGACTGATGATGCGTTGTTTGAAAAGAACATTGCGGTCAATGTGAAAGGAGTTTGGTATTGTATGAAGGAAGCCTTAAATATGATGCTACCTAATGGTGGTGGCAATATAATTAATATTGCATCTGTGGCGGGCTTACGTTCTGCTCCAATGATTGCTGGATATAGTGCGACCAAGCATGCAGTAGTGGGATTAACTAAATCAGCGGCGGTAGAATATGCAAAGCTGGGGATCCGGATTAATGCGGTGTGTCCAAGCTTTATTGATACGCCGATGGTACAGCGTACTCTCGAACAAATGGATGAGCGTGGCCAAAAGTCCATCGTGGGAGCCAGTCCAATGAAGCGTTTAGGTCGCCCAGAAGAAATTGCCGCTGCGATTGTGTGGTTAGCATCAGACGAGGCATCCTTTATGAATGGACATTGTATGACCTTGGATGGCGGCATGTTAGCGTAGGATAACCAAGGCACTAAAAAAGCGCTGACTCGTGATAAGGAGTGAGCGCTTTAAACAAGTGCTAACTGACATTCAATCAAGCCTTATATTGGTAACTCACCAATATAAGGCTTCATGAAACTTATAGGACACTTACCAAAGCTTTAGCTAATGGCTCAACGTTATTCTTGTTGATACCTGCAATATTCACTCGCGAAGAATCTACAAAGTAAACACTATGAGCATCACGCACAGCACGAACTTGTTCTGGTGTAATGCACAAAAATGAGAACATACCTTTTTGGTTATTCACAAAACTAAAGTCTTTTTGTGCACCATTCGCCGCTAGGTTCTCTACCAGCAAGGCACGTAAGTCACGCATACGATTACGCATAGCATCTACTTCATTGACCCACATCTGTTTTAAGTCAGGATCGTGTAAAATAATATCGACTAATGCGCCGCCATATGAAGGAGGCATAGAGTAAATACCACGAGCAATGGCTTGTATTTGTGATTGGACAATAGGTTGTACTGCAGTATTTTCGGTAACCATCACGGCAAGACCAACACGCTCTCTATATAAGCCAAAGTTTTTGGAACATGATGCAGCAATAATAACTTCTGGCACAGATTTCACCATTAGGCGCATGCCAAAAGCATCTGTTTCTAAATCATCACCAAAACCTAGGTATGCACTATCGATAAACGGTAACCAACCTTGCTGTTGGGCAACTTCTGCAACAGCTTGCCATTGCTCTTGAGTTAAATCAGCGCCCGTAGGGTTATGACAGCATGCGTGTAATAAAACGATATCACCTTTGGGGACTTGTTTTAGCTGTTCTAACATTTCATCAAATTTGATACTAGCAGTCGCTTTATCAAAGTATGGATAAGTGGCAAGTTCCAATCCGGCATTACCGATCAGTGGAATGTGGTTCGCCCATGTTGGATCAGATACCCAAACTTTAGCATTGTCATTACAGCGTTTCAGTAATTCAGCTAAGATCCGTAAAGCACCACAACCACCTGGGGCTTGCACTGCGGCTACGCGACCTTCAACAACTGCAGGATTGCCAGCACCTAATAAAAGCTCAAGCATCCCGTCGATAAAACCTGGTACGCCTTGAGGTGTAATGTAGGTCTTTGAAGTTTCTGACTCTAACAAACGAGTTTGTGCAGCAGCTACTGCTTGAACGATAGGTGTATTGCCTAATTCATCTTTATAAACACCGACACCAAGGTCAATTTTATGGGGATTTGTGTCAGCTTTAAAAGCAGCTGATAAACCTAATATCGGATCTGGAGCAAGGGCTGGTAAGACTTCAAACACAGGAGTTTTCCTAAAAAATTAACAATCCTTATTATTATGCCATTTAAAGTATTCATCTGTCTTTAGCTTTTAAGCTGTTATGACCACTTTTTGGCTATTTTCATTGTTTCATGCAAAACAATCCGACTCACCAATAACCCAATCCCTAGCATGGCAAAACCATAAAATAGATTAAATAGATAAACCCTCTTTGACTTCACCAATGACGTCTCCTGAGGCTGAAAAAGTTTTTTCATGCCATAACACATTGTTGTCATTGTCTACGGTAACAATCGTAGATGAACGAGTGCCATAATCAGGACTTTTTATAAATATGGAAGAGAGAAGTTTTTCCCATGGTTGGGCAATACCGGTTTCTGGTAGTAGATGGTCAGGTGCTTTTTCTGCATTCTTCAAAATACTAAAAAGCGTTTCTGTGGAAAGCCCAAAAGGGTTTTGACAGGCTAGATTCAAGGCTGATACACCCAGTTGGGTCTTTGGCCAGGGGGTATTTAATTTCGCATTAGATAAACCATAAACGCCTGGTTTTAGCTCATTGTGTTCCAAACTATGGCTGTTAAATACATGGAGTTTATCCAATGTGCCATAGACCAAATTATAACCATTGTATTGTGTTGCATGTGTTTTTAATTGCTCTGTGAAAGCCACATCATTGTCAGCAGCTAATGCTTGTACGACAAGCTCTCCTCGGGTTTTGGCATCAAAGCGATCGGTACTCGGAGCACGGATATTAGTTAACGCACTAAACCTGCCATTTGGGCTTAATCCCATCCAAGTACCCCCCGCTTGTTCATCTTTACCTGCTAAAAAACCTTCAGGCCAAAAATGTGAAGGGGAGGTCAGGCGAGCATGAAATTCATCACGATTTGCGGCGATGATAAGGGGATAATGAGGATGTTGCTTAACCGCGATAAAAAGAATGCACATGTTTTTTGCCTGAAGTTAATGAGCCAGTATTATATGCTAGTAATATAAGATGTTGCAAAACAGACTATAGTGTCAAAAAATATCAGTTCGATATATGATATGATCAAATAAGAAACGTTTTGTCTGCAACAGCTGTGCCTCATTAATAAGAGAATCTCCGTGAAAAAGTATCATCCCCATACAGAATCAGTTCATGCTGATAAAAATTATAATGATTATCCAGATGGCTCGGTCCACAGTCCTGTGTGCGCTTCCGTGTTATTTGAGTTTAAAGATGCCCAAGGCATTGTTGATGCGTTTCAAGGTAAAAAAGTCGCACACGTATACGGTCGCTCCTCGAGTAGTACAACGACTGCGTTACAAAATGTGTTGACTCAGCAACACGAAGCATTGGGCTCAGTGACCTTTGCTACGGGTATGGCTGCGATTAGTAGCTTCATGTTTGCCATGCTAAAGCAGGGTGACCACATTATTGTTAGCCAATATTTATTTGGCAATACGCGAAGCTTTTTTCATCAGCTAGCACAGTTTGGTATCAGCGTTTCGTTTGTTGATATTACTGATATCAAAGCAGTGAGTGAACAGGTTAGGGAACAAACTCGTGTTATTTTTGCGGAAGGTCTGGCGAATCCACTGACGCAAATCCCAGATTTAAATGCCCTTGGTACGTTAGCAAAAAAACATCATATTATTTCGATGCTTGATACCACCATGACACCGCCTACCATGTTCAAAGCGCAGGATTTTCCTGTCGATATTGTGGTCACTTCTTTGACCAAGTATATTGCAGGTCAAGGGCAAGCACTCGGTGGTGCAATTATCGATATGGGTCGTTTTGATTGGACGCAGTATCCACATATAGATCCGCTTTATCAAGTAGCTGATACTGCGCAATGGGGCTTAGTCCAATTACGTAAAAAAGGACTTAGAGACATAGGGGCTACCCTCAGCCCAGAAGCAGCTTCGGCCATTTTACTCGGGCAAGAAACATTGGGCTTACGTTGGCAAAAAATTCAAGATAATGCAGCACAGATTGCAGCTTATTTAAATGAGCATCCGGCAGTGGAAACGGTATTCCATCCTAGTTTAGAGCAGCATGAACAGCACCACTTAGCCCTAGAACAATTTAGTACGTTTGGTGGAATACTCAGTTTTACTCTCAAAGGAGATAAAGATCCCGTCGCTTTTATTAATCATCTAGATTTAATTATTTGTGCAACACATTTGGGAGACACACGAACACTGGCTTTACCCGTTACTCAAACAATATTCTTTGAATTTTCTGAAGCCGAAAAAACAGCTATGGGTGTGAGTGAAAGTTTGGTTCGTTTATCCGTGGGAATTGAAGATAGTCATGATTTACTGGCTGACTTAGCGCATGGCTTGTCACTAAGTATGTAAAGGCAAGGTAGAGTAAAAGTACAGCAAATAATGGCCTCCCAAACCCAGAACACCTAAATTAGAGCCAAAGATTTGTGTTTTCACAGAGTGATGTTTTCTTCGTGACTGTCATCTCGATATAAAAATTGCATTATTTTTTATTTAATGTGGAACTATTTCTTAAAGGTATTATCTATAACATACATGCAAAAAATGTGTCCCCAAAATACTTTATTTGTCATGTTTTGTTTATGTCTATGTTTATGTGTTTTCATGTGTAGAAAAGCCCGCTTCTTTAACTAAAGACGCGGGCTTTTTATTGACTGATTGTTACATTTTCCTTGCAGATATGTCGTGTTTATTTGATGGCTTTTTCAATGTCAGCAATCAGATCGGCATCATCTGGTTTGGTAAATGAACTGTACGAATCGACTAAGTTACCTTTGCGATCCACTAAATATTTGTAGAAATTCCACTTTGGTGTTGTACCTGCTTTTTCTGCAAGGATGCGATATAAAGGATCTGCATCATCACCACGCACTGGAATGGTTTCAAACATTGGAAAGTTTACACCGTAGGTCAACTCACATACTTCTGCGGTTTTGCCTTCATCGTTATATTCCTGATTGAAATCACCAGAAGGAAAACCCAATACAACAAAGTTTTTATCTTTATAATCCGCATAAAGTTTTTCCAAGCCTTCAAACTGTGGGGTAAAGCCGCATTTACTCGCTGTGTTAACGAATAAAATGGCTTTGTCTTTGTATTCACTACAAAAGTTAACGGTTTCTTGGGAGTTTAATTTACGTTTCATAAACTTCAGTACATCTGGGCAATCATTCGCCAATGTAGGGAAGCTGAAGCCAATGAGGCACAAGCCCGCGATTATTTTTTTCATTTTATGGTCCTTATTACACTTATGTCTCGGCACTTAATTCATACAGTTAGGATGTTACAGTCATTGCTAAAATTGCACTACTACAAAAACTATGATGTGATTAAGCTTTTATGTACGTATGAATAGTAGCAAAATTTACATATTTTGGTACATCTGTTCGTCACCTATGATAGTCACCTCGTTTTATACGTGATTTTGTAAATGACGTTCATTTTCTAGGATAAGGAATAATAATTAATATGAAAGCCTCTCGTGTTTTACAAAAAACCTTACTCGTCTCATTGACCATTGTGTTAGTTGGTTGTGTGGCAACTGATACCTCTGTTTTAGCACCACAAAATATCAAAAAAACAGGCCCTGCAGTAGCTCCGGTCAGTGCACCAGCATCTTCTATGCACCTTACGACAACTCAAACTATGGATTTTATCAAATCGTCTGATGATAAAATAATTACCACACCGAGCAACCCGATTACGCTCGAAAAAATTATGAGCCATCCGGATTGGTTAGGTAGACAGCCGGAGCAAGCAGGATGGGTAGTAGGACAAGACATAGTCCGCTTTGCCAGAAAGCGCGAGGGCAGTCCTGTGCGTGATTTTTTTACAATATCGCCTACTCAACCAAAAATTAATGGTGAACTGGCTTCGTTAGAACTGCAGCATGTACTGACATCAGCCGATATTTTTACCTCACCTGATCAGCAATTTTTAGCCTGGTTATATGAGGGGCAATTATTAGTGATGGAGCAAAGTACCCAAGTGGTGAAGCAAATCACCTTTGCTCATCAACGCACTAGTAATTTGAGGTTTTTAGCCAGTGGAGAAATAAGCTATCAGGTAGAGAATGCAATTTATGCTACTGCACCAGATACGCTTGCTACTCGATTATTGTTCTCTTGGCAATTTGCTAAACCACCTGTTCCGGTAAAACCAGCGGCAGACTACATCGCCGCAGAGCAAATTAAGCTCATTCAATACATTGCCAATAAACGTCAAGACCGGGCCATTGTAGCCGAGAACAAACAACAACTGATTGCGAAAAATGACTTTACATCCACTACAGCGTTTTATTTTGCTCCAGATGCCAGACTGGCAGCAATGAGTATTTCTCCTGACGGTAAATGGGCGATTGCAGCTACAACACCTAAAACACAGTGGCGTGATAAAACCGACATTATGCCTCATTACATCCAAGAAGATGGGCGCATTGCAAGTAAAGAGGTACGTCGTCGGGTGGCCGATGCCAAACCTAGAAATGATGATTTATTCCTACTGGATCTCACTAATCAAGTAAAACATCCACTTTCTTACTCGGTCTTACCTGGTTTTAATGATGATGTGCTGGCATCGGTAAAAGAAGAAAATGCTAAGCGTCGTGGGGAGACCTATACTGTTAATCGTCTACCACGTGATATAACCTTGTTTTCTAGCTGGTATTGGAATGAACCACCGATCTATTGGCATGATACTGCTGGTGAAGTAGGGATTATGCTTGAGGCATGGGATAATAAAGACCGATGGATTGTAACGGTGGATCTAGCCCAGAAAAAGCTAGTTCCACAACATCGTTTATCTGATCCCGCATGGATTAATTATGCATTTAATCGTTTTGGATGGTTACCCAACAGTCCAGCTTTATATTATTTATCCGAAGAGACGGGGTATTCACATTTATATGTTAAACCAGTAAATAGTGAAGCCTATCCCTTAACCGAAGGTAAATATGAGGTTGACCAAATTGTAGTGAGTCCCGATGGTCAGCATATCTTTTATAAAGCCAACAAAAAACACCCTGGCATCTATGAAATTTATAAAGTATCAGTTGATGGTCAAGAGCACTTAGCATTAACGGATTTGCATGGTATGACCGATTTTGTGTTAAGCCCAAGTGGTCAACATCTACTGTTAACTCACTCTACTATGACTCGACCGCCAGAATTGTTTTTGACTTCGTCTGCTCGTCTAGAAAAGCCCATTCAGTTGACTCAGACTGTTTCAGAAGAGTTTTTGGCTTTAAACTTTGCTGCACCGAGTATTGTTGAAATTCCTTCTAGTCATGTTGCTGAGCCTATTTATTCACGTCTATACATGAGTGCACAAGCACTAGAAGGTGAGCCAAAACCAGCAGTCATTTTTAATCATGGCGCAGGCTATTTACAAAATTCACACATGGGGTGGTCAGGTTATTTTCGTGAGTATATGTTCCATAACTACCTTGTTCAACAAGGTTATGTAGTGTTGGATATGGACTATCGAGCATCCAAAGGATATGGGCGTGATTGGCGTACTGCGATATATCGTCAAATGGGGACACCCGAAACCCAAGACTTAGTCGATGGGGTCTCTTGGTTAACCCAGAACGCAAATGTTGCCGTTGACAAAGTCGGTACTTATGGCGGTTCCTATGGTGGCTTTATGACTTTTATGGCGTTATTTACTGAGCCTGAATTGTTTCAAGCTGGCGCTGCTTTGCGACCTGTGTCTGATTGGGCACATTACAATACACCATATACATCGAATATTTTGAATACACCTGATGTTGATCCCATTGCTTATGAGCGTAGTTCACCCATTTATTTTGCTGAAGGTCTGCAAAAACCCTTGTTGATGAATGCGCCGATGGTAGATGACAATGTGTTTTTTGTTGATGTGGTGCGCTTGGTACAACGCTTGATCGAGCTGGAAAAAGAAGATTTTGAAACCGCTATATATCCGGTAGAACCTCATGGGTTTGTGCAACCTAGTTCTTGGTTAGACGAATATCGACGGATCTTTAAACTATTCGAAACACATGTAAAATAGAAGTTATTATCGTAGGTGAGGAGGGGGTTGACCAACTCCTCCTTGCTTTGCCAAATGTTCTTTGTCAAATGTGTTATGTAGCTTTATTAGTTTTTGGCAAATGCTTGATACGTAAATACAACATAGCAAAACCCAATCCGCTGACAGCACCTAAGACGTGCGCAGAATTTGCGACTTCTGCTTCTATCAAACGAGCAGTAGAACTATCATTAGTGATGTTTTCTAACAATAATTTCACACCCAGGCCAATTAATAACAACCATCCTCCGCTGCGTTTAGTGCGAATATCTAAACATGCTCCAAACACAAAAATACCATGTAGATGTGCAGACAGGCCCATGTAGTAATCTGTGCTTGGGCTGAACCAATACAGGGAAGTACTTGTCGTGAACGCTAACCAAATAAGGATAACGAATATATTCCGCCAAGAGTAATATTCGCCATGTAATGCCCACAACAGAACAATACCACCCACATTCAATAATAAATGATATGTATTAGTATGGACTAATGAGTGGCTAAAAAAACGCCAATATTCGTATTCGGAAATGTTACTTCGAATATAAATGAGGCTTTGTAATTGGGGCTCACTCAAGCCAAATTGCACCAAGCAACACACTAAGGTGAGACCGAGTAGTGGTAACCAATGTTGAGATTGAATAGGTAAATTACTTAACATTTTTGTCACATTAAGATTGTAATATCTTATTTTAACAGTATATTTACTTCTGTATTGATAATTTTTTTGAATGGTTGTTTTGGGTTAATTATGTCAGATGTTGTTGTGTCACAGAACGAAAATGTACTTGTTTTAACGTTATCTCGGCCACATAAAAAAAACGCATTAACCCGTCAAATGTATCTGGAGTTAGCTAACGCAATTCACTACGCTGAACACGACCCACAAATTAAAGTCATTTTGATTGAAGGCTGTGATGGATGTTTTACTGCGGGTAATGACATGCATGATTTTATTGCCGCTGTTGAAAAAGATGCTGAAGAGGTGCCGGAAACAGAACAATTCATGCGAGCGCTCTTACAATGTAAGATCCCGGTAGTGGCCAAAGTAGAAGGTTTAGCAATCGGTATAGGAACGACTTTATTACTGCATTGTGATTTTGTCTATGCTTCACCATCAGCCCGCTTTATGATGCCATTTATTAATTTGGGGCTAGTGCCTGAATATGCTGCCAGTTTCATCCTTCCAAAGTTAGTTGGGCATGTTAAGGCGGCAGAACTACTGATGCTTGGTGAGTCTTTTTCCGCTGAGGATGCTCAGCAAATGGGCTTGATAAATGCGGTTTTAGAGCCGAATGAACTCAACAAAAAAATAGAGCAGGTGACACATAGTCTGACCAAAAAGCCAAGACAGGCATTATTACAAACAAAATCACTCTTAAAACATGATCAACAGCACGTCACAGAGCATATTTACAAAGAACTAGAGTATTTTGTTGCGGCGATGCGCAGTGAAGCCGCAACTGAGGCTTTTACGGCCTTTTTAGAGAAGCGCGCACCAGATGAGCAAAAATTTCAGTAAACCGCGCTGACATACCTTATTTAAAAAGCTTGGTCAGTGATACGATGCACTTTCCAACCATCATTGTCACGGATTAACTCTATCCGCTTTATTTGTACCACCGTAGTAAAATCAAACTGGCCTTTGAGGAGTAAAACGACGCTCGCTTGCTTCGCGTACTGTTTTCTTCCTACTCTATTGTCGGGTTCAGCCTCAATCTTTACTGTGTCATAGAGCTGATTAAAAATACCTTTTTGCACGGAACGATTGGTATGAAAACGTTTGATATTTTTAGCTAATGTATCACTACTCATTTTGAGAGCATTTTCTAAACTATCATCTTCGTAGATGGCTTGAGTAAATGCGACTGCAACATCCTCAGGAGAAGCACTGCTATCAACACCGACTGAATCACTACAACCACTGAGTATGCTTAGTAACAAAAATAATAGTCCATATTTAATCATGTAATTTGCCTATAAAAAAAGGAAGCCGTAGCTTCCTTCTTTATCGACAAATTTTAAATTTACTGAACTTCTTCTAAATCTGAGAATTCGCCTGCAAACATTGGGCTTGATAAATAACGCTCTGTGCCCGATGCTAAGATAACCACGACCACTTTATCTGCATTTTCTGGACGCTCAGCAAAACGTTTTGCCGCGACAACCGCTGCACCTGATGAAATACCTGCTAGGATACCTTCTTCCTTCATTAAGCGCTGAGCCATTTCCATACATTCTTCGTTGGTGACTTGCTCTACTTCATCAATTAAATCAAGATCTAGGTTACCAGGAATAAAGCCAGCACCAATACCTTGAATTTTGTGTGGGCCAGGGGTCAGTTCTTCACCTGCTTTAGCTTGAGTGATAACTGGAGAATCAGTTGGCTCAACAGCGATAGATGTGATGGCTTTGCCTTGAACTTCTTTGATATAACGAGTTACACCAGTGATCGTACCGCCAGTGCCAACACCAGCAACAAAAGCGTCGATTGTGCCATCAGTGTCTTCCCAAATTTCTGGGCCTGTTGTTTTAACATGGATCTCAGGGTTGGCTGGGTTATCGAATTGTTGAAGTAGAACAAAACGTTCAGGATCAGAAGCAACAATTTCTTGTGCTTTAGCAACCGCACCTTTCATACCTTTTGGTGCTTCAGTCAATACTAAGTTAGCCCCTAACGCTTTTAATAGCTTGCGACGTTCTAAGCTCATAGAACTTGGCATAGTTAAAGTTAATTTATAACCCTTTGCTGCAGCAACGAATGCTAAAGCAATACCAGTGTTACCAGAAGTTGGCTCAACCAATTCTTTACCTTCTGTCAATACACCGCGCTTTTCAGCATCCCAAATCATGTTGGCCCCAATACGACATTTAACAGAGAAACTTGGGTTACGAGATTCAATCTTTGCGTAAACATTACCGCCTGTAACACGGTTTAATTTTACTAGTGGAGTTCTTCCAATCGCTAATGCATTATCGTCAAAAACGCGCATGTTGTTATCCTTTTTGGTATGTAAGGTAATCAAAAAATAAAAAAATTATGTAAATATACATAATAGTTATACCTATATATTTAAATAGACTACTGTATTTTTGAAGTGATATTTTGATATAAGATAGTATGAATTGTTAGTTTGCTGTAAACAGCGTCCTCTTTGTGTTCTTTTACACGAGCGGGGGATATCTATATCTTTGATATTCTTTAGCGTAAAAGGCGCGGATATAACACCTTAATCATTATGAGACATCTATGAAGTTTACTGGAACCGAAGATTATATAGCAAGTACCGAGCTCCAATTAGCCGTCAACGCGGCCATTACGCTAGAAAAACCTTTATTAATAAAAGGAGAGCCAGGTACAGGTAAAACCATGCTGGCTGAGCAACTCGCAGAAGCATTGGATACTGAACTCATCCAGTGGCATATCAAATCCACCACCAAGGCTCAACAAGGCCTTTATGAGTACGATGCTGTGTCACGTTTACGTGATTCTCAGTTAGGCGATGATAAAGTACATGATATTAGGAACTATATTGTTAAAGGAAAATTGTGGGAAGCATTTACCGCGGATAAACGTCCTATTTTGTTGATAGATGAGATTGATAAAGCGGATATAGAGTTCCCGAATGACCTTCTGTTAGAAATAGACAAAATGGAATTTTATGTATACGAGTCAAAAGAGTGGGTGAAAGCGAAACAACGACCTATCGTCATTATTACTTCCAATAATGAAAAAGATTTGCCGGATGCGTTTTTGCGTCGTTGTTTTTTTCATTATATTACTTTTCCAAATGCGGAACAGTTGCAAGCAATTGTCAATGTACACTTTCCAGATATTAAAAAACAGCTATTAGATGTGGCGTTAACACGTTTCTTTGAATTGCGTGAAGTACCGGGCCTGAAAAAGAAACCGTCTACGTCTGAATTATTGGATTGGTTAAAGCTATTAGTGGCTGAGGATATTCCTGCGGAAGTTTTACAAGATACGGATAATAAGAATGCCGTCCCACCACTATACGGTGCACTGCTGAAAAACGAACAAGATTTGCATTTGTTTGAAAAGCTCATTTTTATGGCGCGTCGTTAAATGCTCATTGAATTCTTCTTAACGTTAAAACGTTATAAAGTGCCCGTCACGCTCCGGGAATTACTCGATCTCTTAGGAGCTTTAGAACAAAATGTAGTGTTCGCTTCATGGGACGATTTTTATTCTCTAACCAGAATTGTGATGGTTAAGGATGAAGCCCACTATGATCGCTTTGATCGCGCCTTTGCTCATTACTTCAAAGGTGTTCAGGCTTTAGACTTATTCAACGAAGATATTCCTGCCGAATGGTTGCGCAAAGAGCTTGAAAAACGTCTCAGTGCGGAAGAAAAAGCACAAATGGCGACACTGGGTGGGTTAGATAAATTATTAGAAACTTTGCAAGAACGACTCAAAGAACAAAAAAAGCGACATCAAGGTGGTAGTAAATGGATCGGTACCGGTGGTACATCTCCCTTTGGCGCTTATGGGGACAACCCTGAGGGTATGCGCATAGGGCAGGATGGTAACCGAAATTTCTCTGCGGTTAAAGTCTGGGATAAGCGCGAATTTAAAAATTTATCAAATGATGAAACACTTTCGACTCGGAATGTGCAAATGGCATTGCGCAAATTACGCCGGTTTGCCAGAACAGGCGCAGCAGAAGAGCTCGATATTAATGCGACTATCGGTAGTACGGCGAAAAATGCGGGTTTACTTGATTTACAGATGATTGCCGAACGTCACAACGCGGTAAAAGTATTGATGTTCTTTGATGTTGGCGGGTCGATGGATGGTCATATCCAACAAATGGAGCAACTGTTTAGTGCCGTTCAAGCTGAATTTAAGCACCTGAAATACTACTATTTTCACAATTGTGTGTATGAGGGGGTGTGGGAAGACAATGCTCGTCGTCAGAATTTAACCAGTATTCATGAAATAAAGCGCACGTATGGCAAAGATTATAAATGTATATTTGTCGGTGATGCGACCATGGGGCCATATGAAATCACTTATCCTGGTGGGAGTGTTGAACATTGGAATGAACAAACGGGTGAATATTGGATGACCATGTTAACCCGTTATTTCACGCACTCAGTGTGGTTAAATCCACAACCTATGCAAATTTGGCGCTATCATCATTCAATACAAATCATGCAGCATATTATGCAAGATAAAATGTACCCTATGACAGTAGATGGGCTTGGTGCAGCGATGGCAAGTTTGTTGAAAAAATAAATAACGGGATAATTAAAGTAAGACATAAATAAAGTAGTAAAGAAATACTAAAATAAGGTGCTAAAGAAATACTAAGATAAGGTTGTAAATTAATACATCTGTATATACCAAAGCTTTTTGCTTAATTATTAATTTAATCAAGCGTAAAGCTTAAAAAACAAGTGCTTATATTGTTTTACTAAACTAACAAGACAGCTCGACTTTGCATTCATGTAAAAATTAAATAATTTAAAAGCTATTTTTCTGCAAAATACTTTTCATCAAAACCTTTGAATGTCCTAGAAGATGAACTAACCCATTGTTGCTCGCCATTAGGTAGTTTGACAAACTCCCACTCAGTTCTATATTCCCAAATTAAACCCTTTTCAACTCTAGTGTATGTAACCACTACTGTATCACCTAACTCAGGAAATACCGGAAAGCCTGACGAGCTATCTAATCGCGTTCGCAGCCCTACTTTTTTAGAAGATTGGATCTTAATTTCAACATTGTAAACAACCTCGTTTGCATCACTACTCATGCTACTCTGGATGATTTCGTCAATGATTTGTGAGGGTATTTCCGTAGAGTTTAACAACTCAATGTAGCTTAATTGTTTTGAAGTTTTGATTGATAAAGACGTTTCACCCGAAGCAATTTCATTGGGTGTATTTGAGTTCGTTTCTAATGCTAAAACATTAATAGAACATAGTATCCCTAAAATTAAAATATATAAATTTTTCATATATAAATCCTTTAATAAAAAATCAAAATCAACTTAGCATAAGTGATTTGCATTGTACAATCTGTGCATTTTTTTATATTGAATTTTAAGGTGATTTAAAAGACCTAAGCCTCTCTATAATGTAAAAAGAAAATATGTCGAACTTAAACATAGATTACTATTCACCATAGAGCTTAATCTTTATATATCAAGCATAATATCGGTCAGTGGGATGGTGCAACAAGGTAGAATTTCATCATCATCAATGAAGGCGAGGGGATCGATTGTATAGTCCACCTCTCCACTAATAAGTTTACATCGACAAGCACCACAAAAACCTTCACGGCAGTGGTATTCAAGTGTCACGTTATTTTCTTCGAGGTCTTCTAAAATAGTATCTTTAGATGAAGAAAAGGCCGAACCATCGCTTAAACGGATCATTCGGCCTTTAGTCGGTGTGGTCATTTAGTGCTTATAGTTCAAATTCATCAAAGTCATCAGCAGAGACTTCTGAATCAATCTGACCAACTAAGTAAGAACTAATTTCTGATTCTTGTGGAGCTACTTGAACATTATCTGAGTTTAAGTAGTTGTTCATCCATGGTAATGGATTCGAACTCACATCAAATGGCTGGCCAAGTCCAATCGCTGCCATGCGTTGATTGGCAATATACTCAACATATTGGCATAAGATGTCTTCGTTCAAGCCAATCATCGAACCATTTGCAAATAAGTAGTGGGCCCACTCTTTTTCTTGCTGAACTGCATTTAAGAAAATTTCACGAGCTTCTTCTTCACACTCAGCAGCAATCTCTGCCATTTCAGGATCGTCTTTACCCTTCGCCCACAAATTTAAGATGTGTTGCGTTGAGGTCAAGTGAAGGTTCTCATCACGAGCGATTAAGCGAATGATTTTAGAATTGCCTTCCATTAATTTACGCTCAGCAAAGGCAAATGTACAAGCAAATGATACATAGAAACGAATGGCTTCGAGTGCATTGACGGAATTCATGCATAAATACAGTTTCTTTTTCAACTCACGCATATTAATGACATGAGTTTCACCATCCACTACATGAGTGCCTTCGCCTTGTGTTTGCCATAACTGAGTGGCAAAAATTAATGCATCATAGTATTTTGAAATATCTGCAGCTCTGCGTTTGATTTCATCATTGGCGATAATGTCATCGAACACATGGCTTGGATCAGTAAACAAGTTACGTAGGATATGGGTATAAGAACGAGAATGGATTGTTTCAAAAAATGACCATGTCTCAATCCACGTTTCTAGTTCTGGCAATGATACGATAGGTAACAATGCTATATTAGGGCTACGACCTTGTACCGAGTCAAGCAGTGTTTGGTACTTCAGGTTAGATATGAATATGTGTTTTTCAGCTTCACTTAAACTCTGAAAGTCCATTCTATCTTTGGATACATCGACTTCTTCAGGACGCCAAAAAAATGAAATTTGCTTTTCGATAAGCTTTTCAAAAATGGCATGTTTTTGTTGGTCATAGCGTGCGACATTCACCGGATTACCGAAGAACATAGGCTCAACCATAAAGTCCGTAGGTTGTTGATTAAATGTAGTATATTTCATGTGTTTACACTTCTATTTGTAGTTATCGTTGAAGCATGCGTGCGTGTTATATTTTACACGCGCCGCCAGCACATCCATCATCATCTTCCTCAACCACTACTTGTGCTTGAGAATTCTGCTTAGCAATTGTTGCTACGTCTAAATCACTTGCCTCACCAGCACCATCTCTAGTGTTGTGGTAGTAAAGTGTTTTTATCCCTAGTTTGTAAGTCGTCAATAAATCTTTAAGTAAAAGTTTCATTGGTACTTTATTACCTTCGTAATTGCTAGGATCATAACTAGTGTTTGCCGATATGGTTTGGTCAACAAATTTCTGCATGATCGCACACAATTGTAAATAACCATCGTTAGAAGGTATATCCCAAAGTAACTCATACTGGTCTTTCAAGCGTTCATATTCCGGTACAACTTGTTTCAGAACACCGTCTTTACTAGATTTTATACTGATATGCCCACGTGGTGGTTCAATCCCATTTGTTGCATTGGAGATCTGGGAAGATGTCTCAGACGGCATTAATGCCGATAGCGTTGAGTTTCTCAGACCGTGTTCAACGACACTTGCACGGAGCGCATCCCAATCTAAGTGCAGTGGCTCGTCACAAATTTTGTCAACATCTTTCTTGTAAGTGTCAATAGGCATGATGCCTTGTGCATATGTGGTTTCATTGAACTTAGGACAAGCACCTTTTTCTTTCGCTAGCTCATTTGACGCTTTCATCAAATAATACTGGATGGCTTCAAACGTTCTGTGGATCAGATTGTTAGCGCTGTGATCAGAATATTTCACGCCATTTTTAGCCAGATAATAAGCGAAGTTAATCACACCGATACCGAGTGTTCTTCGTCCCATAGTTGCTGTAAATGCTGCAGGGACAGGGTAGTCTTGGTAGTCTAATAAATTGTCCAAGGCTCGCACAGCTAAATCCGCTAACTCTTCTAACTCGTCTAAAGACTTTATTTTGCCTAGGTTAAACGCTGACAAGGTACACAGTGCGATTTCACCATTCTCGTCGTTGACATGTTCCAGTGGTTTCGTCGGTAAAGCAATTTCTAAGCACAGATTTGACTGGCGCACAGGCGCAACTTTTGGGTCAAACGGGCTGTGGGTATTACAATGGTCGACATTTTGTACGTATATACGTCCAGTACTAGCTCGTTCCTGCATGAAGAGACCAAATAACTCTTGTGCCTTAACTGCTTTTTTACGGATACTAGGATCATTTTCGTATTTCACATACAACGCTTCAAATTCATCTTGGTCAGCGAAGAAAGCATCGTATAAACCAGGTACGTCAGAAGGGCTAAATAGCGTAATGTCCTGATTTTTGATCATGCGGGTGTACATGAGTTTGTTAAACTGAATCCCGTAGTCTAGATGTCTCACTCGGTTTTCTTCAACACCACGGTTGTTTTTGAGTACCAATAGAGACTCTACTTCGTAGTGCCAAATGGGGTAAAATAATGTGGCAGCACCACCACGGACTCCACCTTGTGAGCATGATTTAACGGCTGTTTGGAAATGTTTATAAAATGGTATACAACCAGTATGGAAAGCTTCACCGCCACGAATCTCACTACCTAAAGCGCGAATGCGGCCTGCGTTTACACCGATCCCAGCTCTTTGTGAAACGTATTTAACGATTGCTGATGTAGTCGCGTTGATTGAATCAAGACTATCATCGGTTTCGATAAGAACACAGCTACTGAATTGGCGAGTAGGTGTGCGTACACCGGCCATAATAGGCGTGGGTAAAGATATCTTAAATTCGGATACTGCGTTATAAAAACGACGGACATAATCTAGGCGAGTCTCTTTCGGATAATTTGCATACAAGCAAGCAGCGACCAACATATACAAGAACTGAGCACTCTCGTAAATTTCGCCAGAGACACGGTTTTGTACCAGATATTTCCCTTCTAATTGTTTTACCGCCGCATAGGAAAAGTTCATATCACGCCAGTGGTCAATATAGGAATTCATTTCCTCGAATTCAGCTTCGGTATAATCAGCGAGTAAGTGTTCATCGTACTTACCCATACCAACCAATTTTGTAACGTGCTCATATAAATGTGGCGGAGTAAATTGCCCATAAGCCTTTTTACGTAAATGGAAAATCGCTAATCGAGCTGCTAGGTATTGATAATCAGGTGCTTCTGTAGAGATAAGATCTGCCGCTGATTTGATAAGCGTTTCATGGATTTCATCCGTGCGAATACCATCGTAAAACTGAATATGTGCTTTGATTTCTACCTGTGAAACGGAAACGTTGTTCAGGTCTTGGGCTGCCCAGGTGATGACTTTGTGGATTTTATCCAAATCAATCGATTCTTTTTCACCGTTGCGCTTTGTTACAGATAATGGATTGTTCATGATATGTGTGCCGATTTTTAGTTATAGTGTGCAAATAACGGGACTACGTCCGTGGTCCGTTAACATCATGCCTCTTGCGTTTATTTCGGAGCTTTCAAGAAGGTAAGCACAAGATAATGTGGTTTGAAGTATAATGCAACCACTAGATATGGTGGTTTTGTGTTTAAAAAATAAACGATACACCCGGCGACTTTGATGGAGGCTTGGTGTAATGCGGACTCGATAAAATTTTTGTATATCGGCCATTAATGAAAATAATTAAAAATAATTTATTATATTTTTGTCTTTATTTATAAGAACACGATATATAGAACCACTTGATATAAAAAAACACTATATCTTGTAGATACCTACGCATATTCATCTATATATAGTTAAGTTTGCGTAACCAAAATTGTACATATATTAGGTATTAAAGTGGTTTGTGGCACGCAACAATATAGTTTACATCGATGTTCTTAGGCGACAGATAATAGGTTTGAGTTAATGGATTAAAGTGCAGACCAGTACAATCTTGGATACTGAGTGAAGTGCTATCTATGTAGCGCATCAGTTCAGACGGTTTTATAAATTTTTGGTAATCATGAGTGCCTTTAGGCACCATTTTCAATAAATATTCAGCGCCTAAAATAGCCATAAGGTAGCTTTTCGGGTTGCGGTTTAAGGTGGAGAAAAAAGCATAACCGCCAGGCTTTACCATGTGAGCTACACTGCGAATGACCGAAGCAGGATCAGGCACATGTTCGAGCATCTCCAAACAGGTCACTACATCATAAGCTGCTGGATGAGTAGTTGCGTGTTCTTCTGCAGAGATACATTCATACTGAGCTTTTAGCCCCGACTCAAGTCCATGTAGTCGAGCCACTTCCAATGAAGCATCAGCCATATCAATGCCCGTGACTACGGCTCCTCTTTGCACCATGGCTTCGGCTAATATACCACCGCCACAGCCAACATCGAGGAGTGACATACCTTTAAGACCCTGCGGCAGATGTTGTTGGATAAAGTCACTGCGCAACGGATTAATATCATGTAGAGGTTTGAACTCTCCTGAAAGATCCCACCATTTGGCTGCTAATCCAGAAAATTTTTCAATTTCATTTACGTCTACATTACCCATTATTCATGCCTTTGATAACTCACATTGGCAACAATATTATCATTAAACCGACAACGAACATAGATTTGCATTTCGTGCGCTTTAGCAGATTGCCTAATAAATAACCGATAGGTGCAAATTAGTTGGCTTTTTCTCTATTTTCAGGCATCTTTAGTGGTACACTATATAAAGTGTTTTTACCCATAATAAGCGTGTTTATTTGTCAGAGATTGAGAATGACAAAAAGCACAGAAAAACTAAATAAGGGAACAGGCAGTTTATGACTGAGCGCGCCAAAGAAATTTCTCCGATAAATATCGAAGAAGAACTCAAGAATTCTTACCTAGATTATGCAATGAGCGTTATCGTTGGTCGAGCATTACCAGATATTCGCGATGGCTTGAAACCGGTACACAGACGTGTACTTTTCGCTATGAACGAATTAAAAAATGATTTTAACAAACCCTACAAAAAATCGGCTCGTGTAGTCGGGGATGTCATCGGTAAATATCACCCGCACGGTGATTCGGCTGTTTACGATACAATTGTTCGTATGGCACAACCATTTTCATTGCGCTATATGTTAGTTGATGGTCAAGGTAATTTTGGTTCAGTTGACGGTGATTCAGCCGCTGCTATGCGTTATACAGAAATACGGATGGCTAAGATTAGCCACGAGTTATTAGCCGATCTCGAAAAAGAAACGGTCGATTTTGTTGATAACTACGATGGTACAGAAAAAATTCCAGAGGTTTTACCTACTAGAGTCCCTAACTTGTTAGTGAACGGTTCTTCTGGGATTGCAGTTGGTATGGCGACCAATATTCCTCCGCACAACTTGACTGAGGTCATTAATGGCTGTGTTGCGCTAATCGACAACCCAGATTGTACGGTTGAAGAACTGATTGAACATATTCCTGGTCCAGATTTCCCTACCGCTGCATTGATTAGTGGTCGCAAAGGTATTGAAGAAGCTTATCGCACGGGTCGAGGCAAAATCTACCTCAGAGCAAGAGCTGAGATTGAAACTGAAGATAATGGCAAAGAAACTATTATCATTCATGAAATCCCTTACCAAGTTAACAAAGCACGTCTGATTGAAAAAATCGCTGAACTCGTCAAAGAAAAACGTATTGAAGGTATTTCTGCGTTGCGTGACGAGTCAGATAAAGATGGTATGCGAATCGTTGTTGAAGTGAAACGCAATGAATCGGCGGAAGTGCTACTTAATCATTTATATGCCAATACTCAGTTACAAACAGTATTTGGTATCAATATGGTTGCTTTAGACAACAACCAACCCAAAGTATTTAATTTAAAAGATTGTTTAGAAGCATTCATTTTACACCGTCGTGAAGTTGTTACTCGACGTACCGTCTTTGAATTGAAAAAAGCACGTGAACGCGCACATATTCTCGAAGGTTTGGCCATCGCGCTAGCTAATATCGACCCGATTATCGAATTGATCAAAGCCTCACCATCACCGAGTGAAGCCAAACAAGGTTTAACAGCCCAAGGTTGGTCTTTGGGTGACGTAGCTGAAATGCTTGAACGAGCGGGTAATGATGCAGCCCGTCCGGATTGGCTCGAACCAGAATTTGGTATTCGCGATGGTTTATATTACCTCACGGAACAACAAGCTCAGGCTATTCTTGACCTGCGTTTACACAAATTAACAGGTCTAGAACACGATAAAATTCTGGCCGAATACAAAGACTTACTCGATGTTATTGCTGAGCTATTACATATTTTAGGTAGTCCTGAGCGTTTAATGGAAGTAATACGGGAAGAACTAGAAGCTGTACGTGAAGAGTTTGGTGATGCACGCAGAACCGAAATTACGGCAGCTAGTCATGATATTGATATTGAAGACTTAATTGAACAAGAAGATGTGGTCGTGACCTTGTCTCGTGAAGGTTACGTGAAATATCAAAAACTTTCTGACTATGAAGCTCAAAAACGTGGTGGTAAAGGTAAGTCAGCAACCAAAATGAAAGACGAGGACTTCATTGAAAAATTGTTAGTCGCGAACACTCACGATCATATCTTGTGTTTCTCTACAAGGGGACGTTTGTACTGGCTCAAAGTATATCAATTACCACTAGCTAGTAGAAATGCACGTGGTCGTCCTATTGTGAATATTTTACCACTAGAGGACGGTGAGCGAATTACCGCAATTTTACCGATTAAAGAGTTCGTTGAAGGTAAATTTGTCTTTATGGCGACAGCTAACGGTACTGTGAAAAAGACAGAACTCACACAATATTCACGCCCAAGAGCAAACGGTATTATTGCCGTTAATTTAAATGATGGTAATGAACTTATTGGTGTTGATCTAACTGACGGTGATTCTGAAATCATGTTGTTTTCAGACGCTGGTAAAGTAGTGCGCTTCCATGAAGATCAAGTTCGTCCTATGGGGCGTACAGCTACTGGTGTACGTGGTATCCGCTTAGAAGATGAGCAACGTGTTGTTTCTTTGATTGTACCGACGGGTGAGGGGGCTGTTTTAACCGCCACCGCTAATGGTTACGGTAAGCGCACTATTATCAGTGAGTACCCAGCAAAATCTCGTGCGACTAAAGGTGTGGTTTCTATTAAAGTTTCGGAACGTAATGGTCCTGTTGTTGGCGCTGTACAGGTTAACGAAGAAGACGAAATTATGCTGATTTCAGATCAAGGTACCTTGGTCAGAACACGTGCTACGGAAGTTTCTACTGTCGGACGTAACACCCAAGGTGTAACATTGATTAGAACCGCAACTGATGAACATGTGGTCGGCCTACAACGGATTGATGAAATTGAAGATACCGTTTTAGAAGATGCAGAAGCAGATGTGGCTAATGAAGCTGTTTCAGCTGACACAAATGACTCAGTAGCACCAACTGGTGACACTACTGATTCTGATGCTACAGAGTAAAAAGTTTAAGCAATAAGCTTGTAAGATCTGTAAGCGATATGTGCTGTGCTAGCATGTATCGCTTTTTTATTTAACTTATTATTAGGAAAAACAGTGCAACATTATAATTTTTGTGCCGGTCCGGCGATGTTACCCGCTGAGGTAATGCAACAAGCTCAGGCGGAATTTATTAACTGGCAAAATTCAGGTTCGTCAGTCATGGAAATTAGCCATAGAAGTAAACCTTTTATCGAAGTTGCAGCAGCTGCGGAACAAGATTTACGAGACTTGTTAGCGATTCCTGATAATTATAAGGTACTATTTTTACAAGGTGGCGGTCGAGGACAGTTTGCTTCAGTCCCCTTGAATATAGCGTCTCCAGAACAGTATTCTTTGCATTTACAAACTGGCTCATGGTCAAAAGGTGCTGTGAGTGAAGCGGCAAAATATACTCATACCCATGTTGTCGCAAAAGATACTGTTAATGCCGATAATAAACGCATCATTCCAGATATTGCTGATTGGGATTTACCAGAAGATATTCTTGGAAATACGGCTTTTTTGCACTATTGCCCGAATGAAACAGTAGATGGTGTAGCACTCCACACCCCACCTAAACTACCCAATGTTGAGTTGGTGGCAGATATGTCGTCAAACATTTTGTCTGCGCCAATTAATATTGCTGATTATGGTGTTATTTATGCGGGTGCGCAAAAAAATATAGGTCCGTCAGGTCTAGCTGTGGTGATTGTTCGTGAGGACTTATTAGGAAAGGCTCAAGCGCAAACCCCCTCATTTATTAACTTTACCTTAGCAGCTGAACATGACTCCATGTATAACACTCCGCCAACCTATTCTTGGTATTTAGCGGGCTTGGTATTTAAGTGGTTAAAAGCCCAAGGCGGTGTTTCTGCTATACATGCAAAGAACCTCGAAAAGGCGCAACTGCTTTATTCATGCATTGATGAACTTGATTTTTATCACAACAATGTTGCTGCAGAATTTCGTTCTATTATGAACGTGCCGTTTACATTAGCAAACCCTGAATTGGATGCGCAATTTTTGGCGGAGGCTGAAGCAACTGGTCTACATGCATTAAAAGGCCATCGCTCAGTAGGTGGTATGCGTGCCAGTATATACAATGCAATGCCATTAGCTGGTGTAGAAGCGTTGGTCAAATTTATGCGTGAATTCGCTGCAGCACAGGATTAAGTGATAACGATGAGTACGAATATGGAACAACTTACATTAGAGCCGATTACACAAATCTCTGGTACTGTTAATGTCCCAGGCTCTAAGAGTCTATCGAACCGTGCATTACTGCTTGCTGCATTGGCCGAAGGTACAACAAAACTCACCAATTTATTAGACAGCGATGATATTCGACATATGCTAAATGCACTGCGCCATTTAGGTGTTGAATATTCGTTATCTGATGACAAAACACAATGTACAGTAATTGGTAATGGCGGGGTATTTACGAGCCAGCCAAATGAACCTCTTTTTTTAGGTAATGCTGGAACGGCAATGCGTCCACTGTGTGCGGTATTGGCAACATGTCCCATTCATACTGTACTGACTGGTGAGCCAAGAATGAAGGAGCGTCCTATCGGTGATTTAGTAGATGCTTTAGTCGATGTGGATGCTTTAATTACCTATCTAGATGAACCTGGTTATCCGGCTTTGGATATTCAAGGTAAGCGTTTGTTTGGTGGTAGTATTACTGTGGATGGCTCTGTTTCTTCACAGTTTTTAACCGCCTTATTAATGGCTGCACCGTTATTGCAAAGTGACTCTGTGATCCATATTAAAGGGGAATTAGTCTCGAAACCTTATATCGATATTACTTTGGATATTATGGCTAAATTTGGTGTTCAAGTGAGCCACGACAACTACCAGCAATTCATGGTGACAGGAAATCAAACATATGTCGCAGTAGATGAATATATGGTGGAAGGTGATGCATCATCCGCTTCATATTTCTTGGCGGCAGGCGCTATCAAAGGTGGTACTGTTACGGTGACCGGTGTGGGTAGTGCATCAGTGCAAGGTGATGTTAAATTCGCTGATGTTTTAGCGAAAATGGGAGCAAACATCGAATATGCTCCTAATGCTATCACTG
Source organism: Opacimonas viscosa (assembly GCF_024199005.1). GTDB lineage: Bacteria > Pseudomonadota > Gammaproteobacteria > Enterobacterales > Alteromonadaceae > Opacimonas > Opacimonas viscosa. Next base: position 110,655 of record NZ_JANATA010000001.1, read on the forward strand.
TCACTGGTGCGCCTTTACAAGCTGTAGATATGGATATGAACCATATCCCCGATGCAGCAATGACGATTGCGACAACCGCGCTTTTTGCTACGGGGACAACTGCTATCCGTAATATTTATAACTGGCGTGTCAAAGAGACTGACCGTTTACATGCTATGGCTACCGAGTTGAGAAAAGTGGGGGCGACAGTTGTTGAAGGTGAAGATTACATTGAGATTACACCTCCTACAAAAATTCAGCATGCTGCCATTGATACGTATGATGATCATCGTGTAGCAATGTGTTTCTCACTCGTTGCTTTATCTGATACTGCAGTGACGATAAATGATCCCAAGTGCACTGCGAAAACCTTTCCAGATTATTTTTCACGTTTGGCTAGTATCAGTCAATCATAAGACTGGCAAGTGTGTCATGTCATTTATTAAGTTATGATGACAATTCATTAACATACTTTGTTATTTGTTTTGAAGGGGCGTATAATATGCCCCTTAATTTTTCGTATTAAAATAAGAATTCCCTATGCAATCAATTCCAGTAGTAACTATTGATGGTCCAAGCGGTGCAGGAAAGGGTACATTAAGTGCTTTAATAGCCGATTATTTGCAGTGGCATTTTTTGGATAGTGGCGCAATTTATCGCGTATTAGCAGTGGCTTGTGTGCATCATGATATTAATTTTGCAGATGAAGAATCCATTGTGCCGTTAGCTTCAATATTAGATGTCAGTTTTCCGACTAAAGATAACCAGACGCTAGTGATATTAGAAGGTGAAGATGTCACTGACGTTATTAGAACTGAAGAAGTGGGTGCTCAAGCCTCGCAAATTGCGGCATATCCTGGTGTTAGAGAAGCATTATTGCGTCGTCAACGTTCGTTTGTACAAGCACCAGGCTTGGTTGCTGATGGCCGTGATATGGGTACGGTTGTATTTCCAGATGCAACAGCCAAAATATTTCTTACTGCAAGTGCTGAAGCTCGTGCCGAAAGACGTTTCTCACAGTTGAAAGAAAAGGGGCATGATGTTACCATTGCGCGCCTTTTAACCGATATACAAGCAAGAGACGAGCGTGATATGAATCGTGCGACGGCTCCTTTGTTACCGGCAGAAGATGCTTTACAGCTCGATTCAAGCACATTGAATGTTGAGCAAGTGTTTGAAAAAGCAAAAGATTTTATACTTAGCAAGGGAATTGCCCAAGCTGAGTAAAATACCGTTCATACAAGGATGCATGAACTATTAACAATAACCCCTCTAGTCCTGGATGATTAGTGGATATTACTTAAAGACTTGAATATTAATATGTCAGAAAATTTTGCACAGCTTTTTGAAGAAAGCTTACAACAGTTAGAAACCCGTCCTGGTGCCATCGTACGTGGCGAAATCGTTTCAATCGAAAAAGATATCGTTTTAGTAGATGCAGGCCTAAAATCTGAAAGTGCTATCCCAGCAGACCAGTTTAAAAATGCAGAAGGTGAGTTAGAAGTTGCCGTTGGTGATTTCGTAGACGTAGCCCTAGACGCAGTTGAAGACGGTTTTGGTGAGACTATCCTTTCTCGTGAAAAAGCAAAACGCCATGAAGCATGGGTTGAGCTTGAGAAAGCATATGAAGATAAAGCAACTATCAAAGGTCTTATCAATGGTAAGGTTAAAGGTGGTTTCACAGTTGAAATCAACACTGTTCGTGCTTTCTTACCTGGTTCATTAGTCGATGTACGTCCAGTACGTGAAACGACTCACCTTGAAGGTAAAGAGTTAGAATTTAAAGTTATCAAGTTAGACGCAAAACGCAACAATGTTGTTGTTTCTCGTCGTGCAGTTATCGAAGCGGAAAGCAGTGCAGAACGTGACGAGTTACTTGCTAACTTAGAAGAAGGCCATGAAGTTAAAGGTATCGTTAAGAACCTTACAGATTATGGTGCGTTCGTTGATTTAGGCGGCGTAGATGGTCTTTTACACATCACTGATATGGCTTGGAAACGTGTTAAGCACCCAAGTGAAATCGTAAATGTTGGTGATGAAATCAATGTTAAAGTATTAAAATTCGACAAAGAAAAGTCTCGTGTTTCTCTTGGTATGAAGCAAATGGGTAACGATCCATGGCAAGAAATTGCAGCACGTTTCCCAGAAGGCCATCGTTTATCAGGTGCGGTTACTAACCTTACTGATTACGGTTGTTTTGTTGAAATTGAAGATGGTGTTGAAGGTCTTGTACACGTTTCTGAAATGGATTGGACTAACAAAAACATCCACCCATCTAAAGTGGTTAACTTAGGTGATGTGGTTGAAGTTATGGTACTTGAAATTGACGAAGAACGCCGTCGTATCTCTCTAGGTCTTAAGCAGTGTATTGCTAACCCATGGGAAGAGTTTGCTAAGTCTTACAACAAGAATGATCGCGTATCTGGTAAGATCAAGTCAATCACTGACTTTGGTATCTTTATCGGTTTAGACGGTGGTATTGATGGTTTAGTTCACTTATCTGATATTTCTTGGAACAAGACTGGCGAAGAAGCCGTTCGTGAATTCAAGAAAGGTGACGAAATCTCTGCTGTTGTCTTACAAGTCGACCCAGAGCGTGAGCGTATTTCTTTAGGCGTTAAGCAAATCGAAGAAGACCCGTTCAATTCATACCTAGCAGAGTTCTCTAAAGGTGCTATTGTTACTGGTACTGTTACAGAAGTTGACGCGAAAGGTGTTACGGTAAATCTAGCTGAAGAAGTTGACGGTTATATCCGTGTTGCTGATTTATCTCGTGATCGTATCGAAGACGCATCAGAAGTTGTTAACGTTGGTGACTCTATCGAAGCTAAATTTACTGGTGTGGATCGTAAGAACCGTACAGTAAGCCTTTCTGTTAAAGCGAAAGATCAAGCAGAAGAGAAAGAAGCACTAGATAAAGTTAATCAAACTGAAGAAGTTGCTTCAACTAACGCTATGGCGGAAGCTTTCAAAGCTGCTAAAGGCGAATAATAGTTAAGACTTATTTCTTACTATAATAATAAAGGTGTAACTGCAACTTAACTTGCGTTACACCTTTTTTTCTGTAACTCTTTAAGTATTCAAATTATCAAAGAAGTGTTGCTATGACTAAATCTGAACTAATTGAAAAATTATCTGGTGAATTCACCCAGATGCAAGCACGTGACGTTGAATTGTCAGTGAAAGAAATGCTTGAATTTATGGCGCAAACACTGCAGAAAGGTGAGCGTATTGAGATTCGTGGTTTCGGTAGTTTTTCTTTACATTACCGTGATGCACGTGTCGGTAGAAATCCTAAAACAGGTGAGTCTGTCCAACTTGAGGGGAAATTTGTACCTCATTTTAAACCGGGCAAAGAGTTACGTGACCGAGTCGATATCTAATCCAAAACCTCCATTTATAAGGATATATTGTGAAAGGTTTATTCTCATTTTTACTACTTTTACTTGTTTTCATCATTGCCATTGTTGTTGGCTCACGAAACCAAGAGCTGCTAACCGTTAATTATTTGATTGCGCAATCAGAAATACGTGAATCCACCTTAATGGCTGTGTGTTTAGGTTTGGGTGTGATAATCGGTATGTTCACCATGTTTAGTAGTTGGTTACGTTTGACATGGCAAGTCAGTAGTTTAAAAAGCCAAGTGAAAAAATTAGCAAAAGAAGACTAATATATGCGAGAGCTATTATTCCTATTGTTACCTGTTGCGGTCTGGTATGGCTGGATAATGGGCAGGAATAGCGTGCGTAATGCACAACGTAAACAATCCAGTATCCTCTCTAAACACTATTATAAAGGGTTAAATTTTTTACTGTCAGATCAACCTGATAAAGCGGTAGATACCCTAATCAAAATGATATCGTTGAATAACGATACAGTAGAAACACATATCGCAATGGGCAATTTTTTTCGCCATCGTGGTGAGTTGGATAGAGCGATTAGAATCCACCAAAATCTGGTCAGTCGTGAAGAATTATCAGGCACCCAAAGAGAAAATGCGTTGTCCGAATTGGGTAAAGACTACTTTATGGCAGGCTTTCTAGAACGTGCAGAAAATTCTTACATAAAATTATTAGATAGCGACAAACATCGCTCTGCAGCTCAAACCCATTTGTTTGAAATATACCAAACGACGAAAGAATGGGATAAATCTATTGAGTTAGCTGAAAGAATGCTTGCGGTTGACAACACTCAGCTGCATGTCGGTATGCAATTGGCTCATTTTTACTGTGAAAAAGCGCAAAAATTTATAAAATCGAATGATTTCTCTAGTGCTTATCCATATCTACGTAAAGCCGTCGATGTTGATTCTCATGCAGTTCGTCCTTGGCTAATGTTAGGTCGTGTTTATATTGAGCAAGGGAAGTTTAGCGAAGCAATGGTTGCGTTAAATGAAGTACCAGAACGAGATTTATCGTGGTTTTCCGAAGCTGTACCATTATTAGAAAAAGCTGCGGAACAATTACAAGATGATGCTTTGTTGATTAAAAGTATCGAGCCACATTGGCAAGTCTGTGCGACGTCTTATTTGGCTAAAGTCAAACTTATAGCTAAACAAGAAAACTCTGATATAGCCGCTAAGACCTTGTTGGAGCAGCTTAAAAAAACACCCACTATGCGTGGCTTTAAAACATTATTGTCTTTGTATGTGACGGCTGATGACGCACCTGCAGATGATATCCAAACAAGTCTTGCTTTATTACAAAATTTAGTAGAAGAACAAATAAAGCAACGTCCCAAGTACCGTTGTACTAATTGCGGCTTTTCTGGCAGACAAATTTATTGGTTATGTCCTTCGTGTAAGCACTGGAGTGTTGTAAAACCAATAAAAGGTTTAGATGGTGAATAAAAGTGATTGATTCAAAAGTAGTTGTAGCATGTGATTTTGCAAAATTATCGGATTTGAATAATTTTGTTGATCAGGTATCTCCTGATTTGTGTAAGTTAAAAATTGGCAAAGAAATGTTTACTCATTTTGGTCCGCAAGCTGTAAAACCGTTAGTTGACAAAGGTTTTGATGTATTTTTGGATTTAAAGTTTCACGACATACCCAATACGGTAGCAAAGGCTTGTGTGGCTGCTGCCGATTTAGGTGTGTGGATGGTGAATGTACATGCTAGCGGTGGTGCAAAAATGATGTCACAAGCTATGCAAGCGTTAGAGTCGAACGGCGCCAAACGACCTAAATTGATTGCTGTGACGGTATTAACCTCGATGGATGAAACGCAATTACATGCGATAACTCCGAATGTATCAGTCTTAGATCAAGTCCAAAAGTTAGCATTGTTAACCCAACAGTCTGGTTTAGATGGTGTGGTGTGTTCAGCACAAGAAGCCAAACTTTTACGCAGTGTTTGTGCCGATGACTTTCTTTTGGTGACACCAGGAATCAGACCAGAGGGGAGTGCGGTTGGTGATCAAATACGCATTATGACTCCACCACAAGCCATGCAAGCTGGCGTATCATATATGGTTATCGGAAGGCCGATTACTCAGGCTAAAGATCCACTTGTTGCCCTGCAAGATATCAATGCTTCAATCTGAGTTATCTTAAGCGAAGGTATAAAAAAAGCCCAATGTTCTGTATTCACTTCACACTGGGCTTTTATATTTAGCTAGGTACTTATTGCTTATAAATTTAATGCACTTCTCGCATCAACATATGTCAAGTTAAGAGTTTCACCTAAAGCATCTACCACCGCTTTGTAAGTCACTTTACCTTGATGGACGTTAAGCCCATTGAGTAAATGTTCGTTATCCAATAGTGCTTGCTTATAGCCTTTATTAGCGATTTGCAGTCCAAATGGCAAAGTCGCGTTGTTCAACGCTAACGTAGACGTTCGGGCAACACCACCTGGCATATTAGCGACGCAATAATGTACCACATCATCAATAACATACACCGGCTCTTGGTGTGTCGTAGCTTTAGAGGTGGCAAAACAACCACCTTGGTCAATTGCAACATCAACTAGCACACTGCCTTTTTTCATATTTTTGATATGTTCGGTAGTCAAAAGTTTAGGCGCCGCCGCTCCTGGGATTAATACTGCGCCAACCACTAGATCTGCCGTTCTTGAATAAGAATCAATCGCTTCAGTTGTGGAATATATGGTACGTACTGCACCGCCAAATATATCATCTAGTTCACGTAGACGGGGTAATGAGCGGTCAAGAATGGTGACATCTGCGCCCAGGCCAAGCGCCATTTTTGCGGCATTCGTACCCACAACGCCACCACCAATGATTACGACATTGCCAGGGGCCACGCCAGGTACTCCACCAAGTAAGGTGCCATTACCACCTTGAGCTTTTTCTAAATAATGAGCACCGGCTTGAATGGCCATGCGACCTGCTACTTCGCTCATAGGTGCCAATAATGGCAAAGCACCATTGTTATCAGTGACGGTCTCATAAGCAATACAGGTCGCTTTAGAAGCCACCAAAAGTTCAGTTTGCTGAGGATCAGGTGCTAGATGCAAGTAGGTATATAAAATTTGACCTTCTCGCAACATTTTACACTCATTGGGTTGGGGTTCTTTTACCTTGATAATCATGTCAGCATTAGCAAAAACGTCTGCTGCTGATGCTGTAATAGTCGCTCCTGCAGCAATATAGTCATTATCCGAGAAACCGATACCGTCACCAGCGAGTGATTCTATGAGAACACTATGACCGTTTTGGATATATTCTTGGGCGGCTGCAGGCGTTAAGCCAACTCGATATTCATGATTTTTAATTTCTTTTGGTACACCGATTAACATAAGCTTACTCAAGTAATAATTTAAAATGCTATTTTAATATTAAAATGACAATTTTAAATTTTTATTTAAGGCTTTATTCGATATATAATACGGTAAATTGATGGCTTTACGGATAATTATTTTGCTGATAAAAACACCGAAACATCTCGATAATATTGACCGGAATATTCTGATTACTTTACAACGCGATGCGCGTATTGCTAATGTGGATCTAGCAAAACACGTAGGTTTAAGTCCTAGCCCTTGCCTTGAACGGGTAAAAAGACTGGAACAACAAGGCTATATATTAAGTTACAATGCACAGTTAGACCCAGTAAAACTAGGGGCAGCGATGTTGGTTTTTGTGGAGATTTCTCTAGAAAAGACTTCTCCAGATATTTTTGCTGATTTTTCTGATGCGGTGCAACAACAAGACGATATTCAAGAATGTCATTTAGTTTCTGGTAATTTTGATTTCTTGTTAAAAACTCGCGTCGCTGATATGGCCAGTTATCGCAATTTACTTGGTGATACATTACTGCGTTTACCTGGTGTCAGAGAATCGCGTTCTTATGTCGTTATGGAAGAAGTGAAACATACACAAAATCTGAAAATAGCGCAGGCAAAACCTTAAGTTTCTCGACACCTATGATAAACTACTGAAAAAAACGAAACCGTAACAAATAACGGATACATATGACTAACTTGTCTGGCACCCAACGCATTTATGAAACATTTATGATTGTCTTTACCATCATAGCCCTGTTTCTATTTCTTGCTCTAATGTCGTTTCACCAAGCAGACCCAGGTTGGTCCCAGACCGGTTTACAACCCTCTATTCAAAACTGGATGGGTCCTGTTGGCGCAAAGTTAGCAGATTTATGCTTTTTCACGTTTGGTTTTTTAGCCTATACCTTACCCTTTGGTTTTGCCTTTTTAGGTTGGTTTGCATTTCAACAAGTTAAAAATATCCTGCAATTAGACTTTCTTAATATCGGTTTGCGTGTCATTGGCTTATTATTTGTTGTTATTGGTTTGAGTGGTTTGGCGAGTATCAATTTTGATGACATGTATTACTTTTCCGCAGGTGGTTTATTTGGAGATGTCATCTCACAAGCGTTATTACCTTACTTTAATCTCACTGGAACAACCCTCTTACTGTTAGCTTTTTTCTTAACCGGTTTTACTTTATTAAGTGGGATTTCTTGGATTACCGTCGTAGATTCTTTGGGGGCTTGTGTTATTTGGTCTATCGAATCTATCTACATAGCCCCTAAAAAATTATGGCAAAATTATCAACAAAAAGCGGCACTCAGACGTGAACAACATGCCCAATTAAAAGCTGAAAAAGCAGCGCAGGCTGATGCAGAGTTTGCAGTTTCTATTGCCACATTAAAGCCAGCAAAACCGTCTGTTGAAGACCGTCCTTTCAATATCAAACAAGAAACATTATACACAGCCAATGATACACTTGAGGAAGAAGTACCCAATATTTCGACCATTGCTCAAGATACCGAGGTGAATTTAGACGAAATGACTTTGGGCGATATTGCATCTGATATTCGTCAGGAACCCTCATTGGATAATGTGATTGACACACCTGTTGCGCATCAATCACCGACGGTAACCATGGTAAATTCACCTCTCGTCAAAACTAAAGTCATTGATCCTCATGCAGAAAAACCAGAAGGGGAGAGGCCTTCGTTTGCACTATTGGATCGTGCTGACAAAGTGAATAACCCCATTACCCAAGAAGAGTTAGACGGTGTTTCTCGCTTAGTTGAAGAAAAATTGGCGGATTTTAATATAGAAGCGAAAGTTGTCGGCGTCTTTCCTGGTCCAGTAATTACTCGCTTTGAGCTTGATCTCGCCCCTGGGGTAAAAGTGAGTAAGATTACCACTTTATCGAAAGATTTAGCCCGTGCTATGTCTGCGATTTCTGTCCGTGTTGTTGAGGTTATTCCAGGTAAATCAGTGATTGGTCTAGAATTACCAAATAAAAACCGTGAAATGGTTCGCTTGAGTGAAGTAATTGAGTGTGATGCTTTCCAGTCGTCATCTTCTGATTTAACAATGGTGCTAGGGGCTGATATTTCAGGTAAACCTGTCATTGTTGATTTAGCAAAAATGCCACATGTATTGGTTGCCGGTACTACGGGTTCTGGTAAATCAGTTGGTGTAAACGTGATGATTTTGAGTTTGTTGTACAAGTCTTCTCCTGAAGATGTGCGTATGATCATGATTGATCCTAAAATGCTTGAATTATCGGTATATGAAGGGATCCCACATTTACTCGCAGAAGTAGTCACGGATATGAAAGAAGCAGCCAATGCGTTGCGCTGGTGTGTTGGTGAAATGGAGCGTCGGTATCGTCTGATGTCGGCGTTAGGCGTTAGAAACCTTAAAGGGTTTAATGCGAAGGTACTCAAAGCCATTGAGGATGGTGCTCCCATCAAAGATCCCTTGTGGCAAAATGGTGACAGTATGGATACCGAAGCACCAGATTTAACAAAGTTACCTGCTATAGTCGTGGTCGTGGATGAATTTGCTGACATGATGATGATTGTGGGCAAAAAAGTAGAAGAACTCATTGCCCGTATTGCACAAAAGGCACGTGCGGCTGGTATTCATTTAGTATTAGCGACACAACGCCCTTCGGTTGACGTCATTACGGGTCTGATCAAGGCCAATATCCCAACCCGAATCGCATTCCAAGTTTCGAGCAAAATTGATTCGCGCACGATCCTTGACCAACAAGGAGCGGAAACGTTACTCGGCATGGGCGATATGTTATATCTACCACCAGGTACGGGAGTACCGACTCGGGTACATGGTGCTTTTGTCGATGACCACGAAGTTCATGCTGTAGTGGGCGACTGGAAAAAGCGTGGAGAACCAGAGTATATTGATGAGATACTTAATGGTGAAGCATCCACTGAGATTTTACTTCCTGGCGAACAACCAGAAGGTGGAGACCAAGAGTTTGATGTATTTTACGATGAAGCGGTTGCGTTTGTTACTGAAACACGAAAAGCATCAGTGTCAAGTGTACAGCGGAAATTTAGAATCGGTTACAACCGAGCCGCTCGTTTGGTTGAGCAAATGGAACAAAGTGGCGTTGTATCAGCCCCAGGTCACAATGGAAATCGGGAGGTGTTAGCACCTCCAGCGCCGAGAGATTAAGATGTTAAAAACATATTTAGCTAGTTTTTTTATAATATTAAGTACCCTTAGCCTATCTTTAGGTGCTCAAGAAATATCTGCCAGTAAAGCATTACAACAACGTTTGACACATTTAAATACGTTTCAGTCTGCTTTTGTGCAAAATGTTAGTTCGGAGACTGGGGAATTATTACAACAAGCTTCAGGGGTGTTGGCCATTGCTAAACCTACTTATCTGGATTGGCAAGTCACTACGCCAGACGAGACACGTTTGCTCTCTAAAGATGGCTTGGTGTACTTAATCGATCCATTTTTAGAACAAGTTTCTATTTATGATTTGAGTAAAATGATTGAGCATAATCCATTGTTGTTACTACTAACAGATGACGCTAGTCAGTGGGGAAATTTCACAGTGGTTCAGCAGGTTCAAAAAGAGCAAATGTTGTTCGAAGTAAGCGCAAAAGCCCCTGGTGCATTGATTCAGACATTAACACTAACTTTCGCTAATAACGTGCTAATGGGGATGTCTTTTGTAGATGCTCAAGGACAGGTTAGTCGTTTTGTGTTTTCCGATGCGAAAATGAATATTGTCTTACCAGAGGATACTTTTACTTATACTATCCCTGAATATTTCACGATAGATGATCAGCGAGTGGTTGCGGTACCTGCGGTTAAAACACCTTAATTATGTCTGATTTATTTTCATCCATTCCGCCATCTCACGCGCCTTTAGCAGCGAGGATGCGCCCAAAATGTATGGCGCATTACTTTGGTCAAACCCATCTAACTGCTCATGACGCACCGTTAGGTCAAGCAATTGCTCAGCAACAAATCCACTCCATGTTGTTATGGGGGCCTCCTGGAACGGGTAAAACGACGCTGGCAGAGATTATTGCGCATGAAGCGAATGCACAGTTTATTCGTTTATCGGCAGTGACTAGTGGTGTTAAAGATATTAGGGATGCCATGGAACGAGCACAAATGAGTAGTCCAACCATTGTCTTTGTCGATGAAGTCCACCGTTTTAATAAAGCACAACAAGATGCGTTTCTTCCTCATATAGAGTCTGGTCTTATCACTTTTATTGGTGCGACAACAGAAAACCCAGCTTTTTCTTGTAATAACGCACTTTTATCCAGATGCAGAGTGTATATTCTGAACGCATTAGCACCTGCCGAAATCGCACAGATTGTCGAACACGCTATGAGCCATGATCCTGAACTGCTTGCTCAGGGAGTTAGTATCTCTGATGAAGCATTACATGGATTATGTAAAATGGTGGGAGGAGATGCCCGAAAAGCATTGCTTTTTGTGGAACTAGCCGCGGGTTTAGCCAAAGGGTCTTGCATCAATATTTCAGAAATCGTCCAGGCTGCAGGCGCAAAAGTAGGACAATTTGACCAGCAAGGTGATCATTTTTATGATGTTTTGTCTGCCTTCCACAAATCGGTCAGAGGCTCAAGTGTCGATGGCGCTTTGTATTGGTTTGCTCGTTTTCTGGTGAGTAGTAATGATGTTACACCGATTATGCGTCGCTTGTTAGCAATTGCCTCTGAGGATATTGGTTTAGCTGATCCAAAAGCATTATCTTTGTGCCTAGATGCTTGGGATACGTTTCATCGGGTAGGTCCTGCAGAAGGCGAACGCGCCATTGCCCAAGCTTGTGTGTATTGTGCTTTAGCGCCGAAAAGTAATGCACTGTATGCGGCATTTAAACAGGCTAAAAAGTTAGCAACAGAAACCAGTGACGCTCCGGTACCTAACCATCTACGCAATGCACCTACTGCCATAGCCCAAAAACAAGGCCATGGTGTGGGCTATCGTTATTCACATAACGAGCCCCATGCAGTAAGTGCTGGCCAAACATATTTACCAGAACAATTACCAACGCCTGATTTTTATATGCCAAGTGAACGTGGTTTAGAAAAAAAATTAAAGCAAAAAATCAGTTTTCTAGATGAACTGAATCAGCACAATGCAGATGATGGTTCAGCTGATCGGCAAGCATAGCAAATTGATACTGCGCGTGGTCAGACAGAGGTCGAATCGATGCAAAGTAGGGTTTCAATAGTGACTCAAAACAGGACAAGATAAGTAAATGATATATCTTTTTATTGGCTTAGGTGGCGCATTAGGGGCGTGTCTACGTTACTTTTTGGTGCAACAAAGCATTATCCTTTTTGGCAAAGATTTCCCATACGGGGTACTTATTGTGAATGTTGTAGGGGCAATATGTATTGGTAGTATTTTGGGTTATCTAGAAAATTATACTGGGGAACACGCAGAGTTTATTAGGCAGTTTTTGGTGATTGGTTTACTTGGAGCGCTTACGACATTCTCTACTTTTTCATTTGATACCGTAGCTTTACTCCAAATCGGTGAATGGACAAAAGCTATTTTGAATATTGGTACAAACGTTATATTATGCACGGCTTGTACATGGTTAGCATTTTCATTTTTTAAGGGATAAGATTTTTTATGTTAGATCCGAAACGTTTTCGTGATGACTTAACCGATACCGCTGAACGCTTGGCTTCACGTGGTTTTACATTAGATGTTGCAAAACTAAACGCACTAGAGTCCCGTCGTAAAGTGCTACAAGCAGCAACTCAAGATCTACAAAACGAGCGCAATGTACGTTCTAAATCAATCGGCAAGGCCAAGGCTTCCGGTGAGGATATTGCGCCATTGTTAGCCGAAGTCAGTGATTTAGGCACTAAATTAGATGCAGCGAAAGCAGAACTTGCAGAGCTACTTAATGAATTGTCTTCGATTACTGCTGGTGTTCCAAATATTCCAGATGATGTTGTTCCGGTAGGTGTCGATGAAAATGACAATCAAGAGATTTTTCGTTTTGGTGAGCCTAAAGCCTTCTCATTTGCGCCTCAAGACCACGTGGAAGTTGCATCACGTCTAAGTAATGGCCTTGATTTTGCCACTGCGACAAAGCTAACGGGTTCACGGTTTGTTGTTATGCATGGTTATGTTGCACAGATGCATCGTGCACTAGCTCAATTCATGCTGAGTATGCATACGACTGAACACGGTTATCAAGAAGTATATGTACCCTATTTAGTTAATCATGAAAGTTTATATGGAACAGGCCAGCTTCCCAAATTTGGCGAAGACTTGTTTCATACCCAGCCTGCTACAGAAGAGGGGCAGGGGTTATCCTTGATCCCTACTGCTGAGGTTCCTTTAACCAATATAGTACGAGATAGTATTTTAGAAGAAGCTCAGTTGCCGTTGAAGATGACTGCACATACACCATGTTTTCGCAGTGAAGCAGGGAGTTATGGTCGAGACACGAAAGGATTAATACGTCAGCATCAATTCGATAAAGTTGAGCTGGTGCAAATTGTCCAACCAGAAGAATCATTTGCGGCTTTAGAGGAGCTGACTCAGCATGCTGAAAACATCTTACAAGCGTTAGAATTACCTTATCGTAAAATGTTGTTATGTACTGGTGATATGGGATTTGGTGCATGTAAAACTTACGACCTTGAAGTGTGGTTACCGGCACAAGATACGTATAGAGAGATTTCATCTTGCTCTAATATGTTAGATTTTCAGGCGCGTAGAATGCAGGCTCGTTACCGCAGCAAAGATGCTAAAAAACCTGAATTAGTGCATACATTAAATGGTTCGGGTTTGGCAGTGGGGCGGACACTTGTGGCGATTTTAGAAAATTATCAAAATGAAGATGGTTCAGTCACTGTGCCGGAAGTCTTACGTCCATTGATGAACGGTTTATCCGTTATTCCGGTCGCTTAAATGACTATATAGGCAAGGCTTTTTTACCTTGCCTTTTCACCTGAAAGAATCAAAGGCACTTGGCTGGTTTAGGTAGACCTGCAAGCTTACTTGCTAGCTTTGCCGGACCTTGCGGTAGCAAACGTTGTAGGTGCCTTGAATTACCCACCTCTGGCCCAAATTCAGCTTTTAGCGCATTCACTAGGGCTCGTATTGCAGGAGTCGTATCATATTCCATATAAAATGATCTAACGAAGTAGATAATCTGCCAATGAGCATCAGTTAATGTGATTTCTTCACATTCGGCTATATGTTGAGCTAGTCCTTCGGACCAAGTATTATGATCTAACAAATACCCATTATCATCAGCAGCAAAGTATTCATTATTATAGTGGTATTCCATTAAAAATAGACCTTTTGACCTGGTTTGAGCGCATTTTCTAATGCTGCAAACTTTATGTTCTTGGGAATGTTTGGGAGATATTCCTGTATATCTTTAATATCACTACAGATATACATGTCTTCTACGTCGTAAAAGACCAAACTCTGTAATGCTTTTGACGGAAGGGGTTTTATACTCGATGTTAAAGCAAACATGGGGAGCGCTTGGGGCATGATAAATACAGCTACCGTGTGCGCAACATTTCCAGCTGCAGCGATAAATTCAAACGCATCGTTAAAGACAACACCATGGAGAACTTTATCGGTAAGAATTACGTTGATATGTGCCATAGTACCCTCAGAACTGAATAAGATTAGGGGCACTGTGTAGCTGAGTATAAAACTCAGTTAGGCCGGTAGGTTGAATATAACTTGGTACAAGTTCGCCTTTCAGTTGACGTTTTTCTAGAGCGCTACCACAGTACCCAACATGAACAATGTTGTAATGATCAATAATTTTTTTCAAGCGGCAATCCAAAGCTGAAAAATCAGATTCCAATGCACTACTATGAAAAAAAAGCTGATGGACGGGTGAGCTTACTTTGGAAAAAAATTCCTCTAACAAATCACATGTTAAAGTAGTGGTACATAAAATAGATATAGACATAAAAAAAACGCCCCAAATTAGGAGCGTTTATGATAGCAAATTAGTATTTAATCATCACTACCAAATGCACCAAGTAAATGGAGCAGGGCAGTGAACAAGTTGTATATGTTGAGATACATACTAACCGTTGCACGGATGTAATTTGTTTCACCACCATGGATGATACGGCTAGTATCAAACAAGATCAAACCTGACATGATGAAAACAATTGCAGCACTTAACGCAAGACTCACTGCTGGAACCGCAAAAAAGATATTAGCAATAGCTGCGATAACAACTACCATTAAACCTACCATCAGGAATCCACCCATGAAACTGAAGTCTTTTTTGGTCGTCAACACATACGCTGACAAACCGAAGAAGATTAATGCAGTGCCACCTAATGCTTGCATGATAAGTGCAGGACCATTTGCAAGTCCCATGTAAGCATTTAGGATAAAGCCTAATGAACCACCTAATAAACCGGTAAAAGCAAACACCCAAAATAGACCTGATGCACTTTCCGCTTTCTTATGCACAATAAACAATGTGATAAAAGCGCCAATCGTCATACCTAAAGACATCATAGGGCCAATTCCCATAGCCATAGTAATACCGGCACATACTGCGCTGAAAACTAAGGTCATGGCTAATAGCATATAAGTATTACGCAATACTTTATTTGTTTCTAAGACAGACGGTTGTGAACCACTATATACCGAATCTCTATTCATGTTTCCCTCCAAAGGATTAATGTATCAATACTATTGACTAAATCTATAGACTTTTGTTCCAATATCAAGTCTAAAATTGTAATAAAACATAATTACTGATGGGTTTGGTGGAAATTTTGCGCAACATGTACTTTTTATCAGCAAACGCACTTTTTTTTTAAATTAGTACTTTACAAGGGCCCGATACATCTTTAATATGCGCCCTGTCTTGGAGAGTTGGCAGAGCTCGGTTTAATGCACCTGACTTGAAATCAGACGTGGGGTCAAACCCACCGGGGGTTCGAATCCCTCACTCTCCGCCATATTTTATAGATAAGCCTCTGTTTTTACAGGGGCTTTTTTATTAGTGTAAAGATAAGAGCCGTCAATAAGACCGTCAATTGATGTCGTTATGTTATTGTTAAATAATATACAGTCTTATATTTACTAATGGAATTTTCAGGGACAAATTAGAGTTTATTAGGTTGCGTAGGAATATATTTCTTTAGGCTAACTAATAAATCCCGAAGAATTCTTTTTCCATATACTCCCAACTCAAACCAGATGGATAATTTTTACTTAGTACAAGCTATTCGGTTTTTATCAGTTCATTCATTCAAGATTCCACAATATCGTTTTTAGGAATTTGCATAGGCTCATTGTAAGCGGTTGAAAAAATACCCAACCTTGACTCGATTAAACAGCATTTGCTTTTTGATACTCCGCAGGAAAATACTGAAATTTTTGATTGGACAACGAAAGTTTTAAGCTAGAACGTGAATTGTGTTATGTATTAGAGCCTTACAGGTTTCAAATTAAAGTGAGATTCTAGGGGGCTCATATTGAGTGTTTTCAGCTTGCTTAAGTTGTTTTTGCAGTTTTATATTTTCTCTGAATGATAAGACTCAATATATTGGAACAATTTAACTGCAGGAAAATCCAAAGGTAAGCCAAAGAACACCCAAGTAATGAATCAGGACAAACCAATTTTGATTAACCATCTAAGCAACAAGAGCTAGATCTCAGTGACTTTGATACAGATATGCCGCCATTTTGAAATCACAGAAAAAGGTAAATTATTGTGTTAATTGTTATTAGCACTATCGCATCCCCACAGTTTGTTATTTGTGAAGCTACATACATCAGGGATTTTTGTTTTAACACCACCGCTCACGGTTTTAAGTCCTTCTAAGAATGCATTTTGGGCTTCATCAGACCACTGGTGAAAATCTGTAAGTAACTCTTTTGCCTCGCTCTCTGACACTTCAACTATTTTCATAGCGCATACTTCACCTGTAATATTTTTTGTACTTTCAAGCAGTTCAGCATCATCAAATTCCGAAATCGATTTTTCAAGTTCAACCATGTCGTCACACATATCCACTAATAAAAATCCGTCCAAGACAAGTGAGCCTATCAATGCTGCGTTTGCAGCGGCTGGAACTAATGCGGCTGCTGTTTTTGCCGTTCCAGATGAAACAATTCTGGCGGCTCTCTTCGCAGAATTATTGTTGATAAAACTTGCATAATTTCGCATTGCCTTTTTGTACTTGATGAGGGTTGCATTATGTCTGTTAATCGAAGACTTTTGCTTTGTTATCACTCCTTTTTGCATCTCAATTGTATTTTTATCTTTAGTCAGTGTTTTACGTAGGACAGCATTCTTTGCTAACAAATTAGAGTTGGTTTTCTTTTCTAGGTCTATCGTATTTAGATGCTTTGAGATAGTGTCCTTTTGACGCTTAATTGTTCTCTTCTGGTTTTCGATATTCGTTTTTTGTGCAGTGATGTTTTTATTTAATCGAGTGTTTTTCTTTTTCAAATCTTCGTTTGTTTTTACTAACCGTTTTTGTTCTTTTGCAACCATTGATACAGGTGTTTCTACACCTATGTTATCGAGCAGGCCCGATAGAAAATCAAACCCTGTTTGAGTGATGAGTAACAAGCCATTAATAACCAAAGATAAACTCATGGTTGTAATGATAATAATACGGGTTAGCCATTTCATTTGTTGACTCCTTAAATTAAAGACTGATTCAATCCTAGTTGATGAAAAACCTTCACGCGAAATGCCACTAAGATTTTCTGTTGTTATGCAAGTAACTTCTTTTGCTTTATTGGTCATTTTTGTCATAACACCCCCACAGTTTACTATTTGCAAGGCACAATGGGTTTATATGATAAACAATTCCCCCTCCTTGACTAAAAGTTCAAGCTAACATTAACCTTGTTAATTTCCAAGAGAAAGGCATTCTTGGAATGTAATTTATATTTATTAAATATTGGTGCATAAAGCGATATTGAACGATTTTGATGATATTGACGAGGTGCTCAATGCTATTAGTCAAACGTCACCCCAAGGTGCGTATGCTGTATTTCATGAAGTAGAAGAGAGCGCAGTGCCCTATGACACTGTTATATTATATGATTCTATGGATTGAGCAGCGTTAGCATTATTGGGCGGACGTTGTCAAAGAGACGAAAGTGCTTTTTGCCTGTCCTGTTTCACTAACTTGGCCACAAAGCATTTCTGAAATTCCTATATTAAATCCATGAAATTGCGCAATCATCTTAGCAATATGAAGCCCCAAGCCTAAATGCAGCTGTGTATCATTCTCTGATTCACCTCTAATCGACACCATCGAATCAAATAAAGCCTCTGCCATGCCATGAGGTATGCCATCTCCGATGTTCTTTACGGTGAGATGGTTTTTTTGATTAAAGGAGACAGTAATTGTTGTATTGGCATGTGCAAAATCCACTGCGTTATCTAAGATTTTATCCAGCATCTGAGCAAATAGCTCTGGCGAACCATTGATAGGACGCTGACTTAACTGGGTGTCGAACTGGATTTTGAGAGATTTATCGTGAAGTGTTTGATGGGTATAACTGCCAAGATAGTTCTCTAAAAAATCTATCAACTCAAAGGATTGCTTTTCCGTGCGCTCAATAATGTGCTCTAGGCGCGTCGCTTCACTCATACTTTGTAATATATGGCTTAAACGGGCGAGTCCATCTTGTGCACGCGCCACAAACACGTGTGCTTGTTCACTGTTTTTATCTTTGACGAGCTCTAAATTCTCTAGGGATGATTTCACTACTGCAACAGGGGTTCTTAGCTCATGGGATAATCGTGATGCGACATTTTCTAAGTATTGGTTGTACTGCCCTAGGCGACTTAACATGTGCGCAAAACTGCGTGATAAGTCCCCAATTTCATCGGTTGAGGACTGAACTTGCAGCGTGCCTGTGATTTTACCGTGTTTATCGATGGCTTTATCGGTGCTGTTGCGCAAGCTACGGATACGAGATGAGATATGCGAAGCTAACCCAAATAACGCTAATGTCCCGATGACCATAATGCCAATAAAGTAAGTGAACTGCTTTTCTAGCGCTTGATTGCGAAGCGTACGAATACCGTGTGTGGTTTGCTCAACGACCACGGCTCCCATAACATCATCTGCGATAAAGACAGGGTGTGCAGCTGATAATATGACGGCTTTGTTATCTGGGCTCAAGCGCCAGTGAGTAGCAGGCTGGCCTTGTAATGCCTTATCCAGTGCCAAGCCTTCTAAGGAGACCGCACTTTCTAGCTCATCAATGTAATCTTGGGGTGGCTGGGTTAAAAGCGCATCATACAGTGGGCGCAATGCATACTCATAAATCGGTGTAAATAAGCGGTCAAGCCAAGTATCCACATCTTCACTTGGAAGCGTTGTGTATTGCTCCACGGTTTGAATATCACCTGTCCGTGCTAACACTCGTTGGTGTTTATCGACTATCCAGACCCGTGCATTGGCATAATCGAGTCCTTGAATAATTTGTTCGATTTCAGGAGAGGGTACAATCACCGTACCTAACTCATCGACGCGCTCGGGATTGGCCGTGCCCATGCTGTAACGAATGTCACGACTGACCTCATTATCGACATCGCTGATGGCAAAGGCGATATTGCCTTGCATCATAGCAAGCGGAAAGCGTAGTTCGATGCGATAACCATGTGTGGTGTTTTGCCAAAACCCTTGAATGCGTCGCTCCAGCCCTTCAGGTCGATATCGCTCCGTGGAGGTGGATGTATCCATAGGCGCTAACCGATAGGCGTTGACCCAGCCACTTTGATAAGGCGCCACAATAAAACGTTGAAATTGCCCAAACTCATCGCGCATCGCAATTTGCAAAAAATCATTTTTATGAATGCTGAGCATGTTTTCATTACGATTGATTACCACATCATCAACTACATCAAACATTGCATATAAATACCGACCGTACTGGCCGACCATATGGGTAAATGCCAAGCTTTCGGGGATATATTGCGTGGATTGCTCTATGAGTCTGGTGTCATCATACTCAATAAACTGCGCTTGATACGAGGACCAATCTTGAAGTGCGCCGTCAAGGCGAATGGGCTGATTGATTTGGGGAGCATAGAGATCCTTTCCCGGCTCAATGTCATTTAAAAACGCGGATTCTTTGGCAAATAAACTAGGACGCTCATGCATCACCGTCGCAACAGAGCGTGCCGTACCCACCAATGTTTGTTCTTGGCCAATGCGTAAATAGGTTTCTAACTCCCACACATATTGATACCCAAGATAGGGAATGGCGAATAAAAAGGAGGAGAAGACAAGAATTTTCGCCTGTAACCCGACGCGAATGCGTTTTGGCCATCTCACAGACGCCACCGATAACCCATGCCGTACACCGTTTCTAGCGCATCAAAGTCAGTATCTATGTGCACAAACTTTTTGCGAATGCGCTTGATGTGGGAGGTGATAGTAGTGTCATCGACCACCATTTTAGAGGCTGACATCAACTGGTCTCGACTTTTGACATGCCCAGGGCGTTCGATAATGGCAAACAATATCCAAAACTCGGTGACGGTTAGCACGATGGAGGTCTCTTGCCATGTAACTGTCATACGGTGTTTATCAACCACTAAATCCCCAATGTTGATGGTTTCTGATTCAGATGCTTCAGGTGTAGGCATTTGCTGGAGTTCAGTACGGCGAAACAGTGCAGCAACTCGCGCAAGCATATGTGCTAACGAGATGTCTTTGGTGAGATAGTCATCAGCGCCCATACGCAGGCCACTGATGGTATCAATGTCATTGTCTCGTGCGGTAAAAAACATAATGGGCAGGCTAGCTGATTGCTGTCTTAAAAACTGACACACGGCAAATCCACCATCATGCTCATGCCCTAAACCAATATCAATAATGGCCAAATCAGGCAATGATTGGGTAAATGCCGCTTGCGCAGATGTTCGGTCTACATAGGTGCTGACCTCATACCCTTGCGCGGTGAGGGCGGCGATGTAGTTTTCACGTAATGCCAAATCGTCTTCTACTAAGGCAATGTGTTTTGCCATAAATAATCAGCTTTTCAATGTGTTACTTCATAAGATGTATTCACTATAACGATTTTTTCATTTCTCGCTAGCCCCAAACCGCAATTTCCATATTTTCGCCACAATTGCTCACCACATTGCCATATTTGAACGCTTAAATGGCCATGTTCCTCCTGTTTAATGGCGCCTATCGAAACACAAATTGATAAACAACTACTTTACAAATAAAGGACATTAGATATGAAAAAAACCTACTTACTTTCGACTCTCGCGCTTGCCATGAGCTCAACTTCGCTTTATGCCGCACCGCAAAACACACACGCACCTGATGCTCCAACACCTTTGGTGGAGCCTGTACCGTCGTATTATGGCGTTGGCACAGGGGCGGTGATTGGGACGCTAGTGGGAGGCCCCATTGGCTTGGTATTAGGCAGTGCCTTTGGTGGCATGGTTGTTGATGATATCAATACGCACAATGAAATAGAAACCTTACAGGCGTTGCATGCCAAGCAAGCGCAGCTGATTGCATCACAGCAAACCGAGCTTGCTCAGCTAAGCGATAAAATCAGTACTGAGGCCGCCACGTATGCACAGGTCAGTCTGAACCAGACACCAGCAACGAAAGCGATTATCCCTGAGTTACTGACCCACATTCAGTTCGCCACAGGCGCAAGTACGATTTCACCTATTTATCAGCCTCAGTTGGATTTGTTGGTTGAACTATTAGCAAGTCATGATAATTGGCTAGTGACACTCACTGGGCATGCCGATATGCGCGGGGATGATGCCTTTAACTATGACTTATCTCGTTCACGTGCACAAAAGGTGAAAGACTATTTAACGCAAGGCTTGCAAGCCAAGCTTGGCAATAACAAAACGCCCAACATCATGGTGAAAGGTGCAGGCGAGGCGCAAACCGCTCAGGCGAATATGACGGACACTGCATTAGATATGACTGAATTAGATATTGATATGGAGCAGTTGATGTTTGACCGTCGCGTGTCTATCGATATTCGTCCCGTTTCCGATGTACAAGTCGCACAGCAATAACCCTCCGCCTAACAATCAAGTGGAGCTCGTGTTTAATGGACGTATGGCAAAGGACTGCACTTTTATTCAATGGGTTAATCCAGCGATTGCTCAATCTACTTTTTATTTTTAACAAACCATCTAGGACACTATCATGATGTTAAAACAGTACAACATGCTTTTTATTGCCATCGGCATTGCGTTGGCAGGATTTTTTATCAGCCAAACGCTCGTGAAATCCAACGAATCATTCAATACCATTCGTGTGAAAGGCTTAGCCGAGCGCGAAGTTAAAGCCGACACGGCATATTGGACGGTCAGTAAAGGACTTAAGACGAGTGATGATTCAATCAGTACCGAATATTTGTATCAGCAATACGAAAAAGATACCCAAGCAGTATACGACGCACTAATCGCACAAGGGTTTACCCCTGATGAGGTTGAGATTGATGTGGCGAATATCACCTTTTACGATCTGCGCGATGAAGATAATAACTTAGTAGAAACCAAACGCACCCTCACGGGAGATATCAACATTATTACTAATAATGTCGATTTGGTAAAAACCTCTCGCACATCACTCAATCAACTCATTGCCAAGGGCATTGCTTTGACCAATAAGGAGCCTGAATATCATTTCACACAGCTAAACGCCATCAAACCGGACATGATAAAAGAAGCGACGCAAAACGCGCGTATAGCTGCGCAAGAATTTGCGGATAATGTGGGGGCGGATATTGGCGGTATTCGAGATGCCTCGCAAGGTCGGTTTACGATTTTGGATATTGGGGAGTCGTACTCGGACACCAAAAAGCTCACTAAAACGGTTCGAGTAGTCACAAGCGTTGAATATTATTTGGATAATTAGGAAATGAACATGAAATACCGATATCTCCTCACCATCTTATGGTTGATAGTCCCAAACGCACAAGCTCACGAGCCAGACTCATTTGAGATGAGTTTTGCGAATTGGTTGGCGCATCATGAATCGATTCAAGTCACAGAGGCGAGTGTCAAGGTTTCCTGTACCCTAAGACAAGGGGTGCATGGCAAATATATAGATATTCCACTAGGTAATACGCTAGACATTCACCGAACGCTTTATGATGAGAGCTACAATATTGCGGCCTCTGGCTGGCTAAATACCTTTGCAGTAAAATCGGGAAATGTAGAGATTATGCTTCATCATAGCAAACCCGTGTTGCCACGAAATCAGTACTACGATGAGAAACTCTATTTGTTTATTGAGGAGTTGAAACGCACCGGAAAGTTTGAATATATCTACGAATTAAACACGCACCGGCATGGCCATGTTTTATTAAGTACATTACAAGGCAATCGTGTTGTCCCTGGTGGTTACCATTTTCGAGTATCGCTTGAAAATCCAGGCGATGTGGCTACCTGCTTGGAGTAATAATACGCCCCATATTTATTGATGTGTATGCCACAGATAAAAGATATGGGGGGTTAGTATTTGCTATTCCCAAGTTTCCTTGCAAGCTTTACAACTGCTAAGCGCGGGTTTTTTGTTTGTCGAGAAATAATTGTCTTATGGACTATTAGACGGCTATGAGCTTTTATATTAAATGGGGGGGGTGCTTAATCGCTGATGGAAATTTTGCTTACTTTGTGAATAAAGCCTTAAAAATAAGACACAAAAAAACCAACGTAAGTTGGCTTCTTTTAATTGATAAGGTTAGATTAAAGCATTAATCTTGTAAAAGGTTTTTCACGATTTCTGCGACTTGCTCAGGTAAATGTTCTTTTTGGAATGTCTCTTTTTCTTTGTCAGTTGTCATATGACGCTCTAATATTGAAATACAACGTACCCAGTTTTCAATAGTTAACTTAGAATGTCCTGATTCGTAATTTTGAATGGTCCGCTCTGTAACACCTAATATGTAAGCCATGTGCGCACGGGTATAAGAAAAAGAATGTCTAATGTTTCTTAATATATGCCCGAGATGTTCTGGATGGTTAATGTATGTCACAATTAAAACCTTATTTATATTTGTTTTCAGTATAGACTCAATGCACTTAATAACAAGTTAATTCGCCATTAAAAACGTAAGCGAACAACTAAAGTATGTATGTGGCAATTATATATATAGTCTGTAGGGCATAATCGAAAATTTTTTTCGTGATTAGTGATTCTTTTCGTGTTTTAATGTGTTTACAATGGCAAAGGATGCCATACATTTTCTTTATAGGATGTACATTGTGGTAAAAATATTAATAGTCGACGATCATGAGCTAGTCCGAACAGGCTTACGTTTGATACTAGAAGAAGTGCCCGAGTTTGAGGTGGTT
Organism: Opacimonas viscosa; assembly: GCF_024199005.1. Classification (GTDB taxonomy): domain Bacteria; phylum Pseudomonadota; class Gammaproteobacteria; order Enterobacterales; family Alteromonadaceae; genus Opacimonas; species Opacimonas viscosa. The sequence continues at coordinate 134,718 of NZ_JANATA010000001.1, forward strand.
GGTGAAGCCAAAAGTGGTGAAGACGGTTTGCGTTTTTGTCGCAAAGACGCACCCGACGTTGTTCTGATGGATGTGAACATGCCCGGCATTGGTGGCCTCGAAGCAACTAAACAGATTGTTAGATTATCTGAAAATACACGTGTTATTTGCTTATCAATGCACACTGAGAACCCGATCCCAGCTAAAGTCATGCAAATGGGCGCTTATGGTTTTGTGACCAAGGATGCTGTTCCAGAAGAAATGATATTAGCGATCCACAAAGTGGCAGCTGGTCAGAAATACGTAGCACCAGAAATTGCACAGCAGATTGCGATTGGTAAATTGGACATGGATGATAAAAATCCATTTGAACAGTTATCTGACCGAGAGTTAGAAATTATGCTTATGTTAGTCAAAGGGCAAAGGGTCCCGGAAATTGCTGGTTCTTTTAATATCAGTGCAAAAACGGTGAACACCTATCGCTATCGCATGTTTGATAAATTAAATATCAACACGGATGTTGAGTTAACGCATTTAGCTATTCGCTATAAGTTGATTTCCTCCGAAGCGTTGTAATGCCATCGAAAAACGAATTTGACTATAAAAAGTTCTTAGACAAACTAACTTCATCTCCTGGAGTCTACCGGATGTATAACCTCGATGCAGAGGTTATATACGTCGGTAAAGCGAAAAACCTCAAAAAACGCGTTTCTTCATATTTTGTCAAATCTCATAATAACAAAACATCTGCACTAGTTAGCCATATTGCGAGTATGGATGTCACCGTTGTCTCTAGTGAAACTGAAGCATTTATTCTTGAAAACAATTTTATAAAGAAATATAAGCCTAAGTATAATGTCTTACTCAAGGATGATAAATCTTACCCCTTTATTCATATCTCTGACCATAAACACCCTAAGATAAGTGTCCATAGAGGTCCCCAAAAAGCGAAAGGTGATTATTTTGGGCCGTACCCTAGTGCTTGGTCAGTTCGCGAAAGTTTGCGTTCGTTTCAAAAAATTTTTCAAGTTCGACAATGCGAAGATGCATATTACAGAGCACGTTCTCGTCCGTGTTTACAGCATCAAATGGCGCGTTGTTCAGCTCCTTGTGTCGAGGGATTTGTGACGGATCAAGAATACAGCGAGCAAGTTTTACTTACCAAGTTATTTTTAAAGGGCAAAGATCAACAGGTCATTGAAAACCTCGTTGGCAAAATGGAAGAGGCGAGTCAGGCTTTAAACTTCGAGTCGGCTGCACGCTACAGAGACCGCATTTCCGCTCTCAGAAAAGTTCAAGAACAACAATGGGTGAGTGGTAGTCAGGCTGAGCTAGATGTGTTTGGTTTTGCATATAAACACGGTACGGCGTGTATTCAAGCGATGTTTATTCGTGACAGTAAGTTACTTGGTGCAAAATCTTACTTCCCTAAAATTCCCAAAGTATTGGATGAAGAAGCAATTTTTCAAGGTTTTCTCTTACAGTTTTACTTAGCCGGGAATAAAAGTATCCCCAAACAAATAGTTATCCCTATCACTTTAACCGATGCAAATGCGATAGCTGCAGCATTAAGTGAAAAAGCCGGTTACAAAGTATCTTTATTCCAAGGTGTTCGTGAAGAGAAACGTCGCTACCTTGATTTGGCTAATAAAAATGCACAAAACGCATTAGATAGTCAGCATACACAAAAACAATCCGTCTTAGCTCGTTATCTTGATTTAGAAAATACGCTGGACCGAGATACGCCGATTCAACGTATGGAGTGTTTTGACATATCCCACACGTCAGGCGAACAAACCGTTGCTTCTTGTGTGGTGTTCAATCGTGATGGACCTCTCACTCAAGATTATCGCAGATACAACATTGAAGGGATCACGGGTGGCGATGATTATGCTGCAATGGCTCAAGTGTTAGCTCGACGCTACAAATACACTCAGCAAGATGAGGATAAAATTCCAGATATCGTTTTTATAGATGGCGGAAAAGGGCAGTTAGCCCAAGCAGAAAAACATTTTGCAAATTGGCCTTTTGCGAAAATGCCTTTGTTAATAGGTGTGGCAAAAGGAACCTCTCGGAAAGCGGGATTAGAAAAACTCATACTAGCAGGCTCTCATGAAACCATCCCAATGAATCCTGATCAACCTGGCCTACATTTGATTCAGCATATTCGCGATGAATCACATAGATTTGCTATTGCTGGTCATAGAAGTCGTCGTCAAAAAGTGAAAACGACGTCATCACTTGAACAAATACCTGGTGTGGGAGCTAAACGTCGGCAAAGTTTGTTAAAGTACATGGGTGGCTTACATGGCTTGAAGCGTGCTAGTATGGCGGAAATTCAGAAAGTGCCCGGCATAAGTGCAGAATTAGCTGAGACGATTTATGACCATTTGCACGCATAAATAAAGACGTACTATGTATACCATTCCAAATTTACTCACCATGTTCCGTGTTGTTCTTATTCCTGTTTTCGTGACGGTATATTTTTTAGATTATGCCTATGCCAAAGAATTAGGCGCCTTTATCTTTTGGTTTGCAGCAATCACTGATTGGTTTGATGGTTACTTGGCACGAAAATTACAACAAAGCAGTGCATTTGGTGCATTTCTTGACCCTGTTGCAGATAAATTAATTGTAGCAACCGCATTGTTAATGATCACTCATACCTACAATGATTTGTGGATAACCCTGCCAGCGATTCTGTTGCTTGCTCGTGAAGTCTATATATCATCTTTACGAGAATGGATGGGACAGCAAGGGCTAAGTGCCAACGTACAAGTCTCTTTCATTGGTAAACTGAAAACCACTGCACAAATGTTAGCATTGATAGGTTTATTATCAGGTTTGGAATATTTTATGGGGTATCGTATTTATTGGGTATCACTTGGTTATATTATGCTTTATATCGCAACTGTTCTTTCTTTATGGTCCATGTGGATCTATACAAAAGCGGCCTGGCCTCATATTTCAGCACGCAGCTGAACGCCATTTATACATATTGCATAAAAATAAAGCATACGAGCAGATATTTGTAAGAAACACGAAAAAAATACACTTTTGCTGTTGACAGTTTTGCTCCTACAGGTAGAATGCACGCACTCTTTGATGAGACGCCATCTCTTCAAATGACTTAGCGGGAATAGCTCAGCTGGTAGAGCACAACCTTGCCAAGGTTGGGGTCGCGAGTTCGAATCTCGTTTCCCGCTCCAACTTCTTTTAGTTGGTATTACATTCTGGCGGAATGGCAGAATGGCTATGCAGCGGATTGCAAATCCGTGGATCTCGGTTCGACTCCGGGTTCCGCCTCCACTTTACTCGAAAGAGCACCTTGCCCGGGTGGTGAAATTGGTAGACACAAGGGATTTAAAATCCCTCGCTGGTAACAGCGTGCCGGTTCAAGTCCGGCCCTGGGCACCATTAGTGGAACAATTTAATTTAAGTTTTCTTAGCGGGAATAGCTCAGCTGGTAGAGCACAACCTTGCCAAGGTTGGGGTCGCGAGTTCGAATCTCGTTTCCCGCTCCAAATTCTTATCATAAGTACCAATACTTATGTATCACGAATCGCCTTTGGGCGCATCCTTTGCCCGGGTGGTGAAATTGGTAGACACAAGGGATTTAAAATCCCTCGCTGGTAACAGCGTGCCGGTTCAAGTCCGGCCCTGGGCACCATTACATTATACAAGTTATATATAAATATCTTCTCCTAAATACTTCATGTATCAATAGTCCACAGTTATTGAGCATTGCTTTTTTGTAACGTTTGCTACAGTTCATATCTCACATGATTGTTTACCTCCTGTATTGAAGTTTGTTATTAATCCTTTGGTTTGTATCGCATTTTCTGTTTAAGTTTCGTTTTACATGAATCTAATTTGCTACATTCAATGTATAATGTTGGTCTACTATTTATTTTTTTGGAAATGTCTATGCAAGTCAAAAAGTGGCTTATCACACTATTTATTTCTTTTGCTCTTCTAATCGCCCTCGGTTTTATTAAGTTTACCCAAATCCAAGCCGCTATTGCATTCGGCGAATCATTTCCTGAACCAAGTGAAACAGTCAACGTAAGCCCGCTGACACCCGTTAATTGGCAAGCAACTTATCAAGTCTCAGGTTTGGTTAAACCTACTCAAGAAGTTACATTAATGTCTGAGTTTTCAGGTGTAATAACCGAAGTAAATGCTGTTTCAGGTGAACAAGTGAAGGCACAGACAACATTTATTACACTTTCCTCATCCCAAGAAGAATCTCAATTAGCTGCGATAGAGGCAAAAATTGCGTTAGCAAAAATTAATGTACAAAGGGCAACTCAATTATTTCAACAAAATGCTACAGGCCAACAAGCCTTGGACATTGCTAATGCAGAATTAATTGTTGCAGAAGCTGAATACGCGGCAGTACGTGCTTTAATCGAAAAAAAATCTATTCGTTTTCCTTTTTCTGGGAAGCTTGGTTTACATGAATTAACGGTTGGACAATTTATCCAAGCACAGACTCCATTAGTCAGTTTGTTTAATGAAAACGCTGGTTATTGGGTCGATTTTTCTATTCCTTTAGATAAGGCTTCTTGGTTATCAGATGACATGCAATTAAGCATTAATGAACAGTCAGTCACAGTAAAATTAGTATCTAGTGCGAATCAAGTTTCAAAAATGACACGAAAATTAACTTATCGTTATGCGATTACTGAAGGGCCTTTATTTAAAGGGAATATGCAAGTCAATATTTCTTTAAGTAACCCTCAACAACATACAGCGCTTCGTTTACCGTCGATTGCATTGCGCTATGACCCCATTGGTACGTATATTTATGGGGTAGTGGAAGATGATAGTGGCCAAACACGTGCACAGCGTTTTGATGTGAATGTGTTGGAGCAAAAAACAAATCACATTATAGTCGAGAATAACTTACCACAAACGCTCTTGGTTGCTACGGATGGGGCGTTTAAACTCAGTCCGAATTTGTTAGTGAAGGTTGCTAACGATGAATAGTTCAGAAATCTCTGCTTATCAAAAGTCATCATGGTTAGATGTATTTAGCACTAAACCTGTCATTGCGATTGTGTTATCACTCGCTATTCTGTTAATCGGTTTACGCTCTTTACAGCAAATACCTGTTTTACAATTTCCTCAAATTGCCAGTGCTTCGATTCAGATCACCACGCCGTATATCGGCGCTTCAGCTGAAGTTGTCCAAGGGTTTATTACTGATCCTATAGAACGTGCTGCAAGTGCTATACCTGGTGTTGATTATGTTGATTCAGCTACTACGCCTGGTTTGAGTCGCGTTACAGTTTGGTTAAATCTCAATGTGGATAGTGCGAAAGCATTGGCTGAACTTTCGGCTCGTTTGGACCAAATTCGCTTTGAATTACCTGAAGCAGCAGAAGATCCGGCTATTCAAGTTGTACGAGCAGATCGTCCTTTTGCAGTATTTTATTTAACCGTCAATTTTGCAGAGTCCAACGGCAGGATAACTCGTACAGAAGCTACGGATTATCTAACGCGACAAGTTGTTCCTGTCTTATCCACTATTCCTGATGTACAAAGAGTGGGAATTGAGGGGGCCCGTTCACCAGCTATGCGTATTTGGCTAGACATGCCTAAACTCCAATCTTTGAATATTTCTCCTGACACTGTACAGCAAGCGCTGCGAGCTAATAATTTATTGGCTACGCTAGGCCAGACAGAAAATGCAAGTGGTCGTTTAAGCTTAATGACGAATACTAATTTACAAACGATATCGGAGTTTTCAGATGTAATTATTGAACAACGCGGGGATACATTTATCCGAGTCCGTGATGTTGCGATTATTGAGTTAGCTGAAGAAGAAGGGGAGTCATCTGCTCGTTTGAACAAGAATACCGTGTTGTATTTATCGGTATGGCCTGTTCCAGGAGCTAATGAGCTTGCTATCGGTGACGAACTCTATCAACGGGTCGCACAACTCAACACAGTATTACCTGCAGGTATGTCTATTTCTGATGGTTATGATGGCACCATTTATATGCGTAGTGCCTTACAAGAGATTTTTCTCACCCTAGTCGAAACGATTATCTTGGTGGGGCTAGTAGTACTTATTATGATGGGGTCATTAAGAACAGCACTCGTTCCTTTGATAACGATCCCAATTTCCATTCTAGGGGCGATTGCCGCGATTTATGCTATGGGGTTTACACTGAATCTGCTAACGGTTCTAGCCATCGTGTTATCAGTTGGTTTAGTGGTAGATGACGCCATCGTTGTTGTGGAAAATGTGGGACGCCATATGCGTAATGGTATGAGTCGGATTGATGCGGCTTTAATCAGCTCAAGACAGCTTTTAACCCCTATCATCACTATGACAATCACACTCGCTGCAGTGTATGCCCCAATCGGATTACTAGGTGGTTTAACCGGTGCATTATTTAAAGAGTTTGCTTTTACGTTGGCCATTGCTGTTCTGCTTTCAGGAATAGTCGCACTGACACTTTCACCGATCATGAGTGCTTATGCCAATGCCGAAGAAGGGAAAGAAGGGCGATTAACGCAACGTATCAATGCTTTTTTTGGATCGTTATCTGAAATCTATGGTCGTTATTTACGATGGTCTTTGGGCTGGCAACGTCAAATCATTTTTATGGCTGTATTTCTGTCGCTATTAGTTGTACCGTTTTATCTCATTGCATTAAAAGAATTGGCACCCACCGAAGACCAATCCAGCATATCTGTTATCGTAGAAGCACCGCCAGAAGCTTCTTTAGAGTACAGTGAAAAGCAAATGAATGACGTTGTAGATACAATGTTTGCTCTACCGGGAAGTGTTTTTATGTGGCAACTGGTCAACCCCGGTGCAACCTTCGGTGGTATGGATTTTGTAGAACCAGAGCAACGAGACCAACACATTCAAGACCTTTATTGGGATGCATTTTTCTCTCTTAATACGGTACCAGGTGTAAAAGCCTTTCCGGTGTTGGATTCTGCGCTACCTACAGCTGGTAATTTTGGTGTGGAGTTAGTCGTTATGAGTACACAATCGCATGCCGTTATGCAGCCATATCTTGAAAAAATCCTAGAAAACGCGCGGGCTACTGGAGAGTTTTTATTTGTAGACTCTGATTTGAAAATTGATTTACCGATGGCTCGGATATTGTTGAACAAAGAAAAAATCGCTGATTTAGCAATGGATCTTAGCAGTGTTTCTCATCAGCTTAGTGTTTTACTGTCTGGCAATTTCGTTAATCGTTTTGACCTGTTAGGTAAAGCTTATCGCGTTATCCCTATGGTAGAGCCTGAGGCACGACAATCACTATATGCTATCTTGAATATGCCGTTACTCACCCCTAACCAAGATTGGATTACCTTCTCTGATATTGCTGATATAAACATGGAAGTTGGACCTCGAGTGTTGTCCAAATTTCAACAAAAGAATGCCTTCAGAATTTTTGCGGGTCCGCGGCCAGATATTACTAAGGAAGCGGGTTTAGCAAGGCTTGAACAAATTACCAAAGAGATTATTCCTAGCAGTTATAATATGGACTATGCGGGTGAGTCTAGAGAAATACGTCGAGACGGAAACTCACTAGAAGAAGTGTTGTTCATCGCTCTAATATTTGTGTTTTTATTATTGGCTATCCAGTTTAACTCGTTTAGGGATCCCCTTGTTGTGTTACTTGGTTCAGTTCCTTTAGCACTATCTGGAGCCTTGTTGTTTGCATTTTTAGACTTCACAACAATCAATATATATTCTCAGGTCGGCTTTATTACCTTGGTAGGGTTAGTAGCAAAAAATGGTATTCTTATCGTCGAGTTTGCTAAACATATGCAAGAACAAGGTTACCAAAAATTAGCAGCGATTGAGGCGGCTGCCAAAACTCGTTTGCGTCCGGTCTTGATGACCACAGCCGCGACAGTATTGGGGCATTTCCCTTTGATTTTAGTGACCGGTGCCGGTGCTGAGTCCCGTAATAGTATTGGGATTATACTGGTGGCAGGTATGTTGTTAGGCACTTTGTTTACGTTATTGGTGTTACCAACGATTTATATGGTGATTGCGAAAAACAGACATGGCAAATTAGCCCGTCCCGTAAGTACCAGTTCCTCTGTTGCTAATGAACGTTCACTATGACAAATGTTTGGTTAGAATTTACTACGATAGCGTTAGTGCATTTATTAGCAGTTGCTAGTCCTGGGCCTGATTTCGCTGTCGTATTAAAAGTGGCATTAACGCAACCGCGTCGAATTGCTATATATACGAGTATTGGGATCGGGGTAGGGATCCTAATTCATGTGATTTATTCCTTACTAGGTATTAATATTCTGTTCAAGACGACCCCTTGGTTGTACCAAGTATTATTGTGGTGCTGTGCTGTTTATCTGCTTTACATTGGTATTAACGCCATACAGGCAAGCAAACAGTCCGAGAATGTTTCACTACAAGGGCCAGCCTCAAACGAGTCAACCACCATGTCTGCAGCGGCAGGGTTTAAACTGGGTTTTATCACCAATGGTCTCAACCCAAAGGCATCATTGTTTTTTCTTTCCTTGTTCACTGTCGTAATTGAGCCATCTACACCCCTTATGATGAAATCACTTTATGGTATTTATTTGGCTACCGCTACAGGCTTGTGGTTTTGCATGTTAAGTGTTTTGTTAACACACCCTATCGTGCAACGAAAAATACAAAGTTATGCTCATTGGATAGACAGGTTCATGGGTGGCATATTAATCGTGATAGCATTGAGTTTGGTCGTTAACTGGTAGATAATGACGAAAAGGTCAAATAATAGAAATTATGCAATCGTTCAAGCAACATACTCCCAATACTCAAGCCATCAAAGCAGCCCTGGCGAAAACGACTCAAATAGATGTTTTATCACTCCTCAAAGAGAGCCACCCTTTAGTACTGGGCAAAATACCTGTTTTTGTGGGAGCACTGTTACTGGTGTTTTTGGGAATGTCAGTACTGGGGATGATTGTGTTATCTTTTTTTGAAATCACTGACCCCTTTGCGATTGAGCAATCCTTGCAGTTAAAATTAGAGATTTTCTTTTCTTTTGCTCTAGCACCACTCTTTACCGGTTTGTTGATGATGGGCGTTCGTGGAGCAAATAATAAATCCTTACAACCGTTAGATATTTTGGCTTATTTCCCGCGCATTTTTGTTTTAGGGTTAACTTCGGTGTTTTTGAGCATGTGGATCAGTGTTGGCATGGTACTGTTAGTCGTACCAGGGATATACTTACTTATCGCCACTATGTTTGTTTTACCATTGATAGCCGAAAAGAGAATGAAACCCCTTGCAGCTGTGTATTTGTCTATACGTGTAGTCAATAACTATTTTTCGCAAATGGCATTGTTTAATTTGTTGTTTTTAGGTGGTCTATTTTTAGGGATTGCTACATTTGGCATTCTACTCATTTACATCTTACCCATGTATTACATTTTAAAGGGCAAAATCTATATTGCTTTGTTTGGGATGTCCGATAAAGATGATATTGACACTCTAGAAGAGCGTAAGGATGACGCAACTTTTGCCGCTTAAACTAATGAAACTATTCCTCATCATATTGTTTGCTTATTTGGCGGTATATCCCGTTGTGCAGCATTACAAAAAAGCTGAGGGTTTACCAACGGAAGTCCCAGTAACAAAAGCTGTAATAGGACATCCTAGCATTACTACACAATCATCAGTACAACCACTGAGCCCTGAACTCATTCAGCAGATTGAAAAACAAATCATTCATCATGATATAAGTGAGTTCAACTTGTCCTTAGCTGAGGGGGCTATAAATTTGCAACCAACCTTTCAGGTAGTTGAGCCTATCCCTGATTTTGCAGCCATCGTAGATGTAAAAACCAAGAAAAAACTCTACTTTAAGTACATTAAAACTACTGCGATGGATATCAATGCCGTTATTGCACTGCAGAGGCAGTTTGTTCTGGATCAGATGAAAAATATACAAAACCTGCAAAACCAAAATGCAGACATCATTGCTGCATGGTCTTTTTTATTACAAGAGTATCGGGTCAAAGCCAAGACGTTTATAGCACAGCGTGAACAGCTGCTTGCTAAAATTAATGTTATTCCTGTCAGTTTAGTTCAAGTCCAGACTGCCAATGAATCAGGTTGGGGGATGTCACGCTTTGCCGTTCAGGGCTACAACTTCTTTGGCCTTTGGTGTTATCAAAAAGGATGCGGTTTTGTTCCTGCAGCCAGAGACGCTGACGCTTCTCATGAAGTGGCCAAGTTTGCGTCACTCCCAGAAGCAATGTATGCCTATATGCGCAATCTAAATCGCAACAATGCTTATGAGGCGATGCGCGATATACGTACTCAAAATATTACTCTAGATGATTTTGATTTAGCCTATGCCATGATTAATGGTTTACGCGCATACTCCCAACGAGGAGATGCATATATAGAAGAATTACACGCTATGCTGCGCGTAAATAAGGATTTATTATGAAATTATTACCGTATTTTTTAACGCTTGCGACTATTGTCATGGTAGGGACAAGTCACGTTACACTGGCGGAAACTCTAGAAGTGGAGTACAAACGTTTTTATAGTCATACCAAAAAGTTAAATAACGAAGATACCCAAGATCTACAATTTGCTTTTGGCTTTATCAACGTGCGCAAACCTGGCGTGTTATGTACCGTTCATTCCGCTGAGGTAGTGACACAAAAAGTGACGTTACCCTTGAATGTTAGCCCTGAATATCGATTTACCGTACCGACAGAAAAGGCCCTGAAGTTAGCTGAAGCTAAGATCCGGATTGATTTGGCTGAAAATGCCAATCAATGCGATATGAGTGTACAACTAGAAACTACTAAAGCACTTTTGAAAACAACGTATAACACTTCGGAACTTAATAACATATATCAGCAATATTCAGCGTTTTTTAATGCCATGGGCAGTTTTATGTCTTTTATGATGCCAAGTGTTGAAGGGATTAATTTCCAGTTTTCAGATCCGAATCTGGATATTGTGATCAATAATGACTTACGTATAGAGCAAGGTATGTTAAGAATTAAGAAACCGCAGCTAGCTCAGCTGAAACAATTAAATCTTCCTGTTAAGCCGTTACGCATAACCGCTCTAACTGCAAAATGAAGCGATTTATAATTTCTTTATATAATTAAATTGATAAAGAATTTGTTCACTTAGGCGGTTCACTGCCTCTCTTCCAGCCGTATACATTTCTTCAGCACGATGAAAGTCCAGGAGACTCACATCGCGTAAATGCGGTTCGATAAGAACATGCGGTGGTTCACCAGCAAGACGAGAACGGGTTACTCTAGCTTGCATAATATCCAAAGACGTACTCATTACAGTCATTATCCCGGGAGGAGTATTGCTCTCTTTATCTTCAGCCGAAAACCATGAACGAAACATAGATTGACTGCGGGCAAATATATCATCAGTTTTTTGTTGAACAGCTAAATGCTCTTTATTATGGTTGTCTAGCATCTCGGGTCTAAAATCAGCACTTAAGTTCACTGCAATAACAAAATCAGCCCCTAACTGCTTGCATATATTGACGGGAACTGGATTTACGACTGCGCCATCTACTAACCATCTGTCCTCAAAAGCCACCGGTGGAAAGAGAGCTGGAATAGCACAAGATGCACGGATGGACTGGTCAACATTCCCTTGATTAAATATTTTTTCACGTCCTGTAGACAAATCAGTCGCCGTTAAAGCAAATGGCTTCTTCATTTGTTCAAAAGTAGGGGCACAAAACTCTTTACTATGTTTGAGAAAAACTTTATCACCGCTGGCTAGGCCACCTTTATTTACACCCACACCTAATAATGATAGAACCTGCCATTCAGACAAGGAAAACGCCCATTCTTTTAGTTCCGGTAATTTACCACTGGCATAAGCTGAGCCGACAAATGCACCGATAGAACACCCAGAAATAACTGAAATTTCCAATCCCAGTTCTTCAAGGGCTTCAATAATGCCTATATGTGCCCATCCTCTCGCAGCACCAGCGCCTAACGCTAAGCCTATTTTCATTCATTACCCAATTGTATTGTTTGCACTTCTGTAGTGTGATCATCCGGATTCGAATGCATCGTCGGTGTGAACGGATCAAAAGCAATATCACCTTGTGAGTTTGGTTGACCTGTTACCTTTAAATCGGCAAAGTTATAAATTTCTGAATCAGCTAAATGTGAGGGGACGACATTTTGTAGAGCGGTTGCCATAGATTGGATCCTACCAGGGAAACGTTGTTCCCAGTCTTGGAGTAGCATCTTTATGTTTTGTCGCTGTAAGTTTTCTTGGGAACCACACAGATTACAGGGAATGATTGGATGTCCGACATTTTGTGCATATTTCGCAATATCCGCTTCGTGACAATAAGCCAGCGGTCGAATCACAATATGTTCACCATTATCACTGATTAATTTTGGAGGCATCGCTTTTAACTTACCGCCATAGAACATATTCAACATCAGTGTTTCGAGCATATCATCTCGATGGTGGCCCAACGCTATCTTGGTCGCGCCTAATTCTTTTGCAGTTTTGTATAGAATAGCCCGACGTAATCTGGAACAAAGGCCACAAGTCGTTTTACCTTCGGGGACTTTATCCGTCACAATGCTATAGGTATCTTCTTCCACAATTTTAAAATCAATACCCTTTTGCAACAGGTATTCAGGTAAGACATGTTCAGGGAAGCCTGGCTGCTTTTGATCCAAATTAACCGCTACGATACTAAAAGAAATCGGCGCCACTTTTTGTAAGTGTAACAACATGTCTAGGAGCGTATAAGAGTCTTTACCACCAGATAAGCACACCATAACCTTGTCGTTATGTTCGATCATATTGAAATCAACGACAGCCTTACCTGTTTCTTTTTGGAGTTTTTTTGTGAGTTTTTGTGCAGCTAACTGGTTTTTGTCAGTGTGATTCATAATATGGCTTATCTGATTTAACAAACCATATTATAAACAGATTACTGTAAGGGGGGAATAAATCCGTCAGGTTTAATCGTTAAAACATCACATTTGATATTATTTAAGACGATTTCTGCTGTATTACCCATAGTTTCGGTAGTTTTACCTATGCGACCCACCGAACCAATAACGAGCAACTGAGCATCCGTTGATTGGATTATTTTGGCAATAACCTCTTCTGGTAAACCTTCTTTCACATAGCGATTTGCAATTTTAATACGATGTCTTTCACCAAACATATTTAATGCTTGGTTGTGATGATTCTTGATTGCTTGGTCCAGATTAGTGTAAGAAAATGAAGGTGTCGACAAAGACATCGGTTTTGGCGATGGCGGATACGCATTCACTAAATGCACGTCAGAGTTGAATAATCGTGCAAAATCACCCGCACAACCTGTTAATTTCTCGTTGAGTTGAGAATGCACTCTATCTTCATCACCCGTGTTCACTGCAGTAACAATATTGGAATAAGACGTCTTGTTATGTGTACTTACCATCAGAACAGGAATAGGGGATTTACGAATCAAATTCCAATCTAAGGGAGTGAAGACAGGGCTTGTGACAACAGGATCGTGTTTGGTTGACTTAATTATAAGGTCTGCATTTTCTTCCAAGGCTGTCTGCACTACTGATTCATAGACTTTGTTGTGCCAATGTACAGCAGTTAAAGTACCTTCTGGTAGTGTGTATTGCTCAAGGAGTTCTTCCATCCAGCTGTATCGATCAGAGATATATTCTGCACGGAATTCTTCTCGTTCAGCACTGGAGAGCATGGCCGTTAAATCATAGCCTGCATGATAAACAGAAAGCATAATCATCAATTTTGCATTAGTTTTTAGCGCAAGATCAATCCCACGTTGGAGCGCAGGTTGTTGCGTTTGTTCGGGTTCGATAACCACGATGATTGACTCTATGTTTATCATAACTACTCCATAAAAATCCGTTTATAAAGCCTTGAATAGCTTCGTACATTTTTATTGTACTATAAAAATGACAATTTTATGGATTGTTTGTTCAAATTTAGACCAATGATTGATCTAAATCCAACTTTATATCAACGATTCTTCAAGGTTGTTTGCTTTTGCTACAATTTTGTTGGATTCAATAATCGTAATTAACTTGCCATCCACTTTGATGAGGTTTTCCTTTTGGAAACGGGTTAATAAGCGACTAATCGTTTCTACTGTCAGCCCTAAGTAGTTGCCAATTTCATTACGGGTCATAGAAAGGTTGAACTCTTTTTTTGAAAAACCTCTTTCCCCAAAACGTTGAGCTAGAAATGATAGAAAATGCAGAAGTTTTTGTTCTGCTGTGCGCTTGTTTAATAACATAATCATTTCTTGATCTTGTTGAATTTCTCCACTCATGTGGATCATGATTTGTTGTTTTACATTAGGGTAGAGAGCCGACATTTCCTCAAGGTTTTCATAAGGTAATTCACAAACCATACCCGTTTCTAACGCAGTTGTAGTGGAGCCATAGCGCTTTGAATATAAACCATCAAATCCGATTAAATCACCAGGAAGGTGAAAAGAAACAATTTGTTCTTGGCCGTCTTCGGTGTGAATTGCTGATTTGAATGAGCCAGAACGAACCGCAAATAAAGAGCGAAATTTATCCCCTTTATTTACCAAAATATCGTGTTTGTGTAATGGTGTTTTACGTTCGATAATATTATCTAGAGAGTCTAATTCATCCTGATTTAAACTTACTGGTAAGCATAAGTGACTGAAACTGCACGATTGACAGTGAATGGAAAGTTCCGTTTTTTTCATTGTTAGTTCATTCTATGTAAGAGTTATCACGTTAAGTATAGCAACACTATCCCATACGTAAATACGAAAAAACCAACTACTTTTTTGGTTAATGGGTGACGCAATAGATTTTTAAGAGTGTCGGTGGTTAAGCTAATAGCGATGAGACCCGGTAGTGTGCCTAGGCCAAAAAAACACATGGTTAAGGCACTGTGTATAGCTGAGCCTGCACTCATGCTCCAGGCTAGAGTGGAGTAAATCAAACCACAGGGTAACCAGCCCCACAACATTCCGTAAGGTATCGCCTTCAAGGGATTTGTGAGAGGAAGGAAGCGTTTTGAGAGTATTTTTAAAGGTGTAAAGAATGGCATGAAGAGTTTTTCAAAATGCCGTAAACCTTGCCAAATTTGACTGATATATAACCCCATCAACAACAACATCATTGCACCAAGATAGCGTAGATAAACGAGACTTTCTTGAATTTGCAATAACCATTTTTCTGATACAAAGCCCAGTATTAAGCCCATGAGCGAATAACTAAATATGCGACCAAAGTTGTACGACAATAGGAGTTGAGTTCGACCTACATTGGGTGTGGCACTAAATAGCAGGCTGCCTGCAATCCCTCCACACATACCTAAACAGTGTACGCTGCCACCTAAACCGATTAAGAATGCGGTAAGGTAAAAGCCATATTCAGTCACGCTTTGACTCGTTCTGTTGTGGGCTAGGGACTGACATTTTGTCTTTGGGAGTTGGACTATTGTCAATACTAGTGGTTTTGGGCGCTATATCATCATCAAATAAGATACTATGACCTTGTCTTTCTAGATCATCGAATTGATTGTTTTTGACAGCCCAAAAAAATATCACTACAGCAAGTGCTACGATCAAAATAGCTAAGGGAATTAATACGTAGATGATACTCATTACTGACTCTTATTGGTTGGATGATTAACAATATAACCTGTTTTCATTTGGGTTGATATTGAAGAATATTTGCATGATTAGTACTGTTTTTTGTCACTTAATATTATGTTGTGCTTTTAGGTTTGCGTAATCAGTACGCACACCAGTTTCACGTAATAAACGAGAGGAATTATACACGACAATAATCGAACTTAAAGACATCCCAAGTGCGGCCATCCAAGGTGTCATCATGCCCATTATAGCAAAGGGTAATACAGAAATGTTATAGCCAATAGCCCACCAGAAATTTTGTTTAATTGTACGTTTTGTTTGCTGTGCCAACTCCAACATTTTAGGTACCGGCTGGATAGACGCATTTAAGAAAATAATATCTGTTGCGTGCTTTGCTAAATCTGAAGCATTGCCTACAGCAACCGATATATTGGCTTGGGCAAGCACTGGGGCGTCATTGATCCCATCACCTAGCATCATGACTTTATGTCCTATGCGTTGATGCTTCGCGATAATAGCGAGTTTATCAGCAGGAGATGCTTGGGTATGGATTTCTTGTAAGGACAGGTCATTTACCAAGGCGTTAACATTTTTTTCAGTATCGCCACTGATCACGCCTAAGGTGTAATGCTCATTTAATTCTACAACAGTGCTAAACGAGTCACCTTTGAGCTGATCATCAAGCCAAAATGCGGCCAATAGTGTGGTTTCTGTACCCAATAACACATGGGCACCTAAATACTTATCAGGGATGATACATGGTAAGAATGCGGGTTTACCACAATAGTATTTGGTACCGTTAATCGTTCCAGATAAGCCCATTTGTGGATGGTTTTCTAGGTTTTCGACAGGATATAAATCCTCTTTTTTAAACGCATGTGCTATGGGGTGCTCTGAACCGTTTTCTAGACTACAGGCGATTTTATACGCTGCAGATTCAAATACATCTTTTGCACTATCATCCCCAATCCAAGCCTTTTTAATGGAAAATAAACCTTCTGTTAGGGTGCCGGTCTTGTCAAAAAATATATGTGTGAGTTCGGTCATTTCTTCTAAAACATCAGCCCTCTTTAACAGAACCCCTTGTTTTTGTAAATTCGCCATTGCGGATGTGAGAGCACTCGGTGTCGCTAAACCTAGCGCACAAGGGCACGTGGCAATGAGAATTGTAATCATAATCCAAAATGCATCAGGATTTCCCAAGGATTGCCAAATAAAAAAGGTGGATAAAGAAATGGTTAGTACCGCTAACACAAAATATTGGGAGAGTTTATCTGCCATCAATGCAATGGATGGTTTTTGTTGCATTGCTTGTGCTTGCAAGTTAAGAATTTGATTGACCAGTGCATCTTTGGGCGATTTAGTGACTTTAACCGTTATTGTTTGTGATTGGTTTATAGTGCCCCCATAAACGATATCGCCTATACCTTTATCAACAGGAAGAAATTCTCCGCTGAGCATCGACTCTTCGATTTGCGTATCTCCAGTAATAATGATCCCATCGATAGGGATAACTTCGCCTGGTTTTACTTGTACGATATCGTCAATCGTTAACTTTTTGGCCAGAATAAGCTTGGTTTTACCCGCTTGGTATAACGTTGCAGAGACGGGCATATATTGCATTGTATTCGATGCTATTTCTGTCGCTCGATAACGCGCTCTATGTTCTAAGAAACGACTGGTAAGCAGGAAAAAAACGAACATACAGATAGATTCAAAGAAGACTTCACCGGTGCCCAACACCGTGGCTTTGATTCCTGCAATATAGGTTCCTAGAATTGCCAGTGATACTGGCACGTCCATGTTTACTCCGCGTAACATGAGAGCCTTTAATGCGCCAAGATAGAAAATAGAACCTGAATAAAAAACAACAGGTGTTGTTAGCACTAAACTGATCCATTGAAAGTAAGAACGCATATCCTCGTCAATATTCCCCAACCAATCAAAATAAAATCCCATAGACAGCATCATTACCTGCATAGTCATGATACCCGCAAGGCCTAATTGTTTAATGAAACGTTTATGTGTTTTTTGGTAGGAGAGTTCTTCTTGTTCCGGTGAAAAGGGGTATGCTGAATATCCAATATGTTTAAGATCAGCCATAATAGTGGCTAATGTTGTGATGTTTGGGTCCCATTTTATGACGGCTCTAGCAGCACTGACATTGACTGCGTTTTGCAATATACCAGGTGCTTTCGCAAGGTGACGTTCGATTAGCCATCCACAAGCCGCGCAAGTTATACCTTCTAGCGTGAGCTGAACTTCTTGGAAAGCGTCAGTGCTGGTTACAAAATCCTCTTGTAATTCTGGCTCATCGTAGAGTGATAACTGTGCCAAAATATCTGCTTGTTCTTCGATTGATGGCGCTGTCAGAGACTTTTCTGTACGAAAACGGTAAAAATCAGTAAGTTGGTTATCGACGATAGACTGAGCTACGGCTGCACAACCAGGACAACACATCGGTTCTGGTTGCTCAAAAATAACCACTGAATATGGAGTATCTTTGGGGTTATCAAGGCCACAATGAAAACAAGTCGACAAAGTTCACCTATGGATTAAATGTAAACGCACTGCGTCTTGGTAGAGAGACTTTTTGTTGAATTTTCCAAACTTGGTCCAATGGCATCAATGTTACGCGCCATTTGCCATCAATATCTTGTTCAAAAGTGCCTCGATACGTTCCTGATGCATCTTTTGTTAACAAAATAGTAAAATCTTTGGTCTGTTGGGTCACATGGAAAAAAGCCAGTTCAAGTGCAGAGCCAGATTCGGGTTGGCCACTGAGAAATTTCAGTTCAACAGTACCATCGGTCACGAATAATTCAGACGTGATAGAAAGTCGTTTAGCTCGTTCAATTTTATCCAGACGCGCATTAATACCACGTCCTTCTTTGTAATAGTCATCAATAACTAAACTGTCTTCGGTCGTCACAGCAAAGCGCACAAAATTGGCGGTAAAAAACATTGAGGTCAATGGTACACAAATTAGAAACCATGGCCAAAAATGTTTGTACCAAGGTTTGGTATCTTCACGAGGAGAAGGATGGGGCATAATTAGGTTCCATAAAATGACGAATCATTATAACAGCTTATTGCGCTATAGTGATAAATACGACTCAAAAAAAAGCCCCGTACACACGAGGCTCTTGGAGCTATGTTCGCTTATTTATTAGATAAGCTATACACGTAAGCGGCGACAACATGTATCTTATCGCTGCCTAGCGTTTTATCAAAGGCTGGCATAACACCATTTCGACCATAAGTTAAGGTTTCTGTAACTGAACGTTTACTGCCACCATATAACCAAACAGTGTCCGTTAAGTTAGGAGCACCGATCATTTGGTTGCCTTTACCATCAGCGCCGTGACAAGCCGCACAAGCCATAAAGCGAGATTTACCTGCATCAGCCAAAACTGGGTCAACTTTGCGTCCTGATAGACTCAGTGTATATGCAACAACTTCTTCAATGCCTTGTTCACCGAATGCATCCAACCAAGCAGGCATCAATGCATTTCTACCTAAATGTAAAGTTTCTTTGATTTTCGCACCAGAACCGCCGTACAACCAATCATCATCTGTTAGGTTAGGGAAGCCACCATTTTGACCACGTGCATCAGAACCGTGACATTGGGCGCAGTTTTGTAAAAATAGACGCTGGCCAACTTTTACGGCATCTGCATGTTCAGGGTTAGTCGCTAAGTCTTCCACGGGAATTTGAGCATAAGCTTCAAAAATAGGGTCAAACTGTTCATTCGCAAATTTGATTTCACGATCATATTGAATCATTGAACCATTTTCTAACGAAGCTTTTAAGGAAGCTTCAGACTCAGCTAAAGAGGTCACAGTTTGGTTGGAACTCTGCCAACCTAATAGGCCTTTATAAGCACCTAAGCCTGGATATAAGGCTAAATAGATAAAGCCCCAGACGATGGTGATATAAAATAAAATAGTCCACCAGCGCGGCAGTTGGTTGTTAATTTCAATGATGCCATCAAATTCATGGCCCATTGATTCACCTTCTTTAACACCTGTTTTGTTGGCAAGTGCCCAGCGCAATAAGAAAAAACACCCAATAATTGACCCTAAGGTAATCACCGATATCCATATTGTCCAAAACGTAGTCATGTTTAAGACTCCTGATTTTTTTTGTTGGTTTGGTCTTTCTCTTCATCAGCAAAGACCAAGTTGGCTGCTTCATCAAAGCGTTCTTTATTACGACTAGTAAAAGCCCAATAAACAACGCCGATAAAAGCAACAAAGACGATTACAGTAAATATACTGCCGATAATTCCCTGGTCCATTACTGTAAATGAGTCCCAAGTGATTGTAGATAAGCAATTAGAGCTTCCATTTCAGTTTTACCTGCAACTTCTGCTTTAGCGTTAGCAATATCTTCATCTGTATAAGGCACACCAAAATCTTGGAATACAGCCAGTTTTTTAGCCGTTAATTCGCCGTCTAAAACATTTTCTGCTAACCAAGGGTAACCAGGCATGTTTGATTCTGGTACCACGTTTCGTGGATTAATCAAATGTACACGGTGCCACTCATCAGAGTAGCGACCGCCGACTCTAGCTAAATCTGGACCAGTACGCTTAGAACCCCACAAGAACGGGTGTTCCCAAACAGACTCTCCAGCAACAGAGTAGTGACCGTAACGTTCAGTTTCTGCACGGAAAGGGCGAATCATTTGCGAGTGGCAACCAACACAACCTTCACGTATATAAATGTCACGACCTTCCATTTCTAACGCTGTATATGGGCGTAAGTTCTTGACTGGCTCCATCGTCTGCTGTTGGAACATCAATGGAGTAATCTGCGCCATCGCTCCTAAAGCAATCGCGAAAAGAACCAGGATTGTTAATAAACCAACATTCTTTTCAATTAACTCATGTGGATTTTTCATCATGTGCTCCTTATGCTGTTGCTGCGACTGACGATGTTTTCACATCTGCAGTTTTAGGTGCACGAATTGTTTTATAACAATTGAACGCCATGATTAACATACCTGCGACAACAAAGGCACCACCGATAGCTCGTAATACATAAAACGGTTTAGATGCTTCCAATGATTCAACAAAGCTGTAGGTGAGGGTACCGTCTGCATTTACCGCACGCCACATTAAGCCTTGTAATACACCAGACATCCACATCGCTACGATATACAAAACAACACCAATCGTCGCTAACCAGAAATGTACATTCACTAATGAAGTACTATACATTTTTGGTTGACCAAATAAGATAGGAACCAAGTGATACACAGAACCAATAGATACCATAGCAACCCAACCTAAGGCTCCAGAGTGAACGTGCCCAATTGTCCAGTCAGTATAATGAGATAATGCATTCACCGTTTTGATTGCCATCATCGGCCCTTCGAACGTAGACATACCATAAAATGATAAAGATACGATTAAGAAGCGTAATACTGGATCCGTACGGAGTTTATGCCAAGCACCTGATAGCGTCATGATACCGTTGATCATTCCGCCCCAAGAAGGTACGAATAAAATGATCGACATCACCATACCTAAAGACTGAGTCCAATCAGGGAGTGCCGTATAATGCAAGTGGTGAGGACCCGCCCAAATATATAACGAAATTAATGCCCAGAAGTGGATGATAGATAAACGATAAGAATAAACCGGACGACCAGCTTGTTTTGGTACAAAATAATACATCATGCCCAAGAAGCCCGCAGTCAAGAAGAAGCCAACAGCGTTGTGTCCATACCACCATTGCATCATTGCATCAACCGCACCGGCGTATAATGAATATGATTTTGTAAATGAAACGGGAATCGCCATTGAGTTACCAATGTGCAGCACCGCGACTGTTAGCATAAAGGCACCGAAGAACCAGTTTGCAACATATATATGCGATGTTTTACGAATAATCATCGTACCAAAGAAATTGATAATATAAGCGACCCATACCAGAGTAATCAAAATATCAATTGGCCACTCAAGTTCTGCATATTCCTTTGAAGACGTCATACCTAATGGTAGGGTAATTGCCGCAAGAACAATAACGGCCTGCCAGCCCCAAAAAGTAAACGCAGCCAGTTTGTCTGAAAA
This sequence comes from Opacimonas viscosa, assembly GCF_024199005.1. Lineage (GTDB taxonomy): Bacteria > Pseudomonadota > Gammaproteobacteria > Enterobacterales > Alteromonadaceae > Opacimonas > Opacimonas viscosa. The sequence goes on from NZ_JANATA010000001.1 coordinate 156,403, forward strand.
TAGACGGACTTGACTGGTACGTTGCACTACATAATACGATGTTGCAAATAAAGCACATCCACCAAACGCAAAAATGACCGAGTTGGTGTGTAGAGGACGTAAACGTGAATAGGTAAGGTATGGAATGTCAAAGTTTAACGCCGGTGCAAATAATTGGGTCGCAATTAAAAGACCAATAGACATACCTACGATACCCCAAATAACGGTCATAACCGTAAATTGCCTAACTACTTTGTAGTTGTAGTCAGGTTGAACCTGAGTAGCTTCGCTCATTGGGTCGTTCTTCCATTAGTAAGTTAAATTTCTTGCTGAGATAATTCTCGCGTTAATCGATTCTTTTGAGGCTCGATAAAAGGGCATTATATTTATCGAACGCAGAACGTTTAACGTGAGAATGATAAAGGTTTTGAGGGGAAAATGGTAGGTTAAAACATGAAGTCTTGATCAAGGTCAATATTGTTAACATTAAATTAACTTTTGGGTAAGATTATGCTAACAATAAATGTGATTTTTAAAGCGTTAAGTCCTTAATTTCAATTAACTTTACTCTTGTATTTATAAAAATAAATGATTTTTTGATGAAAAATACGACCAAAGGCGTATTTATTACAGAGTTGTTACTTAAAAAAGTCCTTTAGCATGAAAAAAATAATACTTTGGTCGTGAAATCTCTTGGACTATTACTAAATATAAACAATGTGTAAAATGAAGCTTACTCTAAGGGCAAAATATTTGCCCTTAAAGTATAGATTTGTCGGTTTTCACAGGACGATTTCGAAAGTAAAAATTTACAGTTGCGCTTGCAGATAATTTTCTAAACCAAGATGCTTTATTTGTTTGAGTTGTTGTTCTAACCAGTGTGCATGATCCATTTCAGTATCGTCCAACAATGTCAACAGCATATCTCTTGTGACAAAATCTTTTTCCACTTCACACAGTGCTATGGTCTCTCTTAGCGCATCGGCAACCGCATACTCAACGCGTAAGTCACTTTCTAACATACTCGGTACATCGCTACCTATTTGGAAACCTGTACGGGTTTGCATATCAGGAGCACCTTCAAGAAACAACATACGCTGAATCAATACGGTGGCATGGCCTTTCTCATCATCAAATTCGTGAGCAATACGCTCATATAATTTAGTGTAGCCCCAATCCTCATACATTTGGGCATGCAAAAAATACTGATCCATCGCGGCGAGCTCAAAGCTGAGAAGGTGATTTAAAGCGTCGATAATTTTTGTGTTATGTAACATGGTTTTTCCTTAATCTAACTGCGCTTGTAAGTACTTTGGTAGCGATAGTGACTGAATCAGCCCAAGCTGGGTGTCTAGCCAATCAAAATAGTCTTGTTCTTGTTCCAAAAATTTAACTAATAACGTTCTGGAAACAAAATCCTGTTCAGCCTCACATAATGTGATTGCATCATTGAGTAAAGTCACATAGTTATTCTGAAATTGATGGTCACAACTGAGGGTTTCTTCAGGTGTTTCGCCAATCATGAGTTTGCCTAACGCTTGTAAATTAGGTAACCCTTCTAGAAACAGGATCCTTTCAATCAGATCGTCAGCTTGTTTCATATCAAGAATAGATTTCTTGTAAGCCGCTGTGTTTAATTTCGCATAACCCCAATTCTTGTTCATTCTCGCGTGGAGAAAGTATTGATTGATGGAAGTCAATTCAGCGGTCAACACTTTATTAAGTGTTGCTAGTACAGCAGGAGAGTGTTTCATAAAATATCCTTTTTAGGCAATATCTAAAGTATAGCAATGACATTCTGTCTTGGCAAAATAAATATATTTATCAATGAGTTAAAATGATAAGTGTTTGCATTTGCAACTGTATTTTTAGATTGTTTTGCATATTTTCCAATACGTATTTTTATGAAGAACTCTGCTCTTCTTGCAGACCTGCCCATTGAATACTTTCTTCTGCAAACCCTAAACCGGCCTCGGTGAAGAAATTAAAGACACGATCCACGCCTTGGTCAACTAGCGGAGCAACTTCATCCTCATATCTTGCGATGGCCGCTAGCTTTCCAGTATAACCAGATTGCTTCAACTGACACGTGATATTAATGGTATCTTCTACAGAGGGTAGTGCAATTAAGACAAGCTGTAGTTGCGATACATCTAAATTTTCCCACAAATCAATATCTTCTCCATCACCAATAATAACATTTTTCCCTATAGCAGCTAAATCCTTGACCTTTTGTGGATCGGCATCCATCCCCCAGACTTGTTCACCCATTTGTTGATGTAAAGCATAAAATGCACCTTTACCAACACGGCCCATACCAATCACTAAAATTCTGCCACATGCTAGGTTTGGATAAACGTCTTGAGGTAAAGGCGTTGGGTTCTCATAAACTTTTAATTTATCTTTATGCTGAGTAAATGTGGAGTGTGCCTGACGGTATAATACAGACGTAAAGATAAAAGACAGCGCAGTAGCTAATGCTAAAATAACGAGCCATTGCGCATCCAATAAGTTTGCAGAAACAGCAACTGCCCCCACAATTAGGCCAAATTCCGAGTAATTTGCTAACAGTAAAGCACTCAAAAAGGCGGTTCTAGCGCGTAACTGTAATTTTGTAAAGAGCCAGAAAAAGAGACCAAATTTCCCTAGCAGAAGTACACAAAGAGCGACTGCGATAGCGACCATTGACAAAGTTGGCATTGCGGTCAAACCGATGGTTAAAAAGAAGCCAATTAAAAATAGATCTTTAAATCCTAGTAAAGCTTTAGAAAGCTCATTCGCTTTAGGGTGTGAGGCGAGTAATACACCAGCGATGAGTGCACCCAAGTCGCCTTTCACAGCAAACAAACTAAATAAATGATAAGCACCAAAAGCAAAAATGAATCCCGTCAGGGGTAACATTTCACCATGTCCTGATTTCATTAATAAACGGTGTAGGAAAGGTTGCGCAGGGATCAGCAAGAGTAAACAAAGGGCGTAAATACTCGGGACTACACCCGTGGCGAAAACTAAAAACACCACAGCCACGATATCTTGCATCACAAGAATTCCGATAGCGAGTTTGCCATGTCTGGATTTTATTTCTCCTGACTCTTCCAGAATTTTTACGACACAAACGGTGGAACTAAAACTAAACGCAAAAGCCACTAAAGCCGCCGTGCTCATACTGATAGAAAAGAATTCAAAAGCAAAGACTGCACCCATTGCGGCAAGTAAAAAGGTGCCCAAGGCAATCCACAACCCCATATGAGCAAGGCTGCCTAACCATACTGATTTGGTAGTAAGATCTTTGATATGTAATTTTAAGCCGATCGTAAATAACATGATGGTAATGCCTAAATCGGCAATCATCTGTAAGGAATCATTATTTTCATAACCCAAGGCGTTGAGTACGAAACCCGCTGCCAAAAAGCCGATTAAAGGAGGGAGGTGAGCAAATTTAGCAATTAAGCCAAAACCGAATGCTACGAGTAAAAAAATAATATCCATATTGTGGCGCTAGCCTCTGGTAAAAAATGTTGTGTTGATAAAACAGTATGATGAAACGCTATTATGCTCAAGCTTCTAAAAATCTCAACATTTCCTGAGCACACTGTTTTGGAGCTTCCATCATTGGCATGTGACCTAAATCATCCCAGATTACAGTAATGCCATTGGTTTCAGATTGCCACACTTGTGCAGCACTAATATGAATTAATTGGTCCTTGGCGCCCCAAAGTAACAATACCGGACAAGATATTTGATGCAGCCTACCATTAAGCATATCTTCTGGAGCAAAAAAATCATGAAATATTTCGGTAAAGTCCATTTTCCGGTCGACATATTTGTAAGCAATGGCAGTTTTGATTAATTGTGGTAAGAAGGGTGGTTTTGCCATAGTGAGTTCATAAAAGCGTGGGAAGGCCTCAATATCATCCATTAAAAATGGATTGTCCCCAGCCTCTGCCAGTTTTTGTGATGTACTTTTTTCTGGAGAAACAATGCCTGCAGGATCTACACAGATGATTTTGTGGACTTCATTTGGATATGTTAACGCGTACTGAGCAGCTAAAAAGCCTCCCATCGAATTTCCTCCAATACAAGGTTTAGAGGAGAGTTGTAAGCTCTTGATGAAGTAGTTTAGACGTTCTGCTTGTTTGGGGATCCCATAACCTCGATCAGGAATAAAGTCCGTTCCTCCATGCCCAGCAATATCAGGAATAATAACGCGATATACTTTAGTGAGATATCTGGCGCAGCGTAACCAAACCATTTTATCAGCAGTAAAACCATGGATTAAAATCAACACAGGTTTATCCTGAGCGCCACTATCCCAGTATTCATAGGAGAATTCACCCACTCTTTGGTGTTTTGTCGAGAATCCATAGAGACGACTTTCAAGGGCTGTTGCCCACGTTAATAAATGCTGCCCAATAGGTTTGTGTCGTCTATTCATGCTGATTCTCTCGTTTAGTCTAAAGCTTGAAACCTTTGTGATCTTTCGCATAGTCATCTGGATGAGCGAGCTTTTTCATCCCTTTACCAATCATTTTCTGCAAAGCTGATAAGCTGAGTAATTTACTACTCCAATAGGTTTTACGCGCATGATTACCATAAACAATTCGAGGATTATTTGCTGCCACTTCTTGTAAAACATAATTCACCATTTCGTCACTAGGAGTGGTCAGAAATTTTTCTTTAAATTTTGCTGTGCGCTCCGAGCGAGCGATGTCAGTTGCCACACCGCCTGGGTGAACTAAATGCACCTGAATGTGTGGATGAACCTGTGCTAATTCAACCATTAATGCTTCTGTGTAACCTCGTACAGCAAATTTACTCGCACAATAGTCTGAGGCATTGGGAGTACCAATAAACCCAAAAATACTCGAAACATTAATTAACGCAGAAGCAGGAGAGGCGGCTAATAGAGGTAAAAAGGTCTTGGTACCTTGGACTACACCATAAAAATTAACATCCATGGTGCGTTTTATGGTTTTCATGTCTGAAGCCCAAACAGGAACTGCTGCACCTTCTATTCCTGCATTATTAATCAAGATATCACAACCATCATAGGTGTTTTTACACAGTTTAGCCAAAGCTTGCCATTGTGATATTTTGCTCACGTCATGTACCATAGTTAAAGGCAATGTCCCATTGTACTTGGCTACCAGCTCCGCGGTTACGCATAACTCATCTTCATCAATATCCGTGAGTAAAACGCGAGCGCCTCTTTGCGCGAGCAAGACGGCATAACTGCGCCCCATTCCTGACGCTGCACCAGTGATAACGACTGTTTTGTTGGTATAAAAATGACTCATGTTGACCTCTTTTTTCTTCTTATATTTGTTTTGTACACCATCGTTTTACTAAACTACACCGGCTTTTTTCAGGCTATACCAATGTGTGGTCACCAAGTTTAAACTTTTTACATAATTTTCGAAAAGTGAAACTAAAACCTGGAAACATTGCAATGACTTTACCAGATGCGCTTTTGTACCAGCTGTTACAACCGCCTTTGTGCCAAACGGTATTCTCCATCTCTGAATGCACAAAATTTGTGTAAGACGCTTCTGCTTCAACTGTCGGTGCAATACTTTGGCATTTTTGGTCCCGTACAGCCTTGATAGCTTGCATGATATATTCAACTTGCGATTCGATAACGACAATCGCTGACGTATGACCAATCCCAGTATTTGGTCCTGTCATAATAAAAAAATTAGGACAAAAAGGGACCGAAGTCCCAAGATAAGCTCTGGGATAATCGTGCCAAAAATCGCTTAATGTTTGTTGGTCAATACCTGTTACGGGGTATGATATCAATCCGTCTGTTGCATCAAAACCCGTCGCATACACAATGACATCCAGGTCTATTGATTCTCCTTGCGAGGTAGTCACACCGTTGGCAGTTATTTCTCCAATGCCATCGGTTTTGTCATGGAAGGAGACGTTGGCTTTTGTCAATGCAGGATACAAGGTGTCAGACATGATAATTCGCTTGCAACCAATCGTATAATCAGGGGTTAAAGCAGCGCGTAATTTAGGATCAGAAACCTGTTTTTTTAACAACCGTTGTGCCGGCCACTCTCCCACAAAGCGCAATATACCTGGGAAGTATTTGAACGCGATAACACGAGTTTCTAAAGCCCAATAAATCGCTGCTCTTAACGGAAAATAAAACCATTTTTTATTTAACAGCCGTTGGACCCATTTGGGGAACTTCATATCAGGTCGTGAGATTACCCAATGCGGTGTTCGTTGAAACACATGAAGATGTTTTACTTGGTCAACAATAGCAGGAATCACTTGTGTCGCTGAAGCACCACTGCCTATGATTGCGACTTTCTTGTTGTGCAAAGAAAAATCAGCCGGCCAATCATTGGTATGAAAATGTGTACCTCTAAAACGTTCTTTGCCAATAAAATTAGGTATAACAGGTGTGGATAAGGGACCTGTAGCATTAATTAAAAATTGAGCTTTAAGACTGGGCTGATCAGCAATATCGACTTGCCAAGATTGGGCTTCTTCATCCCAGACACTGCGTATGACATTATGATTTAATTTTATATAAGCCCATAGATTAAAACGGTCAAACATATCATCGGTATATTTTGCTAACTCAGCTTGTTTAGCAAACATCCGAGTCCATGGGTAGGGCGTGGCCGATAATGAGTACAAAGGAGATTGGACGTCAACCGCTGCCCCCGGGTAACGATTTTGTTTCCAAGTGCCTCCGGCAAAAGAGCGACGTTCAAGCATTACAAAATCGGTAATGTTTTGTTTGATCAGCGCTAGAGCAATCGCTTGGGCACCAAAACCTGTGCCTATGATTATGATTTGATGCACTACAACAGTCCTTAATGACTTATTATTATTTTTTTGACTAATTATTATACAAAAGTATAAAGCTCTACTATATTGTAATAATAGTGAGGTTTTTACAAGGAACTAAAAATGAAACGTCTAATTCAACAATATCAGTCTATTAAAACGTTGTCTGCTGAAAAAAGTTTACTTAATGAATTGGTGAATAGTTTAAATATAGCAGATGGTAGAGCTGATGCTTGTGAGAAAGAACTCGAAACCATTGCCTTGTTGGATATCCAACAGAAATTACATTCTCCGGAAAAGGCTAAATGTTTGTCATGATGGCAATCACTTTTTTGCTTTGAAGGTATTTATGGCGAAAAAAGCACACAACAAAGTAACACCTGAAACCAGTGCAATAAGTTCGACGTTATACTGTTCATACAAAGAAAAGCGCAGCATCTCAACAGCGAAGGTAAATGGGTTGTATTTGCATAACCAATATAAATACAGACTAGACTCCTGAATTTTCCAGAGTGGATACAATGCACTTGATAGAAAGAACATAGGGAAAATAACAAAGTTCATCACCCCAGCAAAGTTCTCTAATTGTTTGATATGATTTGCCAAAATCAAGCCCAAACTGCCTAGGAAAAAGGCGGTTAAAAATATTGTTGGAATAGAATAAAGTAAACCTAATAAAGGAATGTTTACATCCAATCCCCATGCGAGTAATACAAAAATTACTACTTGTAATAAGGATAAAATGGCGCCACCACATAATTTGGCAAAAAGAAGAAAAGCCTTTGGAGCAGGGCTCATCAGTAGTACCTTCATACTCCCCATTTCTCGGTCATACACCATAGATAAGGAACTCTGCATCGCATTGAACAATACAATCATTCCACACAAACCAGGTACGATATATTCTTGATAGAGGATATATGTCTCGTATGGCGGTGTAATAGAAAGCCCCAATGCACTTCTAAAGCCTGCAGCAAACACAATCAACCAAAGTAATGGACGTACTAGGGCACTAAAAAGACGAGATTTTTGCTGAAAAAACCGTAATAATTCTCTGACGACAATGGCTTGAAAAGTATACCAAAGTGATGCGGCTGGTAATGAATTCATATGGCTTGGACTACTTTCTTGGTGAGGGATTGATAAAGATCTAATACCGATTGTTTTTGCATGGATTGGAGTGCCACTTGACAGCGTTCGGATAACAATACTTGGCCATCACATAACACAACTAACGCATCATCTGCTTGTACTTCATCTAATAAGTGAGTCGTCCATAAAATGGTCACACCGGTATCTGCAAGTTGCCTTACATATGCAATAATAGCTTCTCTACTTGGTACATCTAAACCTACAGTAGGCTCATCTAAAAACAAATAATGAGGTTGATGCAGGACTGCTCTGGCTAATTCAACTCTGCGTCTATGTCCCTGGTTTAATTGACGTACTTTTTCATTCAGGTGTGGCATTAGAGATAAAGCGGATAAAATAGGTTGTAGCTGTTCTAAGGCGGTATGTTTTCCAATCCCATGCAATGCCGCAAAATATGTTAAATTTTGTTGAACCGTCAAATCAAGGTCAAGTGTCGTATTTTGAAAAACGACACCCACTTTTTTGAATAATTCTCTGCTAGGTGGGTGCAAGGAGCTTCCACCAAAACAGATACTCCCATTTTGTATGGAAAACTGAGCGGTTAATAAAGAAAAAAGTGTAGATTTACCCGCACCATTTGGACCGAGTAAAACGTTGAACCCTTGGCATAGCTCTAGATTAACATTATGTAAAGCTTGTTTTTTCCCGTATTTATAGGATATATCAGAAATTTTTATGCTCATAGTTGTTTAACAGCCACTCCCCAAGGGTAACGACCAACTTTAACCGATTTTTCTACTTTAGCTGTTTGTGTATCGATAATTGAAACATCAGAACTAACACCATTAGTGGTTAGTAGTAATGACTCGTCAGCATTTAAAGCAAGCTGCCACACTCGACGCCCAACCAATATATATTTTTCAATCACCATGTTTGCTGTATTAATAACGGCAACATGGTTGGACGGCCCTAAAGCGACGAATGCTTTGTTTGCTTTTTGCATTAAAACAATGCCTACAGGTTGGATCCGGTCTTTGTGCATACCACGAATAGTAAAAGTGAATATATGTTTAACCGTTTGGGTGGCAACATCAAATACAGTTAGTTCTCCACCAATTTCAGATGTCACCCAAAGCTCTTTACCATCTTTAGTAAACATCGCAGCTCGAGGTCTGGCACCGACCAAAGAATTGGCATAGTTTTGATTGGTGCTAGTGTTGATCCAATGCACCATGTTAGTTGTTTCTGAAGTCACTACCAATATTTTTCCATCGGGACTCACGGCTAATCCTTCTGGTTCCACGCCTACATCAATTTGTGTCGTGACGGTTTGTGAAGCAATATCAATGACAGTTAATAATGCATCATCTTCATTTGCGGTATATATGGTTTGGCCATTGGGATGTAATGCAATTGTTTCTGGATCCTCACCTGATGGTAACTCACCAATTATCATATCGCTTGCGACATCAAATATTTGGATCCGATCTGAATCACTGGCACAAATATACGCCAAAGTTTGGTCATGATTAAAGATAAACCCTCGGGGTCTCTCACCCACTGGGACTTCTTTGATGACAGTATAATCATCGAGATCTATCACTGATAAACTGTTACTTTTTTCATTCGTTACATAGGCTAATTCTTTGGCTTGTAATGATGCCGTTGAGCATATCAACATACTTGATATTAGTGCAGTGCAAAGTGTATTTTTCATTGGCATATCTCGTTTGGGGTTAATCCAAGTGTATCTAACTCAGTAACAGGGTGCATAAAACCAGTTTGTGGTGATTGTGAGACAACCCCTCTGGCATGAAACAATGACAAGGGCATACGCAATTGCCCATTTTTAGGTCGAAAAGACAGCTTTCTGCCTTTATATGCAGCGAGTGAAAAATCTGAAGAGCGCAGGTAATCTGACATTTGAGCGACTGTAAATTGAGTGTTTTTTTGTAGCCCCTGAGCCAATGCAATAACGGCCACATAATGCGTATAATCTACACCAGTCATAAATCGTCCTGCCACTTCCTGAACTCGATTCTGTAGTTGTCTTGCACCCCATTGCTCAATACTGCCATGCCAACTATCCACTTGTAATCCTGCAGAACCAACAACCGGTCTTGGGTAGTAAGTATTGTAGGGTAGGTAATAACCAAATGTACCTTGAGGATCAACGACAATAGTTGCATCATAAGTTTTTGCGGTTTGTGTAAGAAGCGGTATGTCTTGTTCTAAAGTACGCCGTAAATCTGTCGTAAATGACCAGTTTTTCTCTGCAATAATAGCAATACGATAACGTTGTAATGTTCGCTTTATGGCAGTTACATAATCAGTAGCTAGTTCATCCTCGCTACTAATTAATAATACTGAATCTAACTGTTTTTTGACTAACCATTGGCCTAGGGCATCAGCCAGCATGGGATAACTTGGACTGGTATGAAAAATATTGCTCGCACAGACATCGCGACGTAATTCGGTGGCTGCATTACCCACATTTATGACTAAATGTTCTTTCGTCGCGAGAGTAAATACTTGTTGGGTTTGCAATGTGTTTAGGTGAACTAAAATTGGGCCTGAGGGAATATTAGAAAGCGCCTGATTTATCGAATATGTTGCATCAATGAGGTGCTTTTTTAGGATGATTTTATATCCCATAAATTTACCCGTCGTATTACTATCTTGTAGTCCGACTAAAAGTCCTGCTAGTCCGTTATTCTCTGGGGCTTGGTTGATTTTGGGAATAGTATTAGCACTTTCCTGTAGAGAATAAAGATAATGGATGGTCAATGTCTGTTGTGTTTGTGCCCAGCTAGATGTTGGGAACAACCATAAAACACTCAATACACCGAGAAGTGTTAATAATTTGTTACTCATACAGGTCATGCTTATAGCCAATTTTGCCAACGGCCGTATGCCGTTATACATGGCATCATACTAGATAAAAATATTGGTTGTTCAATGCCTTAAATGAAAAACCCTACCAAAGGATGAGAAAGGTTTGCGCTAAAGTATCATCCACCGCCTATTGCCATTCACGTATATTACAGGTGTTTTTAAATGTCTTATTAATGGAATGTTATATGAATCTCACAAAAAAACTTAGCTTAGCAAGTTTATTATTTGTTTCAAGTGCGGTTATGGCACATGGGCCAGTTACCCCTCAGTCGATTGATACTTCAACTATTCCAGCTATTGGCGAGGAATGGGTTGATGAAAATCCGTATCGTGAATTGGCAGGTGACGTAAAAGCTGAAATTGACCGTGTCGGTGCTTCAGCCTACAACCAAAATTGTGCACGTTGTCATGGTTTAGATGCGATTAGTGGTGGTATTGCCCCAGATTTACGTGAACTACCAGCTGATTATGACGGGGACGAATGGTATATCTACAGGGTACAAAACGGCGCTGTACGCAATGGCGCTGTGTATATGCCAAAAATGACTGAACACTTAAATCAAGAAGCACTTTGGGCAATTCGAAGCTGGATTGAAACACGTGCTGAACAGATGTAAGTATCTTTTAATATTATTTTGTGCATGTTGCTTCAATATTGAGGCACGTTCATTAGATGATATTTTAGAATCTCAATACATTGTTATCGCAGTCTATGATGACTACGCCCCTTTTTCTGAAAGAAAAGGGGATGTTGCAACTGGTATTGATATTGACATTGCCCAAAAGATTGCACTTAGTCTTGGCGTTGAACTGCGTCTGAAATGGATGACTGCAGGTGAAACGACAGATGATGATTTACGCAATCATATTTGGAAAGGCCATTATTTGGACCGCACTGTTGCTGATGTCATGTTACGTGTTCCTTATGACCGAGCTTACTCGCAAAAACGTGATGATGTCGGCTTGTTAGCACATGAGTTGGTTCACATGTTTGGTCCATACCACACCGAATCTTGGCAAATCGTTTTTAATCAGGAACGTCTGCCTGACGTAGCTACCATGGCATTATTTCAATATCATAAAATAGGTGCAGAAATAGATTCAATACCGCATTTTTATCTTACCTCTGCTTTTCGAGGCGGGCTCAGAGAGCAAACACGACAATATGATAATTTGGTGTTAGCCATTAAAGGCATGAAAGATACGGAGGTTGATGCAGTTATGGGGCTGCGCTCTCAAATCAGTTACTTACACAGTCAACTAGATACCCAACAATACCGTCTAGCTGAAAACGCATTTCCATTAATAGGTAAGCAAAAATGGGATATTGGGATGGCTGTTAAGACAGATTATCGCGCCTTAGGATATGCAGTCGGTGATGTTGTCAGTGCTTTGGTGCGCAATGGTGAAATGCAGAAAATCTTTAAAAAGTACGCTGCCATATATGAAAAACCTACCTATTATCAAGAGATAGAATAAGTTTCTTACAACCATACTAAGTAAAGCCTGCGTTGGTAATTATCAACCATTTCTCATCCCAAGGGATGAAAAAAATCGGCATACTGTCTGATAGGTTTCATTATTTCCCCGTTTTACAATCATGTTAACTTGCTATTAACACTTTCAACGATACGTTGCGCAAGTTTGCAAATTATATTGAATACTAAAATCATTATTTCAGAGGAAATACATATGTTTAACAAAGATAAAGTGAAGGTACTTTCGTTATCAATGTTAGTTACTTTAGCTTGCGCAGGTACGGCTAATGCAAAAGTAACAGATAAAGATATTCTTAATGATCACCTCTCTACAGATGAAGTCGTTACCAACGGTATGGGACTTCAAGGACAAAGATTCAGTCCGCTATCCACAATTAACACCCAAACCATTGAAGATATACGTCCAGTTTGGTCTTTTTCACTGGGTGGTGAAAAGCAACGTGGTCAAGAATCACAACCTATGATTAAAGATGGTGTTATGTATATAACGGGTTCTTACTCTCGTGTTTATGCGATTGATGCAAAAACCGGTGATGAACTTTGGCAATATGAAGCGCGTCTACCCGATGGCATTATGCCTTGCTGTGATGTTATCAACCGTGGTGTGGCGTTATATGGCGATTTGGTTATTTTTGGTACTTTGGATGCAAAACTTGTTGCACTAAATAAAGATACCGGCAAAGTAGTTTGGAAGAAAAAGGTTGAAGATTATAAAGCGGGTTATTCAATCTCTGCTGCACCTATAGTGGTTAAAGGTAAAGTTATCACAGGAATTGCTGGTGGTGAATTTGGTGTAGTCGGTAAAGTAAGAGCTTATGATGCAGAAAATGGCAAACTTGTCTGGGAGCGTCCGACAGTAGAAGGTCATATGGGCTACATCTACGTCGATGGTAAGAAAATTGAAAATGGTATTTCTGGTGGCGCACCTGGTCAAACTTGGCCTGCAGACTTATGGAAATCGGGTGGTGCAGCTCCTTGGTTAGGTGGCACATATGATCCGGAAACGGATTCGTTATTCTTTGGTACTGGTAACCCTGCACCTTGGAATTCTCATTTACGTCCGGGGGATAACTATTTCTCTTCTTCACGCTTAGCGATTGATCCTGATACAGGTAAAATTAAGTGGCATTTCCAAACAACCCCTCATGACGGTTGGGATTATGATGGTGTAAACGAGGTAATTTCATTTAATTACGATGACCAAGGTAAAACTGTGCGTGCAGCAGCGACAGCAGATCGTAATGGCTATTTCTACGTACTTAATCGTGAAAATGGTGATTTCATCCGTGGCTTCCCTTTTGTTGATAAAATTACATGGGCAGAGGGACTTGATGAAAATGGACGTCCTATCTACGCTCCTGCAAATCGTCCTGGTAACCCAGCGGATATGGCCGATGGTAAAAAAGGTAAAACAGTTGTCACAGCGCCTTCATTTTTAGGTGGTAAAAACTGGATGCCAATGGCATACAGCCAAGATACTGGTTTATTCTATGTGCCTTCTAATGAGTGGGAAATGTCCATTTGGAATGAACCTACAGCATATAAAAAAGGCGCGGCTTATTTAGGTGCTGGCTTTACCATTAAATCTATTAATGATGATTACATCGGTGTGCTCAAAGCAATAGATCCTAAAACAGGTGAAACAGTCTGGTCTTATAAAAACTATGCGCCATTATGGGGCGGTGTACTTGCCACTGCTGGTAACTTAGTTTTCACTGGTAACCCAGAAGGTTATTTAATGGCGTTTGATGCTAAAACAGGTGAAATGTTGTATAAGTTTAATACTGGTTCAGGCATTGTTGGTTCACCAGTTACATGGGAAATGGACGGTGAGCAGTATATTTCAGTACTTTCAGGGTGGGGCGGTGCCGTTCCATTATGGGGTGGTGACGTAGCAAAACGTGTTAAGCACTTAAACCAAGGTGGCAGTGTTTGGACATTTAAATTACCTAAGAAATACGATTTAGCCAGTAATTAATCACCGGTTAAACAGTTTAAAGACCTCATTTGAGGTCTTTTTTTTGCCTAATGTAAATTGTGTACTTTGTATAAGGCCCAGTTACCAAATAAAAGGTCATATGTACAAATAGAATATTACATATCAAGGTGTGTTCCTTGACTAACCAATAAATGAATTTACCTAAGCAATTCAATCCATTATTTTTCTCATTCTTTTATTTCTCCTCCCAAAGTAGGGTTTTTTTACCTCCTTTGATCAATAGAACAAATGCGCTTATTTGCGCAAGATATTACCGTTAATTAATAAAAATTTAACAATTAAAATTATTATTTAAAGATGCTTATAGGTATCTCTTTTCAATTACTCGAGGTTATTATGATCTACGCAAATCCAGGAAGTGAAGGCTCTGTCGTAACTTTTAAAGCAAAATATGAAAACTTTATCGGTGGCGAATGGATTGCCCCAGTTAAAGGTGAATATTTTACTAACACATCGACTGTTGATGGCAGTGATATTTGTCAAGTTCCACGTTCTACCGCTGAAGATGTAGAGTTAGCATTAGATGCAGCACACGCAGCAAAAGCTTCTTGGGCAGCCACATCTGTTGCTGCACGCTCTAATTTATTATTACAAATTGCCGACCGCATGGAGCAAAATCTTGAGATGCTTGCTGTTGCAGAGACTTGGGACAATGGTAAAGCTATTCGTGAAACATTAAATGCAGATGTCCCATTATGTATTGACCATTTCCGTTATTATGCAGGATGTATTCGCGCTCAGGAAGGCACGTTATCTGAGATTGACGAAAATACAGTCGCTTACCACTATCATGAACCTTATGGCGTGGTCGGTCAGATCATACCTTGGAACTTCCCATTATTAATGGCTGCATGGAAACTCGCCCCAGCGTTAGCTGCCGGTAATGTGGTTGTGTTAAAACCTGCTGAGCAGACACCTACCACTATTTTATTACTTATGGAGATTATCCAAGATATTTTACCTGCAGGTGTGATTAATGTCGTTAACGGTTTTGGTAAAGAAGCTGGTGAAGCTCTCGCAACTTCTACGCGCATAGCTAAAGTTGCATTTACAGGTTCTACGCCTGTAGGTGAACATATTCTAAAATGTGCGGCTGAAAATCTTATTCCTTCCACTGTTGAGCTAGGTGGTAAATCACCTAATATCTTCTTTAGCGATATTATGAATCAAGAAGATGAGTTCATTGACAAATGTGCTGAAGGTTTTGTGTTGGGTTACTTCAACCAAGGTGAGGTATGTACATGTCCATCTCGTGCGCTGATTCAAGAAGATATTTATGATGCGTTTATGGAGCGTGTGTTAGCTAAAACTAAAGCGATTGTTCGAGGTAATCCGCTAGATACGGATTGTATGGTTGGTGCTCAGGCATCCAATCAACAATTTGACAAAATCATGTCCTATATCGATATCGGTAAAAAAGAAGGCGCTGAAGTCGTTACTGGTGGTGATGTGGAAACACAATCAGCAGCGTTAACTAATGGTGCATATGTTCAACCGACTATCCTTAAAGGTGATAACTCCATGCGTATTTTCCAAGAAGAGATTTTTGGACCTGTTATCGCCGTGACAACGTTTAAAACTGAAGAAGAAGCATTGGCAATTGCAAATGATACAGTGTTTGGTTTAGGTGCGGGTCTGTGGACGCGAGATGCAAATCGCGCTTATCGTATGGGCCGTAAGATTGAGGCTGGACGTGTTTGGACTAATTGTTATCATTTATATCCTGCTCATGCAGCATTTGGTGGTTACAAAAAATCTGGGATTGGTCGAGAAACGCATAAGATGATGCTTGACCATTATCAACAAACAAAGAACTTACTTGTGAGCTATGATACAAATCCATTAGGTTTCTTCTAAATCTTACTCAGAGATAAACAGGCGACATGAGTCGCCTGTTTATTTTCTACAGTAATGATAAGGGTATAGACAAATGAATATACACAAATGTTCAGTGTGGTTATGTTTATTTTTTTGTATCTCTTTAAGCCATTTATCGTTCGGAAAAGAAGGGGATGTGACTGATATTCCTACTGCGATAGATGAGATATTTCCCACTGCAACTCGAATAGGCGCACCAGATCCAGATATTCCTGTTACACCGGTTTATCAATTAAACCAGTTGCTTGGTTACGTTTTTGAAAGTCAAGACTTTGCACCGTTCATGGGTTTCACAGGAGAGCCAATCAATATCCTCATTGGCTTAGATCCGGACGGAAACCTACTGGGCTTACGCCTCATTAAACATAATGAACCAATATTTGTGCATGGTTTAGGGCCTGAGCCATTATTGGAGTTTATTACACAATATACCGGACATTCTATCCGTGAACGTTTTATGATTGACGCCAAAGATAAAAGCGTACCGGATAATACCTATTTCGATGGTGTGACAAAAGCTACAGTGTCTGTGTTGGTCGTAAATGATACGATTATTACTGCGGCACTCAAAGTCGCGATGGCAAAATTAGATGGGTTTGTTGCACCTTCCAATATGCTCATTGATCCCGATGTATTTGTCCCCTTATCCTTTACCGAATTAGTCGAGCAAGGGTATATAAAAAAATGGATAGTACACAGAAATGACTTGGTAAATCTGCCTAGTGAAGTGAGGGCAGCTATCAACGATGTTCCTTTGGCGTTTGAGCACTTTATTGAACTGTATTTTGCGTTTTTGGATATTCCCATTGTTGCCAGAAATTTATTGAGTGAGTCTGAAAGAACACGTTTATTAGAAAACTTAAAGCCAGGCGAGCAGCCCTTATTGGTGATGAGTCGTGGTGATTATTCGTTTATTGGCGACGATTTTATAGCGCAAACTGTACCAGCTCGTTTGAATCTAAGCCAAAATACATTCCCAGTGGCTTTAAAAGATATCGATTTTTATAGTTTTTATGAACCTGAGTTTATTACCGAAGTCCCCTCATATAATGATGTAAAAGTACTCCGTTTGAAATCACAAACAGGGTTTGAGTTAAATCGAACTATTGATTTAGGTTTGGGTATTAACTATCAAGCCTCTTTTTTTGATACACAGCAACATGTATTTACTACCACGTTAGATTTGCCAACGAATTTGTTTAAGTTGAACCCAGCTGCCAAATCAGCTACTCCTATTCCATTATGGCAGCGTATCTGGTCAGAAAGGGTGGGGGTTATAGTGATAACGTGTCTATATTTGATCTTGCTCACCGGAGTATTTATTAAACAACAAAGTTTAGTCAAACACACGCGTCTCACTCACCAAGTTCGCGCGGTTTCCTTATTCTTTGTTTTGTTCTTTATTGGTTTTTATGCTCAAGGGCAGCTTTCTGTAGTCAATATATATACCTTACTTCTAGCTGTGCTAAATGGCTTTAAAATCCAAGTGTTTTTACTCGATCCAGTGATTTTTATTTTATGGGTATTTGTTTTTATTAGTCTTTTTATTGTCGGTCGTGGGCTGTTTTGTGGTTGGTTATGTCCCTTTGGGGCTTTGCAGGAAATACTTGGTTGGGTGGCTAAACGTTGCCGAATAAAACAGATAAAACTTAACTCACAACAGCATCGTTGGGGGCAATCATTAAAATATTTTATATTGCTGGGATTATTGGCAAGTGCATTCTTTTCGGTTGATATAGCAGAGAAACTTGCGGAGGTTGAACCCTTTAAAACGTCAATAACGTTGTATTTTGTTCGTACTTGGCCATTCGTTTTGTATGCTGTTTTATTGTTGCTATTAAGTCTCAAGATCCACAAAGTATATTGTCGATATTTATGTCCATTAGGCGCAGGTTTGGCTATTGTGGGTAGGTATCCCTTATTAAAATTATTACGAAGACGGTCTGAATGTGGTACTCCTTGTCAACTTTGTAAAACTAAAAAATGTGATATTGATGCCATTAATAAAGATGGGTCAATCGATTATGCAGAGTGTATTCAATGTTTGGAATGTGTAGTTACGATTGAAAATCCTAATATTTGTGTCATTGATAAGTACAAAAATAAATCAATAAAAGTAAAGAATGTAGGGCATTAGTCTTATATCAACTCTGTTAAGCTATGCATTATAGGTTAAAACCTATATATTTAAATAAAGTTAAAGAATTGTTTAATTTATGTTTACTTATCAAGCTATATCGAATAAATCAAATGCTAGTGCTGCTTGTTTAGAACTTTATGAACAACTGCACACAACAAATACTGATATTATTCTATTTTTTTGCTCATCTTTATTTGATTTAGATGTAGTTGCCCAACAAATGCAGACTTTATTTGTGGATAAGACTTGCTTAGGGTGCACGACCGCGGGTGAGTTTGCTGGCAATGGGTATGAAACTCAAACAATCGTTGCAGTGGGTTTTAATCCGAATTACTTTAGTTTTAGTTATTCATACGTCGAAGATATTCAGAACTTTTCTCTTATTGATGCACAGAAAGTGATGCAATATTTACATGCTGATCTGAAAAGAAAAGCAATGGCACCTATTGCTACACAATCCTTTATTGTTTCTTTGGTAGATGGCTTGTCATCCGCAGAGGAAGAATTTCTAGTTAATTTTGATACTGCGACACAAAATTTCCCGCATTTTGGTGGTAGCGCTGGAGATGATCAGGGATTGAATCAGACATTTATCTATTATGATGGTCAATTTAAAACGTCCTCTGCTGTCATAATTATGTTTAATACATCCTTAAAATTTTCTGTGTTTTCTACCCACCATGTGCTCGCGAGTGTACAAAAATTAATTGTGACCGATGCAGATCCCAAAACCAGACAAGTATTCGAAATTAATGGCGAACCGGCTGCAGAGGTTTATGCAAATACTTTAGGTATGAATGTAGATCAATTAGAGCCAGAAGTATTCTCTATCCATCCTCTGGCTGTCAAGGTAAGGGGAGAATACTATATTCGTTCTATTCAAAGAGTGAATAAAGATTTTAATAGTTTGTCATTTTATTGTGCCGTGGATGTTGGGATCGTGTTGAATGAAGTGCAATTAACAGATATCAATACTCCGTTAAGGGAATTATTAGAATACAAACAAAATGGACTGGGATCACCTGCTATGGTGTTAGGCTTTGATTGTTTTTTACGGCGCTTAGAAGTGACCGAGAAAAAGCTTGAAAAAGATACCCGACAACTGCAAAAAAACTTTAATTTGATAGGTTTTAATGCTTATGGTGAACATTTAAATGGCGTACATTTGAATCAAACGTTTACCGGCGTATTTATTAGCAAAGAGCTACACAATGACTAGTAAGCCATTAACATTTACCTGCGCCGCCGATGAGTTGGCATACTACAAAGCAGAAAATAAAAAATTAAAAAAAATTAATGACGCATTAATATACCGCATTGAAGAAGGAGGTGGTAATCAAAATGTGGCTTATTCAGTATTTGAAAACTCGGTTCATTTGTCCCATCAAGTCAATATCAAAACTCACGAGTTAAATGTCGCATTGAAAGACTTACAAGAAGTGAATAAACAACTTCTTCATGCGAATCATGTTGCTACTCAGGCTAAACAACGTTTTTCTGATGCGATTGAGAGTATCAATCAGGCCTTTGTACTGCTGGATGACAAAGGTAAAATACTGTTGTTAAACACTCGATTTGAAAAGTTTTGGCGTGAATTTAAATTTTATCCTAAAGCCGGTGACAATTATTATGAATTAAAGTCATTAGCCAAAAGCAAAGGTATTATTTTAAGTTTAACACCAAGTAATAATAACCAATCAATTTATCACTTAAATAACAACCGTTGGTTCCAATTGACCGAAAGGCCTACCTCTGACGATGGGTCGGTATTGTTATTTACTGATATTACTGATTTGAAACAAGCTGAATCAGAGCGTTATGAGAGAGCCATTGATAAGCAAAATAAACTTCTCCAAGGCTTAATTGATAATTTAAATCAAGGCGTTTTATTGGTAGATGCTTATGGCGATATCCAGGTATGGAATAAAGAGTTTCTTACCTTGAGTGCATTAGACCAACTGAGCAAAAGAAAACTCAATACCATTACAAATATTAAAGATGCTGCTGAGTATACTGAATTATTGATTGATGATATTCCTTTAGATAATGAGTTCCAGCAGATTTTGAGCAATGAAAAAGTCATTCAAATTGAACACCACCGCTTAACCAATGGTCAAACCATCAAGACGTTTGTTGATATTACCAATCAGTATAATTATGCACAGTCATTAAGAGAAAGTGAAACGTGGTTACGTACCATCACCGATAATGTTCCTGCTATGATTGCGTATATTAACAAAAATAAGGAATTTACCTTTACAAATAAAGCTTACAACCGTTGGTATAATCCGCAAAATATTAATTTGGTCGGTCGTGATCTCCAAACATCAAAATTATTCAATAATTATGAGCGTCTCGAACGTTATGTGAATAAAGCACTAACGGGTGAGCTTGTGAGTTTTGAAAGTAAGGAGGTCAATCAGTTGGGAGATGAGGCATATTTATTAAAAACATATGTACCTAATTTTAATCACCAACAAGAAGTAGATGGGTTTTTCGTAATGATAACAGATATTACTGAGCGAATTAATACAGCTACTGCGTTACAAAACGCATACGATGATTTAGAAATTCGTATTCAACAACGAACTACAGAGTTACAAGAAGAAATAAATATAAGAAAACATGCGCAAAGTAATTTGTCTTTAGCGAAAAGGGAAGCAGAACAAGCCAATGAATCGAAGACCAAATTTTTAGCCGCTGTCAGTCACGACCTTATGCAACCACTTAATGCTGCGCAACTATTTGCGTCGTCATTTACTAGTCGAATATCAGCGGACCAAAAAAACGCATTAGTACATTCGATTAAGAATTCGTTAAACGACCTTGAAAACTTAATCGTTACTTTAATTGACATATCTAAACTGGATGCAGGTGTCATTCAACCTGATAATCAAGTATTTCAACTAAATTCGTTACTGAGTAATATTGCGAATGATTATGAAACGATTTCTCAAGCACAAAATATCAGTTTTACTTTTAGCCCAGTTAGTGCAAATGTCTATTCCGACAGTATGTTGCTGGCAAGGATCTTAAGAAATTATTTATCCAACGCGGTAAAACATGCTCAAGCTACTCACATCCACCTGTATGTTGAAGAACATGAAGAAATCCTCAGAATCGTAGTCAGTGATAACGGCAAAGGAATTGCAAAAAACCATTTGGCTGAAATTTATCATGAGTTTAAACGTTTAAATACCCGTTCTGATGCCCATAACAGTCTTGGGTTAGGACTTGCCATTGTAGATAAAATAGCAAAAATATTGAGTCACAAAATAGGGGTTCAATCTACATTAGAACATGGAGCTGAATTTTGGGTAGATGTACCTATTGCACATAATCAATCTGCAACAAAGTCTGTTTTATCAATGGCGACGCCTATTGAATCCCAAGCGGGGCAACATGCTTGGGTGATTGATAACGACCCTAATATTTGCTTAGGTATGGCAACATTGTTAACTCAGTGGGGGATGCATGTCACAACAGCGACCAGCCTCACAGAATTAAAAGAAAAAGTGAATGTCGCTGAGGATCATTGTGATGTTTTAATTGTTGACTATCATTTAGATAATAACAAAAACGGTTTAGATGAAAGCCAATACATCAATGCAATGCGTACAAAAATACTGCCTGTTGTGATGATCACCGCAAATTTCAGTCAAGCACTTAAAGAAAAAACGAAAAGAAAAGGAATACGTTTACTCAACAAACCATTAAAACCTTTGCGATTGAAAATGGTTTTACAAAACTTATAGTGCAAGAACGATGATTTTATAAGGCGTCAAATTTTATCATATCAAGGTCTTTATCTTTTTAAATATTGGTCAAAGTCGATATTAGCGCTGCCAACAACAACCTTGACTCTATTGGTCGCTCCAAGTTTTTTCAAGATGGAAGATACATGTGATTTAACGGTAGTCTCAGAAATATTCATTTCATATGCGATAGCTTTATTCGCTTCACCTTTTGTTAAGTGTTTTAACACCATAAGTTCTTTACGAGTTAATAAATGAATTTTCTCGGGTAATATTTCAAACTCTTTTTTAGCTTGAGGTGCGGTTTGTGTGGATGCGGTACGAATAATATCGGAAGGCAAACAGACATTGCCATTGAATATCGAACTTAGAGAGTCTGCAATTGACTCTACTGAAGATGATTTGGATATAAAACCTACAGCACCATAAGAAATAGTTTGTAAGATTTGCTGTTTGTCATTTTCAGCTGAGACAATTACTACAGGCGTTTCTGGAAACTCATTACGCAGAGAGAGTAGGCCATTTAACCCTGAAGTATTTGGCATATTTAAATCTAAAAGGACCAAATCGTAATCACTGTTGTTTTGTAATTGAGTTACTGCCGCTTCGATAGATTCTGCAGCATCACATTGGGTACCAGGAAACTTTTCATCAATAATACCACTGATGGCTTGTCTAAAAATGGGATGATCATCAACGACTAAAAGTTTATACATAACACAATTTCAAAAATTAATTATGACTTTAATTTAACATTTTATTAATGTTTTTGTAGCGTTAATTTATCCTACTTTCGTATGGTTAAAAAACCGTCTTAAGGAATAAAAAAAACGCCTCAATTGAGGCGTTTTCGGGGCATACTAATTAAAATTAAATATATTTAATTTTAGAAAGTAACAACTGTTCCAATAGAGAATGTACCATTGTCTTCAGCAACTGAACTGACCGAATTTTCTGATTCAGTATTATTGTATTCAGCCACTAAAATAACTCCTGGACGAACTGTGCGGAAGTAACCTAACGCAAAGTTTTTATGAGTTGTAGTTGACGCTTGGTCATCGTTCTCTGTCTCACCAGATGAAATCACAAAGCGATTGTCACCCATGGTATAAGAAGCTTGTAATAAATAACCTTCTGACTCATTTGTGTCAGCACCGACAACGTGGTCTAGGCCAGCAACATGTCCTAAACCTTCAGAGGTATAACCTGATGCGGTAAGTGACACACCGGAGAATTTCACGTTAACACCATAGCCAAAACCTGATTGATCAGTATCAGTACCGTCAGCTAGTTCACTAGACTGTGAAACACCATTTACCCACGCTTTAAACATATCTTGTGAATACACCGCTTCAAACTCAACTCGTGGTGTATCTTCTGAAGAACCTGGAGCAGATTTATTCGGATCCATGATACCAGATTTATTCGGATCCATGATACCTACGGCTAATGTTAAACCACTCATATCAGGTGAGCGATAGGTTATTTGTGCTTTAGGGAACGGGTAAGTATAACCCGTGGAGATATTACCGAAAGATACATTACCGCCGTCGACTAAACCAAATGTGTCTGAAGTTTGACCATAACCCAGTAATAATTCATCTCCTAGGATATTGGTACGATTAAATAAACCAAAATCTTTCCCTAAGGTGACAGAACCAAAGTCACCAGATATTTTTGCATAAAATTGACGGACATCAATCAGCGAATTTGTTCCCAAGGCATTGGCGCCACGATTTAAATCTGTATCGTTCACGCTCACCCAAAAAGAAGAACGCATTTCTACTTTGACATCATCCAGTTGTTTACCAAAGTTAAAACCAACATTGTTGGGTAAGAAGCCCATACGGACTCGAGACTGGTCACGTTCTGATGTGACACCAGCAGCATCTGTTGCTTCGATGTTTGAATTAACATAAAAAATATTTACGAGGCCATCAGCACTAAACGTCATACCTTCTTTGTTGTAAATTTCAACAGCGGCTTGGCTACTAAAAGCAGCAAGAGATAGTGCAGAAGCAATAAGAGTTTTTTGTAATGTGTGTTTCATGTTCTTGGATTCCTGTTATTGTTAACACCATGAACAATAATGTTAATTAAACGTATATTTAATTAAGCAAGTTGTTGATTTTTATTATTAATTAGATGTGAACAGAAGTATTAGGCACAAAGGATGAGATGTTTCACACTTTTGTAAAAAACTATGTAATATAACCAGCCAAGATATGGGGATATTCTTTGAGTAAACATTGCTTGGTGGGTCTTTGGTGCATTTCTCGTAAATTTAAGGTATGGATAATCGTTGCGGGTTTAGGGGATAAAAAGTAAATTTTATCGGCGAATGTCAACGCTTCTTCAATATCATGTGTTACTAATAGTACAGTTGTTTGGTGAAGTCGTACTAAGTCATTCAACTCTCTGCGACAGCCATCGGCAGTAGGCTCATCCAAAGAAACAAAAGGCTCGTCGAGTAACAACAAGTCTGGTTCGTTAATAAAGGCCCGCGCGATAGAGACTCTTTTTTGCATCCCTCCTGATAGTTGTTCTGGATAAAAATGAGCAACATTTTCCAAACCTAACTGCTTTAATAAAGCACTGCAAACCTCTATTTGACCTGGTGCTACCAGCAAGATGTTTTCTTGGATGGTTAACCAAGGTAATAAACGGTTTTCTTGAAAAATATAGCCTAGTTTTTTGTTTGTTATCCTAGCGTGTTGATATTCTTCATCAAGACCCGCTATGATATTTAACAGCGTCGTTTTACCACAACCAGACGGACCGATTAACGCAATACGTTCTCCTGGTTGAATGGTCAATGCAACGTCCGCTATAACCGTTATATTTTGAAACTGTTTATTTTTAACGACAACATTAAACATGTTTACGGCCTTTTTGTATTAATTTTTCGAATGGTTTGAAGAGAATAAACTCGATGGTAAATACAATACCGATAAAACAAAATGTATATGCTAGGATCCCTGCGATATCAAAAAATTGAAATAAAGAGTGCAGGGCAAAACCGACACCATCGCTTCTACCGAGTAACTCTACAACTAACACAATTTTCCAAATTAAGGATAAACCATTTCTGGCTGCCAGTAAGATATAAGGATATATCTGAGGTAAATAGATAAAGCGATAATAAGTAAAACGGCTCAAACGATAGACTTTAGCCATCTGGGTTAACTTTGGATCAATGACTCTAGCGCCTTCTCTAATACTCACGATGACATTGGGTAATTTATTCAAGACAACAGCAAAAATAGCTGCTGTTTCAATGAGACCAAACCAGATATACGCTAACATAATCGTCACTAGGGCAGGGATATTCAACAATACAACTAACACTGTATCGCTAAATACATTGATGCGGTGTCGGTGTGCCATGAGGATCCCCATAAATATCCCTAACACCATTGCCAAACAAAAACTGAATAAGACCCGATATAATGTTATCCCCAAATTATAGAGTAATTCCCCCTTTTGATAGTGAAACGTTAATGCACTGTAGACGTTTATGATTGAAGGTAAATCAGGTGAATCGATAACACTAGCTAGCACTTGCCAAAGCATTATGAGAAGGATGATAAATATACACTGTAAAGAACTTTTATTACCTAAAATACCCATGGATTAGTGTTTACTCTACAGTTTGCGTGGTGGCCTCAAGCCAAACACTTTGTGCTTTAGGCCAGAAAACATTAGTTGGAGAATCCAGCGATAAATCAAGTGTTTCAGCAAAAATGCTATATGCATCCGCAAAAGAGATCGTTTCGGCAGCAGTAAAATTATTCAGTAGTGTTTTGGGGTAGTCTTGATAAAGCTGTATGAAGATATCTTCGTTTTCCGCTTTGATTAAGTGTCTAATTCTTTCCCATTCGCGCTTACTACCTAATAATAACTGTTTTGCTTGATGTGAGCTGTGTAAAAACTGAGTTAATAACGTTTCGTTATCACTCGCAAAGGTAGTATGAAAAGCCCATCCTAACATAGGGACATCAGTATTTATGTTTAGCGCTTGTAGCATTTCAGAAGTTGTAATGATCGGCACAAAATCCAATGTTTTGAGTCGAGCTGTATAGTGCCAAAAGTTAATGACAGCCGTATTGTTTTCTTTTTGTACCATACGGTTTAGCAAAGGGGGAGCCGCAAATGTAAGTTGTAGTTTGGTTTTTTCTAAGTCCTGATGCTTGATATAAGCTTGTGTGACTAACCAATTCTTATCATATTTACCCCCTGCTATACCAATACGAGGATTCTGTGATAGCCACTGTGCGAATGTAGGGTGGTTTTGTCTGCTATAGATCCCGCCTGTTAATTTCGTGGTAGGATATAACAAATAAGGTTTACGCATGGATTGTTGTTTAGCCACCCAAAATACGTCCGTCATAATAATATCAACAGAGTGGCTTTGTAATGCTGCAGATGCTGCATTTTTACTAGCAAATGGAATGATATTGAGTGTGTAACCATTTTGTATATCTAGTCCATGATGCTTAATGACATCCATTTCCCAGTTTATAGTACCAAATTTGAGTACCCCCACATTGATAACTGGCAGTGCTTTGGTGGCGTTTGCTAAGGCGGTAGTAGAGGTCTTATACTCGGTTAGAGCGCTAGAGCTACATGCAGAAAAGATACCCAAAGTAAGAAGAGTACAGGACAGGACTTTTTTTACAATGGGTACCATTTGAACACCATAATTGATTATGCTTATTGTCAATATTCTAACGGACAACTCCAGATTTAACTCCCACCTTTAGTAGGAGTTTATCTCATTCATTGGTTAGAATTGGTAAGTGACACCAACCGATATCATGCGAGGATGGGCCGGTCCAATGAACTCAGGGTCATCAATCTCTGGATAAATGTCTTCGAGGACCTCGTCAGCTTCACCATAAGTACCAAACGTATAAAATGATTTATCTAGTGCATTATCAATACGGAATGACAGACTCGTGTGTTCATTAATTTCATAAACGCCATACAAATTTAGCAAGCCATACCCACTAATTTGTGCATTTTCGTTTGCTTCATCCCCTCTATAATATTGACTAGAAGCTGCAAGTAATTCTGCACCAAATAACATATTATCCATACCTTTATACTCCAATTGAGCTTTCAATTGTTGCGCTGGTTGACCTGGAATGGTGTCGCCTGGGGAGACTTGACGATTGGGTCCCATAGGGTTCATTGGACTAAATGAAACAAATGGTGCTTCGAAAGTCGCATTTAGATGTGTATAACTTCCAGAGACATACCATTGAGTGTTTTGCCAATCCGCTAATAGCTCAATACCTTGACGTTGAGTTTTGTCAATATTCACAAAATACCCACGCGAGGAGGTACTTCCAGCTTGCTGAAATATAATATCGTCGGTGCTAACTGAGTGGAATAACGTCACGCTATTGCTGAAGTTAATGGTAGAATATTTAAAAGCTGCTTCAATGGTATGCGTAACCACTTGATCCAGTGGTGGATCAGCAACAAAACCATTGGGTAAACGACAAGGATCATTTTCATCGGCACATGATAATTCAGCAGGACTGGGTACACGTGAAGATTGGGCAACACTTATGTTGAATTCGGACGTATCACTTAATTGATAATTTATACCAATGGCTGGATTAAATTGTGAAAAACGGTGGTCACCATCTAACGAACCTTCGCCATCTTCAAGCAAGTCATTCATTAACACATGGTCTTGATTGAACCGAGCGGCCACATTCATAGATAATTGGGGAGACACCTCGATTATATCGGAAAAATATAGTGATTTATGGGTTGATGTGACATCCAAACGAACTCTAGCTTCAGCATTTAATAAATTTAAGGGTATTACTGTTCTAGAGTCTTCAGCCGTATCATTTTCCAAAATACCAAAGGCACTATCAGACGCATAAGTAATATCCGCTTTTTGATACGTTAACCCAATAACTAGTGCATGGTTTAAGCCCGCAAGATTAACTCGGTGATTTAATTGCAGAGTTGTACCATAACTTTCATTTTGCGACTTACCAGTATTGTAAGTACCATCTAATTCATCTGCTGCGATAGCGGTTATTTCAGATAAAGCCAAACCATCATAGCCAATAAATTCAACAGCTTCTATTTCATCTCCATCAGCAAAAGGAATGTCATCATCATCATCATCGTGATCTAGAAATAAATCATCGTTCGTTGGTGACTGCTCGTCATCGTCATCATCATCCAATTCGCAAAGTGTAATAACATTTTCTCGAAGAAAACATGGCCCAAAATCACTATCGTCGCCATTGATTGAATTTGTCGTATTTTTTCTTAGAAAAAGATTAGTCTGCAAGGTCGTGTCATCGGATAATACAAATGTGCCATTTAATGCAGCGAAATCAAGATCATTACTTGTTTTATCAGGATGGGTGTATACAGCACCTGCACCTGCAAACTCTTGTAAATCGATAGGGATAGCACCATTACCTAATAATTCACTAGTGACGTTTAAATAAGTAAAATCGATTTGATGTTGCCCAATTTTTTTACTCAACGAACCTAGAACCTGAGTCACATCAGACGGGGAGTAATCACGCCATCCATCTTCTTCATAGTGAGAGGCTAAAACATAAGCCGCCCAATCGTTTTGATCAATCCCAGATTGAACCGTTAATTCTTTTCTGCCATGCTCACCTAGAGAAGCATCTAGTTGTGTACCAGTAAATGTATAACCTGTTTTAGTGTTTAGACCCAATGCACCACCCAAGGTATTTTGTCCAAAGACAGGGTTAGATGTTGAAAATAACACAGCATTATCAAGAGCTTCTAAAGGGATGAGATCCCAGTTCACCGTATCTCCAAATGGTTCATTAAACCTAGTTCCATTTAAGTATACAGAGACGCCTTGGGGTAAACCGAGTAAGGGGGAAGCTGTGAAGCCTCTATATTGGACATCAGGTTGAAAAGGATTGTTTTGTACGTGATTAATGTTCACACTTGTAAACTGGCTTCTTAGGATCTCTGCTAAAGAACGCGTTGGCGTTAAACCTAGCTCTTTACTTGTCAACGTTTGTGTTTGACCGATTAACTGTGCAGTATCAGTTGTTTGTTGTAATGGAGTATTCCCGATAATAGAAATAACTTCTGTATTATTGGAGGAGGCATCGCTGTCCGTGGCATTAGCGTGTGATAATGCACTGAAAATAGCAAGTGCCACAACTGAGTATTTCATTCTTTCTTTTCCTTTCACAATTATCTTGATCGTAATCAATATAATTATATATAAAAATATTTACTAGATTGAGTCACCTAAACTTTTAATTTCAATGGCTTGCAGTCTTGTTTTCCTACCAAAGAATGAGATAAAAGGAGGATGAATGTCTGTATAAAAATCATTCATAATGATTTCTGTTATTGATTTTGGATTAAAGCTGTATAGAAATTAAAAGTTAATTGTCCAAGGGTCTACCAGATTCATTACTTAAGCGACATTAATCACACAAATAGCATTAAATGCTCATCCTTTCCTGCCGATATATTCTAAATACAAATCATACCCTCAATTTCGATGAGGGTTGTCTCTTGTCAGTTAGCTTACACGGATGAACAATGCTATGAAATCACACCTTAAACACACGATAAGTATGCTTGGACTAAGCACATTGGCTTTGTCTTTTAGTGCAAATTCTCTCGCGAACACAGAAGTTTCTTACAATATCACCTTCGCATCTCATTATAATTGGCGTGGTTTTGATCTCAGTGATGGTGGACCGGTGTTACAAGGAAGTGTTGAGGTCGCTAAAGAGAACGGTCTCTACGCGGGTGTTTGGACATCACAATACGATTTTGCTGGTGTAGAGAACGGTTTCGAAGTTGATTTATATGCAGGCTATAGTTTTGACCTGGCCGATGGCTTCTATGTGGATATGCTCATTAATTCTTATCAATACACCGGTGCAACCGAAAGCTCCATAGAGTGGATGGTTGGATTAGGACATGACTATTTTGCATTTAATTATTACCAAGACCTGGATTTGGATACGGATTATTTAGAGCTGAATGTCTCATATCCATTAAGTGACGAAGTATCAGCAAACATTCATTATGGTTTAAACGATGATGGTGTAGACCGTTATTCTGATTATTCAGTCATTGTTGGTTACGCTTTTGATGAATTTGGTGAGATATCTGTCGGGTATTCAGATCATGAATTTTCAATGGGCGAAGCAGACGAACAGTTATTTTTTAACTTCTCTGCTAATTTTTAATTCGACATAGCCGGATAATAGCGAATTATTTTCATTCATCAAGGAGGATCTATGCGTTTAATCAAACATATTTTACTTATTAGTATATCGACCTGGTTAGTGTTTAGTCCCGCACAAGCCAATGAAAAAACATTGGTACTGTATAACTGGGAAAACTATATGCCCCAGTCGATAAAAGATGCTTTTTATGAGGAAACGGGTTACTCCATAACAGAAGTTTATTACGAATCTGATGAACTCAAAGATGAGTTGATTTTTAATAATGGAGGGGCTGGACTGGATCTCATTATCGGTAGTGGTTATGGCTTTATCAGCTATGTTCGCAAAGGCAATCTTTTGGCCCAAATTCCAGCAAATGCAATTCCTAATAAGCAACATATAGGTGTAAATTGGTTAGAGCAAAGTCCCGAATTACAAAAATTTACGACTCCGCTAGTATGGGGAACTGTGGGGATTATATATCGCAAAGATAAGATACAAAATGTCGATAGCTGGATGGATTTATACCAGCCTGACCCGTCTCTACACAAAAAGATTGTGATGGTCGACGACATCCGTGATGCTATGGGGTCGGCATTAATAGCACAGGGCTACTCATTTAATTCTATCAAGCCAAAAGAAATTATGGCTGCAAGTAAATTGTTAAAAGCACAACGAGAGTATGTGTATGCCTATGACTTTATAGGGACAGAAGAAGACTCCAGTATTCTTACGGATGATGTATATATGACGCTTGGCTACAATGGTGATGCAATGGTGTTACAGGAACTGAGTGAAGATATTGGTTATGTGGTACCCAAAGAAGGAACGGCGCTATGGTCAGATCATATTGCAGTTCTTGCAAGTAGCCAGAAAAAAGACATCGCTTTTCAATTTATTAATTTTCTTAATGACCCAAAACGCGCGGCTGAGTTTTCAGAATATACTGGTTCAGCAAGCAGTAACCAGAGCGCTTTAAATTTTATGGATGAGGCACATAAAAATAACCCTCTGATTTATCCACCCCAAGAATTAGTAGAAAAATCTGAGTTTTATCAGTTGTTTACCCCTCGCACATACCGTATGTACAACACGGCATACGTAAACGCAAAACAATAATATTGTTCGCATAACCACGTTAAACACCAATATTTGCGCCAAAATTCACACGTAAGGATACACAGTGAAATTACAACAAAAGCTATTTATACCTCTTATTTTTATTGTCACACTTCCTGTGTTGGCTATAGGTGTAGTTGCTTATGATTACATTTTGCAGAATTCGAAAAATGTACTTACCTCTGAGGTCAGCTCTCTTGCCAACTCATTGGCGCCAAGTCTCAATCAAACACTGGAGACTACAGAAAGTAACTTGCGTTTAATCACTAACTCTCGCTTGTTACAAGACTACATTACTAGAGATGAACAACGCTATTCGGTATTTCAACCTTCATTGATAAGACAATTAAGCGATTATCAACTTATTTATCCTGAGTATTTTCAGATGAACTTGTTGCTCGAAAATGGTGAAGTTGATACCAGTCTAGATAACCGTGAAAATGCTGATTTTTCTTTTGATAAAAGTGATTGGAAGTTTTATCTGTTACTGCAGCAACAAAGCACCCAGGATATCGCGTCATTTATTGAGCAAGAGCCCAGTACGAATAAATATACCATTAGCTTAGGTTTGCCACTTGCATTTACCCCCGTCAATCAAAACAATCCGGATGATGCCGTGTTTCAGTGGAATTATTTTACGGTGACTATGTATCTCGATTACATTGATGAACTTATGAATTCCTTATATGTAGGAGCAACGAATCTACTTTTGGTAACGGATTTTAAAGGAAATATCATTTATAACAATGGATTATATGGCGTACCCGATGATCTAGATGTGTTTAAAACACAAAACAATGTAGAAAATGTGTTAATCAAAGGCGTCAATCAACCATTTTATATTCACACTAAACATTTACAGCACGGTTTAATGCTCCATATTGGGATCCCGACATATAAATTTAAAGTAGCCGCTAATGAGCTCGCACAGACCGCTATCATGTGGTTAGGCTTCATTACAGTGATGATCTTGGTCTTAAGCCTAGCATATGTAAGGCAGCTTTTATTAGCACCTATCTACAAAATCCGCCATCTCGTTACTGATATCGCCCAAGGAAAAATGGAAAGTGGTATTGATCTAAAGTGTTACAACGACGAACTCGGTCAATTAAGCCATTCAATATTGGATATGCGCAGTGAAATTATTGAAAATAACCAGCGTATCGAAACGTTAGCTTACATTGATGAATTAACTGGATTACCTAATCGACTCTCTTTTCAGTCTAATTTAGATACGTTAATTGCATATGCCAAGCGCAATGATGCTGCGTTCTCGGTCGTATTCCTAGATTTAGATAACTTTAAGATCGTCAATGACACACTCGGTCATGATATCGGTGATATTTTACTACAACGAGCCGCGCAAAGAGTCAAAGCGCTGTTTAATATCGACGATATAAAGGGCAGGGGGCTGGTCACGCAAAATTCACCATTTTTTGCTCGCTTAGGAGGTGATGAGTTCACGTTATTATTACCTGGACAAGTCGATAAGGAACAGCTTTCAGCTACCTTCAAACAACTGGTACATGATTTATCCCAGGCGTTTCATATCGAGCATAATGAGGTGTTCATTGGTGCAAGTATTGGCATTTCGATGTTTCCTTATGATGGTACAGAACGCAAAGAACTGCTTAAAAATGCAGATATCGCAATGTATGAATCAAAAAGTTTAGGGAAAAACAAACACACATTTTTTACTGAAGGCATCAAAGACAAAGTTAATGAGCAGCAGTTTATTGAAACATCCATGCACAAAGCAATCACTAACAATGAATTTAGTTTGGTATATCAACCGCGTATCACAGTCGATGATTATGGTTTAGATGGTTTTGAAGCTTTACTGCGTTGGAATCACCCAGAAAAAGGCAATGTGCCGCCCAATATGTTTATACCGGTGGCAGAAAAAAACCTGCAAATTTTAGATATTGGCCGTTGGGTACTTGATGCAGCGTGTCAAAAAATCCAATCCTGGGTTAGTGATGGTCTGCAAAACTTCAGAGTATCGATTAACGTTTCTACAGTGCAACTGCATCGAGCTGATTTGTATACTGAAATAGCCAATGCGTTGAGTAAATATAAGATCTCTGGTCAATACTTAGAAATTGAAATTACCGAAACGGCTATTTTAAAAGACGAAAAGTCCGCGATAAAGAAACTGGAACATATCAAAACATTAGGTGTTCGGATTTCTGTTGATGACTTTGGTACCGGTTATTCATCGTTGAGCAAGTTACGTTCATTGCCGATTGATGTATTAAAAATCGATCAAAGTTTTATGGCAGACATATCTGATGACATCCAAGCCGCTGATGTACTAGGTGGTATTATTGAACTAGCCAAACGACTCGGACTCACCACAGTCGCAGAAGGAGTAGAACTATCTGCGCAACATGATGTGTTGATTTCACAACACTGTGATCAAGCACAGGGGTATTTCTATGCCAAACCATTACTTGAAAATGTCGCTGATGGTTATGTACAGGAATGTATTGGTAAAGTTGCTCAACAACACACACCGCATAAAACAAACGAAGCTCAAGCAAATGAGTTGGAAGAGCACCAATAGCAAACAACCAACGCAATGTTCATATCATATTGGGCACAGCGTATATGCATTATATAGTTAATTTAACATAATATACATTATACGAACTCTAGTTTAAGGCCAATAAAAAGGGGCATTTACGCCCCTGAAACCAATATCTCTTAGTTATTTATCATTTTTTTCACGTACAACGCTTTCATTTATAAACATTAATACTTTTCTAATAACGCATTGTCTTCTTTATAGCCTGGCGCCAATGTTAGGTTCTCTGCACCATACAAAGTTTGGTGGTTGCGTAAATACAGTTGATATTCTGCACCTGCTAATGTGCCATCTAAAGTACAATCAACATTCCAACGCCTCAATAAATAACCCGCCATTGCGGCTCTTACATTCACTTCTAGTACACCGTTATCCATACCAAAATCTAATTCAATCGCAGTTGGATAATTTACATTATGTGGATGTGGCACAATTTGTAATGGCATCATACGTGACCATTGGTGGTCATGTTGAATGGTTTCGTTTTCCAGTACTGCTGCATCATTTTCTTTTATTAAATCAACCTTGGTAATACGTGTAATGACAAAATCACGAAAACTCTGTGATTTTCGATCAAATCCGCGGACATGCCATCGCAAACCGTTATCCACAATATTATGCGGGATAAATTCTCTTGCAGCTGAACCAGAACTGAGTGATGTATAGATCATTTTAACCGCTAAACCTTGCATAATCGCCTGTGATAATTTGGCTACACAGGTAATATCCGGAATGTTTAATGCACTAGGCGCAGTAACGGGAAATGCAATATCCTGCACATTTTCTTGGCCATCGGTGATCCCATGTGTCAGTTTCATAAGTGTTTCTTTAGGATCGTGTTCAAATAAAGGCGAAAAGTCACTAGTGATTGAATACTTTTTCTGAACGTTGTCATAATGCATATTATTTGGACAATATGTCTTATAAAGCGTGATATCTCTTGATGCTGCTGCTAGGCCTAACGCAAAGCGTTGTACTATTTCTTGGCGTGTCAATTCACCAGTGAACATCAATCTAAAATCAATATATTGTAGCCTTTGGCGTTGTACAAAGCTGAGTTTCTCGAGCATAGACTTTCCTGTTTTGACAATTTTAGAGTAAGTAAACCCACGTTTAAACTTGTGATATTGCTTACCGCAATGACATCCATTTGATGTATGTATATATATACAGTATGACTTTTATTGATACGCATTGCAACAAGAAAAAAGTTTGCTTTTTTTGGGGGCATTTAATGGCGCTATTCCTTTTATCTACTAGACTTAATAGATTCACGGATGAATACTCATTGCTAATAAGAAGATTTATGAAACCCCGATTACTCCTCATCGATAACGACCCTGTTCAGTCAAAAGTTAAGCGTTTAACGCTAGAAAAATTCTTTACTGTCGATGTTATCAAAACCTCATTTGAAGCACGTTTAAGGATAAAAAAACTAGCTAAAAAAAACGTCTTTTACCATTTAATCATAATTGATTTACTGCCTATCCGGGAATCATCAGTGGATATCAAGTCCCTTTTTGATGAATCTTATACTGGTCAAATACCGCCATTTTTTATAGCAACACATATTGAACATCTCGATCATTATATTAAGCAGCAAGCCTTTTATAAGATGGATGTGGTATTAAAACCTATTGCTGTTAGACACATTGAGATGCGTGTATTTGCATTGTTATCAGAGTTAAAAGCAGCCCGTTACCATATTGAGCAACTTGCTTTAGATGATGCCACCTTGCAAAAAAACAATATGTTCTTTCTTCAGCATACGAAGCTTTGTTGGGCTGAATGTTTGCGACTGGAACAACCAGTTTCATTGATTGCGTTGAACATTGATTACTTTCAATTATTGGTGAATTGTCATGGCCAACAACACGCACAGTGCGTATTAAAGATTATTTCCACCATCATGCAATCTCTGATTTATCGACATAATGATATTACTTTACTAGCCAGAAGAGACGACTTTTATATGTTTTTACCTGGTTGTAATGAGGTCGGTGCCAAGCTAAAAATGAACCGTATTAATGATATGATTGCCCAAGCACTGATTGAACATGAGGCTTCCCCTATTTCACCGTTTGTCTCAGTTTCGAGTTCTTATATTACTCAGATACCTAAACAAATCGATGAACTAGATGTGTTTATTGATTTGTCTCGGGCTCGTCTTGAGTTGGCAAAGACGGCCAGAGACCAATTACTTTCTTATGATAATGCTAAGCAAAATCGACGTTAGTCAAAGTGAGTAATGTTTCTTTGATGGATTTTGGTTTGGCATAATAAAATCCTTGGGCAGTTGCTATATCATTGTCTCTTACATACTTGGCTTGATGCCATTGCTCAATCCCTTCAGCGGTCAACTGGATCCCCATTTCATGACTTAATGCAATAATCGCTTTCAAGATGGGGGTGCCCTCTCCTTTCATACTGATTTGCTCAATAAAACTGTGATCAATTTTTACCGTGTCTACAGGTAAATGTTGCAAGTATTGTAACGATGAATGGCCCGTACCAAAATCATCAATCGCAATGCGAATTCCAGCCTGATTTAACTGTTCTAATTTGGTAACCGCCTTAGCAAAATCAGTCATAAGGGCATGTTCTGTAATTTCCAGTTGTAGCTGTGCTGGACGCAAACCAGATTCATGTAATGCACTAAACACATTATGGACAAAATCTTCGGCACTGATTTCACATGGGCTAATATTGACCGATAGGTATAATGGAGCGGAATACTCTTCTTGTAATCCTGCGAATTCGATACATGCAGTACGTAAAATCCATTTGCTCAATGGTTTAATTAACCCTACTGATTCCGCAATAGGAATAAATTCACTAGGCGATAAAAATTCTGTAGGTTTCCAGCGCCAACGAACCAATGCTTCCATTCCCATCATCGTTTGTGTTTGTGTCTCAACAATGGGTTGATAGACCAGTGTAAATGCATTTTGGTTTACGGCACTGCGCAAGCGCTGTTCTATTTGCGAGGCTCGTTCCAATAGACGTTCGTATTCATCATCATGTTCGTGATAGTACTGATTCTGAATACCCGCATAGCTTAGTGCTTCTCTTGCTGCAGAGATGTTTTCCTGTAAATCTGAATGTGGATGGTAGATCGTTGATATTCCCATATTGATATTCAGGTATATATGTTTACCTGAGTACTCAATAGGCGCCTCCAAACTCTCTTTTAGTGCCGTACAATAATCTACCTGTGATATGTGTAATTCAGCACTTAAATAGATCCCAAATTGGGTTTTATCTAGTCGCCCAGTACAACAACTTTCTGG
This sequence comes from Opacimonas viscosa, assembly GCF_024199005.1. Lineage (GTDB taxonomy): Bacteria > Pseudomonadota > Gammaproteobacteria > Enterobacterales > Alteromonadaceae > Opacimonas > Opacimonas viscosa. The sequence continues at coordinate 193,659 of NZ_JANATA010000001.1, forward strand.
CAAAATGTTGGCCAATCGATACTGGATCTCCCTGTCCAAATGTTGCATAAAATCAGTCCCATATAACGTTTTCAAATAATGAAACTTTTGGATCTCTAACACTAATATTTGGCCTTGTACGCCTGTGATATTTTGCACATTTCCCATACTTTCCTGAACTTGATGGATAAACGCTTGTGAACCATTGATCAGCCCAGTAAACTTGGCATATGACGTATTAGTATTGTCCTCTTTGAGTGTTTCATGTGCCATGATCTGATTTTCTTGGGCACTAGCCATAACATTATGAGTGCGAGATATTACCTGTTCTACTTGTTGTGCTAATAAAGTAAGGTGTTCGATATTTGCAGACGAAAACTTATATGCAATAGTTTTATAAACACTAAGAACACCTAAAATATGCCCATTTCGGTCATGTACAGCAACCCCTAAATATGCATGAATAGTTTCTCCATCAGTCACTCTTGGGTGATTAAAAAAACGCTCGTCTGCTTGCATATCAGGAATATGTAAATAATCTAGACCATCGCCAATTAAATGGGCGTCAATTGATAACTCTCGGTCGATTTTACGTGCACCAGGTAGTGTTTGAGACTTGTTCCATTGGCTATCTTCAGCAACAAATGAAAGCACCGATACATCTGCATGTGTGAATGATTTTGCTAGAGAGGTGAATGTATCAAAGATATCCTCTGAGGTATGCAATAACAAACCATGTTGGGTTAGAGAATCAATACGTTGGCTTTCGGATGCAGGGATAACAGGGCTAGTCCAGCCCTCAATAATAAATGACATGATACATTCCTTGTTGATAATCATTTATTATATCGGCTGATTTATAATTTATTTATTAGAATCTTTATTGCGGTTTCCCATACATCTTTTTGAGCAATATTTAACGTTCTCCCAGTCACGTTCCCATTTTTTTCGCCAAGTAAAAGGGCGCTCACAAACCAAACAAATCTTAGTTGGCAGTTGCGATTTTTTCATCGGTTCAACCTCTACAACGAAAGATATAGACCATGAAAATGGTGTTTAAACATCTTCATTGCCAGCTAATTTTAATAAGAAGGTATCTCCATCAGCTAACATATCCGCTAACTTGTCTGGTGCCATTTTACCCATGGTGTTATAAATCATCCCCATGCGATGATTACTGCGCAACAGCGCTTGGTTCCGGTGCAAAAAATGCCAATATAAGTAGTTAAACGGACATGCTGTCTGTCCAGTTTTCTCCTTGACAGAATAGTGGCAACTCTTACAGTAATTAGACATTTTATTGATGTAAGCACCACTAGCAGCATAGGGCTTACTAGCTAGGACCCCGCCGTCGGCAAATAGTACCATGCCAGATACATTGGGTAATTCCACCCATTCATATGCATCAGCATACACAATTAAGTACCATTCATTGACTTCTTCAGGCGTTAGTCCCGCAATTAGCGCAAAATTTCCCAAGACCATTAAACGTTGTATATGGTGAGCATACGCGTTTTCTTTGGTTTCTGTGATACATTGAGACAAGCAATTCATCTTAGTTTTACCCGTCCAAAAAAACTCAGGCAGTGCTAATTGGGCCTCCAGAAAGTTCTCTTGTTCATAGCCAGGCATTTTGTACCAGTACAAACCTCGAACGTATTCACGCCAACCAATCACTTGACGAATAAAACCTTCCACTGCGTTAAGAGGCGCACCTTGAGCGTAGAAAACCTGTTCCACTTTTTGGGTGACTTCTAATGGCGTTAATAATCCACTATTTAAATATAAACCAATATGAGAGTGAAACATCCAAGGTTGCCCTTCGGCCATGGCATCTTGATAATCACCAAAGAGCGCCAAACGTTCTTCAATAAATACATCTAACACCCTAAGCGCATCGGCTCTAGTGGTGGCATAATGAAAATTGTCACTATCGCCAAAATGATCGGCAAACTCCTTTTCAACTAATGCAATCACTGCTTGCGTAATCGTATCTGGCGCAAATTGTGTGTGTTGAGGAACGTCGATATGTTTGGGTAATGATTTACGATTTTGAGCATCGTAATTCCACTTCCCCCCTTCTGGCTGACCATCCTGCATTAAACAAGATAACTTTTTGCGCATTTCACGGTAAAAAAACTCCATACGAAGCTGTTTTTTACCATCAGCCCATTTCGCAAAATCCTCAATCTGGGCGATAAAGCGGTCATCATCACGAATTGTCACTGGACAATCCAATTGTTTAGTCCATGTTTGCATATCTGCCAACACCCGATACTCACCCGGATGAGTACATATAACCTCAGACAAATCATATTGGGTTAAACGTTTAGCGACCTCACCCCCTAGCGAACCTTGATTATCATCGTCAGTGTATTGCGTGTAATGAACCTGGTAGCCTTTATCTCGCAATGCGTGGGCAAAGTGACGCATGGCGGAGAATAAAAAGATGATTTTCTTTTTATGATGCTTTACATAACTGGCTTCGCTGTGCACTTCCGCAAGTAGTACCACATCTGTTGATACATCAATGCCCTGTAAAGCGGCTACATTTAAAGTTAACTGATCTGCTAGTACTAAACGCAAAGCCCCCATTTATAAAGCCTCTTTCATTTTGGCAAAAGCGGCTAATGCTTTGTCTCGTGAAGCTTTTAGATCGACCACAGGCTCAGGGTAATCGACACCTAATGTGACTTTACAAGCCTTGAGAATATCCGCAGGCGCATTCCATGGTTGATGAATATATTTTTTGGGTAATAACCGTAATTCCGGACAATATTTTTTGACATACTCCCCTTCTTTATCAAATTTTTCTCCCTGTAAGATTGGATTAAAAATTCTAAAATATGGTGAAGCATCTGCACCTGTACCTGCGACCCATTGCCAGCTAGCAGTATTTGCTGCAAGATCTGCATCGAGTAAGGTATCCCAAAACCATCTTTCACCATAACGCCAATCAATCAATAAGTTTTTTACTAAATAAGAGCCTACGACCATCCGAACTCGGTTGTGCATATAACCTGTTTCGTACAATTCTCGCATACCCGCATCCACAATAGGTACACCTGTTTGCCCAGTTTGCCATGCCGTTAATAATGCATCGTTATGCTCCCAAGTAAATGCATCAAATTTAGAATTGAAATTATCATGGGTAATATGTGGAAAATGGAACAGTAAATAATGACTAAATTCACGCCAACCAAGTTCAGATAGATAGGTATCACAATCTGCGTTTTCGATATCGCCACCAAATGCATCAATTACTGCATACCACACTTGATGTGGGGATATTTCCCCAAAATGTAGATGCGGAGATAATAACGATGTACCTTTAACTGCTGGCAAGTTACGATCATTTTGATAAGTTTTAGCTGCACCTTCTAAATACACCGCTAATTTTTCTTTGGCACCGGCCTCTCCAGGTTGCCACAAAGTATCCATGGTTTTGTGCCAAGCAATTTGCGGAGCTAGTCGGAGTTTCTCAATAGAGGTCGATGATTTACATTCAACCATATATTGAATGTTTTCTGGTGCTGCAGATGGATATGCGGGCGGTGTTTTTTGCAGACAACCTTTGCGGTAATAAGGTGTGAACACTTTGTATGGGGTGTTATCTTTTTTCAATACAGACATTGGCTCCCACAGCAAGTGCCCATTGAAACTTTTGACGATGACACCCTGCTCTTTTAAAGCTTGTTTAATTTGGGCGTCACGAGCAATTTGCCATGGTTCATAGCCTCTATTCCAAAGTACATGTGCATTGGGGAATTCACGTAGTAGCTGTTGCAAAATGCTCAACGGATTGCCTTTAAAAACTTGCAGGTTTTTATCCATTGACGCATTTAACGCATGGAGTGAGCGATGCAGCCAATACTTTGATGCTGCGCCCATCGCGTAATGGTCAGGAACTGTGTCATCATAAATATAAATAGGTAAAATTGTGCCTTGATTTACACCATATAATAATGCGGGATTGTTGCTTAAACGAAGATCATTACGCAACCAAACGATAGACAATACTTGAGACATATAAAACCTTAAATATTTTTCTGTTATTACGCTAATTGCCATGCATCCGTTCACTTTTTTTATTTTTTTCTTTGAACCTATCGAAAGACATAAGAGTACTTACTTCATCCACAATTAAAAAATAATGTTATATGAAAAATGGTTTATATTGGTTTGAACACGACTTACGCATTTCCGACAACCCTGCATTAACACAACTTGCGCGCTCGGTGGATAGTTTGGTCTGTGTATATTGCTTTTCTGTTGCTGATATTAGAGAAACATACTTCACCCATGAACCGTTAGGTCCTCACCGTTATCGTTTTTTACATGAGGCTATCGCAGAACTACGTCAATCATTAGCACAATACCATGTAGAATTAGTGGTTTTGTATGGCGAACCAGTAGATGTGATAAGTAAATTCATCACTGACAACGACATTACACATGTCGCTAAACACTATCATACTGGGTACCGTGAGAATGAACGCTTAACTTTGTTGAAAGCAAAGCACACCGACGTAAAGTTTAGTGAGGCAAATGCATATACTTTATATAATTTAGCCGATTTACCTATGTCGCTTGCTGAGTTACCTGATGTGTTTACACCTTTTCGGAAAAAAGTGGAAAAACAGTCCACGCCACGCAAACCGATATCCGCACCTAGCTATTTACCTGCTACGTTAGATGATAAAAAAGCCGTATATCAAACCTTGGATGCAGCAAACATGGCTGCACTACCTTCGGTAAGTCCTGTGTTCGAAAATAGTATTGCGAAAAAGTTGGTGGGTGGTGAAAAAGCAGCTCAAGCACAAATGGCTTATTACACCTTTACTTCAAATGCTTTAGCACAGTACAAAGTGACTCGCAACGGTCTTGATGGCTGGGATTTCTCTAGTAAACTTTCGGCATGGTTAGCTACGGGATGTATTTCTCCTCGTCAGGTGTTGGCTGAAATCACCCGTTATGAACAAGAAGTGGTGGCTAATGATTCAACTTATTGGTTATTCTTTGAATTGTTGTGGCGTGAATTTTTTCAATGGCACGCTTTAAAAGTGGGTTATGAATTATATGTTTATGCTGGAGTGCAGCAACAAGCTCCTTTTAACAAACACATGGTGAAAGTACATCAACAATGGGTCAATGGGACAACTCCCTACCCCATAATCAATGCTTGTATGAATCAATTACGAGAAACCGGTTTTATGTCCAACCGTGGTCGTCAGCTTGTTGCGAGTTGTTATGTGCATGAGCTTGGCCAAGATTGGCGTTATGGTGCTGCGTATTTCCAATCCATGTTAATTGATTATGATCCGGCTAGTAACTATGGTAACTGGCAGTATTTGGCAGGTGTTGGTTGTGATCCTCGTGGTCATCGTCAATTTAATCTACAAAAACAAGCCGACACCTACGATCCTAAAGGTGAATTCATCGCCCAATGGACTTAAAACAAGCTCGCAAACAAACAATATTTGATGTTATTTGGTTCAAACGTGATTTGCGTTTACGCGACCATGCGCCTTTGCGTGCAGTTGAAAACAATGATGTGCCGGTACTTGTGGTCTATATTTGCGAACCCTCTTTAGAGCAAGATCCACATTACAGTGAGCGTCATTGGCGGTTTATTTATCAGTCTATTCAAGATTTGAATCAGCAATTATCAGATTTTAATACTCAAATACTCACTATAAATGGAGAGGTCATTGACGTTTTGGCCCACCTTCAGTCTTGCTATACGGTGCGCAATTTATATTCGTATCAAGAGATTGGGTTAAATATTACCTTTGCTAGAGATCGTGCGGTAAAGCAACAATGTAAAAAGCTAGGTATTAGATGGCAAGAGTTTCCATATTCCGTTGTCACTCGAGGATTAAACCATCGTAAACACTGGGCTAAACATTGGGAGCACGTCATCAGTGCTCCTTGTGATGATCCTAACCTGGCAGAAATTCCATTTTTAACAAAAGCCGCCATAAACGAGCTAGCAGAACACATCACACCAAAGTCGCACCAACACCATAGTGGTCCAATATTATGGGAGCCAAAACCTGGGATCAGAGACAAACACCCAATGTTTCAAGTTGGGGGAGAAAAAAGAGCGTGGCATACACTACAACACTTTTTTGTGGACCGAGGCAAAGACTATCAAAAACATATATCTCGTCCGCATGATGCGCGTCGTTCATGTTCTCGCATTTCCCCTTATTTAGCCTGGGGTAATGTCAGTATTCGGCAAGTCTACAAAAAGCTGATGGACGTTGCTCAAGATAAACCAAAGCACTGGCAACGTCCCCTCGCAGCATTTGCGTCTAGATTACATTGGCACTGTCATTTTATTCAAAAATTTGAATCTGAAACGTCTATGGAATACGAATGCATTAATAAAGGCTATTTAGATTATCCTTATGAACAAGACCCTGCCGTCATAGAGCGTTATTTGCACGCGTGGCAGACAGGCCAAACCGGAATTCCAATCATTGATGCGAATATGCGTGCAGTCAATGCAACTGGATATATCAATTTTCGGATGCGAGCTATGTTAGTTAGCGTCTTAACCCATCATTTTAATATTGATTGGCGCTTGGGTGTACATCACTTAGCGCGACAGTTTTTAGACTTTGAACCTGGTATTCATTATCCACAATTCCAAATGCAAGCGGGTGTTACTGGCACTCATACTATACGTTTGTACAATCCGATAAAGCAATCTCAGGAAAAAGATCCAGACGGTACCTTTATCCAAAATTGGGTACCTGAACTTGCCCATTTCCCTAGAGATATGGTGCATACGCCCTGGGATGTTTCTCCTATGGAAAGACTGTTATTTGCTATTGATGATGCCAATGAATACCCAGCACCGATTATGGACATGGAAGATGGTGCTAGGGCCGCTCGGGTAAGAGCCTGGGAATTTAAAGAACGCAGCCGTGTTAAACAGGAATCCAAACGCATTTTGCAAAAACACGTAGTCTAAGTGTCACTTGGGGAGCGGCTATTAAACTACATTTTATTATCTTCTAAATATTGATTTAATATTCTAATTTGTCCTTTTTTGTACGCTGCATATGTTATGCGTAACGCATTTGACAAAATATCACTATCACTCCAGCCGGTTTTATCTTGTAACTCTTCATAACAGACAAGTGCCTGGGGAGAGACATAACCACGGACCATTTTTTTGCCTAACGCTTTTTGTTTTTCGCGAAAACGTTTTTGTTTTTCAGCATTTGCTTGCAATGTTTTATTACGCATTAGTCATCATACCTTCTATATGCTTTACTTTATTATCCTACGGAACAGACATGGAGTGTAAATTAATTTCGAATATTTTACTGTTCAGACTTGTTAAGCGTACAAGTGTTCGCTAAATTACACGCTGTTTATCTTCCCCTATTTATATTGGAACACATTTTATGACTTTAGATCAAAACAGTTACACTCGTGAAGAACTTCTAGCATGTAGTCAAGGCGAGCTTTTTGGCGCCGGTAATAGTCAATTACCGGCGCCCAATATGCTCATGATGGATCGCATTACAAATATCACTGAAACGGGTGGCTTGTTTGATAAAGGTGAAATTCAAGCTGAATTAGATATCACTCCAGACCTATGGTTCTTTGATTGTCACTTCCCTGGGGACCCAGTTATGCCAGGCTGTTTAGGCCTTGATGCAATGTGGCAATTAGTAGGATTTTTCTTAGGTTGGTCAGGTGGTCCTGGTAAAGGTCGTGCATTAGGTGTAGGTGAAGTGAAATTTACGGGACAAATTTTACCAACTGCAAAGAAAGTGACCTACAACATTCAAATGAAGCGCGTAATTAAACGTAAATTATTTATGGGTTTAGCTGATGGTACAGTATCGGTTGACGGTCGTGTTATTTACGAAGCGAAAGATTTAAAAGTAGGTTTATTTAGCGATACGAGCGCATTTTAATACTTGTATTTAATACCTAATAAGAACGTAATTCCTAAAAGTGAAAAAGTAAAAGTGAAAAAGTAAAAGTGAAAAAGGCCAGTTTATTAAACTGGCCTTTTTTGAATTTGTCCTGGAATGATTAACGCATTCCAAAGGTGGTTATTCGGTCTTCAACAGCTTCTCTCCATCCCCCTAGCCATTCAGAACGAGTGTTTGATTCCTGAAATGGGCAATTCTCTTTGGCGCGACCAGCAATGCCAGCCTGGTAACCCTTTGCGTGAGCTCGGGTCATTTTATCCCTTTTTTGTCTCTTCATTGGTAAACCTCTGTTGTATTACAAAAAATCAGATTACTTATAGTCACTTAAAGCCCATAAGCAAAACTGATGTATTATATTTACGCCTGATATGATGTATTTACAAGAGGGAAAATGTTGCTTTTTATTAAGAAATTGATAACACACTGATTATATTACGATTAATCTTTAAACAAAAAGGTAATAAACAATATACGTTTATTACCTTATGATATATGACACTTTTATTGACGACTACGTCAAAAATTACTGCATTTTACGGCGTCTATATGTAATGAGCCCGAACACTCCTAGTAAGGTAAACCAAGAAAGTGAGGCCCCCTGTCTTGGACGTACTTCCTCTTCATCACTAGAACAATCATCTACTTCACCGTTGACGACTGGATTGAGTCGTACAGTAACCACTTTATCGATCAAAACGGGATCGCCATTATCATCAAATACCAATTCACCAGCAATATCTTGAGCCTGTCGATTAACAAGCGCATTGGCCAAAATGATATTATCGTCGTTTATGGCACTTGCCCCGACTATCGTGTAAGGACTATCACAAGCTACGAGATCATTGAGGTTGGTAAATGTTTCGGTATTTAAGTCATACACAAAACCATTACGGCGACGCGTGGTGTTGGTGACAAATTCCACTTCTGCTTCGCCAACAATCAGGCCGTTATTATTAATGGCTTTGGGCTCACTAGCAGACCCAGGGAAAAAATCATCAAAAAACACTAAGTCTTCGGTCGCCATATTATAAAAATAACCTTTACGGCGATTGGTACCGTTGACATTTTTTAATGCATAACCGGTGATGATATTATCATTATTGATATCTGTTGCAGAGCTGCCCGAATAATCTTCTTTACTGATAAACTCGCGAGTCACACCATCTTGGTAGATAGCGGCAGTGATCACTGAACGTTCAGCAGAATTAATAGCCTGAGTTTCCCCTACTGCAATCCCGTTATCATTGATGGCAAAAGCGGTATTATAAAAAACAAAATCTTCTAAGTTTTCGCTATCAGCAAATACTTCCGCAGGATCAAATGGCAGATCATATTCAGTCGTCGAAACTAATTGACCACTATTATCGAGCTCCCATACCGTAGCTCGGCGATCAGTCCGCGTCAAATAACCACTATCTTTACCAATATTACTCAAACACACACTTTCAGGCTGATCACCTCGGGTTTCATCATCCGAGCACAACGTCACTAGATTAGTGATGATAGAATTTTCTCGAACGGTAGAAAAACCGACGACTTGCATATTCGCATTAATGTCATAAGCCTCACTAATTCCCCCACCTATCGTCATTGATGGAGCTAACTCAGTGACTACTGAACCATTTTGCACAAAAGCACGTCGAGAAAAATCGCTTACAACATACGTTACGTCGACATCTAAGCTATTTGTAAAATCAACTTTGGAATACAAACCTTCACTAGTTCCAACCACAACGTTACTGTCGTTAATACCACGAGCAATAATATCATTGCCAAAAGTATATCCATTGGTACTGTCAGTAATTTGGTCAAACCCCAGCATTCTTTCTATGTTTGTACCGTTTTGTGTAAAAGATTGATACAAAGACATTTGTTGAGAAAACAAAGAACCTTGACGTGATGCTATTCGAGCAATGGATGCTAAGTAGGTATAATCATCAGCATTCGGATTTCCGGCAGCCGCCGATTCCACATCCGTTAGATTGGCAATTAATTCTTCGTTGGTAAAATCGATGAGAGAAAAATCTAAAGGAGGGTTAAAGGTATCTTGGACGGTGACTAATGCTGTCCCTGAATTGTTTAATCCTTGTGCGAATATATTGACGCCTAAGTCTGTTGTGGCGAGTTCTTGAATGTCGTATTGGGCAGAAAGCGCGTTAAAGGACACGGTTAAAGACAACATTGAACAAGCTAATGCAAGTTTACTAACTTTGGTACGTAATGATAATTTTCGCTTAGATGACACCGACAACACGTTCATATAGTTCCTGTTAACACTTTATTATAGGTTTTCTTGGAGTGCTTCTAATTCATCCCAACGCGCATAAGCTGTCTCTAGTGATGTTTCACACTGTGCCAATTCATCGATAATTGGTTGGGTGACAGTTATGTCTTGGGTAAAGAAATCTGCTTCACTCATTTGTTCTTGTAAATTATTTATACGTGTTTCTAGTTCATCAATCCGTTCTGGGAGTTGTTCTAGCTCACGTGATTCTTTATATGATAACTTTTTCTGTGACTTAACAACAGATTTAGTTTCAGGCTTAGGACTCTCTTTGCCGTTTTTAGTTCCGGCCATATCCATTAATTCTTGGGCTTTCTTTGCTTGGTCAGCATACCAACTTGCCGAGTCACTATAACCACCAACAAATTCAGTGATTTTACCGTCACCTTCAAATACCAAACACGAGGAAACGACATTATCGACAAATTCCCTGTCGTGACTCACTAAAATAACGGTACCTGTGTATTCCACCAATAAAGATTCTAATAACTCTAGGGTTTCCACATCAAGGTCATTGGTTGGCTCATCGAGAATCAATAAATTACTGGGACGTAACATCAATTTTGCTAACATCAAACGGTTTTTTTCACCACCAGATAATGAACTCACTGGGGCTTGGATCCGATCCGGTGCAAATAGATAATCCTGAAGGTAGCTTATCACATGGCGTGTTCTTCCATTGATGGTGACCTCTTGTTTACCCTCTGCAACACAATCAACCACCTTTTGATTTAAATCTAGGGCATCGCGATGCTGATCAAAATATGCGACATCTAAATTAACACCTTGAATGACGGCGCCACTTTGCGGCGTTAACTGACCTAACAGTAATTTTATCAGAGTCGACTTACCACAACCATTTTTACCAATAAAAGCAATTTTATCACCACGTACAATATTGAGACTCAAATTATCAACAATGCATTTATCGGCAATCGTGTATGATAAGTTTTCAGCTTCAAATACGCGTTTACCTGATGCATTCAACTGCTGGGTTTCAATGCGTGCATTACCTTGGACTTGGCGTCTAGCTTTGTGAGTTTCACGTAATTTTTTTAGTGCCCTGACTCGGCCTTCATTACGGGTACGACGTGCTTTTATTCCCTGCCTTATCCATACTTCTTCTTGGGCAAGTTTTTTATCAAATTCGGCGTTTTGCTTTTCCTCAACTTCCAGATCATGTGCTTTTTGTTCCAGATAAGTCGCATAATCTCCAGGATATGAAGTTAAACCCCCTCTATCTAAATCAACAATACGCGTTGCCAATGAACGGATGAATGCACGGTCGTGTGAAACGAAAACAATTGCGCCTTTGAACTGTTTTAGAGCCAACTCGAGCCATTTGATCATATCGATATCCAAATGGTTGGTAGGCTCATCGAGTAACAAAATATCCGGTTGCGCAACCAATGCCCTGGCTAATGCAGCTTTACGTCGCCAACCACCAGACAAGCTGGATAACATCGTATCTGGTTCGAGCTGTAGCATAGTCAAGGTGGATTGAATATTCTGTTCAAATTGCCACGCATTTTGACTATCTAAACGCTCTTGTAATTGCATCATCCGTTGTAAGTTTTTCTCACTTGGATCATCAGCAACCACATGTGTAATCGCATTAAAATCTTGTAATAACTGCCCTACACCTTCTAGACCCTCCGCCACATAATCAAATAAAGAGGTTTCCACACTCTCCGGTGGATCTTGTGGTAAACGGGATATCGTAAAGTTACTATCAAAAATTCGCTGTCCGTCATCCAAAATGATACGACCTTCAATCACTTGCATAAAAGTCGACTTGCCGGAACCATTGCGACCTACAATACAGACTCTTTCTCCAGCGTGGAGCGTAAAATCAACACCATCTAACAAAGGTGGATGACCAAAAATAACTGAACCTTGCTTTATTTGTAACAAACTCATGAATGTATAAACTCAGAAATAGAAGTAGCAGTGAATGGCCAATACAAAGCCATATTTGATTGTGTATTCAACAATACGGGAATCTGTGCGCCGTATAAATGATATAAGTTATGGTCAGAGCGCACGTCAATAATCCCCATATCAAGTTCAGGAGCAGTCGCGTAGATTAAATCCTCCGCTTCTGTGCACAACGTGCAATCCTGTCCTGATATTAAACAAAACTTAGGCAACACATTTAGCATTTGGTAAGACGCCAGCACTGATGAATCTTTGGATTTCTTTGGAAATCTTCTGGTAAGGTTTGAGCTGAAATATTTTCTATCGCTAAACCCATTTCACTTAGCTCAGTATCAGCTAATTTGAAGCTACGCAGGTTATTTGAAAAATAAATTACTCCGTAGGGCTGTAAACTCTCCACCGCACAACGAATTATACTCACGTGATCCCGTTGCACATCCCAAGTACCTGACATCCGTTTGGAGTTAGAAAACGAAGGAGGATCGAGAAAGATTAAGTCAAACTTTTTATGGTTGCGCTTCATCCACTCAACACAATCCGCTTGAATAAAATCATAGGCACCGCGTAAACGGTTTAGACTAAAGTTATCCTTGGCCCAATCCAAATAAGTGTTGGACATATCCACGGTAGTGACTGAAGCAGCGCCACCTTTGGCAGCATGGACAGATACTGAGCCAGTATAAGCAAACAGATTTAGCACATGTTTACCTTGGGCTTCTGCTTTGAACAATTGCCTTGTTTGACGGTGATCTAAAAATAATCCGGTATCTAAATAATCGGTAGGATTGACATAAAATTCAGCACCATGCTCAAACACTGTGATGCGATTTTGCTGGTCGTTCACCTTTTGATATTGCTTGGCCCCTTTTTGTTGCTCACGCACTTTAACCGCAATTTTTTTTGTATCGACACCCGTTATGATGGGTAATTGTAATAACACATCATGAATTCGGCGGCGAGCTTTTTCTGGCGGAATATCTTTGGGTGGTGCATATTCTTGAACCACTAACCAGTCATCTAAACGATCGATGGCACAATTATAATCAGGTAAATCTGCATCATAGATACGATATGCATTCGTCTGTGCACGTTTAATAAAAGGTTTCAGTTTTTTTAGATTTTTCTTTAAGCGATTGGCAAAATCTTGCTGTCCACTATGCTGGGCAATTTGTTCACAATTCGCAGAATCTAACGCGTAATTCACTAACTTACATTCCAGTTTACCATTATTCATGGCGTATTCTTTTTTGGAACGCAAGCGAATTTGACGAAGTAGTTCACGATTAGAAGAGAGTAACGAAACGGACCACCCTGCAAAAGCGACTTTTAAATGGTCCCCTAAAGTATTGAACATTGGCAATAATGTTGCCAGTTCGCCGAGCCGTTCACCGTATGGAGGGTTACTCACTATAAACGCTGGCGTTGTCGCCATACCGGTTTCATCCAAGGGTAACTCGACAGGTAACGTCAGTTTGCTCGCGTCTTTTTGGGAAAATTGAATACTGGCAAAAACCCCAGCATTGTCAGCGTTAGCTTTCGCTATACGGACTAGGTTACGGTCAATATCATTGGCAAAGATACGATGCTGATGACTTTTTTGAGCTGCAAGTGCCGCTGTTTTTAAGTCATGCCATAGCGATTTATGGTGTCCTAGCCAAGCATCAAATCCCCATTTTTCACGTGCTAGACCAGGTGCAATATTTGCGGCCATTGATGCTGCCTCAATGGCGATGGTACCTGAACCACACATTGGGTCGAGTAATGCCACAGAGTCAAATTCTGTAATCGCCTTGGTAAAGCCACTACGATATAGCATCGCTGCAGCAACATGTTCTTTCAGTGGTGCTTCACCGGTATCTTCTCGATAGTGTCTTTGGTGTAACGATTTGCCAGATAGATCAATGGCTATTAAAACCTCATCGCGGTGTAACCTAGCATGGATCGTAATAGCAGGAGATAATTTTGATACAGATGGTCTGGATGTGCCGTCTTCTACAAAACGGTCAACAATACCATCTTTAATTCGCAAAGCTCCAAATTGGGTATTGTTTATTGCTTTAGTCGTACCATTAAATTGCACCATAAAATCAGATGCAAAATGAAATTGAGCAGGCCAATCGATGGCATTTGCAGCATTATATAATTCTTGTTCATTGGCTGCCGGTGCATGCGTAAGTAACCACAGAACACGGTTAGCCAAACGTGACCACAAGCAAATCTGGTAGGCATCGGCTATCTCGCCACTCACATATACCCCACCTGGAGTTTGTTTCAAACTCGCATTTGGACATATTGCTTGGATTTCAGTGAATAAAAGCTGATCTAAGCCCTTCGCGGTAGTGACTAATATATTATGTTCCAATTACTTAATTCCTTCAACGAGCGCTTTGACCAACGGTGGCCCTTGGTAAATAAATGCTGAGTAAATTTGGACTAAACTCGCTCCCGCATCTAATCGAGCTTGTGCAGAGGCAGCATCTTTAATCCCTCCCACACTAATAATAGGTAACTGCCCAGCTAATGTTTTCGCTAATTGTCGAGTGACCTCTAAACTTCTCTCCGTCAGAACTGCACCGCTTAATCCACCTGCTTCTTCAGCATGTGGTAGACCATTCACAGTGTCTCTGGATAACGTAGTATTAGTCGCAATCACACCATCCATGCCACTTTTTAAAAGAGAACTGGCGATTGATTCAATTTCTTCATCACTCATATCAGGCGCAATTTTCACTGCTATTGGGACATACTTGCGATGTTCTTGATGGAGTTTGGTTTGTTCATTTTTTAGACCGACCAACAAGTTATCTAAGGCCTCTCCGTACTGAAGATTACGTAATCCAGGCGTATTTGGTGAAGAAATATTTACCGTAATATAATCGGCATAACGGTACACTTTGCGCAGACAAATCAAATAGTCATCGAGTGCTTGTTCTTCTGGCGTATCTTTATTTTTACCAATATTTATGCCTAAAACACCCTCGTTATTCGCTTCTTTGACACGTTCTAATAGAAAATCAACGCCATGGTTGTTGAAACCCATACGATTAATGATAGCGTCTTTTTCAGTAATTCTAAATAAACGAGGTTTGGGGTTGCCAGGTTGACCCACTGGGGTAACGGTACCAATCTCTACGAAACCAAATCCCATTTTATGAAAGGCATCAATACACTGCCCATTCTTATCAAGTCCAGCGGCTAAACCAATCGGATTAGGAAAATCAATTCCCCAAACGGTCACTGGTTTAGCTGGCAACTGCTGTGCATAAACATTGGCTATAAAGGTACGTTGAGTTCGAGCAAGAAACCCGATAGTTAGGTCGTGTGCGACTTCTGGTTCACAACTCATTAGGGCTTTATGTGCCAAAGAAAACATGGACTCTCCAAAGTATTAAAGTGTAGCAATAAAAAAACCGCTACATTATACAATATAGCGGCTTTTATTGTTGAGTTTTTTAACCCTTGAGTAGCTAGCTATTTACTTTGTTACTTAACAATAATAACTCTCTCAATGCGACTGAGAATTTTGCGAACTCGTGGGTTGTACTCGTTTTAAATTCACTCATCATACTGCACCAGCGTTCAATCAAGAGTGTGTTTTGCTCCATCCATGCGCCAAGTGCAGGGTCGACATCAGTACTTTCAGTTACATCAGTGTGTCCAGATAAAAATGCACAGGTAATTGCCCGTTGTTGATGATCTAACTCTTCACGACAAGACGCCCGAGCCAGTGCCTGCCAATGATTATTGACCGCAATATTGTTGATCTGATCCAAGAACCAGTGAAGCTGTAACTGGTAGCCCATTTGATAATACGCACGCGCAACTACGCTTTTAGGTGCTTGGGTATCTTCTACGATATGAGCCAAATCAAAGGCACTAAATGTATTACTTAGCACTGCAATTTTATGCGCCAGCGGTTCTGGGACTCCTGCATTAACATAACTTGTAGTCAGATTAGTTAACACGGATACCTCTTCAGGAACAAGATACGCCTCTATGTTCGTCGTTAGTTCTTCAAACATTGGACGATAGAAAGCAATCGCAGATTCTATGGAAGTAAACTTAGTCGTTTCTCTGATAAACCAGCGTGCAGCTCTACGTAACGAACGACGGATATTGTTTAACAACGTTAGTTGTAGTTGGGCATCGATGTGGTTATCTAAATCCTGAACGCCTGACCATAACTCATCTAATCCATAGACACCGGAGACAATACTATACGCTTGGGCGATATCCGAAACTTTTGCTCCCGTTTCTTCCTGCATACGATAGGTATAGTTAAAGCCCATGGTATTGATCATCTGATTGGTCAGTTTCGTGGTAATAATTTCGGCACGTAACGGATGATTCTCCATATTAGCTACGTATTTTTTGCGTAACTCAGCTGGGAATGCATTCACAAGTAGTGCTTGGTAATAACTATTATCAGTGATGTCCGGAGTATTCAATTCTTCTTTCAGTACCATTTTACTGTACGAAATTAGCACCGATAACTCAGGACGTGTTAGCCCAGTATTCTCGGCTAGACGATCAGATATCTCTTCATCACTGGGTAAAAACTCTAACTCACGATTCAGGTCACCAGATCTTTCAAGCCCATGAATGAAACGCAATTGCTCACGCAAATGACCTGCACCACCCAACGCATTAATCGAAATCGATTCTGTTTGGCGATAACAATCATCCAGTACTAACTCAGATACATCGTCAGTCATGGAATACAGTAAGGCATTGCGCTGTTTTACAGTCAGGTCACCATTTTTAACTAGATCATTCAGTAAAATTTTGATGTTGACTTCATTGTCAGAACAATCAACTCCGCCTGCATTATCAATGAAATCAGTGTTTATACGCCCACCTTGTTTCGCATATTCAATACGACCGAGTTGCGTGGCACCTAAATTTCCACCCTCGCCTACAATTTTTGCTTTGACTTGAGCGCCATTAACGCGAACGTCATCATTTGCTCTATCACCAACTTCAGCATGTGTTTCAGAAGCGGCTTTGATATAAGTACCGATGCCTCCGTTCCAAATCAAATCCACTGACATTTGCAAAATATTGTGGATGAGTTCATTCGGTGTCATCGAGCTTTTACTTGTGTTGAGTAAGGTTTTCATTTCCTTGGACAATTTAATGGATTTTGCTGAACGTTCAAACACACCACCACCTGAACTAATGAGAGACGGATCATAATCAGCCCAGTTTAGACTTGGATCTGCAAATAAGCGTTGGCGTTCTACAAAGGACGCTGCAGCATCTGGATTTGGGTCAAAGAAAATATGCATATGGTTAAATGCCGCAACGATTTTCGTATGTTCTGAGAGTAACATACCATTACCAAATACATCACCGGCCATATCACCAATACCAACCGCCGTAAATTCTGTAGTCTGACAATCTACCCCCATTTCACGGAAATGTCGTTTTACTGATTCCCATGCCCCTTTTGCAGTAATCCCCATCCCCTTGTGGTCATAACCTACGCTACCACCTGAAGCAAACGCATCACCTAACCAAAAATCAAACTCTTGAGCGATTTCATTTGCAATATCGGAAAACGTCGCCGTCCCCTTGTCGGCAGCGACCACTAAATAGGCATCATCGTCATCATGGCGAACGACATCTCTTGCCGGAACAATTTCCCCATCAATGATATTGTCAGTTACATCGAGTAAACTGCGAATGAAGATCCGATAACAATCTTGACCCTCGGCAATAAATGCTGCTCGAGAATTATCAACGGGCGCTTGTTTACAAATAAAACCACCTTTTGCACCCACTGGCACAATAACGGT
This sequence comes from Opacimonas viscosa, assembly GCF_024199005.1. Lineage (GTDB taxonomy): Bacteria > Pseudomonadota > Gammaproteobacteria > Enterobacterales > Alteromonadaceae > Opacimonas > Opacimonas viscosa. The sequence goes on from NZ_JANATA010000001.1 coordinate 211,619, forward strand.
ATTTTTAACTTGCTGGGCTTTGACTAAGCCCAGTACTTCTGTTCTAAAATCTTCTTTTCGATCTGACCAACGCAATCCCCCTCTAGCCACTTTACCACCGCGAAGATGAACACCTTCAACACGTGGTGAGTAAACAAAAATCTCAAATTTAGGTAAAGGAAGTGGCATATCAGGAATACACTCAGGCATCATTTTAAATGATACATAAGCTTTCTGCTCACCAGTTAAGGTGTTTTGATAAAAGTTAGTTCGCATTGTTGCTTTTATCATATCTAGATATCGACGAATAATGCGATCGTCATCTAAATTAGAGACTTTATCTAAAGCGGCTAAAATTTCGTTTTCTATCTTATCCTGCTTCGCTTGGCTAAATGATTGTGCTGGATTAAACCGAATGTCAAAAAGCTGAATAATTTGACCGCTGATCTCTGGATAAGCAGACATCGTATTTGCTATATAATCTAGACCAAAAGAACTGCCGGTTTGCCGCATGTATTTTGCGTATGCGCGCAAAATTGTGACATTTCGCCCCGTCACGTTTGCAGATAGGATTAAACGATTAAACGCATCATCTTCTAAATGCTTCGTCCATACTTGGGCAAATGCGCTTTGGAATAGCTGCTGAGATACACTCATATCGGCGGTGGGGAAAGCAGGATGTAACATAGAAAAATCCATGATCCAATTTGCTTCACCATCCGCGCCTTTGATTTTATATGGCGTTTCATCAATCACTCGCAAACCGAAGTTTTCCAGCATGGGGAGTACATCTGAAAGGTGAATCGGAGTAAGTCTATGATACAGTTTTAGTCGCACAGCTTGACTCTCTGAGCCGGTCTCTTGAGAGCGGTAAAACAACATCTCAAGGGGATTATTAGGGTCTAACTGCTCTAATTTGTTGATATCGCCCAATGCAGCACTTGGCAAATACTCATCCATATATGCTTGACTGAAATGTTGCGCATAGCGATTAATCAACTTCACACTTTTCGCTTCGCCATACGATGAACGGATTACACTGGCAAGACGATCATCCCATGTTTTACTGAGCTCAATGACATTGTGCTCAATATCAGCAATTGGATATGCAGTCGTATTGTCAGTTACCCTGACAATATAATGGGTACGTGCATACACACTCTCTGAAAAGTAAGTGGTAAATTCTACATCTTGTTGTGTAGCAAAGGCTTGTTTTAAGTACGCTTGGGTCGCTTTACGTAAAGCGGTGTTGTAGCGCTCTCTGGGAACATATACCAAACAAGAAATAAAACGCCCAAAAGCGTCTTTGCGCGTAAACATTCTGGTAATGCCTCGCTCTTGCATTTGAAATATGCCAGTGACAATTTTGACTAACTCTTCTGGTGTAGAATGCAGTAATTCATCACGTGGGTACGTTTCTAAAATATTAATAATGGATTTATTAGCATGTGAACCTTGGTACACATCAGCTAAGGCAATGACTTCGTTAATTTTATGTCCTAAGACCGGGATATCCATCACCGACGAGTTGTAAAGCGAAGCCGAATACAATCCCAAGAAACGATGTTCCCCAATAACTCGACCTAAGGCGTCATGTTCCTTAATACCTACGTAGTCGATATATGCCGGGCGGTGGACACGCGCCATACTGGTTGTTTTGGTTAGAATTAATGGCTCTGAATTCAGTGTGACGGCTCTAGCCGTCGAAGGTAAGTTAGAAATCCTCCGCTCGCGTTTACGCGTGGTATTTTTCATAATACCCAAGCTAGATTCATCATGTGGGGTCCACACAAAGTCCCCTTGATCTGAGGTCACAGTGTAGTAACGATATCCCATCAGCGTAAAATTGTGATCGGCTAACCAATTAATAAAAGTAAGTGCTTGAGTTTTTACGGATTCTGGATATTGAAAGGCCGAATCTTGTATCGTTGCTTGGGTACTCAAAAGGCGTTCTTTTAGTGGCAGCCAATCCCCCACAACAAGATTAACTTCTGCCACAACCGAAGCGATCTCATCTGTGATAACTTGTAATGCTTTAGTTGAGCTTTGTCTGTCGATTTCTATCAAGAAAACCGTTTCATGTGCCTGCTCTTTGGTATCCGTATTAAATGATTGAACGAGTAAATTTTTATCGCGTTGTACAGCGATTGGACTATGTAGTAAAAGATGCGTGGTAATACCTAGACGGTTACAGCACATGCGAATGGAGTCTACTAAAAATGGCGAGTCCTTCACTAATACTTCAACGATAGTATGTTCTGATTGCCAACCGTCTTTATTTATTTTGGGATTGAATACACGAATGGTGGGTTGGGTCGCATCGAACTGAGAAAACTTCTGCCACAATGACAGTGTTGCACCATACAAGTCACTGTCTGTACGCCCAGACAAATCGTCTGCCGATATGTTTTTAAATAAGATCTGGGCAAAACGCTGAATAAGATTCGCATCTTTTTTATCCGCCTTACTATCTATATAACGCAGTACTTTATCGAAGATAACCGATGTTTGAGAAACTGTCATTGTCTTATCCTTAGATTCGTTTCGGGTATAATTTAGCCCATATGATCTTATCTTATCGGCAATAAATTATGAATTTGAAACTATTTTGACGAATTATTTCAATGATTTAAACACTTATTTTCCAATAAATTGGCAACATAAATAAGTATGCAAAAAAATACTAAAAAAGGGCGATAAACGCCCTTTTTTTTTGCATAAAATGATAGAAATAATTTTTACTTAACTGGCATCTTTTAAATCACCTTGTTGTTTATTTGTGCCCTTTCGATTCCACCATAATAAACGGGCAAGTGCAGGTAAAACTAACACCGCACCGAGCATATTTACGATAAACATAAAGGTTAATAAAATTCCCATATCCATCTGGAATTTTAAGCTAGAGAACACCCAAGTACTCACCCCAATCGCAAGCGTTATACCGGTGAACAACACTGCGCTACCACGCTCTTGTAAGGCCGTTAGGTATGCATCATGTACGTCAGCACCTTCATCTAATTTACGCATCATCGTCGATAAAATATAAATACCATAATCGACCCCAATACCCACGCCTAAAGCAATAACAGGTAGCGTTGATACCGTTAAACCAATTTGTAAGAAAGTCATTAATGCCTGCGCTAAAACCGATACCACATACAATGGTAAAACCACTGATAATGTTGCACGTAGCGACTTGAAGCTCATCAAGCACAAGATAATAACAGCACCAAACACATATACGAGCATCGGGTTTTGTGAAGCTGCAACAGCTTCATTAGTTGCTGCCATTACGCCTACAGGGCCAGAAGCTAGGGCAAAAGTGAGCCCTTCAGCAGCATATAGTTGACGGTATTCCTTCACCGCATCCACTACCCTGCTAATCGTTTCCGCTTTGTGATCGGTCATGAACAAGATTACTGGCATGACTGAGCAATCACCGTTAAGCAGTCCTGTGGAAGATGGAATACGCGCAATGGATTGCACTAAGACAGCCTCATTACGCGGTAAAATGTTCCATTTCGGGTTCCCTTCGTTATAACCGGCGTTAATTTTCTTTGCAATATGCGGCAGAGAAACCGCGGATTGGACGCCTTCAATACTCGTCATGCGCCATTGAAATTCATCAATGGCATTCATCACGGAAAAAGAAGTACAAGCTTCAGGGTATGCTTCAACCAAAATAGAAATGTAATCGACTGTGATTTCATATTTATCAGTAATTAAAAAGGTATCTTGGTTATATCTTGAATCTTCGTGTAATGCCGGTGCGCCTGGATGCAGATCCCCTATTTTTAGGGTATTAGCTTGCATTGCACCCAAAACAAATAAGATTGCAGTGACACTAACAATGATAATCGCTTTAGGCTTATCGCAACATTTTGCGAATGCACTCCAATTAGTAGGGTTAGCAACTTTGCGTTTCGCACGAGCATGATAAGCATCATTAAAAGAAACAAAGGACATCAGCACTGGTAACAAGAATAAGTTTGTCAAAATAATAACCGCCACACCCATACTCGCGGTAATAGCTAATTCTTTGATAATACCAATATCAATCACAAGTAAAGTTAAGAAACCTACGGTATCCGATAGTAAAGCAATTCCACCTGGCACTAATAATGAAGCAAAAGCCAGTTTTGACGCCGCCAGACTAGATAAACCTTCTACCACTTTATTGCCCACTGCATTGATCATTTGGACACCGTGGCTAACTCCGATGGCAAAGACCAAAAATGGGACTAAGATCGACATAGGATCTAAACCAAAACCAAATAATGTCAACAGACCGAGCTGCCAAATTACAGCTACGAGTGAACAAACAATTGGCAAGACAGTTAACATAATAGACTTAGAAAAGATAAACACCATGATCGTCGTAATGGCGATGGCTATGGCAAAAAAGGTAAGGACATCTTTTGCGCCATTAGCGACATCCGCTATCATTTTTGAGAAACCGATGATATGCAGCGTGACGCGATCATTTTCATATTTATCACGTAGTTCAGTTTCTAACTGATTGCCGATTTGTAACATATTCAAATCTTCACCAGTTTCAGGATCAGTTGATAACAGCTGCGCCTTTACCATGGCGCAGCTATAATCTGAAGATACTTGATTACCAACAATCCCCGCTTTTTCAATATTTTGTGCAACCTTCAGTAACGCATCCGGATTACTTGAATTAAAGTCTGCTGGAATAACTGGACCACCAGCAAATCCCCCCTCAACAATCTCTGTGAAGCGAGTCGCCGGTGAAAATAGAGAAACAACCAATGAGCGTTCTACACCGTTGATAAAAAACACGTCATCGTGGACGTTTTTTAAAGTATCAAAAAAATACTGATTGAAAATGTTACCAGAGGTATCACACACCGACACTAAGACATTATTAGCACCATCGAAGTCTGCTCGATGTTTTAAATAATTTTGCATGTATTCGTGTTGTAACGGGATGTTTTTTTCAAAACCTGCATCTAGCTTTAGCTGAGTCGCCATAAATAGCAAAGCAACAGTTGCAACAGCAAAAATTCCAATGACCGTTTTTCGGAAACCGAACAAAAGACTTTCAAAAAAATGAGTTAATTTTTGCATACATTATTTCTTGTTATTGTTAAAAGAGGAAAGACCAGAAGCAGAAACTGAAATAACCTGATCATTAAAACGAATGGCATTCAATATCGAAGTTTTTTCAGAGCTTTGAATCGATGAAACGGTATTATTCTTACATGTTATGTCCTGGTCCATATTCGATATATCAATGGACGTGTAATAACCATTATTCTGTAGTGCTAATATGGTATTTGAATCAAGGACGGTGAATGAATTTACAGAAGCCTCTTCACACAAAGTAATAGTTTGCCAACCATTAGGGGTTTGCATAAAAGTATTCCCTCTTAATCCACCTACAATAAGACCTTTTGGAGTATCAGCTATAGCAAAAAAAGACCCATCATAATCAATTTCAATGCGTTGCCAAGTCATCCCTTGATCTTGACTTTGCGCAATCATACCGGTCTCTCCAACCATATAAAGAATACCATTGGCAAATGTTACGCGATTAAAGTGTGGTAATATAGAGGCTAATTCTTCTAGGTAAAACTCCTCACCATCTAGTTCACGGATCTCATCAAGGTATGCTTGGTCGTCAGGATGCAATAGAGAAGCATTCAATTCTTTTTGCCATGTAACACCACCATCTCGCGTGCGATAAAAAGCGCCATATGCACCAACGGCAATACCATGAGACTCAGTAAAAAATAACACATCTAAAAAGGGCTTTTCACTGCTGATGTCTTGAAACTGAACTAGCCAAGTCTCCCCCATATCTGGTGAATGTAAAATCGTTAAATCATGACCCACCGCCCATAAACCATTGTCTAGTTGTGTCAGCGCCGTTAATGTCGATTTAGTTGGGATAATATGTTGATAAGTATTATCAAGTGATGAACCGGATAATACGTGGCCACGTTCGCCGACAGCCATAAAACGGTCCGTATCAATGTTAATAATATCTAACAACAACGACTTATTTGCTAGGTGTGAAGCAATACTGCTTTCTTGTGCCGCAATGACCGCAGGTGTCGCGATTAATGAAAACAATAAAGAAAGATAAGAAAATTTCATAGTAGTCCATAAAGTAAAACGGCTGACCTAAGCCAACCGTTGTTCTATCGTTATTAACGTCTGCCTGCTCGGCGTAAAGCTTGTGGAGTAAAGTCTCGATCATTCAAGACCGTTTGGAAGTCATACATTTTTTCTTCGTTATCTAGACCTAATGCTAAATAACGACGAGAGTTTAGATCATGTAATACTTCTAACGTTGACCACGCTGTAGGCACTTCATAGTAATTTAGACCATGAGCAACACCTACACGATATAGGCCACCACGCTCATCGTACAAATCTGCCACCATAATTTGCCAGCTATCTTCATCAATATAGAACACCCGCTTGTTATAAACATGACGGAATTCATCTTTTAAGTTAGCTTCAACTACCCATACACGGTGTTTTTCATAACGAGTTAGATCAGGGTTCACATGACCTGCATGTAATACGTCATCATATGATACTTTATCGCTATGCAAATCGTAACTATTATAAGCAACATACAATTCTTGTTTACCTTTTAGCTCCCAATTATAACGATTTGGAGAACCGTTATACATATCAAAATCATCGGTAGTACGTAAACCATCAGAACCTGTTCCCGGCGTATCAAATGCCACATTAGGAGCACGACGTACACGACGTTGTCCTGTGTTATACGTCCAAGCCTGGCGTGGTTGAGCCACCTGATCCACTGTCTCATGCACAAGTAACGCCGTACCTGCTAAACGAGCTGGACGAGTAACATTTTGCTTAAATTTAAACAAAATGTTGTCTTCCATAATGTCTTGAGCACTCACCCCCTGCTCTGAATATTTGATTTTTAATTGGTCATCAAAACCAATAATAGTGAAATTACCACCTTCAGTTACAGCCGCTTGACCGCCATAACGTTGCACATTATCACCACGATAACGAAGAATATGGTTCCAGACCGCCTCTAAACCATTTTGTGGAATAGGAAAAGGAACTCCCATAATGGCATTTTTAATTCCATTACCTCCGTTTAATAATTCTGCGTTTACCGCATTTGCTTTATTGGCTTCATAAACAAACTCAGGGTAAGACGCCGTTCTGCGTGACTGATACACAGGCATTTTATAAGTATCAGGATACAACTCAAACAACTTCATTTGACCAGGAGAAAGATTTTCCGCATAGTCTTTATAATTTGAGCTATCAATAGTGAATAACACTTTGTCATCTGAAAACGGATTAGGATGATGGTCTCCTACTGAATAACCAGCTGGCGCTGTAGTTATACCCCCCGTCCAGGCTGGGATAGAACCATCCGCATTGCCGGCTTGAATGGCCCCCATTGGTGTTAGATCTGCGCCTAAACGAGCGGCTTCTGTCGCGCTAACATTTGCGTGGGCAGCTACAGAACCAAAAGTAATGGCTAGTGCTGCAGATAAGATGCTTATTTTTTTAATCATGTTTTACACCTAACTTAGAATGAATATTTTGCGTTAAAAGATACAAAGTCTCTATCTGATAATGCGTTAGTAGTACCAATACCACCCCAGAACGCATTGTAGGAAGCTGTTGCAGAGAATTTACTTAAGTAATCAAAAGTAAATGCAATACTTGCTGACTTGCGATCTTCTGTGAATAAAAATAGTGGATCTGGCGTAGTGCCATCAACATCGTGTGCAAATGTTGCACGAGCACGTAGATTAATACCTGCATAAATGTTGTTGTAATCAGCTACAGCTAATAAGCGATAACCCCAAGCCGTTTGTGAAGCAAATGGATTCGTTTCTGGGCCATCGGAAAGACCAGTATGTAAGCCTTCTAATGGAACAGGATTTGCTAAAACGTTACCCGAAGCATCTACATAACGGAATAAATCAGCGGTTCGTGCGGTCCCCGGAGCATTTAAACGGATAACTTCTGGATCTGGGAAATCAATAACATCGACATAAGCGACTTCACCAAGTAATACTAAGTTATCAGTGCCAAGGGCAGGACCGAAAATATGCGATACAGTAACTTGTGCTTGGAATGTATCAGAGAGTAAATAACCATCTGCAGACTGACCAGGACCAGTTCGTAACCCGATATTGTTTAATTGAGAAATACCAACAAGATCATCACGTAAACCAGCATTGCCAAGCTGTTCAGGCATAGCCATATAAAGCAGTTCTACGTCATCTAACTGTAACGGTTCATCCTGTCGATAAGAGACTTCACCCGCAACAGCTGTTTCACCAACAGTCGTGTTAAATGAAACACCGTATAACTTGATGTCTTCTGGATAAACAAATTCAGCTTTAGTGAAAGTATTTAAATCCATGATGTTGTCTTTAGTGACAGTGTTTTGTGCTAAATAAGCTAAATCGCCAATAATACCACCTTGAGTGAAGTCTGACGTAACACCAGAAACCAATGGACGAGTACTATGGTAATTCATGTGATAGAAACCGAATTCAGTTTCATTTAAATCTTCAGCAAACCAAGCCACTTTAATACCGTACTGACCACCATCATCTGCATCAGTATGCGCTTTATCGCCTTCATCTCTGATAGCAACTTTGGTCGGATAAGCTAACATAGCTGCAGCTAATGGAGCCAGTGCAGCAGGATTACCACCACCTGCAGTTAATAAACCATTCGCTTGAGAACCGATAGCGTTTAATTCTGAAAGTAAAAAGTCTAGGTGAATATCTGGGTTACCAGAGAAACCTAGTTGAATAGTCGAGGCCTGGCCACCTTCACCGGCAAAATCATTGGTCGCAAAGTATGAACCAGCTACCGGTAAACGTGAACGCTCCCAATCGTATTGGTAATAACCTGCAATACTCACATTTTCCGTTAGACCTAATGATGCGTACACCATGCCTACAGGGATAAATACTTCTTTTAACTCCGCGCCTGGAGAGCGGGCACGAGTGACATCAACTGGATTGGTAGTGTTAATACCATGTTGGATAAATGTAGATTCACCCCAAGAAACTACTTGGTTACCCACCCGGATAGTGAGTGGCATTTCACCTAAATCAAAATCACCATACACAAAGGCATCAAGCAGTCGAAAATCTTGGCATAGCTCTTCTTCGGCTTTTTTGGAGGCACAAAGGTCGATATTACCACCACCGATTGGGCGGTTCCAAGTGTCGTTACTGTCTGCAGTAAATTCCTTGAAATAAAACACTCGCCCAAAGAAACCGATGTTGTCTTTTTGGATGTCTATTTCATGTGAGCCAGAGAATTGGGTAGAAAAAGCATCACCTGGATCGTTCATCAAATTACCTAGGTCACCGTTTGATGAATAACCACCCACCTGTTGGGCCCAAACGTCTTGGTTCTGGTAAATCACATTACCTAATGCTGTATAGCCACTCCAGTCTAAGCCAGGTTGGTTAGCTTTTGCAATAAGGTTCATGTTGCGATCTTCAACTCTGATACTTGTACCAATAGTAAAAGTAGAATCAATGTTTACGGTCACATCACCAAACTCAAATTCTGCGGCATGTGCAGATAAGGTCGTCGCAGCAAATAATGCGGCAATTCCTATAGCAAGTTTGGATTTTTGGAACAAGGTGGGGCTATTTATCATAGTTTTTATTCTCCTGAAACACCACGTATGTGATTGTAGTAATACTTCACTTATAGTTATTAACAAAATAATTACATTATTTACTAGTAACTGCAAGGACTAATCCTACCAGTACTGCAAAAATAACAAATTAATATTTATATTCGGTGTCACTTGTTTAGCTAACGTACTCTCTCGATACGTTCGATTGCTGAATTTTGATTGACGAACATGCGAAAATAACCGTGTAGGCCTTGGTTTGTTATAAAGGGGCGCAAATGATGCGTCCCCAGTCTAATGCGTTTCCCATTGTCGTCTGTAACAATAACGTAGCGGATAGAGCCTTCATAGAACCCAAGACATTTTGAGTACGGCAGGCGTAGCGAAAAATGATAAATGAACATACCTAACTTTGGGCAAGGCTTTTCGAAACTTTTTCGTAAACATCTTTACTCAAATCAGGGGTAACTAAAATTCGTTCAAGTTGTGCGCACATTGACCTCTGACGCACCGTGTTATATTTCTGCCACTGTGTTAACGGAGTCACTAAACGTGCTGCTACTTGCGCGTTCACTCCGTCTAACTCCATGATAAAATCTGCCACATAGCGGTAGCCACTACCGTCTTCAGCATGGAAACCTAAGGTATTAAACATCGCAAACGAGCCAATCAATGCTCTGACTTTGTTGGGATTATTAATGCTAAATGCCGGATGCTCTTGTAACAAAGTTAGTTTAGCCAAAATATCCGAACATTCTTGTGATGCTTGCATAGCAAACCATTTATCCATCACTACTAAATCATGTGACCAGCGCGTTTTAAACTCATTAAGCAACCAATCCACACGTGGATGATTTATGTTGATTGCAATTTTTAAAGCACCTTGCAAATCGGTCATGTTATTACTATGCACAAATTGTTCAAAACACGCATTTGGTTCTTTGATTGAAATATACTGTAAAATAACGTTTTTTAACTTGCGTCTATGGACATCTTCGGTGCGATAAACATAGGTAGATTGTACCGCTTCTAAATTGGTGAATAATGCTTGCAGCGTGTTGTATGAAAACATAGCTAATGCTTTTTCAAATTGCGCTTTTGCGGCATGTAACAGCAAAATATCAACATGTGTTAAGTCTTGTAAAAGTTGCTCGATAGTAGGTAAAGACAACACTTCAGCTAACAGCTCGGGTTGACCAGCTTGGGCTTCTAACCACGTATTAAAGGTCTGCCAATTCATCACGCTGGCAAAATCAACAGACTGTTGTGTTGATAATGCATGGTACGCATCAAGGATGATAGAGCTATAAATGTTTTGACTAGCTTCCCAAATCGTCAATGGTTGTTTGGCATAACGTAAAATATGAAACCAAGCATCTAAATCGTTGTACTGGTTTACCCTTACTGGTGCAGAAAAATCAGTAAACAGATTGATACAAGTGCCATCAGGTACTTCTTTAAACGTCATCGTTTGGGTCGTATCAGTCATGATCACTAACCCTTCTCTAGCATCTTCAACACAGAATTGTGCAGCACCATTTGCGGCAATACATTCATATTTGATCGGCAAAAGTAACGGGCGTTTATTCTTTTGGTCAAACGTAGGTTTGGTTTCTTGTTTAACCACCACGGTTAACGTTTTTTGTGCTGCATCATACAACTGTTGCACAGTTACTTGAGGCGTGCCTGATTGACTGTACCAATGCGCAAAATAACTCAAATCATAGGCGTTAGCATCTTGCATCGCAGCTATAAAATCATCACAAGTGACTGCATGACCATCATGCCGAGCAAAATATAAATCCATACCTTTTCTGAAACCGTCTTTGCCTAGCAAAGTGTGCAACATTCGAATGACTTCAGCACCTTTATCGTACACTGTAAGCGTGTAGAAATTATTCATTTCTATCACTTCATCTGGTCGAATTGGATGTGCCATTGCTGACGCATCTTCAGCGAATTGCTGAGAGCGCATCACATTGATTTGCTTAATGCGATTACTGAGTTCGGAGGTCATATCTGCACTAAATTGCTGGTCACGAAACACAGTCAATCCTTCTTTTAGACTCAGTTGAAACCAATCTCTACAAGTAACGCGGTTCCCTGTCCAATTATGAAAATACTCATGGGCAATGATCGATTCAATATTGAAATAATCTTCATCGGTGGCGCTTTGGGGTTGGGCCAAGACAAATTTACTGTTGAAGATGTTAAGGCCTTTATTTTCCATAGCCCCCATATTGAAAAAATCGACAGCAACAACCATGTATATATCTAAATCATACTCTAAACCATAGGTTTCTTCGTCCCAGCGCATAGACTTTTGTAACGATACTAAGGCATGTTCAGCTTGGGCTTGACGCCCCTGTTCAACAAAAATCTGTAAGGCGACCTCTCTGCCTGAAGAAGTGACATAATGCCCTTCTAACAAATCAAAATCACCAGCAACTAATGCAAACAAATAAGCTGGTTTTTTGTGTGGATCTTGCCAAGACACTTTATGCTTGCCATCGGCGAGAGTTTCTTTAGACGTTAAATTACCATTACTCAATAAATAGGGATAAGCATCTTTATCTGCTGTAATTGATACCGAATATGATGACAATATATCTGGACGGTCCAAGAAATAAGTGATTCGGCGAAAGCCTTCAGCTTCGCATTGGGTACAAAAAGTATTCGAAGCATAATATAACCCTTCTAAAGATGTATTTGCTTTTGGATTACACAATGTCTTCACGACAATAGTAAACTCATGCTCATTATCAGGTAACGTTAAATGCAAATAATCATTAGTGAGTTCGTAGTCTGAAAAAACTTCGCCATTCACTAAACACTCTAACAAGCTTAAGTCTTGGCCATCAAGACGCAAATACTGTTTAGAATGGTCTTCACGAAGCACCAACATGGTGTTTGTGACAATGGTAGCTTCACTGTTTAAGTTAAAATCTAAATGTACAAGAGGGATAGAAAAACCAGCAGTCTGGTAATCTTCTCTGCGTTTTGCGAGCATCAGGAACTCCTTTATACTGACGGCTTGACTGTCACCTTCGGTGGATCTAATTTTAAAATTTTGATGCCAACATATGCATAAATTATAGCTAAGATTGGGTTGATCAAATTAAAAAATGTAAACATAGCATAAGAAAAAGGATGTACAAGTAAAACGCTATGCATGTAGGCACCACAAGTATTCCAGGGGATAAGTGGAGAAGTCAAAGTCCCACCATCTTCTAAGCTTCTAGATAAATTCAACTGGTGATAGCCTTTATCAGTGAAGGCGGTTTGATACATTCGACCAGGCATAACAATGGATATGTATTGGTCAGCCGTAATAATATTTGTACCAAAGCAAGTCAAAATGGTTCTTGAAACCAAAGAACCTATAGTATCCGCACCTTTAAGCAGGGTGGCTACGATACGTTTGAGTAAACCTACGTGCTCAAGAACAGCACCAAAAGACATCGCACAAATAATTAACCATACTGTATTGAGCATCGAAGACATGCCACCTCGACTGAGTAAACTATTCAAATTCTCGTCACTGGTGGAAAATACGACACCATCAAATAAAGCAGTCCATACGACAATCAACTGCGCCACTGCCCCACTATATTCAGAAGTATTCAAGGAAGTGACTAAGTTGCTTTGAAATAATACAGCCCAAATTCCCCCCAATAAAGCGCCAATAGAGACAGCAGCAAAAGCTGGCATTTTTTTGATGGCTAAGGTAAGTAAAATCACTAATGGAACAAGTAAATGAACACCAAGTTCAAAAGAATTAGCTAAAACGGCTTGCATCTGTTCAATTCTAGCACCTGTGGCACTAGTATCAGCAGTGAAACCCAATATTACAAATAACACGAGTGCAATAATAAAACTAGGGATCGTAGTCCATAACATATAGCGTATATGTTCAAACAAATCAGTACCAGCAATAGCAGGAGCCAGGTTGGTTGTTTCTGAAAGAGGTGAGATTTTGTCACCAAAATATGCACCGCTAACCACTGCACCAGCTGTAATAGCTAACGACATGTCCATCCCTGTGGCCACACCAATCAACGCCACACCAACCGTAGCAGCTGTAGTCCATGAACTTCCAATACTCATAGCAACTACTGCGCAAATCAAACAACTCGCCGCATAAAAAAATTGCGGATTTAATAATGCTAAACCATAGTAAATTAAGGTAGGCACTGTCCCTGAAAGCATCCAAGTACCGATCAGCGAACCTACGGCAAATAAAATTAAACAAGCCCCCAAAGACATAGATATCCCTTTAATAATGCCTTGTTCAATATCTTTCCATTGATGACCGTTTTTTAAGCCGATAATAGCAGCAATCCCCATAGCCATTAACAATGCGATTTGATTGGGTCCATATGACGAGTTATCAGAAAATAAATACACGGCACTGCCCATCATTATAATAAGCAATATCAGTGGAATAACAGCATCTAGTAACGACGCTTCTTTGATTGATTTGGACACGTTATTATTTCCCATGATTTAAGACCAGATTGTGCGAACAAACATGACAATGATGATCACCGGACATATGAATTTTACGTATACCGGCCACACCTTGCCAAAAAAGGAATTTTTAATATCAGGATGTCCAGCGCTTAACTCTTCTAAAGCAGCATCTCTGTGCCAAATCCAACTAACAAAAATACAAATTAACAAACCTAATAAAGGTTGTGAGTACTCAGTGGTAAATGCAATCACTAAACCAAATAAGCTCTCAAAATTAAATATAATTATGCTACTCATTAAGAAGATAATGGTAGACATTAACCAAACCGATCGAGATCTAGGAAGTGCTTTATTTTCTACTAAATAAGATACTGGCACTTCTAACATTGAAATCGATGATGTCAGAGATGCAATCGTCATCAACAAGAAGAATACAATAGCGATAACACCACCAAAGAAGCCAATAGAATCAAATAAATTGGGTAAAACCGAAAATATTAATGCACCACCTTCAACTAGTTGACCATCATCGGCAAATATTGAAACCCCATTAGCTTGGGCTACATACATAGCAGGGATAATTAACATACCTGCAAGCACAGCCACACCAATATCAACTAGGGCGACTGAAGCACCTAAGCTTGGTAAGTTTTCTTTTTTCGCAATATAGGAGCCGTACACAAGCATTGTCCCAACACCAAGAGACATCGAGAAAAATGCCTGCCCCATAGCACTAATTAACAGTTCAGGGTCAAAAATAATTGAGAAATCAGGAAGTAAATAAGCTTTCCAACCTGCACCAGCACCTGGTTGGGATGAAACATAGAGAATGAGTAAAACAATAAGAATAATCAGAGTTGGCATTAATCGTACCGACCATTTCTCAATACCTTGTTTGACACCACCGGTTACAATAAGGGCGGTAAAAAATAGAAATACTGAACAAAATAACCAGTTTCTGGATATAGAACTATCAGTAAACCAACTAAGAATAGAGTCACCGCCGAACAGAGCCAGAATAGCTTCTATAAAATAAGCCATCATCCACCCAGCCACAATGGCATAAAAAGATAGAATAAGGGATGCAGTGATGGCTCCCCAAACACCGACATAGCGTCCTACTTTGCTATTAGTAATCTCGCCCAAGGCATCAATCACATTTGATTTTGTTGCTCTACCGATGACTAATTCTGCCATCAAAACAGGATACGCTAATAGAAAGGCAAGAAGTAAATAAACGAGAACAAAAGCAGCACCACCATTTTGTGCCACTTGTGATGGGAATCCCCAAATGTTACCAAGCCCTACTGCAGAACCAGATGCAGCAAGAACAAAACCAAGTCTGGAGGAAAATTCCCCTCTGTTATTCATAAAAACCCCTTTATTATTTTTAGTTTTGAGGATGTCGTCTACAGTGTTTGCAGGATGTTATCGAAGACTGGCAAATTTACCCGTAGAGATTAAATCAAATGTAATATTTGCAGCTTCATCTAAGAATGGGTCTATATCTAATAAATCATCAGGTAAATTTTCAATTTCATCTAAACTTTTGATGATTGGCTTACCAAGGCGCTGTAAGCGTTCATTCGTTCGCTCTAGGCGCTCTGCTTTTGCTGACTGTTCTTCTTTCTTTCTCTCTTCGGCGACCAAAGAAATATAATTCTTGTTTTTATTGGCGACAATTTCATCAATATCAGCAAGAATGTAAGCAAACTCAGGATTTTGTAATACCCGTTTATGATGCTTTGCGGTTAACACATCCACCACGCCGTTCAAATCGGCATACGATGAATAGTTTGCACGGTTAATTTTATCGTAAGGGAGCGCATTTTCTTCTTTACTTTCGCCCCACTCTTCTGGCTCTACAGCAGAAGGAAAAGCGATATCAGGAATAACTCCCTTATGCTGTGTGCTACTGCCATTGATGCGATAAAACTTAGCCGTGGTGAATTGAATGCTGCCAAGTGGGTTTTCCTGCATATCATAATAACGGCCAAGACCTTTATGACGTTGCACAGTGCCTTTGCCAAAAGTTTGTTCACCAATGACAATCCCACGATTATAATCTTGAATAGCAGCAGCAAAAATTTCAGATGCAGATGCACTATAACGATCAACCATGACCGTTAACGGACCTGAATAGTGAATAATACCATCTACATCACGCTCGATATTTATTTGACCAGAACCTGAGCGAACTTGGACGACAGGTCCACTATCGATAAATAAACCGGTCAGTGTACGTGATTCATTGAGAGAACCACCGCCATTACCTCGCAAATCAACAATAATACCGGAGACGTTGGCTGCCGACGCTTCATTAATTAACTCTCTAACATGCCCTGTTAATCCATTGTAGAAAGATGGAATTTCAATCACACCCAGTTTTTGCTTAGCACTGTCCAAAGATGAGCTTTCGTAGATATTTAACTTTGCTTGACGGTCTTCTAATCTCACTTTGTCTCTAGTAAATTCAACGACAATCGGTGTTTTTGAGTCAGTCGTATCTTTTAAAACCTGTAAGCGAACTTTGGAGCCTTTCGGGCCTTTGATTAATTCAACCACATCATCCAAACGCCAACCTACTACATCGGTAAAATCTCCCGTAGCTTGGGCTACACCCACTATTTTATCTTCAGGTTTTAGTTTACCGGACTTATCAGCAGGACCACCAGCAATGATACCTCGCACAACCGTATAATCGTCTTCAGTTTGTAGTGATGCCCCAATACCTTCAAATGATAAATTCATTTGCATCTGAAAACGTTCAGCATTACGAGGCGACAAATAACTAGTATGAGCTTCTAAACTTCTTGAAAAAGCATTCATAAATGTTTGGAAAACGTCTTCAGACTTAGTCTGTTCAAGGCGTTTTAAAGAACGAGTATAACGTTTATGTAAAACCTCTTTAGCTTCCTCTTGGGTTTTATCTGCTAACACTAGATTTAAGAGATCATATTTCACTCTTTGACGCCAAACTTCATCTAGTTCAGCGCTATTCTCTGCCCACTGTGCGTCTTCACGATCGTAATAAAATTTGTCGCCCTTGAGAGCAAAATCAAAAGTCTTATCCAATAATGAAAGTGCAAACTGTAATCGTTCAACTCGGCGTTCTAAAAGCTGTTGATAAATCAAATAGGCTGGATACATATCCCCTGTGGTAAGGGCTTCATCAAATTTGTCTGCATAAATAGAGAACTTAGTCACATCGGACGCAAGAAAAAAGTTCTTGTTGTAATCAAGGTTACGCAAATAACGGTCAAATACCTTTTGCGAAAAGGCATCGTTCAGTTTAAAAGATTGGTAATGATTTCTTAGATAAGTACCTACGACCCTCTTAGCTGCTTTAGTGTGTTGTTTTTCAGGCGCTAATTGGGGAATGACAGAACTCGAACTTGACGCTAAAACGGTGCTTGTCAAAAGAGTAGAAGCAAGCGCTGCGGATAAAAACGTTCGAGTAAATGTCATTGGCATATTATTTCCGTTTAGTAGTAATGCGAAGTTGGTCTTGTTGTACTTTAACAGACATACCTGAATCTAATTGTACTTGAATACCGTCTTTTGCAAGTTCAGTAATAGTCGCAGACATAGGAACTTTACCCACTTTGACTGACACTGCTTTTCCGATAACCAAATCTGCTGCAGTAAGCTCTTTTACTTCAAGCTTTGGCGTATTTGAATGAGCACTCTGTTTATCTTTAACTTTAGACTTAAACGCAGGTTTTTTAAATTGTTTTTGCGGTGGTTTGGGCTTTTTCGCTGTCAGCTTTTTCTTCTCAGCTGCTTTAGCTTTACTCTCAGCCAATTGTTTTGCTGCAAACTCAGCATGTTCAGCCTCGATAACAACATCAGCTTGACCATCTAGATCAACTCGAAAAACCCCTTCTTTTATACATTCAAGGTAACGCCAAGCATTAGTATAATGACGTAAAGTAGAACGCAGTGTTGTTTTGGAGATACGTTCATCGTCTTTCAAGCGTTCTGCTAACTCTTGAAAAATACCTATTTTTAATGGCTTAGCTTCGCCTTTTGTTGAAAAGGTTTGCGGAAAAAGTTCAGCCAATAAGGCAATGGCAGCTTTGCTGTCCGTAATTTTTTGGGTGGTTTCCATGTAACTCTTATTTAATTAAGTTCTTCATCATTAAGTGCATCTTCCCAAGTTGCAAGCAAATGGTCAACTATTTGCTGAAAATCTTCTGCATCTAATTCACCCAAATGCGGGTCGTGAACCCAAACTTGCCAACAATACTGTAGACATTTTTCAATGGCTTCTACATCCCAATCATTATCCATATGATCAAAAAGCAGAAATAAAATATCATTAAGATTGTCGGATGCGGCTTGTGGATCGTCATGATAATCTTGCATATCATCTGCGGTAGATAATACCACATGAATATCAATTAAATCTTTCATAATTGTGTTTCCAGTGTCGCTACAATAGCTTCTAATCCAGCAAGATCAGTATCATTAAAACGATTCAGCGATGGTGAATCGATGTCTAGCACACCATACAAGCGTCCTTCGCACACAATCGGGATGACAACTTCAGAATTTGACGCTGCATCACAAGCAATATGTCCTGGGAATGCGTGCACGTCTGCCACTAATTGGCTCGTTAATGTACTTGCAGCTGCGCCACATACCCCTTTGTTAAACGGGATCCTGACACAAGCCGGTTGGCCTTGGAATGGTCCCAGCACTAGTTCTTCAGGTTTGGTGGTATCGACCAAATAAAACCCCGCCCAATTAACATCCTCTAAAGCATTAAATAAAACGGCAGCAACATTTGCTAAATTGGCAATAGCGTTCTTTTCATCTGCAATCAGCCCTGCTACTTGTTCCCTTAATAAGGCGTAGTCCATAAAATATCACTCTGATTTATTATTAATAAGCACACTATAGGGTTAGACGTTTATTTTGCAATAGCAAAGGTGATATTTACTTGTGCATTGACCATCTTTTGACCAGGCAGATTCAGCTGATTGTCAGCTTGGCTCTCTGCCATTAACATTCGATTATGCTGAACGGGGCCATGATTACGACTGTTTTCATGGATTTGTAGTACCTCACCTAATGTTTCGCCTAATGGCGTCAGTAACGCTTGAGCACGTTCTCGTGCATTGATAACCGCTAACTCTAATGCTTTTTGATAATGTACATCTTGGTCGCTCACTGTAAATTGTATGCCTGATATCCGAGTTGCACCAATCGCCACAATTTCTTCCAGTATTACTGGATGTGCATCAAAAAGGTTATGCGTAACCTGTATGGTGCGTCCTAAAACAAAATCTTGTTGGACGCGTTGACCATTTTTGTATTCTACAAACGGCTGTAATTGCATCCTCATTGATTGAATTTGAGTATCTTTTATGCCGGATTTTTTAAGAATATTGACGACTTTATTCGCCGTTTTAGACACCGATCTTTGCATGGTCTTCGGATCTGAACCCCGCTCTTCGATACCTATTACAAATGTAATTTGATCTGGCTCCTGCGCTACATTTGCAGAACCATTAACCGTAATTTGTCTGGGGAGTGGCTCAAAGTTATGTGGATCAGGGTTCGCGGCAGACGCCATATCAATGGATAAGGTTAGGCTAAACACCAATATACTAAAAAGAATTTTTTGCATGTAAATACAACTCTAAAAATAAACATATTTTGAGTGTAGACGTTTTTTCTGAATACAAACTGACTATCTAGACATATTGTTGTTATTGTCACGACTTTGTTTAATCAACTCATTGTTTGCGACATACTGTGATTTGGCTAAACGATCATATAAAACAACGTTTGCAGTCGCCGCTAAATTCATATTGTGAAAGGTAGGAATATAAACGACTGAATCTGCTTGTGCGACTAAATCGCGAGGCACCGACCCATCCTCAGGACCAAATATATAAAACGCTTTATCTGGGTGAGTAAATTCAGGTAAAGGGATAGCATTTTCCACTAACTCTATCACCACTACCGCAGTATCTGCAGGATGCAACTCCATTAAATCCGTGACACCGATAGTAGGTATCATCTTATGAAAGTCTCGGGTATCTGGATTATAATTCTTAGCATAGGCATATCGTTGACCAGTATACAAAATCCGGTCCACACCAAAACAGCCAGCCGCTCTTAAGATACTAGCAACATTTGTAGCTGACTTTGGGTTACATAAACCAATCGAGACTTGCTGGTTTTTCATAATTATCAATTACCCATAAAATACTAGCCAAAAAACCAATAACTCACCGCAATCGCTGTCGTTATTCCTGCAGCGTCGGCTGCCAAGCAACAGCCTACTGCATATCGAGAATACTTAACACCAATTGCGCCTAAATACACAGCTAATACATAAAATGTAGTTTCTGTAGAGCCTTGTAATACGCTGGCCAATCTGCCAGCAAATGAATCAGCCCCATGGTACTGCATGGTCTCGATCATAAGTGCACGTGCGCCACTACCACTGAGTGGTTTCATTAATGCCGTTGGTAAAGCATCGACAAAACGAGTATCCCAACCAAAGATATGTAAAACACTAGCAATACTGGTCATCAAAAAATCGAGTACCCCACTCGCTCGTAACATCCCTATTGCAAATAACATAGCCAATAAATAAGGGATCAAGGTTATGGCTAAATCGAAGCCTTTTTTGGCGCCATCGACAAACAATCCATAGGTATCTAATCTTTTCCGTGCACCTAAAACCAATACTAAGACAATAAATGTCAACAATAAAAAGTTAGCAATAAGAGATGATTGTGTGGCTAAAACATCGGCCGCTAATTGCATAAAATACAACATAATTGCACCGAGTAAAACGATACATCCAAGTCCATATAGTACAATCACACGAGAGAAGAGATTAATTTTTTGTACTAAACATGTTACTAATACGCCAACCAACGTAGATGCGCTCGTAGCAAGTAAAATGGGTATAAAGACATCCGTTGGACTAATCGCGCCAGCCTCTGTGCGATATAAAAAAACAGCAATGGGGAATAAAGTCACTGAAGACGTATTGAGGACCAAAAATAATATCTGAGCATTGGTTAGCGTACTTTTGTCCTGCGCTAGACTTTGCATATCAGACATGGCTTTAATGCCAAATGGCGTAGCAGCATTATCTAAGCCCAAAACATTCGCCGACAAATTCATTGTAATACTACCGAATGCAGGATGGTTTTTGGGAATTTCAGGCATCAAACGAGATAACAGAGGTTCGAGTACTTTAGCAAAGCGGTTAACGAGTCCTGATTGCTCAGCGATTTGAAATATACCCAACCAAAACGCCAATAAACCAATTAAACCAATAGCGATTTCAACCGATAATTTTGCCATGGCCATAACTGCGTCCATCACAGCTGAAAATGCGCCTAAATTACCTAAAAAGAAGACTTGATAACAGCTAGCAAGAAATGCGCTGAGGATAAAAATCAACCAAATGATTTGCAGCATGAATTATGATTCTTTTTTTTAGAAGTAACCAACATCTCGTGGATGTGAATGTCACAGTGAGCCTATAAAAAAAGGTTAACACTCCAAGCAAAGAATGTTAACCCTTATGTGACCTGTACCATAAAATGCTAAAGATCAGAGGTAGTTTATTTTCCTGTCACAATGACATAAATACCTGTCATTACAGCTAATTAACGTAACACTGTGCGTAAACTAGACAAGCAAAAATCGATATTTTTGGTCGTCGCTGCATGGCCCATTAAACCTATACGCCAGACTTTACCAGCCAGTGCACCTAAACCAGCGCCTATCTCCAAGTTAAATTCATTTAACAAGCGGTTACGCACCAGCGCATCATCTACTCCATCAGGAATGACAACGGTGTTTAATTGCGGTAGTCGTGATTCAGGAGCAACTAATAATTCTAGTCCCAACTCGGTTAGACCTGTTTTTAAAAGCTCATGCATAGCAGCGTGTCGGTGCCAACTATTTTCCAGCCCTTCTTCATGCACCAAACGCAAAGATTCATGTAAAGCGTACAAGCTGTTCACTGGCGCTGTATGATGATAAGCGCGTTTGCCACCTTGGCCCCAATAACCGACAATGAGGTTAAGATCTAAAAACCAACTTTGTACTGGAGTTTTTCTATGTTGAATCTTATGGAGGGCTTTGTCACTAAAGCTGACTGGAGACAATCCAGGAACACATGATAGACATTTTTGTGATCCTGAATAAATCGCATCAATTTGCCAATCATCAACACGCAATTCAATCCCAGCCAGTGACGTAACAGCATCAACAATAGTCATGCAATCATGTTGCTTAGCAAGTGCGCAGATTGCTTGCGCATCGTTTCTCACCCCCGTTGAAGTTTCTGCATGTACAAACCCCACAAATTTGGCATCTGGGTGAGCATGTAAAGCTGCTTCAATACTTTCTAGGGAGTTTGGTTCTCCCCATTGTGCAGTAACAACAATAGCTTCAGCGCCTGCCCGTTCAACGTTTTCTTTCATCCTCCCACCAAACACACCATTTTGGCAAACGATGACTTTTTCACCTGGCTCGACTAAATTAACAATACACGCTTCCATACCTGCTGAACCTGGTGCAGATATAGGCATAGTTAACTGATTTTCAGTTTTAAATACATACTGTAATAAGGCTTTTGTTTCATCCATTAACTCAATAAATTGTGGATCTAAATGCCCTAAAGTGGGTCTGGCTAACGCATTAAGAACCTGTGGGGAAACATCAGACGGTCCTGGTCCCATCAGTGTTCTGTTATTAGGAATGAAGGTGTTGAAAGTACGCATAAATAGCCTCACTAGTAAATTTTTTATTAGCATAATAAAGAATCATACTTATGACTATTATCCTATAGTCCTGCTCCACAATATCCGAACATAAAATTAACTAATAAGTAAAAAAAAAACCGCACAAATGAAGGTGCGGTATCTAAATAGACTCGGGAGAGCCAACGTGAAACACATAAAAACTGTATAAAATATATACAATCATAAGGCATTAATCTAGTACATAATTTTACCAAAATCTGTGTTTATAACGTGAACAAACTCCCTTGCACTATAAATATTGGTTTAGATTAAAAAAGAATAAATATTTATTCTTTTATTCTAATCATGCCCTCTTGCATTGTCGTTGCGACGATCTCTCCACTAGCAGTAAAGAACTGTCCTTTAACAAGTGCTCGTGAATTACCAGAGAATGGGCTTTGCGTATGATAAATGTGCCATTGATTAAAATCTAAAGGTTTATGGAACCAAACGGCATGGTCTATGGTTGCCATTCGCAAGCGTGGATCTTGACTGTGAATGGGATGTGCTTGCAAGGCTGTCGATAAAAAATGGTAATCTGATGCATAGGCCAGTGCTGCCTGATGCATGATTAACTCATCTCTGATTGCATGGCGACTGCGCATCCAAATAAACCGTTCAGGTTCCACTACTGCAGCACCGAAACATTCTTTTATGTTCACTGTTTTGATATCAATAGGTTTATGATATTCCAATGTTTTACTCAGTTCGGGGCTCAGTGGAGAATGTTTTTGCGCAAATAAGTCAATATCATAATCCAAAGAATCAGGAACTGGTAAACGAGGTATATTACCGTACTGGTGACTTAAACCTGGCTGTTCTAATTGGAAAGAGGCCGTCATGTAAAAAATGGTTTTGCCGTGTTGAATCGCTTTGACTCGGCGAGTTGAAAAACTCCGACCTTCGCGAACGACCTCCACATCATAAACGATGGGTTTACTCGCATCGCCAGGCAATAAGAAATAACTATGAAAAGAATGTGCATACTGATCTTTGTCCACTGTTTTATATGCGGCAACTAACGCTTGGCCTAATACCTGACCGCCAAAGACCGCTGGAAAACCTAAGTCCCAACTAATACCGCGATATAATCCCTCTTCTAATACCTCTAGATCTAAAAGTTCTTGTAGATTAACGTTTGAAATGGTCATTCCTCTTCTCATTTGTTTGGCGCTGCTTCACGTTGCGCGGATAAAAATGTTCTGGCGCTGTAGCAGCATATGAAAAACGCTGAGGATCTTTGCCGGGTAGTTTCATAAAACCAGCCATCCCCATGTCATTGATATCGTTTACATGCCTGATGATATCATCTAGTAGGCTTTTGAAACGAACTTCTTTACTTTCATCAAGCAAAACTAAACTGCTATGAATTTTCATATGTGTCGACAACACTTCAAAAATAATACACCCTGAATGTCGAATAGTATTCAACTCATTGATGACACATTGTATACCAAGTGGCAGTGTTAAATTTTCATCAGGATCACTACCATCCTCGAAATAGGAATGTTCCCGAGAAAGTTGGACATCATTGAGTTCATTGTTAACCCGATATGGGATCTTGGCCGCACTATCAATCACAAATATATCAGTTGCCGATTCACGAGAAAAATGCTGCGTCATTTTCGCATCGAACAAACACGCTTTGAAAACACCTTTGCGGTGAATAGCTCTGGCAAGTGTGATCACATTTGCCAGAGATTGCTCTACCGAGCGCTGCATACTATGCGCATATAAAGTAAAATGCGCATCTACTTCTATCCCTTGCTTGTCCCAACGAATAGCCATGCCACCAACGAGCGGAAATTTCCCTAATCGACTAACAGCAGTGATAAACGCTTTTTCATTATCGCCCATGCCTTGTAAGTATTGTTTATAGTAGCGTTCGAATTGAGCATCATGACTCTGTTCAATGGTAATGTCGTCAGTTAACACCTCTTCTCGTAAAAATGATTTACGAGAACTGTACACAACTGTCTCAACATCCCGTTCAATAACAGACAAATAACAAGGTAACAATACTGTCTCGGTAGGGGTGTAAGATGGATTAAAAACTAAATTACGCAAATAAAATTGATGTGTATTGAGATACTTGATGCCCTCGGAGCGATTTACTTGTTCCTTAGCAAAGAGTGCATTCATGATGTCAGCGCAAACTTTGGGCAAACCTAGGGAGTTTGGGGTAATAACACCTTTGCCAAACCGTGCCCCCTGGCCTGAGCAAAGCGCATAAATCGTACTCATTAAACCTTGATAGTCGAAAATTGGCGATGATAACTGCCCTTGCATTTGTTCGTCACCAATGAAATAAACATCACCAAGACGAGCATTGGAGGTTTGCATATCTTGACTCAATAAATCCATAAAATTATCACTCACATACTGCCCGCGAAGATCACACTGAGCAAAAACACTACTGCCCCAATCAATAACTTGTAATGTTTCGGAAGATTCATCCCATATTAAATTTGACGGTTTTATATCGCCATGAATTTGGATCCGTTTACCATTGGCTTTACTGTGTAGATAATTAAAAACATCGAGAAGCTGTAATAGTACTTTGATTGCCATCTGCGGCGGTATTTTACCAAAACACAATGAGTATTCTTCTAAGTCTTTACCCGGAGCCCTCTCCATCACCAATATGGATTGGTTGTGAGCTCTGTGAAAAGCGATAAATTTTGGCACTGCAGCATGTGAGACTTGACTCAACATGTATGCTTCTTCTTCTAAGCGATCTTGAATCGTTTGTGGTAAATCACTGCGTGAGAATTTGAAAACGTATTCTTGTCCCGTCTCGGTAGTGCCAGCGAAAACGAAACCGAACGCCCCCTTACCAATTAACTGAATATCATGATAACCGAGTCGCTGTAATTCTTTGGTACATAGCGCAAACCAATTTTTGAGCTTTTTTGCATCTTTAGAGGACAGGAGATAAAAAGATTGATCCTCTGGAATATAAAAATGTTGAATATTGGCCTGCGTATTAGGCATGTTTAATTAGGTACTTGGAGCCATTTAGCGCGCACTACAAAACGCTGTGAACTGACTGAATTCAAGATTTCAACTACTTCATTCAAACTGGTATGAACCTCCTCAAAACAACCGTATGGTAAATTTATACACAGCATTCCAGAACCAAACATACCGACAGCTGTAGCATCAAAATCAGTCATATACAGTTCAAACTGAGCAATATTTTTCGCCTCAATTGAGTGGTCTAATGAGTGACAAAGCTGTTCACTTAGTCCTGATTTAGGGCCTGCTTTGCTAGACAATAACGGATACCATAATAAATATGCTGCGGTTGGCCATTTCGGGAAATTTTCGCACAGTGCATCTTTTACCCAAGAGTATTCAGCTGTTTGCTCATAGGGTGGATCGATTAACACCAAACCTCTTTTAATCAAAGGTGGACAGAGTCGTTTTAAACCGACAAAACTATCTTCTTGGTATAAGTTAACCCCCTTTCCCCCAATGTTATTTTGTAACTCAGCAAACGCTTGAGGATGTAATTCACAGACATGCATTTGGTCATTCTCACGCAGTGCAGAGTTCAACAAATATGGACTCCCAGGTAGTTCACCATGCTGCAAACAACGTAGCAATACCGCGACGTATTCTTTAAGCAAAGGATGCTCTAAGACGGCACTAGCATCTACCAAATGTTGAGCACCGCTGGCAAATTCACCACTGCGTTGAATTTCAGAAGCTGCGAGAGGATATAAACCAGCACCACCATGAGTGTCAATGACTGTAAAAGGTTTCGTTTTCTGACTAAGTTTGCCCAACGTACTCAACAGTGTCATATGTTTGAGAATGTCGGCATGATTTCCTGTGTGGTAAATGTGTTGATAACTTAGCATAAGCACCTTAGCTGATTTTTTTGTATGATAACGTTATTTACCTTAAATGAGCCAGCATCTTTGTAGGATGTTGTAAAAACTTCAACCATAAATTATTAAATTTCACCATAGTAGCGCCATCAATAATACGATGGTCACCTGACCAGGATACATTCATGATAGCTTGAGAATGAATATTACCTGCTTCATCAAATCTAGGTAGTCGCTGTATTTTACCTACCGCGACAATCGCCACTTCTGGATGATTAATGACAGGCGTGGCTACTAATCCACCTATCGAGCCAATATTAGAAATCGTTATCGTCCCCCCTTGCAACTCAGATGCCTTAAGTTCTCCTGCTTTCGCCTTTTTAATCAATACTTGTACCTGCTGGGCTATTTCGAATAAGCTTTTTTGTGCAACATCTTTAATATTCGGGACTAATAACCCCTGAGGACTATCTACTGCAAAACCAATGTTATGCTGCCCTTTATATATTATTTCTTGCATATCAGCAGAAACTTGGCTGTTGATAATCGGATATTTATGGAGTGCTAATGATAACGCTTTGATCATAAATGGGAGTAACGTTAACTTAATGTCATGCAGTGCAAATTCAGGTTGTAATGCCGTTTGCATATTTAATAGATTTTGTATAGCACATTCATCTGTGACAGAAAAATGCGGTATTGTTTGTACCGAATTTATCATGTGTCGAGCCATTGCTGCTTGCATACCACGTAATGGAACAACGCGATCAGCTGTGACAGTCTGAACCGTTAGTGCTGCTGGTTGTGCCTCAAACTGCTGGGTATCGTCATTGGTATGATTGTCATTAGTATCATCGTAATTGCTATTGTTGACGTTGGGCAAATGCACACTCGGGTTACGTTCAGTTGTGTTACCCAAAGTGGTATTTTGTTCCAGTAGATCTTCTTTGAGCACTCGGCCTTTTTTACCTGAGCCTTGTACCGTTTGAATATTAATCCCTTGCTCTTTTGCAATCCGTCGAACAGCAGGACTCGCCAATACTTTTGACTGTGGAGGTTGAGAACCCAAGTTTGTAACTCGGTCTGGTTTGTTTACAGGAACTGATTTATTGACTAGATCTGATTTGTGTAGTGGTTCAGACTCGCAATGTTCATCTGGGATAAGGGCAAATAAAGGTGCATGAACTTTAGCAATATCCCCTACCTGATAATATAGCTTGGCGACTGTGCCACTGTGCATAGCGGGGATTTGTACGGTTGCTTTGTCTGTCATCACTTCGGCAACTGGATCATCTTCTTGAATAACTTGACCTTCACTGACGAGCCATTCTAACAACTCACATTCAACAATGCCCTCGCCTATATCGGGTAAAATAAACTCTTGCATCATGACTCCTTAATAATTCATCGTTGCGATAATGGCTTCATA
This sequence comes from Opacimonas viscosa, assembly GCF_024199005.1. GTDB lineage: Bacteria > Pseudomonadota > Gammaproteobacteria > Enterobacterales > Alteromonadaceae > Opacimonas > Opacimonas viscosa. The sequence continues at coordinate 239,771 of NZ_JANATA010000001.1, forward strand.
TGTTTTAAGCGCATCTGGCATATATTCTTTTTCATGGACTAATGGATAAGGGGTATCTAACCCACACACCCGCATAATCGGAGCCTCTAAAGATAAAAAACACTGGGATTGGATTTCTGCGGCTACCTCCGCAGCAAATCCAGCTGTAAGCGGAGCTTCATGGTTAATCAACAAACGTCCCGTTTTGACCACTGATGTACTCACAGTGGCGATATCCCAAGGTAAAATGGATTGCAAATCTATGACTTCACACGAAATTCCGTCACCCAGAGCACGTTGTGCCGCCTCTTGAATAATTTCGACTTGAGCGCCCCATGCGACTAATGTGATATCTGAACCGGTCTGCACAATATCTGCATGACCGAGGGGTAATTCATAGTCGCTTTCAGGTACATCCCCGACTGCAGCTCGATATAAGCGTTTGGGCTCAAAAAATATGACTGGGTCAGGTTCACGTATAGCGCTTAATAACAATCCTTTAGCCTGGTATGGATTTCTTGGGATAACGACTTTAATACCAGGGATATGCGCAAAAAAAGCCTCTGGTGATTGGGAATGATAATGCCCCCCTGCAATGCCTCCGCCATACGGTGTGCGAATCGTTAAACCGCCACAATCAAATTGTCCGCCTGAACGGTAGCGAAATTTTGCCGTTTCATTAATAATTTGATCAAACGCAGGGAAAATATAATCACCAAATTGGATCTCTGCTACTGGCTTACACCCTTGAGCTGCCAAACCATTAGCAAAACCAATAATGCCTTGTTCAACCAAGGGAGTGTTAAAGCAACGCTCACGACCAAACTCTTCTTGCAAATGACTGGTTGCTCTAAATACACCACCAAAATGCCCTACGTCTTCGCCTAGCACCAATACTTTGTTGTCTGCTCGCATTGCTGTAATGAGTGCGTTGTTAATTGCTTGCAATAAATTCATTTGCGCCATTACAACAACTCCCTTGCAGTCTTGGGATAAGCTTCTGGATATTTTTTGATATGTGCTTGGAGTGATTGTTTTTGGGTATCAAGATGTTTTGGTAAAACGGCATAAACATCAGCAAACAAGTCGTCTATCGATGCATAATCTTCTTTTTCGGCACGTTTTACTTCGGCTAATATTTCGGCCCGAGATTGTGTGATATAAGCATCTAAATGTTCCAAATCTAACCATGACTGGGCTATACAATATTTTTGTAAGCGAGCAATGGGGTCTTTTTCTTGCCATTTAACTTCTTCATCCGCACTGCGATAACCAGAAGGATCATCAGAGGTTGAATGTGCGGCCAAACGATAGGTCATGGCTTCAATTAACACTGGGCAGGATTCAGCTAACGCGATTTTGCGTGCTGCTTGCGTAGCAGCGAATACCGCCATCGCATCATTGCCATCCACTCGAATCGTTTTTACCCCATAACCAATACCTCTAGAGGCAATACCATCTCCAGCGAACTGTTCAGCCGTAGGTGTAGATATGGCATAGCCATTGTTGCGACAAAAAAATATCGTAGGACAATTGAGTACAGCTGCCATATTTAAACCTGCGTGAAAGTCTCCTTCTGAAGCAGCCCCCTCACCAAAATAACAAATAGTCAGTGCGGCTTCACCGGTGTACTTTTGACCAAAAGCATACCCTGCCGCTTGGGGGATTTGTGTGCCCAATGGGGACGAAACCGTCATAAAGTTAAGTGTTTTATCCCCATAATGAATGGGCATTTGTCGACCTTTATTGGGATCTAATTTATTACTGAATAACTGGTTCATAAACTGTGCAGTCGTGTACCCACGGTAGACCAGTGCGCCTTGCTCACGGTACTGTGACATAATCATATCAACAGGTTCTAATGCTGCTGTTGATGCTACAACTGCAGCCTCCTCCCCAGTACATGCTAGATAAAAACTAATCCGACCTTGCCTCTGGGCACTGACCATTCGTTCATCCAACAAGCGGGTATAATGCATGCTATATAGAATTTTTAGCGCTGATTCTTGGGTCAATGGTGACGGGTTATGACTTAGATATTCACCATTTGTATCCAGTAATTGCAACATGGGTATGGCAACGAGACCATCACTGATAATATTTACTTCTTGCGTCGTATTAATATGCGCAATATGATTGCGTTCATTAATGTTTGTCATTGGTTTAGCTCACGCGTGACGTTAAATTAATGTTAATAATGTTAACTAATTATACTGACGAGCGTGTTCTTAATTAAAAGGATTTTAAACGCAACCTTAGGATAAAAATTCCACTTAGTTTAATTAAACAGTGTTTTTGTCATCATTTAACGTCGAGTTCATTTTGCGTATAACCCAATTTAAATCTTTAATTACATTGGCTTGGCCCTTGTATATAGCCCTGCTGACACAAATGTTAATGGGCGTTGCCGATACTGTAATGGCTGGTCGTTATGGGACAGTTGATATGGCTGCAGTTGCAATTGGGGCCAGTGTCATTAATCCGATTATGTTTTTCATTCAAGGCATTGCTATGGCATTAGTGCCATTGGTTGCTTCATTACAAAGTCAAAAAAAACATACCGATATTAAACAAATAATCCAACATGGTGTTTTTATTCTATTCGTTTTGGGAATATGCAGTATCGGTCTCATTGAGCTTTTACCGTTTATCTTGCATGTATTTGGCGTCACTCAAGATATTTATCCTATTGTGCATGAATATTTGTATTATCTATTACTCTCAATGCCTGCTTTTGCTGTCTATCAAGGGCTCAGACAGTCATGTGAAGGTTTATCTATTACGCGCCCGTCAATGATCATCATGGTATTAGGGCTTATCGTTAACATACCAGCCAATGCGGTCTTCATTTATGGGATAGGACCGTTTCCAGAAATGGGCGGTGCGGGTTGTGGTTTAGCGACTATGATAGTCTGGATTACGATGTGTATAGCGACAATGTTATACTCTCATTACGCAACCAAGATGCAGGTTTTTGGTATTTTTACGTCGCTTACTACAATGCGTTTCAGCTTGTTAAAAACGGTGCTTGTGTTAGGTATTCCTATCGCGTTTACTCTGCTTACCGAAGTGACTTTATTTGCTATTATTGCGTTGTTATTAGCCCCCCTGGGCGCTATCCAAGTTGCAGCTCACCAAATCGCCCTAAACTTTTCCTCTTTAGTGTTTATGTTTCCTCTAAGTATTGGCATGGCGACCGCTATTAGAGTCGGTTACGAATATGGTGCTGGTGAATACCGACGTTGCCAACACACCATACAGGCCGCCACTATTTTAACCACCTGTGTCTCCATAATAACAGCGACACTGACCATAACTTTAGCTAATGCGATCGCGAATTTATATACCAGTGAAATGCCGGTGGTTGAACTCGCGATTTCAGTCTTGTTTTTAGGTGCCCTATTTCAAATATCAGATGCCATTGGTGTTGTATCTGCAAACGCCCTCAGAGGATACAAGGACACGAATTGGTTATTTATTCTTTCGTTAATCAGTTATTGGGTGTTAGGCCTTCCTATAGGGTACATTCTGGCACTCACTGATAATTGGGTACCGGCCATGGGGGTGCAAGGATTCTGGATTGGCATTATTGTTGGTCTCACTGTTGGAGCTATTGCATTTTTCACACGTATTTATTTATTACAACAAAAACTTAAGCCCGTTTAGTTCTCGCCTTTCTATTTCGACTATTTCTATTTCGGGCTTGCTGTTTTACTTGAGTGGGCAACAGAGGTTTGCAACATTGCCAATTCGCTAGCACTTAACTCTCGCCAAGCGCCTTTGGGTAATCCTTTTAAGGTTAAATGCATAATGCGTGTTCTGACCAGCCTTTTTACTTCATAACCACAGTACTCGCACATCCGACGAATTTGTCGGTTTAACCCTTGTGTTAAAACAATATCAAAAGACATTTTCCCCTTCTGGGTAAGCTGACAAGGTTTAGTGACCGTATTTAATATTGGCACCCCAGTTGCCATTTTCTTTAAAAAACTAGGAGTTATCGGCTTATCTACGGTAACCCGATAAAGTTTATCATGTGCATTTTCAGCTCTAAGAATTTTATTGACGATATCACCATCGCTCGTCAATAAAATTAGACCTTCTGAGGGTTTATCTAGTCGGCCAATTGGGAAAATACGTTTGTCATGACCAATCGCATCAATAATATTTCCTTTTATATGTCGCTCTGTTGTACACGTAATGCCTACCGGTTTATGGTAAGCAATATACACACGGTCCGATTTATCACTGGCCACTTGGTTAATTCGTTTACCATGCACACTTACTTCATCATTATCAGCAATTTTAGTGCCTAATTCAGGGGCTTTGCCATTCACCAAAACAGCACCTTGCTCAATCAGCTTATCTGCCTCACGTCGCGAGCAGTACCCGGTATCACTGATGAATTTATTTAGTCTTTTAGTCGTAGTTTTAGTCATAATTTTATTTATTTTGTTAAATATCAGGGTTTATATGATTAAATGAATGGTAAAAAGATTTGTCTACTATGCTTAATAGACAAACAATCGATAACTAACCTGACTAAGGTGTTCTCATGGAAACGTTCCAAGACACAGAGTTTCAAACATTTATTGCATATTTCTTAGCTGCATTCTACTCTGTTGTTGCCCTATTTTATAGTGTGATGATTAAAATCAGGGGAGCTAAGCAATGTGACGCAACATTAGTTAATATGGGGCAGAAGCATAGCTTGCACTGGTGGAACCATTTGGTCTTTAGAGTCTTTCGAGGCGCGATATGGTTTATGTGTGTTTATCATGTATTTGACCCAAGTATTGCACAAACACTTATCCCTTTAACGAGTCTACAGTACCCCATTGTTCATTTTACAGGAGCGGTGATGATGCTGTTAGGTTTTACATTAGCTATTTATTGTAATTTTATTTTAGATACCGCGTGGCGCTCAGGAATTGATAATCACTCGAACCCTGGCTTAGTGACGCGTTTGATTTATGCACGAAGCCGAAATCCATCATACATTGGAGTCGCCACATCGCAAATGGGGTTCTTCCTAGCGTGGCCTAATGTATTCTCATTGGTTTGTTTAATTGTCGGCTTGATAGCGCTGAGAATTCAGATTGGTCTAGAAGAAGTCTTTCTTAATGATATGTACAATGAAGAATATCAGTCCTATATTCAAAAAGTGCCTCGATATTTCTAGCACTAGCATTACCATGCAAAAAAGACGTACATAAAAAAAGCTGTGGCGCAATTAATTGATGCGACACAGCTTTTTTGTATTGGCTCTAGACGTTTGTATTAAAGATCTAACCCCAAGCGTTTTGCCACTTCAATATAGGTTTCAACGACGCTGCCAAGACCTTGACGGAAGCGGTCTTTATCCATTTTGTTACGCGTTTCTTTGTCCCATAAACGACAACCATCCGGAGTAAATTCATCGCCTAAGATAATATTACCTGCACTATCAACACCAAACTCCAGTTTATAATCAACCAAGATCATACCGCCATTTGCAAATAGTTCAGATAAGACAGTATTCACTTTAAACGTCAACTCTTTCATGCGGGATATTTGTGCTTCAGTCGCCCAACCAAATGAAACGATGTGATAGTCATTAATCATAGGATCGTGGAGTGCGTCGTTCTTTAAGAAAAACTCAAACGTTGGGGGATTTAAATCCATCCCCTCTGTCACACCCAAGCGACGACACAAAGACCCGGCAGCAACATTACGAACCACACATTCAACAGGAATCATATCAAGTTTTTTAACCACGGATTCTGTATCAGAAATTAAAGATTCAACCTGAGTTTGTACACCAGCGGCTTCCAAATGCTGCATGATAAAGTGATTAAACTTGTTATTCACTTCACCTTTACGGTCAAGTTGTTCAATCTTCTCACCATCAAAAGCAGAGGTATCGTTACGAAACTCTAAAATCAAATGTTCAGCACTATCGGTATGGAAAACTGTTTTTGCTTTACCACGATATAATTCATCACGTTTTTGCATGTATAAAACCTAAATTAAAGATCTAAATTATCTTGTTGAAGAATCTCAGCAAACTCTGGATAAATACCTGAAAGGGATGCTGGAGTAAAAGGTGTTGCTTGTTCATCCATAAATGTCACTGTTGTCTGGTCACTTGATAACGCCGTTAATTGAATACGGTAGTCATCTTCTTCAAGCGGTAATCCTTCATCCGAGAATAGTGAGAACCAAGAGCTATCTTCTGCGCCTTGGTAGCTGACAAAAATTAAGCCATTAGATTTATCTAAATCTTTTACGTTAAAACCTAACTTACGTAACACCAGCTGAAATTTGGGCCACGCAATATCGTATTGTGTATTCAGAACAAGCGCTGGATTACCAGATTTATCAAACCCTTCATCAGTATTAATACCACTTCGAATTTGTGACATCCGTTCTAATGCTTGGACTTGTTGGCTTTGGGCATAACGCTGTAAAATCGCATTTAACAACTCCGCTTCCACCTCACGTTTCACAAAATCATCTAAAGAGTCAACCAAATCGTCTCCTTCGCTGACCACAAAGTCTGTTAACTCCGTTGTGACAGTGGCTGTTCTACCGTGGGAAGCTGGCGCGATGGTAATTTTAAAACGCTTACCTAATTCCTTATCTACGCTATTCAGTGCATACCAAGGAGAATTACCTTCTAACACTTCAATAATCCAATCAGTTTGGATGACTGAACTATCTTCTGAAAGCAATGTGTAAGGGATGCTTTGGGCGTTTAAATAACCAATAACTTGGTTCGCAGTATAGGATAATACACTCACTTCATTATCTAATTTATCAATCACTACCGATGAAGTAAGTGCACCCTCTTCTAAATAAGTACCAGAAGGAGTCGCCAAAATAAGCGATGGTGAAACTACTGGAAGATTTTTACCAACCGGTTGACCATTATCTTCAATAGCTGGAATGATATACTGCAGCGAAGTTTTTGGTACAGACAGTCCCTCAGGAATGTCCGGTTGACCAATAGTTTTATATTTCGTATGAGCTAAACTGCCAGACGCGATTCTTCGCTCTTCTATTGAAGAACAGCCTGAAAGTGCAATGACTAACAGACTTGTGAAACAAAACGACTTTCTCATCGATAACCTTATAATTGATATTCTTTAATGGTTGCTTCGATTTGTTTTTGACTAGAAAGTTCCGGTAAAACAAGCGGTAATCTAATCGCTGGAGAATTTATTAACCCCATTTTATACAGTGCCCATTTAGGGATCACAGGGTTTGATTCTATGAACAAATCAGTGTGTAACTTTTCAATACTTGCATCTATTGATTTAGCTTTTTCAATGTTACCAGATAAAGCTTCTTCGCACATTAATTTCATTTGCTTAGGAACAATGTTCGCTGTAACAGAAATCACACCATGCCCACCATTACACATAAATTCGCAACCTGTAGCGTCATCACCGCTCAGAATCAGGAAATCCTCAGAGACCAAACTTTGCAGCTCTGTTAATCGAGACAAATCACCAGTAGCATCTTTTAAGCCAACAATCATAGGGTGTTTAGCCAGTTCTGCGACAATGTCCGATTGCATATCCGCAACGGTTCGACCCGGCACGTTATATAATATAATAGGTAACGTGGCCTTATCCGCAAGCGCTAAATAATGAGCTAGAATTCCTTTTTGTTGGGGTTTGTTGTAATAAGGTACAACGCTCAAATATCCATCAACTCCCAAATCAGCCATTTGTTCTTGCAGAAAGATCGCTTCTTCGGTCGAATTTGCACCACTGCCTGCAATACATTTAATACGGCCAGCGATAGCTTTGACCGTTGCTTTGATGACATCAATGTGTTGGGTAAAAGACAGAGTCGCAGACTCCCCTGTTGTGCCAACTGATACAATCCCATGAGTGCCTTGTTCAACATGGAAGTCAACAAGCTTTTGTAGTGCTGGATAGTCTACCTCTCCGTTTTCTAACATAGGGGTGACTAATGCAACATAACTTCCTTTAAACATACTATCCTCAAACAACAAAATAATTTCCCTAATTTTAACAGGTCAAGGATGCTAAGCAATACTACATTGGTAAAATAAATTCTCCCGAGGTTGACGGTTCTAATGAAGGTTGGAATACTATATACAAACATATTCAAACAGACGTTATGAAACAACAACTTATTTGCACATTTCTCGGGGAAAATCGCACCGGTTTACTTAGTCAATTAGCTAAAGCCGTCAACGCTGCAGGTTGTAATATACTTGATTCACGTCAGGCTAACTTTGGCACTGACTTTTCTTTGACCATGATTATTGAAGGACATCATCCTGAAATCACCAAAGCAGAAATTTCATTGCCAGCACTTTCCAGTGAACTTGAACTATTAAGTCTGCTAAAACGTACTAAAGCGCATGCCAAACAAAACATAGAACATTTGTTGTCTTTAGAGTTTTCTGGACCAGACACGCCGGGTTTACTCGAAAAAGTATCGGTCTTCTTATCTAGTCATTCGGCGAGTATTAACGCTTTGAGACAAAAATCGTCGAGTGTTGATGATAGTGAAAATGTCAGGTGTAAAATTGTTGTCAGCATTCCTGATGACCTTGATGTAGATGCTTTCTCGACAACAACAAAACGTTTTTTCGATAGTTTATGTTTGACCTGTACTATTACTGATAAGCATCATATTAATTGGAGCGAATAATGCAAACTTTACAAGCAGGCCAACCGGCCCCTTCTTTTTCTCTACCCAACGAGAATGGAGAAATCGTTAATTTAACTGACTTAGCCGGTAAAAAGGTATTAGTCTATTTCTATCCAAAAGCCATGACACCAGGCTGTACCATTCAAGCACAAGGCCTAAGAGACGTACATACAGTGTTAGCTGAAAAAAATGTCGTCGTGTTTGGCGTTAGCCCTGATGCAGTAAAACGCTTACCTAAATTTATTGAAAAAGAAAATCTAAACTTCTCATTACTTAGTGATGAGGATCACAAAGTAGCTGAAGCGTTTGGTGTATGGGGAGAAAAGAAATTCATGGGCAAAGTCTATGATGGTATTCATCGGATTTCTTTTTTAATCGACGAAAAAGGTCAAATTGAACATGTATTTGATAAATTTAAAACGAAAGACCATCACACCACGGTATTAGGTTATTTAGAAAACTAAGCATGGTGTGGTGGTTCAGTCGCTATTTTTTTAGTTATGCTTTCCGTCATACATTTCAATGTAACGCAGTTAAAAAAATACCCAACATTGTTTGGGTATTTTTTTGTCGCTATTTTAGCGTTGGTTGATATTGGTATTTTGGCACTTAATATACTCTGCTAGTCTCCTGATATTGCTCATGATACTACCCATGATACTACCCATGATATTCCCCATGATACCCGCATGATATTAGGCTTCAGCAGACTTTGGTGGCTCAGTTTTGGGGCGCCACTCTGGTGTCCATGCATGGATAAGTGCCTTGACCAAGGTTGCTAATGGAATGGCAAAAAACACCCCCCAAAAGCCCCAAATCCCTCCGAAAAATAACACTGCTATAATGATATATAAAGGATGCAAACTGACTGCTTCTGAAAATAGCAAAGGGACTAATAAATTCCCATCCAATGCTTGAATGATCGCATACACCAGCATCAAATAACCAAATTCAGCACTCCAACCCCATTGAATAAAAGCGACTAGTGCAACGGGTATTGTTATTACAGCCGCTCCAATATAAGGAATTAAAACTGATAGCCCAACTAACACACCTAATAAAATTCCGTAACGCAAATCCATTAAGACAAAAGCGACACAGGATATGGTGCCAACAATGATGATCTCAATGACCTTTCCGCGTATATAGTTAGCAATTTGCACGTTCATTTCATTGGCAACCTGGCGAATCAGACGACGTTCTTTAGGCAATAAATTAGCAATATTACTCATTAATGCGTCTTTATCTTTGAGCATAAAAAACATCATTAGAGGTACCAGTATTAGATATATCAACAACGCACCAATATTGACCAACGAAGCAAATGATATACTAATAATATCCTCGGTCGCCCCAACTAATTTGAGGTTAATATCGCCCATAATGCTTTCAATTTGCTCTGCCTGCACTAATTCCGGATAACTTTCCGGCAATGTGACTATCCAGCTTTGAATTTGTTGCCAGATAACGGGGATTTCTTCAATAAAATTAATGCTTTGTTGAGAAATGGTAGGCAGTAAACTCAGCGTTAAAATAAAAGTAAAACCGATAAAAAGGAACAATATCACTGCTGTGCTGAGTGTTCTCGATGCCCCTTTATTACTTATTTTGGTGACAATACCGTCGAGTAAATACGCCAGCACGACTGCCACTAAAACAGGCATTAAAAAACCACCCCAGACAATCAATACCACACTGATGGATAAAATAAAAATCAGTAACATCAATGCATCAGGATCTGAAAACTTGCGTTGATACCATTGTTCAATCATTGAAAACATTGTGCGTTGGTTCCTTTTTCGTTTTAACATCTATATAGTAAAGAAATATTAAGATGAGGACTAGATTTTCTTTCTTAAAAGGAACTTATTGACCTCAAAACTATCCATTATTTAGCTTTCATTGGATAAGTTAGGTTGCTAAAAACACGCATATCTAGCGCTAAATTTAAAAAATCACAATTCTGGGGAATTTTTTTGCGTTTTCATATCGCTTTTCTTACATCACTTATCTACTGCCTAACAGCTTCTGTTGCTAGCGCACAAGTACTTAATAATAAAAACTCTTTGCCTGAAATCGGTGTTGTTGCAGCGAATACCTTGTCTTTAGATGAAGAAGTGGCAATCGGTAACATTTTTTATAGTCAGTTACGTGGTCAGGCAGGTGTGTTACAAGATCCCGTCGTTAACCAATATATTCAGTCCCTTGGCAATGAAATGGTGATACATGCGCAGAACACTAAATTCCCGTTTACTTTTTTCGTCATCAATAATTCTGCGATTAATGCAATGGCATTTTATGGGGGGCATGTAGGTATCCATACAGGTTTGGTTTATCACGCTGATACCGAGGCTGAATTAGCAGCAGTCATTGGTCATGAAATTGCGCACGTTACCCAACGCCACATTGTTCGCAAAAAACAAGCTATGGAAAAAACCTCCCCGTTACAAGTCGCTTCTATGATCGGTGGTGCATTATTGATGATGGCCTCGCCTCAGGCTGGACTCGCTTCAATCTACGCAGGTCAAGCAGGCATGATTCAGAATGCGATCAATCACACACGAACACATGAGAGAGAAGCTGATAGAATTGGGATGAAAATTCTAGCAGAAGCTGGATTTGACCCTTTTGCTGCAGCGAGTTTTTTTAGCAAAATGCTTGAACAAAGTCGCTGGGGCTCTATTCCCCCCGCATTTTTGTTAACTCACCCTCTTTCTCAAGAGAGGGTTGCAGAAGCGCGGAATCGAGCTGAGAATTTACCGAGTCAAAATCGCCCTAGTTCAATGATGTTTCATCTTGTTAAAGCTAGGATCCATGCTCGCTATATGTACTCGGCACAAGCAAGCTTGGCTTATTTTACCAATGCCAGTATTGCCAAAGATTGGCCTGATTATGCCTGGCAGTACGGTTTAGCCTTGGCTTATATGGGAGTTGAAAAGTATGCCGAAGCTCAACGCATCCTTGAGCAACTTCTCTTAACAGCACCAGAAAATTTCGCATATTTGGATGCCATGACGGATACTTATATAGGACTATCTCAGGTACCTAAAGCCATTCAACTATTAGCGCCTATCAATCAAAAAATTCCGAATAACCCGGTAATTACACTGAATCTTGCAAATAGTTATATAGAAAATAAAGAATGGGATAAAGCTACAGAGTTACTCAAAGATTTCTTGATGGTGCACAACAAAAGTCTATTGGGTTTCTCTTTGATTAGTGATGCTTATGCCCGTTCTCAGTCACGTCTTAATATGCACCAAAACAAAGCTGAAATGTATGCCCTGATGGCCATTTATCCCAAAGCGATTGATGAACTGCAATTTGCCTATAATTTTGCTGAGAGTTATTTGTTAAAACAACGTATTCGCGCTCGCATAACACAATTTAGAGAAAGCCAAGAACGCATGCAAAAATTAGCGGGAAGCTAATAATATTTCGACTTCTTTGACAGCGGCTTGTAATGAGTCAAAAGTTTGTTCTCCCAATAATGGCGGGAAAACTTTCTTCTCATAAGTAATAAACGTTGCTGGTAAATATGCAGGAGGTGTTATTGGGAAATGTTCACCGACCTCAGCCAATACGGGAAACTGAATATCGTATTTAACTCGAAGTTGATTGACGGCTGCAACATCTAAGGGGTCATAGCTTACAGCAACGAAAACAACGTGTGGTTGCGTTTGTGCCCAGGAGTAGAATTCATTGAGTTCTGGTATTTCTTTCAAACAAGGTGCACACCACTCGGCAAAATAATTGACAATGAAAATTTTTTGATTAAGTTCTGACCAACGATATCCCTGCCCTGTGGAATCGTAAAAGTCATTATTTTGAGACTGGTAAATGACTAGCCCTAGCGACAAACTTAGTATGCCTAACAAGATATATAAAAGTACATGTTTCTTCATTGTCGTTATTCTTATTGTAGTTTATATTGCCAGTAGCACTTTAACATGAACCAATATAAAAGTTGATTATTACCATGTCTGCATTACGTTTATATCATAACCCACGTTGTTCAAAATCGCGACAAACACTCGCGTTGCTAGAACAGAACAATATCACAGTTACACCTATTTTATATCTCCAAACAGGTTTGACAGAATCTGAAGTTTTACGCCTCAAGAAAAAATTAGGTGTGACTTCATTATTGTCTATGATGCGCCCTAAAGAAGCAGAGTTTGCCGCACAAAAGTTAACCAAAGCCAGTGACGAAGCCGCGTTATTAGCCGGTTTATTAGCTGCACCAAAACTATTGGAACGCCCCATTTTGGAAACCGAAGACGCTGCGGCAATTGGCCGACCACCAGAACAAGTTCTCGCCATCATTGATCAAGGATAACATATGTCTTCGTCGTTTATCTTAGTGGCTTTTTATAGTGTGCACGGTGGTACACAGCTTTTAGCAGAAGCCATTGCAAAAGGGGTTGAATCGTGTGGTATGGAGGCTAAAGTACGGCAAATCCCACCGGTAACATCTAACCTTGACGGACATGCGAAGGCCGTTCCGGAGGCCGGAGCACCATTTGTACAACTATCAGATTTAGAAGAATGTGCAGGACTAGCGCTAGGCAGCCCGACTCGGTTTGGTAATATGTCTGCAGCTGTTAAATATTTTATTGACCAAACCCTAGCTCAGTGGTTAGCTGGCTCACTCATTAATAAACCAGCTAGTGTATTTACTTCTACTGGCTCTATGCATGGTGGGCAAGAAGCGACCTTGTTGAGTATGCAAATACCTTTGTTACATCATGGTATGTTAATTTGTGGTTTACCATATAGTGAAGCTGAGCTCCATAGTACCCAGTCTGGAGGGACACCCTACGGCCCTTCGCATGTCGCTGTAAACAAAACGCCTACACTCAGTGATGCAGAAAAAGCACTGGCATTTGCTCAGGGTAAAAGATTAGCTATGATAGCTAAAAAATTAGAGGCTCACTAATATGCAAGTTTCACCTTACACAAATACTATGCGAAAAATGGCATTATTTGGCTTTATAGGACTGTTAGCTTGGTCTGCGGTTTGGCAATTTTGGTTGGTTGCAGAGCAAACGTACTCTACAGCGTTTATTCTAATTTTCTATATTTTGCCCTTATTGTTTCCTGCAAAAGGCATTATCCAAGGTAAGCCATACACGCATGCTTGGGCAAGTTTTTTGGTTCTTTATTACATGATGCATGCTATTACTGTCTGGTATGCTGTGCCTGAGCAATGGCTCTTTGCGTTTATTGAGCTTCTGCTTGCTATCCTTATGTTTGTGGGATGCAGTGGTTACGCGAGACTAAAAGGACGAGAAACCGGTAGTGCACTACCTAAATTAAAAGATGTTATGGAAGCTGAAAAAAAACGTTTTGAAGGTGAATGATATGTTTAAAAAGTTACTTCTTACAACAGCGGTATTAACTTTATCAGCATGCGGTGGTGGTGGTAGTTCTGCAACGAACACACCTAATAATGGACCGAATACGCCTACAGCACCACCCTCCAGTGCTTTTGCTCCACTAGCTACGGAAAATGGACTCGCTATTTATGGCGATGCGCAATACATAGCAAATAGTAATGGAGGTTTGGCATTAGTACCCACATCGGGTGCCAAGCTGGTTGATGTAACTTGGCGCCAAACATCAGGCCCAACGATTGATTTAATATCTCCTCATACTCCAACGACCGGTTTTATCGTACCACAAGCTGGCTCTTATAGTTTTTCAGTCAGTGCCAAAGTGTGCAGTACAAACAAAAACAATTCCTGTGCAACAGCCCCCGTGCTGAGCAATGTTTCTTTTTCTGCAAGTAATAGTACCAAACTAGCGAATATTCGTATGGCACACAGTGCGGTTGAACAAGGTCGTGTCTCATTTCGAATCGACCCAGCTAGTGGCTTAACCGTAAATTCTGCCGAATGGTCAATTGCAGCGAAAAGTACCCCTAATGCTGCTGAGATTGCGTTTGAAGTCCAAGACAACCGAGTCTTCTTTGCCGCACCAGAAGTGTCTCGTGATAGCGTTTTTAATGTGCAGGCGGATATCGTATTGAGTAACGGTCAAACGGTGACAGAGTCGGTGTTACTAGGTGTGCGAAATGCAGATATAGATGAACAGAACGGTTATTTCCCGCGTTATTCAGAGAATATCGTTACCGAAAACATGTTCCCTTACCATGCAGACTCTCCTTATGCAGATGATTTACAAGTCTGTATTTATAGTAATATCTTAAATGAATCATGTCGCTTTAGCCGCCTTCCTTTAATCGGTATGGAAAACATGGATCCTAGTGTTGAGGATATTTTAGACAGAACACTCGTATCTCACCCCTGGATGGGAGATCGTTTTAAACAATACTTGGAAAGCTCAGCAGTCGGTCCGGACATGCTGCGACTATTAAGAGGTGTCACTGGAATAGTCATATCTTATGAAGTGCGCCCTTCGTTTTATTGGTCTGCCACTGGTGCTATATATTTGGATGCCGATAATTTCTGGTTAACACCACTTGAGCGCGATACTTTAAACGAAGCTCCTGATTATCGTTCTGGTTTTGGGTCTGAGTTACAATTTATTGTCCCTTGGCGCTATGTGAAAAATAACGATTATTATCCTGCTGGTTCCTATGCTGTTGCTGATAGAAGGACTCGTTCTTTCTCTGATTTAGAAGCAGACATTTCGTGGTTAATGTACCATGAACTTGGTCATGCTAATGACTTCTTTCCACCAAGTACTTGGGCCAAACTTGCCACTTCATTGAGTCCACTTACTGCCATTAACCGAAGCTCACAAAATCCTGATTCAGATTTATTAGCACAACAGTTGCCATTGCGTTCCGATGAACTCAAAGCATTTGCTAGGGTAAATTTTGGTGGCGATGATGCCACTGAAGCGCAAAAAGATACGACTGCTCAAACCATTGCAAACTTATTTTCCAGTGATGTAGCGACATCTTTTTATGCGTTTTATACGACGCGTGAGGACTATGCTTTGTTATTTGAAAAGTTTATGATGAAATATAGACTGGATGCTGATTCTGATATTGCGGTTCTGGCCAGCAGAGATGTTGATCCTAGTCTTCGTGTGGTATGGGGACAAAGAAACCGTTTTAATGATGTAGCATTACAAGATAGAGTATTGTTTGCCGTCGAGCGTATTTTGCCAGAGTTAAATGCAGCGGGTATTCAACAAAATCTTCCTAGTCCAATATTCATGGATACCACAGCCGATTGGTTTGATAATCTTGATATCAGCGGCGCAAATAAGGCCGCCAAGGCAATGCAGTTGACCGATCAACAACGTGCCTTACGTTTGCAACAGGACTTACTGAATCACCATCAACACTAATCTAAAAACCTCTAAACATATCTCTCACATAAAGCATGAGAACAGAGATACTTTTAGAGGTTTTTTTATGTTCGATATTCGACGTCTTTAACTCGCATCTGAAGCTGCGAACCAATCTTTGATAAGTGGGATCGTAATGGCTTTTTTTTGACTTAGCGCATGCAAGTCAATTTCATCAATATACGATTTTAGAATACTGATGTCGCGAGGGAAGTGATTCAACAAATAACGCAATGATTGGTCTTGAAACTTTACCTGTTTTGACTCGATATACCGACTTAATGCCGTGTAAATCTGAGTATCGTCCAACTGAGCTAGATAGTAAGTTTCCCCCCAAACTAGACGAGAGCGCAGATCAGGTAATGTGAATTCAGCATCATCGTATTTCTTTTGACTCGTTATAATAATACTGTGCCCATGTTCTAGCACACGATTAATCAAATCAAACAGCGCAAACTGCCACTGCGGGTTTGGTAATAAACTATCGACATTATCTATACAGATGAGATGATTTAACTCCAAACCGTTTAACACTTCCCTGGCATCATTCGTTGCTTGAAAAAATGGCGCTAACGAAGCAGCATCTAAAAACATAAAAGGATGTTCGTTGGGTTGGGCTAAACATACTGCATTGAGCAAATGTGACTTACCAGATCCTGTTGGTCCATAAACAAAAACAATCGATGCTTTTTTGGTATGAATATTTTGTAAGGAATGACACAAAGGAATATCTGGATCCACAACAAAGCTTGCAAAATCTTGCTTTGGTGACACGTTAATTGACAAAGGAAGTTGCATAGCTGCGACCATCAGATAATAAATTGTGTTGACTGCGATAAAGTATAACGACTATGGCATACGATTGAAATAAAGATGTGGTAATGGCTCCATCGATGGTCGGCTTGCTTGACCTGTTAGTTGAGATAAATCTTCTGTTTCATCGCCCCTGAAGTGAGATTCGCTGTTCTTTGTTTTATCAACAAGGGTCAATACTTTTGCGTTTTGTTGAATTAACTTTGCTAATTGTTCTGGCGGCCCTAATAGTGACACCGCAAATGTAGAACGCTGCCCCATTTGTGATTGTAAGGTTATTTGCTCAATAATATTTAGCCCTTTTAGGTAGGCTGTTACCTGAGCCAAATCAGTCAGCGATCCCATATTATCGATTGTTACCAGCGTTTTAATTTGTTCGCCTTTGGCAAACAAAGTGGTATCAATCGCATATTCCTGTGCAATCACTTCTGCGTAGTCGTTCACAAAACTCATTATGGCTGATTGCTCATCAGCACCAGTGTACGAACCTAACTGCAACGAATGTTCAGTTTTAATAAAAGAGTCAAGTTGCCAATTGAGTTCCTGATTCACAAACAGTTTTATCGCGACTACGTAATCTGGCGAATAGCGCCTAGAACTTTCAAATATGACATCAACAAACTGTCCCCAAATATCTATTTCATTGACTTGACTTAGGTCGGTTAAATCATACAAAGGTAAAGATACCTGCAGTCCTCGGCGATCGAATGCGTCGCGGAGCATAGAGTGATGAGTGCTGATATTGCCATCGCCTATTAGCATGCGTTCAGAGTTGGAAGGTTCATCGACAATCATCCACACCAGAGTTTCGGGTCGAGTGTCACTCATAAGTGGTAAAGCATTGCGTTTTAACCAAGTGTGTAGTTTAGATTCATTAAACTCCACTTCTAAAGTTAAGGTATCATTTGCAATAAAACGGGTCGCTTCCACATAAGCACGACTTTGTTTTAGCAAGGCTGTTACCTCTGGCGCATCTAAAATTTGTACGCTGCCTGACATTTTAATTAAAACATTTTGCAACGCACTTTTAATGGCTACATTTTGTGCACTTGACGATTGGTTAGCAACTGGAACTTGAGAGAAGTTCAACGGGGTATAAATAGACGCAAAAACACAGCATGGCAAAAAAATAAACCAAACAATCAATAGATTAAT
This sequence comes from Opacimonas viscosa, assembly GCF_024199005.1. Taxonomy (GTDB): domain Bacteria; phylum Pseudomonadota; class Gammaproteobacteria; order Enterobacterales; family Alteromonadaceae; genus Opacimonas; species Opacimonas viscosa. The sequence continues at coordinate 257,714 of NZ_JANATA010000001.1, forward strand.
TGCTTTTTGTGTCACGTTTCTATTCAACGGATATTCCTTGTTCTTGATATCTGTACAACTTTATAGTGATATTGTTATGTATTTCAACGTATAATGCACGGGTTTATTTTATATGAAAGAGAGCGAACGTGAGTAAATCATCCCCTTCCCTAAGTTATAAAGATGCCGGAGTCGATATCGATGCCGGTAATGAATTAGTTGAACGTATAAAATCGGTAACTAAGAAAACACATCGTCCAGAGGTCAAGGGCGGCTTAGGTGGTTTCGGTGCACTCTGCTCATTACCAAGCAAATACAAAAACCCACTGCTGGTCTCAGGAACTGATGGTGTGGGTACTAAACTACGTTTAGCTATGGACTGTAACGAACACAGTGGTATCGGCATCGACTTAGTGGCAATGTGTGTCAATGATTTAATTGTGCAAGGCGCGGAACCACTATTCTTTTTGGATTACTATGCTACAGGTAAACTTGATGTTGATGTGGCAGTTGACGTAGTTTCTGGAATAGGCAAAGGTTGTGAAATTTCTGGTTGTGCTTTGATTGGCGGTGAAACCGCTGAAATGCCAGGGATGTATCATGGTGGCGATTATGACGTTGCAGGTTTCTGTGTCGGCGTAGTAGAAGCTGAGGACGTTATTGATGGTACACAGGTAAAAGATGGCGATGCTTTAATTGCCCTAGCGTCTTCTGGCCCACATTCAAATGGCTTCTCCTTAATTCGTAAGATCATTGAAGTCACCGAGGCTGATATTTCTGCAGAGCTAGAAGGTAAATCCATCCAAGCACACTTACTAGAGCCAACACGTATTTATGTGAAGAACACACTTAAGTTACTAGAGAGCGTCAAAGTGTCTGCTATTTCTCACATTACCGGTGGTGGCTTTTGGGAAAATATTCCTCGGGTGTTACCGGATAATCTTCAAGCTAACATTGATAAATCCACATGGACTTGGCCTGCAATATTTTCCTGGTTACAAACCCAAGGTAACGTGACTGAACACGAAATGTATCGCACGTTCAACTGTGGTGTTGGCCTGATTTTGGCATTACCTCAAGAATCCGTTGAGGAAGCTTTAACCATCCTCAATGAGCTGGGTGAAAATGCTTGGCAAATAGGTACTATTACAACTAAAACTGGCTCAGAGTCAGTTGTAATGAGCCGTTAAGCGTGAAGATAGCAGTTTTAGTATCAGGTAACGGCTCAAATTTACAAAGTATTATTGACCACGTTACCCAAGGAAAGATACCAGGCGAGATTTGTCTCGTATTATCCAATGTTGTCGGAGCATATGGCTTAGAGCGCGCTCAACAAGCAGGTATTGCGACTGAAATCCTAGCGAGTAAAGACTCTGGCTTATCTCGTGAAGAGTATGACATAGAGTTAGACAAGGTCCTTGCTAAATATGAACCTGACCTCATAGTTTTAGCTGGTTTCATGCGTATTTTGTCATATGCTTTTGTAAAACAGTATGAAGGCAAGATGATCAACATACACCCATCTTTATTACCAAAGTACAAAGGGCTGCATACTCACCAGCGCGCTTTAGAAAATAAAGATACTGAACATGGCGTATCTGTTCATTTTGTCACTGCTGAGCTCGATGGTGGCCCTGTTATTTTACAGGCAAAAGTACCTATTTTTGCTGAAGATGATGAGACGATATTAGCAGAGCGTGTACAACAACAAGAACACGTCATTTATCCTTTGGTAGTGAAATGGTTTGTGGAAAAACGTCTCACCATGTCAGATGGTGCCGCTTTTCTTGACAACGCCTTATTACCAGCAAAAGGTTACGCTGCTGAAGAATAACAGTAAGTTTTCTTTTACTATTCCCCATGTTTAGACTTGAATTTGTTTAAGGACTTCTCTACATTAGGCTGGTCTGACCTTTTGTAGAGAATTCGTATGTCTGTTATTTTTACCATAATTGGAATTTTAATTGTCTGTGCACTGTGTGCATATCACCGGTTATCTGCTGGATATACTGCTTTAAGCGCTTTTATTGCTATATTGTTTTTGGGAGAACTCCTAGGCCATTACCCATTGGTCTGGTTATTATGGGCGACTATTTCACTGTTTCTTGCATATCCGCCAGTCCGTCAAAAATGTTTAACTGAACGAATATTCACATTATATAAAACAGTGACGCCAGAAATGTCACGTACCGAACAAGAAGCCATTGCTGCTGGAACTGTCTGGTGGGATGGTGAATTATTTTCTGGAAAGCCTCGTTGGGAAAAGTTACACGATGTCACTCCGCCAAAATTAACTACTGAGGAAGCCGATTTTTTAAATGGTCCTGTAGAGCAAGTTTGCACGATGGTTGACGAATGGCAAATTAATCATAAAGATGCCGATTTGTCTCCTGAGATATGGCAGTTTCTAAAAGAGAATAAGTTTTTTGCCATGATCATTGCCAAGGAATTTGGTGGCCTCGCATTTTCGGCATATGCTCAATCACGCGTTTTACAAAAGTTATCAGGTGTATCAGCTGTCCTCTCGACAACCGTTGGCGTACCTAACTCTCTAGGCCCTGGCGAACTGTTACAGCACTACGGTACGAAAGCACAACAAGATTATTACCTTCCTCGCCTAGTGAGCGGTGCTGAAATCCCCTGCTTTGCCTTAACCGGACCTGAAGCAGGATCTGATGCAGGTTCCATTCCTGACTTTGGCACAATTTGTATGGGAGAATGGGATGGTGAACAAGTCCTTGGTATGCGTCTTACGTTCGATAAGCGTTATATTACCCTGGCACCGGTCGCAACTGTCATTGGGCTTGCATTCAAATTATATGATCCTGAGCATCTCTTAAGTGATACTGAAGAGCTCGGCATTACCTGTGCATTATTACCCAGCACAACACCCGGTCTAGATATTGGCAATCGGCATTTCCCTTTGAATGTGCCATTTCAAAATGGACCGATCCGTGGTTCTGATATCTTCGTTCCTCTCGATTACATTATTGGTGGCCCAGATATGGCAGGCAAAGGATGGCGTATGTTGATGGAATGTCTATCGGTTGGCCGTTGTATTACCCTTCCCTCTTGTGCCGCAGGTGGCGCTAAGTCAATTGCGTTAGCAACAGGAGCTTATGCAAGAATTCGACGTCAATTCAAAATGCCTATTGCAAAAATGGAAGGTATCGAAGAAATGCTCGCTCGGATTGGAGGGCATGCTTACATGATGGATGCTGTCACCACGTTATCAACTGCAGCGGTCGACTTAGGCGAAAAACCTTCTGTAATTTCAGCTATCTGCAAATACCATCTCACAGAGAATATGCGTACTGTTATGAATGATGCTATGGATGTTCACGGCGGTAAAGGGATTATGCTAGGGCCTAATAACTACTTAGGCCGTGGTTACCAAGGTGTTCCTATTTCCATAACCGTAGAAGGTGCCAATATTCTTACCCGAAATATGATGATTTTTGGCCAAGGTGCGATGCGTTGTCACCCTTATGTCCTCGCAGAATTAAAAGCTGCTGCATTACCTAATAAACAGGACGCATTGATAGCTTTTGACAAAGCTATTTTCGGCCATATTGGTTTTGCTTTGAGCAACTTTGTCGCATCAAAATGGTTTTCTTTTACACGTGGTTATCTGGGACATAGTCCTTTTAATGATGAAACCAAACGTTATTATCAACAAATAAATGGTTACAGTGCAAATTTGGCCTTTTTGAGTGACATTGCAATGGGTGTTTTGGGTGGTTCACTGAAACGCCGAGAACGATTATCTGCGCGTTTGGGTGATATACTTAGTCATCTTTATTTAGCTTCGGCAACGTTAAAACGCTACGCAGACCAAGGTAGAAACAAAGATGATTTACCTTTATTAATATGGTCAATGCAGCATGCTTTGTCTGAAATAGATTATGCGATAGCAGAATTCATTCGTAACTTCCCCAACCCTGTTGTGCGGTTTTTTCTAAAATTAACCTTACAACCCTTTGGCATTTGGAATAAAAAGGCCAATGATAAAGTTGAGCATGCCATTGCGCACATATTACAAGCACCTAATCCGACGCGTACTAGGTTAGGTGAAGGTCAGTTTATTGCAGAAACAACAGGTAATTTATTGGGTGAACTAGAAGCTACCTTAAAATTAGTCCAAAAAGCCGAACCAATACATGCGCACATATGTCAAGCGCTGGGAGAAAGACGGCCATTTACTTGTTTAGATGCACTGGCTGATGAAGCGTTAACCGCTGGCATCATTGACGAAGATGAAGCTACACTTTTAAGAACAACAGAAAAAGGCCGTTTAAAAACCATCAATGTTGATGATTTTGCGCCAGATGAATTAGTTATTCGTTAAGTAGAACCAGCTCCAATGAAAAAGGCCTAGTTTCGGAACCACCAAAACTAGGCCTTTCGTTATTGATATAAACACAATCACTTAATTCGCTTTTTCTTCCAAATTTAACTCTTCTACTAACAGTACAACCTGTGTTCTTGATTTCACATTAAATTTTTTGAAGATAGCACTGATGTGTGCTTTTACCGTAGCTTCGGTCACGAATAACTTATCTGCAATTTCTTTATTAGACAAACCTTCTTTCAGGCAATGGAGAACTCTAACCTGTTTTGGAGTGAGTTCTTTCACTCGCTTGATTGAAGTAATTAGTTCTGGGACATTATCCTCAAAAACGTCTATAAAACGTTCTGGAATGAACTTTCCACCCTCCATAACTGACATAATTGCATGTGCCATTTTACGTGAATTATACGATTTAGGAATGTAACCCTTAGCGCCAAAATGCATAGCAACACTGACGGCTTGATCAGATTCATTAGCTGAAACAACAACAACAACAACCGGTGTATCAGTGACTTTATCAAGCACAGATGTTAAACCATAATAATTATCAGCACCTGGCATATTTAGGTCCAGAATAACTAAATCAATATCTGGATTTGTTTTTATTGCTTTAAGCGTTGTCTGTACTGAGTCCGCATGCACAATTTGCATGTTTTCAAAAAATGGATCCAAGGCACCTTCTAGGGCATCCCTAAAAAGTGGATGGTCATCGGCAATTAAAAACGTGTTCATCTTTTGTATCCCTTGTGATGCAACATTAATTGTGGACTTCACTCATAATAAAGTACAATAACTCTATCTCATAAATAAAATCTTAGACCAAAATGCGCAAAAATGACAATTTATTTTCACAACCGATAACGGATATAACTGATTTTTCCTTTGATCAAAACGTGGCGCAAGTCTTTCCTGATATGATAAACCGGTCCATTCCAGGTTACCCTCTCATAATAGATAATATTGGATATTTATCTGAGCAATATGCACAAGAGCAAACCGTTATTTATGACCTCGGTTGCGCCACTGGTATTGCTACGCTGAGTATAGCAAAACAATTGACTAAAAGCTGTCCTATCATTGCTATTGATAACTCATTATCCATGGTCGAAAAAGCAACGCAATACCTCGGGCAGTATAACCATGGTGCAGATGTTTCTATCCGACTTGATGATATTACATTAACAGATTTACAACCGGCAAGTGTCATTATTATGAACTTTACGTTACAGTTTTTAGCACCTGAACAAAGAGCACAGATGCTTGCTAAAATATATGATGCATTGTTACCCGGTGGGATTTTGATTTTATCAGAGAAATTTAAAGCCGAAGAAGAACTCCCTAATAAAGTACTGATAGATTTGCATCACCAATTTAAGAAAAACAATGGCTATAGTGACCTAGAGATCAGCCAGAAAAGAACTGCACTAGAAAATGTCATGAAAACCGATACGATGAGTACACATTTTCAGCGACTGACTGCCTCTGGTTTTACTAATATCACAACTTGGTTTAGTTGTTTTAATTTCATGTCTCTGATTGCACACAAAGAGTAAATATATGCACCCTCATTTTAAACAGTGTTTACATCAGTTAATCGATTCACCGTTGGATAGTTGGCTGGCTCAATTGCCTTCTGAACTTGCCAATTGGGAAAACGCACAAAAACACGGTGACTGGCAGAAATGGCAAAAACTGCTATCTAAATTTCCCCATGGAGAACAACCGCAATGGCAGGTGGTTGATGGTACAGTGACATTTACTCCTGAATTAGCCCAATACGGTCCCGCTATTACAGGATTATTGAAACAATTCATGCCTTGGCGCAAGGGCCCATTTAATATTGCAGGTGTCACCATAGATACTGAGTGGCGCTCAGACTTTAAATGGGAGCGTTTATTACCCCATATCAGCAATCTCAATGGCAGATATGTATTAGACGTAGGTTGTGGCAGTGGCTATCACCTGTGGCGGATGCTCGAGCAAAACGCCAAAATGGTTATCGGGGTCGACCCCTCACCTTTGTTTTTTATGCAAAGTTTGATTACTCAAAAATACGCACCCACTGTCCCTTTGTATTTTTTACCTTTAGGTGTGGAAGATTTACCCGCTGCCAATGCCTTTGATACCGTATTTTCTATGGGTGTGTTTTATCACCGTCGTGACCCTATGACTTTTTTGCAACAACTTAAACAGCAATTACGCAAAGGGGGCGAATTAGTATTAGAAACCCTTGTAGTGGATGGTGATGAAAATACGGTTGTTATGCCACAAGACAGATATGCACAAATGCGTAACGTTTGGTTCCTACCCAGTGTTAAAGCCTTGGAACTCTGGTTAAACAGAGCAGGATTTTCGAACATTCGCACCGTTGATGTAGACCAAACATCCGTGGCTGAACAAAGAAAAACAACATGGATAGAAGGACACTCTTTGTCTGATTTTCTTGACCCGAACAATACCGAATTAACCATCGAAGGGTACCCTGCCCCAAAACGTGCCGTAGTCATTGCTAACAAGTGAACTACCCCGCGACAGAGCAAGTCTGATCACGGGGCTTCTGTTACATAGCGGTTTAAGACTATGCAACTTCTCTTTTCTCATCTCCCACAGACAACTTCAATCGCTCGAAGACTTTCGTTTTAACGCCTGATTTCTGATGAGCTATGGGGGCTACCCTCGCGACAAGACCGTCCGCGATAATGCCTAATTCTCCTTTGCGTGCAATGGTCACTGCTGCAGAGACATCTCGACTCTGATGCATCCCGCATCCAGTGCAGGTGAAACTGCGTTGGTCCAACGACAACACATGATGGGGTTCTAGGGATTTTCCCCTCTAAAGTAACATAAATCGCCACAACCCTCGCAGTTAATGGCTTGTGGAGCTGGGTTACCTTTCATTTTAGACTTCATTTTCAACAATAGGCCTAGTTATTTCCTGTAAATCAGGTAGTTTGCGGTTACTAGCGAACTGATAAGTGCCGCTCAGATTAATGTTCTGCCATGCAACGGGTGATACTTGTCGAGTTATTGCTGCTTTTTCCTCGTCACCAACTTCTTCAAAGTGCAGTAATAGATGACTTAGGATCATCGAGTTAAAGTAGATAATAGCATTTGCCGTCAAACGGGCACACTCGTTCCAGACGACTATTTCTGATTCGTTTTTTCCACGGAACTGGTCACGATTGACCGATGCAATAGCTCGCCTGAGGAAATGCCAGGCTTCGCCTCGGTTCAGTGCTCGTTGAACATATTGGCGCAGACTTGCATCATCAATATAATCAAGTAAATATTGGGCTTTGATGAGCCTATTATATTCCGTTAATGCTTGTAATATAGGGTGTCTAGATGGATAACCAGATAATTTGCGTACTAGCAATGCCTGTGTTGTGCGTTTTTCTTGAAGGGATAACACAATACGCTGAATATCCTGCCAGCCTTCTTCAATCACATTCATTTTTATCGGCTTTTTCAGCGCCAGATGCGTGTTTCCGTCGTCGCTTTCAGTTACGTTAAATAGGTCATTGATCACACTGGTGAACTGAGCATACCTAGGCGCAAAACTATAACCGCATAAATCCAATAAGGCATAATTAACATGATTAACACCATGGGTGTCGGTTGAGAGGACATCTGGCTTAAGATCACTAGTATTAGATTGTAGTAAGTCGTAAATATAATGGGACTCATGCTCATTAGATCCTATGATACGGGCATTTAACGCACTATGATTGGCAACTAACGTCATGGCCGTAATACCTTTGTTGGTGCCGAAGTATTTCGAGGAGTAGCGAGTTTTAAAAGTCTCAAGGTGAGTTTCAAATTTTTGCCCATCGGTACTGGCGTGCAGGACGTCTTCTTGGATGTGATAGTGGCGGAAAATAGGGAGTGCCGCTACTGCGTTATTGATGATATCACTAGCCTCTTGCAAGGTTTCAGGCCTAATATAATTAGCTTGTATAGTGCTTAGATGCTCATAACTGCGATCAGATATTTGTGCCATCCCATATACGCCGCGATGTGTCGCATTCGCAATTAGAATAGCCAATAAATCATCCTGATTGGCGCCTACTTGTTTTTGTATTGGCAGCACGTGTGCGAAGCATTGCATAAAGTTGGTTTCTTGTTCAACATAACGCAACACATCAGCAATACTGACGGGGATCATTTGTTTAAAGAAAGGGTTGTTGACAAGTGATTGGGAGCCTTTAACTGGCAGTCGCCATCGTGTGCCACTTCGGCTCTTCATGATCACATTGCGGTTATCACCATTATCAATGTGACGAGCAACATCTTCTAGGGATGTTGTTAAGCGTATTTGTTTTACTTGCAGTAGCTTCTGAATCGGCTGCTTTAGCTTTTCCAATGTTGATGATGCCAATAGATCAGGCTGTATTGACGATGCAATTAAGTCGTCTTCTAGCGCACGATATTTAGTGACGTTTGATAAGTAAATTCGACCATTAAGCCGAGAAGCCAGTTGACGGTAAAGCAACCATTCGTATCGCTGTGGATGAACAACATCCTTGTTAATTAACCATGGACGATGTTTTTGTTGGATAAGTGTACTATCCATTGTTTGCAATGTATTACCTGCTAATAGTTCTGTTTTTGTGGTTTTGAGCTGGGTCACTAATGCTTCTGAGCCTTTACCTGCTTGGCATTCAAGACATAGAAACACGGGCCTTAATAACTGCTCAATTAACCCGTTTTGATCATCATAATATTGCCATTGATATTCTTCTACCGTGCGTTTTTGCTTTTTTAAGTACAGGCATAGCGTTTCTATATCTTGGTTATTCATTACACTTAATGCTTGTTGCCTAACCGTTGCAAATGGTTGATTATCGTCGATACTGTCATCAACAAACAGATGCAGTAATTCTGCGGCTTTGGTGACATTGTCTGCAGCTGACCTCCATGAGTCAAACACTGCCTGTTGGGCAAACGCATGCGCAGCTTCTTGTTGTTTACGGATATGATGAATAAACCCATCAGCCAATCGCTCTAGGCTTTGCCGTATGCGTTGAGTCAGAAAACACAGCAACCATAGGTGTTGCTGTGGACGCTTAAAGCGTTTTAGTTTACTGCCATAATAATCCACCATTTCACCGAAGTGTTGTTGGTTTTTAGACGATAAGGCTAAGCCCTTAACAGCATTATCAATCTGTCTTGTATAAGGCTGTAACTGATGATACACCGTCAGTTCTTTTTTTAGCTCTGTCACCATAACGCTTTTTGCACCGGCTCGAAGCTGGCTTAAGGAGAGCCCATCTTTGTCATCGATAATAGTATTTAGAAATCCGTGTAGTTCAGATGAAACATGAATACGAAGCTTATTATTTAACGCCTTCTTGACCTGTTGGATAACACGACTGATAAGCTTTTGTAAGACAGTATATTTAGGGATGGCAATTCTATGCGTTGCTAGATATTCAGCGGCTGCATCGAATAGATAACGAGGCTCAAGCCAAGCTTTGCCGACCATAACAAGATGTTCGTACAGCGGCGCAAAGTGCAGACTTTCGTCCCATTTCTGATAGTTTAATAACCTCAGTATTCTTTGATATATACGGTCACGCTGCATCTTATTAATGCTGAAAGGCCTGATCCCTTTGCCTCCTTGAACTTGCGTTGAAATAAACTGCATATCGTCAAAGATGAGGTTAAAGCTAGGTGAAAGAATCACAGGCTTAGACTTAAAATACCCTAATAACGCAATGAAATAGCATCGGTGGTTCCTTAGGCGAATACTTTTCAACTCTGTTAACTCGATCTCGTTTGGCGTAAAATACAATCGTTGTTGTTCAAGTGATAATAGCGGCGGAGAATATAGATCAAGCTGCTCAGCTTTGGTAAGAATTGATAGTTCGTTTTTTATAGCCATAGGAATTAAATTAAGTTTAAGGGGTTGTTAACCTCATAATTTGCCATACTTTGGAGAAGTAACCCACCTTTGTATGCCTTTAAATATGGTGAGTATGGCGATTTATGTTACTTTAGAGGGGAAAATCCCTAGAACCCCTATTTAGTGCGCCTTTGGTTTTTATTGTTGCGCCTTCATTAGTGCCAGGCCCAATGATTTTACTTGCACTATTTAACACCCTCATTTTATCGTTTAAATTTAGGCAAAGAATTAACTTTTCACTGACAAAACACTCGTTTATTGGTGGCGCCTTAGGAGTGCTATTGGGCGCTCTGTTAATTGGTAACCTATCTGCAACCCAGTACCAAAAGATATTTGGTTTTCTTATGTTATTCGCCGTCTCGCTGTCAATTATGGGCATTACCCCAAAAGTCACTCGTTTAACGAGTTTAATTGCCTCAAGTATCTCTGGGCTAATGGGCACAATCACCTCTGCAGGTGGTGCCCCAATGGGGTTACTTTACCAATCTGAAGAGAAAACAACGGTCAAAGCAAACTTGAGTATTTATTTCGTTTATTTAAATACTATCGCCATCGTTGCATTATGGATAACAGGGGAAAGCGGAATACAAGATTTATACGCCTTTGTGTCTTTGGCACCCGCTGTTTTAATTGGCGTCTATCTTTCCACTCATTTTGACAAACTCATCAACGCGTCGGCAATGCGATTCTTAGTTTTACTAGTGGCTACACTTTCAGGTATTGTACTCGTTATCTAATTTGCACTCCTACATTTCTCATGACAGGTTCAAACATTTGTGTCGCTTTAGAAACTCCCAAAACGCTTCTTGGCGAAGGACTTTTCTTCAGTAAAGTTGAAATGGCCATTTATTGGGTAGACATAAAAAAGCCTAGATTATTCAAGCTAGATTTGACAACTAAAATGGTAACAGCCCACTCATTTGACGAGACAATTTCTTGGGTTAATATGGATACCAAGCAAAATTTAATTGTCGGCTGTGTTTCTGGTATCTACCGGTTTGATTTAGCACTAAAATCTAAAACGTTAATTTGGAAAAATGATAAACAAGCTTTGGGGATAAGGCTAAATGACGCTAAGTGTGATCGGGAAGGCAAACTTTTTTTTGGCACTATGGATGAAGCTGAAAAAGCGCCTAAAGGCGAGTTGCTGACGTTCGATACCAACTCAAAATGCATATCGGTTGATTCAAATTACATCGTATCAAACGGTCCTGCTTTTGATTGTTCAGGTAATACGATTTACTCGGTTTCCTCAACCGAAAGAACCGTTTTTAAGCTAACAAAGCGCAACGGTTCTCTAAAACTCAATAAATCAGTCTTCATAAAATGGTCCGAAAACCAAGGCTTCCCTGACGGACTCACTGTCGATTCTAATGGCAATATCTGGATTGCAAGCTGGGGTGGCGGCGCAATATATTGTTATAGTCCAGATGGAAAAATGATTGAAAAGATTGAGGTACCTGCACCTTATGTAACCAACATTACATTTGCCGGTGAAGACTACACTGACGTTTATATAACTACAGCGACAGCACCAATGACGGATCAGCAAAGATTAGCGTTTCCCGATGCCGGAAAGCTGTTCCACTTTCGAACGGCGGCAAAAGGGATAGAAGAAAAGCCTATTTGTAACTTGCCAATTTAGGCTTTAACCGTTTTAAGAACAGTAAAACCACTGCGCTACCCAAAACACTGCCAAAAGTAAGCATGACTCTCAGAGTATCAATAGCTGCATCGCGGTCAAAAAGTGATTGACCTGAGCCGAATCCCAAATAACTTAATATCATTCCCGAAAAGAAAAAGGAGCAAAAAAGACCGAGGTAAATGAACTTATTGTGTTTGGCAAATATTTCAGCCTCTTGACTGACGCCTTGTTCTTGGGCATTACGCTTCGATAACTGGACTAACAATATTGGAAGTAAAACGCCCATCGCTGTCCATACCCAAGCACCCGAAATGGCATCCAATAAAAGCCAATATTCCATCCCAGGTTGGAAAACCCACCACTTTGAAATCCCGTTTAGTAAATTTAGGCTATAGATAGCAACCAAAACTTTAAGGACACCAAACTTTTCCACCAGATTTCTAGCCAATGGAATAGTAATGAGGCCAACGACCGCATATGCGGTTGAAAGCACACCCTTCCAGAAAACGCCGTCATTCAGGTCTCCCGAGAACATGTGATAGACAATTAGATAAAAATCAAAAAATAGAACACATCCAATTACGCCAAACTGAATAAAAGTAATCGCCAGAATAATATTTAGAGGTGGTTTGATTCGATTAGAGATACTGACATCTTGTTTCTTTTCTGTTTTTACGCTGTTCGACTGAGGAATGGATTTAGACCAAATACTGGATAAGTGGCTCAATCCGCCTATTAACAAACAGCCAACTGATACCCCTACAACCTTAATTCCACTCGTTAAACTCATGAAAAGGCTGGACTGGGCAATCGGAAACATCCAAAAATAGATTAACGACCCAAACTTTTCAAAATAGTTGGTAAACGCCATCACCTCATTTGTCTCAGAACTACGTTTGATACTCAGAAAAGCAATGGTCCGTATCGTGATATTAAGGACGGTTGCGGATACAAAAAACAAGGTAGAAAAGAAAAACAAATACAAGAGTATTTGATAGTTTGACCACTTCTCTGGCACCACCCAAATCGCGGAAAAAGCCAATGCACAGCACCAGCCGCTATACCTCAATAAGACAGCACGTTGTTCAATACTGTTGCAAAAAGAATCTATTTTTTTACCGATAACAGGACTAAAAAACGCGGAAATCAAAACGGGTAACGTGAGAATACAGCCCAATATAAAAGGATCGACCGCTAGCACCATCTGATAATATGGAATTGCTAAAGCCGCGAGGCCATTTGCTACGAAAAAGGCAGCGAAAAAACCGCTGCCCAGTGCTAATTTGACATTATTCAAAGTCATTCATTCTCGGTGATACGTTAGTTCATCCTATAAACTACTAACGAAGCGCAATAAGTTCAATTTCAATACCATGCCATTTGTTATCCTTAGGTTTAGCGTAGGCATTTTGCTCAAAACGAACTTGGAAGCCTTGAAGTTTTTCAAGATCGCCCAGCGAGTCATTCTGATGCGCCAGTTCAATCGGTAAAAACATTGGGTACGATTTTGTTAGCATAGTTGAGTTGGGTTTTAACTTGTTCAACTCGATGAACTTATATGTCCACTTATTACTCACTTCAAACGTAGTGCCAAATGCTAGACCATCTTCATTTAATAACGAAAAGTTAACAAATTCCCTCTTTGAGTGCGCTTTGATTTTAATTAAAAGGTGTTTGTATCCCTTAAGGTTTTTATCAGATAGCGATTTGTCTTCAGCAAACGATGACCTTGCAAGCCAATTATTGTCTTGAGATAGTCCTTCAACCCCTAACTTTAAAGCTTGATTTAACCCATTTTCGCCGGCGATGAATTCCCATTTTGCGCGCCCTTTTTTAGGATAGATTAACGTGGTTTGATCCGATACCGGGTTAAACAGCTCAACAATCGTCTGTTTCGGCCTTAGTTTAGTTTTCCAAAGTGACGTTGGATTAACAAAGTCCCATTCACTGGGGTTGCCAGCTACGCCCCCTGGGTAACTCGACCACGAAGCATTTGTCTTCACGGCAACTTGATATTCTAATTGCCCTGTCTTTGTCCATTTTTCAGGAAGTAAGAAAGAATAACGGTTCTGCGTTTCACGACGCAAATCAAATTGAGTGAAATTATGATCTCCTGCGTAACGGACGTAGATTTTTGCTTGTTCAATTTCATGCGGTGAAGACATGTTAAACGAAAAGCGGCGACGATCAGATACGTTATAGCTATCTTGTACTTGATGCCAAATTTTCACTTGCTCGTGAGGTTCGGAACGCTCGTTTATTACCGTATTTGGCAAATAGTAGTTCGAGTCAATTTGGCTCACCAAGTCTTCAGTTGTGGGTTTATTGCTTAGTAAATAAATTCCTGGTTTAACTACAAATTGTCGTCCAACTGCTTGGCCTTTTAGGTTATTACCTTCGTTAAGCCCTAAAAAGTAGAATCGATCATCTAAGTCTTTCAAGTCAACTTTGATAGCATGCTGACTCACAATCAAGGCACCAACTTGACGTTTTAAACTGCCCGGTAAATGAGGGTCTGACACCTTAATTACATCTGGATAAACTTCTAACTGCCATACGCCAGGCTCAACTTTATCCAAAAAATAGGCGCCTGAACCACCATATTGAATCGATTTGGATTGGCCAACACCAGCAATGTGCTTCACTGAATCAGAGGCCAACAAATCATTATCGTTGGTATAAATTAGACGGTCAGATTGGTTTAAAGTGGCTAAATCACGATGATAGTCCAACGCGAAGTCCGCAAACTCATTACTCTTAGGGTAACGACTCTGCTTGTAGTCTTTTGGTAATTGGCGAAAAGCCTCCGCCGCTATCATCAAGCTAATTGCTTTCGAAGGCGTGTACAACAAGTTCAAATAATGTGTGTTGTATTCAGAGTTACTGTGGGCAGTTGCCGCCGGATCATAAGCAAACTGTGTCGCCCATTGAAACCCTTCAGCGCGAAGACTGCGTGCCATCGCAGGGTACATCACAGAGCGAGTCACATCCGCAGCATCAAACTCATAAATCATTTTGCCTTTGTTTTGGCAGGCCTTTAAATTTGAAAACGGGTTGTGATACTTAGCCACATTAAACAACACATTTGTGTTGAGACGACTGTTTTTCACTAGCCCCGTTGGGTACCACTGAAAAGCAATACCATCTATTTCAGAACGACAGATAGCATCGGCAAACTCTCTCCAATCGCCTTGTTCACTGATATTGTAAAAAAGTGGTTTAGTGACGCCCTTAGCCCTCGCAGACGAAATCAACTTATTTACATAATCTTTACTGTCTTCCACATCAGATTTATGTTTTGGCTCGTTGAACAACTCAAATGCAATGACATTTTCGTCAAACCCTAGAGGCTTGCCTGTGTAGCGATTTTTGTGAAGCAACAATTGGGTAACAAAATTAATAGTTTGTTTAACAGCTTTGGGATCTTCATTCATCTGTGATTTTGTGTAACTTTCTGCAAAAGCACCGGTTTGAAGATCCGGCTCAGGATAGCCATTTCCCCACCAAGCCATTGGCGTGATAATTGATTTTATGCCCTTCTTTTCTAGAGCTAGCATCAGATAATCGAACAGCTCTAAATGATGAGTATCAACTAAATTACCGTTTGCGTCACTCAATTCGCGATCCCAAATATGAACTCGATAGGCGTCCAAACCCAATCGGGCTATGTGATCGACGTCCATATCTATTGCCGCTTTGTGATCCACACCGAGTCGTTGGTGAGAGCGATAGCCAAAAGCAAATGGCGTATTGTAATTGACGCCAAAACGTCGCATTTCTTTGCCATCTGCTTCAAACACGACTCCATCTTTGACTACCGCATTGTCCGCATGGCTAAACATACTAAGCAAAGAAGCGACAACGCAAACTGCGGCACTACCTAATTTTAAAGCCATTTTAGCGCCTCCAACTGACGTTTTTTTGATTCTATGAAAGTGCATCGAAGCTCCGCCCTACCACCAAGTTACGTAAAGTAAAACTAATATTGAAACGCAAACCCACGACGCTATGTTGAAAGTTCGCTTAGTCGCAAAAGAAATATTAGCCAGAGAAACAGACTCGTCGTTCTTTGGTGCTTCGCTCAATAATGAAACTAACACGGCAAGTAGTATACAAACCAAAAACACAATGCCCACACGGTCCATAAATGGTAATTCCGGCCACGCTATTTTTAAAGCGAATGATAAGATAGCAGAACCTAAGGCGGCTGATAGCGCCCCCAAAGAGTTCGTTCTTTTCCAAAACATACCAAGTAAGAAAATAACAACAATACCTGGAGTAAACATGCCAGTGAACTCTTGAATGTACTGGAACGCTTGGTCGAACTTTCCTAGCAAAGGCTGCGCAGTTGCTAGCGCGATTGCCATCGCCGCAACAGTCGTTAATCTTCCAACCCAAACATAGTGACTTTGTGACTTTTCTTTCACAATTGGTCGATAAAGATCCATTGTAAAAATAGTCGAGATACTGTTTGTCATCGACGCCAAGCTCGAAACGATTGCGGCCACTAATGCCGCAAATACTAGGCCTTTCAAACCTTCAGGCATCAGGTTCATCATAGATGGATAAGCTTCATCAGGCTTACTCAGTTCAGGGTATAAAACAACAGCAGCAATACCTGGTAGAACGACAATAATTGGCATTAGTAATTTTAAGTATGCAGCAAACACAATCCCCTTTTGAGCTTCACCAATATTTTTAGCTGCCAATGCACGTTGAATTATATATTGGTTAAAGCCCCAATAACTGAAATTCATGACCCACAAGCCACCAATCAAGACTGATATACCGGGTAAACTCATGTAATTCGGATTATCAGGAGATAAAATCATGTCAAAGTGCCCAGGTACCCTTTCTGTAAGGATTCCAAAACCTGCGAGCATTCCTTCGCCTCCTGAAACAGCGTCCAATGCCAGATAACTCAGCATCAAACCACCGAATACGAGTAAAACCACTTGTAAGATATCGGTATATGCAACGGCCTTTAACCCTCCATACATGGAGTAGGCGATGGAAAACAAAACGAGTAAGGTCATTCCGGTCAACCAATCAATACCAGCGACGGTTTCAATTGTCAGTCCACCTAACCACAAAACGGCCGTTAAATTAACAAAGACATAAACCAACAGCCAAAATATCGCCAACACCGTTTTAACCTTTTTGTCAAAACGACGTTCTAAATACTGAGGCATTGTGTAGATCTTGTTTTCCAAGAATATTGGAAGCAGATATTTACCCACCAGAATAAGGGTTATCGCAGCCATCCATTCATAAGATGCTATGGCCAAGCCCAGCGCGTAGCCAGAACCAGACATGCCGATTATCTGTTCAGCGGAAATATTAGACGCAATCAGCGATGCGCCTATTGCCCACCAAGGTAGCGCCTTACTCGCCAAAAAGTAGTCTTCCGTATTAAGCGTTTTGTCGTCGTTTTTACGTGAAATCCAAAGTGCAATAGCAAGCAA
The DNA here is from genome assembly GCF_024199005.1 of Opacimonas viscosa. Taxonomy (GTDB): domain Bacteria; phylum Pseudomonadota; class Gammaproteobacteria; order Enterobacterales; family Alteromonadaceae; genus Opacimonas; species Opacimonas viscosa. The sequence goes on from NZ_JANATA010000001.1 coordinate 275,059, forward strand.
TATTATTGCGTAAGATATGAATATACCTGTATCTAATGAAGATAATTGCATACGGCCTCCTACAACTTAATTTCTGCGGTCATTGCGGGGTTACCAGTAACTTGGGCCCTAATCGAACCGCCAGTAAAACCACGTTTAAGTTTAATCAATGCCGATGCAAAACCTCGCTTAGTGACTATCGGACCAGGGTTGACGACTTCCGCCCCACCAGAAACAACAAAGTTTACTTCTACGCCGTTTTCTAAACTTGGGTTACCTTGAATATCTAACAATTCAGCATGTACAAACACAACATCATTTTCGACTATTGGTTTACCAGCCGTATCAATATGCAGCTTAACCTGGCTCGAGTCAGAAGGTGTAACCACTTTGTGAGTCGCTACTAGTTTGTCGTCAATATACGCTTTTGCAACAAGCTCACCAGCTTCGAACTCAGGGACGCTGAAATAGAAAGGAGGATGAGCTAAGTGTTTAGAAATACTGTCAATCGTAGGCGTGTTCGATCCAACTAGCTGACCGTTCAAATACAATTCAACTTTTTGTGAATTGCTAAAGACACGAACCTTGTTACTCGATCCTACTTTCCAGTCACTCGCGATAAAAACCATCGGCCCAGATTCGTATTGCGAGGAAACGATCTTTGGTGAACGCTGAGACTGGAAGAAGTAATAAGAATATTTAGGCAAACGATAAATACTTGAAATGCCAGATGCTTCTAAGTCATCTGCATAACCTCGGTTATAATCAAACATAACCCAGTAACCATCAGAATAGGCAGGCGTCGACAAGTTATCATTGTGTGCTTCTTGCACATTTGTTGCTTGTTGCAACAAGCGTTTTTCGCCAGATCCCAATAATTGTCTGCTGGTACGCTCTTCCTCTTTGAGATTGCCCCAAGCGTCTTGGTTCAAACCGGCATTTTGCGCGTAATATTCCCAATCGCCATATTCAGAGACGTTATATGGCTGAGTAGGCTCTTCATAGTGCTGCATTCTATGCTGTCGTGCTTGTAGATAGATGTCGTACTCTGGTTGCCAGCCCGCAGAAAAAGCGCCCGGATACTCAGCCTCAACAATACCATCTAGTTCCGAGATGAAGTCTTCCGGCATCCACGATTCATTTAATGAACACTCCCAAGCTAATACGCTAGCGTGGTTGCGGTCACGGCGAAGAAGATCACGACACGTCTGAAAGATCTGCTGTTGAAACTCGGGGAAAGGCGAATAATATTGCCAACCCAAAATAGCATCTACCAATACTAGACCAAGCTCGTCGGCAGCATCCATAAACGCCTTTGAATGGGGATAATGAGACAAACGAACATAATCAAATCCGGCTGATTTTATTTTTACCGCATCTCGATAATCCGCATTTGGAGAAGTTGCATAACCAAGATGCGGGTATTCTTGGTGACGATTAACACCGCGCAAGAAAGTCACTTCACCATTTATCAATAACTCATGTTTCTCGTTAAAAGTAAATTGACGAATACCAATACGAGTAGAATCAACATCTAATATCTGATCCTGTTGGCGTATCTGGGTCTTCAATGTGTATAGATGCGGGTGGTCAGGGTGCCATAGACGTGCATTGTTTACCGTTATCTCTTGTTCATGCTGTTTCGCGTTGGTAGCATCCAAAGACAGAGATTTACTGGTTATAGATACGCGTTGACCGTCAAACCAAAGCTCTTGAACCAACTCAATAGGTTGTTCAGTCGGCGAGCTATTTTGGATGTGGGTACGAACCTTGATTTTTGCTTCATTCTTATCAATAGATTCTGTCGTAACAAAAATACCACCTGAAGCGGCTTCGTTTACATACACTGGATCAGTAATATAGACGGGCCCCTCAACGATGAGGTTGACGTCACGGTACAAACCACCGTAGGTATTAAAATCAAGAAGGTGCATTGGTTTTGGGCCAGTCACCCAATTATCCAGATTGTTAAGTTTAACTTTTAGCTCAACGTTTGACTGCCCTGCGTAGTTTGAAATATCAAACTGAAATGGCAAATAACCCCCTAGGTGTTTTCCTAGGTAAGTATCGTTTATCCATACTTCCGCAACATTCATTGCGCCCTCAAACTTTACAAACAAGTTTTGTTTATTGCTATAAGCGCTTAAATCCATCGATTTGCGATACAAAGCAATGCCTTGCCATTGTTCATTTACCAACAATGGCTCAACTTTTGGAGTATGAGGTAATTGTACTATCTGCCATTTTGAATCCGATGGTTCAATGGAGTCTTGTAAGTATTCTGATCGTTGAAATTGCCAGTCTTGATTCAAAGAAACAATTGCAGGTGCGCTTTCCGCTATTGTTTGTGACGGCACCTTTATCTTGTCCTGCTGACAAGCTGCTAGCGTGAATAATGAGATGGCGAAAAAGGCTATGGCACGCATAATCGACCTCGTTTGTTTTAAATTGAGAAAAAGGAAAAGCGGCCTCCAGAACCGGAGGCCTTAAGAATTAAAGAGAATAGTTAAAACCGATTAGGAAGCGGCGACCCCATTCATTGTATTGAGCTGGGCGAGTGGTATCGTTGTCATAATAAGAAACCGCTGGCTCATTGGTTAGGTTCTGAGCCTGTAAAGTCAACTTCAGGTTTTCAGTTAACTCGTAACCAAAGCTTACGTCCACGGTCGCTTCTGCTTCAGCCAAAGCGATTTTTTCTGGCTCCCAACTACTTACTGTGGTGTATTCACTTCGATAGTTGTATGAAACGCGGGCATCAAAACCCGATTTGTAATACCACAATGTGAAATTACCAACATGTTCAGATAAACCACCTAACGCAAACGGATTATTTTCAGGGTAAAACTCTTTGACATCACTATCAGCGTAAGAGTAGTTTGCATAGACCCCCAAGCCATCAAATGGATAAGGCAGGAACGTCAGTGACTGTTGATAAAGAACCTCTGCACCTTTAATAGTTCCCCCATCGCCATTCGCGGGGCCTGTCAGTGGCATCTCCACATCACCTACTACAATTGTATCTTGTGTGCGACCAATATGAGTCTCAAGGTCTTTATAGTAAGTATTGATTGCGATAGCCGCGTCATCGCCAAAGTAATACTCGTAACTAATATCAACTTGGTTGGCGATAAACGGGTCTAAGGTTGGGTTACCACCACTTGCCGCGGGCGGCACAACCGTTGAATCGATATCGAAACCAGTGCGCATCTCAATAAGTGGTGGACGAGACATGGTACGAGCAGCGCCGATACGAACCTGAGAGTCTTCTGAAAGTGTAAACAACAAGTTAACAGAAGGTAACAGCTCACTGTAATCGTGCTCGATAGTGACAGGGTTTAGTGATACTACTTCATACCAGTCAATATCATTGTCCGTTTGCCATCCTTCGCTCACTCTTTGAGTACCCGATGACGTAACCTCTGTCGATACATAACGAATACCCGCATTACCGCTATATTCTAGGCCAAACAGTTCACCGGTTAGACGAACCATTGCGTAGAGAGCGGTGTTGTCCTCTTCAATTTGCCACGACGCCACGTCATTTCGAGTCCCCGTTGAACGGTCAGCTAAACCACCGAACACATTGTTTGCGACAGAGTGCCAATCGTTAAGGCCTACTAGTGAAGGCGCTACAATTTTATCGCCCAAGTCGTAAGCTATAGCGTTATCAGCATAAGCTAGGTCATTGACTACATCACGAGACCAACTGACTTCATCGTTTGCTTTTTCGCGTTGCGAAATTCGCCCACCGAATGAGACCAACTCAATATGACCCCAGTCAACCATTCGTTCAACGTCTAAAGAAAAGTTCAGCATTTCATCGGTTAACTCTCTGTCTTGGTCAGCAGCCATAGCGCTGAAAGAATACAAAGCTGGATCGGAGATATTTGTGTTGGTTAATCCATTGTCTGGATTTTCTTGTAACCAAACGGAAAGTTGGTCGGCGTCATGTGTGCTCCAACCGAGTTCGTATGCGTCGCCATTGTAGTTAGAAGTGATGTCCACCCAGACCGATTCAATGCTAGCTTCAGAATAACCAAGATCGGCTTTAACCAACCAGTCATTTCGCTGCCATTCAAGTTTTACACCTGTGCTTAACAATTCATTTTCTTGAAACCACATCGCATTGTGGATGGAATGGCTCGCCCAAGGAAGTGCACCTTCTACCAACTGTTCGCCGCCGAACTCACTTGAAATTATGATTGGACTAGTTTGAGAATTGTTATAAGCCCAATTTTGCCCACCTTGCCAGTCGCCCCAACTGTCAAAGTACATTTGGTCTTCTTGCTCTTGGATATCGAATTTGGAATAGAAGGTATCAAAAAGTATGTTAATTTCGTCGTTTGGTTCCCACTCAAGAATAACAAGACCACCTAAACGTTCATTGTTACCCATTTTTGAGTCTATTTGACCTCCCCACGGCTTAGCTTCAGTTACGCCATTGCCATCTACATCCCCCTGATTTGCAGGTGTGTTGTTATAGTTCCAAGATTCTATGCCTCTTTGAATTGAAGGTTGTTCTTGAGTGGATAATCCCAAAGCAATACCAAAACTATCGTTTATCTGGGTGACATAACTAATGTTTGCTCTACTGCCCTGTGCATCGGCGTTAGGCAGGTCGTCGGCTAGTTCGTAATGCATGACACTAGCGCCCACGTTGAAAATTGATGTGTCCTTTGAAAGAGGTTTTACGAAGTTCATGTTTACCAATCCAGCAATACCGCCTTCTACTTGGTTTGCCATTGGTGTTTTATACACTTCAACTGAGCTAATGAGCTCAGACGGAAATTGTTCGTAGCGTACATCGCGACTAGGTTCAGCGCTCACTAATTCTCGATTATTTAAGGTAGCCGCGTTTAATCTAGGCCCTAAACCTCTAATCGATAAGCGGCTCGCATTACCTCGGTCGCGATCAGCTGCAACACCAGGCAAACGCGCTATTGCGTCAGTAATAGTGACGTCAGGCAAGATTCCTAAGTCATCAGCTGAAACGAACTCAACGGTAGATTCAGAATGACGTTTGTTTCTAAGCGCTTGGTTTAATGTAGAACCAAAACCTTTAATTTCAATTACTTCGATATCTTTTTCTGCTTCGACTTTGGCCGTGTCATCAGCCAAAGCAAGCGGACTATTTAATACTTGTAGTACTGCTAGGGATAAACCAGCTAATTTAAATTTAGTATTCATTCGTAATCACCTGTTGTGCATAACATTAGTTGTTATTTTTTAAATATTCAAACGTTGCCTGGGTAACGCTGATGGATATTTATACCAGCAAGAGGTAAACATAACAAGATCATTTTACCCTTTGTTAACCTTTTGTTTACCAAGTGCATCTAAACCTTTAATTTAAATAGCTATTTTTATAGTGGGATTCTAGAATTCCTGAATAAGAGACTCTTCTAGACTTAGTTTTAAACAATGAAAAAGGTAAACAAATCAGATTTGTTTACCTTTCCTAAAAAATACTAAGAATGAGATTCTAAAAAACTAGAACTCTATTTCGACGGTGCTTTAATCATGCTAGGTCGATTGGCGTTTAACCAATTCGGATACAAAAAGGTGGGTTTGTTTAGAGTGTTTTGGCGAGTCATCCAGAAGTGTTTTAGATAAATTGACAGCATATTTTGCCATTTCTTCTATTGGGTACGCCATGGTAGAAAGCTTGGGTAAACACGCTTTTGCTATTGGTAGATCATCAAAGCCTAACACCGCAACTTCTTCCGGCACTCTGATGCCAGCTTCATTAAGTGCGTGAATAGCCCCTATTCCCATTAAGTCATTGTAAGCAATTATCGCTGTAAATGAATTCCCGGAATTAATGAGTTCTAGTGTCGCCTCAATCCCACCTTCAATATTGGCAGCGGCTTCAAAAATCATATCTTTTTCTAAGTTCAGTCCGTTCAACAACATCGCTTGTTTTGTTCCCATCAACCGGGCATTAGGGTCACCGTTCTGATAGATACTGCTTATTACTGCGATTTTTTTATGTCCTGATTCAATTAGAAAATTAGCCCCTTTTTGCGCACTCGATATATTATCAAACCACACACATCGCTCAGAGATTGATGGGACAAACCGATTGATTAGGACTAGACCAGGAATTTTATTCGCTAATGATTCGAGTTCTTTTTCCTCGGTGTATTCACTGTGCAAGATGATTGATTGGCAGCCTTGCTCTAATAACGAGTTAATTGATTGTAATTCGGATTCTTTTTCGTATAGAGAGTTACAAATCATTAGGTTACAGCCTAATTCTCTCGCAGCTTCTTCAGCGCCAGCAGCTAATAACCCAAAAAAAGTCATAGATATTTTAGGAGTAACTAGGCCTATAATTGGAGCGTTGTTTACCGGAGTATTAGACTTTTTACTACCGCCTTCATATCCCAGCTCTTTTATTACCTTAGTCACACGCGCACGACACTGCTCACCAACCTTTCCTTGACCATTCACCACACGAGATACGGTTGCGGTAGAAACACCAGCCACTTTAGCTACATCTCTTATAGTTACCACAATAGAGCTTCCCAATTCGCTTAAAACAATTAGGGTAACAAAATTAAGGAAAAAGGAAAACTGTTACCCTATTAATTTCTATACGTGATTATCCTATGTTGGCCTAGGTGTAATAAATTCTCCTCCTTCACGCAGCTTTGCTTGTCTCAGTTCAAATATATGCAAATGGCCTACGGTGCATTTTTTAACTAGAAGCTAATTTCCTGTTGAAGTTTACCCAAAAACTCTCTAATGCCATTCACGTTAACAAACGTATTCTTAAATTGTATCTACCAATATCTCCAATCCAGTCAGGCACCCGAGTTCAAAGCCGTTCTAGAAATCATTAAGTAGACGAAGCGCTCTACCTGCGACGCCTTATCTGTTAGACGCCGTTTCAGAAAACTGATAACGAATGTAGCTTTCGTAGGTGTCGTCAGGTTGTAAAATCACACTTGGAAAGTGGGGTTGATTTACCGCATCTACATAACCATGACACTCAATGCACACACCTTGATAGGGAACAAATTCGCCACAGAGGAATTTTCCCGTGTAAACCTGAGCGGTTGGTTGGTCGGTAAAAACGTCCATTTTTATCCCGGTCGTTTTAGACGAGAGACTCGCTTTAGCTTCAGATGTCTCACCAAGCAGAACAAAACAATGATCTAGCCCCTGCTCTTGCTGAATTTGCTGATAGCTAGAATTTTCAATCAACTCGCCAATATTGACACCTGTTTTCAGATCTTTAGAAACTAATTCGCTAGACAACAACTCCCCTGTCGGCACACCGATGCCGAGCCGCTCCAAAAACTGCTCACTTTGAACGTTCATCTCTAGAGATTTGGCCGTAGCCTCACCCAAGCTAAAATACGCATGGTTAGTTAAATTAACTGGCGTAGCTTTGTTAGTGTTAGCTCGAAAGTGTATTTCCAACCCATTTTCATCAGTTAAGCAGTACTCGACTTGAAGTTTGAGCAACCCCGGAAATCCCCCTTGCATATCGTGGCTTTGGGCAGACAAAACCACTTTCTCGGAAGTGGCATTTTCCAAATCCATTTCCCAGTACTGAAAGGACAGATTACCGGTACCACCGTGCAATGTGTTGTCACCGTCGTTTTGATCAAGTGAATAGGTTTGCCCAGCTAGCTCAAAGGTGCCGCCGCCAATACGATTGCAAACGCGGCCACACGTAGCACCAAGGTAAAACTCATCGGTTTCAAATCCTTCTGCCTTGTCATAAGCAACCAACATGGGTACTAACTGTTCATTGATTGGACACCAGATCTGGCCAATTCGGGCACCGAGATTAAGAATTTCAACTTCCATTCCCGATGCGTTTTTCAGTACGTGGCGCTTAAGCCTAGTCATGACTGACATACCCTTGAGGATTGCCAGACTGCCAGCGCCATGTATCTTTCATCATGTCGGTTAAACTGCGTTTTGCTTGCCAATTGAGCTGTTCTTTTGCTTTGTTGGCATCCGCCCAAAATGCTGGTAAATCACCTTGGCGTCTGGGCGCCACTTCAAATGGAATTTTTTGCTCTGTCGCTTGCTCAAAGCTGTTCACTATTTCAAAGACCGAAATGCCCGTGCCAGTTCCAAGGTTAAACGCTTCAACACCCGTAAATTCTGGCTTAGACGCTAACCAATTGAGCGCAGCAACATGCCCTTCAGCAAGGTCCATAACATGGAGATAATCTCTCTCGCAGCTTCCGTCTTTGGTTGCATAATCATCACCAAATACGCTTAATTTTTCGCGTTTACCCACCGCCACTTGTGCAACAAACGGCAGAAGGTTATTCGGAATACCTTTTGGGTCCTCGCCAATTTGGCCACTTTCGTGCGCCCCAATAGGATTGAAATAACGAAGCGAAATACCGCGAAATTTATCATTACTTTTGGCAACATCTTGCATGATGTTTTCAACCATGACTTTCGATGTCCCGTAAGGGCTAGCCGGTTGACCAAGAACCATGGTCTCTTTATATGGCGGTTCATTACTCTCACCATACACGGTTGCTGAAGATGAAAAGATAAAGTTTTGAACGTTATTTTCAGCCATGACCTCTAATAACGTCGCCGAACCATGAACGTTGTTTTGGTAGTAAGCCAATGGAATTTGAGACGACTCACCTACCGCCTTTAGCGCAGCAAAGTGGATCACCGCGTCAACTTGATGAGAGTGAAAAACCTCAGTCAGCGCTGCTCTATCACGGATATCCCCTTCGACAAATTCAACAGATTTATCCGTTAATTTTTCAACGCGAGTTATCGATTCGACACTCGCGTTACACAAGTTGTCATACACAACAACTTGGTGATCTTGTTGCAATAAACACAATACGGTGTGGGAGCCAATATAACCGGCACCGCCTGTTACCAATACTTTCATTCTGGTTTTCCTACCAATCTAGTCTGACTTGAAGAATCTAAAAAAGGTGCCTTACGCTTTAAAAAAGGCGCCATCCTTGGCAGCACACACATAAACGTCCGCTAACAAGCCCGTTTTGGCTTGATACAACTCTTCAATTGTCGCTTTAATTCCATCGACCATTTCATCTGGAGCAAGCGCCACGACGCAACCTCCAAAGCCACCGCCTGTCATTCTCACGCCGCCTTTGTCGCCAATGACATTAGCAATGATCTCAACTAAATAATCCATTTCGCTGGTTGTCACTTCAAAATCATCTTTCAAAGACATATGAGACTGCACCATGAGTTCTCCCATGGTCTTTAAATCACTGGCTTTTAGCGCTTCTAATGCCGCAACAGTTCTGTCGTTTTCAGTAATAACATGCCTCGCCCGGCGATATAAAACGGGGTCAATATTGCTTTGGTCGGCCTCCAGCTCAGCAAGCGAGACATCTCGAAGAGCCGGTTTGTCGAAGTATTTTGCGACCGCTTCACACTGCTCGCGACGTGTGTTGTATTCACTATCGACTAAACCGCGTTTTACGTTTGAGTTGATGATCACGACAGAAACATTTTCAGGAACCGGAGCGTGCTCAAAACTAAGACTGCGACAATCGAGCAACATAGCGTTGCCTTCTTTACCCATAGCGGATATTAGCTGGTCCATGATGCCGCAATTACAACCGACAAACTCGTTTTCGGCTTTTTGGCCTATCAGTGCCGCAGTGACACCATCAAGCGGCAAACCGTGGAGCTCCACGAATGTGCGTAAAATAGCAATTTCAAAGCTAGCAGAGGAACTTAGGCCCGCGCCTTGTGGAACATTGCCCGACACCACCATGTCGGCACCTTTAAGGTCCGGGTAATGGGACATCAAACAATTTAGCGTGCCCGCAACATAGTTGACCCACATGACTTGTTCATTAAATTCAATCGAATCTAAAGAGAAGGTTTCCATCTGCTCGCTGATATCCGAGGCAATAACTCGAACAGTTCGGTCTTCTCTAGGACTAGCCGCTATGTCAGTACCAAAATTGATGGCCGCTGGCAGAACAAAACCGTCGTTGTAGTCGGTGTGATCACCAATTAAATTGACACGACCAGGTCCGTGACACACAGTTTTTGGTGCAGATTCAAAAGTTTGTTCAAATTTGGCAGTTAGGTTTTCAATGCGAGACATTATTTGGCCTCCTTATAGTGGATTGACGGCAGTTCTTTTAATCTTGTTGCAGCTTGCTCCGGGGTGAGATCCCGTTGTGCTTCTGCCATCATTTCGTAACCGACCATGAACTTGCGAACCGTTGCACTGCGTAAAAGTGGCGGGAAGAAGCTGGCGTGTAAGGTCCACTCAGGGTGCTCTTCGTTGTCATACGGCGCACCGTGCCAGCCCATTGAATAAGGGAATGAAGAGTTAAACAGATTGTCATATTTAGTCGTAATTTGCTTAACAATGTCGGCAAGGGTGACTTGCTGCTCGCTTGTAAGCTCAGTCATGCGCGAAATAGCAAATTTTGGCAGCAATAGCGTTTCAAAAGGCCAGCCAGCCCAATATGGCACGACAACAACCCAATCATCGTTTTCAACCACAACCCGCTCTTGGTTTTCGACTTCGCGCTTAGCGTAATCTTGCAATAGGTTTGAACCTTGCTTAGCAAAATAGGCTTGTTGTGAGTTGTGCTTTTTCTCAACGAGGGTCGGTAGGTGTTGTTGCGCCCAAATCTGGCCGTGAGGATGCGGGTTAGAACACCCCATCATCGCGCCTTTGTTTTCAAAAACTTGTACCCAGTTATAGGTTTGCCCCAGCTCTTCACATTGGCCCTGCCAAGTTTTTACCACCTCGGTGATTTCATCGACGGTTAACTGAGGCAGTGTTTTACTGTGATCAGGTGAAAAACAAATAACGCGGCTCTCGCCTTGTTCGGTATGCATCTTAAACAGGGGATCGTCTTCTTGATAATCTGGCGTGTCTGTTTTTAACGCAGCAAAATCATTGGTGAATACGAACGTCTTTTCGTACTTTTCGTTTATTTCACCATTAATTCGGGTATTACCCGCACACAAGTAACATTTTTCATCATAAGTTGGCTTTTCTTCTTCGTCTAAGGTTTCAACTTGACCTTGCCAAGGGCGTTTTGCCCTGTGCGGAGAAACCAAAATCCACTCATTTATCAGTGGGTTATATCGACGATGTGGATGTTCTGTTGGATCAAAAGTCTGGCTCATAATTATTCCAAAGATGAAAAATCAGGGATTCATTAAGGAAAAGGGTAAACGTTTACATTTTTAAATGCAAACGTTTTCCCTAAATAACCGATTCTAGATATATTAACCCTATGTATTGACTTTAAATATTCATACTTTATAACGAGGGAAGTATTTTAGATATTAGGTAAACGTTTTCAAATGGCCACAATAAAAGATGTCGCTCGAGTTGCCGGGGTTTCCATCGCGACCGTGTCCAGAGTCGTCAATAAAGGTCCAAAAGTTGGACAAAGAACGAGAGACAAGGTTCTCTCTGTAATGAACGAATTGGGTTATACCCCCAATGCAAACGCTCGAGCTTTGGTCACTCAAAAAAGCACGACCATTGGTTTGGTGATCCCCGACCTCTCTGATCCATTTTTTGCAGCACTGGCCAGTGGAGTCGATAAAATTGCCAAAGACAGCAATGTTCAATTGCTGATCAGCACCAGTTCTATGTCTGCCGAAAGCGAAAAACAGGCAATTGACCTTTTAGTAGAGCGGCGTTGCGAAGCCATAATCATCCACAGTAAATTGTTAGCAGAGACGACATTAATTGAATTGTCCCAGCGCATTCCGGGTTTAATTTTGATTGACCGCTTTATCGAGTCGATAAACGATCGCTGTGTTTGGTTGGATAACCTTGAGGGCGGCCGCATAGCGGCAAGACACTTTGCCTCTTTGGGCCACAAACAAATCGCATGCATCAACAGCAACTATTCCATTGATGACCCCAAACTTCGTTTGGAGGGGTTTCGCCTGGCATTGGTAGAGCAAGCTCTAAAACTAGAGAACGATATGGTGAGTGAAAACGAGCCGAGTTTAAAAGGCGGAGAAATTGCGACCCAGAAGTTACTGGCATCGGGCAAGCCCTTTTCGGCACTTTTTGCCTATAACGATGCAATGGCAATAGGCGCAATATCAACGCTAGAGGACAATGGTTTTAAGGTTCCGCAGGACGTTTCTGTCATCGGTTTCGATGATGTGATCTTGTCTCGCTATTCAAGACCTAAATTAACCACCTTGCACTACCCGATTGAAGAGATGGCCCAAAATGCCGCTAAGTTGGCTCTGAGTTTTGCTGCCAATGAACAAGCAGATGTTGTTCGAAATTACCTTCCAAGATTGATTAAGCGGGAATCAACGGCTTAGTTAACCAGAAAAAACGCAGCCCAAATCAATTGGGGAGAACCAAAGTCGATTTGGGCTGCTAGCCACAGAGGGGTTCTAGGGATTTTCCCCTCTAAAGTAACATAAATCGCCACAACCCTCGCAGTTAATGGCTTGTGGAGCTGGGTTACCTTTCATTTTAGACTTCATTTTCAACAATAGGCCTAGTTATTTCCTGTAAATCAGGTAGTTTGCGGTTACTAGCGAACTGATAAGTGCCGCTCAGATTAATGTTCTGCCATGCAACGGGTGATACTTGTCGAGTTATTGCTGCTTTTTCCTCGTCACCAACTTCTTCAAAGTGCAGTAATAGATGACTTAGGATCATCGAGTTAAAGTAGATAATAGCATTTGCCGTCAAACGGGCACACTCGTTCCAGACGACTATTTCTGATTCGTTTTTTCCACGGAACTGGTCACGATTGACCGATGCAATAGCTCGCCTGAGGAAATGCCAGGCTTCGCCTCGGTTCAGTGCTCGTTGAACATATTGGCGCAGACTTGCATCATCAATATAATCAAGTAAATATTGGGCTTTGATGAGCCTATTATATTCCGTTAATGCTTGTAATATAGGGTGTCTAGATGGATAACCAGATAATTTGCGTACTAGCAATGCCTGTGTTGTGCGTTTTTCTTGAAGGGATAACACAATACGCTGAATATCCTGCCAGCCTTCTTCAATCACATTCATTTTTATCGGCTTTTTCAGCGCCAGATGCGTGTTTCCGTCGTCGCTTTCAGTTACGTTAAATAGGTCATTGATCACACTGGTGAACTGAGCATACCTAGGCGCAAAACTATAACCGCATAAATCCAATAAGGCATAATTAACATGATTAACACCATGGGTGTCGGTTGAGAGGACATCTGGCTTAAGATCACTAGTATTAGATTGTAGTAAGTCGTAAATATAATGGGACTCATGCTCATTAGATCCTATGATACGGGCATTTAACGCACTATGATTGGCAACTAACGTCATGGCCGTAATACCTTTGTTGGTGCCGAAGTATTTCGAGGAGTAGCGAGTTTTAAAAGTCTCAAGGTGAGTTTCAAATTTTTGCCCATCGGTACTGGCGTGCAGGACGTCTTCTTGGATGTGATAGTGGCGGAAAATAGGGAGTGCCGCTACTGCGTTATTGATGATATCACTAGCCTCTTGCAAGGTTTCAGGCCTAATATAATTAGCTTGTATAGTGCTTAGATGCTCATAACTGCGATCAGATATTTGTGCCATCCCATATACGCCGCGATGTGTCGCATTCGCAATTAGAATAGCCAATAAATCATCCTGATTGGCGCCTACTTGTTTTTGTATTGGCAGCACGTGTGCGAAGCATTGCATAAAGTTGGTTTCTTGTTCAACATAACGCAACACATCAGCAATACTGACGGGGATCATTTGTTTAAAGAAAGGGTTGTTGACAAGTGATTGGGAGCCTTTAACTGGCAGTCGCCATCGTGTGCCACTTCGGCTCTTCATGATCACATTGCGGTTATCACCATTATCAATGTGACGAGCAACATCTTCTAGGGATGTTGTTAAGCGTATTTGTTTTACTTGCAGTAGCTTCTGAATCGGCTGCTTTAGCTTTTCCAATGTTGATGATGCCAATAGATCAGGCTGTATTGACGATGCAATTAAGTCGTCTTCTAGCGCACGATATTTAGTGACGTTTGATAAGTAAATTCGACCATTAAGCCGAGAAGCCAGTTGACGGTAAAGCAACCATTCGTATCGCTGTGGATGAACAACATCCTTGTTAATTAACCATGGACGATGTTTTTGTTGGATAAGTGTACTATCCATTGTTTGCAATGTATTACCTGCTAATAGTTCTGTTTTTGTGGTTTTGAGCTGGGTCACTAATGCTTCTGAGCCTTTACCTGCTTGGCATTCAAGACATAGAAACACGGGCCTTAATAACTGCTCAATTAACCCGTTTTGATCATCATAATATTGCCATTGATATTCTTCTACCGTGCGTTTTTGCTTTTTTAAGTACAGGCATAGCGTTTCTATATCTTGGTTATTCATTACACTTAATGCTTGTTGCCTAACCGTTGCAAATGGTTGATTATCGTCGATACTGTCATCAACAAACAGATGCAGTAATTCTGCGGCTTTGGTGACATTGTCTGCAGCTGACCTCCATGAGTCAAACACTGCCTGTTGGGCAAACGCATGCGCAGCTTCTTGTTGTTTACGGATATGATGAATAAACCCATCAGCCAATCGCTCTAGGCTTTGCCGTATGCGTTGAGTCAGAAAACACAGCAACCATAGGTGTTGCTGTGGACGCTTAAAGCGTTTTAGTTTACTGCCATAATAATCCACCATTTCACCGAAGTGTTGTTGGTTTTTAGACGATAAGGCTAAGCCCTTAACAGCATTATCAATCTGTCTTGTATAAGGCTGTAACTGATGATACACCGTCAGTTCTTTTTTTAGCTCTGTCACCATAACGCTTTTTGCACCGGCTCGAAGCTGGCTTAAGGAGAGCCCATCTTTGTCATCGATAATAGTATTTAGAAATCCGTGTAGTTCAGATGAAACATGAATACGAAGCTTATTATTTAACGCCTTCTTGACCTGTTGGATAACACGACTGATAAGCTTTTGTAAGACAGTATATTTAGGGATGGCAATTCTATGCGTTGCTAGATATTCAGCGGCTGCATCGAATAGATAACGAGGCTCAAGCCAAGCTTTGCCGACCATAACAAGATGTTCGTACAGCGGCGCAAAGTGCAGACTTTCGTCCCATTTCTGATAGTTTAATAACCTCAGTATTCTTTGATATATACGGTCACGCTGCATCTTATTAATGCTGAAAGGCCTGATCCCTTTGCCTCCTTGAACTTGCGTTGAAATAAACTGCATATCGTCAAAGATGAGGTTAAAGCTAGGTGAAAGAATCACAGGCTTAGACTTAAAATACCCTAATAACGCAATGAAATAGCATCGGTGGTTCCTTAGGCGAATACTTTTCAACTCTGTTAACTCGATCTCGTTTGGCGTAAAATACAATCGTTGTTGTTCAAGTGATAATAGCGGCGGAGAATATAGATCAAGCTGCTCAGCTTTGGTAAGAATTGATAGTTCGTTTTTTATAGCCATAGGAATTAAATTAAGTTTAAGGGGTTGTTAACCTCATAATTTGCCATACTTTGGAGAAGTAACCCACCTTTGTATGCCTTTAAATATGGTGAGTATGGCGATTTATGTTACTTTAGAGGGGAAAATCCCTAGAACCCCGACATCGCTGTCACTCTGATCACGGGGTTTTCTCGCAAATTTTTGATAAACACACGCAAAAAGAATAATGTGGCATAAAGCTTGAAACAGTTTAATTACTTATATTTAAGCAGTCGTGTTTTATGTCTCATTATTTAGACTTCATTCATAAAAATAAATTAAATAACAATTACTTAGCTTATGCAGAACGCTGGTTTCGACCTGCATTAACAAATGCTTTGTTGCACCAAAATGATACACAACCATTATTTCTTGGTATCAATGGTGCACAAGGTTCTGGTAAAAGCACTTTAGCTGAATGGCTCAAAGTCACAATAGAGAACACGTCACATTTACAAGTCATTATCGTATCCATAGACGATTTTTACCTCAGTAAAAAGGCACGCGAAACACTGGCTAAAAATGTACATCCGCTGTTAAAAACACGTGGTGTTCCAGGGACGCATGATCTGGCCCAAGCACTGCGTGTATTTACTGCTTTGCAAAATGGGCGGCCCTGTGACATCCCACGTTTTAACAAACTTCAGGATGATATCGCGCCACAAAATGAGTGGCAAAGCATCGTGGGACCTGTTGATATTGTGATTTTTGAAGGATGGTGTGTTGGCTGTCCGCCTCAGTTAACGCATCAACTCAGTCATCCTGTCAACAACTTAGAAAGTCAGTTTGATAAAGATAAAAAATGGCGCATATTTGTTAATGATCAACTCAACTCATATCAAGAATGGTTTGCTTATATCGATCAATTATGGATGTTACAGGCTCCATCTTTTGCCACCATTTTTGCATGGCGCAAACAACAAGAACAATTATTAGTTTCTAACGCACCAGAACAGCCATTTATGAACGATGAGCAACTGTCTTATTTTATCCAGCATTATCAAAGATTGACCGAACACAGTCTGCTTTACACGCCAACACATGCACAGGAAATTTATCACTTAGATAAAAATAGAAACATCATTTCTCATGAGAGTAAATCCTAATGAAAATTATTTACACTGACTTGGATGGTACTTTATTAGACCACAACACATATAGTTATGCGGCAGCTTTGCCAGCTTTACAGCAATGCGCAGTTGCGAACATTCCCGTTATTTTCAATACCAGTAAAACCTTCCAAGAGGTAAGAATTTTGCAAGATAAATTGGATTTGCAAACGCCGTTTATTATTGAAAATGGTGCCGCTATTTTTATTCCGAAAACATTTGCACGTAATTTGGGGCTTGATGTGGATGCATGTATCGACCAATACGAGTGTTCGGATACAGCAGATTATCTAGTCAAGATATTCGCTTTACCAAATACCCATTGGCAAAGAATACTCGAACAGATGCCACGTTGGCATTCACTTTATAAAGCTTTATCACAAACACCCGTAGATGAGATTGTGGCGCTGACAGGACTCGATCACGAACAAGCACGACAAGCTCAACAAAGACAATACGGAGAACCGTTATTTTGGTTAGGTACAGAGGCTGAAAAACAGTTATTTATCGACGAGATAAAACAGGTTGGTGCAGTACCGATTCAAGGCGGTCGTTTTTTACATATCAACGGCACAACCAACAAAGGCATAGCCCAAGACTGGCTTACTACCTTATTTAAATCAGTCAGCCGTGGACTGATTCAAACTATCGGACTTGGGGATGGTATGAATGATATCCCATTATTAGAAAATGCGGATATAGCCGTCCAAGTTAAATCTCCAGCCTATGATTTCCCCCCTTTGCATAAAACTCAAAATATTATTAAGACTAAATTAGAGGGGCCTGCTGGCTGGAACCGAGCCATTTTAGATATTTGTACTAAATAATTACAATTTAAGGAATCTTATGACCGATTTTTATCAAAACGGTATTATTACTACTTTACATAACTTAGATGAACGTCCTATTGAAGAGATGGAAGCTGAATTAGTTAAATTTAGCAAAACTCGTCCCATGGCATTGATTCTCCCGTCGTTATACAGTGAGTTAGAGGGCATTGCTTTACCTAATATTATTCAAGAGTTAGCAGCAGTCCCCTATCTCAGCCAAATTATTATTGGGTTAGATCGCTCATCACAAACAGAGTTTCAAAAAGCCAAAACGTTCTTTAGTAAATTACCACAGCACCATAGAATATTGTGGAATGATGGGCCTAGATTGCAGGCACTAGACCAAAAATTACAAGCGTTGAATTTGGCACCCACTGAACTAGGTAAAGGTCGTAATGTCTGGTACTGCATGGGTTATGTTTTAGCTTCTAAAAAAGCCGAATCGGTTGCATTACACGACTGTGATATTTTAACTTACGACCGTTCCTTATTGGCTCGCTTAATTTACCCTGTCGCTAATCCACAATTTAATTATGAGTTTTGTAAAGGATTTTATGCCCGTGTTGCCGATGGCAAAATCAATGGTCGAGTATCCCGTTTATTAGTCACTCCTCTTCTCAGAGCTTTAAAACGGACGTTAGGAGATAATGAATATATTGAATTTATGGACTCATTTCGTTATCCATTAGCGGGAGAGTTCTCATTTCGAAGAGATGTACTCAATGATATTCGGATCCCTTCAGATTGGGGACTTGAAATAGGTGTTTTATCTGAAATGCATCGTAACTATGCAAATAACCGTTTATGCCAAGCCGATATCGCACGTTTTTATGATCACAAACATCAAGACCTCTCACTACAAAACGACCAAGGTGGGTTGTCTAAGATGTCAATTGACATTACCAAAGCCTTATTTAGAAAACTGGCAACACAAGGACATACCTTTAGCACCGAGATGTTTCGCTCCATCAAAGCGACTTACTTTAGAATTGCACTGGATTTTATTGAAACCTACCATAACGATGCCCTCATGAACGGTCTCACGCTTGATATTCACAGTGAAGAAAAAGCAGTAGAGATGTTTGCTCAAAACATCATGAAAGCGGGTCAGAGCTTTTTGGACAATCCTATGGAAACGCCTTTCATCCCCAGTTGGAACCGAGTTGTGAGTGCCCGTCCCTCAGTGCTAGATGAATTGTACGAAGCCGTAGAGTTAGACCATCAAGAATTCATGGGGTTATAACCAGCGTCACAACCCATTTCACAATCAGCGTTACTGTATGAAACGTAAGGTAGAAGTATGAATAATGTTTCCTTAAAAGAACAAATCACACATTATCTGAGGCTGGTATATGACTCAGATATGCTCCAAAAACAACATTACCAAACACATCAAGA
This sequence comes from Opacimonas viscosa, assembly GCF_024199005.1. GTDB lineage: Bacteria > Pseudomonadota > Gammaproteobacteria > Enterobacterales > Alteromonadaceae > Opacimonas > Opacimonas viscosa. Next base: position 293,835 of record NZ_JANATA010000001.1, read on the forward strand.
ATTTGCTGATGATTTGATTACAGCTATGGGTTTAACTCCTACAAAACAGGAAAACAGTCCGCCACCACACAAAAACCACTGGGATGAAACACGCTCAGTATTAATTACTTATGCCGATTCTTTATTGGAGGAGGACGTTAAACCGTTACATACCCTCCATGATTTTATTGATAGGTACTGCCAAGACAATATTTCAGATATTCATATATTGCCTTTTTATCCGTATAGTTCCGACGATGGATTTTCTGTAATTAACTATATGAGCGTCAACGAGTCGCATGGTGAATGGAGTGATATTCACGCTCTTGCACAATTAAAAAATTTGATGTTTGATTTGGTGATTAATCATTGTTCGTCACGTTCTCAATGGTTCCAAGAGTTTATCAATGCCCAAGGCCAAGGTCAGCACATGTTTTATACTGCCTCTCCCGAAGGCGACTACTCTGCTGTAACAAGACCTCGCACCAGTCCATTGTTACGCAGTACATCTACAGTAGAAGGTGAAAAACATGTGTGGTGTACGTTTTCTCACGACCAAGTAGATTTTGATTTCTCGCATCCCATGGTGTTACTGGAGTTTGCGAAAATAATTGCATTTTATTTGAATAATGGTGCGAAGTTATTCCGTTTAGATGCTGTGGCTTTTTTGTGGAAGGAATTAGGTACTTCATGTATCAATCATCCTAATACACACACTATTATAAAAATTTATCGTCTTTTAATAGAGCATGCTTGTCATGATGCTGTCGTGATTACGGAAACCAATATTCCTAATCACGAAAATTTACAATACTTTGGGAATGCAAACGAAGCGCATGCCATTTACAACTTTGCTCTACCTCCCTTACTACTGCATACTTTAATGTCAGGTGACAGTTCTGCAATCACGCGTTGGCAAATGGCCATGCCACCTGCACAAAACGGTACGACCTATTTTAATTTTATTGCATCCCATGATGGTATTGGATTGCGCCCCGTTGAGAATTTATTAAGCTCAGCCCAAAAAGATGCTTTGATTACATCTTGTCAATCTCAAGATGCTCGTATCAACTGGCGAACATTACCTGATGGTTCCCAAAGTGCTTATGAAATAAATATTGCTTTATTTTCTGCCTGTGGCACAACACATGCCGGAACCGATGACTGGCAAATTGCCCGATTTATCTGTGCTCATACCATTATGTTTGGTTTAGAAGGTATCCCTGGGTTGTATATTCATAGTTTAATAGGCACACCAAATGATTTGGCTAGAGCGGAGAATTCAGGGCAAAACCGTTGTATTAATCGCCATCAATGGGATTTTTCGAAGTTAACCACAGAATTGTCAAACCCAAGTTCACCCCATCATTTAGTGTATACCCAAATAGATAAGTTATTGCGTCTACGCAGTAAACAACGAGCATTTCACCCCAATGCGACACAATTTACTTTGCAACTTGGCAAGCATATTTTTGGTTTTTGGCGACAAAGTATTGATCGGCAACAAAGTATCTTTTGTATCAGTAACATTACTAACCAGAAGCAAAGTGTTAACGTGCAGGATATCAATTTGGTCAATACGCAAAAATGGTACGATTTATTGTCTGCTGAGACATTAGATGAAGATAAAGTGAATATTCAGCTAATGCCTTATCAAACAGTTTGGATTACGAATACTTAAATTAGCGTAAACGTCGCAGAAGGCTGGAAGTATCCTGTCTACCACCTGACATTTTCTGTATGTCTGCGTAATACTGATCAACGAGTGCGGTCAATGCCAATGTAGCCCCATTGGTTCGAGCCGCATCTAGTGCAATACCTAAATCTTTGCGCATCCAATCCACCGCGAAACCGAAATCGTATTGCCCGTCAATCATGGTCTTGGCACGATTGTCCATTTGCCAAGATTGGGCAGCTCCTTGACTAATAACATCGACTACTTTATTGCGATCTAATCCTGCTTTTTCACCAAAGTGTAACGCTTCTGCAAGTCCTTGTACGATGCCAGCAATACAAATTTGATTCATCATTTTGGCCAATTGCCCAGCACCAACGGCACCGATCAATTGAAATTGTTTTGCGTACGCACTTAGCGCTGGCTCGGCTTTAGCAAAATCGCTGGGTTGTCCACCACACATAACAGTCAACATACCGTTCTGGGCACCTGCTTGACCACCCGAAACAGGCGCATCAATAAATCCAACAGATTGTTTAGAGAACGCTAACCCAAGCTCTTTAGCCAATTCTTCAGAAGCGGTTGTATGATCAATGACTAAAGCGGACTCAGATGCCCCAGCTAATATTCCATTAGCGCCATATACAACACTACGAACATCGTCATCATTACCCAAGCACATGCATATAATATCGGCATCCGCAACAGCCGTTTTAGGTGTTTCAGCAGAGCTACCACCGAATTGTGCAACCCAAGCATCGGCTTTTGCCGCAGTACGATTATAAACAGTGACATTATGCCCTGCTTTGACTAAATGCCCTGCCATGGGATATCCCATAACCCCTAAGCCTAAAAATGTAATATTTATACTCATCATGCCCTTTATTTAAACTTTAAAACCCATATTAAAGTAATAATAACAGTAATAATAATGAAAAACATAAGGCAGAAAAAAGATGGCTACAATTTACGATTTCACAATGCCACTCGCCTCTGGTGAAGAGCATGATTTTGCACAATTTAAAGACAAAGTGTTATTAATTGTTAATACTGCTAGCAAATGTGGGTTCACTCCTCAATATGATGGCTTACAAGCATTACAAGATGAATATGCGGAACAAGGCTTCTCAGTATTAGCGTTTCCATGTGATCAATTTGGTAAACAGGAACCCGGCAACGATGCAGAAATTGTAGAGTTTTGTACAACGAGATTTAGTGTCAGTTTTCCATTATTTAGCAAGATAGAAGTAAATGGCGATGGTGCAGCTCCTTTATATAAGTTCATGAAGTCCTCAGCTAAAGGGATTTTTGGTTCTGAAGGGATCAAATGGAACTTTACAAAGTTTTTAGTCAACAAGTCGGGAGAAGTTGTCAAACGCTATGCGCCAACAACCAAACCTGAACAGATCCGTAAAGACATCGAAAAACTATTAGCTGACTAAGTAATCTTGCGCACAATGATATGGAAATACCTGCCCATAAACTTATAGGGCTCTAGTACACCGTACTGCTTTTCTGCGGCTAATAGTTCAGCATATTTTTGTTCCTGTTGTTCTACATGCCGCATATTATCATGTACACAACGAATGCCTGCAGTCTGCACTACCTCAAGTTCATCTTGAGCGTTAAGCCAATGCAAAACACGTTGGTAACTGACAGGCGCTTGTGGATTTAATTTGACCTTACTTTTAGTTTGCAAGCCCCTTGCGACATAATCAAAATTACCGTACACCATATTGGTATAACGATGCGCTTCTTCTGAAAAAAAAGAAAGCGAGAGCACTCCTCGTTTTACACAGAGCTGTGTCATTTTTTCTAGTGCTGCTAAAGGGTCTTTGACCCATTCCAACATGGCGTGACAGACCACCAAATCAAACCTATCTGAGATGTCGTGAAAACTTGCTACCTTAAAGTCACAATCTTGCAACAGCGGATTTTGTAAGTTTTGCTGGATACTTTCCTCTGAAATATCTATACCAAGTGGGCTTGCCCCGAACTGCGCCAAAGAGTGACACATATGGCCTAACCCACACCCAACATCTATCACAGCTTTGTTACCTAAATCCGATAGGATACCGTTGCTTTGTAAATGATAAATAAGTAATTCATGGCGCAAACGGCCTTTTGTCGTCCCATAAATATTTTTGGCGAATTTATCACTGAGGCCATCAAAGTTGCGATCATGTGTCATTAGGCAGGATTATCTATGTCAATAAACTCCACCGAAAGTGAAAATTCACGGGCAATATATTCACCCAATGCTTTGACACCATATCTTTCAGTTGCGTGATGACCAGCGGCAATAAACGCAATATCATTTTCTCTAGCAAAATGAATGGTCTGCTCTGACACTTCGCCGGTCAGGAATAGATCAGCTCCAGCTTGTGCCGCTTGCTCTATATAATTTTGACCTCCGCCAGTACATAAAGCGACTTTCTGGATTAAGCGATTGGTATGACCTTCAGATAAGGGTGGCCGAGCCAAACATGCTTCTACATGTTCAGTAAAATCTTGTAAAGAGAGTGGCTTAGCCAATTCTCCCATTTTAACAATACCTTGCGGAGAAACTGGTAAATCTTGTACGTTTTCAAGCCCGAGAAGACCCGCTAATTGAGCATTATTACCAAGTTCAGAGTGGATATCTAAAGGTAAATGATAAGCCACTAAATTAATATTGTTATCGAGTAAAGATTTTATTCGACGTTGTTTCATCCCTGTAATGACAGCAGATTCACCCTTCCAAAAATAGCCATGATGCACTAATAACATATCAGATTTATTCGCTATTGCAGCATCAATTAATGCTTGTGATGCAGTCACCCCAGTGGTTATTTTTTGTACATCAATGGTACCTTCAATTTGTAATCCGTTGGGGCAGTAATCCTTTATCAAACCGCATGAAAGGTGCGAGTCTAGGGCGCTTATTAAATCATCACGTTGCATACATTAATTACTCTAAATGACCGAATTAGACAATTTTAACAAAAAGGGTTATAAAACTCATATAAATTAACATTTATTGAAGGTTTCATCATTCTTATGAGTAAATTAGACAAAGACCAAGTAATTGAGCAGTTTACCCAAGCATATACTTCAGCTAATGGAAAGGCCCCCACTATCGAAGCAAAAGGTGGCTGGTACAGTGTTGATGGTGGTAAAAATGTTCGTTTAGTCACATTAGCAGAAATGACTTCAGAGTTATCGGATACTAAAAGCACTGCGCCTAAGGTGGAAAAAGCACCGGTTAAAAAGCCAGCAACAACTAAGAAGAGTGCGAAAAAATCTCCAAAAGCGGCCAAAACTTCAGGGTTTTCAGTGAAAGATTGGTGGCAAGAAAATGTTTTGAATGCAACACCGGGTAACCGTCCCCCTCGTTAAACGTTCTTAATAAATACATCACATTCAACAAAGTCAGAAATAGTGTGTTGATTGGACGGTTTGATAAGAACTACATTCACAATGTTTGTTTGCAGCATAAAGTTCATATACATTGTTTACATGTTGAATGTGCGTAGGCAATGGCCTGAATTCTGCTATGTCCTTATTTCAGGCCGGCGTTACTTTGCTTAATAGTTAGGTTTAGTTGAACTAGACATAATCTTATGAAAGATACGTAAAACAGCACCTTCTGCCGCAAAACCTAATTTTTCAGCCAGGTTTTTCTTTTCGACATATTTCACTCGATAAACCTTATGAGTTTGATTCAATTCTAATAGAACATCATCAGAAGTAGATAACTTATCAACTAAACCTTTTTTTAACGCTTCTAGTCCATACCAGTATTCACCGGTAGCGACTTCATTAATATTTAAATCAGGTCTATTTTGCACAACAAAATCTTTAAACATAACATGTACCGCTTCGAGTTCGGCTTTAAATTTAGCACGCCCTTCATCAGTATTTTCACCTAACATCGTTAACGTGCGCTTGTATTCCCCAGCAGTATGCATTTCTATATCCACATCATTTTTCTTTAACAACTTATGAATATTTGGAACTTGCGCGACAACACCTATTGAGCCAATGATGGCAAAATTGGCACAAATAACGTCATCAGCAACACAGGCCATCATATATCCACCACTGGCTGCTACTTTATCAATCGTCACAGTCAATTTTATTTTAGCATCTTTGATACGTTGTAGTTGTGCAGCTGCTAGTCCATACCCGTGAACTACACCACCACCACTTTCCAGACGAACTACCACTTCGTCTTCGGTAGTTGCAACAGATAAAATAGCTGTCACTTCCCTGCGCAAAGCTTCCACTTCATCTGCTTGCATAGAACCAGTAAAATCAATTACGAAAACATTGTGTGATGAATGTCTATTGGTACCGATATTAGCATTAACTCCTTGCAGCTGGTTTCCTGCTATTTCACTGCATGCTTCTGATTTTTTTGCCGAAGAAGATTCTGCCGAAGACACACTGTTAAATGATGATTCTGGCGATTTATCTTGACCAACTTCACCTTTTTTTGAAGCTTTTTTGGCCGCTTTTTTCTCCGCTTTTACACGCGCTTTTTCTTGCTTATCAAACGCTTTGAGCTCGGTATCTGATAATAAGCTTCTTTTGCCATATTGCTTCAGTTCAGCATAACTATCACTGAGTGAAACAAACTCTAACTGTCCTTTTTCAGTGGTATTCCCTGATTGTTTCATGGCTATTGAGATCATAGCAACTAATGTAATTATTAATGCAATAACAACAGTTAATGCTTTAGCCAAAAATAAGCCGTATTCGTAAAAAAATTCCAATCTATACTCCATATACCTAGATTTACGTTAATAGTCTAAACGAAAAAACCCGTTTAAAAAATATTTTAAACGGGTTTACATACAAAGTTTGTAACGTAACGTAAATTACTTTACGGCTAAGCTCGTTATTGTGCCGTGGCAGAGGTAGAAATATCCATTTCCATGACAACATTGGCTGCAATATCAGCTTCTGCGAAAAACATTGGACGTAATGTTGGTTGAGCAGAATATAATAAGGTTTGATCCAAATAGTGTTGAGAGTTCACATCATGCGACTGTGAATAACTCAGTAAACCTCGTGCTTGTGGACCATTTTCTGTAAAGTTAACAACTGTCATCCAACTGCTGCCGTAAGTAATATGATACCCTTCTCCCTCAGCAGATAAGCGCGTATTAGGTAGTGTCGCGTATTCATGACGAGGCAATAAAGTACCATTGTTACCAATATCTGTATCGAAAACATTAAATCCACCTTCGACATTGTGCGCTCCACCCCATGGGAGTTTCGTACCTGTTGGCAGACCAGCAGACGTACTACGTTCGACAAACTGCACCTCTCCTAGGGTAGCATCTAAAGCAATTCCCGCTGTTTGAACATTCAATATAGCTTGTGCCAACTGTTGCATAGTTGTCTCATTAACGTCTAGTGTATTAGGTGTATTAGCAGGATCCGTAGCGTCAAAAGGATTCACCCATTGCGGCGCAAGACGAAATGCAAACGCAAACTCTCTGAACAAATGGGCAGCAGTACTATCGGTATTCATGCGACCGTCCCACAACGCTAACGCTGCACAGCCTGCAGAAATATCAACACTGGTCCCATTTACAACGACAGGTGTAGACTCTCTAGCACTACATGCGGCAACTAAATCATCTAAGACACTATCGGCTAGATAACTTTGATTACCAAGCAATGCTTCTTCGACTTCTTGAGGATTAAATAGACCATCAGCACCAGCAGCTGTTGCGAGTAAAGAATGAGCCATACGTGACCGCAGTGACTGTTCATTATCCACTCTCCCAAATAGTGGAGAGACGCCTGTGATTGGATTGTCTAAGTTAGTTAACCAAAAGCTGTCATTTGAGTTCTGAACATAGTCAGTACCTTCATATTTTGGCGCTTCAGCATAAGGTACAGGTCCAACAAAATCCATTTGAGAAATAAATCCTGGTAAAACAGTAAACCCAGCAGCAGCGCGAGTAGCAACGAGAAGTGGATTAGTGGTGAGTTGATTAATCGCTGTATTCGTTAAACCTGGTACAGTAGAGTCATCGATATAAAACACTTCGCCATTTTTTGATGCTGCCATAGTGTTATTAAAGATAACGCCGTCATAATCTTTAAACGCTTGCTTAAACTCTTCCATGTTACTGGAGAGGTTCATAGCAAACCAATGATCAACAATGTCAAAGTTTGGTAAATTTGCATCTTTAATAGCAAACGCATTGGTCTCATTCCAATCAAAGTTCCCGGGGATGGTCACCATAGGACCATAATTGGTGTAATACGCTGTTTTACCCAAGCGCATTGAAGTGCTGGGCCCTGTCGCTACATCAATGGCTAGCTCTTTGGCAAAAATGGTCCGTTTTTGACCATCCACCAAATGACTTTTTGCAGTTTGATCATTAGGATCAATACTTAACTGATACAAAACAAAATGTTCTGCCGTGCTAAATGTATGAGTCCATGCTACGTTCTCATTAAAACCAATATTAACCGCACCAGGAACCCCCATTAATGACCCGCCCATAACGTTCAGATAACCAGGGATCGTCGTATGAAATTGCCAAAAACGTAAATTTCCAGTGTGTGGAAAATGAGGGTTAGCTAACACCATCCCCATACCATTTTCAGTCATATCAGAACCTAGCCCCCATCCATTTGAACCCAAATCTTTAGCATTCATTTTTGGTACAGTAATCTCTGGGTTAATGGTAAATGGAATCTGTGTGTTCGGTCTGAGTACTTTTTCTGAATTATTTGTTTTAGCCATTGCCACTGGATAAGGTAAAAATGACTCTCCTGGAGGCGCGGCAGCAAACATAGCAGGTAAAAAATTAGCAGCCCCTGGCAAAAGAGCAATGCCTAGTGCATAAGTTAACAAATCTTGTTCCGTAATTGCTTGTACCCAAGGTTGATTGGCACAACTCGGGTCTATATTGGCGACTCCGGTATCATTTAGATATTTATTATACCCTTGCGTATAGCCAGATAACATGGCACGTGTATTTGCAGATAAAGAGGCCATACCTGACATAGCATACTCTTTGATACCGACTGTCAAATAGCCAAAATCATTAATGATATGAGCGGAATCTCCGCTACCTGGCACCTCATCTGGTCCATAATATTTAGCGCGTTCGGAATTAAACTTTATGATCTGATCGGCTAATACACAAATATTGTCATTAGCAAAAGCATAACCAACACCAAAGGCCATGCTCTCCACATTATCAGCTGTAATATGCGGTACACCATAGGTCGTCCAGCGGATATTGGCCTGCAAAGCGCCATCGTTATCAAAAGCGGGTAAAGGGTCACTCGGCACTACTGGCATTTCTGGTGGGACTGTTGTAGGAGGTAAAGCTGCAACAGGGTCTCCATTACAACCCCCTAAAAATATAGAAGTAGCGCAGGCAAGGGCAATTAAGGTGGGTTTTAAAACTGGTTTTGTCTGTAGGGTAACTGAATTGTTTTTATTCATATCTCACTCCATTTGATTCTTCTCAAACATAGCTTACGCAAAAGTAATTTACAAATAATTTACATTTATACACCAATATGATGTGTAAAGGCATAATTAAACACAAACCAAAAAAAAGCCCCTAAATAAAGTGTCCAATGATTAGGGGCACTTTACTTAGGGGCTTTACCGCTAAGCTATGAAAACTTTGGCGTTTAGTTCACAATAATACTCGTATTTGTGATGGGTAATGTTCTACCTTTGGATGCTAAAAATGCAGCAATTTGCATCTGCATCTCAGCTGTCGTTGCAGCACTAGAGGCTGGGCTTAATGAAGAACCATGAGCACCTTCATTAAATAATACGTATGCTTTAATTGCATCTGCTTGTGGAGCAATGGTAGAAGAAGCTTGCACTAATCCAGCTTGTTCTACATATGCATCCTGACCAGCTAATGGGAACGCTGTTGACACTGGAATAACCTGATCTGGTAAGTTCTCAGCACCATTACCTACTACAGTTTGCACTAGTGTCGGTGTATTGGCACCTAAGGTAGCTACATAACTGATTGGATCCGCAGCGTCTAACGAGGTCTGAGCAGCAAAAGAAAACTGACTGAAAACACCATTAATCGCAGCTACCTGAGCATCAGATAATTGAGCAAAGAAAGGAGCAACCAAGGCACTTTTCTGATCTTCAGTCGCACCATCTGGATATGTCGTAGCCACTAAATTCGCAAACTCTGGGCTAGCCTGTTCCAGTAATAAAGACTTAATTAAAGGACCAAAGCTAGCTGACTCTAACAAAAATGCTGCTGTTCCAGCTCCTGGTGATTCTAAAGCTGCAGCATTGACTGCAAACATACCATCAAGTGCAGCTAAATCACCACCCATTGACGTATTGGCAACAGCGGCAAAATTACCACCCGTAATACCACCTAAGGATACGCCCATAATAGAAACGTTGGTGGCATCTAAATTCACCATACTAGAGGCAGTTGTATCTACCACAGCGTTCAAGCCAAGACGTAAACCTAACAAGTCAGAAACCGACTGAGTAAGGTTAGCTTTGGCCGTTGGCAATGTTTGTAAATTCATATAATGCGTTGCAGAAACTGTCGTTGCATTAAGATCATCGACATTATCGCCATCTAAATCGTAACCACGAGAACCGTGTAATGGATGGTCAATAGCAATTGTTGCAATACCGGCAAGTGATAAAGTACCAGTAATTGCTAACATATCTTCTTTTTGACGGGTAATACCATGATAAAGAATTGCTACCGGCCAACCTGCATCTGGTTCAGCAATAGTAAAACCAAGTGCACCTGCGGCTACAGGATCTGGGACAGTGATTTGGACATCTAATGTCATATTACCGTTATCACCACCTTTAGGCTGTGGTACAGGACTAAACTTAGTCAAGTTACGGTCACGATCTAGCGTGCCTGCATCGTTTCTTAGGTCGCGTAAACCAACCGCCTGACAAGAAGCATCATTGGGACCTGGTGAGTAAGTAGCTTGAACTTCTGCAGGAAGACCTGCAAACCCTGCTAAGACAATGCCACTATCACAAGCAGCTGTCATAAATTCTGTCACAGGCGCCAACGGATTATTCGCACGAGGTATAGCTAAATAATGCGGTAAACTAATCGAGGCTTGGGCGCGTTTAGCTGCGCAGAAAGGACCGGCTCCCTGCCCTAGAATACCTGTCGCAAGACCAGCTGCAAATTCATTAATTTCAGGCACTTGGCTGCCAAAGCCACCTGCGGCAGAAGTTAATAATCCAGCACACGTTTTCATCGCACTGAAATCAGTGGCTTGAATAAATGGCACCAATGGAGCAACTGCCTCAGGTAAACCTGCTATACCCTGTGCTACAGCACCCGCTACGGCTTCATCACTCACTAAACCGAGGGCTTCCATTGCATTAGGTGCAACTGGCACATCGGTAGCTACAATCGCAGGAAGTGCCGTTCCTGCAGTAGGGTCGCCAGCTGCAGCACGCGCAGCAAACTCACCAACCATCACTTTCTTAATCGTATCTAAGACGTTTGACGTAGATTGCGTAGTAAAGGCTGCCGCATAAGAAATCTCATCACGTGCAAGACCTGCGGTAGCAAGTGAATCAATATAGGTATTAACTAGGCCTTGGAGACTTAATTGTGACTCAGATGCTAATGGAGCCGTTGCGATATTTTGGCGTACTAGATTCCATGTAGTAGAACCTTGTACGGGATTACCAGCAGTATCCATCAAGTCTTCTGTAATGACTAACATATGACCTTGCGCTGGTTTAAGTGGACGCAACGGAATAAAGGATATAGTGTCAGAGTCTAATAACTGGACTACATAATCCACACCGAATTGTAATTTGTCACCAATTTTACAACCAGCAGAAGGTATTGGAATAGCTGCACAGACTGGATCAGACTGATCTAAGCCCAAAGTGGCTTCAAATAAATGCACACCTGAAGATAATGTCGCTGCATCTAATCCAACTCCAGGTGGAGTAATAACCTCAATCACGAATGGTTGATTGGTTGACCAACCGTCTAAGACATTTAATGCATTTTGCGGATCCGAAAAGTCACTTGGATCAGCAACGGGTATGTTCAATGTATAATCAAAAAAACCGTCATCGCCCGGTAACATTAATAAATCATTAGGAATATTTAGATTCCCATTAGCAGGGTCGAAAAGAACTCTGGATGCTGGCGATACTTGTGGTGTCTCAGCTTGTAAATCTGAAATTGTTTCACCACCGCCGCAACCAGCAAGTGCAAGAGCTGTCGCAATACTGGAACTGATAAACAGTTTTTTCATTGTATCTCCCTAAGAGTCGTTTTGTTGTTATTTTTTGGCACACTTGCAATTACGCAAAAGTGTTTAGACCAGTTAGCCTTAGCTCAAGTCTATTGCCTTTAAAGTAAATTTGCAAAGGTTTGTTAACGATATGTAACATCTTTTTACTGATTCACTGACAAAGACTTGATTTTCCAAAATAAAGCTAGTCGTTAACGCGTTTCATTTTTATAATGTGCACATTGTATATTTAATTTCAACGGAACAATTGTGGCTTTAGAACTCCCTACTTTATCTTCTCTATGTTTGACAGGCAAAAAAATACTGATTACAGGTGCCGGTCGTGGTATTGGTAAGCAAGCCGCTCTTTCTTACGCTGCCCAAGGCGCAGAATTAATTCTTCTGGGTAAAACGGTGCAATATTTGGAAGAAACCTACGATGAAATTGTTGCCCAAGGGGGACTGGAACCAGGGATTATTCCATTGGATATGCAAGGTGCTACCCCTAAAAATTATCAAGATATGGCGGCAATGTTAATTGACCAATATGGTCAGCTTGACGGCGTACTGTTCAACGCAGGTGTTTTAGGTAACTTATGCCCTTTTACACAAATAGAAGTAGATGAGTTTAATGAAGTCATGCAAGTGAATCTAAATAGTCAATTCCATATGACTCAAGCTTTATTACCTGTGTTACAAAAGGCGCCCTCTGCGTCCTTGATTTTTACAACATCTAGTGTGGGTAGAACTGGTAGAGCGTATTGGGGAACGTATAGTATTTCTAAATTTGCTACAGAAGGTATGATGCAGGTTCTGGCTGATGAGTATAAAAATAGTACGATACGGGTTAATTGCATCAACCCTGGGGCGACTCAGACCGATATGCGAGCCAAAGCATTTCCTGCCGAAAAATCGGCAAATGTCACACCAGCGATTGAGATCATGCCATATTATATTTACTTAATGGCCGATGCATCCAAAACAGTGAATGGACAAAGCATTGATTGTCAGTCTAAGTAAAAGGCCTTAGCAAAAACCGTAACCGCTTAAAAAAATGGAAGAACGCTCATTGCCAAGCGAACTTCCATGCTGAGTACCCGTTATCTAGGTCTAAATAATTTCGAACTATCTAGGCCTTGTTTTCCCAAGTATCGCGTAACCCAACAGTACGATTAAATCTCAGTACTGAGGTATCTTTATCGCGTGTAAAATATCCTGTTCTTTCAAACTGTATACCGACACCGACTTGTGCATCGCCCAAAGATGGTTCAACCACCCCCTTTTTAACTACACAGGATTCTGGGTTTAGCGTACTAAGATAATCATCTTGAGCAGCAGGATTAGGTACTGTGAATAAACGATCATATAAACAAATTTGAGCTGGTACTGCATGTTCAGCACTGACCCAGTGAATAACGCCTTTGGCCTTGCGACCATCCGCAGGATCTTGCCCCAAGGTATCTGGATCGTAAGTACAATAAACCGTCGTGATATTACCATCAGCATCTTTATCTACTGAATTCGCTTTGACGTAAAAAGCATTACGTAAACGGACTTCTTTATCTATCACTAAACGTTTAAACTTTTTATTCGCGCTTTCACGAAAATCTTCTGCTTCGATATATATTTCACGAGTAAATGGGATCTCACGTGTTCCCATACTTTCATCTGAAGGATGATTCGGAGCTTGTAATATTTGTGTTTCACCCTCAGGGAAATTTTCGATCACTAACTTTATCGGATCTAATACCGCCATAGCTCGTGGCGCGTTGACATTTAGATCATCACGAATACACGCCTCTAGCATCCCCATTTCTACCAAATTATCCATTTTAGTGACACCGATGCGCAGACAAAACTCGCGAATCGCTGCAGGTGTGTAACCGCGGCGGCGCAATCCAGCAATCGTTGGCATACGCGGGTCATCCCAACCCGCAACATGTTTTTGTTCCACTAAATCAATCAATTTACGCTTCGATAACACCGTATATTCTAGGTTTAAACGTGAAAATTCATATTGCCTAGGAGTAGTTTCAATGCTGATATTCTCAATCACCCAGTCGTATAAACGACGATTATCCTGAAACTCAAGCGTACACAAAGAATGTGTAATCCCTTCTAAAGCATCAGAAATACAGTGCGTAAAATCGTACATTGGATAAATACACCATGCGTCACCTGTTTGGTGATGATGGGCAAATTTTACGCGATATAAAACGGGATCTCGCATACACATGAAAGGGGATGCCATATCAATTTTGGCACGCAAACAACATTCACCTTCGTCAAACTCACCTGCTTTCATTTTGTTAAATAACTCGGTATTTTCAGCAATACTGGTATCGCGATAAGGTGAGTTTTGACCAGGTTGCGTCAAAGTTCCGCGCAATTCACGCATAGTTTCTTGACTAGAAAAATCCACATAAGCCAAGCCTTTACTGATTAATTCATGGGCAAAATCATATAATGCGTCAAAATAATTAGATGAATAACGAACATCACCATCCCAAGAAAATCCTAACCATGACACATCTTCCATAATAGAATTTACGTAATCAATATCTTCTTTTTCTGGATTCGTATCATCAAAACGCAGGTTACATTGGCCAGAATAATCCTTAGCAATACCAAAATTTAGACATATCGATTTTGCATGACCAATATGCAGATATCCATTAGGTTCTGGTGGGAAACGCGTTTGGACTGATTGATGAACACCTTGAGCCAGATCTTTATCAATAATTTGACGGATAAAGTTACTTGGGCGCGGTGCTAAATCATCACTCATATAGAATTCCTTGTTTTTTTAGGCAATTTTGTTTGTTTAATTATACCACTATATCTTCTGTGGTATATAGTACTTACACGCTTTGCATAATTTATTGTGTTTATGCATAAACCTTGTATAGTCAACGCATAATAATTAGATAGGCTGTGCTAATGAAAAGTAAACCCACCTCTTTTGATATAGCTCACATGGCAGGGGTTTCTCAGTCAACGGTATCCCGCGCATTAAGCAATTCCCCATTGGTAAACGCGGAAACACGTGAAAAGGTCCAACGGATTGCCAACGAGTTAAATTATAAAGTTGATAAAAACGCCAGTAGTTTAAGAACTCAGCGCTCCAAAACCATTGCATTGCTGTTGTTTGAAGATCCTTCTTCAGATGATTCTCAAATTAATCCATTTTTTATTTCTATGCTGGGTTCAATCACAAAAGCTTGTTCCACTGCAGGTTACGACCTATTGGTATCGTTTCAAAACTTACAAGATGACTGGCATGCTGAATACGAAGATTCAAACAAGGCTGATGGTATTATTTTATTGGGCTACGGTGATTATTTAGACTATCAGTCAAAACTTGAACAACTCGAAAAACAAGAAACACATTTTGTGCGTTGGGGCGCACATGATCCAAATCACCCGGGGATCTCGGTAGGCTGCCACAATTACCAAGGTGGTTATCTGGTAACCGAACATTTGATCAAACGTGGCCGCAAACGTTTTGCGTTTATCGGTGTTGCTGATTCTGGTGCTCCTGAGTTCATGGCTCGTTTTCAAGGTATGGAAAATGCTCTTATTCAGCATAATCTTATCGATCAATTTATCGGCCAATTCGACGCAATTTTTACCTTAGAGGCGGGTGAAGAAGCTACAGAAATGCTGCTTGAAGAAGGTACACTTCCCGATGCTATTGTATGTGCCAGTGATTTGATTGCCATCGGAGTACAACGAGCAATGCAAGCCAAGGGGCTTATCTGCCCAAATGATATTGCAGTTGTGGGTTTTGATAATATCCCGGTCAGTGAATTCACGAATCCGCCATTAACGACAGTCAAACAAGATACTCAAAAAGCAGGAAAAGTGTTAGTCGATAAATTATTGCGACTTATTGAAGGGGAAACCGCCTCAGATATGCTTTTACCCACAGAATTAGTCATTCGAAAAAGTAGTTAAACAGCTGCGTATTTAACTACTTTTAACCGGTTTTATTTATATGCCATAGCGTGACGAAGTGCATCTAACAATGCTGGATTGGCTACTACTTCATTTAATACCCAAACTTGTACACCATTGGCAGAGACAGTTGTATCTAAAGTGTCTGCAATGCTTTTAGTTGTGCCGGAAAGTTGCTCCTGCCATAGACCAGGTTGTAACATCTCCGCAATTGAGAAATCATGTGGCACATCCGCTTTGTTTAATAAAACCAAGGCAATTTGTTGCGTTTGTGCAGTTTGTAACACTCGGAAAAATACCGCTTGGTCCCCTGCTAGCTTCTGATTCACTTGTAAACCCGATTGCAATGCTGGAGTGACTTTTCTCACTTGAGCAATCTGCGCTAAATGCTTAAAAATAATATGTTCACGCCCTTGGTCAAGACGTTCTTGGCCGATATAGTTACGATTTCCCTCGTGCTCAGCAGTGCCTTTCATATAAGCAAATTCTGAACCTTGATAAATCACTGGAATACCTCTGGTAGTAAATAACCAGTTGTGTGCATTGATAAAACCGGCATCATTAGCATTCATACGACGCATATCATGATTATCATAAAAAGTCGTTAAATCATATACATTATGGTATGGACCGTGGGTCAAATGGAGATAATCCGCTAATTCTGCAAAGTCACTTTCTGGGTTTTCAAACACAGTTGTAAGGGCTTTTTGTCCAGGAAAATCGAGAACAGAAATCTGACCATTTTTGGGGAGTGTATGTTGCGCTATAAAATTGGCATTGTAATCGTAGCTTTCAGCAAACATAAAAAAATCTGGATGCTCAGCTCGGATCCTATCCGCCATGATTTTCCAAAAACGGTGCGGAACGTGCTTTATCGTGTCGATACGAAAAGCAGCTGCGCCCTGCTCTATCCAATGTAGATAAGAATCAACTAAATAATCAATCACCTCTGGAGCAGTGTCATCTAGGTTCGACAGTTGCATAATATCCGGAGTTTTTCGAAAAAAGTCATGCAACGAGTTATTAGGATCAAGTGCCTCTGGCGCTAAATTTTGGTGATCAGCAACGAGATTACCTTGGGCATCGTATATTTCACCAAATTTAGGTTGGTCAATGGGCATAGAGAATGATGGCGAGCCATGATTAGCCACAACATCTAAAATCACTTTGATGCCATTATCAGAAAGGCTAGCTGTCAAATTTTTATAATTTAAGTTGTTAGATACTAAATGCTCATCTTCTTTGTAAAAGTTACTCGCCCAATAACCGTGATACCCGGTTTTATTGCCGTCCTTAAAAGCTCCCCCGTAATAAATTTCTTCGCCTCCAGCAAAAGCTTGGTCAGGATTATCGACCACGGGAGTAAGCCATACTGATGTCATACCCAATTCTTTGAGGTAATCTATATTGTTGATAATACCCTGGAAATCACCTCCCATATAACCGACATTAGCATGTTTGCCGTCGGGGCCTTCTAGGCGAATATTAAATGTTGGATAATCCCCCCCTTGATCAGGGTAATTATTACTGGGATCACCATCAACAAACCGGTCTGTCATGATGAAATAAATCGCTTCTTTGGCAAATGCTTCCTTGGTACCATAAAAATATTCAGGAGCATAAACATCGGGTTGCTCACCAGTGGCTGTTGTCGCAGCGCAACCAGTAAGTTGTAATAATCCAATGCTCATAGCAAATTTTAGAGAAAATGCCGCTTTAGATGGCTTGAATATATTTTTTGGGTTGAATTGTGGCATTTAGTCGTCCTTTAAATTAAAAGTTAAATCTACGATTATTGAGTATTTTTATCATCAACAAAATAGACGGAAATGGCGCCAAAGATCATAGCTACTCCGGCAAGGATAATAATATTGATCGCTTCATTAGCAAATACACTCGCCAAGATCCAGCCAGAAAATAGCCCTGAAACAATCTGAGGAGCGGCGATCGTAAAATTAAAGATCCCCATGTACACACCGGTTTTTTCAGCTGGTAATGACCCTGCAAGCATAGCATAGGGCATAGCTAAAATTGCAGCCCAAGCGACTCCCACTCCAATCATTGGAATAAATAAACCGACTGCACCTGCAGGTACAACAACTTCAGTAATAAGCAGATTTACCGAAGTTGGCGTGGTGTCAGTGAATAAACTAAAACTCGCATATGACAAACCGCCGAGTAAAAGTGCTGATGCATATATTAATTTGCGTCCTAATTTGTCTGCAATTTTGGCTAATACAATGGAAAATAATGCAGCAAAAACAGAGTAAGCAGCAAATAGGATCCCAACCCAATCTCCTGCAGCACCTTTTGCTTCAATAATATGAGGGGGAATGACAGCTAAACTATTCAGGTAATCAGGATCAAACCACTGCGCATCCAAACCCCATGTATTTTGCGTGATAGCCGGCATGGTATAAACCCACATAATAAATAATGCAAACCATGAAAAAAATTGTACGACAGCGAGTTGTTTCATCGTTTTTGGCATTGTTAACATTAACTGCCAAAACCCTTGCAAACGTTGGGTAAGCTTTTTGGATTCGGCTTGTTCAGCAGCTACAGCTTGTGCATCAATCCCCTTGTACGCATAGTATTTATCTGGCGCATATTCTTTGGTTCGGAATACGGTCCACAGTACGCTACCCAATAAAACAGTTGCTCCTATATAAAAAGCCCAAATGACCGATGGAGCCACCTCTCCTTGTTTAGCTGTATTCTCTAAACCAATAATATTAGTGAGTAAAAATGGTAAAATAGAGCCCACTATAGCCCCAATGTTGATCAACAATGACTGGATGGAGTAGCCAATATTACGTTGTTTGGGTGGTACCATATCGGATACCAGTGAGCGGAAGGGTTGAAAGCATACATTAAACGAGGCATCCATCAGTGCAAGCATTAATGCACCAAATAACATTGGTGCCATAAATGCCACGAACAAAGGAGCATTTGGCATAAGTAACATGCCGATTCCAGCAGCCAATGCACCAAACAAAATGAACGGTTTACGTCTACCTATTCGGTTCCAGGTACGATCTGAAGCTGAGCCTACTAACGGTTGTACTAATAACCCCATAATAGGTGCGACTAACCAAAATAATGATAAAGAGTGAAGATCTGCACCTAAATCCGATAATATGCGACTCACATTTGCATTTTGTAAGGCAAAGCCAAACTGCACGCCAAGAAAACCAAAACTCACATTCCACACTTGCCAAAATGATAAAGTCGGTTGTACCACAACCTTTGAGTTATTGACCGCAATGGGATCGCTTGCAGATGTTTGTGTAGACATTGGTTAATGCCTCCTTTATAGTTTTTTTTATATAGTAAACAGGTTTAGTAACCGGAACAAATATATGCATACGTATTCACCCCTGTGAGTTTGTTGGAACTATGCCAATAACACAGTATTATCAGGTTAATAACGCCAAACACATTAGGTAGCGTAAATGAGCAAACAACAGACTATTGTCATTTTAGGCGGCGGCACTGCGGGTTGGATGACAGCGAACTTACTCCATTTACAACTAGCTAAACATGGTTTTAAAGTACTTGTTATTGAATCTCCAGAAATTGGTATTATTGGTGTTGGTGAAGGTTCCACTCCCCAATTAAAAGTGTTTTTTGATCTTTTAGGGATAACCGAGCAACAGTGGATGCCTCAGTGTGATGCGACGTACAAATACGGGATCCGATTTAATGCTTGGACAGAACATAAAGAGGCCCCTAATACTTACTTTCATCCCTTTCCTGCTAGTACCGATGGGCACAGCGCTAAAGCATTTTTAGGTGCGACACATTACTTGCGTTCCGGTCAACCAGCTGCACCACACCCTGATCGTTATTTTTTAGCAACCTACCTTGCGACAGCGAATAAAACCCCAAAACTCAAAAATCCTTCTACTGCGCTTCCTGCTGTTAGCTACGGCTATCATTTTGACTCTTATAAACTCGGGGCATATCTCAAACGCCATGGTGAAGACCAAGGTATCGAAACAATGAGTGCCACCATCGCATCTGCGCAGGCTGAACACGGCAATATTCTATCGTTAACCACCACCGATAACACCACAATCACAGCAGATTGGTTTTTTGACTGTTCAGGGTTTAACAGTATTTTATTACAAAAAACTTTGCACGTACCTTTTGAATCATTTGCCGATCACTTATACAACGATAGTGCAATTGCAACTCCAACACCTTGTCAGGGCCAGGAGCTTGGACAAACCGAAGCCACAGCGTTATCAGCTGGCTGGGCTTGGCGGATCCCTTTACAAAGTCGAATTGGTAACGGTTATGTATTTTCCAGTCACTACAAAAGTTTTGCTGAGGCTGAAACGGAATTTTGTGAGCATTTGGGACTAGACCCTAATACGGCCTCTTTTCGCCGCATTAAAATGCGGGTTGGTCAAGTGGCCCAACATTGGTCTGGTAATTGTGTTGGCGTGGGTTTAGCTCAAGGCTTTATTGAGCCTTTAGAAGCGACAGCATTACATCTAGTACAAGAGACTGTCACCCAATTTATCGGGGCCTTTACTGCGGGAAATTTTACAACGCGGCATCAAAACCAATTTAACGAGGTGATAAAGCAACGGTTTTTGGGAGTAAAAGATTACATAACGGGTCACTATGTGTTAAACCAGCGAACAGATTCACGTTATTGGGAGGATTGTCGGAGTACCGTGAAACCTACCCCATCATTAAATAAAATAATGGCGTGCTGGGCGAGTAATGGTGACCTACAACAACTGTTACAAGAACAGGGCTTGGCGGCATATTACCCCAGTATCAGCTGGTATTGTTTACTATCGGGTTATCATACTTATCAGGATTCACATCTTGCGCAATGGCAAAATGACAATACAACCGTTCAAGAAGTAGCACGTTTTTTACATGAGCAATGTGCTTTGTTTGCCTAACATGACTTATTTGACGTAGATGGGAAAGGATAGCGTAAACGTAGTCCCTTTATTTATCTCGGAACGGACATCTATACTGCCTGAGTGGGCTTCAATAATACCAATAGAAATAGATAAACCTAATCCAGTCCCCTCACCAACTGGCTTGGTCGTGTAAAACGGTGTAAATAATTGCTGCTTGGTGGATTCACTCATACCACACCCAGTATCCGATACTGTAATACAAACTGAGTCATCTTTGGTCGTGGCTTTTATACGGATCTCACCACCATCTGGCATAGCTTGGGCAGCATTGACAAATAAGTTAATAAAGACTTGTTGTAACTGCCCTAATTTGCCCATGATGAGCAAGTCCATATTTTCAGTGTCATTAACTATCGTATGTTTATATTTCAATTCGTTTTTGGCGACCAGTAATGCGCCTGCAATTACTTCGCTTAGATCCACTTTGGAGAACTGTTTATCTCCTTGGTGTGAAAATGTTTTTAGACCTTGGACAATTTCCGAGATCCGATCTACGCCATCCAAATTAGAAGAGACAATGTCAGAAATATCATCGAGAATGAAGTCAATATCGTATTGCTGTTTAATATTCTCTATTTCACGCATTAAATCTGGATTTTTAACAATCTGAGTCTGAGCCACTATGAAATGATTGATATCTTGGATGTAATCAGCGAGTACTTCCATATTGGAACGAACAAATCCTACTGGATTATTAATTTCATGTGCAATACCCGCTGAAAGTTGCCCTAACAGCGTCATTTTTTCAGATTGCATTAGCATTTTTTTCGCTTTGTCTAATTGTTCTTGGATGCCTGAAACGTCAAATTGCTCAGCATTCATATTCTGACCCGTCTTACGTGCTATCAATAAAGTACGTAACTGACGTTGAATGATAGTCAACGCATTAAATGTATCGTCCGAATAGTTTTTATTGCTCAAAATAAAACAAGACAGTAAGCAACTTTCGTTGTCTAACACTTTTTTTCGGATCACGAGTTCCACATCTAACAAGCCTGACTGAGCAACATTAAAAGGTACTACTTGCCAATCATTATTAAAATGATGTTCGGCTAAGACAGTATTGATTGCTTGGATGATGTGTTTTTGCGAATGCCATTTTTTATGACTGCTATATACCGGAGTGTGTACATCAAATTGCATTGCTGTATTGAGTTGAACGGATGCTACCGCAAACTCTGCATGAAGAAAATTTGCACTGAGTTCGGTCACGTGCGAGAGCAAATTTTCGGTGTTTTCAGAGATGGAAATGGAAGAGCTCGAATTTAATAAAAACGCTAACTCATCACGTTTTCGTTCTGACTCGGCTAGGGTTTCTTTAAGCTTTATATTGGAATGATAAATTTCACGTGATTTTTCGACAAGCAACTCTTCGGCTTGTAAGCGTGCGCTTTTTTCACGCGCCAGTCGCCGTTCCAGCAAAGCTATTTGTTTATCAATGGTTGTCGAATCAGACAAATTTAGCTCCATTTAAATTTGTACGAGATTAAAGAAAGACTTATCTTACGTTGAAAATATCTCATTGCCAATTTATATCGACTGGCTTAGGGTTCTCTTAAATGATTTCTACTGCTAAGGCCACAGCTTCTCCCCCTCCAATACACAAGCTGGCAACCCCTCGCTGGGCTTTAGTCCGGCGTAAATTATGTATCAAGGTGACCAAAATACGCGTGCCAGATGCCCCAATAGGATGCCCTAATGCACACGCGCCTCCCGATATATTCACTTTTTCACTAGGGATGTTTAACGCATTTTGCGTTGCCATTGTCACCATGGCAAAAGCTTCATTGATTTCCCATAAATCCACATCATCCACTGACCATTGTAATTGCTGCAATAATTTTTCGATGGCACCAATGGGAGCAATCGTAAATTCAGCGGGTGCCAAGCCATAAGTTGCATGACCGACAATCTTAGCTAAGGCAGTTACTGCATGTTCAGCTGCTGCTTTTTCTGACATCACTAAAACAGCGGCAGCACCATCCGAAATGGAAGATGCATTCGCCGCAGTGATAGTGCCATCACTGGAAAATGCAGGTTTTAGGTGTGGTATTTTTTCTGGTTTAGCGTATTTGGGATTTTGATCTGCCGTTATTAACATCTCTTTACCATTGACTAATACAGGTATTGGAGTTATTTCATTCGCAAAATAGTCATTTGCTTGTGCCGTTTGAGCACGGTTTAGAGAGGTAAGAGCAAATGCATCCATATCGGTACGACTGAATTTGAGGGCCTCAGCAGATTGTTGGGCAAACACCCCCATCGCCTTTCCATCATAAGCATTTTCTAATCCATCACACAGCATATGGTCAAGCATGGCCATATGACCTAATTTTTGCCCTGTACGACCTTTGGGCAATAAAAATGGGGCTTGACTCATAGATTCCATGCCACCGGCGACAATACATTTGGCAGAACCTGCTTTAATCGTATCATATGCAGTCATTACGGCTTTTAAGCCTGAACCACATACTTTATTTATGGTTTGTGCACCCGTCGCATAAGGCAGATTTGCGCCAAGCGCCACTTGTCTAGCTGGTGCCTGTGACAGTCCTGCTGATAGTACACAGCCCATAATGACTTCATCAACCGTTTTTGCAGCAATACCTGAAGTGACCGCTTTGACAGCATAAGCCCCCAATGTAGTAGCTGGTAACGATGCAAGGTCTCCAAGAAATGAGCCTATAGGTGTCCTTTTGGCTCTCACAATCAAAATATCTTCTTGCGGATTAACTTGTGTATTTTCTTTTGAATTACGGTCAGGTTGCATGGCGACACTCCAATGGAAAAATTTGCTATCGACAGAATTTATACGTTTACGTATTTTTACTTTACGTTAACGTAAAGCTGATGTAAATTATTTGTTATGAAATTATAAGGACTGTTCCCGTATGCAACATTCAATACAATCCAATGGCGCTATTCACATTGATGATAAAAATGCCACCATTAGTATTAGTACTTTAGCCAAAGAGTTTTTAGTGACCCATCGCACCATTCGCTTTTATGAAGAACAAGGTTTATTGCACCCTGCGCGGTCTGGCCAACAACGTATTTATTATGCCAAAGATAGAGTGCGCCTAAAATTAATACTAAGGGGCAAACGTCTAGGTTTTTCTTTGGCTGAAATTAAAACCTTATTCGCCATGTATGACCAAGATCACAATTCCACTAAACAACTTAGTAAGATGCTCGAACTTACCCAGCAAAAAAGAGAAGTCTTACATCAACAGTTACAAGATATCCAATCGTTATTGGATGAATTAGACGATGTGGAAGCACGCTGTCAAGAAGAACTTGATGAATTAAATGCCTTAAAAGCACAGACTAACTAACAGGATATTGATTATGCATACCCCCTATCCCAACCTAAATTTTGGTCTTGGTGAAGAGATTGATATGTTAAGAGATACGGTATATCAGTTCGCTCAAGCAGAAATAGCACCATTGGCCGCACAGGCTGATACTGATAACCAATTTCCCCTCCCACTTTGGCAAAAAATGGGAGAATTAGGTTTACTAGGGATTACTGTCAGTGAACATTATGGCGGGGCAAATATGGGATATCTTGCACATACCGTTGCTATGGAAGAAATTTCACGTGCCTCAGCTGGAATAGGACTGAGTTATGGTGCTCACTCAAACCTGTGTGTTAATCAAATTTTTAAAAACGGAAACCCAGCTCAGCGTGAACAATACCTCCCAAAACTTGTTTCTGGTGAACACATTGGGGCCCTTGCTATGTCCGAACCGAATGCCGGATCGGATGTCGTAAGTATGAAACTGAGCGCCAAAAAAGACGGTGACTATTTTATTCTCAACGGTAACAAAATGTGGATCACGAATGGTCCGGATGCGCATACTTTTGTGATTTACGCAAAAACAGATGTGAATGCGGGCTCTAAAGGGATTACGGCCTTTATTGTAGAACAAGATACCCCAGGATTCAGCCAAGCACAAAAACTTGACAAGTTAGGCATGCGTTCTTCCAATACATGTGAATTAGTATTTGCTGATTGCCGCATCCATAAAAACCAAATCTTGGGCAAAGAAGGCGGTGGTGTCGCCGTATTAATGTCAGGTTTAGATTACGAACGTTTGGTTTTATCAGGTGGACCACTTGGTATTATGCAAGCCTGTATGGATGTTGTGGTCCCTTACATTCATGATCGCGAACAGTTTGGCAAAGCGATTGGTGAGTTCCAATTAGTGCAAGGGAAAGTTGCGGATATGTATACACAAATGAATGCTGCACGAGCATATATTTATGCGGTAGCACGCTCTTGTGACAGAGGAGAAACAACTCGGAAAGATGCTGCTGGAGCGATTTTATATTCAGCAGAACTCGCTACCAAAATGGCGTTAGATGCCATTCAACTGCTCGGTGGGAATGGCTACATTAACGAGTATCCAACAGGACGTTTACTACGTGATGCTAAGTTATACGAGATAGGTGCAGGGACTTCAGAGATCCGTCGAATGCTGATTGGTCGTGAATTATTTAATGAGTCCAAGTAAGGAACTTAAATGCCAATTATAACCAGTCAGATTAATACGCAAAGTGCGACATTTAAAACCAACTTTACCGCAATGTCGGACAGTGTTCGTGAGTTAAAAGACGTCGTTGCCAAGGTTACTCAAGGTGGGCATAGTGCAGCACGAGAAAAGCATATCGCTCGTGGAAAATTGCTCGTAAGAGATAGGATTACAAAGTTACTTGATCCGGGAGCAGCGTTTTTGGAAATCAGTCAACTTGCAGCATTGCACGTGTATGATGAAGAAGTACCTTGTGCTGGTGTGGTCGCAGGCATCGGTCAAGTTAATCGGACACTGTGTATGATTGTCGCTAACGATGCGACTGTCAAAGGAGGTACCTACTATCCTTTAACCGTAAAGAAACACCTTAGAGCCCAAGAGATCGCTTTACAAAATCACCTGCCATGTATTTATTTAGTGGATTCGGGTGGTGCCAACTTACCTCGACAAGATGAAGTATTTCCAGATAAGGATGATTTTGGGCGTATTTTTTATAACCAAGCGAACCTATCTGCACAAAATATCCCTCAGATTGCAGTTGTCATGGGCTCTTGTACAGCTGGCGGTGCTTATGTGCCGGCTATGGCTGATGAATCGATAATCGTCAAGGAACAAGGTACGATCTTTTTAGGCGGGCCACCATTGGTGAAAGCGGCTACTGGTGAGGTCGTATCAGCTGAAGCATTAGGAGGTGGCGATGTCCACACCAAAGTGTCAGGTGTCGTGGATCATTTGGCCAACAACGATCACCATGCATTACACATTGCACGTGATGTCGTAGCGAACCTACAGCGCCCTTTGCCCACTTATATTGACCGTAATGCAAGTCGCCCCCCCCTGTACTCAACCAAAGAGATATATGGTGTGATCCCTGCTGACAATAAGCACAGTTATGATGTACGCGAGGTTATTGCGCGCTTGGTTGATGGCTCCGAGTTTGCTGAGTTTAAAGCTCGATTTGGTCCTACACTCGTCACCGGTTTCGCTCGTATCGATGGCTTTCAAGTTGGTATTGTTGCGAATAATGGGATCTTATTTTCAGAATCAGCACTCAAAGGCGCCCACTTTATTGAATTGTGTGCACAACGCAAAATACCACTCATATTTTTACAGAACATTACGGGTTTCATGGTTGGTCAGCAATATGAAGCTGGAGGCATAGCCAAGCATGGTGCGAAAATGGTGACGGCAGTGGCTTGTGCCAAAGTACCTAAAATCACCGTGTTAATTGGTGGCAGTTTTGGTGCTGGTAATTATGGGATGTGTGGTCGTGCCTATGACCCGAGATTTTTATTTATGTGGCCTAATGCACGTATATCGGTCATGGGAGGTGAACAAGCTGCAGGGGTTCTGGCACAACTCAAGCAAGATCAACTCACCGCACAAAATACGCCGCTGTCCGATGCACAATTGGCATCTTTTAAAGCGCCGATTATCGAGGATTATGAACACCAAGGTCATCCGTTTTATGCATCGGCAAGATGTTGGGATGATGGCGTGATTGACCCAGCGGATACTCGAACTGTCTTAGCCATGAGCTTGCACATCAGTTTGAACGCTCCCGTTGAAGAAAGTCGTTTCGGGGTGTTTAGAATGTAACTGGCTTGCTGTGGCAATACATCATTTAATGAATATTTATTTGGAAAAAGAGTTTTATGTCTAGACCAGTCACTTATGAAGTTTTAACCTCGGGTGTTGCTTATTTAACCCTGAATCAAGAGGCCACCCATAACGCATTTGATGATGCAATGATCCAACTTTTAATCACGGGGATCAAAGCAGCAGGAAGTGATCACAAAGTGCGTGTACTCGTGCTGCAAAGCACTGGGCAGACCTTCAGTGCAGGTGCTAATTTGCATTGGATGCAACGAATGGTTGATTACACATATGCAGACAATCATCAAGATGCATTACAACTCTCTGCATTAATGCATTTATTAAAAGCCTGTCCCAAGCCCACTATTGCTAAAGTGCAAGGTAGCGTTTTTGGCGGAGCCATTGGTTTATTGGCTTGTTGTAATATTGTCGTGAGTAACCAAGCGAGTCAGTTTTGTCTCAGCGAGGTTAAATTAGGTTTAGCCCCTGCCACTATTGCTCCATTTGTCATCGCTGCTATTGGACCACGCCATGCCGAGCGTTATATGTTATCGGCCGAAGTGTTTGATGCGACTACGGCTTCTGCTATAGGTTTGGTGAGTGAAGTGACCAGTGCAGAAAATTTAGACTCCGTTACAGAAAGTTTTATTCAGAAGTTTTTAGCCAATGGCCCACAAGCCATGACGGCGACCAAAAACCTCATCAGTTTATGTAGCAATGCCAGTATAGATGATGCACTTAGGGACAAAACTGCACACACCATTGCCACTTTACGTGTTTCTGATGAAGGCCAAGCCGGCCTAAAAGCGTTTTTCGATAAAGCTCCGCCACCATGGATCAAACAGGGAGACAAAGCGTGATAAAAACAATTTTAGTCGCTAACCGGGGAGAAATTGCTTGTCGCATTATCAGAACAGCAAAAGCGTTAGGCATCAAAACAATCGCTATATACAGCACCGTTGATGCCCAAGCTCAACATGTTAAATTAGCAGATTCTGCGTTTCATATTGGACCTGCACAACCAGCCCAATCTTACCTAGATCAAGCAAACATTATCGCACTGGCGGTTGCAGAAAAAGTGGACGCCATACATCCTGGATATGGGTTTCTTTCGGAAAATGCTGATTTTGCAGAAGCCTGTGCCGAACAGAATATTATTTTCATTGGCCCATCAGCAGCAGCGATTCGTCAAATGGGCTCAAAAAGTGCAGCCAAAGAGATTATGGAACAGGCTGGCGTTCCGTTAGTTAAGGGGTATCACGGGACCAACCAAGAGCCTATGTTTTTGTTAAAACGAGCCCAAGATATTGGTTTCCCTGTGTTACTCAAAGCTGTGGCAGGTGGCGGTGGCAAAGGTATGCGAATTCTCCACGCGGAAGATGAGTTTATGGCCGGACTAGCTGCGGCCAAAAGAGAAGCATTACAAAACTTTAGTAATGACGAAATGTTACTTGAAAAATATATCATGCAACCTAGACACATTGAAATTCAGGTGTTTTGTGATACCCAAGGTAACGGTGTGTATTTGCATGATAGAGATTGTAGTATACAACGTCGTTATCAAAAAATAGTTGAAGAAGCCCCTGCTCCGGGACTATCTGACGCCACTCGCACAGCAATGGGTAAAGCTGCTTTGGCAGCAGCACAAGCAATCTCATATGTTGGAGCCGGTACGGTTGAGTTTTTATTAGATAAAGACGAAAACTTTTACTTCATGGAGATGAATACTCGTTTACAAGTTGAGCATCCTGTGACTGAGATGATTACCCAACAAGATCTTGTCGCTTGGCAAATACAAGTAGCAAACGGTGAACCACTGCCATTACAACAAGATGATATCCCACGCCAAGGACATGCCATTGAAGTTCGCATTTATGCTGAAACCCCTGACAAGGAGTTTTTACCCTCTTCTGGCACATTAGCGTTTTATCAAGAACCGTCAGTCAATACTTATTTAAGAGTTGATAGTGGTGTTACGCAAGGTGATGAGGTATCAGTATTTTACGATCCGATGATCAGCAAACTCATTGCATATGGTACACAGCGCAATACCGCAATAACGCGTTTACAACAAGGATTAGCTGATTACTACATAGCGGGGCTCGATACTAATATTGCGTATTTACAAAACATTCTCCAACAACGTGAATTTATAACTGGGCAGGTTTCTACGCATTTTATTGACGACCTAAAAGATGTACTAGCACAACCCAATGAGACTTCTGAAGACAGTATCCTAGCCTTGGGTTGTATCATTTTACAAACTCGACTTGAGCAAAGTTTTGCGCATTGCACTAGGGATATTCCTGCTCATTGGCGCAACCTATCTACCACTAAGGTTTCTTTTGATGTACAACGGGATAAAAGTGGATGTGCATCTACACAGTCTCGGTCTCAGATAACACTGACGCCAGTACAAACCAACCAAACACTCAATGCCTGGGTTTGGGGGAGTGACACACCAGTTCATATGGCTACTTTTAGCTGTTTAGAAAATCAATGGCGAGGAAAATTCGGTGATAAAACACTCGTCGTCCCCTACTATTTAGAACAACCTAGCCCTCATTCTGAACCAACGAACACGACTCCTCTAGAACTGACTCCCATGCTTCCTGATGTTCTAAGTCACTTAACAATGTGGGTGGAGGGCCAACAACACAAGCTCATTTTTCCTGCGGTTGATCTAGGGCAAAACACATCGGATAACACTGCCAATAATTTTGTAGCGCCAATGAATGGCACAGTGGTTAGCCAAACTGTGGATGCACCTGCTGAAGTAAAAAAAGGTGATGTCTTAATGATCATAGAAGCGATGAAAATGGAGCACAATTTAAAAGCACCGTGCGACGGTAAAGTTACTGAGTACTTTTTTGCTCCAGGTGACTTGGTCAGTGGTGGCGCAACAGTCCTGTCATTTTCGCCAACTACACAAAGCGAATAGGAGCACTCATGTCACGTACTTCATCTACCTATCCCAGAAAAGTTAATATCTTCGAAGTCGGCCCTCGAGATGGGTTACAAAATGAAGCCACTTTATTGTCCGTCGAAGATAAAGTCACTTTTATTCAGGAATTAATACTGGCAGGTCTGAAAAATATAGAAGTGGGTAGTTTTGTTTCTCCCAAATGGGTGCCACAAATGGCAAATTCTGTGGCGGTTTGTCAAGCCCTACCAAAAACAACAGATGTCACTTTTTCGGGATTAACACCTAATCTCCGTGGTCTAGAAGAAGCTTTAGCTGCAGGTGTTGATGAAATTGCAATTTTTGGTGCAGCGTCTGAGCGGTTTAGTCAAACCAACATTAACTGCTCTGTTGCAGAAAGTCTTTTGCGTTTTCAGCCCGTAGTTGCACTGGCACAGCAACACAATATACCGGTTAGAGGTTACGTATCAACGGTGTTAGGTTGCCCATACCAAGGTGATGTGCCGATTAAAGACGTGCTTAATGTGGTAAAAGCACTCCATGATATGGGCTGTTATCAAATTTCTTTGGGAGATACCATCGGTGTTGGGACGCCTCTAGCGACGCAAAAGCTTTTGGACAAGATACTTGAGTTAGTGCCTATTGAAAATGTTGCTGTGCATTTTCATAACACTTATGGGCAAGCACTCGCCAATATTTTGATCGCCTTACAAATGGGTATTACTACTATCGACACTGCTACGGCGGGATTAGGTGGTTGTCCGTATGCCAAAGGTGCTAGTGGTAATATCGCCACCGAAGATGTGGTGTATATGTGTCATGGTATGGGTATTGACACGGGCATTGATTTGGCAAAATTAGTTACCGCAGGTAAAAACATCTCCCAAAAACTGCAAAAACAGCCCCATTCTTTGGTTAGTCTAGCGCTCTAGATAATAGCACACCCTACATAGATTAGAGTATATATCGCACAAGAATTTTTCTGTTTTGTGAACAAGCGATTTACAACTTTAGTATAACTGGTTATTATACAAGCAGTTAAAAGGAGAAGGTAACATGCTGATTTGTTAAGTCGCTTGTCAAATACTGTTAACTGTCTACATTTCATTATTAAAAGGATTTTTTCATGCCTCATTCAAGCCCCCGTTACATCAGTAATTTAACACGTGATACCTACGCGTTAATTTTAGCTGGCGGACGTGGTTCTCGTCTTCATGAGTTGACCGATTGGCGCGCTAAGCCTGCTGTTTATTTTGGTGGTAAATTTAGAATTATTGATTTCCCATTATCGAACTGTATTAATTCAGGCATTCGTCGTGTTGGTATCTTATCGCAATACAAGTCGCACTCGTTAATCAGACACATTGTTCGTGGTTGGGGCCATTTTAAAAAAGAGTTAGGTGAATCTATTGAGATCCTCCCTGCCTCGCAACGTTTTTCTGAAGATTGGTATCAAGGGACTGCCGATGCTGTATATCAAAATATTGATATTATTCGTGATGAGTTACCAAAGTATGTCATGATCCTGTCTGGTGATCATATTTACCGCATGGACTACGGTAATATGCTCGCAAAGCACGTCGAGTCAGGTGCAAAAATGACGGTAAGTTGCATGCGCGTTCCTTGCAGTGAAGCTGCAGGTGCTTTTGGGGTTATGGCGATAGATGAAAACTCTATGGTGACTGACTTTACCGAAAAGCCAGAATTCCCTACGCCATTAGCTGACGATCCTGAAAATTGTTTAGCATCCATGGGCAATTATATTTTCGATACTGAGTTTTTATTCGAGCAGCTTGAAAAAGATAAAGAAAATGCACATTCTCAACGTGATTTTGGCAAAGATATCATTCCCGAAATTATCAAACATCAAAAAGTTAATGCTTTCGAGTTTGGTAACGGTGAAAAGAACAATTACTGGCGCGATGTAGGGACAATTGATAGTTTCTGGCAGGCCAATATGGAATTAGTTGAACCCGTCCCAGCTCTGAATTTATATGATGCTGAATGGCCAATTTGGACCTACCAAGAGCAACTCCCTCCAGCAAAATTTGTTTGGGATAAAGAAGGTCGTCGCGGTGAAGCAGTAAACTCAGTCGTTTCAGGTGGGTGTATCATTTCTGGCTCACACCTAAAACAAAGTCTGTGTTTTTCAAACGTGCGCGTACATTCATACTCACATATTGAAGAAGCTGTCATTTTACCGAATGTTGAAATTGGCCGTCATTGTAAAATCAAAAAAGTGGTCTTAGATCGTGGTTGTATCATCCCCGAAGGGATGGAAATAGGTATCGACCATGAACAAGACCGTGCTCGAGGTTTTAGAGTATCTGAGTCAGGTGTCGTGTTAGTCACTCCAGATATGTTGGCGAAAATCAAATAATCATTTTACATTTTTGCACCTAAATTGTTTTCTTTTTACAGTCAGGCCCCACCAAAGAATATCTTTCGTGGGGCTTGTTTTTTTGCAGGCAAAATTATCCAAATCCAGCTAACACAAAATGTTAACAGAGATTCCTACATCGTCAGGTAAGTCACAAACGCTGTAAAAAATCGTTAATATGTTGCGCGGTCAGTTTCGGTTGTTCTAACACAAACATGTGACCACCAGGTAACTCTACATGTTCAAATTTCACATTGCCTTTTAGAAAATGTCTTTGAAAAATAGGAAATGTGACATCTGTAGCGCTTCCTGTAAGTAACAACCCTGGTACTTTTATTTGTCCATAAAACTTGGCAACATCATGCGGTATGGTGCGAAAAGTATTTGCCTCTATATAGGGATCATACGTAAGTTGATATTGATTGTTAGTCTTTGCCGACGCATCTGCATTTGTGGATGTTGGTTGCGTAACCGCAGATAACTGAGTAATGCCTAGGGCATATTGATAAACAGACTCGTCTTGAATATCTTTGAAGAATCGTTTTGTTGCAAAATACTGGGCTATATTGACATCCTTAGACCATTGTTTTTTTCTGGCTAAGGATATTTTCGCCGGTGTCACTTTATCGATAAAGCGGGTTTTCTTGGCTAAACCAAACAAGTGTCCCCCCCATCCCACTAATAACGGTGGATCACACATAATGACCGCTTTAAAGAGTTCTGGACGTAAACACGCCGCTTTATAAGTGAGCACAGCACCAAAACTATGCCCCATTCCAACAATAGGCGCTTTACAATGTGTTTCAATATAATGTATGAGTTCTAAAACTTGATTAGACCATTGATCGTTCAGAGGATATGCCGGATGATGAGCGTATTGATGTTTAGCTAGAACCGGTGACGCCAGATGCTTAAAAAATTCACCATATGCGGTTGCGACAATACCATTAGCATGAACAAAATTAATAAGAGACACTGCTGCTCCACTTCTGAGATTTTCAGATATTTTACCGGCTTAGCCAAAACTTACCAATTCATGCGGTGAATAAGTGTCTATTTATAATTAAATCCAAGAATTTAATTCAGGTTTATTGCATTGCGTAATGGAGCAGATATACTCACAGTCATCTTGTCGTACCAGTAGAAACGAAATGAACTTTAACGAAATCATCGATGCTTGTGACAACTATTTACACAACCCTACGGAAAACCCATTAACCATACCCAAGCTATGGTCGCAAGGCCGCACGGTTTATGGTGGTTTGTCCGCTGCGCTCCTATTTCATGCGATAAAAAAACAAGTTAATCCTGAGTATCAAGTTAAAAACATCAACACCAACTTTGTTGGCCCGATGTTAACCGACGAGCCTATTGAGATTGAAGTACAAGAAGTACGAACGGGTAAAAATGTCTCACAATGGTTAGCATTTGGTAGACAGGCTGAAAAAACATGTACTTTGTTGCAAGCGTGTTTTGTGCGTGATCGCGAGTCTAAAATTACCATCAACAATGCGCCTCCTTTAACCTTAGGTGCTCCAAATAAAAAAAGCTTTATTCCACAAATACCGAAAGTGACTCCAAAATTTTTAAAGAATTTTGATTTAGCTATTCTCGGTGGTGGGATCCCATTTACAGGACGCAAAACTGATTTTTATCAAGGATGGTTTCGGCATAAAAATACCGAAGGGAAGATGAACGATGTTGCTTTAGTGGGGCTGTTAGATGCCACCCCGCCCACTGTCTTGCAGATGTTGAAGTGGCCCGCACCGGCTAGTACGATCAACTGGAACCTCGAATTCATTCATCCTTTGCCATCCTTAGATATGCAAGATTGGGTGGCATTTGATGATCAATCAGTACATGCTAAAGATGGTTACAGCGCAGTTGAAATGCATGTCTGGGACAAGCAAGGTCGATTACTCGCTCTATCTAGACAGACAATTGCTGTATTTGATTAACTAAATAGATACGTATCCGTCAGGAGTAAATAAACTTACCACCGTTAACAAACGGAAGCGGTTATTTTCCAACGATGCTTCTAATGCGTTCGCGCTTAAACCGAGTGAAAGTGCATATTGTTCAGGCAGTTCTGTAATGTCGTTAATAAACAAGGGGTGAGATTCCAACAACGCCTGATGATAAGACAATTGCATCACTTTACTATCAATTGAACCAATGGTTTGCGGTGAATCATGTATCGGTTTAATGCAGTCGATAATGCTTTCTGGTAAATCCCACACTTTTAATAACTGTAAGGTAATATCTTTGTAGGTATAACCTAAAATAGCTTCTTGGCGCTCCCATGGTTGCTCGTTAATCGTAAATCGATTGCATTGATGTGCTTTTTCAGGCGTTTTGCGCACGACCACCAGTTCACCAATATTGTGTAACAACCCTGCTGTGAAAAAGCGTTCAGGTTCATGTAATGCCAAACGTTGTGCCCAATACTGCGCGAATAAAGCCGTTCTTACCGAATACTCCCAAAAGCGCTCTAAATCAATAGTATTACCATCTAACTCATTAAACGCAGCACTCACACCGTACCCAATCGCTAAATCATAAACGGCTTTGGTTCCTAAGATCTTTATGGCCTTGGAAACAGAATCTACGGGGTTGCGGAAATTGTACAATGGGCTATTCACAATTTTTAAAAGCTGTGCGGATAACACAGGATCAAATTTTACAACCGAGGCAAAATCGTCCATGGATGCAGTTTCATCATCTATGAGTGACTGAATTTTATGCACCGCTGCAGGTAAAACAAACACATCTTGGGCAAATGTAGCGTATGCAATGGCTGCTTTATTCATGAAGAATTAAACCTATGTAAAGAGTGAGAGAAATGACCTACATAGGGTATAGAACAAAAACTAGATTTTTGCATAAGAACTGACGAATTAAATTCTGCAAGCACGTATAGTTTTATATAACTATCATTAAATCTGCCGATGTTAATATGATTTTGTACAGGCTGGGTTGTTTACTCAGCGAAGACTATTTTTACTTCTGGAGAGTTTACTTCTGGAGAATTTGTTCGGGCGTGTATTGTACCCTAGGCTTGCCTGAAATGCGGTCCTGCTCCGCTTGTTTCAAACTTTGATAAACAGCGGTATTAACAGGTACAGCTACGTGGTGTTCTTGTGCCAGACGTAGAGTAGAACCGTTGATAAAGTCAATTTCAGTCGTCCTGCGATACTCCAAATCCCACCACATTGAGAGACGAGCTTGAGGATCTATAGCGACCATTGATTTAGCCACCTTAGTAAAAATCCGTGTTGGTAGTTTTAAAACATATGGTACTAGAGCTGCGGGTACAGTCGTTATTTTAGGCAAAGAAATACCAGCCACACGACACACTTTGACATGTTCTTGCATCATATCCGCGACGATTCTGCGATACCCAGAATCAAGGAGCATCGCTTGCAAAGGCAAATTAGCTAAAGCATTCACCGAATTAGTCAGGTTTAATTGTATTTTTGCCCATAACAACGCATCCATATCTTTGCACATAGCTACTGGAAAAGTAGCACAATGCAAAGCCTGTCCAATCTGTGCTAATAGTAGACTCTCTTTCAATCCTGGGTTGTCCGCTTGGGTGCGCGTAATTTTTTCAAAAGCAATCGTTCCAGATGAACTGCGTTTGAACTCACCTAACTGTGCACTAACCACATTAAAGGGAAACATTATCCGCAGTACCTTATTTTGCGGAAAAACCGCTTCGATAAGCTGATGAGAACCTACCCCATTTTGACACATCAAAATCAGGGTATTGGGGCCAACGACTTTTTGTAAGTCAGGAATAATAGCCTCTAGACTAGTACACTTTACTGTTACCCAGACCACATCAAAATTTTGTTTCAATGTCGTAATATCAGCCGTAAATGTATGTGGGGGAAGTGCTACCTCCCAGGAGGTATCGGCATAATCAGAAATGGTCAAACTTTGGTTGAAATGTTGAGCAAAACTAGGGCGACCCAGTGCACGAGTAGGATAATTAGCACGCACAAGATGTGCGCAAAGATATGACCCAATCAGCCCGGTTCCAAATACTAAATGTTGCTGCCTCATGCTAATATACTCTTCTTATTATAATACCTAACATGCTACGTCTATTCGTTTT
The DNA here is from genome assembly GCF_024199005.1 of Opacimonas viscosa. Classification (GTDB taxonomy): domain Bacteria; phylum Pseudomonadota; class Gammaproteobacteria; order Enterobacterales; family Alteromonadaceae; genus Opacimonas; species Opacimonas viscosa. Next base: position 330,195 of record NZ_JANATA010000001.1, read on the forward strand.
CATAGACAAGTTGCAAGAGGAAAATATGGCACCCATTGCGTTTATTATTGGTACTGTATGGCCTGAGCCAAGAAGTTCAGCGGCTGGCCAACATTTGTTGAGTTTGCTGTCCGAGTTAAAACAGTTAGGCTATATCATACATTTTGCCTCTACTGCTCAGCGTTCAGAGAACAGTGAAGGGCTTGATGAGCTAGGATGTGTAGTTCATGAGATCGTGTTAAATGACAGTAGTTTTGACCAACTTATCGCACAGTTACAGCCAGAAATAGCAGTATTTGATCGGTTTATGATTGAAGAACAGTTTTCATGGCGAATCAAAAAAGTGGCGCCAAATACATGTTTAATTCTAGATACCGAAGATTTTCATTCCCTGCGTTATTTACGCCATCAGATAGTGAAAAAACACCCGGAACAAGCCGTCGATATCCCTAGTTTATTAGAGATTAATGCTGGGCCTGGACCTTTCCAAGGGTGTCTCAACTCAGACTTCGCAGTGCGCGAAATTGCTAGTATGTGGCGTTGTGATATCAACTTGATCATTTCACAAGCTGAAGTGGCGTTATTACATACTTATTATGGCTTACCCAAGAACATACTCCATTATTGTCCTTTCTTGATGGCCAATGATGGTGCTGAGCTCGGTACTCCAAGGGCCATCGATAAGCGCAAAGACTTTGTGTTTATTGGTAATTATCGTCATGCGCCTAATTGGGATGCCGTCCAAATACTCGCCAAACACCTTTGGCCGCTAATTAGAAAGCAATTACCGCAGGCAAAGTGTCGTATATATGGAGCTTATACACCTGAAAAAGCGCAACAATTCCATAACCCCAAACAAGGACTATTAATATCTGGCTGGGCCAAAGATGCCCAAGCCACTATCCAAGAAGCACGCGTGCACCTTGTTCCCCTACGCTTCGGTGCTGGTCTAAAAGGCAAAATTTTTGATTCACTGAGAGTAGGCACGCCTTGTGTCGGCTCTGATATCGCTTGGGAAGGTATTTCTACAGACGTCACCGCACATTCATTACTAACCCTCAACGATTATGAGAATTTTGCTGAGCAGGCGGTTGCGTTATATGCAGATGAGGACAAATGGTTGACAGAGCAAGTAAAAGGCCAGCAAATACTAGAAAATGACTTTGTGTATACGACACACAGTGCGGCATTAAAAAACAAAATCCAAACTGTCACGCAGGATCTGAATACGCATAGAGCTCCCTTGTTTATGCAAAAGATGCTCGAGCAAACTCAATATCGAGCCACCCGATTCATGTCCCAGTGGATTGAAGCTAAGCAGACAATCGAGCAATTACGTGATGCAGACCTTCCACCCGAGACTGACTAAGTTGACGCAAAATACCTAAGTTGTGTAAGTATGTCGTCAAGTCACAAGGTGGTGCTTGTTGCGAGCTCACTCCTGTAGCCAAATCATGATTTGCTTTTTCTAGCAATATGGCTAGCAAACCTCTCACTATTTTACTACTGGCGTAACCTTGCCAAAAGGAGGTTTGTGGGTCCTGTGCTAACCACACATCGACTTCACACCCCGCTACATGGTGCTGTGCAGTTCGTAAACTGTCATCTAACAATGGACAATCTTTACTTGCCAACATTAACAAACGCAAGACCTGTTCATACGACAGACCTGGGGCAAACTTGCTTTCAAGGGGTAAATGAAAATGTTCATTTACGAAAGAATTGCCCTGCGGTGCTGCTGGCGTCTGTGTTGCTTTGCTGCTTTGCCCTGTGTTTTTGTACTGGGCTGCTTCTTGCGACTCCGGCATGGGTATTGGATGAAACTCAACAGCTGGACTGCCTAACAAAGCAAGCGCTCGGTCTAGATGTGTAAAAAAATATTCAACCTCTGATAATGTATTATACGCACACAATGAAATACGGCATGATCCCGTAATACCCAATGCTTGATTTAATGGCATCGCACAATGGTGCCCTACTCTTAGCGCAATCTTTACTTCGTCTAAGATACGCAAAAGATCGTAAGCATCGATATCCTGGACGGTAAAACTAAATACCGGCACATGAGACTTAGGCTCTGAATGAGTGCTTAATAAACGTACTTCAGGGCGTTTGCGAAACTCACCAAGCGTATATTGATACAGTAACGATTCTTGGTGCTCTATTTCACTACGATGTTCAGCAATATATTCTACTGCTTTAGCGAGCGCTAGTACCCCAGGAACATTTGGCGTCCCGGCTTCAAATTTCAAAGCACCAGTCTGCCAGGTGCTGTGTGCTAATGTGACCTGTTGTACCATTTCTCCACCGAGTTGGACGGGTGGTAATTCAGATAAAATGTTCGGTGCTACATAACAAAAACCAATCCCCATTGGGGCAAACATTTTATGACCACTCGCCACATACATATCGCACCCCAAACGAGTCACCGAGACGGGAAAATGTGCCAAAGCTTGAGTGCCGTCAACTACCGTTAGGGCTTTACACTGACGAGCTTTTGCGCAGATTTCGGCAGCCGGAAACACCACACCCAAAGCATTTGAGACATGGGCAAATGCAACTAATGCGGTATCCTCAGAGATTTTTTCACTCAGTGCAAAAAAGTCAATATCACCATTTTTATCAATACCATGGTAGGTTACGCGTAACCCCAACTGTTGGGCTAAGCGTTGCCAAGGTAATAGATTAGCATGATGTTCACTCTCTAGTAGTAAAATTTCTGTACCAACGAGCATGCTAGGGTTTTGTTGTAAACTCAAAGCCAATAAATTTATACTGTCTGTCGCCCCTTTGGTCCATATGATGGATTGTGGATCATCGGCGTGTAAAAAATCAGCAAGCGTCATTCGAGCGTCTTCAAATTTATCGGTGACCCGACTTGCTAAACCATAGGATGAACGATGCACATTGGTATTATCCGACACTAGACTAGTCATAACACTATCAATCACACACTGAGGCTTATGTGTGGTGGCAGCATTGTCTAAATAAACAATGTCATTTTTTGCATGAAAAAATGGAAAATCGTCACGGATCATAGTCATCGGTTAGTCTAGGTTTGAGTAATGCAATTTTCGCATGCTTGTGCCTTAAATCCAAATTAATCTAATGGTACACTCTCTTTCGTTGCTACCATCAAATTTTGCTCATAGGCAAGTCTCTTTCATCAAATGTATATGGAAAATTAACGATCATGACCGATCTAGAAATGTTCAGCCTCATGCTCTATCTCGGGATATTTTTTTATGTCTGTAAACAAATAAACTGGGCATATTTGGTAACCCAAAAACATGTACAGCACTTGATCTTTGGTTCTACTGCCGCACTATTTTTTTTGTGGACTTTTCGCGCAGGAATATATGAGGGTTTACATGTACACTTCCTGTGGTTAAGCGCGTTAACGCTAACTTTGGGCTTTCGTTATGCCATTCTTGTGACGGGTATTGTATTGCTAGCATTGACGGTTGTGGGCAAAGAAACATGGTCCATGTTTGGTGCTAATGGCTTATTTGGTGCGATGCTCCCGATTATGTTGACCTACGCAATTTATAGCTTTGCTTTTCATCGGGTACCAAGGCATTTATTTGTTTACGTATTTTTGTGTAGTTTTTTCCCAGGTGCACTAATCATTGCAGTAAAAATGGGACTTTTAGGTGGTTTTTATGCATTGAATGGCCTCCATTCTTGGCAAATCGTCGTGGATAATTATGAAGTCCTTATCCCATTGTTATTATTTCCAGAAGCCATGTTGAATGGTATGACAATGACCTTGCTGATTATTTATAAACCACATTGGGTATATACATGGAACGACGAAAGCTTTCTTGATCCTGAAACATAAGCACTACGCAAGTTTTTGTAGATGCTGAAATTCAGGGTTTAGACTGATGTAAAAAGAAACCTCCAAGATACATACATAGAGGTTTTTAATTGCATCTATAATTGCGTATCAGCGCTGTGCAACAGGCTATATGTCTGCCCTGCATCTATAGGTCTGCCCTGCGTACTGTCTTGGACTTTTTCTTGTCACCTTCCCTTTGGGCAAACTCACACTGAGCTGAACACTAAGCTAACGGAAAAGTGTCAAAGTAAGTCTAAGATATTGGCTAAATCAGACTTCCCTGAGCGAATTTCTTCTTTGCTAAGCCCCGTGACTTCATGAGGGAATACAATCCATTCATCTGTTTCTTTAATAAAATAATCAGGGGTAATGGATGTTTTATTATTTTGTGGTTTATACCAAGGGCACGCCACCTTTATTGATTTAGGCGTATTGTTGCGCATTTGTTGTTTGATTTGTTTTAACAATGCCTCTACAGAGCGACCTGAATCAAATACATCATCAACAATTAACAACTTATCTGTTGCATTGGCATTTTCAATAAGATAGTGCAGGCCGTGCACTTTTATTTCCCTAGATTGTTGACCAATGCCATAGTATGAGGATGTTCTAACCGCAATATGATCTGTGGCAGTCTCCTTGTATTCGAAATATTCTTGTACCGCAATACCAATTGGGGCACCACCACGCCAAATACCAATAATAAACTCGGGTCTAAAGCCACTTTCATAGACTTGATGTGCTAAACGAAAAGAGTCTTCTAGAAGCTCTTGTGCCGAAATAAAGTATTTATCCATTAGGGATATCCTGGCTGAAAAGAATTAATATGTTAATCATACTTTAGATGAGTAGCAGGTGTCACTTTTAACGCTTTAAGTGCTGAAGGAATAGTCGCTAACAGGCACAACAAAATGGCAATGACAACAATACCAAAAATTTGCCATGGTGCGATTAATACAGGGATCGGGTCTCCGGTTACAGCCAATGCGATAGGTACTTGGAAAAAAATTAACAATGGATTTAATAAATACACAGCAGTAATGCCCAAAACGGTGCCCAAAATTGTCCCTTTCAGGCTATTAAATACACCGTTAAACATAAAGACTTGGACTATCTGACTTCGCGTGAAACCTTGAGTCTGGAGAATAGCTATATCTGATTGTTTTTCAGTCACAACCATCACCAATGCAGAAATGACGTTGAATGCGGCTACAGCAATAACTAACAATAGCATCATACCCATCATGTTTTTTTCCATTTTCACCGCATCAAATAAAGGACCTTGTACCGAGCGCCACGTCGCCGTGACATAATCCATCTCACTGTCTGATAGGCTGTCAGCTAAAACGTGTTCAAACGCAAAAGCATCATACAAAAACAATCGAGTTTGAGGCTCACGTTGCTGACTGAGACGTTGAACATCAGCAAGTGCCATAAATGCCATTTCTGTATCAGCACTGGATTGCAAACTAAATACACCTGATACAGTCACTCGTCTCTGCACTGGTACCTGTCCAAGTGGTGTAAAGCGACTTACGGATGGGATCAATACACGAATACTATCGCCTACTTCCACATTTAATTTACGAGCCAAAGCCAAGCCAAGGACAATATTATACTGTCTGGGTTGTAACGTATCTAATTGTCGCAACAATGGGAACAAGGAGGGCCCACTGGCATTTGGAATACCTTGTAACATCACTCCATTTAACTCTCCAGGTGTTTGAATCAAGGCTTGGGTAGTCACAAAAGAAGATCTCGCCCGGATCTCTTTATGCTGAGCCAGTTTATCTAAGGTAACTTGTGGTGTAGCAGATGACAGTACGATATGAGGCACAACACCTAACACGCGTTCTTTTAGTTGTTGTTCTAGTCCATTCATGACCGAAAGGACGACTATCAGGGCCAGTATGCCCAAACTCAAGCCTAACACCGAGAAGAAATTAATAAATGCTACAAAACTGTTACTGTTTTTCGTGTGGCTATAGCGAAAGCCAATCCGTGCCGATATAGGGATCATAAAACATCAGTCTGCCGTGTAGATATCCAACATAATACGTTATAATTAAACACACTGACAAGGAGTAAGGTTTGTTATGACTACAAATAACGATGTAACACCCATACCTAAAGTATCACTTGAAGATAAACGAAATGAATATGCTGCGTTTTTCATGCTCGCATATCCTGTCGCAATGAATGTACGATGGTTAGATACCACCCATCCAGAACCTGATGAAGCATTGTTGTTGCGGACAATGCCTGATGCTTTTTTGATTGCAAATGAAGCTGCGGCACTCCAACAAACCGCTTTACGCCCAATCCCTAGCCTTGGGGAAGCAGGTGTAGCCCTTAGCGCATACTTAACGCTACAATCGCGTAAAGTGGATTTGATGATGTCTCATATATTGCAGCAGCAAGATGATCCTGCTCGGCGCTTTATGAGTGATAAAATTGGTGGTGCTGGTGTTGCATTTACGCATCTTACTCCTGTTGAATTAGGCACTTATGCCGAAGTGAAGTTATTTATTCAAGAAGAAGCGGCGGCGGTTTTTTGTTATGCTGAAGTGATTTCATGTGATCCCAAACCAGATAGTTCCGGGTATAATATAGCCTTGCTATTTAACGCCATTCGTGAAGACGACCAAGAAACATTGGTACGTTGTACAATGCATTTACAAACCAAACAACTCCGCGCACGTAAACAAACTGACTGAGAACTTCCATTTCTATGGCTAATATATTTTCCCCTACTCGTCCCAAAGCTAAAGCTGATACTGCTAAACCACAAGCCTTAAGTTGGGGTAACCTTGCCGGTTCAAGTAGCGCACTTGCGATAGCTAATGCCATACAACAAGATGAACGCCCCATCCTCTTACTGACTGCAGATAGCCCCTCTGCGCAGCGCCTAGAGCAAGAGATACTATTTTTTTTAGGGGAGAGTGCAAACACCAGTCAGATCCAGCTTTTCCCCGATTGGGAAACGCTCCCATATGACCATTTTTCACCGCATCAAGATATCGTTTCACAACGTTTAGAAACCTTATTTGAACTGACCAACCACAATCCTAAAGTCATTATTGTGCCGGTTAATACCGCGATGCAAAGGTTAGCCCCAGTAGAATATCTGGCCCAATATGTATTATTTTTGAAAACCGGCCAAACGCTTGATATTGATAGTTTTCGCAGACAGTTAGAACAAGCTGGTTACTTACATGTTAACCAAGTAATGACGCATAGTGAATTTAGTGTCCGCGGCAGTATCATAGATCTATTTCCTATGGGTTCTGATAAGCCCTTCAGAATTGATTTATTTGATGACGAAATCGACAGCATTAGCTTTTTTAACACTAGCGACCAACGCTCTGAAGCGAAAGTGACCGAAATTAAGTTACTGCCTGCTCGAGAGTTCCCTACTGACCAAAACGCTCGAAAACAATTTCGCGACGCATTTTTAGATACCTTTGATGAAAATAACTCCAAAGAATCAGTGTTTTATCAAATTACCAAAGGCACTATGCCTGGTGGTGTTGAGTATTATTTACCCTTATTTTTCAACACAACAGCCACGATATTTGATTATCTTCATGACAACACTTTGTTACTAATGCACGGTGATATCGAGTTTGCTGCCAATCGTTTTTGGGATGATATCAATCATCGTTACGAACAATATCGATACAATCCTGTTCGACCTTTATTACCACCCGCTACATTGTACACACCTGTGGAAACCCTTTTTGCACAATGCAAACAATGGCCTAGAGTCGCCTTGGACGCAGGCACACTCCCCAGTAAAGGTGGTAGGACGAATTATAATATTGAACCCGTCCTAGACATTGCTTTAGATGCCTCCAAAAAAATACCAGCTCAGGCTTTGACCAATTTTATAAAAAAACAAAAAGCATCGACTCGTATTGTGTTTTGTGCAGAAACTCAGGGACGCCAAGAGAACCTGTTACAATTATTAAGAAAAACGCCTTATTCTCCACAACCCATTGCCCACTTCCCTGATTACAAAGACCATCTAACCAGTATTGTAGTGGGTCGTGTTGAACATAGCTTTTGTGTACAACAAGGCAAAGATGACTCTGTCATTTTTATTACAGAAACTCAGTTGTTAGGTCACCAAGTATCCTCTCGTCGGCGTCGTGATAAGCGCAAAGCAACCGATGAAAGTGCCATTATTCGCAACCTTGCTGAACTGAGTACAGGGCAGCCTGTTGTGCATTTGGAGCATGGTGTTGGTCGCTTCCTAGGTTTACAAACATTAGATGCCGGTGGCATTACCACCGAATTTGTCGCTCTTGAGTATGCCAAAGGTGCCAAATTATATGTACCAGTTGCGTACCTTAACCAAATATCAAGATATAGCGGTGGTGATCCCGATACTGCACCACTGCATACCTTAGGCAAAGATACGTGGAGTAAAGCAAAAGAGAAAGCGGCCAAGAAAGTGCGTGATGTTGCGGCAGAGTTACTCAATGTATATGCCAAACGCGCAGCAAAACCCGGTTATGCACATGCTATTGAATGGAGTGAATACCAAAAGTTTGCAGATAGCTTTCCTTTTGCAGAAACACCAGATCAAGCCCAGGCTATATCAGCTGTGGTCAATGACATGGGCATGCCGAGCGCGATGGATCGCTTGGTCTGCGGTGATGTTGGTTTTGGTAAAACCGAGGTCGCCATGCGCGCAGCTTTTATTGCTGCGCATCACGGTAAACAAGTTGCTATTTTGGTACCCACAACATTACTTGCCCAACAGCATTTTGAAAACTTTGTTAACCGGTTTAGTGATTGGCCTTTTAACATCCAAGTCATGTCTCGTTTCGTCAGTACCAAAAACCAAAAGAGTGTTATGGCAGGTCTCGCTGAAGGTACTGTGGATATCGTAGTTGGTACGCATAAATTGCTACAAAATGATATTAAATTTGCTGATTTAGGTTTAGTTATTATTGATGAAGAGCATCGTTTTGGCGTACGTCAAAAAGATAAATTCAAAGCACTGCGCAACGATGTCGATATTCTCACGTTGACAGCAACCCCTATTCCAAGAACACTCAATATGGCGATGAGTGGCATGCGGGATTTATCTATTATAGCTACCCCTCCAGCTAAACGCTTACCCATCAAGACATTTGTTATCAAGCGTAATCAAGAGATCATTCGCGAAGCTATTATGCGTGAGATATTAAGGGGTGGTCAGGTATATTTTTTACATAATGATATTGATACCATCGCCAGTACTTTAGAGGAATTACAAGGTATTGTTCCTGAAGCTCGCATCGCGATTGGTCATGGACAAATGCGTGAACGTGAACTAGAAGGCGTGATGGATGATTTTTATCATCAGCGCTACAACGTACTCTTGTGCACCACGATCATAGAAACAGGTATCGATGTTCCTTCTGCTAATACGATAATTATGGATCGGGCCGATCATTTAGGACTGGCGCAGTTACACCAATTACGCGGTCGTGTGGGTCGCTCACACCATCAAGCTTATGCGTATCTATTAACACCACATCCGCGTCGCATGACCAAAGATTCAATTAAACGCTTAGAAGCCATCGCTTCATTAGAAGATCTTGGCTCTGGTTTTGCCTTAGCCACCCATGATCTAGAAATACGTGGGGCTGGTGAATTACTAGGTGATGGACAGTCAGGCCAAATTGCATCGGTTGGTTTTAGTCTATACATGGAAATGCTCGATAAAGCTGTTGCAGCTATCCGTTCAGGTAAAGAGCCGGATTTGGATTACTCAGTGGCAGAACAGACCGATATAGAATTAAAAATACCGGCATTATTCCCAGAAAAATATATTGGTGATATAAATCTTCGTTTGTCTTTATATAAACGTTTAGCATCTTGTCAGGATAAGCATGAGATAGATGAACTCCATGTGGAATTAATTGATCGCTTTGGCTTATTACCTGAACCCGCCAAGCATCTGTTCCAAGTAACCGAGTTTAAATTGTTGGCGGATATGATCGGTATCAAAAAAATTGAAGCGTCTGCCCAAGGTGGTTTGGTCGAATTTAAGCAAGATGCACGTATTGACCCAGGATACTTAATAAAAATGATACAACAACATCCCACGACTTACCGGTTTGATGGCCCTACTCGTTTGAAAGTAGTTAAAGAATGTCAAACCGCACAAGCTCGTGTAGACTGGGTAGAACAACTTTTAGCAAGTTTAATGGATGAAGGGTTAACCGCTTGAACAATTACTTATTAAATACCGCTTCGAGTAAACGAGGAGTTAACGCCCTCAAATACCATACTCAATGTATATTAATTAGTCTAGTCACGTTATTTTCAGGAATGACTTTTGAGATAGCAGCTCAGGATGCCCCTGACTGGTGGTTTGATGTCGAGGTGCTCGTGGTCAAGCATAGTCAGGCTGATACCAAACAATCTGAGATATTTCCCCAACACCATGTGACTAATTTAGAGTATGGTTATGCTCTTATGAGTGACTTCTTACAGCCTGATATCAGGTTGATACAACAGCACCTCCCTATTTGCCCAGAACTAAGTCCACTGACGTCTTTTTGTCAACCGACTCCCACGTTTATAGATTTCTTGGTTGAGTGGTTATACGATGCTACTGGGGCACCCATTAATACACACATTAATAGCAATGACGTACTGCCCGTTTACTATGATGGATATATTCCCAGCCGTTCTAACCAACCTCATTTTTTGCCTAAATCATCTTTATCGCTGACAAGTTTGTCCGCTGATTTACGCTGGGACAAGACAATGTCACCTTTATTGCATGTTGCTTGGCGGCAACCGGTCGCTGAAGGCGAGAACAATGCCGTATTTTATCGTATACAAGCTGGTGCAAATTTACAGGAGCGTCCTCATGGTGAGCCTCATCCTATTACCACCCTATTCACAACGGATATAGGCACCCAAAACGAACCATTGGTTGACATTTCTTCTGAACAGATTGACCCATCCTCAGCACAAATGGTTACGCAAAAGTTATTGACTTCTGAGCTTGATGAGGTTGTTAACACATCTCTAGTCGGAATAATAAAACAAAATTTAACATCACCTGAAACCGTGGCTTACACAACCAATACTGAACAAGCATCTACTGATAGCAAACTCTATACGCCGATTTATGAACTAGATGGCGGGATCAAAGTATTTATCAAATATTACAGTGGAGTGCCTTATTTGCATGTGGTTGGAGATATGTTATTCGCTAGCAAAAATCCAGATACAGGTACGGTAACGTTGCATCCATTTCAACAACGCCGCCGAATTATTTCCAAACAAGTTCATTATTTTGACCATCCCTATTTTGGGCTTGTTATTACTTTAACTCGGCATAAACGACCAGCCTTACAGGATTAGTCACATGAAAATATATACTAAAACCGGGGACCAAGGTGAAACTCAGGTTTATGCCTCAGAGGTGTTACGTAAACGCAAAGATGATGCTTTGTTACAATGCTACGGCACGTTAGATGAATTAAACTCGCATATAGGTTTGTTGATCGCGCAGCTCAGCGACTCAGATATACCACTGCAACAACTCAATGGCGACACAATACATCACGTATTGTTACAAATCCAAAAAGACATATTCAATGTGGGCTTTGCCTTATCCAATAGCAGTCAATTACGTGAACATTCAGTGCAATGGCTTGAGGACCTGATTGACGTTATGACGAATGTCTTACCGGTACAGACACGATTCATTTTACCGGGTGGCTCTCTAATCGCAGCACAATCACATGTTTGTCGTACCGTTGCGCGCAGAGCTGAACGAGAGCTAGTCGCACTTAGCGGTCAACATGAGTGCGATCCTGTTGCTTTACAATACATAAACCGCTTATCAGACACTTTGTTTGTCTTTGCTCGTTGGGCCAATCATCATAGTGGCATCGACGATACAGAAATTTAAAGGATACTTAAACGGCGATTAAACCTCTGCTGTACGTTGAATGTTTGCTACGGCGTCTTTGTATTCAGTGGTTTGCATAATGTCAGTACTATTCAAGAACGGATTAGCGAGTAACGAATTCACTTTAGTTGAATATGTAGCGATGTGCTTTTCGGTATGACCCAAATTATCCAACACATGAATAGCCTCTTCAGGAGCATTACATATGAGTGTCATATCACAGCCAGCAGCCAACGCCATTTGTACTCGTTCTAGCATCGTTCCACCTTGGGTCGCCGCATGCATTGATAAATCATCAGAAAAGATAACGCCATTAAACGCGTAGCGACGGCGAACAATATCTTGTAACCACGTCGTTGAAAATCCTGCAGGGAGGTCATCAACATCTGGGTATACCACGTGTGCAGGCATGATACCTGCTAATCGATTAGCTCGCATCAGCTTAATAAAAATAGCCATATCATGACCAAAGATAACCTCAGAAGGACGCGGGTCAACTGGGATTGCTATGTGAGAATCTGCCAGAACATTACCATGTCCAGGAAAATGCTTACCGATCGCCCCCATTTGTAAACGACTAAGCCCATCTATAAATGCCGTTGCCAAAATCACTAGTTGCTCGGGATCATGAGAAAAGCTGCGACACTGAATAACTTGTGAAATACCATCCAAATCAAGGACTGGCGCAAAGGTCAAATCAACACCATACGCTAAGCATTCTGTCGCAATCACCTTACCGCAATCAAAAGCAAGCTGTTCTGATTCTGGTGACTCTTTAATTGTGCGCATCGCGGGGATCGCAGTAAATCCCTTTGTAAATCGCTGCACACGACCACCTTCCTGATCAACGGCTAATAAAAGATCATGAGGACAGGCAGACCTTATCTGTTGAGTCAGGTACTGTAATTGCTCGGGATCATAAAAATTACGAGCAAATAAAATGACGCCGCCAACTAAGGGGTGAGCTAAAACCTCACGTTCTTCATTAGTAAGTTCGTAGCCAGCAACATCGAGCATGATTGGATGCATAAAAATACCTATTAAATGGTAAATCTTTGATTGGTATGATTATACCTTATATTGCCGCCACCCAGGCGCAATGAACATAAAAAACCTCATTAATTCGAGAGTTCAGATATGTCTATCTAGTGCTCGTCTTACACGGATGAGAAATGTTTCTATTTGCTCTAGCGAGCCAAATTGCCTGAGCCTTTTCTATATGGGTATGATGTAGTGTTTGTTGCTCCTGTTCAGCAATTTCCAAAGCAATGTCTTGTAAAATCGCGTCTCTTTTAACAAATAAGGCTTCCGCTGAGGCAAATAAATCACTCGCCTCAGGATATTGTACTTTAACTGAAGCAAATACACCGAGATTTTGATAAGCCTCATCCACTGCAAATTCAAAACATTCACGAGCCGCTCTAAATTTCAAATAAGTCAGTAAACGTGGAGAATTAATAAATGCTATATCAGCAGAGGACATGCTCAACTGTTTGGCAGTGTCTAACAATTTTGCTTGCAAAGGAATCAGTTCAGATGGAGTATCATATATATATGCAGTTAAAGCAGTGAGTCTGACTTCCTCGACATCTAATAGAGTATCCAGTGTAACAACATGCGTATTTGCATATTGGGTCGTAGCAACTTGCTGTGAATCAGTCAACAAATACAAACGCGTCGCAATGGCCAAAAGTGCCATGACCAAAAACAAAAGAAGTACCATAAGGTACCTCTTTAATGTTTTTCCCAACAACTTAGACAGAAGATTAGTCCTTAACTGCTGGAGCAGTTTCCACTCTAGATTTGAGTTTTTGACCCGGCTTAAATGTCACCACCCGCCTTGCTTTGATAGGGATATCTTCGCCAGTTTTAGGGTTACGACCAGGGCGCTCCTTCTTGGTGCGCAAATCAAAGTTACCAAAACCAGATAACTTGACCTGTTCTCCAGCCTCGAGACAACACTTAATTTCTTCGAAAAATGCCTCAACAAGGTCTTTCGAGTCTTTTTTATTTAAACCAAACTTATCAAAAAGATGTTCTGCCATTTCCGCTTTGGTTAAAGCCATATTTCTAATCTCTTAAGGTAGCATCCAATGTATCTTGTAAGCCCGAAATCACTTTATCCACACAAGCTTGTATCTCAGCTTCTTCAAGTGTTTTTTCAGGATCTGAAAAGGTCAATGCCATTGCCAAACTTTTCTCACCTTCAGCAATGCCCTCACCTGTATATATATCAAACAATGTTAGGTCAACTAATTGATTTACGCCAACTTTATTGACTGTTGTAATTATATCAGCATAACTAACTTCATCTTTAACTACAACAGCGATATCTCGTCTGTTAGTCGGATATTTAGAAATTATTTTAGCTCGAGGTAAAACACGTTCAAGTAAAACAGATTGGGCAAGTTCAAAGACAAACACATTTGCTTGTAGTCCGAAGAGTTTCTTAAACTGAGGGTGTAAAGCACCCACAAAGCCAACAATTTCTCCATTAAAACAAATATCAGCACCTTGACCAGGATGTAAGAAAGCGGCGGATGAACGTTGGAAAGTAAATTGAGCAGACATCCCTGTTAAACTAATCAACCGTTCCACATCGCCTTTTACAGTAAAGAAATCAACAGGCGAGATTCCGGCCCACGATTCAGATTTTTCAGTACCACAAACAACGCCTGAAATAACAGGAATTTGGGCAACACCATTAGCTGATGCACTATCTGGTAAAAATGTTAAACCCGTTTCGAAAATACGTACACGTGGTTGTTTACGTTTTTGATTGTAACTAACGGTATCGATAAGGCCTGTTAATAAACTCACCCGCATTGCTGACATATCACTAGCAATTGGATGAGGTAAAACAAATGCCTCAATTTCTGTAAATAGCGCTGACTGCTTTTTAGGATCAACAAATGAATATGTAATCGCTTCATCGTAGCCCTGCTGTAACAAGACTTGTTTAAGGGTACCTAAATCCAAAGTACTTTCACTGCTGGGTAACATGGCTAAGGAAGCAAAAGGTGCAGCATTAGGGATCTCATTATAACCGTAGACTCTAGCGACTTCTTCAATCAAATCTTCTTCAATACTGATATCAAAACGATAGGTGGGTATAGAAACAGACCAGCTTTCATTGGTATACGAAAGACTAAAACCGAGTCTTTCTAAGATTTCAGTAACAACATCAGCAGCGAACTCTATACCAATCACTTTCTCCAAGCGCGCTTTACGTAACGTGACATTTTTAGGTTGTGGCACAAACTCTTGGTTTTCTGTGACCAATATCGGCCCTACTTCACCACCTACAATATCCGTCAGTAATGCCGTTGCACGTTCCATCGCCGTCTCTTGTAAACTTGGGTCAACCCCTCTTTCATAGCGATGTGATGCATCGGTGTGTAAACCATACTGACGTGCTTTACCCAAAATCGCATCTCGGGCAAAAAACGCACTTTCTAATACAATGTCTGTAGTGCTGCTCGTCACCCCAGAAGCTAAACCACCGAAGATACCCGCTAACGCTAGCGGTTTTTCTGTATCAGCAATAACAAGGGTATTCGGTTGAATCGTCACTTCGTTCTCATCTAATAAAACCAGTTTTTCTTCCGGTTTGGCCAAACGAACATGAATATCACCAGCAATACTGTTTGCATCAAATGCGTGCATTGGATGCCCTAATTCTAATAAGACATAGTTCGTCACATCGACAACTGGATCGATGGAACGGATCCCTGAACGACGCAGTTTTTCAGTGAGCCATAACGGTGACGAGATAGATAAATCAACATTTTTTATGATACGACTAACATAGCGAGGACAGGCTTCCGGAGCTTCTAAAACAACTGGTTGCGTATCAGTAATAGATGCTGGCACTGCAGAGATTTCAGGTGCATTTACGGCCAGTTTATTTAACACACCAACTTCTCTAGCTACCCCACGTAAACCCAAACAATCGGCACGGTTTGGTGTAAGATCGATTTCAATAGCAGTATCATTTAAGTCTAAGTAATCACGCAAATCTGCACCAATGGGGGCATCAGCAGGTAATTCTAAAATACCATCATGCTCATCACTTATACCCAGTTCAGAGAAGCTACATAACATCCCAAATGATGGCTGACCGCGCAACTTGGCTTTTTTAATTTTGAAATTACCAGGTAGAACCGCACCAACACACGCCACTGCCACTTTCAGACCTTGACGACAGTTTGGAGCTCCGCAAACAATATCTAACAACTCATCTGCACCAACATCAATCTTGGTCACTCTTAATTTATCTGCATCAGGGTGCTGTCCGCATTCAACCACATGGCCTACGAGAACCCCACTAAATTCACCTGCGACAGGTTCAAGTCCGTCTACTTCAAGACCTGCCATACTTATTTGTTCTGCAAGAGTTTGCGTATCAATTGCTGGGTTAACCCATTCACGTAACCACTTTTCGGAAAAAATCATAGCAAAACTCCTTAATTGAACTGTTTGAGAAAACGTAAATCGTTTTCAAAAAATGCGCGTAAATCGTTGACGCCATAACGCAACATTGTTAAACGCTCAACCCCCATACCAAAAGCGAAACCTGTGTATTCTTCGGGGTCGATGCCAACAGATCGGAGTACATTTGGATGCACCATGCCACAGCCTAATACTTCAAGCCATTTCCCATTCTCGCCCATGACATCGACTTCCGCAGAAGGTTCTGTAAATGGGAAATATGAAGGACGGAAACGGACCTGCAAGTCTTGTTCAAAAAAGTGCTGTAAAAAGTCGTGTAAGATGCCTTTCAATTCGGTGAATGAAACATTTTTATCAACCATCAAACCTTCCACTTGGTGGAACATGGGTGTATGCGTTTGATCGTAGTCATTGCGGTATACACGACCCGGAGAGATAATTCGCAATGGTGGTTTTTCTGCTTCCATGGTACGAATTTGTACACCCGAGGTTTGGGTGCGTAACATCATATCTGGATTAAAATAAAACGTATCGTGATCTGCTCGAGCCGGATGGTTTTTAGGGATATTTAACGCGTCAAAGTTATGAAAACCATCTTCAATCTCAGGACCAGTTTTAGTGGCAAATCCTAACTCACCAAAGAAATGTTCGATCCGGGCAATCGTTCTAGAAACCGGGTGCAAATTACCGATATTTTGGGCGTTACTTGGTAACGTTACATCGACCGATTCTGCCGCGAGTTTGGCATTCATCTCGGCTAACTTTAAAGCTTCAATTTTGGTACTTAACCGCCCTTGAATGGTTTGTTTAGCTAAATTAATTTTTTGGCCAGCCAAAGGGCGCTCTTCGTTTGATAACTTTCCTAACCCTTTTAACAGGTCAGTTAACTTACCTTTTTTACCCATGTAATCAACACGAACGGCTTCTAATGTAGCAACATCTTGCGCAGTTTCAATCTTAGCTATTGCTTGATTGAGAATAGTTTCTAAATCCATGATATCCCCGAATGGAAGTGGATGTTTAATCAAATTAATCGCATTATTTTACACGAATAATAGATTGAATTCACAGGGAAAAAAGAGATTTTGGATGGATACATAAAAAAAAACGGTGAGTATCCTACTCACCGTTTCCCAAAAACTTAAACTTGCTTAAAATTTATGCTAATGCACCCTTAGCCGTTTCGACTAATGCGCTAAAAGCAACTTTATCGTGAACTGCGATGTCGGCAAGGATCTTACGATCAATTTCAACAGACGCTTTCTTTAAACCGTTAATGAAACGGCTATACGATAAACCATTTTGACGTGATGCCGCATTGATACGTGCAATCCATAATTGACGGAATTGACGTTTTCTTTGACGACGGTCACGATATGCATATTGACCAGCTTTAGTTACTGCCTGTACAGCTACGCGATAAACACGTGAACGTGCACCGTAATAACCTTTGGCCTGCTTTAATACTTTTTTATGACGAGCGCGAGCTACTACGCCGCGTTTTACTCTAGCCATGATTCAGTCTCCTGTCTTAAACGTAAGGTAACATGCGTTGGATAAGCTTAGTATCCGAAACATGAACTAATTTTTTGCCACGTAAATGGCGTTTACGCTTAGTACTCTTCTTCGTCAAAATGTGACGTAAGTGAGACTGCTTGGATTTGAAACGACCAGACGCTGTCTTACGAAAACGCTTAGCTGCTCCAGAGTTGGATTTCATTTTAGGCATTGCTAAAACTCCGCATTGTTATAGTAAACCGAATATTTTGCAGATATATCGGTGGTTAAAATTTGCAGTTCGGTGTTATTAATGTGCAGTTAATAAGCTTGTAAACCGAGACTACTTCTTGTGTGGGGCCAACACCATAATCATTTGTCTTCCCTCAACACGATTGGGGAAGGACTCACAATTTGCAAGCTCTTCTAAATCCGCTCTAACACGTTTTAAAAGAGTAATTGCGATGTCTTGGTGAGCCATTTCACGTCCGCGAAAACGGATTGTGACCTTAGCTTTATCACCAGCCTCCAGAAAGCGACGCAGGTTGCGCAGTTTGACCTGGTAATCGCCTTCATCAGTGCCAGGGCGAAATTTAATCTCCTTGACCTGAATTTGCTTTTGCTTTTTCTTTTGCTCTTTAAGAGCTTTGCTTTTCTCGAAAAGGAATTTCCCATAATCCATGACTTTACAGACAGGTGGTTGGGCATTTGGACTGATTTCTACCAAATCCAGACTATTCTGATCAGCCAATGCTTGAGCTTCACTCAAAGACACAACACCGATTTGTTCACCATCTTTTCCCACTAAACGAACTTCGTTTACTGTGATTTCATCATTGATTCGAGCTTTATCGCTCTGAGCCTTATTATTAGCGCCTTTAATGAGCTATTCCTCCAAGAGATTTAATTAAGTACTTTATCTGCGATGTCTTGTTGGGCTTTAGCTAAGAAATCTGCCAATGGCATTTTCCCTAGGTCTTCGCCCTTTCTGTTCCTTACTGCTACTTCACCAGCTTCCATTTCTTTATCGCCGATGACTAACATATAAGGAATACGCTTCAAAGTGTGTTCGCGGATTTTAAAGCCAATCTTCTCATTTCTCAAGTCCGGTTTGACTCTAATTCCACTTTCAGCCAAAGATTTTACCACTTTTTCACAGTAATCGCTCTGTTTATCTGTAATATTTAAAACAACTACCTGGGTGGGTGCTAACCAAGTAGGGAAAAATCCGGCATATTCTTCGGTTAAAATACCAATAAAACGTTCTAATGAGCCCAAAATAGCTCGGTGAATCATGACCGGTACTTTACGCTCGCCATCTTCCGCCACGTATGTCGAGCCTAAACGTCCAGGCATTGAGAAGTCTAGCTGTACCGTACCGCACTGCCATGCACGATCTAAACAGTCATACAATGTAAATTCAATCTTGGGACCATAAAAAGCCCCCTCTCCTGGCTGATAAGCAAATTCTATGTCATTTGCTGTTAAGGCTTCAGCTAAAGCGGCTTCTGATTTATCCCAGATTTCATCACTGCCAACACGCTGTTCAGGTCGAGTCGATAACTTGACAACAATTTTTTCAAAGCCAAACGTGGCGTATGTTTCATATACCATTTTTATACAAGCAGAGACTTCATCAAGTATTTGTTCTTCAGTACAAAAAATATGGGCATCGTCTTGAGTAAAACCGCGCACTCGCATTAAACCATGTAATGCACCTGACGGTTCATTGCGGTGACAACAACCAAACTCAGCCATACGCAATGGTAAATCACGGTAAGACTTTAGACCTTGGTTAAAAATTTGTACGTGACCAGGACAGTTCATTGGTTTAACCGCGTACTCACGTTTTTCAGACTCTGTGGTAAACATGTTTTGTGCATATTTATCCCAGTGACCAGATTTTTCCCAAAGAACACGATCCATCATCAACGGACCTTTTACTTCCTGGTAGGCAAACTGACGTAACTTTTTACGTACGTATGCTTCTAACTCGGTATAAATTGTCCAACCATCATTGTGCCAAAATACCATGCCTGGCGCTTCTTCTTGCCAATGGAATAAATCCAGTGTTTTCCCGATTTTACGGTGATCTCGCTTTTCGGCTTCTTCGAGGCGGTTCAAATACGCCTTTAGCTGTTTTTTGTCCGCCCAAGCAGTACCATAGATACGTTGTAGCATTTTATTGTC
The DNA here is from genome assembly GCF_024199005.1 of Opacimonas viscosa. GTDB lineage: Bacteria > Pseudomonadota > Gammaproteobacteria > Enterobacterales > Alteromonadaceae > Opacimonas > Opacimonas viscosa. The sequence continues at coordinate 350,081 of NZ_JANATA010000001.1, forward strand.
CGCATCACCACGCCAGTATGCACCAGCTACCTTTTGGATTTTAAAATGTTGACAAAAACGCATATTCGGTACGTGAGGACCACGACACATGTCCACATATTCTTCATGCACATATAACGCTGGCGTTTCTTCTTTACCTATATTTTCATCAAGGATTTGCATTTTGTAAGACTCACCACGTTCGGCAAACTTATCATATGCCGTTTGCCAGGAACCTACCTGCTTCACAACATTGTAAGATGTTTTGGCGAGTTCAAGCATACGCTTTTCAATCTTGTCGAGATCTTCTTGGGTTAACGAATGCTCAAGGTCAACGTCGTAATAAAAACCATTATCGATGACCGGACCAATAGCCATTTTGACATCAGGAAAAAGTTGTTTAATTGCATGCCCAATTAAATGTGCACATGAATGACGAATTATCTCTAAACCTTCGTCATCTTTAGCAGTAATAATCTGCAAATGTGCATCTTCAGTTATTAAATCAACAGCATCAGCCAAGACACCGTTTATTTTGCCAGCAATAGTCGCTTTGGCTAAGCCAGGACCAATATCGTTGGCGACATCAAGAATAGAGACAGCATCAGGAAAGCTTCTTTGTGAACCATCAGGCAGAGTGATAACAGGCATGTAATTTCCTATAACAGTGGTGACACCTACGTTGTGCCACTTGTGCAAATAAAAACACCCTGCCAAAACGCAAGGTGCTACAATAGCGCATATTATATAGATATTGCCGTACAGCTTGCAATCAATACTTATAGGTGACACCGTACGCCAAATTAAGTCATAAGCATAACGAGTATGCTTATGATGGTGCAACAAACGTCCATCAAATCAAAAATAGAGATGTAACATGTTAGGTATTAGGTCGTATAACACATTATTTAAAACAAACCTGCTGTTAAGCATATTGATCCTTTCACTACCAACATTTTCAGTGCAGGCGCAAAAAATCGATGCTTTCACATCTGCAAAATGGCGGAGTACAGAAACGAATAAGATTTTAATTAGTGTAAAGCAAGTCTCTGAACAGCATTTTGCAATCAACGCAAAAATGTATATAAAAGCAGATCCTCAGGCCTTTTTTGCACTTTTAGAAGCCGCCGATCAAGATTGTAGTTGGTTAGCATCTTGTAAAAAAATTACGATATTGGATAAATCGTTACCTCAATTTAGGTATGTGCATACGGTTTTTTCAAGTCCTTGGCCAGCTAAAGACAGAGAAATGTATACCCGTTCAGAACATATTTTTCATCCCGAGACCCAAGATTTATCAATATTTATTACTGATATTTCCGATCAATACCCCAATACCCCTGGCGTACTAAAACTAAAAGGGGTCTCAGCCCAGTGGTCCATGACACATCAATTTGGACCGTGGTACGAATTAAATTATTTAGCTGAGGCAACTGTTGGTGGCTGGATCCCTACTTGGTTATCAGAAAATTTATTGATCTCATCAACTGAAAAAACGTTTAAAAGAATACGTAATCGTTTGCAATAGTGTGATTGTCTATGCTCCATTTTAATTTTATCTCAAACACAAAACTCACTGGTGTGTTATGTATATGCTTATTTATGCTTGGTTGTAGCGGTCAGTCAGAATTAGAATCCGCCACACAAGACTATGCAGAACGTATAACCAGAGTGATAAATATCGATATAGACATCGGACAACCAGCAATTTCCCTTAGCTATCCAGAAGCGCCAGAGCGAGTATTAACGATACCAGACAAAACATTAAAGCTTTCCGAATTTTATGCCATCAATAATTGTCCTTTAGCCCCCTTAATTGCCCAAAGAAATACCGCTTTAGGTAAAGTAGAAACACCTTCTAGACGCTATGTATATGAACTCAATGTTCTCAACGCATTGGCTATTTGTGCCGAACAAGTAGACGAAAGTGAAACACGGATACAACAAAAACTGACCGATTTAACCTCGCATAAAACATCACAAATCTCTATGGTGCGAGCGAAATTGTTACAAGACTCTGAAGCAATAAGACTAGGTACAGGATTTAGTCGAGCATTTTTAGCACCAAATGACTCAAAAACAAGCCAAGGATTTACTGAAACCTTATTAGCTTTAGAATTTTTAAGTTCGTTAGCTAATGACACATCAGTGTCATATGAAGAATTAGAAACGCATTTGGAATCGCTCGAGAAATATAGGCTGTTAGCGGTTATGTGGCGAACTCAGCAATATATAAGTAATACGTTACCTGCTATCACAACTGCACTTGATCAATATGCCACTGAAATGAACTGCTCAGTACAAACAACTGATAAAACAGAAATATTAGATAACATTTTAAACATGTTTTTTGTAAATAAGATCCAAGCCATTGGCGGACAGTTAAATGCTTACCATTACCAGTTTAAACCGCTTATTGAAGAATTACTTAATGAGCCTTTTCTAGCCAGCTCAGTCAAAACATATTGGCATACCCAAACCCATGATGAATTTACGAAATACCAAAACACGATAAAACAACATGTGCAAGCATGGCAGAATATACGTGAACAATGCAGTTAACTATTCACTTTTCTTTATAACTATTCGTTAATTGTGCGTGATTAATGATAAATTTCCCAGTTTCATGAAAAATGGAACAAGCTCTCTCAAAGATTTCCTGGAAATCCATTTGAGTGATACTTTTCTCAACATCAGAAACATTAACAACTAAACAACCTTCGACCATATGTTCGGTAAAGTTATTAAGCAGTAGCGGTGTTTCATAGGTATGATGTGTTTTGTAAAATACATAGTTAATGACGCAATGTTGATAAAAGTGCATAAAAGCAAAACTGGTTGCCTCTTCAATTAAAGTCATTTGATTAATAATTTTAATGTTGTGCTTTAGCTCCATATCAGACAATGCCCCTTGGATAGAGAACCCTGGTCTGGTACTTGATAACAGTCCAAATAAAGTATCTGGTGTTTGTGATTTAGGTAACTGCACTGTTGTTTTGTAGAATGTATTTGGACAATAGAACTCAAAAAACACGCTATGACTCGTAGTTGAATAAAAACCTTTCAATTTTGTTTCATTTGGCATAATTAACTCCTTACCTTAATAAGTATATGGAGTGTCTGCTAAATAGCATTTGATAAGGCCGTCTAATGAACAGGGTATGTTTTGTAGGAAATCATTGATTTTTATACGCTTTGTTATACTTTAGTCAAAAGAATTAAGCAGCATTATGCAACTGACTGTCATTTTCTTGTATAGACCTAACAAATTTGTGATGAAGACCCAGCTTTAATCTTGCAAAAATAGTATGCAGATTATTTTGCTTGGTAATAACCTAGCTTTGTAATAAAGGTGTTATTGCTTTAGAAAGATGTTGTGGCTTTAATGGATGTTTTGTAGGGATGCATTTAAGCTTTTAGGTGTGTCTTGTGATTTTAATGGCTGAGTGTATCAGCAAAAAAAACCTGCTATAAAGCAGATTTAAAGAATTTGGTAGGACTAGGCAGATTCGAACTGCCGACCTCTACCATGTCAAGGTAGCGCTCTAACCAACTGAGCTATAGTCCTATGTATATTAGGAGTAGTATTCCTAAAAACTGAGCGCATGATAGTCATCTGGACGCTAAGAATCAAGCATAAATTCATTTTAAAACTGAAAATCTTGCATTTTGTCGATTATCTCACCAGAACTTGACCATTGCATAAACAATTCCCCTAAACGATCGGTTTCACTCAAAATCGTTTGCCAATATTTTATGCGTGTTGCAGCATCCAGATTAACAAAATCATTCCGATCAGAAATTTTGCCAAAAGGAAGCTTTGCGATAAATTTATCACTGGGTACTAACATCACCACATTTGCATAAGACGATGGATGAGTTTTGCGATATTTAAGACCTTTATCAAACCAACCAGGAATCGGTTTTTTATAAAAATGTGGATAAAGGACTAAACCTGATGGGGAGTCTGGAGCTTGGATGGTAAAATCAAAGTGATAATCGATAATGCCTCCATCTCTATACATACCTCGTGGCGCATCACTAATATCCTTTACTCCATCCATGACCATGGGGATAGATCCAGACGCAACTAACGCATCTTCAAGATTATTTTGATTCAATGCTACATACGTATTACCAAGTTCAGCAGGACAAGAAAAGTCTAAATCTCGCACACCAAAAGTGACTCTTTCGTAAAAGGATCTGATAGTGGTTCGCGAAAGAGAGTTACATGCAGCACTACAAAGCAACCCAATCATCTGGGCATACTTGTTTGGATATTTATCTAACCCTTTTGACCTTGCAGTAATAAAATGCGCTTTGAACTGTGCATTATTAAGAATGTCAGAAACTCCCTGCTCACCTAACATGACGCGTAAAATATGACGAGCACTGTCAGAAATTTCAGTAGGAGTCGGATTTTCCGAATATGTCGTTCTAGAATAATGATGTGCCAACCGGTCGATAGCGGCCTTAGGGTCATTTTGTGTAAGACAAGCAGCACGAAAAGCCCCCGCAGATGTCCCAATAATATCAATCGTGTTATTCGCTCTGCTCAAGAACTCTGGCACAATCACCCTATCCAATCCTGCGAGCACAAACCATTTTGGTCCACCAGAAGCGCCTAACATTGCCGAAAAATTATCGGGCAGGAAGCCGTTTTTTCTGATGACTGCCTGAGCCTCAGCACCAGCGTAAACATCTAACATCACAAAAACCATTTATTGAAAGGTATATTGCTTACATATTTTATAGAAAATAGTTCAAAAATGTAGGAGATTTCATTTTTTTAATCCACAATGTTTATTTATTAAACAAAAAGCATGTTTTTTTAATGAAATAGCAAATATGGCTGTTGTTAAAACTTTAAGAAAAAAGAAAAATACATCCTATTGAAATCCTTAGAGCCCTTTAAAATCAATACCTACAAAGGAAATCAAGTTTTTAATCAATTGTTAACAGGTTATTTTTTACACAATTTAGTAAAAAGCCTTATTTTTCTTATACAAAAGTCTTAAAAAAAATTATATGCACAAAGTTATCCACAGGTTTAGTGGATAACTGATATTTAATATGTAGGATATATCGCACACAAAATAAGCAGTTTTCTTAGCATGAAAAAAAAGATAACTCATTCGATTTTTTCGCAAGAATCCCAGAAAAAAACCTAGAAATTTAGGTTAATTAATCTATTAAAAAACAGTAATATAAAGCTTATAACATTCAGAAAAAAAACACTTAGGTGAAATTTATGACAACCCTCTACGGTATAAAAAGTTGTGACACTATGAAAAAAGCCATGACATGGTTAGCCAATCACAATATTGAATACACTTTTTTTGATTACAAAAAAGAGACCATCTCTGCTGATTGGTTAACGCAGATGCTCGCTGAACATGGGCTTGCTATTGTCATGAATAAAAGAGGCACAACTTACCGTAAGTTAGATGATGAAACAAAAACATTATTAAACGATGAAGCCACACCGGTATCACAAGTCATTGCGCTACTCTGTGCGAATAGTTCTATGATAAAACGTCCGATTTTAACGCATGGTAAACGTTCCATTGTGGGTTTTAAGGATTCTGACTATGAGACATTTTTCGCATGAAAAAATCCGCTAACTCTCACCCAATTTCTGTTGTCGAATTATGCCAAGCACTTATCCGTGAACCTTCAGTGACGCCAGAAGACAAGCATTGCCAACCGATGATGGCTGAACGTCTAAGTCCGTTAGGTTTTGCTATCGAAACCATGGTTTTTCACGACACCACCAATATGTGGGCGCGCAAAGGTACCCAAGGTCCTGTGTTTTGTTTCGCAGGTCATACCGATGTTGTTCCGACGGGGCCAGAAGACCAGTGGACCTACCCTCCTTTTGCTGCAGAAATCCATGATGGTTACATTTATGGTCGTGGTGCAGCAGATATGAAAGGTAGCCTTGCTGCTATGATTACAGCCACGGAACGTTTTGTTCGTGACTATCCCGATCATAAAGGTTCTATTGCCTATCTGATTACATCTGATGAGGAAGGTCCGTTCATTAATGGAACGACCAAAGTCATTGATACTCTTGAAGCAAGAAGTGAAAAAATTGATTATTGTATCGTGGGTGAACCCTCTTCTACAGCTGCAGTCGGTGATGTAGTGAAATATGGGCGCAGAGGGTCATTGACGGGCGACTTAACCATCAAAGGTAAACAAGGGCATGTCGCTTATCCCCACTTGGCTAAAAATCCTGTTCATTTGTTTGGCGCTGCGATAAACGAACTCGCTAACACGACCTGGGATAAGGGCAACGCAGCTTTCCCCGCCACCAGCTTTCAAATCTCCAACATACATGCGGGTACTGGTGCAGGCAATGTTATTCCTGGTGAATGTAAAGTGTGTTTCAATTTTCGTTTTTCCACTGAACAGTCATTCGCATCATTACAAGAACGTACATTAGCGATTTTAGATAAGCACGGACTCGACTATGACATCGATTGGACTTATAACGGCCTTCCGTTTTTAACTGATTCAGGGGTTTTAGTCGAAGCCACGGTTGCAGCTATCAAAGATGTCACTGGGCTAGATACCGTATTATCAACAGCAGGTGGCACTTCCGATGGTCGTTTTATAGCTCCTACAGGTGCTCAAGTTGTCGAACTGGGTCCAGTGAACGCTACTATTCACCAGTTAAATGAATGTGTAAAAGCGGACGATCTCATTATCTTAGAAGATATTTATTACCGTGTTCTGGTGCGTTCTTTAGGCCAATAAAAACATGTTAAACTCTGCGCAAATCATAGGCTGTACAAACTCTCACGTGGTTCGTTTAGAGGCCATTGATAGTGCCAATAAGTCCGGGAATATGTATTTGCAAAAAAATACAGCAGCGGCATTTATAGCATTACAAAAATCTGCCCTTGCTGCTGGCATAGATTGTCAGATAGTGAGTAGTTTTCGCTCCTTCGAACGTCAATTACACATTTGGAATAGAAAATGGCGAGGCGAATTAGCCGTCCTCAACGACGATCAAGTACCAATAAATATGGCAGAGCTTAGTGACGTTGAAAAATGTCATGCCATTTTACGTTGGTCTGCTCTACCAGGTGCGTCTCGACACCATTGGGGTACAGATATTGATGTATATGACCAAGCAGCAACCTCTGCGGCCGGTCATAAACTGCAATTAGTTCCTTCTGAATATGCTGAAAACGGGATTTGTGGGACGTTATTTAACTGGCTGAATGAACATGCCCAAGAGTATGGGTTTACCAAACCTTATGCGATTGACCAAGGGGGTATTGGGGTGGAACCATGGCATTTAAGTTATGCACCTGTCGCTAATCTGGTACTAGAACAATATCCCCAAGACGCCCTATATGCTATACTTGAAAAATCAGATATCGAAGGAAAAAGTACCATAATGGCGCAGTTTGATTATATCCTGCAACGCTATGTATTTATCTAAATAAACGCTTAAGGATTACCATGGGTATTGGCTGGGTCATATTAATTATTATTGGGGTGCTAGCAGTCATTTTTTCTAATGTACTGCTGTTAAAAGATAGCAAAAGTTTCCAGCTACCTGACTCTTATAAAGAACGAAAAGCAGCTGAAAAAGCACATTTAGAAGCACAAGGGCTGGATCCAAAAACACAGAGAAAAGAAAAAAATAAAGAGGATGACTCTTCGGGGTTTTACTAGTTCGTTTTTTTACTTAATCGTTTTTAATTTACAATAACGTAAAAAGCGACCAATCTCTCTACTGTCGCATTATTTCAAGTTTGTATTTTTGGCGCAGCGTGTTGAATTATTTAAATGTAACTGCTGTACCAGAGATGGAAACTAAAAACATTCCGTTAGATTGGCCCAGGACTTCATAGTCAATATCTATACCAATAACCGCATCAGCGCCTATTGCCATTGCATCTTCTTCAAGTTCTTTAAACGCAATTTTACGGGCATTATTCAGTTCGTTTTCATAAGCACCTGAACGACCGCCAACCAAATCTCGCACAGAAGCAAAGATATCTTTAACGAAATTTGCACCTGTAATGGCTTCTCCAACAACAATACCTCGATAATCTTGAACTTCTCTGCCTTCTACATTTTGCGTGGTGGTTAAAATCATGTTTAGTCCTTTATTGATTAATGAATAATGTGGGTTTCGGCCTTTTATTTAGGCGCTACTAATAACTGTTTAATGCTTTCATTAGCCAAGCATTGCTGGCGTATCTCTGAAACCTCTCTATCAGAATAAGGTTGAGATTCATATAATCCCCAGATAGGTTTTGGCCATGCCTTATCTGATGTAAATCTTGCAATATGATGGACATGTAATTGCCTTACAATATTACCAAGTGCAGCTATATTAAGAGTTTCCGGTGCATAACAATCCACAAGAAACTGACTTACCGCCATTGACTCCTGATTATACAAGGTGACTTGGTGTAGGTCTAATTGGTGCATTTCCGTCAGATTTGCCACTCTTGGCACTAAAATAAGCCAAGGGTACTGCTTGTCATTCATTAATAATAAGCGACATAGAGAAAAATCAGTAAGAAAAATTGTATCGTTTTGTAAGCGTTGATCTAAACAAAAGCTCATGGTTGTCCTGTATATTTGTTAATTAGTCGATGGGGATATCTGTTGGCTCAATCGCTTCCAAGGTCAATAACGCTCGTTGTCCTAATGCGACATCCGCGTTTGGAAAAACTATCGCCTCATTATCAATTTGAGCCGTATATTCGATGAATTCTTGTTGGGTATCATCAAATTCACTAGCCAACACTGTTCCTTTGGCAAAAGCCGTAAAGTTGGGGGTATCGTCTGAAAAGTGTAATTTAAAATTCTTATGATTACGCATGATGGCTTGCTTTATTCTAAATAACACAGGCATAGGAGCATCAGGTGCCACGTAATCTTCACTGATTACCAAATTAAACAGAAAGTCTCGAGCTAATGTGAAATCATTCATATCATTTTGACCGAAAGGTTGTACCTTCCCTAACTCAACGGTAAAGGCATGAGCTTGACAAACATGTGCAGAATAATATGAATATGTCGTTGTGGGTGATTCCGAGAGCAAGATTGCTTGGATCCCGGCCCCAGCTAACCAGGATATTTGTTCCTTATCATAAGAGCGTCCATCTAGATAAGGGTAAACAACAAAACGAGGATACTTAGCCGCTCGAATTGCCGTATGCAAGTCATAATGATAGCGTTTTGCTCCAACTGGACCACGTGCAAAAAAGTCGAAGGTCAACTGTTCTAGTAATGCTGCTCTTGGCGCTTCTATTGAATCATCTGCGCTGTGCGAGTGCATACCACTAAACAAACGATTCATATTCTCGGAAACAAAACGCTGACCAATATCCATAGCGAGTAGATTAGCGAATTGAATCATCACTCGATGTTTAACGATGACCGTTTCATTTAAAATATCAGTCACTAAAGCATCACATATCTCAATAGGTGCGGTTTCGTTGCCATGTACACCACATGAATAAATAATGGATTTAATACGGGTAGGATTCGTAGGTTTAACTTGCCCAAATTCCTGCACTGGCTGAAGAGGTGAAAACTCAATAACACCTGCACAATGCACTGTTACTTTGGTATGTGTGCCCAACGAATATGTTTCATATGCTAGCGTCTTAGCCGTTCTAGAACGTTGTAAAAATGACATTAATCAACCTTTTTATTATTCTACTTATACCAAAAAACCTGTATATCTCACATCCAGAAATATACAGGTTCTTATTATACAACTTATGTTCTAATGGATAAAACCGTGTCAGTTACTTCACTGAGCAAGGCGCTAGTTTCCAGATATTTTCGACATAATCTTGAATAGAACGATCCGAAGTAAATTTACCCATATGCGCCGTATTTAAGATGGCCATTTTAGCCCATTCTTGTTGATCACGGTACGCAGCGTCTAAACGTGAATGTGCATCAGCATAACTTGCAAAATCCGCTAAACAAAGATAAGGATCACCACCATCTAATAAGCTATGCTTAATTGAAGACAGAGCACCAGGTTTACCTGGAGTAAAGTAATCAGTGTCCAACCAATCAATGACCGCTTTTAACTCAGGGTTTTGGTAGTAATAATCATAAGGGTTGTAACCAGATGCTTTAAGATCAGCGACTTCATCAACTGTTAAACCAAAGATAAAGATGTTGTCATCACCCACTTCTTCCGCAATTTCAATATTGGCACCATCTAGTGTACCAATCGTTAAAGCACCGTTGAGAGACAGTTTCATATTACCTGTTCCCGATGCTTCTTTACCTGCTGTAGATATTTGCTCGGAAACATCTGCTGCCGGGATCATTTTTTCAGCTAACGAAACACGATAGTTCGGTAAAAAAACGACCTGTAATTTGTTGTTCACACGTGAATCAGCATTAATTTTTTCAGCAACGGCATTTATCGCGTAAATAATATCCTTTGCGAGTTTATACCCTGGTGCAGCTTTAGCGCCAAAAATAAAAACTCGTGGATGCATATCATAATCAGGGTTTTCTAACAAACGACGGTACAAGGCTAAGATATGTAATAAGTTTAAATGTTGACGTTTGTACTCATGCAGACGTTTAATTTGAATATCAAAAATTGCTTTTGTACTCACTTTGATACCGGTGAGTGCTTCAATCTCTTGCGCTAATGCAATTTTGTTTTCTTGCTTCACTTTCATAAATTGTTTTTGGAACGTCTTATTGTTGGCGTGTTTCGCCAAACCCGTTAATTTATTCAAATGTAACGGCCAATCAGCTCCAACCTTTTTGTCAATCAATGCAGAAAGCTTAGGGTTACAAGCCTTTAACCAACGTCGAGGGGTGATCCCATTAGTTACATTTGTTAATTTACCTGGCCACATTTCTTCAAACTCTGGGAACAAGTTTTTCTTGACTAACTCAGAGTGGATCTGCGCTACCCCATTTACTGCAAAAGAACCAATAACCGATAAATTACCCATGCGTACCATTTTTTCATCGGCTTCTTCGATAATAGATAGTTTTGCTTTCATGGCATTATCACCCGGCCATGTTTTCTCAACTTCCGATAAAAAGCGGTGGTTAATTTCGTAAATAATTTCAATATGTCTTGGTAAGATCTTTTCAATCATACGTACTGGCCACTTTTCTAACGCTTCTGGTAATAGCGTATGATTAGTGTATGCGAATACTTGGGTACAAATAGACCATGCGCTATCCCAGTCCAACTCAGCGCGATCAACCAAAATACGCATTAGTTCAGGAATCGCAATAGCAGGATGCGTGTCGTTGAGTTGAATCACAACTTGGTCAACAAAACGCGACCAATCATCACCATGAGCACGTTTGTAACGACGAATAATATCTTTTAAGGAACATGCACAGAAAAAATATTGCTGAATCAAACGAAGCTCTTTACCTGCTTCAGTTTCATCATTCGGGTAAAGCACCTTAGAAATCGTTTCGGCTTGAACATTTTCGCGTTGCGCATCCACATAGCCGCCAGCGTTGAATACATCCCAGTTGAAATAATCCGATGCTTCTGACTGCCATAAACGCAATACATTTACGGTGTTACCAGAATAACCTACTACCGGAATATCCCAAGGCACACCTTTAACAATCATTGCAGGATGCCATTCTTTTTGGATCCCTCCATTGGCACCGTACTTCGTTTCTACGTAACCATATAATGGGATCTCTTGAATGGATTCAGGACGACAAATTTCCCATGGATTACCATAATCACGCCAACTATCTGGACGTTCAATTTGTTCACCGTTTTGGATTTCTTGACGGAATAAACCATGTTCGTAATGTAAGCCATAACCAATAGCGGGTAGTTCTAAAGTCGCCAATGAATCAATATAACACGCAGCTAAACGCCCTAAACCACCGTTACCTAATGCCATATCTGGCTCTTCTTCTAGTACGTCAGTTAGATTAACGCCGAGTTCTTTCAACGCTTTTTCAGCTTCAGTAAAAACACCGAAATTGTGCATATTATTTGATAATAAACGTCCCATTAAAAATTCAGCAGACAAATAATGAACCGCACGAGTATCATTCATATAGTGTGTTTTTTGTGTTTTGCGCAAACCTTCTAACACCAGTTCTTGAACTGCTGCACTAGTTGCTTTCCACCATGCGTGATTATTAGCTTTATTCTCGTCCGTACCGAGTGTACTGTGAAGATGACGAATAACAGAGGCTTTAAACTCTGCTTTGTTTAATGAAGGGGTCAAACCTGCCATGAAAAAATTCCTTAAATCTTAAAGTCGGAATTAGTTTAACAGAGGAAATACAGACTTTGTGTTAAATAAACGTTAAATAACTAAAGAAAAACAATGAATACGAATTCAAAACCTCACTTTTTAACGTTCCATTAACATATTTAACCAGTAACTTAACAAATCCTTGTTTCAGCATCAAAAAAATGACACCGAAACAACTTGTTTGACGATTTTTAGCTAATAACTTCGGTAACGAGTGCCTGTGCTTCTGTTAGTAAAGCGTCTAAATGTGCCTCATTCACAAAACTTTCAGCATAAATTTTGTAAACATTTTCAGTACCAGAGGGTCGCGCAGCGAACCAACCGTTCTCAGTTGACACTTTAAGGCCACCAATAGCAGCATTATTGCCAGGCGCATGAGTTTGCATTGCTGTAATGGGTTCGCCTGCGATATGCGTGGCAGTGATAACAGAGGTGTCCATTTTTGCCAGGGAAGACTTTTGCTCCAATGTCGCAGCTACATCTATGCGTTTGTAATATGGTGTACCAAACTGTTCGGTCAACTTAGCATAATACTGGCCTGGGTTAAGCCCTGTTTTAGCCGTTATCTCTGCTGCTAATAAGCACAAAATAAAACCGTCTTTATCTGTTGCCCATGGACTTCCGTCACGCCTTAGAAAAATACCTCCCGCACTTTCCTCACCAGCAAAACCGATGGTTTGATCAAGTAACCCAGAGACGAACCACTTAAAGCCAACCGGCATTTCCGCCAATTCACGTTCACGATGCGCAACAACGCGATCAATCATACTGCTAGAGACCAATGTTTTTCCGATTTTTAGATCTTTCGCCCATTCGGGTCTATGTGTTAACACATAATCAATGGCAACCGCTAAGTAGTGATTAGGATTTAACAGTCCGTGAGTGGGTGTAACAATACCATGGCGGTCAAAATCGGCATCGTTGCCAAAAGCTAGTTCATATTTGTCTTTGTGTTCTAATAATCCAGCCATGGCATAAGGAGAAGAACAATCCATACGAATTTGTCCGTCTTTATCTAGATGCATAAATCGAAAAGTAGGATCGATCGTGTCATCAATCACAGTAATATTTAAATCGTACGTCTGGGCAATCATTGACCAATATCGGGTCCCTGCTCCACCAAGTGGATCAACACCTATGGCTAACTTCGCTTCTTTAATTGCTGCCATATCAATAACATTACACAAATCATCAATATAATCTTGGGCAAAGTCAGCTTCAATCAGTAGTTCAGACTGTAGTGCTTCTTTTAGTGAGATGCGCTGTACGGCTGTATTTTGCTCTGCAAGGAGTGCATTAGCTCGGTTTTGGATAGCTTGTGTCGCTGCAGTATCTGCTGGACCACCGTGCGTAGCATTGTATTTGAACCCGCCATCTTGTGGGGGGTTGTGTGAAGGCGTAATCACTACACCGTCGGCTAAATCAGACTGCTGTGCATTATGTTGTAATATCATTCGTGAAATCACAGGTGTTGGCGTGTAATCACCATTTGCCTGTAAAACGACTGAGACTTTATTCGCAATCAGTACTTCTAGTGTTGTGTGTAATGCAGGAACTGACAAAGCATGAGTATCAATACCTATGAAACAAGGTCCTGTGATCTTTTCTGCGACTCTATACTCAGCTAAAGCTTGTGCTATTGCCGCAATATGAGCGTCATTAAATGACGTATTCAATGCACTCCCACGATGGCCTGATGTACCAAAAGTAACTGCCTGTGTTGGCTCTGAGACATTTGGAGATAGCGTGTAATACGCACTGATCAGATGTGGAATATTAATTAAATCGGTGTTTGTTGCTGGTTTGCCTGCACGAGGGTGTAACGCCATTGCCATGTCCTTGGTAAATAAACTCATCTTATTGTACCTGATATTTAAAATGGTTTTCATCTCATTTTTGTGACTAATGTGTCGATATTATTGGTTATATAAAATTGTTAGATATACCTGTTAAGTCGTTTTTATACGCATTGAGCAAGATATTTAACTATGCTTAAGATAAAGTTTTAGAGGATACAGAATGCAACCTGCTTTCCGTAGCGCGATTGATAACATTGGCCAAGCTTTATTGGGCAAAGAACAACAAATTCAATTAGCCATCACTTGTTTACTCGCGAATGGTCATTTATTGATTGAAGATTTACCTGGCATGGGCAAAACCACTTTATCTCATGCACTTGCTGCGGTATTTGGTATGGCCGATACTCGGATCCAATTTACCTCAGACTTGCTGCCAGCGGACGTTCTGGGAGTCTCCATTTTTGAACAGGCGACACATTCATTTAAATTACACAAAGGGCCTATTTTTAATCAATTAGTTTTGGCTGACGAAATTAATCGCGCCAGCCCGAAAAGCCAATCAGCATTATTAGAAGCTATGGAAGAAAAACAAGTCAGTATCGATGGCGACACATATGCACTCCCTCAGCCTTTCTTTGTCATTGCGACTCAAAATCCATCTTTTCAAAGTGGCACCTACCCTTTACCGGAATCTCAATTAGACCGATTTTTGATGCGTATCCAACTTGGTTATCCAAGCAATGCCGCCGAAAAACGTATGTTGCTCGAACAATATGATGATAATCGAGCGACGGCGACCACCGCTCTAACTATTGTAGAGCTTCAACAAGCTCAGAAAAAAGTGCGCGAAATGTATGTTTCTGATGCGGTGCTGGATTATATTTTACGATTAGCCACTCACACTCGGACTCAACCTGAATTTCCCAACGCTCTATCCCCACGTGCCATCAAAGGGTTGTTACGAGCAGCCAAAGCTTGGGCTTTTCTTGAAGGACGGGATTTTGTGATCCCCGAGGATGTGCAAGCGGTGTTACCTAGTGTAGCTGAACATCGTCTGCGTTCAGGACTGACCGAACTCAGCGATGAGCAAATGCTTAGTGAGTTATTAATAGATGCGATTGATCCTCTCCTGGCTAAAGCTGTGTAATGGTAATCTAAAATGATGCATGCCCTCAGGCAGTTTGTTCAAAAGCAACATTTGGCGTGGTTGAATAAGCGCATCCCTAAAGCGGATACGTTTCAACTGGATAATCAATCTATCTTTATTTTACCTACTGTATTTGGTTACCTGTTCTTATGTGTCACCATTTTTATTTTCTTAATCGCAACAAACTACCAAAGTAATATCCTGCGTTTATTAAGCTTTTTTTTATTGAGTTTATTTATTGTTCACATGTTTGCTAGCTATCTCAATTTTTCCCGTCTCTATGTATCTTTAGGAATGATAAAACCCATTTTTGCTGGGACCACTGCGGCTATTCCTTTGCATATTTTACCTAGTAAAACAGGCACACCTGCTCGCGGTACTTTGTGGATTAACTTCATGCAAACCCAAACCAAGCAAAAGATTCGCTATCAATCTATCGAATTAGATGACGCTGAAAATATCGCGAATGTCAGATATTTTACCCAAACGAGAGGGATTTACGTCTTACCCCGAATGACTTTGCAATGTGATTATCCATTAGGACTGTTTAGGTGTTGGACGCATTTACAGTTTGTCCAATTAATAACTGTGTACCCTAGCCCTATTGCGAGTAAATTACACATGGATGAAATACCTCAATTACATTCTGATATAAACAGTTCGTCATTATCGGGCAAAATGAATGAACAACATGAAGAATTTGCCGGATTAAACAAATACCAAATCGGCGATTCTTTACACTCAGTGGCTTGGAAACAAATGGCTCGGACAGGCCAAATGATGACGAAAGAATTTAGTGGGTATGTGAACCCCAAAGGCTATTTACATCTCCCTATTGATACGCCTATAGAAAAAGCCCTAGGACAGTTAAGTTATCAGATTAATTATTGCCAACAAAACAATATTGTATACGGGTTATTTTTACCGCATGTACACATCAAGCCTGGTCAGGGGGAAGAACATCAAGAGCAATGCCTAGCTGCACTAGCAAGTTTCCCCAAAACCGCACAAAGTATTTTGGGGAAGCATTAAAATGTATACACCTAATACCTTTGGCGAGTCGATAGCAAACAAACCTAGAAGTGCAGCTCAAAACATTAGTTTTTTGCTCATCACCCTATGCTTCACTATTTTAATCGCAACGTTATATGAAGCGATTTCTATCTGGATCCTGTTACCCAGTGTCTTGGCTGTGATTCTGCGATTTCTTTTATATTTAGGTTTATATCAGCATGTACCTAGTGCAACAATGCTCAATATTATTGCTGTTCTAGCAGGAGGTTTTTTAATATATGCCAGCACGAAAATGGCACTATTAGAGACGATGATCAATATGCTCGTGTTAGCGAGTAGTCTCAAAATAATGGTGCTGCATACACAAAAGGATCTCCAAGCGATTTTATTAAGCCTAGTATTCTTATTAGGTATTGGATTCGTTTTTCACTCTGATCTTCTGCATCTATTGTTATATATTACGGTGCTTTTCTTATTGTTTTTAACGTTAGCCGCGCACTTTGCACCAAAACAAAACCTAGCAAAGATGAATAAAAAAGTAGTCCTGATCTGTTTACAGGCCCTGCCCATTGCTCTGCTATTATTTTTCGCTATCCCCACTTTACCTGCTTTGTGGCACATGCCATTGCCTAAACAAGATACTACAGGACTGACTGATACGATTAAACCTGGCGATATTGCGAAACTGGGGCAATCGAATGAGCTTGCGTTTATTGCTACGTTTACAGAAGCTTCTGCTGTGCCACATTACCACGAGCGGTATTGGCGTAGTTTAAGTGTGGATGCATTTGATGGCGTGAAGTGGTTTGTTAGTAACCAACAAAAAGCCCAACAAACCATCGTCTCTAAAACATCAACGCTGGCCCCCAAAAAAGAAAATGTCATTAATTCCAGCAATAAAAGCTTGGGAAAAATAAGAAAGGTCACATACAGTATTCAATTACAAAAGAACCAATCACATTATGCAGTGAGTCTTGATAGACCTTTCAAGGTGCACTCTGAGGGGACCCAACAAACGTTTTTCCCCACTGCTGATTTTGCCGTCCATAGCCAATACCCAATCAACGCTGTCGGATTTTATCGCGTGGAAAGTGTGTTGCATTATCCTCTCAAAGAACACAACCTAGATGTGGCAAGATATCTTCAACTCCCAGATAATTTTCATGCCCCCAATGCCGTAAATGATACAGAGAATTTAGATAGCACTGTTCAACACCAATCCACATTGACCAAGATAAGTAACCCCAGAACCCAAGCATGGGTGAAAGAATTAAGCAAAATTCATACTGACAGAGCCAGTTTAATAGCAGCGTTTGACGCTTATTTATTAGCAGAAAACTTTCGTTATACATTGGAGCCTGAATTGATGCCAAACGATGTGATTGATACCTTCCTATTTGATGTAAAAAGCGGGTTTTGCTCTCACTATGCCAGTGCGCTAGGGTATGTTTTAAGACTAGCGGGTTACCCAACCCGTTTAGTAGCAGGATACCAAGGGGGAGAACTTTTAGATGATAATTCCTTGTCGGTCTATCAATATGATGCGCATGCTTGGGTAGAAACCTACAATAGTGAACAAGGATGGATACGATTAGATCCTACAGCGACGATTGCCCCAACACGGATTAGTGCCGGATTACGTGACGCACTTACACAGAGCCCAGCCAAAGACACCTCAATTTTTGATTGGGATTATTATAGTAAAGTTGGTTTTTCTCAACAATTTTCATCCTGGCTGAATCATTTGGAGTTTGGATGGGAAAAAGAAATCGCAAGGTTCAATCAAAATACGGACGGGGATTTATTTGACGATATCCTAAAAAAATTAGGGATAAACGACTCCATAACTCGAGGTTTTTTGTTCCTAGGAGTGATGGCCGGTATATTCGCAATTTACTTCTATAGTGGGTTGAGACAGAAATCGCAACCCGATAAAGTGTTAAAACAATATGTAAAAGCAAAAAAACTTTGTCTACAACAGTACCCGACCTTAGATGTTCAAATACAAAAATTACCTCCCACAGGATTTCAGTCATGGTTGGAAGGTAAAAATACAGACTTAGCTAAACACATGTCCCCGATTACTCAGCTAATTGTAAGTCACTTGTATATGCGTAAAAGTCATGAGGAACACAAGGCGCATATAGGGCACAATGAACTTCGTTTGCATGTGCAAGCATTGCAGCAATATCTCAAACAACATCGACACTGAGCAGGTTATTTTTATAAAAAAAAACCTACTCAAAGAGTAGGTTTTTAGTAACTGTTTTATCTGTAGCTATTTCAAACTTAGCTTTCAGCTTTACGTGCACGAACTTCTTCGATTACAGCCTCTGCCACGTTTTGTGGACAAGGGTTGTAATGTGAGAACTCCATTGAGAACTGACCACGGCCAGATGTCATAGTACGTAAGTGACCGATATAACCAAACATTTCTGAAAGTGGGATATCAGCCTTAACTCGCACACCAGTTGCACCAGCTTCTTGGTCTTTTATCATACCGCGACGACGGTTCAAGTCACCGATAACATCACCAACGTGATCGTCTGGTGTAAATACGTCAACTTTCATGATTGGCTCAATCAACTGAGGGCCAGCCTTAGGAATTGATTGACGGAATGCACCTTTCGCTGCAATTTCGAAAGCAACTGCTGATGAATCAACTGCGTGGAATCCACCGTCGAATAATTCAACTTCAACATCTAACACAGGGAAGCCAGCTAAAACGCCCTCTTCCATCATGCCACTAAAGCCTTTTTCAATAGCTGGGAAGAATTCTTTAGGAACGTTACCGCCCACAACAACAGATTTGAAAGTGAAACCACTGTTCGGCTCACCTGGCTTGATACGGTAATCAATCTTACCAAACTGACCAGAACCACCAGATTGTTTCTTGTGCGTGTAAGAATCTTCAACTTCTTGAGTGATTGTTTCACGATAAGCAACCTGAGGTTGACCAACTTCTAATTCAACACCATATGTACGCTTCAAGATATCAACTTTGATATCTAAGTGTAATTCACCCATACCGGATAAGATGGTTTCACCTGAATCTTCATCAGTTTCAACACGGAATGTTGGATCTTCTGCAACCATTTTACCAATTGCAATACCCATTTTCTCAGTTGAACCTTTGTCTTTAGGTTTAACAGAAATTGAGATTACTGGCTCCGGGAACACCATCGCTTCTAGGATAACTGGGTCTTTAGGATCACATAAAGTGTGACCTGTTTGTACATTACTCTTCATACCCACGATCGCAATGATATCACCAGCTTGCGCTTTATCTAACTCGTTGCGGTCATCAGCTTGCATTTCACACATACGACCAATACGCTCAGTTTTACCTGTCGCTGCATTTAGGATTGTGTCGCCTTTCTTGAGCGTTCCTGAGTAAATACGTACGAAAGTAAGAGCACCAAAACGATCATCAGTGATTTTAAACGCTAATGCTTTGAATGTTTCATCAGCAGATACGATAGCATGACGTCCTGTAGGCTCACCTTCTTCATCAGTCAGTGGCTGAGGGTCAACTTCTGTTGGGCTTGGTAAGTAATCAACAACAGCATCAAGAACTAATTGAACACCTTTGTTTTTGAATGCAGAACCACAATATGTTGGGAAGAAGTCCATTGTACGTGTACCTTTACGGATACAACGTTTGATGTCTTCAAGAGATGGTTCTTCACCATCCATATAGGCCATCATTAGGTCGTCATCTTGCTCAACGGCAGTTTCGATAAGCATTTCGCGATACTCTTCGACCTTGTCAACCATATCAGCTGGAACATCTTCGATAGAGTAGTTTTCAGGAAGACCAGTGTCATCCCAAACATAAGCTTTACGTGTAAGTAGGTCAACAACACCCACGAACTCATCTTCAATACCAATTGGCAACACCATCACTAGTGGATTTGCGGCAAGTACATCTTGAGTTTGTTTAACAACACGATAAAAATCAGCACCCATACGGTCTAATTTGTTAACGAAGATGATACGAGCAACTTCAGATTCATTAGCATAACGCCAGTTAGTTTCTGATTGTGGTTCAACACCACCAGAACCACAGAATACACCAATACCACCATCCAATACTTTTAATGAACGGTAAACTTCAACTGTAAAGTCAACGTGTCCAGGAGTATCGATAACGTTGAATCTGTGATCTTTCCAGAAACATGTTACGGCAGCTGACTGGATAGTAATACCACGCTCCGCTTCTTGTTCCATGAAATCAGTAGTAGATTCACCGTCGTGTACTTCACCAGTCTTGTGAATTTGACCAGTAAGTTTCAAGATTCGTTCTGTAGTGGTTGTTTTACCCGCGTCAACGTGAGCAAAAATACCAATATTTCTGTAATGAGCTAAATCAGACATTGTATTCACTTTTAATTGGTTCATAAAAAAATCGGGCGGATTATATAGCATTTAAGGGGGTATTTGATAGTTTTTTTTGTAATAACTTGAAAAACTCATCGTGTATTAATAAACAGGCATTCTCTGATAAGCGCATACAAGGATTTTTAAGCAAACTATTCACCGGCATTAACCAGGCTATATTTGTCCAAATTACATGGATTCAGTCACAATACATACCGTTACTTCATCGCGATTGTGATAAAGATGCTTTGCTGCAATACGATAATGCATTTGCTGTTCTTGTAATTTCGCCTCGATGTGCGTTAGTGCTTCTTGCATAGCTGTGAAACGTTGTTTCATGGGCAACTTTAGATTAAAAATGGTATGTTCACATAGCCCATTAACTAGCCAATGAGTCATTAAATTCGCCACTTTATCCGGTTGCTCAATCATATCGCAAACCAGCCAATTTACCTTGCCATATTGTGGTGTATATTTAAAACCATCTGCGGCAAAGTAGTCCACTAAACCAGTGGCCATTAGGCGCTCGTCCATTGCCCCATTATCCACCGCTTCTACTTGCATCTTGCGTTGCACGAGTTGATAAGTCCATCCACCTGGACAAGCACCTAAATCAACCGCAGTGGTATGCTCAGCTAATAATGTCTGTTGTTCATCAGGAGATAAAAAATACCGTATAGCTTCTTCTAATTTCAGCGTTGAACGCGAAGGCGCATCAGGTGGAAATTTCAAGCGGTAGATACCATTTTCAAAGCGGCTGCGATTGCTCGGGACACTGACCCCAAGGTAAGCATGGTCACCCTCTACAAAAAATGTATGCATGCATTTGCCAACAATATTTTGCTGAGAATTTTTGGCTTTTACCGTTTTATTTTGGAGTACCCCCTTGGCTCTTAACATTTGTCGTAGTGGTACAGCGAATTTTCGACAAAACTTCGCTAAGGTCTTACCGTCTTCGGTATCTGCATGTTCAACCACAGCCGATGTAAATGTGCCAAATTCATCACCTTGTAAAACTTCGGCGAAATCAGTCAAACGATCCGTTCTGTTGAGTTGTGGTAAATGGGCAAAGACAAATACCAATTGCCGCGCAAACATCAAATCTACAAAACGGACTTTTTGTTCACAATGAGCCAATTCATCAGGTGTGTAAAATTGAAAATAAACCGCACCGGTATTTAGCTTTACACTAGCATAACCAAATATGCCCTGTGCGGCCGTTGCATGTTCCAACTCTTGCGCTAAATTTTGTTCGTAACCCGCTCGACAATAACATAACAACCCAAGTATCTTCATTTATTTTAACCTTCTGTCGCATGGTAACGCTTGATTGTAAAAAAGAGAGAGACAAATACGCCAAACAACAATACCCAGCCTACTATCAACAAAAAACCACCTAAAGGGGTTAACATGCCAAAATCGGTAATACCCATTAGATGCTTCAAGTAAATCATCCCATTAAACAAGATGACACCAAGGATCCAAAAGTATTGCACCCAAACAAAATATTTTGCATATCTGTTAAGAACCGGAACAAACGAAATAGCACCTAAAACTAATATAGCTAATGCATGAATAATCTGTGTATGTAATGCTATCTCGATACTTTTTTGGGCAACCACAGTATCCATGGGGTTGTGGGTAGACCAGGCACTGAGCAAAAGGTATGACAATCCATAAATAGCACTAATGGCCATGCCGGCAATAGACCAAGCTTTGCTGTTTAAGAGAGTATGGGCGAATAGAGCACTAGGCATTGGCATGTTCCTCGCTTTCTATTTGCTGCACAATCCACTCTCTGAAGATGGTAATTTTTTCTTGGTCAGCAAACGCCGCTTCAGAAACCAAATAAAAACCGTCTTTGGCATCGTAAGACTCTGCAAACGGTGCTATAAGTCGCCCTGAATCCAAGTCGGGTTTAGCTAACAAGGTATTCCCCAAGGCGATACCCTGACCAAGTGCGGCGGCTTGTAGCACTAACATGGAGTGACTAAAAATAGGACCTTGATTCACATTAATATGTGTGAGTTTAAAATGCGATAACCATTGCTTCCACACTGATCTTGACGCATCGTGCAGTAAGGTATGTTTCGCTAGATCATCTAAACAGTTCAACGCTTTCTCACCTTGTAATAATAATGGCGAACATAGGGGCGTTAACGTTTCCGTTTGTAATTTTGTAGAATGTAAATTAGCCCAGCGCCCTCGCCCATAATAAACAGCAACATCAATCGATTCATCTAGATAATTTTCATCAAAATCTACGGCTTTTATCCGCACATCGATATCTGGATACAAGGCTGTAAATAAATTAATTCTGGGTACCAGCCATTGGCTAGCAAAACTGGCTGGCATACCAATGGTAATAGCACCTTTTGCCCCTTTTGACATCAACTTCTCAGTAGCATCGTGAATATGCGCAAAAATTTCTTTTATATCTAAGTAATAGGCCTGACCTTCCTCGGTCAATAGAAGGGTCCTATTTTTTCGCAAAAACAACTTCATATGCAAATAGTCTTCTAATAACTTAATTTGATGACTAATTGCCGCCTGGGTCACAAACAATTCATCGGCAGCTTTGGTAAAAGACAAATGCTTAGCAGCAGCTTCAAAAGCACGTAAAGCGTTTAACGGAGGGTATCTTTTACGCATTCAATTACACCTATTTAACAATGACATAACAATCATACTAACATTAGTTTTTTTTATGATAAAGTGATAATTCTTTTCATTTCATATTGTTCAAAAAACACCCTATCATGCGCCACATGGACTGGCACATCACAGTAGTTAAGCTAGGCCATGAGATTTGTAGGGGCAAAGCTCCATCAACATATTGAAATGAGAAAAGTAATGAAACCAGTAAAACCAAAGAAAATTGCAAGCAAAAAAAGAATGATACCCATGGTTAGCGTCGCTGCATTTATCTTTAGCGCGAATGCACAAGCCATATTAGTAAATAACAATGAAACATTGAATGCGCAAGAAATCCAAACCATCATCGCAACCACAGTGGCTGACGCCATGAGTGATGTAAAGCATCACCTGCAAAAAGAAAAGGAAGAAACATTACCAAAGCTTGCTTTAGCTGAGCAACAATTAGTACAAGCAGAGGCAAGCGAAAAAATCATTCCAGGCATCTCAGAATAAACCAGGCAACAGCGTGTCCATATTAAATGCAAACGCTGTTGACGCCTACTTTTTAGCCATAAATATCAATCCGCAGAAGTATCCAATGGCGGGAATGATTTAACTAACTCATCTACCGCTTGCATCTGCGCTAAGTAAGGCTCTAGTTTGTCTAACTGTAGCGCACAAGGACCATCGCATTTCGCCTCATTAGGTTCTGGATGCGCCTCAATAAATAATCCTGCCAACCCAAGTGCCATACCACTTCTGGCTAATTGAGCTGCTTGTGCTCTACGCCCATCTGCGGATGACTCACGACCACCAGGTTTTTGTAAGGCATGGGTTGCATCAAAAATAACAGGAGCCATCGTTTTCATTTCGTCCATGCCAAGCATATCAACCACTAAGTTGTTGTAGCCATAACATGAACCTCGTTCACACAACAGAACGTTTTCATTACCGGCTTCAGCAAACTTTTTAATAATATGACGCATTTCATGGGCAGCTAAAAACTGCGGCTTTTTCACATTGATAACAGCGTTAGTTTGCGCCATCGCTACCACCAAATCGGTCTGACGTGCCAAAAATGCGGGTAACTGAATAACATCAACAACCTCTGCAACCGGCGCAGCTTGATATGGTTCGTGCACGTCAGTAATAATCGGGACGTTAAATGTTTGCTTAATTTCTTCAAAAATACGCAAACCTTCCTCTAAGCCTGGACCGCGATAGGAATGTACTGACGAGCGATTAGCTTTGTCAAAAGAAGCTTTAAACACATATGGGATCCCAAGCTTTTCAGTCACCGCGACATAGTGTTCTGCAATTTGTAATGCTAAATCACGAGACTCCAGTACATTCATTCCACCAAAAAGTACGAAAGGCTGGTCATTAGCAACTGTATGTTGCCCTACTTTGCATGCTGTTATCATAAAATTCTCTAATAATTAAAATAATGGCGTTTTGGAAAAGGCAACTTGCACCGTGATCATGACCCACGTCAAAGCCCCAATAAAACCAACGACGCGCATAGCGTTATTTCTAGCCCATTTGATAATCAAGGTTGCCATCAACACATATAACACTAAACCAATAAGCTTGCTCGTCACCCAGTCGTGGACAAAGGGGTATTGCTCAAGCACTACACACAATCCTATCGCTGAGCCAAGCAAAACAGTATAAACAATATGCGGTAGAATTTTTAACCACTTTGCATCTTTGAATTTCATATCAAATGTATGCGCAATAAACTGCAATGTGACTAACACCAGTGATAAACCAAGCGCTGTCAGGTGTAAATGTTTAAACATCATGTACATAAAAAAGCCTTTTTTGTTATTTTAAATGAATTCATATTGAGCGTAAGTAATTCTAGGTTGCCCAGCATAATCGCATATTGTAGTGATATGTGAAAAGTTATTTTGAGCAAAAACAGTTTGTATCGCTGGACCTTGGTGTTGACCATGTTCTAACAATAACCAACCATCCTTTAATAAATATTGAGGAGCTTCGGTAATGATTGTTTTTATATCAGCAAGGCCATTATCTACTGCGGTAAGTGCAGTCATTGGCTCGTGCACAATATCTCCAATTTGCAAATAAGGGCTATCCGGTTCAACATAAGGAGGATTACTAACAATCACGGCGAATTTTCCCGTAACAGTAGCAAACCAGTCACTCTGAAAGACCTCAAAATTAGCTACGCGTAACCTTTCTTGGTTCGATTTTGCAAGCTTCACTGCTTCCTCAACAAAATCTACTGCAACAACACGTATGGTTGGCTCAGCTATGGCTATAGACAGGCCTATCGCCCCGGTTCCCGTCCCCAGATCAAGACAAGGGCCAGCAGCTAAGCGGTGTTTTTCAAGCGCTAGGTCTACAAGGATCTCAGTTTCAGGACGAGGAATTAAAGTGCAAGGCGCAACGAGAAACTCACTATCATAAAAGGCCTGTTTACCCAAAATATAGGCAACGGGTTGACCCGTTTTTCGGACATTTATCCAGGTTTGAAATTGTTGCCATGCGTCTGCAGCAATCTGCTTGTCTGACCAAGTGAATAAATACGCGGTGGAAACGTCAAGTGCTGCACAAAGTAAAATCCGAGTATCCGTTTTAGCATCTTGGTCAGTGTATTGCGTTTGAGCGCCACTATGCGTACTTTTTAATACTTCGCACTCTTGTGTTCCCCACTCTAGTGCTTGGCCAATAGTTGGACACTGAGCGTCTGGCGCCATAGGTATGTTAGTCAAGAAGCTTAATCGCCTGATAATTGGGCAAGGAGATCAGCTTGGTGTTCTTGACGAATCGGTTCTAATAAAGCATCAACATCGCCTGCTACAACATCATCTAACTTGTACAATGTTAGGTTGATGCGGTGATCAGTCACTCGCCCTTGTGGATAATTGTAAGTACGGATCCGCTCTGAGCGATCACCACTTCCAACTAGACTTTTACGTGTACTTGCTTCTTCTGCAGCACGTTTTTCTTCTTCAATGTTATTTAAACGAGACTGTAATACAGACATCGCCTTCGCACGGTTTTTATGCTGTGAACGTTCATCTTGACATTCAACCACTAAACCAGACGGTATATGGGTAATACGAATAGCTGAATCCGTTTTATTAACGTGCTGACCACCCGCACCTGATGCCCTAAAGGTATCAATGCGTAAGTCCGCTGGATTGATATCAATAGCTTCAGACTCCGGTACTTCGGCAAGCACCGCAACCGTACAGGCAGAGGTGTGAATACGGCCTTGGCTTTCTGTTTCTGGAACACGTTGTACACGATGACCACCTGATTCAAACTTCAGTACTCCAAAAGCGCCGTCACCAATAATATTGGCAATCACTTCTTTATACCCACCGTGTTCGCCTTCATTCGCAGAAACTTGCTCGACACGCCAACCTTTGGTTTCTGCATAACGTGAATACATGCGATACAAGTCACCGGCAAAAATAGCCGCCTCATCACCTCCCGCGCCGGCTCGAATTTCTAAGAAACAGTTGCTATCATCGTTAGGGTCTTTGGGCAGTAATAAAATCTGTAGCGTTTGCTCAAGCTCTTCTACTGTCGTTTTAGCGGCTTTTAGCTCCTCTTGGGCCATCTCACGCATTTCAGCATCATCTTCTTTGAGCATTTCTTGAGCAGAAACAATATCCTCTACCGCTTGCTGATATTGCCTAAAGTGCTTAACAACATCTTCTAGTTGGGCATACTCTTTAGACAGTGCTTTAAATTTATCTTGATTACCAATTACTTCTGGATCACTTAACAAAGCCTGGACTTCTTCAAAGCGTTCTACCAGCATTTCTAATTTTACAACAACTGACTGTTTCATCGTTTTCCTAAGATCTTAATTGGAGCTTGCATCGGGTTTAGTTCCCAAAACTGCTTTTAAAAGGTTTAACACCGCCGGATCACCTTGGGCAATCAGCTGACTTAAAATTTTGGTTGGTGCATGACTTAATTGATTTGTTAACTTATACGAAAACTCATCAAGTGCTTGGTCTATATCTTGCCCGTCCGCTATTTGTTGTTTGCACTTTGCCAAAAGTTTATCGCGAACGTGTTGGTTCGCTTCGCGATAGCCCTTTACAATATCCACAGAAGCTTGACTCTGTTGCCATTGTTCATACTGGCTAATTTGCACTTTTATTAAATCTAACGCTTCAAGTGCCGCTTGTTCACGGTTTGCTAAATTCTCTTGTACTATCTGCTGTAAATCATCAACAGTGTATAAATAGATTTCATCTAAGTGCCCGACTTCACCTTCGATATCACGAGGTACAGCTATATCAACCATTAACATGGGTTTGTGTTTGCGTTCGGTCAAAGCGTGTTCAACCATACCCTTGCCAATAATTGGCAATTGAGAAGCCGTTGAACTTATTACGATATCAGCAGAAGCCAGGTGTGAAGGAAGTTGATTCAAAGTAATCGCATGACCATTAAACTTTTGTGCTATGTCTTGAGCCTTTGCTAAAGTGCGGTTCGCTACATCAATATTTACTGCACCTTGTTCGTGTAAATGCTTGGCGACTAACTCGATGGTTTCACCCGCACCCACTAATAAAACGTTTGCTTTGTGCAAGGGAGAAAAAATTTGCTTGGCTAACTGAACCGCTGCAAAAGCTACAGAGACGGCGTTTGCCCCGATTTCGGTTTCATTGCGAACGCGTTTAGCAACCTGAAACGTGTGTTCAAAAACCTTATGAAACTCATTTGTCAAAGCAGCATGATGTCGAGCATCGCTCACTGCTTGTTTGACCTGACCCAAGATTTGTGGCTCACCTAAGATCAGTGAATCGAGTCCACTAGCAACTTTCATTATATGCTCTAAAGCTTGTCCATTTTCATGCAAATAAGCGTGTTTTTTTACATCGTACTCATCTATTTGATGAAAATTCGCTAACCATTCATAAACAAAGTTACTGTTGGCACTATCATCAGCTTCTAGATAGATCTCTGTTCTATTACACGTTGATAAGACAACGGAACCACTGACGTCTGGAATATTTTTTAAACTCGCAAAAGCATCCGCCAACGAGTCTGGCGTAAAAGCAACCTTTTCTCTAAGGTCAACCGATGCGGTATTGTGGTTAATGCCAAAGGCAATTATCGTCATGCGTCATGTTCATAATTAATTCGGGTGCATTGTACGAAAAAGCCTGCCTGATTAAAAGGTTAACGCACAGGTATTTCTCATAGACAGGATGATTGTTCGAGTTATACAATATTAAAAAATCACACCAACGAACAATTTTGATTGTTAAGAAGGTTTATTTTGCCTCGTGCATTCCAACTTTATAAATACCTATGCAACGTTGTACTGCTTATAGCTTTACTGCTGCAATCGGGATGCACCACTGTAACATCAAAAAGTCTAACCACGACTGCCAACATCTCTGAGTTAACTACTTTTCAGGTCAATGGACGCTTGGCTGTTATTCAGCCTACCAAAAAACAATCTGCGTATTTTTATTGGCAACAAAACAATGAAGATTATAAGCTGACCGTAAATACTTTTTTAGGGATTAATGTATTCACCGCCAAACGCGATAAGCAAGGTATCACGATTACCACAAGCGAGAAGTCCTACACGAATTCAGCACCACAGGTTTTACTTTTTGAGCTCACTGGATGGTGGTTACCGTTAGACGAGTTAAATTCATGGTTTAAGGCTGACTTGAACCCTAGCCAGGGCGACATTACGATGTATGAATCTTCGTATGTCACAGGCAAGGTCAAAACATTTACTCCTTTTTGCCCACAATTTAGCTGTCCTCAAAGTGTCTCTATTACTTACAAAGACTACCGGAATGTCGGTCAACTAACATTACCTTTTTCAATTACCGTAGATGTTGACGGTGATATCAAACAGAGTATTCGTATCAAAATTAAAGAATGGTTATAAGAGAAATCTTGCATGAGCTTATTAGCACGTTATCAACACGAAATATGGCCTAGTCCTGCAAAACTAAATTTATTTTTACATATAACCGGACAACGTGCGGATGGTTATCACGAACTACAATCCTTATTTCAAATGCTGGATCATGGAGATTCCTTACAATTTTCCCCTAATGCTGATGATGAAATTCAATTATTAACACCGTTTAAAGATGTATTATCGTGTGACAATTTGATTGTCAAAGCCGCACAGGCCTTATACAAAAAAGCCACAGAAGATGGTCTAGGTAATCTTTGCGGTGTGGCTATTAATATCGATAAAACACTTCCCATGGGCGGCGGTTTAGGTGGCGGTTCAACCAATGCAGCAACGACGCTAGTTGTCTTGAATCATTTATGGGAATGTCATTATTCATTGGCAGAGTTGGCACAACTAGGATTGTCCTTAGGGGCTGACGTGCCGGTATTTATTAACGGTAAAACTACCTTTGCCGAAGGCGTCGGTGAACATTTTTTCCCAGTACCCAATAGTGCTGAATCAGAACAATACTATTTAGTTGTTCATCCAAATGAACACATTTCCACAAAAACGATTTTCTCGCATGAAAATTTGCCGAGAAATACCGCGAAAATCGATTTTACACACTATAATTTTGCTAATACCCGAAATGATTGTCAGGAATTAGTCGTAAACTTGTATCCTAAGGTTGCATATTTATTACAGCACTTGTTACACTACGCACCGTCGAGAATGACGGGAACCGGTGCTTGTATTTTCGCCGTTTTTGACAAGGAAGAAACTGCACTTGAGGTGTTAGAATTACTCAAACACCGACAAATATTGGACAATAACACCACTGCATTTGTTGCAAAAGGTGTAGCAGAATCACCACTGCTGACAAAAATAAAGACCATATTTGACGTTCGGGACAAGGATTAACAATTGGGGTATAGCCAAGTTGGTAAGGCAGCGGGTTTTGATCCCGCCATCCGTAGGTTCGAGTCCTGCTACCCCAGCCATATCTTTTATAATAAACCTTCGCACTAAGGAAACTACCTGTGCCAGACATGAAGATTTTCGCCGGTAATGCGGTCCCAGAGCTAGCTAATAAAGTAGCTGAACGCTTATACACAAAACTAGGTAATGCCACTGTCAGTCGTTTTAGCGACGGAGAAATTTCTGTAGAAATACATGAAAATGTTCGTGGTTCTGATGTATTCATCATTCAATCTACTTGTGCCCCTACTAATGATAACCTAATGGAATTGATCGTCATGATCGATGCCCTAAGACGCGCCTCGGCTGGCCGGATTACTGCGGTTATTCCCTATTTTGGTTATGCCCGTCAAGATCGTCGTGTACGGTCAGCACGTGTGCCAATTACCGCAAAAGTTGTGGCTGATTTCCTATCTAATGTAGGTGTTGACCGTGTCTTGACTATCGACTTACACGCAGAACAAATTCAAGGATTCTTTGATGTCCCAGTAGACAACGCGTTTGGTACTCCAATTTTATTGGCTGATATGCAAAAACGTGATTTCCACGACCCGGTGGTTGTTTCACCAGATATCGGTGGTGTAGTGAGAGCGCGTGCAACAGCAAAATTACTAGACGATATCGACTTAGCGATTATTGATAAACGTCGCCCCAAGGCAAACGTAGCCAAAGTCATGAATATTATTGGTGACGTTAAAGATCGCGACTGTATCATTGTCGATGACATGATTGATACCGGTGGTACGCTAGCCAAAGCTGCAGAAGCTTTAAAAGACCACGGTGCTCGTCGCGTCTTTGCCTATGCTACACATGCTATTTTTTCAGGTCGTGCACCGGAAAATCTAGAAGCATCGGTCATTGACGAGATTATTGTTACTGACAGTATTCCTTTATGTGAAAAGATGCAGAAAGTGAGTAAAGTCAAGCAACTAACTTTATCAGATATGTTGGCTGAGACGATTCGTCGTATTTCTAACGAAGAATCTATTTCTGCAATGTTTGGCTCAGAAAGCTAGAAACCCATACGTTTAGGATGAGACAAAAGGAGGCTTTAGCCTCCTTTTTTATTTGTAAAAAAACAATATGCAGTGTCGATAAATAATTTGATTCTTAGCAATAACTGACACATAGCACTGGTACGCTTTTGCAATCTTAACATTGCTAAATGTAGCCATGATTGGATTAACAATCTAATCTTCTGTATTTCTCCCATAAAAAAACCGCCACTAAGAGCGGCGGTTTTCGTCTAACATACTGATTTAGTATGTATAACGTGCTTGTAGGTACCAAGTACCCCCATTAAAACCAAATGGAGATGCTTCAGAATAAAGCTGACCTAAGCTACCAGCACTTGGGTTTTTATCTGGATATGTATCAAATACGTTATCAATACCTGCAACTAAACGCGTGTTTTCGTTTAACTGATAAGATACTGATACATCGACGAGCACTGCCGAACTGATACCGTTGACACCATTACCAGTATCATCCCAACCACCGTAATAATTAGCACGAACCAATGTGTTGTAGTCACCTTGACTATGTGC
Source organism: Opacimonas viscosa (assembly GCF_024199005.1). GTDB lineage: Bacteria > Pseudomonadota > Gammaproteobacteria > Enterobacterales > Alteromonadaceae > Opacimonas > Opacimonas viscosa. Next base: position 381,751 of record NZ_JANATA010000001.1, read on the forward strand.
CCAAGATACGTTTGCACGTAAGTTAGGTAGTAAATCTTCGATTGCTGCAACACGATCCGTTAATTCAATGGTGTAATAATCGATAGTCCAGCTTGTATCACCGAGATCAAATGCAGCACCAATTGAGAAGTTTTCTGCTTCTTCTGGGCCCAATGTTGGACGACCGTTACCATCTAACTCAATAAAATCAGCGGCTAATTGTCCTGCTGAAGAGAACAAAGGTAACGTACCTTGGTCTATCAACACACCATTGACGTTTTGTGTAGTTACATTAGTAATGTTTGCTTGGCCAGCAGTTGGTGCGTGGAAACCTGTAGAATAAGCACTACGAATACGCACTGAATCAGATACGTGATAAATACCAGCAAGTTTAAAGTCAGTAGTATCACCAAACTGGCTAAAATCTTCGTAACGTACGGCAGTTTGTAATGTTAAGTTTTCAGATACATCGGCTTCTAAATCAACATATATAGCGTTTGAATCTTGTGAAGCTGAAGTATCTGCTGGGAAACCACCAAAGCCGTTAGAGCTTGATGAGAAACCTTGATCAGCCAATGGACCTAAAGCATAAGACGCTGGATCACCAGCAAATAAATCAAATTCTTCTTTACGGTATTCAGCACCAAAGGCTACCGACAAGTCAGATTCAAAACCAACATCAACGTTATAGACAAAGCTTGCGTTGACTAGCGTTTCAGTTTGCTCTTGACCACCTGGCGTAAAGTTACGCGGCGTATCTGGACCTAAAGAGGCATTTACCGTATTACTGATAGCAAAGTCACTGCGGTTTGAACCACGTTGCACACTGAAATCGTAATCTAAGCCAGTACCCACATCAAGCAAACCACGGACACCAAATGTAAATGATACATCTTCGTTTTCACCACCAAAACGCGGTACAAATCCTAGTGGAATGGTTTCTAAGAAACTAAAGCAGTTAGCATCAGCAACGACTTGTGCCAAGAAAGCAGGGTTTGGCACACCGTTTTCAAGAGGAATACCTGAGATACAATTACCGCCTTGGCCTAAACCATCTAAATCACCAACGCGAACTGAAGCAACAGCATCATCAGCATCAGAGGGTAAACCAGTGGTTGGGTTAACCAGAGGACCTCGATAAACACCACCACGGTTAGTCGGGTTACGGAAGAAGAAACCACCTTGAACCGTACGCTGTGCGTAGTTACCAAAGAAGTAAGCTTCAGTATTGTCATTGATTTCAAATGCAGAGTTAACAAATAATTTCACATCATCGTTGACGTCAGGTTGTCCCCAATACTGAGGGACTTCATTAGTGTAGCCATTGATGTTAGAAAATTGGATATCTGGGCTGTAGTAGCCATTATCAATTAACCCTTGGACATCATTACGAACAACAGACCGAACCGTACCGTCGACTTCTTTGATTTCAGCAGTAACATTTAAGAAACCATTGCTCCCAAAGAAAACAAATAGAAAGTTTAAGTGTTAATTTTTATGTCTGTAATTTATCTAGTAACTCATACCACTTGTTCGAACATAGCGTCGGCAACATGGCAGTTTATTCTAAGGTGTGTCGATATTGATATCTTAAATTGATATTCTTTTTATTGTATCTTTATAATTGTGTTTATTGTTGTTTCTGTATTAATCTTTCTAACATTGCAGCGCAAGATTTGTACTGTTTAGCAATGTTTATTGAGCAATTTGAAATTTGTAACTGAATGAATACGTATGCAAGATTAAAATAGAACAAAATCAATGTAAACACAAAAACAAATGCTTTATATAAATAAAACTTATATTACTCTCGCAAAAAGTTGTAAGACTGGGTAATTTCTCTGCGTTTTAAGAACAATAATTTGCATCACAATAGTGCCAATGCTAAACTTCGTCGCCCTTGAAATACAGGGTGTTAGTCTTTCTAACATACATGTTGGTTTTGGTCGCAAAAACCAACTCTTTTTAATATTTTTTTGGAGACATTATTATGTCTGAAGCAATCTTTCATTTAGAAGCAGAAGTCAGAACGGATTTAGGGAAAGGTGCGAGCCGCCGCCTACGTCGTGAAGACAAAGTTCCAGCGATCGTATACGGTGCGGACAAAGAGCCAGTATCTGTTACATTAGCACACAACAAACTTGTTCAAGCACAAGAATTTGAAGCGTTTTATTCACACGTTTTAACTCTTGATATTGCTGGTGAAAAAGTTGATGCTATCGTTAAAGATATGCAACGCCACCCATACAAGCCAAAAATCTTACACGTTGACTTTTTACGTGTAGATGCTTCTAAAGCAATCCACACTACAGTTCCTGTTCACTTCATCAATGAAGATACAGCACCAGCAATCAAAACTGAAGGTGGCCACGCTGAACACCACATCAACGAAATCGATGTTGCGTGTTTACCTGGTAACTTACCTGAGTTCATCGAAGTTGATTTAACTAATGTTGCCCTAGGTCAAACATTACATTTATCAGATGTAACGTTCCCTGAAGGTGTATCTTCAGTTGAACTTGCCAAAGGTGAGTCACACGACTTAGCTGTTGTTACAATAAAAGCAGCTAAAGTGAAAGCAGCAGATGAAGCTGCTGAAGGTGAAGCAGACAGCGAGTAATATCGTTGACTGACATCCGTCTTATCGTGGGCTTGGGTAATCCAGGCCCCGAATATCAAAACACTCGCCACAACGCTGGTGAAATGTTTGTTTCTTCTTTAGCACGAGCTTATTCGTGTTCACTCTCTCCTGAAAGTAAATTCTTTGGCCTAACTGGCCGCACACGCATAGCTGGTCAAGATGTACGTCTACTCTTCCCTACGACTTTTATGAATAAAAGTGGTAAGGCTGTGGCAGCCATAGCAAATTTTTACAAGATTGAGGTAGCAAACATTTTAGTAGCTTTCGATGAACTTGACTTACCACCGGGTATTGCAAAGTTCAAAGTCGGAGGTAGTTCGAGTCAAAACGGTATCAAAGATACTGTGGCGGCACTCGGTAATCAAAAAGACTTTTTGAGACTGCGGATTGGTATCGGCCATCCAGGTCACAAAAGCCGAGTTACCGGACATGTACTGGGCAAAGCCCCAAAAAACGAACAAGAAAAAATCGACGCAGCCATTGATGAAAGTATCAGGGCTACAGAAATATTAATCAAAGAGGACCTAATTGCTGCGCAACAACGTTTGCATAGCTTTTCGGCTGAATAATTCTAGGACATTATTATGGGTTTCAAATGTGGCATAGTGGGTTTACCCAACGTTGGCAAATCAACATTGTTTAATGCATTAACAAAAGCGGGGATCGAAGCTGCTAACTTCCCTTTTTGTACTATTGAACCTAATACTGGCGTTGTCCCTGTTCCTGACCCACGTTTGGATGCATTGGCTGCAATTGTGAATCCACAGAAAATTTTGCCTACCACCATGGAGTTCGTAGATATTGCCGGTCTCGTAGAAGGCGCGTCAAAAGGCGAAGGTTTAGGCAATAAATTCTTGGCTAACATTCGTGAAACGGATGCAATAGGTCATGTTGTTCGTTGTTTTGATGATGAGAATATTGTTCACGTTGCAGGTAAAGTCAATCCTGCAGAAGATATTGATGTAATCAATACTGAATTAGCGTTAGCCGATTTAGACACTGCTGAAAAAGCGATACTACGCGTTAGCAAAAAAGCTAAAGGTGGCGATAGCGAAGCCAAATACGAATTAAAAGTATTAGAGAAAATTAAACCCCATCTAGATGAAGGTCTATTGCTACGTGCATTACCTTTAGAAAAAGAAGAACTCGCAGCTATACAATACATGCACTTCCTGACATTAAAGCCGACTATGTATGTAGCCAATGTCAATGAAGATGGATTTACAGATAATCCTTATCTTGACCAAGTCAAAGATATTGCGGCTAAAGAAAATGCTGTCGTAGTTGCTGTATGTGCGGCGATAGAATCAGAAATTTCTGAATTAGATGATGCCGACAAGGCAGAGTTTTTGGATGAAATGGGCCTTGAAGAACCAGGCTTAAACCGAGTTATTCGTTCTGGCTATAATCTATTAACATTAGAAACATATTTCACAGCCGGAGTAAAAGAAGTGCGAGCTTGGACTTACCCTGTAGGATCGACGGCACCACAAGCAGCCGGTAAAATTCACACTGACTTTGAAAAAGGATTTATTCGTGCCGAAGTCATTGCCTATGATGATTATATTGCAGGAAATGGCGAGCAAGGCGCTAAGGATGCCGGTAAGTGGCGTCTTGAAGGTAAAGACTATATTGTAAAAGATGGTGATGTGATTCATTTCCGTTTTAATGTCTAGGATATGACTTCTGAGTATTTAATATCTGACACAAAAAAGGGCTGAACTAAAATTTCAGCCCTTTTTTTATGCTTTATTTTCATAAGAATAAAGTGTCAAGAATTAGAGCTGTGCATCATATTTTCTTTTGCTGTTAGCTCTTAATTGGTGTTAAAAAGTACATAAAACAGAGCCCTTGATGAAATATACAGCAATTATGCTGTTTTTCACAAAAAACGTTTGACGAAGGCTCTTCTTATATACATAATACGCACCACTTCGATTGGGGCAACCCAGACAAGTATGGCTACGTAGCTCAGCTGGTTAGAGCACATCACTCATAATGATGGGGTCGCAAGTTCGAATCTCGCCGTAGCCACCATTACTTTTTACCACTAAAAGTAATGCGTAATAAGAAATGCGGGAGTGGTGGAATTGGTAGACACGCTGGATTTAGGTTCCAGTGCTTCACGGCGTGAGAGTTCAAGTCTCTCCTTCCGCACCATTGTTGGGGTATAGCCAAGTTGGTAAGGCAGCGGGTTTTGATCCCGCCATCCGTAGGTTCGAGTCCTGCTACCCCAGCCATCTTATTACAATGTATCTTCCCTGTTGGGGTATAGCCAAGTTGGTAAGGCAGCGGGTTTTGATCCCGCCATCCGTAGGTTCGAGTCCTGCTACCCCAGCCATACATTTTCATCCATTTTCATACCATCTTTTTGCGTATTTGAATCGTGCCCCTTTTGCACAATACATTTGTGCATTAATCGTAGCAATAAACACTAAAGCAATGATCTATTTGTATTTTTACCTTAAACTACCCCTTATTAATTTGTCAGCAACGAAAAGAGTTTCTACATGATAGATACATTGTTATCTGGTCTAGATCATCTAGTAGTAAGTACTATTGGATTTATCAACAATATTTTATGGGGCGAAGGTAAAGTTTTAATTTATCTGTTGTTGATTGGCGGGATCTTTTTTACCGTCCGTTTAGGCTTTCTCCAAGTAAAATACTTTCGCCATATGTTCTCTATTATGCGCAATTCAACTGCCTCAGATAAAGCAGGGATATCATCGTTTCAGGCATTATGCACCTCCCTCTCCGCTCGAGTTGGTACCGGTAATCTAGCAGGTGTAGCCGTTGCTATTTCCCTAGGTGGCGCTGGAGCTATTTTTTGGATGTGGGTCATTGCCTTTTTGGGTATGGCAACAGGCTACGCCGAGAGTGTTTTAGGTCAGTTGTATAAAGTCAAAGATTCCAATGGTGAATATCGTGGTGGCCCTGCATATTACATTCAACAAGGATTAAAAAAACGTTGGTTAGCGGTACTCTTTTCACTGTGTTTGTTTATGGGCTATGGTTTTATTTTCAGCGCTGTCCAAGCAAATACCATCACTGACGCATTAAACAATGCTTATGGCATTGATACACTGTACTCAGGCTTAGTCATTATTATTCTTGCAGCACTTATTGTTGTCGGTGGATTAAGGGCTATTGCTAACTTCGCTCAATGGATTGTCCCATTTATGGGAGTGAGTTATGTCCTAATAGCATTAGTCATCACCGTGATTAATATTGACATGCTCCCGACTGTTTTGTCAGATATTGTGTTACAAGCATTTGGTTTGCAAGAAGCTGTAGCCGGCACTTTTGGAGCAGCCATTGCAAATGGGGTACAACGTGGCTTGTATTCCAACGAAGCAGGCTCAGGTAGTGTGCCTCATGCGGCTGCCTCAGCGACTCCCTACCCCAACCACCCTGCATCTCAAGGATTCGTCCAAATGCTAGGGGTATTTGTAGACACTATGGTATTGTGTACAGCGACGGCATTTATCATTTTGCTCGCAGGTGGCTCAGCTGGTGAACAAATGGAAGGTATTCGCCTTACCCAATCAGCAATGGAGTTTCATTTAGGTGATATGGGTAGTGATTTCGTGGCTGCAGCTATCGCTTTATTTGCATTTACCTCCGTTGTAGCAAACTACGCTTACGGTGAAAGTAATTTACATATGTTTAAGCTCGATAATAAAGTCGGCCGTAGTTTGTATACACTAGGTTATTTACTCATGATTTTGTGGGGCTCAATGGCAGCTTTACCAAAGGTTTGGGCAGCTGCAGATATGGCTTTGGGTCTGATGACAGTGATCAATATGTTTGCAATCTTGTGGATGACACCCACCATAGTAGCGTTGACCAAAGACTATGTTAAGCGTCTAGAAAATAAGTCAGACATGACCTATAGAGAGGGTGACTGCATTATTCAAGGTGAAACAGAAACCGGCATTTGGGATACCCAAGGCGATGTCGGTAGTAGCCATAAATAGTGCTTTAAAAAATCACTTACTTAAACAATACCGCTGGTCTCTTATATCAGGCCAGCGCTATTGTTTATTAATATATTGTTTATTGAACGATGATTGACCATTTATTGATGATTACTATTTGTAAAAGTCATTAGTACTCAGGATTAACTCCTAAACATCATCATCACTAATTGCACGACCAGCATTACCCCAATCAAAGGCATAAACCATTTCCCCAGTTTACTTGTCGTTTTATCAGAAACACGCGCACCAGATTTCTCCAACAATGGAATTATCACCACCAAGGCAACAAACAAAATACCAATAATTATAAATATTGTCATAAACTATACACCCATTGCCTTTTTAATCACTGCCTGTTTGGCTGCTCCACCTTTGTCAGCAAGGAATAATCCAGTATTGCGTAATGTACTCAAGAGCGGATTACGATTTGAAAATAAATGATAAAGCGTATCCATAGCCGTCATCATTTGTAAGTTCGCGTGTTTTCTCGGAAGTTCATAAGCACGAGCCAACGGACGTTTCTGCTCAATTGTTGCCAATAAGCAAGCTACATCAGCAAAACCCAGATTCACACCTTGTCCCGCGAGTGGGTTAATACTATGGGCAGCATCACCGATCAGAATCACTTTATCTTGTATATAGCGTTTGGCATGCATTCGCATTAATCCAAAACTCGCTTTATCTAAGACAGTAAAATCGACGACTTGTTCCTGAAGATAAGATGAAAACGATGCGCAAATTTCAGTTTTTAAGGCCGCTGGTTCTAATGCTTTTAACTCGGCTATGCGCTGAGGATGATGATACCAAACCAAACTTGCATGATTATTATGCATCGGCAAAAATGCTTGTGGCCCGTCAGGAGTAAATGCCTGCCAAGTCATACCTTGGGCTAGCTGAGCAGTGTGTTCATCGGCATAAGTTGATGTAATTGAAATACCTAGCGCTTGTTGCTCATAATCCCAGGCAACAGTGCCAATCCCTGCTTGTTTACGGATAGCCGAATGCACCCCATCTGCGGCAATAATCCATTCAGCATTGACAACACTACCGTCCTCACAATAAACCCACCCTTCAAGAGTGTCTGCTCTATCTACTTTGGTGTGCAAAATAGTCACATTGGAATAATCGGTTAAGGCCTGTGTCAAACCCAATTGAGTGATGCGATTCTCAACAAAATACCCCAAACGAGTTTGCTTGACTTCATGTGCATGAAACACCGTCTTTGCCCAAGGTTTATCCCACACCGATAAAGCGTTATATGACTGAACTCGAAGAGCTGCAATATGCTCCCAAGCTCCCAAATTGTCCAATAATTGGACACTTGCTAAAGCCAAGGCGGACATTCGTAAATCAGGGGCTTGGTCAATGGCAAATTCTCTTGCCGGAAACGCTTCGATTAAAACCACCTGTTTACCTTGTTTGGCTAATCCAAGCGCCATTGCTGAACCCACCATACCACCTCCCACTACGACATATTCAGCTGATATGGCTGGTTTAGTCGTATTTGAAGATTTTGTCTTTTGGCTCATAGTTTTACTCGATGTTTATTGCGGCAATCTTATTCTGAATATATTCAACATTATGCGTGACACTAGAATGTTGCGCAATACTAGTCTTTAGATTCAATAAAGAGTAAAATTGAAGAATTGTTAATTAACGTTTCAACATAGGCATTTTGCACGTATGAGCCAAAAATTATATATCAAAACTTGGGGCTGCCAGATGAATGAGTATGACTCAGAGAAAATGGCAGATCTTTTAGACGCAACCCATGGATATACTCTCGCAGAAGAAGCCGAGGATGCTGATGTTATTTTACTCAACACATGCTCTATTCGTGAAAAAGCCCAAGAAAAAGTCTTTCATCAATTAGGACGCTGGAAAAACCTTAAAAAGGATAAGCCAGAACTGATTATTGGTGTTGGGGGTTGTGTTGCCTCTCAAGAAGGCGCCCATATCCGTCAACGTGCACCGTATGTAGATATTATATTCGGTCCACAAACACTGCATCGTTTGCCAGAGATGATCAAAGACATTAAAGGCGGTGAAAAAAGCGTGGTTGATGTATCGTTTCCTGAAATTGAAAAGTTTGACCGTTTACCTGAACCACGTGCCGAAGGCCCTACCGCTTTTGTGTCCATCATGGAAGGTTGTTCCAAATACTGTACGTTTTGTGTTGTTCCTTACACTCGTGGCGAAGAGGTCTCTCGTCCGGTAGATGATGTACTTCTAGAAGTTGCACAGCTTGCTGAGCAAGGTGTCAGAGAAGTTAACTTGTTGGGGCAAAATGTCAATGCTTTCCGTGGCCCGCACCACGACGGTAGCATATGTCGATTTGCAGAACTTTTAGAGCTGATAGCTTCAATAGATGGTATTGACAGGATCCGTTACACGACCTCTCACCCTGTTGAATTTACAGACGATATTATTGACGCTTATGCTTCGATTCCAGAGTTAGTTGATCACTTACACCTGCCGGTACAAAGCGGTTCAGACCGTATTTTGAATCTCATGAAACGCGGTCATACAGCACTCGAGTATAAATCCAAAATCCGTCGTCTACGCAAAGTTCGACCTAATTTAGCGATGTCTTCTGATTTCATTATCGGCTTTCCAGGTGAATCAAAAGAAGATTTTGCAGATACCATGAAATTAATTAACGACATTGAGTACGATTTAAGCTTTAGCTTTATTTACTCTGCTAGACCAGGTACGCCAGCATCAGACTTACCGGATGACGTTAGCGAAGAAGAGAAAAAAGAACGCCTATACATTTTACAAGACCGTATCAACCAATCAGCACAACGTATTGCACGAAATATGCTTGATACCGAACAGCGAGTATTAGTAGAAGGTCCTTCGAAAAAAAATCCAATGGAGTTATCTGGACGTACTGAAAATAACCGTGTGGTTAATTTCGAAGGTACGCCAGACATGATAGGCGAGTTTGTCGATATCCACATTAGTGATGTCTTTAGCAATTCACTGCGCGGCAATGTTGTGCGACGAGAGGCGGATATGGGGTTACGGATCGCCGTATCACCACAATCTATTTTAGCGAAAAAAAATGACAACCTTGGCGTGCAGATTGTCACCCCTTAATCACGTATTTAATCAAGCAGTGTCAGTTTGTCGCTACGCTGCTATACGTTGTACTATAATAAAATTGAAAATACATAAGGAATGCTTTTTTGAGCAAATTAGACACTAATGAAATTCTACTGGTCCCTGATGATAACAAACGTTTAGTGAGTCTATGTGGTCCATTTGATAACAATATCAAACAATTAGAACGTCGTTTAGGTGTAGAAATTACCTATCATAATAATCATTTTAAAGTGTTAGGTGAAAAAAAAGCAGCGATCAATACAGTCAGTTTATTACAAAGTTTATATGTAGAAACAGCCCCGGTCAGAGGTGCAATCCCTGAACTGACACCGGAACAAGTACATTTATCTATCCAAGAAGCCAATGTCCTTGACCAAACGGAAACAGCCGATAGTAACCCGTATGGCAAACAAGTTCACATCAAAACCAAACGCGGTATCGTCAAACCACGTAACCCCAACCAAGCCGAATATGTCGCAAACATTATCAATCACGACATCACTTTTGGTATAGGCCCTGCTGGAACGGGCAAAACTTATCTAGCGGTAGCTTGCGCGGTGGATGCACTGGAACGTCAAGAAATACGTCGTATACTGCTCACTAGGCCCGCTGTAGAAGCCGGTGAGAAACTGGGATTTTTACCCGGCGATTTATCCCAAAAAGTCGATCCATACTTACGCCCTTTATATGATGCATTGTTTGAGATGTTAGGGTTTGAAACGGTTGAAAAACTCATTGAACGCAATGTCATTGAAATTGCTCCTTTGGCGTATATGCGAGGTCGGACACTCAATGATGCCTTTATCATTTTAGATGAAAGCCAAAATACCACGACAGAACAAATGAAAATGTTTTTAACTCGAATTGGTTTTAACTCTAGAGCAGTGATTACTGGGGATATTACTCAAGTTGATCTACCTCGTGGTGTGCGTTCCGGTTTACGTCACAGTATTGAAGTTTTACAAAGGGTTGATGATATATCTTTCAACTTCTTTAATGCTCATGACGTGGTAAGACATCCAGTTGTTGCGCGAATAGTTCAAGCATATGAAGCGCATGATGCAGAGCAAGAGAAGTTAAAAGCGGAAAAAAAACGCAAAGAAGAAGCTGAAAAACAAGCTCGATTAGCTGCCGCGCCATCGGATAAACACTAGTGACAACCAATCACACAACAGCAGTTACTATAGATATCCAAAACCCCTTAGGATTGACTGATATCCCCAGTCTAGAGGTATTACAACAAGCGATTTCTTTGGTTTGCCAAACATTCAATAATAACAAAGGCGAAGTGACACTGCGTTTTGTAGATGAAAGCGAATCACAGGCATTAAATGCATGTTATCGAGATAAAGATAAACCGACCAATGTCCTATCATTTCCTGCTGAATTACCAGATTTCATCCCTAGTGATCTGTTGGGTGATTTAGTACTATGCCACAGTGTGATTGTTGCTGAGGCAAAACAACAAAATAAGCCCTTAGACCATCACTATATTCATTTATGTGTGCATGGCACCTTGCATTTGCTAGGTTTTGACCATATAGATGATGATGAGGCCGAAATCATGGAACAACATGAAATTACGCTTTTAGCACAATTAAGTATTGACGATCCGTATCAAGATCATTAATTTACTACTTGTGATTATTTTTTAAACAATAAAAGAAGAGTTATGAGCGACGACAATCCCCACTCTAGTAACGGTTCTGCACCTAAAGGTTGGATCGATAAAATAAAAGATACCTTTAATCCAGAGCCGCAAAACACCGAAGAATTAGTTGATGTTATCTCCGAAGCACAACAAAATGAAATCATCGATCCACAAACACGAGAAATGATTGAAGGCGTAATTAGCGTCAACAACATTAAAGTACGTGAAATCATGATCCCTCGTGCCCAAATGATTACCATTAATGTCGATGCTGATGTCAGTGAGTTCCTACCCCAAGTGATATCTTCAGCTCACTCCAGATTCCCAGTGATCAGCGAAGACAAAGACCACATTGAAGGCATTTTGCTGGCTAAAGATTTACTCGCTTACGGTTTTGACAACAGTCGCACCTTGGAATTAAAAGATATTCTACGTGAAGCGGTTATCGTTCCAGAATCCAAGAGAGTCGATATTCTACTGAAAGAATTCCGCCAACAGCGTTATCATATGGCGATAGTCGTTGACGAATATGGTGGTGTCTCTGGACTTGTCACGATTGAAGATATTTTGGAACTCATCGTAGGTGAGATCGAAGATGAACACGACGAAGAAGAAAATGCCATTGATGGGATCCGTCCTCTAAATAAACATACCTATTCAGTCAAAGCATTAACTGAAGTTGAAGATTTTAATAGTTTTTTTGAATCTGATTTCAAAACCGAAGAAGCTGATACCATTGGCGGTATAGTTTTAAAAGGATTTGGTCATATGCCTGAAACTGGCGAAAAAATTAAAATTAATGGCTTTGAATTTAAAATCACCCACTCTGATAAACGCCGTTTATTACAATTAAAAGTCACTATTCCAGAGTCTGCCTAACAATAATGACTCAGACCTCTAAGTTAAGCATCAACAGACAACTTGTTCCTTTACTCTGCTCTGGTGCTTTACTTGGATTATCCTATACGGTCCCTTATCTAAATAGCATCGTAATCCTTTTATTAATCCCATTTGCGGTATGTACTTGGTTATCTAAAACACCATTTATGACAGGTTTTTTATTTGGCTTAAGTTGGTTTGGCGTTGGTATTAGTTGGGTTCACGTTAGTATAGCTGATTATGGCGGTGTACCTTTGCTGGTCTCGTTGTTAATGATGTTAGTACTGTGTGCGTATCTGGCACTTTATCCCGCACTATTTGCTTGGTTAGTCAGTCGTTCACGAAAAACAAAACTACCAGATATAACCACCCTACTCTTGATTCCATTATTTTGGCTTTTTACGGAATGGTGCCGTTCTTGGGTACTAACGGGATTTCCTTGGCTTGGACTGGGCTATACCCAATACAATACTATGTTAAACGTGACTTTTTCACTCGTGGGTGAAACAGGTTTAGCTGCGTTATTAATGTTTGTGGCTTTCTTACCTGTGTATTTTTATACTCAAATAAAGTCCGGGGTTACAAATACAAAGTGCAGACTTCCCGCGACCTCTTTGTTGTTGTGTTTGCCTTTGCTTTATCCCCTTGGCTTATTCGTGAGTTTTGATGACGCTAAGCAAAGCTCCACAGAACCACCAGAAACAATTAACATTGCTTTGGTCCAAGGAAATATTCCACAAAATTTACGTTGGTTGCCAGAAGAAGATGAACGTACCATAAACAAGTATATCGAACTGACTGATGCTTTGTGGCAAAACGATCTGATTGTATGGCCTGAAGCAGCCATTCCAAAACTGGAATACTTTGCACAAAGCGAGCTTTTCACTCTCAATGATATGGCGACAAACACCCAGACAGCACTCATAACAGGTATTGTAAATTATGATATCCGTACCGCGCAGATCCATAACAACCTGATTGTGCTGGGTCCGCAAAATGATAGTGGTAAATTAGGCGAATATTATTATGGTAATAAAAATCGCTTTGCCAAACACCATTTATTACCCATAGGTGAGTTTATTCCAATGGAGCAGTGGCTGAGAGGGTTAGCTCCTATCTTTGATTTACCTATGTCCTCGTTTACCCGTGGGGAATACATCCAACCCAATCTCCTAGCTAACAACCTCCATCTGTTACCAGCCATTTGTTTTGAAATTGTATTTCCTAGGCAAATTCGAGCGAATATCACCGCACAAACTGATATGATTATTACGGTGAGTAATGATGCTTGGTTCGGTGACTCAGCTGGACCAATACAACACATGCACATTGCCCAAGTCAGAGCAAAAGAATTTGGTTTACCTGTCGTGCGGGCAACGAATAATGGCATTACAGGAATTATTAATGCCCTAGGTGAAATAGAAGTACAACTTCCGCAATTTACAACAGCCACTCTAGAGCATGAATTGACGTTGACACAATACGCAACCCCTTACAGAATATACGGTAATAGTGTATTCATTGTGTACTTATTGAGCGCTGTGTTGGGTAGCTTGGTTTGGATATTTATACGTCAACATTTAGCACAAAACATGCAATCATAAAGATAATTTACCCCTTAGGATGAATATGAATAAGCAACTAACTAAAACAAAAAAATGGCTAAGCTATGCTTGTCTCTGGATAGGGCTTAGTGCAACTCATGGTGCCTATGCTGAGAAAATTGTACTGACTGCAGATCGCTTAATCGATGTCGAGGCAGGTACTGAGATTACTCAACCGATGGTGATCATCGAGGATGGCAAGTTTACCTGGGTAGGTCCACAGTCGGCCAAAAGCATACCTACTGATGCTGACAAGGTACTAGCGTTACCTGGGTATTCCTTGTTACCGGGTCTGATGGATATGCATGTGCATTTAACCTCTGATGCTAATGTACATGGTTATCGACGCTTGACTCGTTCTACTCCGCGAAGCGCCATTACGGGCGTTAAAAATGCTAAAGCAACGCTTTTAGCAGGATTTACTACAGTCAGAAATGTTGGGGCTCCAGGATATGCGGATGTCGCATTACGTGATGCAATCAACGAAGGCGATGTCTTGGGCCCGCGTATGTTTGTTTCAGGCCCATCCATCGGAGTAACAGGCGGTCACTGTGATAATAATTTACTCCCTTTTGAGTACGCAGTCACCAGTGAAGGCGTAGCAGATGGTCCTTGGGCTGTAAAAACCAAAGTGCGTCAAAACATCAAATACGGTGCTGACGTCATTAAATTTTGCGCGACAGGTGGCGTATTATCAAAGGGAACGAAAGTCGGTGCGCAACAGTTTACCGATACGGAAATGCAAGCCTTAATTGCAGAAGCGCATCTTAGGGGGCTCACTGTAGCGGCGCATGCGCATGGGACCAATGGGATCAAAGCCGCTATCAAAGCGGGTGTTGATTCCATTGAACATGGTAGTTTTTTGGATGCTGAAGCGATAGATTTAGCCGTCAAAATGGGCACATATTTATCAATGGATATCTATGTGACTGAATATATCCTAGGTGAAGGAGAAAAAGCTGGTATCCTCGAAGAATCTCTCGCCAAAGAACGGACAGTTGGCAAACGCCAGAGAGAAAGTTTTAACCAAGCATTAAAAGCGGGAGCCAAAATGGTATTCGGCTCTGATGCTGGTGTATATCCTCATGGCAATAACGCAAAACAACTTTCTCGCATGGTTAAGTTCGGTATGACGCCCATGCAAACATTACAAACAGCGACAATTGAACCCGCTAGACTGCTCCAAAAAGAACATCTCATAGGCAGTGTCACACCGGGGAAACTTGCTGATATTTTAGCCGTTAAAGGTAATGTTATCGAAGATATTTCAATCTTGGAAAATGTTGACATCATCATTAAAGATGGTGTGATTATTCAAGAATAACACCGTAAACAGCCTACCCTTTGGTAGGCTTTTTTATAATACTCGAGTCGTATAGGTGGTCGGTGTTGATCTTAGGATAAACACTTGAAACAATACGCAAAATTAGTGCTTAATTACCTAGAGAAATCCACGATTACTATGCTAGCTCTAAATAAACTTTCCTTCGCTAATCTCAAAGGCGACATGCTAGGTGGCCTGACCGCTGCTATTGTTTCTCTTCCTCTTGCTCTGACGTTTGGTGTTGCCTCTGGTGCTGGTGCCGAAGCTGGGTTGTACGGTGCAATTCTGATTGGTTTGTTTGCTTCGTTATTTGGTGGTACATCCACACTTATTTCTGAACCAACAGGACCTATGACAGTGGTAATGACCGCGGTTATTAGCGCTATGATTGCAAATAACCCTGAAAATGGTCTCGCCATGGCATTTACGGTTGTTATGCTTGCCGGTGTATTCCAAATTGGTTTTGGTTTTTTGAGATTAGGGAAATATATCACCCTTATGCCCTATTCCGTAGTTTCCGGTTTTATGTCAGGCATTGGGGTCATTTTGATTATTCTCCAACTAGCTCCTGCACTGGGACAATCTGCACCTGCTGGAGGAGTGATTGGAACTCTCAGTGAGTTACCCAACTTGTTAGGTAATATTAAATGGTATGAGTTTGTGCTGTTTGCTATGACCTTAGGCATTTTGTTTTATACTCCTGAGAAGGTAAAAAAGAACGTTCCACCACAGCTCATCGCATTAATCGCAATCAGTATCATATCATTACTGGTGTTAAGTCATATGCCTGTGCAGCGGATCGGTGAAATAGATGTGTCACTACCTTCTATGATCTTGCCTCATTTTACACAAGCTCAGTTACAAACGATGCTGATAGATGCTTTAGTTTTGGGGATGTTAGGTTGTATTGATTCGATGTTAACCTCGGTGATCGCTGATAACTTGACTCGTACAGAACACAACTCCAACAAAGAACTAGTCGGACAAGGTCTAGGCAACATTGTATCAGGGCTGTTTGGTGGTTTGCCTGGTGCAGGTGCAACTATGGGTACAGTGGTGAATATCCAATCAGGTGGACGCACAGCTTTATCTGGTGTCGCCAGAGTGGTAGTTTTGTTTGTAGCCGTATTTGGCGCTGCTTCCCTGATTGAAGAAATCCCACTAGCAGTGCTCGCTGGTATTGCCGTTAAAGTAGGTGTCGATATACTCGACTGGAGTTTCATCAAACGAGCGCACTTAGTATCTCGCCATTCAACGTTGATTATGTATGCAGTATTATTGCTTACCGTTTTTGTCGATCTCATTGTTGCTGTTGGTATCGGTGTCTTTATTGCTAATGTTATTACCATAGAAAAATTATCGGCTGCACAATCCAATAATATCAAAGCGATGTCAGATGTAGATGACCAAATCCCGTTAAACCGCGAACAACGTCGTTTGTTAAACCAGGCCCAAGGAAGAGTCTTATTTTTCTATCTCTCCGGTGCCATGATATTTGGTGTATCAAAAGCCCTCGCCCGTGAGCGCAAAAACATCAACAACCACGATGTGGTGATTATTGACATCAGCCATGTTTCTATATTGGACGATACCATTACGTTATCGCTTGAGAATGTAATTGAAGAAGCGTTAGATTTGGATAAAAAAGTGTTTGTGGTGGTAAAAACAGTCCTAGCCAAAGAAAAGTTTCAAAAATTAGGACTAGAAACGCGTTTGCGTGATGAAAACTTCACGTCATCTCGAACTGCTGCACTGGAAATGGCATTAGGTGCGTTGGAACCCGAAAAATAAAGATGACAAAAAAGGAGATGATGTAGAAGGTTATTGTCACTGATTGGCGGGATAGGCAAACGGTATATTTTTTCACGCTGTGAAATAGTTGCTGTGAGACAATAACTGTGAGGCTAATTCAAGAGTTTTACCGTTAGCATAGTCAGGAATTGACCTTAACCCAACCTTCATTGTCAAGAACTTGAAATTTGTCTACTGGCTATCGTTAAGACAATTTTGACCATGCAAATTCATTTCCTATAACCGGTCTGAGTGGTATGCAATACGCTAAGATCAGTGAGCACATAGCAAATGCAGCGCCAATAAATGGCAGTAAAAGCTAAAAAGCCTGGGATTTCACGTAAGCTTTGCAATATCCCTATTTCTCTGCCCGTAAATGCGGCTTTTTCAATGACAAAGTTGTTGAGTAGTACCTGCCATGTGGCAAAGACAAGAGCCATGATAAAGGTCATGGCTAAAAGAAAATACTCAGGTGTTTTAGGTAAGGTTTTAGATATATTGAACGTCAATGATTTCAAACTCAATGACTCCAGCAGGTGTCTGAATGTTTGCAACATCATCAACCATTTTACCAATTAACCCTCTAGCAATAGGTGAATTGACAGAAATCAGTTTATTTTTAATATCGGCTTCATCATCACCCACAATACGATAGGTGATTTCTTCGTCCGTATCACAATTTAAAATCGTTACTGTAGTGCCAAAAATAATCTTCCCCGTATTTTCCATCTTGGTGACGTCAATAATCTGCGCATTTGATAGTTTAGCTTCGATATCTTGAATACGTCCTTCACAAAAACTTTGTTGTTCACGCGCAGCATGATACTCCGCATTCTCCTTTAAATCGCCATGCTCTCGCGCTTCAGCAATCGACGCAATGATTTGTGGACGACGCACTGATTTTAATTCATTAAGCTCAACTCTCAGCATTTCTGCACCTTGAGCCGTCATTGGATATTGTGTCATATGTGTTCCCTGTTAAATTTTGATTCACAGAATTTTTGGTTCACAGAAATATAAAAACGCGCCGTAGTTGCGCGTTTTTAAAAAATATAAGCATATAATAAAAGGAATTATATGCCTTGTCACTTAATTCATGCGTTTATGTAAATCTTGGACAGAAGTTACACGTGCACGATCATCTGCTTCTTTAGACAAGATGGTAGCAAATGCTGCATTTAACGTAGTGGTATAAGTCGCTTTGTTTAACAAAGCTTCTTTACGAATGTAGACAGAATCGGTAATCGCTTGACGCCCTTCTGTGGTGTTAACCACATAAGCATATTCGCCATTTTTTAATGCATCAACAATGTTGGGGCGACCTTCTGATACTTTATTGACAACTGTCACACCGTGTATCCCAGCATCATACAATGCCGTAGCAGTGCCTCGAGTAGCTTCTAATTCAAAGCCCTTATCAAGCATTAACTTAGCTAATTCAACCAAACGTACTTTGTCATTATTCCTGACGGAAAGTAATGCTTTACCTCCTGTCGGCAATGGTGAGCTAGCGCCTAAATTAGCTTTAGCATACGCTTCTTCAAATGTTTCACCCACACCCATTACTTCGCCCGTAGAGCGCATTTCTGGCCCTAATAGTGGGTCGACACCTTGGAACTTCGCAAAAGGTAACACCACTTCTTTTACAGAGAAGAACGGCGGAATAATTTCATTTGTAATGCCTTGGTCAAGTAATGACTGTCCAGCCATGACACGCGCACCAATTTTAGCACAAGCACGACCTGTCGCTTTCGAAACAAATGGTACCGTACGAGCAGCACGCGGATTCACTTCGATCAGATACACTTCGTTATCTTTGACCGCAAACTGAGTATTCATTAGACCCACAACACCCAACTCTAAAGCCATATCTTTAACTTGCTTACGCATTACGTCTTGGATTTCAGGAGTTAAAGAGTATGGGGGTAATGAACAAGCAGAGTCACCAGAGTGCACGCCAGCTTGTTCTATATGTTCCATAATTCCACCGATAACTACATCTGTGCCATCACAGATAGCATCGATATCAATCTCAATCGCATCATCTAAGAAACGATCCAAGAGGACCGGAGAGTCATTGGAAACTTTTACCGCATCATTTAAGTAACGTTTCAAGTCTTTGAGGTCATACACAATTTCCATCGCTCGACCACCAAGTACATAGGAAGGACGAACAACTAACGGGAAGCCAATCACTTCGGCTTGGGCTAAGGCTTCTTCCATATTACTTACCGTTGCGTTAGCCGGTTGCTTCAGAGCTAATTTGTCAACCAACTGTTGGAAACGTTCACGATCTTCGGCACGATCAATCGCATCTGGAGACGTACCAATGATCGGTACACCGTTAGCTTCTAAGGCACGTGCTAATTTAAGTGGCGTTTGGCCACCATACTGCACGATAACGCCTTTAGGCTTCTCGATACGCACAATTTCTAGTACGTCTTCTAACGTCACTGGCTCAAAATACAAGCGATCAGATGTATCATAGTCAGTAGATACGGTTTCTGGGTTACAGTTTACCATGATCGTTTCGTAACCATCTTCACGCATCGCTAAGGCTGCATGCACACAGCAATAATCAAATTCGATACCTTGACCAATACGGTTTGGACCGCCACCGAGAACCATGATTTTATCTTTGTCAGAAGGCTGTGCTTCACACTCTTCATCATAAGTAGAGTACATGTAAGCAGTAGAAGTAGAGAACTCAGCAGCACAGGTATCTACGCGCTTGTAGACAGGTAACACTGAAAAAGCTTCACGCGCAGCACGTACACTATCTTCTGCTACACCAGCAAGTTCTGCTAATCTCAAGTCAGAGAAACCTTTACGCTTCAGACTGCGCATAAAGTCAGCATCAATACCAGCAAGACCGAGTTCTGCTACTTTATGTTCAGCCAAAACAATATCTTCTAACTGCACTAAGTACCAACGGTCAACATTTGTTAATTCAAACACCTCGTCGACCGACATGCCCATTCTAAATGCGTCACCGATGTACCAGATACGTTCAGCACCTGGTTCACGTAATTCATACATGATTTTGTTTTTTGCTTCTGGGTCATTTAAATCAACGATTGGATTTAAACCACTCATCCCTACTTCAAGGCCACGCAAGGCTTTTTGTAAAGACTCTTGTTGGTTACGGCCAATTGCCATCACCTCACCCACAGACTTCATTTGGGTCGTTAAGCGATCGTTAGCGCCGGCAAATTTTTCGAAGTTAAAACGTGGAATTTTGGTAACCACATAATCAATAGCAGGTTCAAATGATGCTGGCGTTAAACCGCCAGTAATATCATTGGCTAGTTCATCCAAGGTATAACCAACTGCTAATTTAGCTGCCACCTTTGCGATTGGGAAACCCGTCGCTTTTGAGGCTAATGCAGAGGAACGAGAAACTCGTGGGTTCATTTCAATAATGACTAAGCGCCCCGTTTTAGGACATACACCAAACTGTACGTTAGAGCCCCCTGTTTCGACACCAATCTCACGTAAAACTGCCATAGCAGCGTTACGCATAATCTGGAATTCTTTGTCAGTCAGCGTTTGTGCTGGTGCAACCGTGATGGAATCGCCAGTGTGAACACCCATAGCGTCAAAGTTTTCAATAGTACAAACAATGATACAGTTATCCGCTTTATCGCGCACAACTTCCATCTCGTATTCTTTCCAGCCAATCAATGATTCGTCAATGAGGAGTTCTGAGGTAGGTGATAAATCTAATCCACGAGTACAGATTTCATTGAATTCATCAATGTTATAAGCAATACCACCACCGGAGCCACCCATGGTAAAAGAAGGACGTATTATACATGGGAAACCTATACGAGATAAAACATCGTGAGCTTCCGTCATGGAGTGTGCTATTTCAGCTCGAGGACATTCCAGGCCGATGGCTTTCATCGCTTTATCAAAGCGTTCGCGATCTTCGGCTTTGTCGATGGCATCCGCTGTCGCACCGATAAGCTCGACATTGTATTTGGCAAGGACACCATGTTTATCTAAATCAAGCGCACAGTTTAATGCGGTTTGTCCGCCCATCGTTGGTAGTACAACATCAGGACGTTCTTTTTCAATAATCTTTTCGACGACTTCCCAATGAATAGGCTCAATGTAAGTAGCATCAGCCATTTCTGGGTCGGTCATGATAGTCGCGGGGTTAGAGTTCACTAAGATAACTCTATAACCTTCTTCACGTAGTGCTTTACATGCTTGTGCACCGGAGTAATCAAACTCACAGGCTTGTCCAATTACAATAGGACCTGCACCTAATATAAGGACACTTTGTATGTCAGTACGCTTTGGCATTCTTCTTTCCTATTGCTTGTGTTGTTCGATAAGTTCAATAAAGTGGTCAAATAAATTGGCCGCATCGTGTGGACCTGGGCTCGCTTCAGGGTGACCTTGGAAGCCAAATGCAGGTTTATCCGTCAAATGAATCCCTTGTAGAGATTTATCGAATAAAGAAATATGCGTCACCTCAATATTCTCAGGTAAAGAAGACTCTTGTACTGCAAAACCATGGTTTTGTGATGTGATCATAACCACATTTGCGCTCAAATCTTTTACTGGGTGGTTTGCACCATGGTGACCAAATTTCATTTTTTCTGTTTTTGCACCACTCGCCAAGGCAAGTAATTGATGACCTAAGCAAATACCAAAAATAGGTAAGCCTTTTTCTAAAAACGTCTGAATGGCGGCAATCGCATAAGTACATGGTTCTGGGTCGCCAGGACCATTGGATAAAAAGATACCATCGGGGTTTAAGGCTAGAACCTCTTCTGCAGAAGTTTGTGCTGGTACAATCGTTAAGCGACACCCTCTGGCAACCAACATTCTCAAAATATTACTTTTTGCACCAAAGTCATAAGCCACGACATGATGCGGTAATTCGCTTACATCAGTGACATAGCCTTCGCCTAAATTCCACACACTGTCATTCCAATTATGGATCTCTGTGCAAGTCACTTCTTTGGCTAGATCTAAACCTTTTAAACCACCAAACGCTTGGGCTTTAGCTAGAGCTTCTGACTCTGTCAGCGCAGCACCGCTCACAACACAGCCGTTTTGAGCGCCTTTATCACGTAAAATACGCGTTAAACGTCGAGTATCAATATCTGCAATTCCAACAATATTGTTGGCTTGAAGATATTCACTGAGCGTTTGTTCACAGCGGAAATTACTAGCGATTAAAGGAAGGTCTCTGATAACAAGGCCTTTCGCCCAAATTTGAGAGGATTCAACGTCTTCGGCATTGGTACCCGTATTACCAATATGAGGATAAGTCAGTGTTACTATTTGTTCAGCATAGGATGGGTCGGTGATAATTTCTTGATAGCCTGTCATTGAAGTATTAAATACTACTTCACCAACAGAATATCCTGTGGCACCAATGGCGGTACCGGTAAAGACTGAACCGTCTTCTAACACTAATAGAGCAGAATGAGCCAAGTCAACCTCCAGGTTAAAGGTAACTAATGTGTAATAAACGACAACAAATCGCGAATTACACGCACAAAAAACGGGATACTACACGCTGTGCACATCCCGCTTACAGATTCTTTGCCAAACACACTACTAACTCCTGTCGGTAGATTTATTTTACGTGGGCAAATTAAAGCAATTATATATACTGAATAGGTTTTCGTCCACTACTGTTTACAAAATTGCTTAAAATAAGCAGTTCTTAACGTTTTGTTAACTAAACCTTTAAAAAACACAATCTTCACACAGAAAAACATCCCTTTTTCTCTTATGAAAGTCCCTCTTTAATAAGCTTTTACAGAGATTATCACTATCTTAAATAACTATAATTAAGAAGATTTATTTTAGATTAAATGTT
Source organism: Opacimonas viscosa (assembly GCF_024199005.1). Lineage (GTDB taxonomy): Bacteria > Pseudomonadota > Gammaproteobacteria > Enterobacterales > Alteromonadaceae > Opacimonas > Opacimonas viscosa. Next base: position 404,556 of record NZ_JANATA010000001.1, read on the forward strand.
TATGCCAAACCCAATACATCCATCATCGAGTATAACCCAGGAGGTTTTCCTACCACCCAATGCGCAGCTGTTACCGCGCCTTTGGCAAACGTCATTCGAGAAGAGGCTTTATGCGTGAGTTCAATGCGCTCGCCAATATCGGCGAACAACACCGTATGATCACCCACAACATCACCGCCACGTACAGTAGCAAAACCAATCGTTTGGTGTGCACGCTCACCGGTATACCCTTCTCGACCATATACCGCATCTGTTGCCAAATTACGTCCAGTTGTTTGCGCAATCCCTTCTCCAAGGGCTAATGCGGTGCCAGAAGGCGCATCCACTTTGTAGCGATGATGCGTTTCAATAATTTCGATATCTGCGCTATCGCCCATTACTGCCGCTGTTTGTTGTGCAAGTTTGATTAGCAAATTTACACCGACAGAATAATTGGCAGCAAAGACAATAGGAATCGTTTTCGCAGCGTCATCTAGCAAAGCAAGTTGCGCTGTAGACAAGCCCGTCGTGCCAATCACCATGGGGCGCTGTTGTGCAACACAAAAAGCCAGATGGTCTGCCAAAGACTCAGGTAGAGTAAAATCAATAAATACAGAAGCAGAAGCAGCGTCAATGTCCTGATATGCTGTAAGTGCAACGGCACAAGGTGCTTGTCCTATGACAGTGCCAGCATCCATACCCATAAAAGCAGAACTAGGACGAGCACTGGCGGAATGCAGCGACGCGCGAGAGTCATTTAACACAGCTTCTATTAAGTTTTTACCCATGCGCCCTGTTGCGCCAAAAATACCAATCTTCAACATTTCATTCCTGTTTAACATATTCTTACATATCTACACTTAACAAATGTAAATACACTGCTAAAGTTAGCATAGCATTTTTCTATATATTTTTGTGTATAAAACCGTTAAGTATTCAGTACTACCCACCCATGGACTTGGCTATGACAACTCAAACTGTTAATTCAGATACAACATTTTCTAACTTACACGTGGCGATCGATGCCGAAAAAAACGTCCCCTTGGCAGCGACTCCTGTGGCTGCCCATTACCCAATAACTGAACTAAGTGTGAGTATTGCATTTCTATTAATCGTTGTTTTAGTCGGTATCGCAGTGACTTATCAGCCTATTTGGATCATCCCAGAAACAGGACGATATTGGATGGTGCGAATTTTATCTGCGGTCAGTACTCTTTGGGTATTATTTTCTATTTATGGCTATTATGCAGCAAAAAAAGTTGGCTTTTGTGTTAGAGAGCAAGATATCACCTTATTCAAAGGGCTTATTTTCCGTAAGCAAATCACGCAGCCAATTTGTCGCATACAACACATAGAAGTGCAAAGGGGGCCAGTGGATAGAAAAGTCGGCTTAGCCAATCTCCATGTGTTTAGTGCGGGCGACGTAACCCAAACATTTGTCATTCCAGGCTTATTGGATGGTGATGCAGTGGCTATGCGAGCTAACATTTTAGCGCATAAGGAACTTCAGCATCATGGGTGAAAATGTCTCTCAAAATATGTCAAAAAGTATTGCGGATAATACCCAAATATCAGAACCAGAGAATCTAATACCTACTACTAAAAGTATACTTACTCAGGACGATGAGTGGCATAAAGTGTCCCCCATCGCCATCTTGTATTTTATAGAAAAATTAGTGGTAGGGATTATCAACAACGTTTTTTATATGATCCCGATGTTTATTACATTATGGGATGAAATTAGAGAAAACCCATGGATCGCAGTAGGTATTGTTGGTGTAATTTTGGGCTTAATCACCTTTTTTGCGGTATGGTCTTTTTTGGTGTTTCGTTATCGCTTGAGCCCAACAACGGTCGAAGTAAAAAGTGGCATTTTTAAAAAGAAACATGTCGATCTTCCGTTTAATCGCATTCAAAACATTAAGATAGAACAACCTTTCTACTATCGCTTGTTTGGCTTTGCTACTATGGCATTTGACTCTGGTGGTTCCCTACAACAAGAAGCGCGTTTAATCGGCTTACCACTCTCATTTGCCCAATCCCTACAAATGCAAATTAATGATGTAAAAGCACAGGTTGGTGTGGATAAAGTAGTATTGGATAAAACTGAAGAGAATAACAACTCACATATCCATCACAACGAAACCATCGTTAACACACGCTCTCTAAGTGATCTCGTTTTTCACGGGATAACGTCGAACCGGATATTTATAATTTTGGCCGGTCTAGCACCTTTTGTCGATAATATTTTTGGTTATATCGGTGAAAAATTAGCGAGTTGGGGAGTGGATATAGGACAAACAATCGAATCAGAAAGTTTTATCATCCTCGCTATTTATGCCCTCAGTCTATTTTTGCTGTGCATTGGGCTAATCACCCTCTTATCCATCGTTGGCGCCATCATTATGTTTTATGGCTATACCTTATCCAAGACCACTGAAAAATTTATTCGCCGCAGTGGTTTGATTACCAAACATGAAATCAGTGTGACGTTTTCTCGGATCCAAGTTGCCATCATGAAACAGGATTGGTTGGATATCGTTTTTGGGCGATATAATTTAAAATTAGAACAACTCAATGGGCAAATCGCTAATGCAAACCCCAGTGCAGCAAATAATAAACTGATGGTCCCATCGGTTTTTGCCTATGAATGCAGAGATATTTTAGCGCATGTGTTTCCTTTGCATAATCTGCATGAAATCGAGTTTTTAAATATATCAAAACGTTTTATTATCCGTCACCTTATCATCTTGGCGATCCCAATGAGCGTACTCACTGGGTTTCTTGCATGGAATCATCATCAAGGAAACACCGTTAATTGGCTGTACCCGATTGTACTTACGGGTCTGTGGAGCGGTTTAATCGTTCTGCGTTGGTGGCGTTGGGGATATGCTGTAAATGAAACCTATATTTATATTCGCAAAGGCTTATTTGGTGCTGACCGTTACTGTATACCGATTAATAAAGTCCAACGGGTCACTTTTTCTCAAAGTGTTTTCATGGAAAAAGCACAACTAGCTTCACTGAAAATTCAGTTAGCATCTGGTAGTTATAGTATTCCTTTGATAAATGCTGATCTAGCGCAACGTATACAAACCTACATCCTGTATAATGTAGAATCCAAAGCGCAAGCATGGATGTAAACAATTTTTGTGAGAAAAACTGTGAAAACGCAAAATCAAGTATGGGATATTTATACCCGTTTATTTCATTGGTTATTGGTACTTGGCATCGCTTATCAATGGGTCAGCATGGAATTATTAGATGATGCTATGGAACAGCATGCATTAGTGGGATATGGACTGCTTTCACTCATACTATGGCGGATAATTTGGGGCTTTATTGGTCCTCATACGGTCCGCTTTAGGCACTTTTCTCCTAATCTAAAAACCTTATTTACCTATCTTAGGGCAAAACCCAAACCGGTTTATGCCACACATAATCCTCTGGGTAGCATCGCTGTATTGACATTTTTCGGCTTGATCTTAGTGCAAAGTATATCTGGGTTATTTATGACAGATGATATCTTTTTTTCTGGGCCTTTATTGGGTTGGTTAGATACTACTATCGAAAATGTGATCCAAAGCTTGCATGATACGAGTTTTGACCTTTTAGTATTGCTGATCCTCGTGCACATATTGGCGGTAGTTTGGCATGTGTTGCATGCAGAACCTTATTTGATCAAAGCGATGTTTCATGGCAAAAAGCCGCTTATAACACCGCCGTCTATGAGTAACTTACAAGTGCATAGCAGAGCGTTAGTGAGTTTAGGTATTGCGATTACGCTGGTGTATTGTAGCGTGAATTATCTACCACAATGGCTTGGCATCAACCCAGCTGATGATTGGGATTTCTAAACATAAGATAAGGTAAAGCCAATATGTGCTGTGACAAATGAAATGAGGTAAAGCTTTGCGAGATAGCGATTATGCTACCTCGCCATACAAACGTTTAATCGGCTTTATAATCGTCGTGACAAGCTTTACAAGTCTTCCCTACAGCACCAATAGCGCTTTTATAGTTAGCCGTGTCTTTGGCTTTTACAGTAGCCAGAAGGGCTGCTGAAGCGGTCGATAAATCTTGGGCTTTTTGCGCAAAACCTGCTTGGTCTTCCCAGATCTTATCTAATGAACCAGATTTAACACCAGTGCCTCTAGTATCTGCTTTGAAGTAATCGGTGATCATGAAGGATAACTGCTCCATGCGTATTGCGTTTGTTTCTATCACAGCTTCATTCATTGGGATACGGCCTTTTGCCATAGCGCCTAAAGGACCAATATTACTTTTCAATAATTGGAAAATGGACTGCCTAAATTCAACAGCTGATTTAGCTTGTTTAACTGACATTTCTGCAGCTACGGTTATCGAAGACGCACCAAGTAATGCTGCCACTAAGGTGCATTTAGCAAGTGATTGGGTAAATGATTTCATAATTATCCTTGTTATTGAGAACATGCATTCGTGATTAAATTAGCAAAAATTCCGCTATAAATACAGTATAGATAAAGCATCAATTTGTGATTTGGGGTGTATTTTTGGATAGTGAGTCAAATTTTCATATAAAAAAACCCGTACTCAGTCAGTGCTAAGTACGGGTTTTTAGGGGCTTAATATTTATGTTAGGTCATCAAAGAACTTTTTCACACCGTCAAAGAAACCTTGTTCTTTAGGTCGATGCTTTGCCGTAGAACCATCCATAGACTTTTCAAACTCAGATAAGAGTTCTTTTTGTTTATTGGATAAGTTCACTGGTGTTTCCAACACTACTTTGCACATCAAATCACCCGTCGAATTACTACGTACTGATTTAACGCCCTTACCACGTAAGCGGAACATTCTGCCCGTTTGGGTTTCTGGGCTGACCTTCAGTTTCACTTTGCCATTTAAGGTGGGGACTTCAATCTCTCCACCTAAAGCAGCAGTAACAAAACTCAAAGGGACTTCACAATATAGATTATTGCCATCACGTTCAAAAATATCATGTGCTTTGACATGTACTTGAACATATAAATCACCTGTCGGAGCCCCCTTCTCACCGGCTTCACCTTCACCCGTCAAGCGAATTCTGTCGCCAGTATCAACGCCTGGAGGGATCTTAACAGATAACGTTTTGGTATCTTCAACTCGGCCCTGACCACGACATGGTGAACATGGATCTGAAATCACTTTGCCCTGCCCGCCACAAGTAGGACACGTTTGTTGTACCGCAAAGAATCCTTGGCGCATTTGTACTTGGCCATTACCGTGACAGGTAGAACACGTTTTCGCTGATGTGCCTTTTTTGGCGCCAGAACCATCACAAGAGTTACACTCTACTAAGGTCGGCACACGAATCTCAACTTCTTTACCAGCAACAGCTTCTTCTAGCGATAACTCTAAATTGTAGCGTAAGTCACTGCCTTGGCGTGCTCGTTGACGGCCACGGCCACCACCGCCACCAAAGATGTCACCAAATACATCACCAAAAATATCACCGAAATCAGCGGCACCACCATGACCACCACCACGTGATTGATCAAACGCAGCATGACCATACTGGTCATACGCGGCGCGTTTTTGATCATCAGTTAGGATCTCATGCGCTTCTTGAATTTCTTTAAATTTTTCTTCCATGTCTTTGTCGCCCTGAGTACGGTCAGGGTGATACTTCATTGCTAGCTTTTTATACGCTTTTTTAATTTCACGCTCACCAGCTGATTTACTGACACCTAGGACTTCATAGTAGTCGCGTTTTGACATAGATATTGCTCATTCTTGTTAATAGAAAAGCGCAACAAGATTTTACACCTGCTGCGCTTCTAGTTAGCTCATCGCATTACACTATTTTAGCGCAATGGGTTTGATTACTTCTTATCGTCTTTAACTTCTTCAAACTCAGCATCAACTACATCATCATCTGCTTTTGCAGTTTCAGCTTGAGGCTCTGCAGCTTCAGCGCCAGCAGCACCAGCTTGTGCTTGAGCGATTTCCATTAATTTCGCAGAAGCTTCAATCAACGCTTGTGTTTTCGCTTCGATTTCAGCTTTATCTTCACCACGTGCAGCTGTTTCTAGCTCAGCAGTTGCAACTTCGATTTTTTCTTTTTCGTCTGCTGGTAAAGCATCGCCAGCTTCTTCAACTTGCTTCTTGATACTTGCTACCATACCGTCTGCAGAGTTACGGGCTTGTACTAATTCTTCAAACTTAGCATCCGCTTCTTTGTTTGCTTCAGCGTCTTGTACCATTTGTTCGATTTCATCATCACTTAAACCTGAAGATGCTTGAATCGTGATTTTCTGCTCTTTGCCAGTGTCTTTGTCTTTTGCAGAAACATGCAAGATACCATCAGCATCGATATCAAACGTGACTTCAATTTGTGGTACACCACGTTGTGCTGGGCGAATACCTTCAAGGTTGAATTGACCTAAAGATTTGTTACCTTGAGCTTGTTTACGCTCACCCTGTAACACGTGTACTGTTACTGCAGATTGGTTATCTTCAGCCGTTGAGAATGTTTGACCTTTCTTAGTAGGAATCGTCGTATTCTTCTCAATTAAAGCGGTCATCACGCCACCCATTGTTTCGATACCCAATGACAAAGGCGTAACGTCTAACAATAAAACGTCTTTAACATCACCAGAAAGAACCGCACCCTGAATCGCAGCACCAGTAGCTACAGCTTCATCTGGGTTAACGTCTTTACGCGGCTCTTTACCAAAGAACTCTGCAACATATTTCTGTACTAATGGCATACGCGTCTGACCACCAACAAGAATAATGTCGTTGATATCAGAAACAGATAAATCTGCATCCGCTAATGCTTTTTTGACTGGCTCAAGAGAAGCTTTCACCATATCTTCAACTAAAGACTCTAGTTTTGCACGTGTTACTTTAATTGCTAAGTGCTTAGGACCAGAGGCATCTGCAGTAATGTATGGTAAGTTAACTTCTGTTTGCTGTGCAGAAGACAATTCAATTTTAGCTTTCTCACCGGCTTCTTTCAAACGCTGCATAGCCAGTGGATCTTTACGTAAATCGAAGTTTTGTTCTTTTTGGAATTCTTCTACCAAATAATTGATCATGCGATTATCGAAATCTTCTCCACCTAAGTGAGTATCACCATTAGTCGCTAATACTTCAAACGTATGCTCACCATCGACTTCATCGATTTCGATAATAGAGATATCAAACGTACCACCACCTAAATCGTAAACAGCAACAATACTTTCGCCGCCTTTCTTGTCCATACCATAGGCCAGAGCTGCTGCAGTGGGTTCGTTAATAATTCGTTTAACTTCTAAACCTGCAATACGGCCGGCATCTTTTGTTGCTTGACGTTGTGAATCGTTGAAATATGCAGGAACAGTAATCACGGCACCTGTCACTTCTTCACCTAAGAAATCTTCAGCTGTTTTCTTCATTTTCTTTAAGACTTCTGCTGAGATTTGTGGCGGTGCCATTTTCTCGCCTTTGGCAGATACCCAAGCGTCACCATTGTCAGCTTTGATAATTTCAAACGGCATAATATCGATGTCTTTTTGAACTTCTTTATCTTCGAAGCGACGACCGATTAAACGCTTGATGGCGAAAAGTGTATTTTTCGGGTTTGTAACCGCTTGACGTTTTGCTGGAGAACCAACTAACGTTTCACCATCTTGACTATACGCGATGATAGATGGGGTTGTGCGATCGCCTTCAGCATTTTCAATTACCTTTGCTGAATCACCGTCTAATACTGCTACACATGAATTGGTTGTACCTAAATCGATACCAATGATTTTACCCATTGTATTTACTCCGAAAAATTTAACTATTGTTAATGTCTATACTTTTAATAAGGTTATTATTTGTGTTTTCAACCCTAATAAAAAAAAATTATGCTTCTACATCTACTTGGTTTGCAGGGGCTTCAGGCGCTTTAGACACCATGACCATTGCTGGACGTAACAAACGACCATTGATTTGGTATCCTTTCTGCATAACCGCCATTACTGTATTGGGCGCTAAATCTGCAGATTCTTGCATCGACATTGCTTGGTGTTGCTCTGGATTAAATGTTTCACCTTCAGGATCCAAAACCACTAAACCGTGTTTTTCAACTGTGCTAGTAAATGTCTTGAGGGTCAGGTCAACCCCTTCAATAATTGGTTTGGTATCTTCGTTTTCACGGTCGGCAAAACGGATGGCTTGCTCGAGGTTATCTAGTACTGGGAGTAAATCACCCGCAAATTTTTCTAAAGCAAACTTTCGTGCTTTATCAATTTCAGTTTCGGCACGACGTTTTGCGTTTTCACCTTCAGCTAGCGCTCTCAGGGCACCTTCTTTCTGATCGGCTAGCGCTTGTTTTGCTGCAGCAACTTCAGCTGTCAACTCAGCAATTTTTTGCTCTTCTGGAGAAAGCTCAACAACTTCCTCAACAACCGAATTGTCGGCATTCACGCCATTATCTGTGGCAGAATCTGTTGTTTCCACATTGTCATTGGCCACTTCCTCAACAGGATTTTGTGGTGTATTTTCTTCAGGCATATCACGGTTATCGCTCATGCTATCCTCCAGTAAATAAGGTGATTTTGACGTAATGTTCAAGTTAATGGGGATAGTCAGAAGAAGTTCAAGGGGAAATTTCAAATTTCTCCCTATTTTTTACAAGGTTTTAAGTGCAAAAGTCATATCAACAATCCCTGTCTTTCCAATTGAAATTTAGTATGATTGTTTTTTTGACTAAGCACATTGAAAAAACATGCACATTTATATTGACGCAGACGCGTGTCCTAACCTAATAAAAAATATATTATTCAAGGCCGCTCAACGCACCAAAATACACACAACTATGGTGGCTAATCAGAATATTAGTAAACCGCCATCTCCTTACATTCATATGCGTCAGGTACCTTCTGGTTTTGATATCGCGGATGATGAAATTGTGAAGTTAGTGGCACCGACAGATCTTGTGATTACTGCGGATATTCCTTTGGCAGCCGAAGTGATCGATAAAGGTGCGGCAGCGCTGAACCCACGCGGTGAAATGTATACCGAACACAACATTAAAAGCCGTCTTAACATGCGTGACTTTATGGATACAATGCGTTCTTCTGGAGTACAAACAGGTGGACCTCCCGCCATTTCTCAGTCAGAAGTACAAGCTTTCGCTAATGCTTTAGATCGTTGGATTACCAAAAATAAAAAATAAGTCCTTCCCATCTCCACCTACTTTATCCCTTTATTGGCAGGATATAGAGGGTTATTGCATGGGCTAAGCAGTTAGTCGTATTGTATCCTCCGACAAAAGCCACTATGTTAAGACGTATTATTAATATTGCGTTTATCTAACTAGCAAATAAGGACATTTCACCCATGAGTAAAACAATCTTTATTACTGGCGGTGCCAGCGGAATTGGTCTAGGTGTAGCAAAGTACCTTGGACAGCAAGGACATCATATTATCATTGCCGATTTACACGGCGAAGCTGCACAAGAAACGTGTTTGAATTTAGCCAAAGAAGGGATTAGTGCCCAAGCTGTGCAATTAGACGTAGGCAACATTGCTCAAATTGGCCAAATCAATACCGTACTAAACGGTCAAAAAGTGGATGTCCTAATCAATAATGCCGGGATCCAGCATGTCTCAAAATTAGAAGATTTTCCACCTGAAAAATGGCAGCTATTAATCAATATTATGTTGGTTGGTCCAGCCTTACTTACCCAACAATTTTTACCCCACATGCGCGAGCAAAACTATGGCCGAATTATCAATGTGGGTTCGGTGCACTCTTTGGTTGCTTCTCCGTTCAAATCAGCATATGTTGCAGCAAAACACGGATTACTTGGTTTTGCTAAGACAATTGCTTTAGAAACAGGCGATTGTGATGTCACGATCAACACACTGTGCCCAGCATATGTCAAAACGCCATTAGTGGAAAAACAGATTGCTGCACAAGCGCTTGAACACGGTCTATCTGAAGAGGATGTGGTGCATAAAATCATGCTGGAACCCATGCCAAAAAAAGCATTTATTGATCCCAGTGAGTTAGCACAAACAGCAGAATTTTTGATGAGTAGTGCGGCCAAAAACATCACTGCACAAACACTTGTATTAGATGGTGGCTGGACTGCACGCTAGGCGCTAGTGTTTTTTTATTTAAAAAGTGCTACATTCAGCTCATCTGAATAATGTGAACAACACAATGAAATATCAAACTGTGGGTTTAATCGGAAAACCTGATCATGAAGGTACACATGTTAGCTTAACCGCTTTGACTGAATATTTAACTAAACAAGGCTGTAAAATTCTCATTGAGACGCGCTTACATGCAGAAATGAATGATGAGCGTTTAACTGCAGCTGAATTAGTCACCATTGGGCATGAAGCTGACCTAGCGATAGTCGTCGGTGGAGATGGCAACATGCTTGGTGCAGCTCGCGTGTTGGCGCGTTTTGATATCGATGTAGTCGGTGTAAACCGTGGTAATCTTGGTTTTTTAACCGATATATCACCTGACAACATAGAAAATGAATTGGATACCTTATTTGCGGGTAAAGGAAAATCCGAACAAAGATTTTTACTCGAAGTTGATGTGTTTCGTCATGAGTCCTTGAAGTCTACTAATGTTGCCGTCAATGAAGTGGTTCTGCATCATGGTAAAGTCGCGCATATGATGGAATTTGAGGTGTATATAAATGACCAATTCATGTTTTCTCAACGCTCGGATGGGTTGATCATTGCGACACCGACAGGTTCAACTGCCTATTCACTGTCTGGTGGTGGTCCGATTCTGATGCCAACCTTAGATGCGTTGACCTTGGTACCTATGTTTCCACATACCCTAACCTCGCGCCCTATTGTGGTGGATGCTGATAGCACCATCACATTGCGAGTCTCTAAAGTGAATTCCGATACATTACAGGTCAGTTGTGACAGTCATATCGCACTGAATATTCTACCTGGTGATGAAGTCGTTATCCGTAAGTCCCCAAACAAACTCACTATCGTCCACCCTCCTAGCTATGATTATTTCAATGTACTGCGGACAAAACTGAACTGGGGTACCAAACTGTACTAAAAATATTTGCACAAGCATTAAATACTGTATATATTTACAGATAATGTATGTATACACAGGCTTTTGTTATGTTACAGTCACTTTCTATTAATAATTTTGCTATTGTTAAATCAGTTTCGGTTGATTTCAAATCAGGTCTAAGTGTTGTTACGGGTGAAACGGGTGCTGGTAAATCCATTGCGATTGACGGCTTAAGTTTGTGTTTGGGCGCCCGTGCAGATGCTGCATCTGTGCGTAAAGGGTGCAGTAAGGCCGAAGTCAATGCCGTGTTTACTTTACCTAATATCACTTTACCCAAATCGACGACAGATGCTAAAACAAGTAAAAAAAACACGTCTGCCACAAGATTACATGCAAATAATCCTGTCAAAGCATGGCTTTTAGAACACGAACTCATTCTAGAAGAACAACCTGATGAAATTCATATCAGACGCGTCATTTCTAGTGAAGGACGTTCCAAAGCGTTTATCAATGGTCGCACAGTCACTCTAGCGCAACTGAAACAAGTCGGCGGATGGTTGGTCAGCATCCATGGTCAACATGCCCACCACCGCTTGTTAAAAGCAGAAGAACAGCGACACTTATTGGATACTTTTGCGCAACATGATGAACTTATCGATGCCGTAAAAACCCATTATGCGGATTATCATAAAACCCAGCAAAAATTGACTGAGCTCACAAAAGCTCAACAACAACGAAAAGACCGTGCCCAACTGCTTACTTACCAAGTCCAGGAACTCAATGACTTTGCATTGGCCGAACATGAATTTACCGAATTAGAAAGTGAGCATAAACGTCTCAGTCATGCACAAACATTATTAGAAAGCGCACAACTTAGTTTTCACCGTTTATATGATGACGAACAAAGTAACGCTTTATCCATAGTACAAAAATCACTCTATGACTTACAAGAATTAGTCGAACACGATGCGAGTCTAGCGCCCATTGTTACATGTTTAAATGAAGCCACTGTCAATATAGAAGAAGCCAGTAATGAACTAAGACTGTATTGTGATGATTTGGATATTGATCCCCTCAGGATCACCCAGGTTGAAGCTAGATATACCCAAGCAATGGAGCTAGCTCGCAAGCACGGTGTATCTCCAGAACAACTTTATCACACCCACCAAGCTCTGAGCCAAGAGTTAGCATCTTTGCAATCTGACGAAGCCTCGTTAGTGCATTTGCGAGAAGAAGTGGATATGTTAGCCGTAAATTATAAGGATGCGGCAAATGCGCTAAGTCACTCTAGGCAAAAACATGGTCAAGTTTTAGCCGAACAGATTCAAAAAGCCATTGCCAATATGAACATGCCTCACGCAAAACTCGCTTTTGCGGTGACCTTTAACGAAGCTGCTCCTTTTAGTAGCGAAGGCTTGGATGAAATTTCTATTCAAGTAACAACCAACCCTGGCCAACCTATGGGAAATATCGAAGATGTGGTATCAGGAGGAGAATTATCTAGAATTGGCTTAGCGATCCAAGTGATTACTTCTGACATTAACCAAGTCCCCACTTTGATTTTTGATGAAGTAGATACCGGTATCAGTGGCCCTACTGCATCGATTGTTGGCAGTCTGTTACGTCAACTAGGCAAACATTGTCAGGTGCTTTGTGTGACACATTTACCACAAGTTGCAGCGCAAGGTCATCAACAGCTATTTGTCAGTAAGCTCACCGATGGGGATACCACCGAAACAACTATGCGGGAATTAACCCCCGATAGTCGTGTCCATGAATTAGCCCGACTATTAGCAGGTGATGAACTCACTGAGTCGGCGATTGCTAACGCACAAGACCTGTTGAAAAAAGTTTCATGAAACTAATTAAAGGTTGATTGGTCCTAGGGTGTAGGTTAGCATCTGCAACCACTACTGTACTTATCTATGAATAATGTACACATTATAATAATGTCATCAGGCAAACGCGTAGGAATACCATGAAATCTTTAGCTCTTATCTTTGTTCTTATTAGCACCTTATCATTGAGTGCTTGCAGTAACTGGATATTTCGAATTGATATACCCCAAGGCAACTTTTTAGATAAAAGAGATGTTGAAAAATTACGTATCGAAATGACCAAAGAACAAGTCGAGTTTGTTTTAGGCAAGCCAGTTGTAAACGATATGTTTAATGATGATAAATGGTATTATATTTATGAAATTAAGCGTGGCATGCAAGGTTTTGGTAAAGATCTTCGCAAAGAGCTTATTCTAGAGTTCACTGACAACAAGCTTACTTCTGCTACTGGCGATTTTGAGCTATCTGAAGAATTTAATACTCCATTAAACTAACGATGCAAAAAAAAACGATTGGATTACTGCTTTTATGGGCCATTGTGGCGATATTTGCTGTACTTCAAATTGGTAACTCTCAACTCACAGAATTTGACCCAAACCTCAAGTTTTCTGAACAAATTGCAGACGTCAATTATGATTTGGAATTTGTCGGTTTACTGGCTCCATATATTGGTAAAGAAAAAGCACATATTATCCACTTTGAACAAGGTGATTGTATGTGTGAGTGGGTGGCAAAATCTCACAAGCATAAAATAGACGCATTAGGCAAGATGCAAGGCATGCCTTCCATTACAATTAACCTTGATGTTTACCCTAAATTTAAAAAGCTGATTCCATCTACTCCAGCCGTTGCTGTTATATTCAATGGACAACTTCGTTTTTTGGGTCCTTACAGTACAGGTCTAGGTTGCCTTAATAGTAATGGTCCAGTAAATGAAGTACTCGCGTATGCTAACCGTAGTATGTTTGCAAACCCTGTCATCATTGCTGATGCCCAGGGCTGTTATTGCAATACCGAACTATAGCTAGTTCCTATCTTTATCTAAACAGGTTATACCTAAAGTTCGTCTTTGCTAGATTCGTGTTCTGGACTTTGGTTTTGCTGGTGAACGCCTTTTTTTATGTACAGGCTTACCCGAACCTCTAGGCTCCTCTTCTCGAATATGACGTTGATTTCTGCGCCCTTTATCGTTTTGTTTATTCGATTTTTTGTGTTTATGTTTGGGCTTGTCAGTAGTTGATTCTACTGACTCTATACCTGCTTTAGCTTGACCTTCTTTAAAATTCGCAAACTTTTCTCGATTTTGTTGATGCTTTTTAACCGACTTACGCATGCGTTGCAGTTTGCTATGATCAAGTTTATTATCATGGATCCCCACGACGGTTTCTGTCTCTGCTGGCAACTGGACTTGCTTACGTAGAACATTGACGTCCGGTAACTCCAACTCCATCCACGCCCCTTGTGGCAAGCGTTTTTTCAATTCTAAAGGACCATAACGCAGACGAATTAAACGTGAAACTTGTACTCCTTGGCTTTCCCAAAGACGACGTACTTCGCGGTTTCTCCCTTCAGATAAGGTCACATTAAACCACGAGTTGATACTTTCTTCTTGGGTTGAACGGGCATGAATCGTCGTGAATTTTGCAATGCCATCGTCTAATTCCACCCCTTTTAATAAGGTGTTGATAGTAGGTTGTTCCACCTCACCAAAAACGCGTACCGCATACTCTCGCTCTATCTCATGACGAGGATGCATCAAGCGATTTGCCAGTTCTCCATCATTCGTAAACAACAACAAACCACTGGTATTTAAGTCTAAGCGCCCCACAGCTATCCAGCGCCCTTTATGAATATTGGGAAGACGGTCAAAGACGGTCATCCGCCCTTCCGGATCTGTTCTTGTACACAGCTCCCCTTCTGGCTTGTTATACATCAATACTCGACATACAGGTTTTTCAGCACTAATGCTTAACAAGTGGCCATCCACCCTGATTTGGTCGGTAGGTTCAGCACGGTCACCTAAAACAGCAATTTTGCCATTGACTGAGACACGACCAGCACTGATCCATGTTTCTAATTCACGACGAGAACCCACGCCATTATTGGCGAGTATTTTTTGTAATTTTTCAGACATATTTGTATGCTCATATTGGTGCGGAAGATATCCCATCTTGCGCAAAGGCTGAAAACAGCCTTATTAAGAATGATGTTGTTGAAGGTGTAATATCCTGTTTAACGTAAAACAGCGATAGATAAGGTTTGGGAAAACCTTACAAGCCATGGCTTAAAACCTTCTCATGTGATTATAACTGAATAATGATAAGAAGTAATTACCTCGTTTTAGGACAAAGATATGACCTTGAATCTGCAGCTTATTTTAGCCATGTTTTTTAAGCAATCTGGTGAACTACCCCGCGACAGAGCAAGTCTGATCACGGGGTTTTCTCGCAAATTTTTGATAAAAACCGTCTATTAGTATTGCTGTTTGATGCCAGCAAACCACCTATTCACGCTACTCGAAAACACTCGCATCACCGCTACCATAACGAATAATACTTATCTCTCCCTCAGATAAATCAACGACTGTTGTGGGCTGCTCGCCTAGGAAACCACCATGCACGATTAAACCTACACGTTTTTCTATTTTGTCGCGGATCTCATCAGGATCGGATTCAGCGATGTCGGCATTAGGAAGAATCAGTGTCGTTGACATCAATGGCTCACCTAATTCTTCGAGAATAGCTAATGCGATAGCATTATCGGGTACTCTAATCCCAATCGTTTTTTTCTTCGGGTTTTGTAGACGCTTTGGCACTTCTTTCGTCGCTTTAAACACAAAAGTATATGGGCCTGGCGTATTATTTTTTAACAGACGAAATGAAATATTATCCACCCGAGCATAATCTGAAAGCTCAGAAACGTCTCTACACATTAGTGTAAAGTTATGGCTTTTATCTAGACCACGTATCTGACATAAACGCTCTAAAGCCTGTTTGTTATCCATTTGACAACCAATCGAGTACCCAGAATCAGTTGGGTATACAATGACTTCGCCTTTTTTTATGATCTCCACCGCTTGTTTGATTAATCGTGCTTGGGGATTATCAGGATGTATATAAAAAAACTGACTCAAGGGTCACTCCTTAACAACTTTGGTCTTAAACCATATAATAGCCTGTTCTGCACAGCGGATACATTTTATTTCTCAATAATAAATATCTACCAATGCTCCCACACAGGCTTTAACACACTATCAATGCCTAAATTTCTACCTAACTCTGTCCAGCGACTCGGAAAATGAAAATCCGACCCCACGGCTGCCATTAAATCAAACTCTAGTGCCAAGTTGGCAAGCATTGTTTTTTTGGTTGGCTGCATATTTGGGTGAGTCACTTCCATTCCATGACCTCCGACTGCTTTAAATTCACCAAGCAGACGTTTTAGCCACTTTGTTTTCATATCATAATGACCAGGATGAGCAACAACCGCTTTTCCTCCCGCTTCACTGATCCATTGCACTGCTGTTGCAATATCTATCCACTGTGAATTGACATAAGCACGTTTATCTTTACCAATAAACTGTGTAAACGCTTGTTGAAAGTGAGCGACAATCCCCTCATCAACGAGCACTTGAGCAATATGAGCTCGAGTGATTTGCCCTTTGCCGACTTTTTCTATGGCCTTATCATATACATTAAGAAAACCACAACGTGCGAGTTTATCGCACATTTTTTGTGCTCGTTCAGTTCTTGTAGCACTTTGTCGCGCCAATCGAGCTTGGAACGTGTGATCGGTATCATCCACATTTAAACCCAATATATGGATTTCAAAACCATGCCAACGCGTGGTTATTTCCACTCCTGAAATTATTTCCAACGGTCGCTTTTGTACCGACTGAGCCGCCCTAGCCTCTGTCAGACCAGCGGTTGTATCGTGATCAGTGATAGCTAACACATCAATTTGTTGATTGTGAGCACGCATAATCAATTCCGCAGGAGACAAATGTCCATCAGAAAAATAAGTATGTGTATGCAAATCTATTTTCATTATTTTTAACTTTTAGTTGACACAATCGTCAATTTGGTTTCTTCTATACACATTATATAGTATTTAAGTACCAACATCTGTTAAAGATTTCGGTATTATTCATGAGATATTAATAAACTCATTCTAAATATTAATTTTACTTTTGTAGAGAATTATCATGCACAACAACACTCACACAAGCATCATTTGGTGGTGGCAGTCCAACTAGGGCTGGGTGTGCGCGTATGTGTTCCAAAAGCCCGTTTTACGGGCTTTTTTTATGTCTAAATAATATTCAAATATGGAGAAAATGGTGAGCGACTCTTATTTGCAACAAACTGATTTCGATCTGAGTGCCACTGATAATATAGGTGGTGTTACTACTCAGGTGTCAGAAGCCAAATACGTTACAGATCCCTTGGCATTGTATTATCAACTGTGTGCGGACAAGCCAAATACCTTGTTACTCGAATCTGCCGAAATAGACAGCAAAGACCATCTCAAAAGTCTCCTGTTACTCAGTGCCGCAGTACGTTTTGAATGCCATGGTCACCAGGTTACAGCACGTGCTTTAAACGACAACGGACACAATGCTCTAATGTCTCTAGGACAATTTCTCGCTCCATTTTTACAGCAACGGACCGCAGATGAAATTACGTTTTCCTTCCCTAGCGCAGATCAACAAGCAGATGAAGACACGCGTTTGAAAAGTCATAATGCGTTGAGTGTATTACGAGCTTGTGTGGCAATGTTCACCTGTCATGATCCCCAAAAGCATCCATTTAGAGTCTTTTTAGGCGGTTGTTTTGCATATGATTTATTGGCCATAGCAGAAACTTTACCAAGCGTCCCAGAGGGTGTGAACACCTGTCCAGATTTCGTGTTTTACTTAGGACAAGATATTTGCATTATTGACCACACAGAGGGCACTACTCAGCTTGTAACCAATCATTTCACTGGCGTAGAAGATACTACTGAGTTACTCGCTCAACACCACCAATACCTAATTCAGTTACAACAAGACATCGCGCCATTAACTGCAGCGCACCCAGTGCTTCAGTGTAACCAAGCGATAGCAGTCACAACAGATAAAAGTGACAGTGAGTTTTGTGCTGATGTCACCGCTCTTAAGGAACATATTTTAGCGGGTGATATCTTTCAAGTGGTTCCTTCACGCACATTCTCGCTACCTTGTGAATCAGCTATTTTGGCGTATGCCACACTGAAGACTCAAAACCCTAGCCCTTATATGTTTTATGTCAAAGATGTCGCATTCGAACTCTTTGGTGCTTCACCTGAATCCGCATTGAAATATACAGCGCAGACCAAACAGGTAGAAATTTATCCGATCGCAGGTACGCGTCCTCGTGGAAAGCGAGCTAACGGGTCAATTGATCATGATTTGGATAGTCGTATAGAGCTTAACTTGCGAGAAGATTTAAAAGAAAAATCTGAACACATTATGCTAGTAGATTTGGCCCGAAATGACGTCGCTCGCGTATCTACACCTGGGACCAGGCATGTCAAAGAACTTCTCAAGGTTGACCGCTATTCGCATGTTATGCATTTAGTTTCTCGAGTCGTCGGCGAATTACGCAGTGATTTAGATGCGTTACATGCTTACCAAGCTTGTATGAATATGGGGACGCTCGTTGGCGCTCCGAAAGTTTCTGCTGCGACGCTTATCCGTCAAGTTGAACAGCAACGTCGAGGCTCATACGGCGGCGCTGTAGGTTATCTGGATGCAGATGGCGATATGGACACATGTATTGTTATTCGTTCGGCTTTTGTCCAACACGGAGTAGCTCATGTTCAAGCGGGTGCTGGTGTGGTAAATGATTCAGTACCACAATCCGAAGCGGATGAAACTCGAGCCAAAGCCCAAGCAGTTATCACCGCCATCCAAACTAGTCATGGAGCAAGCTCATGAGTCATCTTTCTGTCGTAATGTTAGATAATGTGGATTCGTTTACTTACAACTTAGTAGATGAATTACGCACAATGGATATAGAGATGGTGGTCTATCGCAACACTGTGGCGGCCCAAACTATCTTTGCTGATATCCAAGCAAAAGCCGCTGCAGGTCCGACACTGTTACTGTTATCACCAGGACCAGGTGCGCCAGCAGAAGCCGGTTGTATGCTTGAATTACTGGGTATGTGTGCGGGCCAAATTCCTATTTTAGGGATTTGTCTTGGACACCAAGCAATCGTCCAGTTTTGTGGTGGAGATATCGTCCGAGCAGACTCTATCATGCACGGAAAAGCGTCGTATATCACACATTCTAATGATAAAATGTTTGCCGGTTTTGCACAGCCTATGGCCGTAGCAAGATATCATTCTTTAATGGCCAAAAATATGCCTAAAGATTTGCGTGTTTTAGCTCATGTAGATGATATTCCCATGGCGGTTTATCACCCGCAAAAGAAAATGTTGGGATTTCAGTTTCACCCAGAATCTATTTTAACGAATGACGGTAGTGCCTTACTTAAAGCCAGTATCGAATATTTAGTGCAACAAGGAGATGAGCATGCAGAGTAATGACCAAGATATGCTAACTGTGAATAGCGTTTTAGCGGCCTTGTATGAACAAAAAGATTTAAGCCAACAACAAGTCAGTGACGTGTTTAGCTTGGTGATGCAAGGACAACTAGACGATATTACCCTAACAGCGTTGTTGACTGCATTAAAAATCAAAGGCGAAACGCCTGCTGAAATTGCTGGTGCCGCTTCTGCGATGGTGAACCATGCAACTCCCTTTAACAAGCCTGACTATGCCTTTGCTGATATTGTTGGCACTGGCGGTGACGGCCACAATACCATCAATATTTCTAGTGCGGCAGCCGTTGTTGCGGCGAGTTGCGGATTAGCTGTAGCCAAACATGGTAATCGCAGTGTTTCAAGTAAATCAGGTTCAGCTGACTTGTTCGCTGCGTTTGGTATCAAACTTGATATGACACCAACAACGGCTCGTCATTGTCTAGACGAAAGTCAATTATGTTTTTTCTTTGCACCGGTTTATCACGCAGGTGTGAAACACGCTATGAATGTGCGCACAACCTTAAAAACACGAACACTGTTTAATATTCTTGGACCATTAGCCAACCCAGCTAAACCTTCGCACTCCGTTATGGGGGTATATACCCCAGATTTGCTACTACCTTATGCCCATACGTTACAACTAATGGCTCACGAAAATGCTATAATAGTGCACGGTTCTGGTTTAGATGAATTTGCGTTGCATGGTCCTAGCCATGTTGTTCAGATTAATGGTGATAAATTAAGTGAATACTCAGTTGAGCCTCAAGATTTTGGTGTCAACCAATATTCTTTGGATGACATCGTTGGTGGCACACCCGAGGAGAACAAAGCGCATATTGAAGCGGTATTTAATGGTCAAGGCCAAGACGCCCATATTGCAGCCATTGCCATGAACGCTGGTGCATTACTACATTTAGCAGGACATGCCGATAGTTTCAAAGGTGCGACAGATATAGCACTTGCCGCAATGGCCAAAGGCCTACCAATGCAAACGATAAACAAAACAGCCGCCCTGTCTCAGGCTTAACAACATAACCCAAGAAGTAGATATCATTTATGGCAAATGTCTTAGAAAAAATTGTTGCGGATAAACGTATCGAGTTGGTAGAAAAAGAACAAAAACTACCCTTAGAACAGTTCAAAGATAGTTTAACTCCTTCTACAAAAAGTTTTTATGCTGCGTTAAATAAAGAAAATGCAGGTTACATCCTTGAATGCAAAAAAGCTTCGCCATCCAAAGGATTGATTCGCCCAACGTTTGACCTGGATGAGATCCTTGATGCATATTTAGAAGTTGCGGCATGTTTATCAGTATTAACCGATGAAAAATACTTTCAGGGTACCTACGAGTACTTGTCCTACGTGACCAGCAAAGTAGATATTCCCGTGCTAAATAAAGATTTTTTTGTTAATGAATATCAAATTTATCTGGCACGTTACTACCAAGCAGATGCAGTCTTATTAATGCTATCGGTACTCGATGACGAAACGTATACCCGCCTGCACAAGGTTGCTGATAGTTTAGCGCTGGATGTGTTAACAGAAGTGAGCAATGCAGAGGAAGCAGAGCGAGCCGTTCATCTAGGTGCCAAAATCATTGGTATCAACAATCGGAATCTGCGTGACTTATCGACAGATCTTGGCGCGACTGAACGCCTTGTCCCGTTACTCAAAGAGTTAGGCCATACGGGCTTAATGATTTCAGAATCAGGTATTTATACCCGTGCAGATATTGCAAGACTGGCACCACTAGTGGATGGATTTCTTGTTGGCAGTGCGCTGATGGGTCAACCAAACTTGCGCCAAGCTTGTCGCCAACTCGTCTATGGCAATATTAAAATATGTGGTGTCACCTCTCCTGAACAAGCCCAAATGTTAGTCCAACGCCCTACTGCATATTTAGGTCTTATCTTTGCCGAAAAGTCCAAGCGTTGCGTGAGTTTCACCACAGCGCAAAAAATTACAACGACAACACCTTTTGACTATGTTGGTGTATTTGTGAATAGCCCGATTGCGACTGTGGTCGAGTATGCTAAAGAACTTCAGTTAACTGCGGTACAATTACACGGTGACGAAGACCAACAATACATTACCGAATTACGTAATAAACTCCCCGTATCTTGTGCAATTTGGTTGGCACTGGGGATTGGTAAAACCGTACCAGAACATTCATTTGAGCATGTAGATTTGTTATTATGTGATTGCCAAACTGAATCAGCTAAAGGTGGTACAGGTGAACAGTTTGCATGGGAGTTATTGGAGCAGATAGACAGTTCAATAAACATTGGTTTAGCTGGGGGCTTAAGTCCCGACAATATTAACCAAGCTTTACACACAAACAGTCATTTATTAGATGTAAATTCAGGTGTGGAATCAGCACCAGGTCACAAAGACGCGACGCAAGTTGATGCTTTGTTCGCGCAACTTAGACGTTATTAAACGAGAAATACTATGAATAATTTATCCAGTAAATTCGGTGATTTTGGTGGTATGTATGTACCAGAATTATTGATCCCAGCATTAGATCAGCTTGAACAAGCTTTTATTGATGCCAAAGACGATCCTGAGTTCCAAGAAGAGTTTTTATCCTTATTAAAGGACTATGCTGGCCGCCCTACAGCAATGAGTTTAACACGCAATATCGTGAGTAACCCAAAGGTTAAATTGTACCTCAAAAGAGAAGACTTATTACACGGTGGAGCCCACAAAACTAACCAGGTACTTGGCCAGGCACTTTTAACCAAACGCATGGGTAAAACAGAAGTCATTGCTGAAACAGGTGCGGGTCAGCACGGTGTTGCAACAGCTTTAGCCTGTGCTCTACTTGGTTTAAAAGCACGTATTTATATGGGGGCAAAAGACGTTGAAAGACAATCCCCTAACGTCTTCCGGATGCGTTTGATGGGAGCTGAAGTTATCCCTGTCAACGCGGGTTCTGGTACTCTCAAAGACGCGGTAAATGAAGCCATGCGTGATTGGTCTGCAAACTACGATAAAGCACATTATCTGCTTGGTACTGCAGCGGGTCCACACCCATTCCCTACCATTGTTCGAGAATTTCACCGTATGATTGGTGAAGAGACTAAAGCGCAAATTTTAGAAAAAGAAGGCCGTCTACCAGATGCCGTAGTGGCTTGTGTGGGTGGTGGTTCAAATGCCATAGGGATGTTTGCCGATTTTATTGACGATCCAAGCGTGCGTCTTATAGGTGTCGAGCCTGCTGGTAAAGGCCTCCACACTACCGAACACGGCGCTACGATCTGTAAAGGCACCAAAGGCATATTACATGGTGCATTTAGCTACATTATGCAAGATTCAGATGGTCAAATCGAAGAGTCTTATTCGGTATCGGCTGGTTTGGATTACCCAGCCGTTGGACCTCAACATGCCTATCTACATGAAACAGGCAGAGCCGAATATGTTGCTGCAACCGATGAAGAAGCATTAAACGCCTTTAAATTACTCGCATCCAAAGAAGGTATCATACCGGCTTTAGAAACATCTCATGCGCTTGCTCATGCTTTAAATATGGCTGATGAAGCAGATGAAGAAATGATCATCGTAGTCAACCTTTCCGGACGTGGTGATAAAGATTTAGCCTATGTAACTGGCCTTTTAGGAGATGATTTATCATGAGTCGTTACAATGACATGTTCACGGCCTTAAACGCCAAAAATCAAGGGGCTTTTGTACCTTTCGTCATGTTAGGTGATCCTGACAAAGCAACCTCATTAAGGATTGTACAAGCACTGATTGATGGTGGTGCCGATGCTTTAGAACTGGGGTTCCCCTACTCAGACCCGATTGCTGATGGTCCAACAATCCAAGCTGCAAGTATTCGAGCATTGAATAACAAAATCTCGCCAAATGATTGCTTGGACATAATTGCTACGATCCGCAAAGATAACCCCAATATCCCCATTGGTTTACTTTTGTACAGTAATTTAGTACTTGCCAGAGGTGTTCCACAATTTTATGAAGATGCACATACTGCAGGTGTTGACTCTATATTGATTGCGGATGTACCACTACGTGAAGCTGATAGGTTTGTAAAACAAGCACGTGCATCTCACATAGACCAAATACTCATCGCTCCACCAAATGCGACAGAAGAATCTCTAAAAGCGATTGGTGAGTTGTCATCTGGTTATACTTATTTACTGGGCAGAGCTGGTGTAACGGGGGCAGAAACTGCCGCAGAGACTCCTGCGAGTGAATTAATTGATAAGCTTATGCAATATGAAGTGGCTCCACCATTATTAGGATTTGGTATCTCCACTCCAGAACAAGTGCAAAATGCAATAAAATCAGGCGCTGCAGGTGCTATATCAGGCTCTGCGACAGTCAATATCATTGCGCAGCATTTAGATGATGTTGACACTATGTGCACAAATTTATGTGAATTTGTTGCTGCCATGAAAGCAGCAACACAAAAATAGGAAACGCTATGTGGTATTCAATCGTTGGTCAAGATAAACCGGGTACTCATGAGAAACGTATGGCGGCTCGTCCAGACCATGTTGCTCGTTTGTTGCAATTAAAAGACGAAGGCCGTTTATTCGCGGCTGGCCCTAACCCTGCTATTGATGCTGAAGAACCAGGGGATGCTGGCTTCACTGGTTCTATAATAATTGCTGAGTTTGCATCATTGGCTGATGCTCAAGCATGGGCAGATGCAGATCCGTATATTAGTGCTGGTGTGTATGCAGAAGTTCAGGTAAAACCATTTAAAAAGGTGCTTCCATAAGCAACCTTTAGTTCAAGGAGATGTCATGATTTTTATTGCCAATGGCGTCTACCTTGATCCAAAATGCATCGAAATGACCGCAATCCGCGCTCAGGGTGCTGGTGGTCAAAATGTAAACAAAGTCTCCTCAGCTATTCACTTAAAGTTTCCGATCCAGGCTAGCAACCTGCCTTGGTTATACAAAAATAACTTATTAAACGGCAAAGATTCACGGATCACGGACGAAGGTGTGTTGGTACTTAAAGCACAAAATCAACGCACTCAAGAGGCTAACAAGAGAGATGCATTGGAACGGTTAATACAAATTATTAGAGCTGCAGGTGTGATCCCTAAAATCAGACGTGCAACCCGCCCTACTCGTTCTTCACAGCGCAAACGCCTCCAATCAAAAACTCTGCATGGGACCAAGAAAAAATTACGTGGTAAAGTAGACGGGTTCTAAATTCAATAAATGATGCTTTGAAGGTATTTATATGCAGTTATCCCCTGAACAACTTGCCCAGTTTGATAAAGAAGGTTATTTGTTTTTTCCTGAATTATTTAGCGTCGAAGAAGCTGCTTTTCTCAAAGCAGAAGCCGAAAAAATTTACCAACTGGAACGTGCCGAAGTCTGGCGCGAAAAAAACGGTGTCGCTCGAACTGCATTTGCTGCACATACCTACAATGAAGGATTTAAACGCCTGGGGGCTCATCCAGACTTAATTCGCCCCGTACAGCAGTTACTTGATGGCGATGTATATATGCACCAATACAAGGTGAATGCTAAAGCTCCTTTTGATGGCAGTGTTTGGCAATGGCATCAAGACTACGGCACGTGGCACAGACAAGATGGCATGCCTACGCCAAGGGCCATGAATATAGGTGTTTTTTTAGATGATGTAACGGCCGCTAATGGTCCTCTAATATTTTTACCTGGGAGTCATAAACACGGTGTCGTCAATGCCAAGTATGACATTGAGACGACTGGCTATCCGTTGTGGGAATGCGATCGAGCTACAGTGGCAGCACTCGCTAAAGCTGGAGGTTGTGTCGCCCCGACCGGCAAAGCAGGCAGTATGATTGTTTTCTCATCGTTGTTGGTCCATGCTAGTCCACCTAACATTTCCCCTCTAGATAGAACAATTGTATATTTATCTTTATGTGAAACGAGCAATCACATTACCGAATTTAATCGACCGGAATGGATTGCTCATAGAGATTTTACCGCGATACAGCCTTTGGCAAAAGACTGCTTAATTAAGCTTGCTCAGAGTAAAGATTAGCGTTTTTGATACTGGCAAAATCATTAAATCGTACGCCATGCTTGCGCATCACCTCATTGACTTTACGACTGATAGCTTGTCTCAAGTAAAACGGTTGATTCGGGACAAAATGATGGATCGTATGCGTCTTGCCAAAGTTAAAACAGAACAAGTGAAAAGGAGTAAATAAGCGGCTAGTAATGACATGCGTCTGCTGTTTCAAATTTTCTACGCCACCATAGTAATGCATACACGATGTCACGAAGTTCAATGATGTAGAACGAATTACGTTTGGTAAAATTAACACCACCATAAAGAATTCAAAAACGCTAACTATGTCTAAGCCCCACGCAGGTAAATAACTAGCCAATGGCATAAACAAAGAAACCAAGTGATAGGTAAGCGTGCTATACAAAACGATAAAATACAAGGTGGTAATCGGGAAACCTGCATTAAATACTTTGGCGAAACTAAAGTCTTTAATCTCTTTTGAAAAACGTTTTCTGTTGATCAATAGCCCCAATAAACCGTCGACAATAACTAATAAGCGTAAAAAAGGATTTTTAATACCATTCCCTACTAAGCGCTCTTCGAGATCTTGTTCGGTTCCAGATACGATATGATGATGTAAATGGATTTTACGACGATACCAAGGGTTAATGGTATTGGGACGCATTAACCACACCATCAACATCATAAAATTTTGTGTGATGGGTGATTTTCTAAAATATAAATTATGTATTAAATCATGTTCTAATTCATGGGAAATAGACGCGACCATCGCGATTAATAACACCGCAGCCCACGCTGGAATCATAGAAAAATAATACAAGCTGCCTAGTCCGACCATGCCAACTAGACACACCAGCATGATTAACATACCGATAGCATTTTGATGAACGAGAAAGGAATATTGTTCGCGAAGACGTTTTTCTTCAACCCGAATAGCTTGAATAATGGCGTTGATATTCTTTCGAGCGCTAACTTGATTCATTTTTAAATCCTTATCAAAAATTACGCATCAGAATCTACTGCAAGACGCGTGTTCATGCAAGAGACAATAGTGGCACAGCCAACAAAAACACGCTACAGCTATAAAGATTTAAATACACATCAGCCTTTTTACTATTGTCCTATTGGGAAGCAGTATGAGTCATGGGTAAAATGAGACCATCGATTTGTCTTTCCGGGATTAGATAACGCATAGCACTTGCGCGTAAGTCTGCCACCGTAATCGATTGATATACTTCAGGTAAATTGCGCCATTCTTGCATGGTGTTGGGCTCACGATGTAATCTGTCAACGCGATACAGCCAAAAACCATTGCGTTCTTCACTACTGGCAAGATTGGCCAAGATAGGCTGTAAAGCACGTTGCAGTTCATCTTCAGTAATGCCCCCAACAGTTTGGAGTTCAGCGATGATATCTGTGTATGCTTGTTGCACTTCGGGGATTTGACTTGGTGAAGTTAAAGTATCAAACCCGATAAACCCATCATCTTTGATATCACGCGACTGATTATTCACCACAGCAGGAGAATAAGCTGCCCCTAATTCCTCACGAATTTTAGCTTGTACTTTAAGGCGCATAACATCGGCCAGTACATTCAACGTAGCAGAACGTTTAATATCACTTCTATCAACTGTTTTAAATCGACGTAAAACAGCGGCATTTTCAGGATTACCTGCATGTTCTAGTGTAAACGTTTGTGGCGCAATCAAGGCAAAGTCATCCACCCATTCTCGCTCCGGTACAGTGGCCGAAATGGCTAGAGCACCGAACGTTTTTGCGACAGCATCTTTTAATACATCAGGCGCAATATCACCGACTACAGTCACGGTAAATGGATACCCTTGCAATGCTTGTTGTAACAAAGTATCAATATCGCTAAAGTCACGAGCCAAAAGTGCTTCTGTAGGAGGCGCTCCGATACGATAATCGTTCCCGTACAGTTGGTTCGTTAACTCATAGCTTCTGACTGCCTGTAGAGTCGTCTTTCGTTCTTTTTCACTTTGTTCAATGTTCTTTCGATATAAGTTTAATAAATCAGGATTTAAACTCGGGTCTGTGATGAATGCGGTAATTAACTGTAGTTGAATATCAATACGTTCCGCACTAGAGGAAAATACACCGCCTAAGCCATTAAAACGTGCGTTAAAATTCAAAGATACATCTTTATCTGACAAAATACCCCGCAATTCATTGATGTCATGTTTACCTAAACCTGCAACATAGTAGAAATTGTACAGTTCTTTTAGACCTGGCAAATGCTTTGGCAATGACTTAGTACCGGGTCCGTAATGCACATTGATTAAGACTTCACCAGCGGTTAAGGTCGTTGGTTTGTGTAATACACGTACGCCATTCGCAAAGGTGTACTGATGAATATCATCCGTTTCATCGTATGCTTGCTCCGTGATTTCACCCATCGGCCCAAAATCAGTATAAGCAAACTCGCTCTTAGCTTGGACGGCATTTTTCGTCACGTCATCTTGTAAAGCTGACTGATAAACCCTGATAACTTCGTTTTTATCCGCATTGAAAGCAGGCTCACTTTGAATGTGTATCAACGGCATGGTTCGTTCAAACTGAGCTTTGATCACCGCATTGACTTCAGCCAAAGAAAATGTCTCCATCATTTCAGAAAAGAGTGCAAACTCTAGATCAGGTTCAGTAACAAAACCTCCATTATTGATGTATCCCAACAGTGCATTTGCAATCACACCGCTTTGCATAGTGTCTTTTTCAGCTGCCGCTGTAAATAGAGCGTTTCTAACCGCACTCACTTGACGAATCAGTTCCGCATCAGTCACTCCAAAGCGTTTCATTTTTTCCACTTCATTGACTAACACGGCTAGGCTATCAGACCAGTTTTCCACCGTGGTTTGCGCCGCTAATTGGGATAATTCAACCGCAGAAAACTGTACTGAATGTCCAGCTCCTGCTCCTTCAAAAGGCGCATTTCCGGCTAACACTAAAGAACTCAAACGATAATTTAAAATGCCATTCGCCAACTGCACAATGGTGTTGGCACGGCGTGTCTCTATGGTATCTTCTTGTTTAGACCACGGCGTAATGAAATTCAACGACACTTGCGTAGGTAACCCAGTACCAGTAAATATGTTGACTTGGGGCTCGGTGAATGGTTTTAAGGTACCTATATCAACTGCAACTGGCGCTTGAGAATTATCCCAATCAGCAAAGTGTTTTTCCAAAGCGACGAGCATGTCACTTTTAACAAAGTCACCCACGATAATTATTTGGGTATTGTCTATCGTGTAATGCCGATGATAAAAATCGCGTAGTTGCTGGGCCTGCATTGCTTCTAACACGGGGATTTTGCCAATCGCAAAACGTTCTGGGTAAATCAACCCTTCGGTCCAAGCAGAAAAAGCGGATTTAAATGCTTTTGCATATATATTGTTACGCGCCTCAAACTCTGCAGTAACTACCGGAATCTCTTTGGCTAGTGCAGATGGCTCTATGAGGAGATTTGAGGCTGTTTCACGGAGTAAAAATAAAGCAGTATCGACCATCTGAGGATCATTTTGGGGAAGGTTCAATTTGTAAATCGTCTCTTCAAAACTGGTACTCGCATTCGTATCAGCACCAAAGGCAAGGCCAACACGCTCAAGAATAGCTACCATTTCACCTTCTGGAACATTCTTTGACCCATTGAACGCCATATGTTCAAGTAAATGGGCTAATCCTTGCTCATCCTCTTGCTCATAAATACTACCAACAGCCACATGCATACGCATGATAATTTCGTTCTTAGGTGTTTGATTTTCGACTAAATGATAGCGCAAACCATTACTCAAAACCCCAGAATGGATTCTATCACTTTGTTTTAATTCGGTTTTAAATTCATATAACCCTTTTTGCCATTGTTCTGGAATGGACATAACAGGTGTTGTTGATGCACATGCTGTTAACAACAAAGTGAGAAAAACAACTGGTAGAGTAAAACGTTTCATAGATTTCCTTATTATTTGAACGTTAATAATAGGATGCTTCTGGTTGTTGGTACATGAATTTATCATGGCCATATAGTCTAATATGTAAAAAAATAATTCAGAGTGAATTCAGTTTATTTTTGGTAATATTAAATAGTAAACTTTTATCCGGGTGTTTTATACATGCATAGTTATATTTCGTTCAAGCTCATTCCTGTGATGGGGCTATTATGCTTGTTCTGTCAGTCCGTCCAAGCACAGCAGGTTACGACCTCAGAATCGGCTGAAACCATCCAACATACCCATCCTGAGACCCAGCGACAACTACAAACTGTACAGCAAAAAACAAAATTACTAGAACAGCAAAAAGCCACCCAAGCTGCCCTGCAAATGCAAACCGGCAGGATCCTAAAAATGGATAAATTAGCAGGCGCATTTCGCTTTAAAATCTTAACGCCCAAAGGTCGAATCAAAGAAGTCACGATTCAACGTGAATCCTCAGCATTACCTACTCAGCCCCCTTTGACGACCAATTATAACCAAGGCAATATACAAGATGGGCCTATTTTATTTACGCCTCATGTGCCGAAAACCACAAAAGCTACCAAGCAAAAGGAGTCTGAGCAGTGAGAATTTTAATCACGGAAGATAACCCTAAACTCCTAATACAACTGGACGCTTTTTTCCAAGAACAAGGTTTTAGTGTTGATTTAGCTGACGATGGTGAAAGAGCACAGTTTTTGTTAACCGAATATAGCTATGATGCGGTCATAATGGATCTTGGCCTACCCAAAATCGAAGGTATTGATGTTATTAAATACGCCCGAAAGAAACAGATTACAGTACCGATTTTGATCTTAACCGCTAGAGATAACTGGGAGCAAAAAGTGCTGGGCTTAGACGCTGGTGCGGATGATTATCTCACGAAGCCCTTTCATCTGGAGGAGTTGTTAGCGCGGATCAAAGCTCTGATTAGAAGAAGTGCTGGACACGCATCATCATTGATTAGTGCAGGTCCTATTCAACTTGATTTGACCAAACAGTTAGTTTTTTTAGACCAAAAAGAGCTCGAACTTACCGCGTATGAATACAAAGTTTTAGAGTATCTCTTACTGAATCCAAATAAAGTGATTTCCAAGACTGAGTTAACTGAGCACATCTATGACCAAGATTTTGATTTAGACAGTAATGTGATAGAAGTGTTCGTCGGTCGATTACGCAAAAAAATCGACCCAGACAACACATTAAAACCGATAGAAACGCTGCGCGGAAGAGGATATAAGTTATCTTTAACTCAATCAAAAGACTCAGTCTAACTGCCAGAACATTTATTAGCATCCTCAGTTTAGCGTGTTTAGTGCTACCAGCGTTGGTATGGTCAGTAAGTTCTGCTCACTACGCTAGTTTATTAAAGTCGAAAGAAACGGAACTCGCTATGATGAGCTATGTTTTACTTTCAGCATTTGAGATCAACAATAATGTGATAGATATGCCTGCAGTGGTATATGACGAAAGACTTAATATCCCTCAATCTGGTTACCAAGGTTATATCAAACTTAATGATTCTTTAGTTTGGCAATCCGCATCTACATTGGAACCCATCCCTAGTCGCTCATTACCAGTGGCGTCGGTTGGAGAAAGTCGTTTTATTGTGAATACAGAAAAGTCTTTGTTTTTATATACTTTTACGGCTGAATTCACTTCTGAAAATCAATACATCCCCATTCAATTTAGTGTCGTGAATCACATGCGTGATGTCGCTGCTGAACATGCCGTATTTACGCGTTCTTTATGGCAATACGGTGCACTTTTAACCTCAGTAGTAGCTCTGTTGTTATTATTAATCTTACTTTCTGTGATTAAGCCTTTGCAGCATTTGATGGCGCAACTCCAACAAGCAGAAAAAGGTAAAATAAGAGCACTCACAGGGCATTACCCCAAAGAACTAGCGCAGGCAAAACACAGTATTAACAACCTTTTAGAAAATGAGGATTTTCAAAAGAAACGTTTGCAAAATCTGGGACAAGATCTCGCTCATAGTTTAAAAACACCGTTGAGCGTGATGCAAAATCAACCGCACTTAAGCCCAGAATTACAGCAAGAGATACAAACGATAGAGCAAATCATTCAACGGCAGCTAAACCGCCCTGCTCTTGGGCAAAATGCTTGGGTAGAACAGATTGATATCCTGCCTATCTTGGCCAAAACCATGCAAAGTTTGCAAAAAATTTATCCTCCAATCGTTTTTACATTGGATCAAGATATTACAGCGAGTCAATCACATAATGTTTTAGAACTGCCTATTGAGCAGACTGATGCTTACGAGCTATTTGGCAACCTAATTGACAACGCTGCCAAGGCTGCTCGTTCCAAAGTAATGGTGCAAATAACCCGTGAAGATAAGCGTTTGATTGTAGCTGTCCATGATGATGGTACGGGGATCCCAACGGCCCAGCGAAAAAATATTTTGGAACGTGGGCAGCGTTTGGACACCTACACCTCAGGACAAGGCATAGGTATGGCTATGGTCAGCGATATTACCGACCTATATCATGCTACATTACAAATTACGGAAAGCGATTTTGGCGGTGCGAAAGTCGCTGTCATATTTACTTATCAATAAAATCCGTATCTGTTTTGGTCGCGCTATCGTCGAGCATGATATCACTGATAGTAGATTCATCATCACCGGAAAGTAACACCGCCAGCCAGCGAGTTTCCTCTCTAGATTCCATGGCTATTTTAACTATCATTGTCAATGGCACTGATAGCAACATACCTACTGTACCTAATAACCAACCCCAAAATATTAAAGACAAGAAAACTACTAAAGTAGAGAGTCCTAAACCTCGGCCTAAAAAGCGTGGCTCAATGACATTGCCCATAACTGTGTTGACCGCTACAAATCCTAAAGCGGTGAGTCCTGCTACACCTAAACCTAATTCGACAAAAGCGATACCAACCGCTGGAATGGCAGCAATGATAGATCCAATGTTAGGAATAAAATTCAAAAGAAAAGCGAGTACCGCCCACAACATGACGTGATCAACACCCAAGATCCATAACCACACACCAATAAGGCATCCCGTCATTAAGCTTACGAGTGTTTTGATACCTAAATAGTCATTGACTGATTTTAAAAATCGATCGATATGTAGTAGCTTCATACCTGGGTCACGCAACGCAATATGAATACGTTTTGGCATACTTTCAGCTTCGAAGAGCATGAAGATTACGGTTAACAGAATTAAAAAGACGTTAGACAGAACGCCACCCAGACCACTTAAGAAGTTTGTTGCAATCGACATTACCACACCAGGGTCGATATAAGATTGGACGAGACTTTTATCAATATAAATATTAAATCGTTGTAATTGATCAATAACCCAGACAAACTGAGTACTAAGCTGCTGCTCATATACTGGAAGGTTGCGTTTGAACTCTCCCAGTGATTGACCAACTAATCCTGCTAACATGAAACCAAAAACGATTATTAAGAGTATAACTAAGGTAACAGATGCCCAGCGAGGCACTTGATATCGCTGCGCAAAGTTGATTAATGGACTACATGCAATTGCAATAAAAATGGAGAGTAAAAAG
This sequence comes from Opacimonas viscosa, assembly GCF_024199005.1. Lineage (GTDB taxonomy): Bacteria > Pseudomonadota > Gammaproteobacteria > Enterobacterales > Alteromonadaceae > Opacimonas > Opacimonas viscosa. The sequence continues at coordinate 437,483 of NZ_JANATA010000001.1, forward strand.
GGAACCATTATCGCACTAGCGGCTTTAATTCCTGCTAAAACGATAATTACAGCTGCAGTGACTATCATTACACGCGCAGTTGAAGACTTTATTTCCATATTATTTTTTCCGGCAAATTAGATAGATGTCTATGACATCGAGAGGACTATATTACCTATGATATTACATGATGCTACCATCCGAATAAAGAATTTACGTTTGCGCACCTATATTGGCTTTAACGACGATGAAATCAAAAATAAACAAGATGTTGTAGTGAATGCTGTCATTAAGTATGACGCAAAGCGTGCCGCCGACACTGATGCTGTAGACAACGCCTTGAATTATAAAACCGTAACTAAGGCAATTATCCGCTTAGTCGAAAATAATCGTTTTTTATTACTCGAAAAACTCACCGGAGATATTCTTGCATTATGCGCGGATCACCCTTGGGTGAAATGGGCTGAGGTCGAAGTAGATAAACCTCATGCCTTACGTTTTTCAGACTCAGTGTCATTGAGTATTGCTTGTAGTAAGGAAGACTAAGATGCACATTCTGGTGACTGGTGGTACGGGATTGATCGGCCGCGCGCTGATCCCCGCATTGTTATCACAAAAACATACTGTTACGGTGGTTTCTCGCTCCCCTAAAAATGTGTTTGCCTTGTTTGGCGAGGCTGCCAATCAAGGTCAAGTCCAAGCGCTAACGCTAGCTGAACTAAAAAGTGTAGAACAATTTTCTGCAATCATTAACCTTGCCGGTGAACCGATTGCTGATAAACGCTGGACTACAAAGCAAAAAACACGCATCACCCAAAGCCGAATGGACATTACCCAAAAATTAGTCACGTTACTAGCTGCAGCAAAGACCAAGCCACACGTATTTATCAGTGGTTCAGCTATTGGTTTTTATGGTCGTCAAAACTCAGACAGTATTACCGAGACATTCACAGATATACACAAAGAGTTTTCCAGTACACTTTGCGCCCAATGGGAGCAGTTAGCCCTGAGTGCAAGCACACCCGATACACGCGTTTGTGTGGTCAGAACGGGCGTAGTGCTAAGTCGGGATGGTGGTGCATTAAGTAAGATGTATCTGCCTTTCAAACTGGGGCTGGGAGGTCCTGTAAGTAAAGGAGACCAAGGGTTTTCATGGATCCATATCAAAGACATGGTAGCAGGCTTAATATTCTTACTGAATAACAAAGATGCTAGTGGTGCATACAACTTTACGGCGCCCAACCCTGTCACCAACAAAGTGTTTAGCCAAACCCTGGCCAAAACGTTACACCGCCCGTGTATTTTTACGGTCCCTAAAATCAGTATGCGTTTATTGTTAGGAGAAGGGGCTGACCTATTACTCTTTGGCCAATTTGTTATACCCGAGAGGTTAGAAAACGCAGGTTTCACATTTAACTACCCACATGTTGACCAAGCGCTTGCTGCCATTTATTCTTAGCTCGCTGCAATTTACTCTTGGTTTGCGTCTTTTTGCTGATAAGGGATGAATAGGTAAAGTGCTACTAACATATCCACTACCAAACAAAAAGGTGCATACCAGCTCGGTACACCATCATTGATAACCAACCAATGGTGGTGGTAATCGTAAAATCCATGAAATAACCATACCGCTATCGCCACTTTCTTTTTCCGCTCTAGCGACCAATCTTGCATCTGACTGATCCCCACTAACATCAGAATCGGCATACCAAAAAACATCTCTTCAATGATGCTTTGGGTCGGTGTGGTAGAACCCAGTGCCAATAATACGTAAATCGCAGGTAGAAAAATCGTTATCTGTAAAGGATCTAGGCGGTACTGGCGCATACTAAAAATAATCAGAAATGCGCAGAACATACCGGCAAATAGAGCTGGAGTTGATATCGTAAAACCAAGCATCACAACATTTTCCGCAACAACGTGGTGGTATTGAGTTGGAGTAGTTGACGACAACTCCACGCACCCAGTAGACCGACAACAACCGCGCCGGTCAACGGTGCAATTAACCAATACTCAACATGTATCTGGGTACTCATTTGAAAGACTTGAGATTGTAATAAAAACAAACTCACTTCATTGGCCAGTGCCGCCATAAAACCAGCCACACTGCCGATAATCAAAAATTCATAGATCACTGAGCGGCGGATCAGACTACCTTTGGCACCCAGTGTGCGCAAAATAGCCAATTCACGCTGACGTTCATCCATACTCGCTTGTACTTGGGCAACCAACACCAAACTCCCTGCGACGAGAACCAATACCAAAATAAATTCTATCGCTGCAGATACTTGCTCGATAATGCTCCGAATTTGGTTAATCCGTGCATCCACATCAAACAAAGTAACATTAGCAAACGGACGCACCAACTGAGTTAATTCAGGTTTACGTTCTTCTGGTAGATAAAAAGACGTGATGTAAGTGGGTGTAAATTGTGTCATTGCAGCAGGATGTAACACAAAGAAGAAATTTGGTTGCATCGTTTGCCAGTTGACTGTTCTAAGTGATGTGACTTGGGTCCGTACTTCCTCAGAACCAATGTTAAATGTCAAAATGTCTCCCATCTGAATACGCATTCTTTGGGCGACTCTTTCCTCTAAGGAAACTGGGTAAACGCCATCAGGTAATGTTGAGGTTTGCGGTGTCCATGCCCCATGCCATTCACCGGCCACAATCTCATTGGCGTTTTGCAATTCCAAGTCCCATGTTAGGTTGGCTTCTCGTCCCATTCCAGAACGACGCTCGGCAGTATTATCCTCATCCTCTTTCGTTAATTCAGAGCGTAAAACTTCGTCATTGATTTTGGCAAAACGGCCACGTGTCACAGGGAATAACTTGTCAGATTGCACCGAGTTTGCAGCAAAGTGTGCCTGTAATTCATCCTTCTGTGCATCTGTCACGTTGATCATGAAATAGTTAGCTGTTCCAGCAGGTAGTTGGTCCTTCCACTGCTGCACAATGTCGTTACGCATAACCAGCACAGTTAACAATAACATTAGGGTGAGTGCAAAACTAATTAATTGTACCGAATTATCTAAAGCGCGTCGGCGTATACGTGCCCAAGCGAGTTGTGCGGCAGACATTCGGCCTTTACCAAGTACTCTACCCAAGGCAATGAGACCAAAAGTTGCGAGTAGTAATAGGCCAACTAAGACTAAGCCTGAAACAAAGAGTATGACACTCACTTTGAGGTTTTGACTGTAGGCATACATCAAGCCAAAGATAGCTAAACCTGAAGTCAAATATTGGCCGCCTCGAGTACGTAATGTTGCAGCCATATCACGTCGTAAAACACGTAATGGAGGAACCGAAAACAAGCCAAGCAACGGATATAAGCAAAATAATAATGCACACACAGAACCGGTAAATATGGCGATTAAAAGTGGTCGCCAGTACCAAATTTGTAGTGACACATCGACTGTTCCAGAAAGCGCACTCACCACAATTTGTTGTAAAATAAAACCGATAACTGTCCCTAGAAGAATACCCAGTACCGCAATAAAGGTGATCTGATATAGATAAACTTTGCGGATAGTACTGGTAGACGCACCAAGGGTTTTCATGATGGCAACAGGATCAAAGTGCCGTTGGGCGTAGCGTTGGGCTGCGACACCAATCGCTACACAAGCAAGCACAATTGCTAACAACGAAGCTAGTAAAAAAAATTGTTCGGCTCGTGCGACTGATTCCCCAATCGCAGATTCATCATCTTCAACCGATAACCAGCGGTGTGTTTGTCGGTTTAGTTTGCCTTTGAGTGCATTATAATATTCATCCAAGGCTCCTGTACTACCAGTGAAATAAGCTTTGTAATTGACGCGACTACCAGCGCCGGTGACATTAGCTTGTGGCAGAGCGTCGGCATTGATTAGGACCATTGGGTCAGTGTTAAATACGCTAAAACCAGCATCTGGGATTTCAGCCAAAATCTGTGTCACAGTAAACACAGCATCCCCAATCTCAATATCATCACCTATTTCAATATCCAACACTTGAAACAGCCGAGAATCAACCCAGGCCTCATTTGCGCTAGGTACTGAAGGCGTTGCGCTACCTGTAGCAAATAAGCTGTCAGAAACCTTTATGCTGCCTTTGAGAGGGTAATTCTCATTGACTGCACGTAAATCAATCAGCTGTAAAGCATCGTTCGCAAAAGCCATAGAACGGGTGGCGGTCTGTTGTGCAACATTTAAATCAAGAGCTTGAGCCTGGAGTAACCACTCTTGGGCAATCGGTTTACGTGATGACAGTTGACGGTCAGCCGCAATAAACTCTGCTGAGCGTTCGGTCAATGCCCCTTGTAAACGCTCAGAAAATAACGAAAGTGATAAGACACTAGCGACAGATAAAACAATGGCAAATAAAATAATACTCAACTCACCACGACGCGCTTCATGCTTGAAAAGGCGCCATGCTAAAGAACGCGTCATACTCATGCCGAAGCTTCCTCTGAGTGTGCAGATATCTCGACCAACTCCCCCGCGGTCATTGTCAACTGGCGCTGACATTTTTGGGCGAGTTCATTATCGTGAGTAACGAGTACCAATGTTGTCCCCTGCTCGGCATTTAAAGCAAATAGTAACTCTTCAACATTCTTTGAGTTTTCTGCATCTAGGTTTCCTGTAGGTTCATCTGCAAATAATATCTTGGGTTTGGTAATAAATGCCCGAGCGATTGCGACTCGTTGTTGTTCACCACCCGATAACTGATTCGGATAGTGCTCACCACGATGGCCAAGTCCAACTTTTTCTAACACTTCTTGAGCAGCTTGTTTAGGGTTTGCTAATCCCGTAATCTCTGCTGGCAACATAATATTTTCTAGGGCGGTTAATGATGGGACCAGCATAAAACTTTGAAAGATAAAACCGACTTTGGCACCGCGCAGCGCAGCACGCTCTTCTTCATCCATATTATGTAATGGTTGTTCATCTAAAAAGATTTCACCCGAGGAAACAGTATCCAACCCAGCAAGCAAACCTAATAATGTTGATTTACCTGAACCAGAAGCCCCAATAATTGCTACAGACTCTCCTGCGGCAACGGTAAAACTGATGGGTTGAAGGATCTGCAATTGGCCTTCGCTCGTAGAAACTGTTTTAATAATGTTGTTTGTTTTAATCATTTAGGAAAGGTCACTGTGTTAAAAATCGGTTTTATGGCACGCTTTTATCAAGCATTGTCCCTGAGTATTATGCTTGTTTTTACGTCATTTGGGGTATATTCAGATCAATCTACAACAATGTCAGCGCCAACCAAAAAAGTAGAGAATCCAACGCCAATCAAGCTTTTAATTCTAGGTGACAGCTTAAGCGCAGCGTACGGACTGACACAAGAAGAAGGCTGGGTAAGTTTGTTACAAAATATGTTACAACAAGCCCCACAAACGCAACATATTACGATTGTAAATGGCGCAATAAGCGGTGAAACAACCGATGGTGGTGTCTCTAGACTACCGCGTTTACTTGAGATGCACTCACCTACGCATGTACTGATTGAGTTGGGCGGTAATGATGGGTTACAAGGCCATAGCATAAAAAAATTGAAAGACAATCTAGCAAAACTAGTCACACTGACAAAAACCGCTGGTGCGCAAGCGTTACTCCAGCAAATGCAGATCCCAACTAATTATGGACGTCGCTATAACACGATGTTTATCAACGCATTTGCACAAACTGCAGACATATTCGCTATCCCTCTTATTCCTTTTTTCCTTGAAGATATTGCTTTACAGCCTGAACTGATGCAAAACGATGGGATCCACCCAACGGCTAACGCTCAGCCTATAATAGCTGAGTTCATGTATGAAAAGATGGTGATACCGTATTTGTTGTCAGGTCATGAGTAGCATTTACACAAACAAGCTAATAGCCTTCACTCAAGATAGTTACCCAGCAGAACATTATTCCTAAAGTAAAAAAACCGGCCCAATCAATCGAGCCGGTTTTTTATAAGAATTTAGCGAGAAAACCCCGTGATCAGAGCGAAGCAATGTCGCGGG
>NZ_JANATA010000199.1 GCF_024199005.1 Opacimonas viscosa
GAAAGTAATAGAGTTGATTTAATAGGTAGCGACCTGCGAGCTAAACTGGGATTTCTTGTATGATTAAGTGTAGGGTAACGAACTAAGAGGAGGTTGTAGAAGCTGAAGTGATTCAAGTAAGTTGGGAAGTAAGTAATAAGTGTGAAATTATTTAAAATACCTTTAATTTACTATCAAAAATATCATTTTCATTTAAATTGTTTTACATTTTAGCACGGAAGTAAATGATCTATTTATGTGGAATGTATTATATATATAGT
>NZ_JANATA010000200.1 GCF_024199005.1 Opacimonas viscosa
GGTATTTAAGCGCGTGCAATGTATAAATCTGAATACTCAAGTATGCAAAATGATAACGATGTGAAAGAAGGAAAGCCCGGGGAGCCCCAGACTTTCCAGTCCGGGGCTCTGATTGAAGTAGTTAACGACGTTGTTGAATGAACTGCGCGATTTTATTGCCGTCAATAATTTTAAAGTTTTGCGGTGCTGCGGGCATCACATTGCGTCCATCCTGCACCACTAACAATCCGTTCGGGTATTGCGGCCCTAAATCATACGAA
>NZ_JANATA010000201.1 GCF_024199005.1 Opacimonas viscosa
GTCCTGCGCGCTGGTGCTCACGAATGTCAAATTCGCTCCGCGCCAGTACTCGTCCTTCCTAGACTGCAAAGGTTTTCTATCACGCTGAAAAGAAGACAAAGGGCTAAAATCAAGTTCATTTTAGCCCTTTGTCAACAATTTGATACCCGCCACTGAGGCGGGTTTTTACTTGCGTTTCTAAGCTTTCTTTTTCATTAAAAATGAAGCAATGATGGCGGCTGCTAAGAAACCGATACTGATAATCGAGCTAGGTAAGTTC
>NZ_JANATA010000202.1 GCF_024199005.1 Opacimonas viscosa
GATGAGGTCAATTTTACGCTCATCCAGATTCACTGCAGCGACTTTTACCTGTAGTTGATCGCCTAATCGGTATTGACGCGCACCGCTGTCACCAGCCAGGCATTGTTTTACATCATCATAGCGATAGTAGTCGTCATCCAGTGAGGTAATGTGCACCAGTCCGTCGATATGGTATTCGGTGATCCGCACAAAAATACCAAAACCGGTTACCGAGCTGACGACCCCTTCAAAGGTCTCGCCAACATGGTCCTGCATGAAT
>NZ_JANATA010000203.1 GCF_024199005.1 Opacimonas viscosa
TGAAAACAAATTCACACTGGGTTGCGACGCTGGCCCTTCAATACGCACACCGGCAATGACGTCATCTTCAGTTAGTTCGGGATCGCGAATGGCTTCAACCAGCAACATAGGCTGGTCGATAGGGCCGTTAAACTGCACTTCACCGGTTCGGATAATCAGGTTTTGACCATAGACTTCGTAGCGGCCGTTTAATATCTGCAGGTCACCAAAGCCCGTTAACGCAGGCTGAGTTTGAACCTTGATGCCGCCACTTAACGAG
>NZ_JANATA010000204.1 GCF_024199005.1 Opacimonas viscosa
CCAACACATGAGAGTTGGCATGTTTAAGCATTCGGTTTATTCATTCCACTTGAGCATAAATGCACAAGCTTCGTTGCATGGTGACAAGCTAATCACAGTTCGTCAGATAAAGTAGTTTAGACGTTGGATAACATTATCTTATTGCTAAGAAACACTATCAAACTCTCTCAGTTACTATATCGTTATAGAATATAAGTAATATCAGCTTTTACAAATTGTTAAAGAACATTTTTCTATTAAGATAAACCAAACAAATTGT
>NZ_JANATA010000205.1 GCF_024199005.1 Opacimonas viscosa
TCACGCTTATCTGACTTCTTTAAGTTCTCCTGAATGCCTGCGACAGTTGATGCGGCTGTATTCCAAAGATGATATGCATATCCGCCAGTGGCTAATACGAATAAGCCAATAATCGATAAAACAATCCAAAGAACCTTTTTCTTCTTTCTTTTTCTTTCAGCTCTCATAATGTCCCTCACCTTTTCTATGATTCTTCCATGATTATAGGTTTACGAATCTTGATAAACAAGTTATTTTTTTACTCTGAACCTAGATATAG
>NZ_JANATA010000206.1 GCF_024199005.1 Opacimonas viscosa
GACGCCTACCCCCAGTATAATTTTGCCGGGCATAAGGGTTATCCGACTAAAGCGCATTTTGAAGCCATTGCTGAATTTGGCGTTTTAGACTGCTATCGCAAAAGTTTCAAACCAGTAAAATCGTTACTTGAAGAGAAATAACATCATGTCATCGCCATTTATTCATTTACGTGTCCACAGCGATTTTTCAATGATGGATGGGCTTAATAAGGTAAAGCCTATCTTAGGAAAGGTAGCAGCTTTGGGTATGCCTGCCGTT
>NZ_JANATA010000207.1 GCF_024199005.1 Opacimonas viscosa
TCCGAGTTGGTATTATTAAAATGTACTAGCAATTACCCGGCCCGTCCGTTAGATGCCAATATACGCACCATCCCTCATTTGGCTGAGTTGTTTAATTGCCCAGCTGGACTTTCTGATCATACCGAAGGTATAGGAGTAGCAGTGGCATCGGTAGCCTTGGGGGCAAGTGTTATCGAGAAACACTTTGTTTCAAATAGGAGCGAAGGCGGCGTTGACGCAGAATTCTCGCTTGAGCCATTCGAATTGAAAATGTTAGTGG
>NZ_JANATA010000208.1 GCF_024199005.1 Opacimonas viscosa
CCGGCTAACCATCCATAACCCGTAATTACTAAATTTTGCGTCATAGTCTCAATACCCTTTGTTTAATAGCCGTAGATTACATTAATTTGCAAAGCCTTGCTTTTATCAATACGTAAGTCGTTTTACTGATTGCCTTAAAAAGCGGCACTAAAAGCGCAAAGGTTTAAACGGGGTTGATACACGAAGACAGGGGGCGGACTTGCGAAAAAAGCCAACTATGGGCGTTACCCATCATTGGCTTTATAGATGTTAATGGTTT
>NZ_JANATA010000020.1 GCF_024199005.1 Opacimonas viscosa
AAGCTTTACAGCCGAAGCCCCGTGATCAGACTTGCTCTGTCGCGGGGTAGTTCACCAAACCACTCTTTTCTTCTGCGCATAATGTCACTATGGATATTGTTGCGGTATACAAAAGACATTAGCGACGCTTGATCCCGCCAAATTGACATATTAAAGGCGATGTTGGGATCTGGAAATACTTGCACATCCATTGCGTCATTCCCGGCACCGGTAAAGCGCCATATAAATCCATCTTGTCCCTCAGCTGCAGCATTCACACGATCTAAATTATCCATAAAACCTGCATTCACAGGATCTTCAGGAGCGTTTCGAAAACGTGCGATATTGACCTCAGCCAGATGATATTTCATAAAGATTCTGCTTAATTATTTTTGGCAATTTTATTTACTATATAAGAAAAAAACCCCAAACTAAAAGAATAAATCAACCAACACCTAATATTTAGTCGTTGACTGGTAGAGGACCTCAGGGGGAAAAATGAACATCGGTATATATATTTACGAACATGCGGAAGTCTTAGACTTCGCAGGCCCCTTTGAGGTTTTCTCTGTTGCCAAACGCTTGCATTGTGCTGATTGGAATATTACCTTAATTGCAGCTACAGAACAGCAAGTTCCTACCAAAGGGAACTTTCAAGTAGTACCGCACCATACCATAAACGATCACCCGTTGCTTGACTTGCTCGTTGTGCCTGGAGGCATTCATACCTACGAAATGGAAAAACCTGAAATTTTACAATGGCTGCGCCAAACAGACCAAACAACCAAACATACTGCTTCTGTGTGTACTGGTGTATTTCTGCTAGCGAATGCAGGCATCCTCAACACTCAAACAGTGACTACTCATTGGGATGACCTCAATGAACTCCAGGAGCGCTTCCCCACATTAGATGTGGTCAGTAACACACGTTGGGTCAATCAGGGGAAATACACCACATCAGGGGGAATTTCAGCAGGTATTGATATGAGTTTAGGGCTGGTGGAGCGGTTCACTACAAAACAACAAGCAGAAGCCGTAGCCAGACAAATGGAATATGTTTGGGAACATAAATAGATTTTAAAAGGTTGGCATCTTGTTTGCTTTGTATAGTTCAGTGACAAGCCTACATCTGGCAAGTCAATTTTCTGACTGAACTATTAGGAGATCATGATGGAACTCGCCATAATACTTACTATGTTACTTATTGTGATGGCGTTAGGAGTGACCAAACTCACAGCCCAAGAAGTAAACGTACCTTTTAAACGCAAACAAAATTTATTCACGCCGACGGAAAGGCAGTTTATCAGTCTTTTAGAAACCTCGGTTGGACATGAATTTCGCATTCTTTGTCGAGTCCGTTTAAGTGATGTGCTCAGCCCGTCTGGTTCAGATAAAAAAGGGAAAGTAGCAACAGCTAAAGCACAGACAAAACAACTTGATTTTATTTTATGTGAGAAAGAATCAATGCGCCCTGTAGCCGCCATTGACTTAGTCAATAGTGCAGAGAAATACAAAACTCAGCGCGACTGGTTTGTTGCTGGTGCTTTAGAATCTGCACATATTGCTCATATCCGCATTAAGGTGAAAGCTGGATACACGCCAAAAGAAATTCGTGCATGTATTGAAAACAAGCTGGTTGAATACCGTCAAATGACAGAGAAAAAACCTTTAGTAAAAACGAGTACCCGCCCGACTCGTCCGCTTCGCTCTAGCAGAACGAATGGCCCTCAAGCGGCGTAAAGTACAATCGGATAACAGGGCTAAACTTTACATTTGGTTATTTTGCTATCTGATATATAATTTCTTTTTTAAACCTGCCAAGTGCAGGTTTTCTTTTACTAATTAATAGTTCTTTTAGGAATGATACCGCATGAATATTTTAATTTTGGGCGCAATGGATGAAGAAGTTGCATTACTCAATGCCAGTCTAGAAGACATAGCCACTCGACAAGTCGCTCATTTGACTTGTCACACAGGTACCTATGCTGGTCATGTGGTGCTCGTTGCTAAATGCGGTATAGGTAAAGTCGCTGCTGCTTTGGCGACGGGACTGCTTTGTCAAGATTTCCAACCCGATGTAGTTATTAACACTGGGTCTGCAGGTGGGTTTGACCCTCGTATTGATGTAGGTGATATTGTCATCGGTTCTGACCTCATTCAACATGATGTTAACCTCACACATTTTGGCTATAAACTAGGCCAACCTGCAGGTATGCCAGAAGTGTTTTCAGCTGATACTTCCTGGGCTGAGTTAGCCCTTGAGTGTGTTACTGATATGCCAAATATAATGGGGATAAGAGGGGTTATTGGTTCTGGTGATGCATTTATTGGTACGGATGAACAAGCGGCACAAATAAAAGCCGACTACCCACAGTTTGCGGCTGTTGAAATGGAAGGAGCTGCGATTGGGCAAGTATGTCATTTACTCGACATACCTTGTCTAGTGATCCGTTCAATTTCTGACCATGCTAACAAAGCATCATCGATGACATTCGAGCAATATCTACCGATAGCGGCAAAAAACTCTGCTAATCTTGTTATGGCGGTCTTACAAAAAGCGTAAGCGCAGCGTTGCAATCGGTCCTAGCCAAGGTGGAGAATAATTATGTCAGCATTATCTGATGGTGGGTTAGCTTGGTTGACCCAACCCTGGGTAGTGACCATATTATGTGTCATGTCTGCTGTGGTGATGGAGCGCCTCTTACCACTTAGGAGAGTGTCCCATCCTATCGGGATCTTTTTTATTATTGCCCACCAAATGAGCTTAGCTGTCGCCAAAGTACATCATAAACCTGCTTTGTGGATGGGGGTATTTTGTTGGTTGATCTTAGTCCTACCTATTGTGGCTATTATCGCCTTTCTCCTCCAACTTGCCGAATACAGAGTGCTACTTGAAGGCATATTATTGTGGCTCTGTATCGCTCAATTTGGGGTGTCGAACATAACGAAACGCGTTTATGGGTATTTACTAAGAGACAAGAAACAACTTGCTCGTGATACTCTAGCCCCTTATGTACTCAGAGAAACGAACACCTTGTCACCTTTAGGTATTGCTAAAACACATGCAGAAATGCTGATTTTAAGACACTTCCAACAAGTAATCGTTACCATATTCTGGTTTGTTTTATTCGGTATTGAAGCCGCTTTAGTTTATCGCTTAACCTTGGAGTTACAACAAGCCTTTAACACTAAAAAAATAGAATTCAAAGAGGCTGGGATCCTCTTATTATGGATTTCTCGGTTTTTTCAATGGCCAGTGGCAGCCCTCTACACTTTTTGTATATGGCTATTTCACCCTCAAAAAGTTTGGCAGGCGCTTGCGGTCTTGGCACATAAAAATCCGAGTAATTTAGTCCTCGCCAGTATTGGTAAAAGCATCGGTTGTCAATTTTGTGGCCCAGCTATCTACTCCGGCAAAAAAATCAGGACAGCAAAATGTGGGGATGTTTTTCCTCTAAAATTGGACCATTTACGGTTAATCAAGCCTCAACAGAACTTGTACCTTTCTACTTTTTTAATTGTTTGTATCGCTCTGGCTTTAGTGGTGCATTGATGAAGTATTGGATTGCCTCCCTCCTGTTTGCTATGACATTCGTTAGCTATTCAAATAGCTGCTATGCTTGGGTAGTAAAGTCCAAAACACCAAAACAACGGATAATTACCCTCGCTCCTCACTTGGCAGAAATTGTCTATGCTCTAGACAAGGGTACGGAACTCATAGCTGTGAGTGAAGCCTCTAACTATCCTGAAAGTGTCAAGGATTTACCTACTGTTGCGAATTATAGAGGAGTAAATTTTACTGAAATTTTACGTGCCAAACCGACGCATATTTTGGCATGGCAAGGCGGTAATCAAAGTAAAGATATTCAGAGGTTAAGGGCAATGGGGCTTTCAGTACTCGCAGTCAGTGTAGAGTCTTTGACTGATATTACCCAACAAATTATAGATGTCGGCACATATATCAACGCAACCAACACTGCAGCAGTAGCCACTCAGTTCGCCAACGCCCTCAAGAAACATCAAAAAAAATACGCTACAGTGACACCAAAACGTGTTTTTTATTACAGTGCACAGCAGCCTTTATTCACCATTGGCAAAACAGCTTGGGTCACTCAATTACTGGCCACTTGTCAGCTACATTCGATTTATGCTGACAGTGCAATACCTTATCCACAAGCAAATATAGCTTTTGTTCTTAACAGTCAGCCTGAGGTCATCATCAGCAGCCAAAAACAACCTTTAACCGAACTGGAACGGTTTTGGCAGACGCATCAAAACATATTAGCCTCGATGCTAATTCAAGCTGATCCTGACCAAATGCATCGCTTTACCCCTCGAGTACTCGATGAGTTAGGTAGGATCTGTGCCACTGCGCATTTGTAGTTGTAGATAGAGTTAACCCAGACTCGGTGTTATAATACCAACCTCTTATATTGCTTATCCTTAATCAAATAGGTCATCCGTATGGAAATTTCGATTTCGACACCTGCAATGCTCTTTCCTGCTATTAGTTTATTACTCCTTGCATTCACACAACGATTTTTGGCCTTGGCAAATTTGACTCGTTCATTCGCCAACGACTACGAGCAAGAAAATGTCATGTTACAAATCCAAAATTTTCGTAAACGTATTAAACTGATCAGAGAAATGCAGCAAGCTGGTGTGTCTAGCTTCTTTTTTTGTGTTGTGACTATGCTGATGATTTATATGGGCTGGAGCGTCATTGCGAACTGGACATTTGGGATAAGTCTCTTGTTACTTATGTTTTCTCTAGTACTATCCATCAAGGAAATTCATATTTCTATGCAAGCACTCGATGTTCATCTAGAACAAGTATTAAAAGATACCAAGAAAAAAGTGTGATACAAAAAAGCCTGAGTGACGGTTCAGTTTAACCACTCAGGCTTATATTTATTGTTTAGCTGAAGATGATGCGAGCATCGCTTAAAGAGTGCACTCAATAATACCTCTTTTTTGGGTACACACTTCGACGCGCCCTTTTAAACTAGGGTAATTCTCGCAAACTTACGTTTCCCAACTTGATAAACCGCTGTATCGGTCTGTTGTAGACGCAGTTTTGTATCTTCGACTTTTTCACCATTTATCTTTACTGCGCCTTGTTTAATCATACGCATGGCGTCTGAGGTGGAAGCCACTAGACTCGCTTCTTTCAACAGATTCGCAATACCTATCCCATCTTCACCTAAAGTAATAGTCACTTCTGGCATATCATCAGGAATGGCATTTTTTTGGAACCGTTGGATAAAATCAGCATGAGCAGCTTCTGCAGCGGCTGCATCATGGAATCTTTCAATAATTTCTTTGGCTAATAAAATCTTAGTATCACGAGGATTTGCCCCATCGGCTACCGCTACTTTTAACTCATCGATTTCAGCAATCGGACGGAAACTCAATAAATCAAAATAACGCCACATCAACTCATCGGAAATAGACATGATTTTACCAAACATATCATTTGGCGCATCAGTAATACCAATATAGTTATTCAACGATTTGGACATTTTCTGGACGCCGTCCAAACCTTCTAATAGCGGCATCATTAAAACAGTTTGTTGGGACTGACCTTGTGCTTTTTGCAGTTCTCGTCCCATCAGTAGGTTGAAACGTTGGTCGGTCCCACCTAGTTCGACGTCTGCTTCTAATGCAACACTATCCCAACCTTGCACCAATGGATATAAAAATTCATGGATAGCAATGGGCTGCTCATTTGCATAGCGCTTTTTAAAATCATCTCGTTCGAGCATACGTGCAACCGTTTGGCTGGCTGCTAATTTAATCATTCCTGCGGCACCTAACTCGTTCATCCATTCAGAGTTGAACCGAACGGTAGTTTTGGCAGGATCCAAAATTTTGAAAACCTGTTCTTTGTAAGTCTGTGCATTCGCTAATACATCTTCCTTACTCAAAGGTTTGCGCGTGACGTTTTTACCCGTTGGGTCCCCTATCAGACCAGTAAAATCGCCGATCAAAAAGATAACCTCATGACCTAGCTGTTGGAAAGTACGTAATTTATTGATCAATACTGTGTGCCCCAAGTGCAAATCAGGTGCCGTAGGATCAAAGCCAGCTTTTATCTTTAAAGGTTTACCCGTTTTCAGGCGCTCTTTAAGCTCCTCTTCTACCAGTATTGCGTCTGAGCCTCTTTTTATCTCAGCAAATGCCGCTTCCCAACCTGCCATGTGCGTTTTCCAATCAAGCTAAAAAATATATTTGTATTTTACGCAGACCACCGCATTATTGAAAGTGTAAAGGTATAGTAAATTTGGTATATGTATCAAAATTAATCCCCAAAGAACCCTGTACTTTTTTGCGAAGAGACTAGAATGTACCTATGTTTAACGGTATTCTTAGGTAACTTACCCTATTGAGAGGTTTTGCGTGGTTGCAAAAACAATTAATAACTTACCCAGACCACATAAAATTTCATTAGTGGCTCTGTCACTTTTTGTTGTTATTTTAATCATTTCGTCACTCTTTAGTGCTGATGCTTCACGCCATACTGTGGCGCAGTCGTTGGTACCTGGTGTCGCTTATCCAGTGCCGCTTGAGTTAGAGGCAGCAGCACAAGACATTGAATTACAACCCTTATCTGAATCCCGCACATATACCGTCAAAGCTGGGGACAGCTTGGGGAAAATATTTGCCCAGCAAGGCTTCAGTGCAGCGACCACTTATCATGTATCTAGAGCCGGTAAAGACGCGAAAACACTTACCAAAATAATGCCTGGAGATGTGCTTCAGTTATCAGTAGATCCTAGAGGCAAGCTGGATCAACTAACCTATCAAATCAACGATACTTCTACCTTAATCGTGCAGCGTAAAACGGATACAGATTATGTATCCAATATTGTTGAGGCAGAAACCTACAGCAAATACAGCTTTGCTCAAGGGACCATTACATCATCGTTTTGGAATGCAGGTATCAAAGCCGGGTTATCTGATAATAAAATAATGCAATTAGCTGATATCTTTGGCTGGGATATCGACTTTGCTATGGAAATTCGCAATGGTGATACATTTAACGTAGTTTACGAAGAACTGTTTGTTGACGGCGATTATATTGGTGAAGGTGATATTGTAGCGGCTGAGTTTGTCAACCAAGGCGAAACATTCAGGGCGATTCGCTATACTGATGGTAGTTATTATTCGGATAGCGGTCGCAGTATGCGCAAAAGCTTTTTACGGGCCCCGGTCAATTTCCGTTATATTAGCTCTAACTTTACCAAGAAGCGATTTCACCCAGTCCAAAAACGTTGGAAAGCACACCGTGGTGTGGATTATGCGGCTCCAACAGGTACACCTGTGGTTGCTGCTGGTAAGGGACGAGTAATAAAATCTACTTATGATCGTTTCAATGGGCATCATGTTTTCATTCAACATGGCGATCGTTATGTCACGAAATACCTGCACTTCTCCAAGCGAAAAGTGAAAAAAGGTGACATGGTTAAACAAGGTCAAGTCATTGGGTTACTAGGGGCAACAGGCTTAGCTTCAGGCCCACATTTACATTATGAATTTTTAGTTGATGGGGTTCATCAAAATCCACGAACCGTTAAACTACCAAAAGCAGACCCGATCGCTAAATCTGAAAAGTCAGCATTTATGACTTTAGCCAAAACACGTATAGCGCAACTTGAGAACAACAAGCGGATCATGCTCGCGAGTATTGATTAACAGGGAAAAAACATGTCTTGGTATATTGGTATCATGTCTGGTACTAGCTTAGATGGTATTGATGTCGCTTTATGTAAAATAGATGTCATCAATGGCTCCATGGAGACTCGAGCGTTTCACTCCCCCCCGTTCCCTGATGAACTTTTAGCTAAGCTCACCGTGTTATGCACCAAACCTATCCAACACTTGGAAAATATTGGTCAAACTCAGCAGCTACTCACCAAAGCCTATGCTGATGCAGTCAATAGCTTACTTGCTAAAGAAAATGTCGATCCAGCAACCATCAGCGCAATAGGTTGTCACGGACAAACTATTTGGCACTCACCTGCGAGTACCTTACCTTTTACATGGCAATTGTTAGATGCGGCTTTGCTCGCAAGACTGTGCAATATCAATGTCATTCACAACTTTAGAGCAAAAGATATGGCATATGGTGGTCAAGGTGCTCCGCTGGTCCCACCGTTTCACCAATGGTTATGTAAAGACTTCCCTGCACATTTTCAGTATCGTGTATTAGTGAATATTGGCGGTATTGCCAATGTCTCTATTTTTGATAAAGAAAAACTGATCGCAGGCTTCGATACTGGGCCTGGCAATACCCTGCTCGATATGTGGTATCAAAGACATAATATTCAGATGTACGACAAAAATGGAGCATGGGCCAGCACTGGTAATTATCATCGTGCACTACTCACACAGTTGTTGAGTGACCCATATTTTGTTCAGGCGGCACCTAAGAGCACTGGTAGAGAATACTTTAATTTAGCTTGGTTAAACCAATATTTGGACCAGTATTATGCAGTAACAAGCAAAACGAAAGATACCGTATTAGCGCCACAAGACATCCAACGCACTTTATCGATGTTAACTGCACAGTCAATCATCACAAGCATTCAAACATACACTCAAAATGCGCCAACTCAGTTAATTGTGTGTGGTGGTGGAACGCACAACCAACAATTATATGCGGATTTAACGAATGTACTCCCTCCAAGTATCGCTGTGACCTTACTCTCTAGTTTAGGGCATGATGTCGATGCTATTGAAGCCATGGCATTTGCCTGGTTGGCCGCTTGTCATGAATCAGGCATTCCGAGCAATGCACCGAGTTTGACAGGTGCTAACAAAGCCGTAGTCTTAGGTTCAAAAACTAACTATAAGTAGTGTTATATCAATACTTTAGTTTTTTTTCGTGAAGTTCGTTATACTAAATTGATGTTTATCTAATTAGAGGCAGCATGCCTAAATATTTAAGTATTCTTACTCAAGATCCCGCTGGCTATGAAGCTGCGCTTCATGAATTCGGTGGAGGTATTGTTGAGTCCATAGAGCTAATACACTGCACTTCGACACCCGCAGATATTAAAGCGTCAAAAACGCAAATTTTGCTTGCTGACCCAGACTTGGCCGCGAGGGTGATTGATGATTTACCTCACCTACAGTGGTTGCAATCCACTTGGGCTGGGAACAAACCTTTGTTGACTCATCCTCGCAGAGACTATTTGTTATCCGGTGTTAAAGACGTATTTGCCCAGCAAATGGCTGAGTATACTCTGACCCATATTCTTAACCATGAGCACCGAACTAGAGAGTTCCAAACACTTCAAGCAATGAAGAAATGGGCCCCACCAGGAAAGTCTTCGATTAAAAACAAATGTTTAGGTATTTTGGGGTTTGGTAATATTGCGCAAAACATGGTCCCTATGTTAGAGAGTATGGGCCTCAAAATTGTAGGTTTGAACTCTAGTGGGGAAACTGTATTTGGTTGTTCCCAGGTGCCAATTGAAGCCCCGCTAGATAAAAATATTTTTGCTTCCCAATGTGATTATTTGTTGAATTTATTGCCTGATACTCATAGTACTTACCAATTTATTGATAAAACCTTTACCGAACACTTACCGAAAAATTGTTTATTTATCAATGCCGGAAGAGGAACAGTAATCTCTGACGGTGTATTGTTAAATGCACTAGAGCAAGGGTATATTAGTTATGCAGTTTTAGATGTTTTTGAACAGGAGCCTTTGCCCATAAAAAGCGTATTGTGGTCTCATCCTAAGATTTTTATTACACAGCATACTGCGGCGAAATCGTCAGCGGAGGATATCATTGATATCTTGGTCCGTAATTTCCAACGCTTTAAAATGCGGGCCCCCCTAAAGTATCAGTTAAGTTGGTTAAAAGGTTACTAACTAAACGGTCACTGCCGCCAATTTACAATACTTGCAAAGTCACTATTACATGGAGCTTACAATGTCTAAACATCAACACAATGCTTTTACATGGTTGGTATTCTCTATACTAACACTCACTAGTATGCATGCCACGGCATTCAAAACGCCATTAAATGTTCTCTCTGATAAGATGCAAACCCCTCCAGCGTTATCACTGAGTCAGATTACGCCAGCTTCGCAAAATTCATTTTTTGCTCGAATTAGAGCATTATGCGGCCAAAGTTTTGCCGGTAAAATTAAGGTAGATACCAGTAATAGCCCTAACTTTGCTAACAAAGCATTAGTGATGCATGTCAGAGAATGTACCGATGACCAACTGCATATCCCTTTCCATGTTGGCACAGACGCTTCACGTACTTGGATACTGACCAAAACAGGCGGTGGTCTATTATTCAAGCATGACCATCGCCATGCCGACGGTTCTCATGATGATTTGACGATGTATGGTGGGCATACGGTAGACTCAGGCTCTGCACATACTCAAGCTTTTCCAACAGACCCATACACCCGTGATCTATTTATTGCACAGGGCTATCCACAAAGTTTGCGGAACATTTGGGAAGTTTTTATCTACGAGGATACCTTCACCTATCGTTTAACCAGAGAAGGTTTTGAATTTAGAGTAGAGTTTGATTTAACAAAACCTGTAGTAACCCCAGTTACTCCATGGGGTTACTATTAGATTTTGCAGAGGTAAGCTTAGATAGAGAAACTTGAGCCACAGCCACAGGTTGTGGTTGCATTGGGGTTGTTAACTAGGAAACGAGAACCTTCTAGGCCTTCTGTATAGTCGACAACACCACCGACCAAATACTGTAAACTCATCGGGTCCACCACCAAGGTAACCGACTCTTTCTCAATCGTCATATCCCCTTCGTTGACCTTTTCGTCAAAAGTAAAGCCATACTGAAAACCTGAACAACCACCTCCAGTGACATAAACTCGAAGCTTAAGCTCAGGATTGCTTTCCTCTTCAATCAAAGTTTTAACTTTCTTTGCGGCTGCATCAGAAAACTCGATAGGTACTGCGGTTTCAACGGTCATGTGTTTTTTACACTCCTAAATATTCAAACCTAATTATCTAATACTTGAGTAAATTCATCAAGTATTAGCAGATAAAAAACTACTCCGTTGCAGCTGCTAAAATATCAGACCATACATACTGTTCAGATACGACTGCTCGTTTACGCTTCCATTGCATGACATTGGTGTTAAAGGTCAGTGTTTCTGGAGTGAAACCCTCAGGGATAGCTAGTACATAAAAACGTTCTATAAAGTATTGATACTTGTATGATAATGGACTATTTTTTTCGACAAAACCAAGCGAACGACTCAACAAATCTGCGACTTTATAGGTCTTTGCTTTGTCACCTTGAAGTCCTGTAATGTGTAAATCTAAATTCCCGTATATGGTGGATTTTAATGCTCGCCCCTGCACGAGTAACAACGTCAAAAGGACTTTATTTTCTTCCGGCAAAGCATCGACTTTAATTGTTTGTACCGTCAAATAACTATCGACAGTATCCTTGCTCATCACCTGTTCGTACATTGTTACTTTTTCTTTTAAAGCACGTTGTTCTGTAAGGGTCGCAGTCATGTTTTCCAACAATACTGCGGTACTTCCCTCTTGCAACGCTAACGCTACCTTTTGCTCGCTGACCAACAAGTTTAAACGGGTGTTTTCTAACTGAGTATGATGTAGCGAACCGGTCAGTTTTTTGATCTCAGCACTTTGATCGCTGACAAAATGACCAGCATATAAAAAACCGAAGAGCCCACCCAATACGACTAAACCACAAATCATGACATACAAGGCTAATTCACTTCGTGTGTTTACCCACTTTACTAAGTCCACAACGCCCTCAAAATTTTCCGCTCAATTTCAATCTATCGTTATGATACACTTTAGACCAATTATTAAACACTCATAAATCAAATGAATCTACATCAGCTCAGAGTGGTGCTCTCTCAACCTAAAACATCTTGGCAACTTTGTATGCTGGGAATTTTGGCGGGCATCTCTGCTGGGTGTGTGATTATTTTGTTTCGCTTGACGTTCCAATCATTGCAATTGTATGTCTTGCCAGAAGTCGGTGCGTATTCTGAATTACCTTGGTGGGGCCGTTTAGGCTTACCTTTTGTCGGAATCATTGGCATTTACTGTATCGCAGCACTGACTGGCTTTAATCATTACCGAGTAGGGATACCATTTGCAATCCATCGGGTCAAAATGCATTTCGGTTTAATGCCACTTCGCTCTACAATCAATCAATTTTTCGGTGGGATTTTTGCACTTGCCAGTGGCTTTTTTGTTGGACGCGAAGGGCCTTCGGTGCATTTAGGCGCTGCTGGCACTAGTTTTATTGGTGACGGCTTAAAACTTCCTTATAACTGTATCAGAATACTAGCTGGCTGTGGTATCGCTGCAGGTATATCCGCCTCATTTAATACCCCCTTTGCAGCGATGATATTTGTCATGGAGGTCGTGTTAAGAGACTACCGTATCCATATTTTCATCCCGATTATGATAGCGGCAGCCATCGGTTCGGTGATGTCTCGAATGGTCTTTGGTGATGGAACTGCACTCTTGTTTTTATCGTTTGCAGATTTAGACCAATGGATCTACCTGTATTTGGTTTTGTTCGGAATGAGCCTGGGCGCCTTGGCTGCTCTATTTAATTATCAACTCATGGCTATCATGCGCACGTGTCAAGATTTAGCTTTGCATTATCGATTTATCATTGCGGCTAGTTTTACCGGTATTATTGGTATTTTTATCCCCGATGCAATGGGAGCCGAGTTTTTATCTGTGCACAGTTTGTTAGATGCGAATATCGAAATCCAAGCTATCTTTGTGATTTTTTTAGCTAAATTTGTACTCGGGTGTGTAGCAATTGGTTTAGGCATTCCAGGTGGAATTATAGGTCCCGTCATGATTATCGGTATGTTTGCTGGTGCTTTATTGGCATTTCCTTTAGAAAATATCCTCGGCACTACAGAATACCATGATACATTTGTGCTATTGGGCGTCGCTGGCATGTTAACGGCGGTTTTAAATGCCCCCTTAGCGGCGATGTCAGCAGTAATGGAGTTATCATACTCACCACAAATTGTACTACCTTGTATCTTGGTGATCGTCCCTGCCTATGTTATTTCGCATCAAGTATTTAAAAACCGTTCTATTTTTATTCAGCAACTGGAACTCCAAAACCTCCCCTATCGGCAATCATCAATCACCCAAAGCTTGCAAAAAACTGGGGTGTTAGCTTTAGCACACAAAAACATCTCTACGTTCGGTGAGAACGAAATAACTACACTGTTAGAGCATCTAAAAACGGATCCCGAACACTATTACCTAATAAAAACAACCAATGAAGAATATCAAGGGAATGCTCGTCCTACAGATAAATTTGCAGAAAATGCATATAGTCTAGAACTCGCGAGTCCATACAACTTTGCTTTGATTACACCGAATTTAGAATTAGCAAGTGCTACTACTCCTGAACCTAGAGAAGCTTTTACGCATTCACCTTTACCCATTTTCTCATTTCAAAACACGTTGTCAGAAGTGTATGATGTACTTAAGACAGAACGACGTGGTGCCGTTTTGATTATGTGTCCTGACGCCAAGACCATTCATGGAATCATTACTTGGAATATGTTGCACGCTTATTTATTCCAACAAAACTTCTAACTGAGACATTATGACAATTTTATGGTTAAAAGCCTTACATGTGTTTTTTATGCTAGCTTGGATGGCTGGCATATTTTATCTACCGCGCTTATTTGTATATTTTGCTGAATCTCCACATCAAGAAACACGAGATACTCTAAAAATCATGCAACGTCGCTTATGGTTTTTTGTGACGCCGTTTGCACTACTCACATTGATTTTCGGTATTTGGCTAATTGTGAGTTATGGGAGTGCGTGGTTGGCAGCGTCTGCTTGGTTGCATGCCAAACTGGTTTTGGTGGCTACCTTGTATGCTTATCATATTTACTTATACCTGATCATGCGAGATCTCGCTCAGGATAAAAACATAAAGACACCAAAGTTTTATCGCATTCTCAACGAAGTGCCGGTACTTGGCGTCCTTGCTATTGTGGTATTTGCGGTGGTAAAGCCGTTCTAATTAGCCCACTCAATAATCGGGTTCTTCTGAGGTCATTTTTAGCTATATTCTATTACTTGAAATATAGCTTTATGTCTCATCATCTGCGGTGCCAAATGGGGCAGCAAATTGTTCAAATTGATTAGGCAAATAACTGGCTAACAGCCCACTTAACTCGTTGTATTGCAGCAATGCGTCAGGTAACTGTGCAAAGATTTGAGGTAATGCAGCGGCTAAAGTAGGGGCATTATCCCCTGCTCTTTCTAACGCAACAGACACATCCACAAATGTAGAAAACATATTCAAACAATGTGTTAAATTATCCGCCTGGGTGGTTTGTTCTTCTGCAGGGAGCTTTTGCCAAGCGGCTTGCCAAGTTGTCTCACATTGCTCATGTGCGAGTAATAGACCAGCTAGAAAAAGCTGACAAGGCGTATTTACTGTTTGGGTAACTTGGTCGTATTCCCATTGGGTAATAAACGCAATTTCTCCTTCTGACATGTCTTGGAGGGTAACTGCCATTTGTTGCATCAACACTGCGGTAATGTTGTCAATTTGAACTTCATCAGTTAGCTGCTGATGCTGAGCAAATGTCCATGGCATCCATTGTTCTGGCATAGGAATTTCAGGTGCGGCACACACCCCAAAAATCATTCCTTGCACCACAGCTTCAGAATGCAGTGCGGTCGAAATTTGCGTATTTTGATAAAGTTCAGATAATGGGGACATAAGTAAGCTTTTAATAATTAATTAGGTTTATAATAACATAAAAATTCTGGCACTAATGAAACAAGAGCATTACAAGGATAACCTATGGCCATTGCAGCAGCTGTACACATTTTAGTGAAAACAGAAAAAGAAGCATTGAGTATTTTACAGCAACTAAAAAAAGGAAAAAATTTTGGTCAATTAGCGAAAAAACATTCGCTATGTCCATCAGGGAAAAAAGGGGGTGAACTAGGTGAATTTCGCAAAGGTCAAATGGTCAAACAATTTGATGACGTTGTTTTTAAAAAGCCTGTTTTAGCACTCCATGGTCCGATTAAAACGAAGTTTGGTTTTCATATCATTAAAACTTTATATCGCAACTGAGTATTCTTCTATTAGTTGGAGAGCCCTACAATATGTCTATTCGTACCTCAGGATTACTTGTCACGGCGGCGTTTATTGGCCCTGGAACTGTTACAACCGCGACCCTTGCTGGTGCGAGCTTTGGTTATAGCTTGGTTTGGGCATTAGTCCTATCTGTGATAGCCACAATAGTCATGCAAAACATGGCTTGTCGAGTCGGTCTGGTTACTGGTCAGGGACTAGCGGGTGCCTTGCACCATACTGTTACGCATCCTATGTTGAAATGGCTCATGATGTTTTTGGTAGCTGGGGCTATCGGAATAGGCAACGCAGCATATGAAGCAGGGAATATTTCAGGTGCGGTACTTGGTTTAAGTCAGTTATTAGGTGGTTCAACCTATATGTGGATTTTAGGTATAGGGGCCATTGCAGGGTATATCATTGTACATGGCAATAGCGCTGTATTTGAGAGGCTTTTAGTCACACTCGTTTGTATTATGAGCGCTGTTTTTATTTTGACCTTTGCCTTATTGGTGCAAACTCAAGACCTGAGTAGTATCTTTATTGGACTAGTTCCTACAGACCTAGCTGTAGATAAATTAACCTTAATTATTGCATTAATCGGTACTACACTCGTACCATACAACTTATTCTTGCAATCCTCTATGGTTGCTCGCGACACCCAACCTACTGTCACTACTAAAAACTTGAAGGCTGTTGGTCAGCAAAATATCCTCAGCATTGGCTTAGGTGGGTTGGTGACTTTTGCTATCATGGGGACTGCTGCAAGTACCTTCTTCGCCTTAGGTCTCCAAGTAGAAGCAGGCAATATAGCGTTGCAACTGACACCGCTGCTCGGTGAATATGCCCAAGTCTTTTTTGCATTAGGGTTGTTAGCTGCGGGGCTAACATCAGCAATGACGGCTCCAATTGCCGGCGCTTATGCTTTATCTGGGGTGTTTAAATTAGCTGAAAAACCAGATGCTAAGCATTTTAAAATGTTTGCTATGGGGATTTTAGTCAGTGGCGTGGGGGTTGCTTTGCTCGGCTTCAAGCCGATCTTGGCCATCATTTTTGCACAAGCTACGAATGCGTTGTTACTGCCCTTTATTGCTATCTTTCTATTACTTGTCATGAACAACAAGCGCGTAATGCATAAACACACCAACAATCTCTACAATAACGTTTTAACAACTTTCATCGTATTAACTGTAAGTGCGCTAGGGCTGTATAAACTCGTATCACTGTTTCTTTAATGGATAACTTTACCGTACTATCTTCATGAGTAAAACTGAGATTATGCTTGTAAACGCCCAATAACTTCATCAAGCATTTCACGACTGACACCATAATTTAAACGGAAGAACTGATCATTTCCAAAATCGATACCAGGAGAAGGGCCGACTCCCTTTGCCTCAGCCCATTTTTGGACATTTTCAACACCGAGTCCTGATGCATCAACCCATAGTAGAAAAGTCGCTTGAGGGGATTTAGCCGACAACCCTGGAATGGCATTAATGGCAGTGACTAAATGATCGCGATTCGCTTTCAAATAGGCTTTCTGAGCTTGTAACCATTCATCACAACGTGTAAAAGCGGCTTCTGTGGCTATCAGTCCCATTATCGTCACCCATGGCACCATGCCTTGAGCTGATTGGGTAAATTGGGTGCGTAACTGCGCATTCGGGATAATGGCAAATGAAGCACCTAATCCTGCTATGTTGAAGGTTTTGTTAGCCGCCATTAACGTTATGGAATGATCTTGGAGTTTAGGGTGAGCCCCTGCCGGTAAATGAGGAACGTCATCCAAAATTAAATCGCAATGAATTTCATCACTACATAAAATAACGTTATTTTCGTAACAAATGTTTGCAATACGATCCAGCTGATCCTGAGTCAATACACTACCTACAGGGTTCATCGGATTACACATGATCAACAATTTAGTAGAATCAGCTTTTGCGGCTTTTTCCAAAGCGACAAAATCTATCATCCAGCGGCCCTCAACTTCATGGGTCGGGATATGTACTGCATGGCACCCTTGGTTTTTAGGTGCCGCTAACAAAGGAGGATAATTTGGAGATTGGACAAGCACATTACTTTCTGGAGCACTAAAAGCTTTGACCGCCATATTAAACGCTGGGCAGACGCCAGGCGTCCAAACTATCCAAGCAGGATCAATGGTCCAGCCATATTGTTGTTGGCACCAATGCACCACAGCAGCATTAGCCGGAGCATGTTGCCCGGGTAGATGATAGCCTAAAACACCATGATCGATATTCGCATGTAACGCGGCAGCTATTTCAGGCGCAATTTTAAACTCAGTATCCGCAACCCACATTGGTAAGATATCTGTGCCTTTATACTTTTCCCATTTGAATGAAAAAGTACCTGAACGGTCAATTCTTTCGGCAAATAAATCTTCGGTTAGCGTGCTTTGCGGAGGCGTTGTTGATGTATCAGACATTCTAAATATTCTATTTCTTAAAACTATAAACGCATCTTAATGCACTTAATTCAATAGTGATAGGGCTTTATGCGTTTTCCTTCTGAGCCATTCGTAATACGATATACATCCTTGTTATAAAAACGCTTGGATAGATGATAATCAACAAAACTAGTACTTAGCTTTATTAGGAGAAAGTATACTGGAGCGGTATAATTAGGAATTTGTAAGGTAATAATACAGAACATGTTGTTGCTGGACTCATGTTATGAGGTCACAACAGGAAACATGTTTTTTGTGACTGTTCGCAGTAAAACTGAAAGAGGATAACATGGCTAAACGTGGTGTGAAAAAGAAACAGTTTCGAGAAGATTTTGGCGTTTTTGTATGTCCTCATGTATTGGAGGGAGCTGCGGTACTCTCGGTTGTCCGAGATGGTGAAGGAGACTGGCAATTTAGTTGTGGCGATGAAGCGTCTGATATGAACGCTGATCTTCATTTAGTGGCTGTGGGTGAGCTAATTCAGCGTGATCCTTCACTCGCAGACAGCGTGGAATTAGCTGAAAATCAAGGTATTGAGCGAGCCAAAACCTACAAAGACTGGGATAGCTTTAGTATTTCAGAGAATGACTAACCGGTGACTTATTTTTGATAATGATAAGGCCAGTATCTAGCTCTTAAATACAAAACGCCCAATGTGATACATCGGGCGTTTTGAGCAAATAAGTGTCAACTTATTCTAGGATAAATCAGTAAATAAAATTACTCTTTATCTTTAGTACGTGAAGCACGTTTACGTTCGTTCTCAGTTAATAACTTCTTACGAATACGAATACTTTCTGGTGTAACTTCAACTAATTCATCGTTATCGATAAATTCTAACGCTTGCTCCAATGACATAATGACTGGTGGTACAAGTGTTTGCGCTTCGTCCGTACCAGATGCACGTACGTTAGTTAATTGCTTACCTTTCAGTGCATTTACGGTTAAGTCATTATCACGACTGTGAATACCAATAACCATGCCTTCATACACTTCAACACCATGACCGATAAATAAACGACCACGCTCTTGTAAGTTGAATAATGCGTTAGTAAGTGCTTTACCTGTAGCGTTAGCAATCAATACACCATTCTTACGTTGACCAATCTCTCCACCTTTGTGTGGACCGTAGTGATCAAATGTATGATAAAGCAAACCAGAACCAGACGTCATTGTCATAAAGTCAGTTTGGAAACCAATTAGGCCACGTGACGGAACAATAAAGTCCATGCGAATACGACCTTTGCCATCTGGAGACATGTCGCGCATTTCAGCTTTACGCAGACCTAGCTGCTCCATGATTGAACCCTGGTGTTCTTCTTCACAGTCAATCGTTAATGTTTCAAACGGTTCTTCTAATTGACCATCGACTTCTTTAATAATAACTTCTGGACGTGATACTGCTAACTCGTAACCTTCACGACGCATGTTTTCGATCAAGATACCCAAGTGTAATTCACCACGACCAGAAACTCGGAATTTATCCGGATCAGCCGTTTCTTCTACGCGCAATGCTACGTTGTGCACTAATTCGTTCTGTAAACGCTCTAGAATATTTCGTGACGTAACGTACTTACCTTCTTTACCAGCAAACGGAGAGGTGTTTACCTGGAACGTCATCGTTACGGTCGGTTCATCAACCGATAATGCAGGTAATGCTTCAACCGTGTTTTGGTCACAAATCGTGTCAGAAATTTTCAACTCACCAAGACCAGTAATAGCAATGATGTCACCAGCAGAAGCACTTTCTACTTCATGACGGTCAAGACCTAAATAACCTTGGATAATACCTACTTTACCATTACGTGTTTTACCGTCAGCTCCGATAATAGTGGTTTGTTGATTAGGCTTCACCGAACCACGCTTGATTCGACCGATACCAATAACGCCTAAATAAGAGTTATAGTCCAACTGCGAAATCTGCATTTGGAAAGCACCTTCTGGATCGGCTGCTGGCGGAGCGACTTTATCAACAATAGCTTGGAACAATGGTGTCATATCTGCACCCTGCTCATCAGCGTCTAATGATGCCCAACCGTTTAATGCTGATGCGTATACCACGTCGAAATCTAACTGTTCGTCCGTTGCACCAAGGTTATCAAATAAATCAAATACTTGATCCATAACCCAATCAGGACGTGCACCTGGCTTATCAATCTTATTGATAACCACAATAGGCTTTAACCCCTGAGCAAAGGCTTTTTGCGTTACAAAACGAGTTTGTGGCATTGGACCTTCTTGGGCGTCTACTAATAATAGTACTGAATCCGCCATCGACATGACTCGTTCTACTTCCCCACCGAAATCGGCGTGTCCTGGAGTATCGACGATATTGATACGGTAATCGTTCCAGTTAATAGCTGTGTTTTTTGCAAGAATCGTAATACCACGCTCTTTCTCGATATCGTTGCTATCCATTACGCGTTCTTCACTTTCACCGCGGCTTTCTAATGTACCGGACTGCTGTAGTAATTTATCTACTAAGGTAGTTTTGCCGTGGTCAACGTGAGCGATAATCGCGATATTTCTTAACTTTTCAATAGGAGTCTGAGCTGCAGACATATGATACTCTCTTTTTTACAAATGCTATCCTCGCACCAACATTAGTGTGAGGATTTATGGGCGCGGATCATACAGACTTATTGACCAATAAGCTATTTATATCAAACATAATCAATCTAATTGTTTTTATCAATCATTTGGAATATTGCTAACTCCATGAATATTAGACAATTATTCGACATGACTTAGTGCAAAAAAAGTTATTCTACTTTGTATTATACCGCTCAGTTTTTTTGTTAATAAAATATTAAAATTTAATAGCAAATCTACGCCATCAGTCTTATAGTAATTAATGCATTATCTAACTACATTATAGAGTGTAATTAGCAATCCAAAACGAAGCTCCGCACCAAAATGATACCAAATGCACCAATGTAGTGCGAATTTTCTAGATTTCATTCGGCTGCCCTTCACTGTACTTGATTCGAGTCAGTAAAAATGGACCTTAATTATTTGGCATGTTCATTGCTACAAATTTTAGATAATGGCAACATTAGATTCAAATCTTAGAAAACATTGGAGAAAAGAATGTCAATTGAGAAGACGTTACAACTCATTAAAGAAAGCGAAGCAAAATTTATCGATCTTCGTTTTACTGACACAAAGGGTAAGGAACAACACGTTTCAATTCCAGCACACCAAGTCGACGAAGACTTTTTCGAAGAAGGTAAAATGTTCGATGGTTCATCTATCGCTGGTTGGAAAGGTATTAATGACTCAGATATGGTGCTTATGCCTGACTCTGAGACTGCTGTAATTGACCCATTTGCAGAAGAGACACAAATCAACATTCGTTGTGACATTCTTGAGCCTACTACTATGCAAGGCTATGATCGTGACCCACGTTCTGTTGCTAAACGCGCTGAAGAGTACCTAAAATCTACTGGTATCGGTGATACTGTTTTATTTGGTCCAGAGCCAGAATTTTTCTTATTCGATGATGTCCGTTTCCACACAGACATGGCTGGTTCTTTCTACAAAATCGATGATGAAGAAGCGTCTTGGAACTCAGGTACTGACTACGACAATGGTAACCTTGGCCACCGTCCACGCGTTAAAGGCGGTTACTTCCCAGTACCACCAGTAGATTCAGCTCATGACATCCGTGCTTCAATGTGTATGGTTATGGAAGAAATGGGTTTAACTGTTGAAGCGCATCACCACGAAGTTGCTACAGCGGGCCAAAACGAAATTGCATGTTTATTTAACACAATGGTTAAAAAAGCAGATGAAACGCAAATCTATAAATATGTTGTGCACAATGTTGCTCACGCATATGACAAGACAGCGACATTTATGCCTAAGCCTCTTGTTGGTGATAATGGTTCTGGTATGCACTGTCACCAATCTATCAGCAAAGATGGTAAAAACATCTTCGCCGGTGACAAATATGCAGGTATGTCTGAAGAAGCTTTATACTACATCGGTGGTATTATTAAGCACGCTAAAGCAATCAATGCATTCGCCAATGCCTCTACTAACTCTTACAAGCGTTTAGTTCCAGGCTTCGAAGCACCAGTTATGCTTGCTTACTCAGCGCGTAACCGTTCTGCATCAATTCGTATTCCTTTCGTAACGTCTGACCGTGCACGTCGTATCGAAGTACGTTTCCCTGACCCGACAGCTAACCCATACCTAGCTTATACAGCGATGTTAATGGCTGGCCTTGACGGGATCAAAAACAAAATTCACCCTGGTGATCCTGCTGATAAAGACTTATATGACTTACCAGCAGAAGAAGCAGCTCAAATTCCAACTGTAGCTGGTTCTTTAGAAGAAGCATTAGCTGCATTAGATGCTGACCGTGACTTCTTGACTGCAGGTGGCGTAATGTCTGATGAGTCAATCGATGCATACATCGAATTGAAGAGTGCTGAAGTTGAAAAACTAAACATGACAACTCACCCAGTTGAGTTCGAAATGTACTACAGCGTATAGTCAACAGACTTACTAATATCCTTACGTTAACTCAGTAAGGGTATATAAATAAATACGAAGCCCGCATTTAAGCGGGCTTTTTTTTACTCATATATTCTATAATTAGTTGTAAAAAGCGGTTCACTCACTCTGTGGGAGCATAACAATGCCAAGTAACAAAGTATTCAACAACACGCATAAGTTGTATGCGAGCGTTAGTCTGAGTGTTTTATTCATACTTTGTACAACAAAAGCCTTAAGCTCTGAAAACGCTGAAGAAAAGTCCGCATCGGGAGTAGAAAAATTACTATCCACAGCAGAAACACCGTTTTATCAAACCATATTACCCAATGGCACCATCCAGTTTAGCGATACCCCAACGGCACTAAGTACACCAGTCGTTATGGAGCAACAACGACTCAATAGCATGCCCTCATTAACCCAAAATCTTGTTACTGCACAGCAGCCACAGACTCAAGTCGCTCACGTGCCAAACACTCCGATACACCGATTAGAGTTTGTTACTCCAGCGAACCAAGTAACCGTTCGAAATAACCATGGTACAGTCGAAGTCAACCTATCATTACCACCTGTTTTGGTACAAAACACACAATTAGTCTTCACTGTAAATGTCAGTAATATATTAACTTTCACAGCAAACAAACCACGTTTTAATATAGAAAACATCCCTCGTGGCACTCACACCATTTTTGTGCAAGCCCATGATAAAAACGGCAAGCTTATTGCAAAATCATTAACAAGTACCTTTTTTATGCACCGGGCGCGGGTAAAATAATATTTTATTGCCACTACTGGTGCAAACACATGGATATTTGCACTGTTATAGTGCATAGTAATCGTATGATTTTTCAACACCAAAGCCTTTTGTTAGAGAATTTAATAACAGCGGTCCTTGTCATTAATAAAGAAATGCAAGTGATCTATGCAAACCATTCAGCGTTGAACTTTTTATCTACCGGTAGAAAGCAGCTCTATCGCATGCCTATAAATGAGGTATTTGCCTTTGCATCACTAGATAAGGCTAGAATCGTTGAGGCTTTTTCGACCCAAGAAAATTTTAGTGAAAATGATGTAGAAATTTGTTTGCATGATGAGCAAATCTTACATTTTGATGTCAGTGTGACATTTATTGATATGCAAGGCTGTCCTAGCCTCATGATAGAAGCAAAACACATTGATCAGCAGAAACGTATTAGTCAAGAAACACTGCAATTAGCCCAACAAAAAGCAGCCAAACAACTAGTGCGTGGTCTAGCTCATGAAATAAAAAACCCACTAGGTGGTATCCGTGGCGCCGCACAATTACTCGCGTTGGAACTGAGTAACCCCGAACATGCAGAGTACACATCAATGATTATTGAGCAGTCTGATCGCTTGCGGAATTTAGTCGACCGACTGTTAGGTCCTAACGCAGTTCCGAGTTTGTCCCATGACACGATTCACCACCCATTGGAATCGGTTTATGCGTTAATTAAAAATGATAATCCATCAAATATTGTGATTGAACGTGATTACGATCCCAGTATTCCAGATATCATGATGGATGCAGATATGCTGCAACAAGCCTTTTTAAATATCGTTAGAAACGGGATGCAAGCGCTCGCTAATAGTCATTCAGCCATACCTAAATTAAGAATTAAAACGCGTATTTCTCGCAATCATGTCATTCGTGGTGAAAAAGTCCCACTATGTGCCATGGTATCTATTTATGATAATGGACCAGGAATCCCCCCATCTATCAGAGATACGTTATTTTATCCTATGGTCTCAACTAAACCTGATGGTAATGGTTTAGGTTTATCTATCGCACAAAATTTAATTGAACATCACAACGGTAAAATCGATCTTGAAAGTCGCAAAGGACGGACTGAGTTTACGATTTACCTTCCCATAAAAAAACGTGGAGTAAACATACATGAATAACGAACCTGTTTGGATCATTGATGATGATGACTCGATTCGTTGGGTCTTACAAAAAGCGTTAATGACAGCCAAAATTGAGTGTTGTAGTTTCGCCAACCCTCATGATTTATTATTGCAATTAAACAGTGGACAGATGCCACAGGTCATCATCTCTGACATCAAGATGCCAGAAATGGATGGACTGACTTTGTTAGATAAAATTCATGAATTGCATCCTGATTTACCTGTTATTATTATGACTGCGCATTCTGATTTAGACAGCGCCGTTAACGCATATCAAAACGGTGCTTTTGAATATCTACCAAAGCCATTTGATATTGCTGAGGCGGTCAATCTCACTCAAAAAGCACTGCAACATGTAAAAGAAAATACATCAAAAAAACGCAAAACAGAACCTGCATTAGAGTCTGAGATTATTGGCGCAGCCCCGGCAATGCAAGAAGTTTTTCGGGCTATAGGGCGACTCGCTCGTTCCTCAATTAGTGTATTAATCAACGGTGAATCAGGTACCGGTAAAGAGTTAGTTGCACATGCTTTGCATAAACACTCACCACGTGCTGATAAAGCATTTATCGCATTGAATATGGCCGCCATTCCTGCAGACCTGATTGAATCAGAATTATTTGGCCATGAAAAAGGCGCTTTTACGGGTGCCCAATCGACTCGTCAGGGACGTTTTGAACAAGCCAATGGCGGTACTTTATTTTTAGATGAGATTGGAGATATGTCTCTAGACATCCAAACGCGTTTATTACGAGTGCTTGCGGATGGTCAATTTTATCGAGTAGGTGGCACATCCCCAGTGAGTGTGGATGTCAGAATCATTGCAGCAACACACCAGCATCTAGAAAAACTGGTGGCACAAAATCTGTTTCGAGAGGATTTATACCATCGTTTAAATGTCATCAAAATTCAGATTCCTGCCTTACATGATCGCCGTGAAGATATCCCTTTATTAGCCAGACATTTTTTACGCAAAGCAGCCAAAGAATTGGATGTAGAAGTAAAAATATTGACGAAAGCAGCTGAGCAAAAATTAGCAGCAGTCGCCTGGCCTGGCAATGTTAGGCAGCTAGAAAACACTTGTCGCTGGATAACGGTAATGGCAAATTCGCAAGAAGTACAGGTTAACGATTTACCACCTGAACTCGATGATGCCCCAATGTCACTCCAAGCGACATCATACTCAACCCAAAATACTCAGCCATCATCCGCCCAACAGCCGCATAGTGATGCTACTCAAATAGCAGGCTCAGGTAATTGGCAGTCGGATTTGGCTGTATGGGTTGATGAACAACTCGCTACAGGGGAAGATGATATTCTCACAACTGCGACAGAAACATTTGAAAAGATTCTGTTAGAACGCGCATTATCATATACCCGTGGACACAAACAAGAAGCGGCAAAACGTCTGGGTTGGGGGCGCAATACATTAACTCGAAAACTCAAAGAGTTGGCGTTGGACTAACCTCTCTTTTCTCCATCCTTAAACTCCACTGGCACAAGGCCTAAGCATCTAGTAAGCTTGGGCCTTGTTCATTATGATAATAATAAATTCACTACTTTGGAGAACCGCATGCGTTTCACCCTTATCGCTTTAGCTACAGCACTCACATTAACTGGTTGTGGCCAGGCTCCTACAACGTCCAGTAACACCTCACCTCAACCGATGACGCAAGCTGAAGTTATCGCTTCAGAAACTGCGCGTTTAAATGCTTGGTTTGAAGAGAAGTATGAAGTAGAGGTGCTCACAAGTCCGATTCAGTTGACCATGTTAGGTCGCACAGAACGCCAAGGTGAAATCGATGATTTTTCTGAATATGCCATGGCAGAATCTCTTGCTAGAACGAAAACCAATCTCATTCAACTGACGAAACAATTTGACTATGAAAAGCTCTCTCCAGACGCGCAAATTTCTTATGATATTTGGGTTTACCAAGCAGGTCGTGAACTAGCTTCAGACGAATTCAAATTAAATAGTTACATCTTTGATCAAATGTCTGCAGTTCATACTTTTTTTCCACAACTGCTTATTTCATTTCATAAAGTCGAAACCGTTCAAGACTTAGAGAACTATATTTCTCGTATCGCTGGCAGTGCTCGAGCAGTAGAACAGTTAATTACGTTATCCAAAAAAGTAGTAGAAAACGATGTACGTCCGCCCTACTTTGCATTTGATATGGTCATTGAAGAAGCTAAAAAAATTATTACTGGCGCCCCCTTCACCACTGCACCAGATTCTGATCTTTGGGCAGATGCAAAAAGCAAAGTCGCTAAATTAGTTGAACAAAATGTGCTCACCCAAGCTCAAGCGGACCAATATTTGGCAACGATTAGCGCAGCGTTTACCAATGAGTTTCAGGCAGCTTATCAAAACCTAATTGCTTGGCAGGAAGAGGATAAAGTCAACGCTAGTCCAGAAGCATCAGGGGTAAGTGCCTTACCTAACGGTAAAGCTTATTACAATGAGCGTTTAATGAACCAAACTACGACGAAACTGAGCGCCGATGAAATTCATAATATTGGTTTAAGTGAAGTCGCTAGGCTAAAAGCTGAAATGGAAAAAGTGAAAGTAGAGTTTGGTTTCACAGGATCTTTAGCTGAATTCTTTGTTTTCCTGCGTGATAATAAAGATGACGAACGTTTATATTACCCTAACACAGATGCTGGCCGCCAAGGTTACATTGATGATGCTACTGCTGCTATTGACAAAATTAAAGCTGTATTGCCTGATTTCTTTGGTATTCTGCCTAAAGCCGATATGGTAGTAAAACGCGTGGAAGCATTTCGCGAGCAACCTGGCGCTGCACAACATTATTTCCCTTCGACACCAGACGGTTCAAGACCTGGGGTGTATTATGCGCATTTGTCAGATATGACAGCAATGCCTAAGCGTGAGCTTGAAGTTATCGCTTATCATGAGGGTTTACCTGGGCACCATATGCAAATCGCTATCCAGCAAGAATTAACCGGTGTACCAACGTTTAGAACACAAGCCGGTTTTACTGCTTATGTGGAGGGGTGGGCATTATATTCTGAATGGCTAGCAACTGAAATTGCTGGGACTTATGCAGACCCATTATCAGAATTTGGACGCCTAGGTTCTGAAATCTGGCGAGCTATACGTTTAGTTGTTGATACTGGTTTACATGCCAAAGGTTGGACTGAGCAACAGGCAGTAGATTATTTTATGGCGAATTCAGCAATTACTGAAACTCAAGCACGCAGTGAGGTTAGACGCTACCTTGTATTACCTGGACAAGCGACCAGCTATAAAATCGGTATGATCAGAATTCAAGAAATGCGGGCTCAGGCAGAAGCAACCTTGGGTGATAAATTTTCTATCAAAGAATTCCATGATGTTGTTCTAGGTGGCGGGGCAATGCCTTTGGCTATTTTAGAAAGACAAGTAGACAAGTGGGTACAAAGCAAAATTTAAAGCACTCGTCTTTTTTTGAATAAATCATCGACTTATTAAACGGTGATAATGACGCAAAGTTCAAAAGCTAAATATCTTCGCTGTATTTAGCTTTTTTTTTGCTTTTTAATGAGCTAACACTCGAGCAATCGTTTGATTAAAATGCTCTAGCCAAAATGGGCATAATTGTCCCATATAGTTTTTATTTACCGCAACTAAAGCCTTTTTTTGTGCTGGTAACTCATGTTCTTGACCAAGGGCTTCATGATGCAGGTCATAGTAAGTGTCTAAGATAGCTAATAGTTTTGCTCCTGCACAGATTGCATCTCCTGCCAGACCAAAAGGATAGCCTGAACCGTCACAACGTTCATGATGTTCCATAACTATCTTGCGTGCACCGTCCCACACCGAAAGATGCTCCAATAGTCGAGCACTTTTATACACATGAGAATGCAGTAGCTTTTCTTCTTGTGCAGAACGCGTTTCTGCATTAACTAAAGACAGTGGCATAAAGGCCATACCAAAATCATGGACATAACACGCTAAACTCAGTTGTTCAGTGGGAATAATACTCCCAGCATGTGTATTAATGAGGTGAGCCATCTGCGCCATTCGATCGCCACGTCCTTGCAAAGCCAACACACGTTTCTCAATAGGTTGCATTAACTCTCTAAAAAAGAGCATGTCGGCTTTTAAATCCGGAGCAAGATCTTTAGGAATACCCGAACGGGTTAATGTATTTTGGTTCAAACTATCAATGGTCACAGTCTCTGAGCCACTCATATCTCCACCAAACATCTTTGCCGCATTAACCAGAATTGCTTGGTTCTGCTCATCAGAATCTGGTTTAATTTCTTTCAGTACATCCACAACTTTCGTAAAAAACTCAGCATCATATTCAACACTGCCTTCGCCAATACAATCACGCACAAAGTGTTTAACCCGATCTAGGCCTTGTAGCACTACATCAGACATATTACTGGTATAAGTCATTTGTCCTTTGCGTAAGTAATCCAACAAATCTTCAATATGCTGCATCAGCGGGTATAATGGAGTGAATCCGACTAAGCCCAAATCCCCTTTGATAGTATGGACTGAGCGAAACAAAGAACGTTGTAAATCATTATCTTGGGGGTTTATTTCCAGCTCGATTAACGTTTGTTCACTGGCCTCATAGAGCTCGTTGATCTCTTCCAGTAAATCATGAAGGATATCCGCATCAGTATCATCGTGGGTAAATCTTTGCATTTTGATTGTTCTACAAGTCCATAGTTATTCTTTACTGTATCGACTAGAAAATAAAAATTGTGACTTTTTTTGATTTGTACTGATCCATTGATGCAAAGCCATGACAGAAACAGTATACTGCGCAAAAAAGTTTATTTGAGCGTACACGTGTTAGCCTTAGCCAGATTTATTATTATTCCATTCTATTTTATTTTATTAAATATCGCCTTAATTACCTATTCTGCTTTTCGTCCATTTCATCGAGACGGAGTCAAAGTTGCAGGGCAGTGGTATTCATCAATGGCTCGCCTTGTTGGTCTAAAAATCGTTATTCAAAATAGCGAAGTTATCGCACCCGAACAGTCCTATATTTGTATTGCCAATCACCAATCGACCTACGATTTAATCACAACAGCTAGCTGTGCATTTTCTGGTTTAACAACCATTGGTAAAAAAAGTTTAAAATGGATCCCATTCTTTGGCCAGCTCTACTGGCTAACAGGCAACATCATGATTGATCGAAAAAACTCAGGCAGTGCCCAAGCCACATTAAAGCGCACTGCTCACATTATCCAAAAAACCAATAAATCTGTATTATTTTTTCCAGAAGGTACTCGGAGTAACGGACGCGGGCTTTTGCCTTTTAAAACCGGGGCTTTTCGCATTGCACAAGCCACAAAGAAGCCTATAATGATGGTGTGCGCTAGTGATAATATTAATAAAATCAAGTGGAATAGATGGAATAATGGTATTGTCATTATTCGTTACTATGAACCAGAACCTTTCGATGAAAGTAATGATATAAAGGCATTGGCCCTTTCGTATCATGCCAAAATGGCTGAACGATTAGCAACACTCAATGCAGATGTAGCATCCCTGGAACAATCAAACAAGGACAACGCATGACCAATCTAGAAGAAAGGCAAGAGTGGGTAGACTTTACCCAAGAATGTATCGCAGCCCTGTTAGACGACGGTAGCGATCCTAAAGGTACTTATGTCATAGAGCACCATATGGCAGCACAAAACTTCGATATGCTAGAGAAAGCTGCTGTAGATGCCTTCAAAGCCGGTTTTGAAGTGGGAGATGCAGAAGAAATGCCACTAGATGATGGTGGTATCGTATTTTGTTTTGACGCAGTTATCGACCGCCCCTTAAGTGAAGATAAATTAGTGGCGGATGTCGATACGCTTATTGCCATTTGTGACAAGCATAAAGTTCATTATGACGGTTGGGGTACACAGTTTATAGAACCAACCCCTGGTTCTGAATAAAATTAAAATGAATACATACAAAAAGAGAGCTTTCAGCTCTCTTTTTTTTTATGTATCCATAAAGTAGGTATCTTCAATTAAAAAACCGGACAAGAAGAGAGTGATTGCTTCTTGACCGGTTGTATATTTTACTCGATAAGCTAACTGAAAGATTTACTTAGCAAACTACAGCGCAGCTATCGTTTCTTTTTGCTCATTTAACTTAGCTATTTGCATAGTCATATCATCTAGCTTAGCTTGTTCTTTGGCGATAACCGCCTCAGGTGCTTTACTTACAAAGTTTTCATTGGAAAGCTTACCAGATGTACGTGCCATATCTTTTTCGATTTTCTCAATGGCTTTGTTGATACGTGCTAACTCTGCGTCCTTATCAATCAAACCAGCCATTGGAATCATTAACTCCATCTCACCTACCAACGCTGTAGCACAAGCAGGGGCTTGTTCATCAGTGGCTAGTGGTGTTAATGTTTCGAGTTTAGCCAGTTTGGTCAATACATTTTGGGTGGCAGCTAGGCGACGTTCGTCCTCAGCACCAGCATTTTTAAGTAATACAGATAAAGGCTTATTAGGTGAG
This sequence comes from Opacimonas viscosa, assembly GCF_024199005.1. GTDB lineage: Bacteria > Pseudomonadota > Gammaproteobacteria > Enterobacterales > Alteromonadaceae > Opacimonas > Opacimonas viscosa. The sequence goes on from NZ_JANATA010000020.1 coordinate 30,493, forward strand.
ATATCCATTTCACCACGGATATTACGGATCCCCATAATACATTGTTTTAACCACTCAATATCACCTGCAGCTTTACTATTGCGTTTTGCTTCATCATATTCGACAAAAGCCTGCACCATAATACTTTGTGACGTATCTTGGACATCTGACAATGGCGCAACGCGTTGCCAAATTTGCTCAGTAATATAAGGCATGATTGGGTGTGCGAGTCTTAGCAACTGTTCAAGTGTATTAATCAAGGTATGACGGGTACCGCGCTTTTGTGCCTCAGAAGTATTCTCGTCCTGCAAGATAGGTTTAGATAGCTCTAAATACCAGTCACAGAATTGATTCCAAGTAAACTCATAAATAGCCTGTGCTGCTAAGTCAAAACGGTAATCCGCAATCGCTGCTTCGACATCAGCAATCGTGCTTTGAAAACGGTCAATAATCCACTCGTCAGCTAATGACAACGATAATTCGCCACCTGCTCGACCCGTATCAAATTCTTCGGTGTTCATTAGGACAAAGCGTGATGCATTCCACAGCTTGTTACAGAAATTACGATAACCTTCAACACGCCCCATATCAAAGTTAATATCGCGGCTAGTCGAGGCCATGGCAGCAAAGGTAAAGCGCAGCGCATCAGTACCATAAGCATTAATGCCTTCTGGGAATTGCTTGCGTGTGCGTTTTTCGATTTTCGCAGCGTCTTGTGGATTCATCATGCCAGAAGTCCGTTTGGCTACTAATGTCTCCAACTCTATCCCATCAATCAAATCGATTGGATCAAGTACATTCCCTTTAGACTTGGACATCTTGTCGCCATTTTCATCGCGAATAAGGCCGGTGATGTAAATTTCCTTGAAAGGGATCTGCCCAGTGAACTTCTTGGTCATCATGATCATACGAGCGACCCAGAAGAAAATAATGTCAAAACCAGTCACCAGCACCGAACTCGGCACAAAGGTCGCTAATTCAGGCGTATCTTTAGGCCAACCCATCGTGGCAAATGGCCATAAAGCGGATGAGAACCACGTATCTAATACATCTTCATCCTGACGCAATAACACATCGGCACCTAAGTTATGTTTTTCACGCACTTCGGCTTCATCACGACCGACATAAACCGCACCGGCTTCGTCATACCATGCAGGAATACGATGGCCCCACCACAACTGACGAGAAATACACCAGTCTTGGATATTGTGCATCCATTGATAGTATGTTTTGTTCCAATTTTCAGGAACAAACTTTATTTCACCGCTCTCGACAGCTTCAATAGCAGGCTTGGCGAGTGAATCTACCGCAACATACCATTGGTCAGTGAGATAAGGTTCGATAACCGCCCCGGTACGATCGCCGCGAGGTACTTTTAATTTGTGATCTTCAACTTTGACTAATATGCCTTGGGCATCTAAATCAGCAACGAGTTGCTTGCGGCAATCAAAACGATCTAAACCTTGATATGCTGCCGGTGCATTATCATTAATCTTGGCATCCGAGGTCAAAATATTGATCATCGGTAAATCGTGACGTTTGCCCATATCATAATCATTAAAATCATGTGCAGGGGTGATCTTTACACAACCGGTCCCAAATTCAGGATCGACATAGTCATCGGCAATGATTGGGATTAGACGATCTGTCAGCGGTAACTTGATTGCTTTGCCAATGAGTGCTTGGTAACGCTCGTCATCAGGATGCACCGCCACAGCACTGTCACCAAGCATCGTTTCTGGACGTGTCGTTGCAACAATCAATTCCCCAGAGCCATCCGCTAATGGGTAACGCAAATGCCACATGTGTCCATTTTCTTCTTCGTTCAAAACTTCTAAATCGGAAACTGCTGTGTGCAATACCGGATCCCAGTTGACTAGGCGCTTACCACGATAAATAAGACCTTCTTCATGCAGCTTTACAAAGACTTCTTGTACCGCATAGGATAAATCTTCATCCATCGTAAACGCTTCACGCGTCCAATCTGGCGAGGTACCTAGTCGACGCATTTGTTGAGTGATATTCCCGCCTGATTCCTCTTTCCATTCCCAGATTTTCTTGACAAAATCTTCGCGGCCTAAATCATGACGAGTAAGTCCTTTAGCATTTAACTGGCGTTCTACCACCATCTGAGTGGCTATTCCTGCGTGGTCTGTACCACATTGCCACAGAGTATTATCGCCTTTCATACGACGGTGACGGATCAACGCATCCATGATGGTATGCTGAAACGCATGGCCCATATGTAAGCTACCGGTAACATTCGGTGGTGGTAATAAAATACAATATGGATCACCTGAACCACTGGGCGCAAAATAACCATTTTGCTCCCATTCAGCGTAACATTGTTGTTCGATATCTTGTGGATTAAAAGTCTTATCCATGGGTTCTCTCGTTCTTTGCTATATGGACGGCTAAGTCGTGTGGAATCAATTAAACTCAGCCGCTTTCTGGAACTGCATTGAGCAGCCAGCTATTTTAAAAGTCTTGTAACGCTCTCGCGCCATTTGTTTTGCCGTTTCATCCGTTGGTACAAAGTCAAAAATCATTTTATAACGATTTGGGTTAGGGATATCTTGCATCGCAACATTCACCACGGTTGCTCTCAAAGCACTTTCATTGCCCCAAGTAATTTCAACCGGTGCCCCGCCCACGGGCCCCTCACCAGCTAAGTTATGCGCAATGAAACTATCGGCAGGTAACTGCCATAACAATTCATCAAACGCTTCTGCACTAGCTTTATCCGCACATAAAACGGTTAATTTCTGATTGGTACGATAACATTTGGCAACCACGTCACAGGCAAATGCCAATTCAGCAGGAATAGCTGCTGGCGTTGCTGCGTTATCTAGTTGATAAAAAATGACTTGGGTCATATTAATCTTCAGTTTGGATACCTGCACGATTCATCAAGAACTGTGCAAGTAAACCGACTGGACGCCCTGTGGCACCTTTATTTTTGCCACTATTCCAAGCCGTTCCTGCAATATCCATATGGGCCCAGTTGTACTTTTTCGTAAATCGCGACAAGAAACAACCTGCAGTAATTGTCCCTGCAGCACGTCCACCTAGATTAGTCATATCGGCAAATGGAGAATCTAACAAAGGTTGGTATTCGTCCCATAATGGTAAACGCCAGGCTTTGTCAGAAGCTTGTTCTGAAGCATTTAAGAGCTCGTGCGCTAATGGATTGTGCGTCGACATCACTGCTGAAGCATGATGCCCTAATGCGATAATACAAGCACCGGTAAGTGTCGCTAAATCGACCACACAATCCGGCTCAAAACGTTCTACGTAAGTAAGAGCATCACATAATACTAAACGCCCTTCCGCGTCTGTATTTAACACTTCAACGGTCTGTCCTGACATCGTGGTCAAGATATCACCTGGGCGATATGCGTTCGCATCTGGCATGTTTTCGCAACCAGCCAAGACGCCAATGATATTCAATGGTAGATTCAGTTCAGCAACAGTGTGCATCGCGCCTAAAACAGCAGCTGCACCACCCATGTCATATTTCATTTCATCCATGCCTGCGCCTGGTTTGATTGAAATACCACCCGAGTCAAAAGTTAACCCTTTACCGACTAACACGATAGGTGCTTGGTCTGCAGATCCACCGTTGTGGTGAATGATACTCATCAGTGATTCATTTTCTGAACCACGACCTACGGCTAGGTAACTCCCCATCTTCAACTCGGCCATTTTTGCTTCGTTGACGACTTCGGTGGTGATGGAATCATAATTTGCAGATAACACTTGCGCTTGTTCCCAAAGATATTTCGGGTTACAAATGTTCGGTGGCATGTTAGCTACATCACGAGTAATTTTAACACCTGCTGCGATGGCATTACCGTGTTCAATCGCTCGCTCGCCAGCAGTTAACTCTTTGCGTGTGGGGACATTAAAAACCATTTTGCGCAATGGACGTCTCGGCTCACCTTTTTTCGTTTTTAACTGTAAAAATGTATATAAACTGTGCTGAGTTGCCTCAACTGCCTGACGGACTTTCCAATAAGTGTCACGACCTTTGACGTGTAATTCTGGTAAAAAGCATACCGCTTCCATCGAGCCAGTTTCATTCAACGTCTGAATAGTTTTTGCGATGATTTCTTTGTATTGACGCTCATTAAGTTCGCGTTCTTTACCACAGCCAACTAACAAGACACGTTCACTAAGAACATTGGGGACATGGTGTAATAAGAGCATTTGCCCGGCTTTTCCTTCCAAATCACCGCGACGTAAAAGGCCTGAAATATAACCTTCACTGATCTCATCAAGTTGTTCTGCAACAGGAGTTAAGCGACGTGGTTCAAAGACACCGACAACAATACACGCACTACGCTGTTTCTCTGGGCTACCGCTTTTTACACTAAATTCCATCGTCATTTCCTCTGAAAAAACTTGCAAAAACACGTAGTTTACTTAAAATTTCAGCTTACGCCACCAAAAAAGCACGTTTTCCAGACTTATTATATGATTATTTTTCGCTATTTACTGAAGGAAACGTTCAAATCGCAACTCGCGATCTTCTTTATCCTCATGGCCATTTTTATTACTTTGCGTTTCGTTCGAGTACTTGGCGATGCCACTGACGGTGAAATACCTGCAGACCTCGTGTTAGGTTTTCTCGCGTTATATTCTCCTATCCTTGCCTCATTGATCCTCCCGATTAGTTTTTTCCTCGGGATAATGATTGCTCATGGGCGCTTGTTTGTCGACTCTGAAATGACGGTTTTAAGAGCCTGTGGTGTATCCGAATGGTATGTCACTAGGGTCATGTTAATCCTCTCAATGTTACTCGCTTTAGTGACTGCAACTATCACTATGTACATCGCGCCACTAGCGGTTGAAAGTGAGTATCAATTAAAAGAAAAGGCAGGTGCAGAATCGGGTATTTCAGCTGTTATACCTGGGCGTTTTCAACAAACAGGAAATGCCAATGCCGTTATTTTTGTCCATGAAATTGAAACTGAAAACCAGCAATTAGTAAAAATATTCTTGTCTGAACGAGAAAAGCAAAATAACAAATTGATTCGTATTATTTATGCTGAAAATGGGACGATTAACGCTCTGCCAGACGGCTCACAAATACTTACTTTACGGTCTGGCAAACAATACAACGGTGAAATTGGTCAACGCAATTATCAAGTCATAGACTTCGCGGTATATCGCATCCAAATCGGCGAACGTTTACCTGATGAAATGCGTCGTAAAGTAGCCGCATTAAGCACGCTAGAGCTGTGGGGAGATCCCAGCTTTGAAGCGATTGCAGAACTACAATGGCGGATTGCAATCCCTCTGTCTTTGCCCTTTTTAGTTTTACTAGCGGTACCTTTAAGCTCTGTGAATCCACGCCAAGGTAGGTTTGGCAAACTCTTACCTGCAATCATGATGTACTTAGGTTACTTCTTACTACTCATGGCCGCTAAACGCGCCTTAGAGGATGGAAAAATACCTGTTTCCCTCGGTCTATGGTGGGTCCATGGACTCATTTTAATCATTGGATTTATGCTCATTTCAAGACAACGTGCTGTGGGCGTAAAAGTGCGTAAATTATTCCAACGAAATAAAGGGGCCAAACATGTTTAGCCTCATTGACCAATACATAGGACGCACCCTGCTCGGTACTGTTTTTGTCACCTTATCCACGTTGATTGGTCTAAGTGGTCTAATTAAGTTTGTCGAGCAACTCAGAAAAGTCGGCGAAGGTGACTATGATTTATTTATGGCCGGCTTGTTTGTCATTTATAGTATTCCTCGTGATGTGGAACAATTTTTCCCTATGGCGACCTTGATTGGCGGGTTGATTGGCATGGGTGTGCTTGCGAGTAACTCGGAGCTCGTTGTGATGCAAGCTGCGGGTATGAGTAAATGGAAAATTATTCAATCAGCCATGAAATCAGCTGTAATTATGGTGTTATGTGTGCTTTTAGTGGGAGAGTTTGTCACGCCTATAAGTGAGACTAAAGCCAAGAAAATACGCTCTGAAGCGATATCTGGTGGGCAAGTATTCAAAGGCGATAAACTTATTTGGACCAAAGACGGTAACGATTTTGTGAGTATTGGAGCGGTATTTAACCAAGAAAACTTAGGTGATGTGACTATTTATAAATTCAATGAAGCACTTGGCTTAGATGAAATAATCGTAGCTAAACAAGCGGCTTTTGTCGAAGATTCCTGGGCCTTAACCGACGTCACACTCACGTTGTTTTCGGAGCAATATGTCAGTATCCGCAATGTGTCTCTAACCGAATGGAAAGCGGCACTGACCCCTGATAAGCTTAGTGTGGCTACTGTAAAACCGGAAGCGTTATCAATCCAAGGGCTTAACGAATACGTTGATTATTTAGAAAATAATCAACAGGATTCTGCACGCTATGAACTGGCAATGTGGCGCAAAATTATGCAGCCAATATCGGTCGGTGTAATGCTGTTAATGGCCTTTAGTTTTATCTTTGGCCCTTTGCGTTCTACGTCAATGGGAGCGCGGATCATTATGGGGACATTAACAGGCTTTGGATTCTTTGTGGCTAACCAAGTATTTGGACCATTCGCTCTAGTGTATAACCTTCCGCCATTTTTAGGGGCATTGTTACCTAGTGTTATGTTTGCGTTGGTCGCCGTTTTTCTGCTGCGCAGACCATAGCCTCGTCTATATTTTAGTTTGCGCTTTGTTCACATGTGCCAAGTGAATAAAAGAAATGTTGTGAATCTACCGCCATTGCTTGTGATCATTTGCATCTTTGGTCAAAACTAATATTTCTGTTTTGGCTAAACGGTCCTGCAGTGATTGTTTGTGTTTAAAATCAATTAACACCAGCAACGTACCCAAACCACCTAAAGCACTAACCAAACGCAAGCACAAACGGCCAAAGGTCATGGGCGCTTCCACAGTACTAAAGATCCGCATGCGCCATGCACGCATCCCGATAGTTTGACCACCTTTCGCCCAAAACCACATAAAGAACCCCAGCACCCAAGCTCCCACCCAAATTTGCAGAATTGTGGTATAGATTGTGGATGTTTGCATGAAATCACTAAAATGTTCATATTGTTGGCCAATCAAGCCATTAGCATGGCAAATCGTAAATATGACTAATAGGAAAAGAGCAGCCACCATACCAACAGCAACCGCAACTAGCGCGTCGTATACCATAGCAGCTAAACGGCGCATAAAACCAGCTCGCGGGAAATCCAAACGCTCTGTAGCTGCGATTTTCTCATTCTGTAGGTCCTGCTTCGGAGCCAACTTTTTATGTTGTCGCTTCGTATTGTGTTTCATGGATGATTGCTTTGCCATAGGAGACGTTGACCTGTTGGATGAAGTTAAGTAACAGAGCAGTGTATGCCACTGACCGTTTTATAATTGTCTTATTGTAACGTACATTATTAATCAAGCAAAATGACGACAATCCATCGTTGTAAACCAGGAATACTGAAATAAATCAAAAAAGCGCTTGCGACAAACGCAATGGTCGTTATAATTCACACCGTTGTTACCAAGAAGCCCTTCTTACTGTGCCGGTGTGATGGAATTGGTAGACATGACGGATTCAAAATCCGTTGCCTTCGGGCGTGGCGGTTCAAGTCCGCCCACCGGTACCATTAAACTCAATCTTTATCAGCTCTCTCTTTGACAAACGCCTGTTGACAAACGCCTGATTTAATCAGCGGTGATATGTTTTATCAAAAAAACAATCTAATCGAACGAAATATTATAAAATTTCAATTTATTAGGATAAAAGCATTAAAAATTAGCAAAAAACAGGAAGCTTCATCCTTTTTTGCTTCTGTTTTTCAATTTTTTTGATAAAAACTTGTAACTCTCAAAATGTCCTATATTCTTCAGTCGAGCAAAATTCATACTACTAAAAATGCTCATAAAAATTAAAATAATGGGAAATTTATGAAAACAAATCAATCAAAAATTGCTAAGCAAGTAGGTATTGCGTTATCTGCATCTATTGCTTCTAGCGTGTTAATTGCGACACCGGCACTTGCACAAAATGCCAATGCAGAAGCCAGTGTTGAAAAAATAGCTGTTGTTGGTACTCGTGCAGCGCCACGCTCAATATCTGACTCACCCGTTCCTATCGACATTATCGGTGGAGAAGAGCTAGCAAAAGCTGGTAATACCGATATGCTAGAACTTTTAAAAGGTACTGTACCTTCTTTAAATGTTCATACAAACCCTATTTCTGATGCAGCAAGCTTAGTGCGTCCTGCTAACCTTCGTGGTTTACCCACTGACTCTACATTAGTGTTGTTAAATGGTAAGCGTCGTCACCGTTCTTCGGTCATTGCGTTCTTGGGTGGTGGTATCAATGATGGTGCACAAGGTCCAGACATTTCAGTGATTCCAAGCATTGCGATGAAGCAAGTAGAAGTATTACGCGACGGTGCCGCTGCGCAGTATGGTTCAGATGCGATCGCTGGCGTCATGAACTTTGTATTAAAAGATGATGCCGATGGCGGTAGCATTGTGGTTCGTTCTGGCGAGTATTATGAAGGTGATGGCGCTACTACTGAGGTTTCTGGTAACTTCGGAATGGCCTTAACTGACGATGGTTTTGCCAATATTTCTTTCCAGTATAAAAATGCGGATGCAACTAGTCGCTCTGTCCAACGTCCTGATGCTGCAGCATTTGGTCAAGCAGGTCTTAATGTAGCAAACCCTGCACAAATTTGGGGCTCACCTGAAGTTAAAGATGACATTTCAATCTTTGGTAACTTTGGTTTAGATCTAGGCAATGATCGTGAAGCATATATGTTCGCGAACTACTCAGAACGTGATATCCGTGGTGGTTTCTATTACCGTAACCCTCATACACGCGGTACTGTATATTCATTAGATGGTGGTGCCACTTTACTCGTGGGTGATTTAACACCTGATGATGGTGTAAGCTGTCCAGTTATTCCGATTACATCAGCCAACGTAACCACTCAACAAGACTACATTGATGGTGTAGCAAACGATCCTAACTGTTTCGCATTCAATGAAATGATCCCAGAAGGCTTCACCCCTAATTTTGGTGGTAACATTACTGATACTTCAATCACTATGGGGACTAAGGGTGAGTTCAAAGAAGGCGCACTAGCTGGCATCATGTATGACTTTTCAGGCTCTGTCGGTCGTAGTGAATCTGCATTCTTAATCTTCAACACAGTGAATGCATCATTAGGTCCAGATACTCCTCGTGACTTTGCACCAGGCAAATACATTCAACTAGAAAAGAACTTCAATGCTGATTTTGTAAAATTCGTCGATGCAGGTTTCTATGAAGAAGTATCCATTGCTTCTGGTTTAGAGTGGCATGAAGAATCATTTGAAGTTATTGCTGGTGACGAAGCATCATTTGCTGTTGGCCCATTAACATCTCAAGGTTTTGGTATCGGTTCAAATGGTTTCCCAGGTTTCCAACCGTCTGCAGCAGGTGTTTTCACTCGCCGTAACGCAGCCGCTTATATCGATGCAGAGTTACCGATTTCAGAAACGTTCTTAATGGGTGCTGCACTGCGTTATGAAAACTATGATTCGTTTGGTTCTACTACAAATTACAAGATTTCTGCTCAGTTAAATGCAACGGATGACTTGTCTTTCCGTAGTTCGATTTCTACAGGTTTCCGCGCGCCAACAGTTGGTCAAGCGAACGTGTCGAATGTACAAACGAACTTAGACGGTGGTGTATTAGTTGACTCAGCACTGTTACCACCAACAAACCCTATTTCAGCACAATTAGGGGGTACTGAACTCCAACCTGAAGAATCTGAATCATTTACATTAGGTGCAGTTTATACTATTGGTGATGTCTTCTTAACAGTGGATTATTACAATATTCAAGTATCTGACCGTATCTCTCAGTCTGATAAAATCAATCTTACAGATACTGATAGAACGGCGCTTCGTGCGGCTGGCGTTCCTAATGTCGATAGCTTGCAGCAAGTATCGTTCTTTACTAACGACTTCGATACAACAACGCAAGGTATCGATTTAGTTGCTAACTATACGACAGATTTATTTGACGGAAGCTCAGTATTTTCTCTTGCATATAACTGGAACGAAACCGAAGTTGATAAGTTTTCTGATATCACAGGTGCATTCAAAGTTAAGCGTATTGAAGAAGATCTTCCCAACCACCGTGCTACTGCTACTTGGGCACAAACTTGGGATAAAGTCAGCGTCTTCACACGCGCAAACTACTATGGCGAATATCAAGGTGTTCACGTAGATTGGGATGCAACTGCAGTTACAGCTGATGCTGTGGTTACGTTTGATGTTGATGTTAGCTATAACTTTGATGACAACATTGTACTGACTGTTGGTGCGCAAAATGTATTTGACCAAGAAGCTGAACGTATCCAGGTAACTGACTACGGTCGTTCACAAGGATTTACTGATGCAAGTACTTTTGGTGGTCAATATTATGAGACTTCACCAATGGGCTTTAACGGTGGTTTATACTACGTTAAATTAGCGTATAACTTCTAAAGCATCGTTGCTTAAATGTGATACTAACTTATCCCTCACCATTTTCTGCTGAGGGATAAACAAAAAGGGTCTGATAACGTTGTTATCAGACCCTTTTTTTAGATACCTAGAAAGTACAGAATGATTATCTTATTTGACCTGTGGTTCTGGTATGCGTACCCATCCTTCCATTAGAACACGGGCTGAACGACTCATAGTCACTTGTTCGACTTCCCATTTTGAGTCATTTTGAGTCGCTTTTGCGCCCACTTTTAATGTCCCAGAAGGATGCCCAAACGTAACATCAGTCAATTCACCACCACCGGCAGCTAGATTGACGATGGTACCAGGAATTGCAGCAGCAGTTCCGATTGCAACCGCCGCCGTACCCATCATAGCATGATGCAGTTTACCCATTGATAAAGCTCTTACGTGCAAATCAATTTGCTCCGCACTCACTGCAGCCCCACTAGATGTGGTATAGGACTTGGCCTCACTAACAAACGCAATTTTCGGAATATGCTGCGAAGTTTGCGCTGTTTCAATATCCGGGCTCAACCCCATGTGAACCGCACCATGTAAACGGATTTTTTCAAGGCGTGTTAATGCATTGACATCACCATTAATCGCTTCTTGTAATTCAGTCCCGGTATACCCTAAATCTTCCGCTCGGAAAAATAAAGTGGGTATTCCAGAGTTGATCATCGTTACCTCAAGTGGGGCTTCATCAGGTACAACAAGCGTATCGACTAACTGTCCCGTCGGAAAAACCGCTTCATCTGACTCCACAGGTGCGACAAATGCAATCGGTACTTCTGCAGCCGGAAACGTGACTCCATCTAACATAAAGTCACCGGTTTCTTGAACCTGTCCATTAGTAATAGGAACACTTGCTAAAATTGTTTTACCGATGTTTTGTTGCCAAATGCGGACTTCACAAACGCCATTTTCAGGAATACGTGCAGCATCGACTAAACCATTATTTATGGCAAAAGAACCAACTGCAGCGGTTAAATTGCCACAGTTACCACTCCAGTCTACGAAAGGCTTATCAATAGCAACTTGCCCGAACAAATAATCCACATCATGTCCGGCTTGGGTACTTTTGGATAAAATCACTGACTTACTGGTACTCGAGGTTGCACCACCCATACCATCAGTATGCTTAGCATAGGGATCAGGACTGCCAATGACGCGCAACAATACTTCATCGCGATAGCTACCCGGTACTTGAGCTGCAACTGGTAAATCATCTAATTTATAGAAAACACCCTTCGAAGTTCCGCCACGCATGTACGTGGCGGGAATTTTTATTTGGGGTGCATGCAGGCTGTGCGACTTGGTCTGCGCATTATCTGTTGCAGACAAAGTAACTTCTGAACTCATGCGACTTGTCCTTCTAGGAAATCTTGAGCAAAGCGTTGCAAGACACCACCAGCTTCATAGACACTTTGTTCTTCAGCAGTATCTAAGCGGCATTTAACCGGAATATCCACTGTTTCTCCGCTCGCACGTGTCATCGTCACAGTCAGCATTTGCCCCGCCGTTATAGCACCATTGACACTAAACGTCTCAGTCCCATCAATCGCATAAGTATGGCGCGTTTCCCCTGCAGTAAATTCTAATGGTAAGACGCCCATACCCACTAAATTAGTGCGGTGAATACGCTCAAAACCTTCAGCAATAATCACTTCCACCCCGGCTAAACGCACACCCTTTGCCGCCCAATCACGAGATGAACCTTGACCGTAGTCAGCACCTGCGACAATGACCAGAGGTTGCTTTCTTTGCATATATGTTTCAATCACTTCCCACATGCGATCCACTTTTCCTTCTGGCTCTAGACGAGCTAGTGAGCCTTGCTGAATATTACCTTGGGCATCGCGTACCATTTCATTGAGTAATTTGGGGTTGGCAAACGTTGCACGCTGTGTGGTTAAGTGGTCGCCACGGTGCGTTGCATAGGAATTGAAATCTTCTTCTGGCAATTTCATTTTAGCTAGATATTCACCTGCGGCACTGCTTGGCATAATCGCGTTAGATGGTGATAAATGGTCAGTCGTAATATTATCCCCAAGTACGGCTAGAGGACGCATGTTCTGCATCGTTCTAGGAGCCGCTAAAGCACCTTCCCAATACGGTGGTCGACGAATATAAGTCGACATTTCGCGCCAGTCATATAACGGATTATTATCCGCGCCATAATCGACGGTTAAATCAAACATAGGCGTGTAGACCTGCTTGAACATATCAGGTTTAACACTAGCTTTGATGACGGCTTCTACTTCAGCATCGTCTGGCCAAATATCCTTCAAATAAACAGGGTTACCTTCTTTATCCGTACCTAAAGCATCTTTTTCAATATCAAAACGCATTGAACCGGCAATTGCATAAGCCACAACCAATGGCGGTGATGCTAGGAAAGCCTGAGATGCATAAGGGTGAATACGACCATCAAAATTACGGTTACCAGACAAAACAGCTGTTGCATACAAATCGCGGTCGATAATTTCTTGTTGGATTGCAGGATCTAAAGCACCCGACATACCATTACAAGATGTACATGCGTAAGCCACAATACCAAAGCCAAGTTTTTCTAATTCAGGTAAAAGTCCTGCTTCTTCTAAGTACATTTTTACGACTTTAGAGCCTGGTGCCAATGATGATTTGACCCAAGGTTGACGGACTAAGCCTAGCTCATTGGCTTTTTTCGCTAACATACCAGCCATAATGACATTACGCGGATTTGAAGTGTTGGTACAGCTAGTGATTGCGGCAATGATAACGGCCCCATCAGGCATTTGCCCTTCTGTTTTCTCATAGGCTTTAGCAATACCGCGCTGTGCTAATTCACGCACAGGTAATTTAGCGTGAGGGTTAGATGGTCCAGCCATGTTCATTTCGACTGCCGATAAGTCAAAAGATAAAATACGTTCATATTCTGCGTCAACCATGCTATCAGCCCATAAACCAACGGTTTTCGCATACTCTTCAACTAACTTAACTTGTTCCGGTTCTCGGCCAGTCAATGTTAAATAATCGATGGTTTGTTCATCAATATAAAACATCGCTGCAGTGGCACCGTACTCAGGTGTCATATTAGAGATCGTGGCACGATCGCCTAACGATAGATGTTTTGTCCCTTCACCAAAGAATTCTAAATAAGCGCCGACAACACGTTCTTGACGTAAGAATTGAGTTAATGCTAAGACGATATCTGTGGAAGTAATTCCCGGTTGAGGCTTACCAGTAAATTCAACCCCGACAATATCAGGTAAACGCATATAGGAAGCACGACCTAACATCACGTTTTCTGCTTCTAGACCACCAACACCAATCGAAATAACACCAAGGGCATCGGTATGTGGTGTGTGTGAATCTGTCCCCACGCAGGTATCTGGAAACGCAACATTATCGCGTAACTGCACCACCGGCGACATTTTTTCCAAATTAATCTGGTGCATGATTCCGTTGCCGGGTGGGATGACATCTACATTTTTGAACGCTGTTTTGGTCCAGTTAATAAAATGGAAACGGTCTTCATTACGGCGCTCTTCAATCGCTCGGTTTTTCTCAAACGCTTCAGGGTCGTAACCACCATGCTCGACAGCCAAAGAGTGATCTACGATTAACTGTGTTGGAACGACTGGGTTTACTTTCGAGGGGTCACCACCTTTTTCAGCAATCGCATCCCGTAAACCCGCTAAATCGACAAGTGCCGTTTGGCCAAGAATATCATGACAGACGACGCGAGCAGGAAACCACGGAAAGTCTTTTTCACGTTTGCGGTAAATCAACTGTTCCAAAGAAACCTGAAGATTTTCAGGAGAACATTTGCGCACCAAGTTTTCCGCTAATACCTTTGAAGTGTAAGGGAGCTTAGCATAAGCGCTAGGTTCAATCGCATTGACTGCAGCTTCAGTATCAAAGTACTCAATTGTGCTGTCATTTAATAATTTTTTATACTCGGTGTTCATCTTAGCCACGCTCTGCAATTGGGTTAACTGAACGCGGTTCACTGCCAGTATAATCAGCACTTGGACGAATAATCCGATTATTATCACGCTGTTCCATCACGTGTGCAGCCCAACCAGTAAGACGGGAGCAAACAAATATCGGGGTAAATAATTTTGTGGGTATACCCATAAAGAAGTATGCAGAAGCATGGAAGAAATCGGCGTTACAGAATAATTTTTTGGTATCCCACATATATTCTTCACATGCCACAGAGATATCATACAAACTACTATCACCGTATTCTTCGGATAACAATTTAGACCATTTTTTGATGATTACGTTACGTGGATCGGATTCACGATAAATTGCGTGACCAAAGCCCATGATCTTTTCTTTGCGCTCTAACATGCCTGCCATTTGTATTTTGGCATCTTCTGGAGAGCTGAATTTCTGAATCATTTCCATCGCGGCTTCATTCGCACCACCGTGTAATGGACCACGTAAAGAACCAATTGCCCCCGTGATACAAGAAAACAGATCTGACAAGGTAGAAGCACACACGCGCGCCGTAAACGTAGAGGCATTAAATTCATGCTCAGCATATAAAATCAAGGATACGTCCATCACCTTACGGTGTAATTCAGACGGCGTTTTCCCCGTTAATAACGCTAGGAAATGCCCTCCGATAGAATCTTCTTCAGTGGTGCAGGCAATTTCGACTCCTTCATGCGAATAGCGATACCAGTAAGTCATAATCGCAGGAAATGCCGCTAATAAACGATTTGCAGCACGATTCTGATCAGCAAAATCGACTTCTGGTTCTAAATTCCCCAGGAAGCTAGCACCTGTTCGCATGACATCCATAGGGTGGGCATCTTTTGGAATTAATTTTAAAACCGATTTCAAGTCTTCTGGTAAATCTCGCATGCCTTTTAATTCAGCGATATAAGCATCTAATTGTGCTTGGTTAGGTAACTCACCATTAAATAGTAAGTAGGCAACTTCTTCAAAGGTAGCATTGTCTGCTAAATCAGATACATCATAACCACAGTAAGTTAAACCACTACCTGATTTACCTACTGTACATAATTTGGTTTCACCTGCAGATTGACCACGTAAACCTGCACCACTTAATTTTTTATCAGCCATTTTTTTCTCTCTTTGTAGGGTGAGTTAACCCTTAATGGGACTAACTCGAAATTTTATGATTCTCTACCTTGATTATGCATCCTTAGATGTAAGGTAAATATCCGTTTTATTTGTTTTTACCTTCTGCAAATAATGCATCAAGCTTTTGTTCATAGTCGTGATAACCCAGATAGTCATACAAATCCATACGTGTTTGCATGGTATCGACAACCGCTTTTTGGTCACCGTCATCGAGAATATGACGATAGACATTTTCAGCGGCTTTATTCATTGCACGAAAAGCAGATAAAGGATAAAGAACCATCGCTGCTCCCCACTCGCCTAACTGCTCACGATTCCAGAGTTCCGTTTGACCAAATTCAGTGATATTCGCCAAAATGGGGACATCTAAAGCTGCGCTAAATGCACGGTAATGTTCTTCAGTCTTGACTGCTTCTGCAAAAATCCCATCCGCTCCAGCTGCAACATATGCTTTAGCTCGTTCTATAGCTGCTTCGAGGCCTTCTTGAGCAAATGCGTCGGTACGTGCCATGATAAAGAAGTCTGGGTCAGTACGGGCATCTACTGCGGCCTTGATGCGATCGACCATCTCAGCAGTTGAAACAATTTCTTTATTGGGGCGATGACCACAACGTTTTTGCGCGACTTGGTCTTCCATGTGTACTGCGGCAGCACCCGCTTTTTCCATATCACGGATGGTTTTAGCAATATTAAATGCACCACCCCAACCAGTATCGATATCGACAAGCAACGGTAAATCACACGCAGAGGTAATGCGCTGTACATCCACAATCACATCATTTAGTGACGTCATACCGAGATCAGGTAAACCATAAGATGCATTGGCAACACCGCCACCCGAAAGATAAATAGCTTGGTGACCGATTTGTTTTGCCATCATCGCTGAATACGCGTTGATCGTACCAACGACCTGTAAAGGTTTGTTCGCAGCCAATGCTGCGCGGAATTTTTTACCTGGACTCATAAAGATTTCCTTGTGGTGTCTGTAGGGGTAAGAAGTTTGTTTTCGATATTATTTTTCGAATATAAGATGTGACGACGCATCAACATTTCTGCTAATTCTTCATCACGGTTTTGGATTGCTTGAGCAATATTGGTATGCTCAGCAAAAGCAGTTGTTACCCGAGGCCCAGCCATACCAAGCTGCACACGATACATGCGCACTAAGTGATAAATGCCTTCGGTTAATAATGTGATTAATTGGGTATTTTTACTACCCATTATAATGCGGTAATGAAAATCCACATCACCGGCTTCTTGGTAATAGGTTTTTTCTGACTCGACCGTCGTAAAGTGGGTATCGAGTAAAGCCATTAAATCCTTAATCTCTAGCTCTGTCATGTTTTTAGCAGCGAGCCTTGCAGCCATCCCCTCTAGAGATTCACGCACTTGATACAGTTCAATCAAGCCTTCAGGAGTTAACTCAACAACTCGTGCTCCGATGTTAGCTTTGCGCTCAACAATATGACAGGAGGTTAACCGATTGATTGCTTCACGAATAACTGCTCGGCTGACAGCGTATTTTGTCGACAACTCTGTTTCACTGAGTTTACTACCTGCAGGGATAAGACCTTCAACGATATCTTGGCGCAACTGGTAAAACGTCTTGTCAGCAGACGTTACTGCCATTGGGAATACTAAACTCATCATTCACTCGACTGATTACATTGTCGACAATATACGTCTTGTAATGTAAAAACTCAAGTGAATTAACTAGGATTGTCGACAATAGTCCTATAAAAAGTATTTCCAAATAGGCCTGGTTACAACCAAGAGGTAGAAAGTCAACGCCGGCATATATTTCTTTTTTGACCATAGGAACTTGGCTTGCCCATTTAAAAAAGGCGTCGCTAGGAAAGCATTCCCTAGCGCAATCGATTCTGCTTGATTAGCCGCTAATAGTTCTGCCTTTTCACTACCAGCCATAAACGCTCGGGGAGTGCCATTTCTGACCCATTCTTTGGCAATGGCTTGTGCGTCAGCAAGTAATTGCTCAGGCTTACTGATGCCTTGAATCAACCCTATCTGAACCGCTTCTTGGGCAGTAGGTACCCACCCTTCAGGCCCCATCATGCGCTCAGCATTATCGGCACCAATTAATTTGGGTAGATGAACCGATGAGCACCCTTCTGGAGGCACACCTAAACGTGCAAACGGCAATAAAAATGTTGCATTGGATGAGGCAATAATGTGATTGCACAAGGTGGCAGAAGTCACACTAGCCCCGATGGCAGGTCCGTTTATCGCAACCAAAATCGGTTTTGGGATGGCCAAAAACATATCAAACAACGCTTGATTCATCTCGGTGATGAGAGCTTTGAGTCGTTTTGGAGCCATCAGTTTGATCGTACTTGATAAATTCACACCAGCAGAAAAATAAGGGCCAGTACCTGTAAAAATAATCGCATGAACATGATCATTATCAGCAGCTTTGCTAAATGCCGCACGAAATGATTCCATCATAGGCAAGGTCCAGCCATTTAATTTGGCTGGTGTGTTCATGGTAATAGTCAACACTTGCTCATGGATGTGAGTCGTACAATATTTAGCTTGCTGTGCAGTCAATCCTAAATCGTTCATCAAAAACCCTTGGTATTTTATTGATATTGCATGATTGCTTTTAGCTCGGAAACATCAGTGATTAAGGTCTGATTAGGCAAATCAGCAAACGCTTTATCAACAAACTTAGTGCCACGTAGCTGAATATTCAAGCGAGCGGCCGTTGGATTTAACATCGTTTGTTGATAGAAGTCTTTGATGTCATCTAAAGTGACTTTTTCCACTGCAGCGATTAACTTGTCCTGGGTATCAAATGAGAATTTTTCTTGGTACCAATCAGCAATAAATGGCCCCACTTCATCAGAAAGATTTTTAGGTTGCTCTTTTAAGCTCACTAATGCTGCATTTTTTAGTTGGCCAAACAACTCAGGCGTCATTTCAGCTAACGCTTTAGCATACTCTGTTTTAAATGCCGCAAAACGCGCTTGCATGTCAGCCGGTCCTTTGACTGGAGTTTGAATATATAAACCTAAGCCAGTGTAATCATCGATAGCGGGTGCAAAACCACCTACTGCATATGCTAACTGCTCTTCGGTACGTAGCTTATCAAATGCAACTGTTCTGAAATGGCTTTGTAAAATTAACCCTTGAGCTCGCTGGGCCACTCCTTTTTGTGGATGCACATGCATATCAATCAGGGCGACATCAGCCACGTCTATATCTTTTTGATACACGAGAACCTCACCTGTTTGAGGAGCCCAACGTCCACTGCGCGCATACTCTGTCACAGTCCGCTGTTCTGGTAGGATAGCGCGTAATTTTGCAACCATAGCTTGGACATCAGCCTGAGCATAATTACCAAAAGCAAAAATCCGCACTTGGTTATTGGCTAATGTACTTTGCAGTACTTGTTGTAAATCACTCACAGTTAAGCTTTGTGCCGTCGCAATAAGATCCTCCTCGCTGTAAACTCCCGAACGAACGAGCTCTCGATATTTATTGATGACTTGATTAATCGGAAACGCTTTACCTGCATTGGTAATATTACGAACATAGCGGTCAACAGCCTGGGCAAACCCTTGTTCGGTGATATCAATCTCCAGTGCGGTTAGTGCATTTTCCAGCAATGCAGCTTGTTTATCTGTAAAACCGTTTAGCGTTAACTCAAAACCATTTAGGGCAGAAAAGCTCATATTCATGCCAGCAATACTGGCTTCAGTTGCCAAAGCAGCCGTCTGTAAATCATACAAATCAGCCCATATAGATAGCAGAACTTCATTTTTGATATTGCTGAGGTTATCAGGGTTGTTCACATAGATTTTAGCTAAACCTTTAGGCTGGTCAGGGAAGTCTTGACTCGCAAATTGCCAGACTTTGATGCCCGCTTCGTCAAACACAATCTTGGGTTGGGCTTTCAGCTCATCCGGCAAATCAAATACCTTAAAATTCTCTGGTAATAAGGTATTAACCTTTGGCAAATTCATTGCAATTTCACTTGGCTGCTGCCAAGTTGCTATCTCGGCATCCGTAATATCTACAATGCGATACTTACCATCATAAAAATGTAATTGACTATCGGTTTTTTCTTGTTGGCTAATATACCAAACCTTCAATGTCTCAGGAGTTAACTGTGCGAGTACATTATTTATCGCCTGTTCATCAAATTCTGCATAAGTAAAGCCAGCATTAATGGCATTAGTAAGAGGGTAATCTTGCATAGCCGCTGCTAAGTTTGAAACATACCCGAACTCATCCCCTTTTTCTAAAAAAGTGAATTGATTTTGTAAGGATGTACGGATCTCGTTAAAGTATTTTTGATCAACGCCTTCTTCGCGGATCAAATCGATATACTGCATCACCAGCGCCACAATTTCTTCACGGTGCTGCATCCCTAAATCCGTTAACTCTATGTTGACGTAAAAAGTGCCATAGTTACCATACTGGTTAGGTGCTGCTCCTGCGGTAAATGATGAAACCCAACCTTTATCACGCAAGAGTTGGGCTGGTGTACCTGGCATCTCAGAATATAACAAGTAGGCTAGATATTGATTTGGCTTCACAGCAAAATCAGCCATGTTGTTGCGAATAGTAAAATCTAAGTTCAACTGTTTGACGTCTTGGTTGGGCGCATAATGTACGCGTTTCCCCCCTACTTGTGATAAATCGAGTGTATCTGTCACATCGGGATCAGGAATGTTTTTATTGGGAATATCGGCAAAGTAATTGGTCGCTAACATTTTCATTTCAGCTAGGGGACGATTGGCGATCATCGCGACATTCATAATATTCGCAGAATAATATTGCTCAAAAAAGGCTACTGTTTCAGGGTGCAGTTTACTGTTTTCTTTATCGCCAAGAGTTTCTAAATTACCGATTAGAAAACGATTTGCCGGATGTTCTCCCATCATCTTTCGGGCAAGTTTAAATTGACCAAAAAAATCCATCTCTCGACGCATTGACCATTCAGCATTGACTGCATTAATTTCTTTTTCTGTATATTCAGGATAAAGTTTTGGGGCTTTGAAAAAATCAGAAAAACGATCTAATGCCTCAGGGAATGCATCGTTGTTAATCTTGAACATGTAATTGGTAATATCTAACCATGTATAAGCGTTATGTTGGCCACCATTTTGCGTCATAAACTCTGTATACTCATTCGTATCAGGGAATTTTTCAGTTCCCAGGAACAACATGTGTTCTAAGTAATGTGCCATACCTTGTTGGGTCATCGGGTCTTGTAACAAACCCACCCCTACACTTAACGCTGCAGCAGATTTTTCGACGCTTTCATCCGATACTAAAATGACATTAATACCATTTGGCAGGGTCATTGTTGCATATTCACGGTCATCGTTTGGACTCGTCACAAGCGTTTCTGGAACCAAAGAAGTTTGGGTGGTTACTGCCGTAGGCGTTTGACTACATGCACTCAAGCCCAGTAAGCTAATCACTAAGGCTGATACAGAGGCTAACTTCCATCTTGTAGGGATATTATTCTTCATTTGTCGCTCCTTTTCTTGCATCTTTATCGTCAGACGCTTATCTACAGACTTTCTAATAAGTCTGTTTAGTTCACATGTGCTACAAAATACACATATAACAAATAAGTAATGGTGTTCAATATTCAAACATCTATGACGATGCTCGAGAACTCACTTTGCTAAAAATATTTCGATTAACACAATAAAACCTGCACACAAAAAGGCAATGACAAAAACGTAAGAAAACATTTCAACATTCCCATCAAAAAGATGCACAGCGAGCAAGGTTGGATGGTATGATCATCTAAAAATTAATGCGTATACTACTTACCGGAGTCAGATATGAAACTCGTTTCGTGGAATGTAAATGGCGTGCGTGCCATAGTAAAAAAAGATTTTCTTAGTTCATTTGCCTCTTTGGATGCAGATGTATTGTGTTTGCAAGAAACCAAAGCGCAAGTAGAACAAGTGAAAGAAGCATTGGCAGACGTTGAGGGCTACCACATTTACGCAAACGAAGCTGTCAAAAAAGGGTACTCCGGTACAGCCATTATCTCTCGTCAAGAGCCTATTAGTGTAACGTATGACATCGGAATCGAAGAACACGATCAAGAAGGTCGAGTCATTACTGCGCAGTACGATGATTTTTATTTAGTGACGGTTTATACCCCTAATTCATCGAGTGGTCTAAAACGTTTGGACTATCGCGTGACTTGGGATGTCGCATTCTTAGCCTTTGTACAAGAATTAGAAAAAACCAAACCGGTTATTATCTGTGGCGATTTAAACGTTGCCCACAGGGATATAGATTTAGCTCGTCCAAAACCAAACTACAATAAAAGTCCTGGATACATGCAGGCTGAAATCGATGCGATTGATAATTTCACAGCAGCCGGATTTATTGATACGTTCCGTTTTAAAAAGCCTGAGGAGGTTAAATATTCATGGTGGAGTTACCGTGCTGGCGCAAGAGAAAAGAATGTTGGTTGGCGGATCGATTACTTTTTAACGTCAGCTAGCCTCAGTGGGCGAATAGCTGACGCTGAAATTCATAATGACTTATTTGGTTCTGACCATTGCCCAGTGAGTATTGAGCTGAGTTAAAAAAGCAGGCTACATTACTAAAAAAGGGTTTGGAGAAAACTCCAAACCCTTTTTATTTTATCTAAGTAAGTGCTTTTAAGCGTTCGCAAATCCATCTTGTAGTGGAGGAACAACTTGCTTCTTACGACTTAAAACGCCGTCTAACCATACTTCGTTATTTTCTACTGTAACACCATATGCGTCTGCGATAATTGTTTCATTATCCGAAGCGATTAACATTAAAGAACCTTCTTTCATAATGTCGGTCAATAACAGCATAACAGAATGACGCTTACCTTCTTCTTTTAACTTGATAATATCAGCAGCTAAATCTGCCTTAATCTCGTCAAAAACAGATAAATCGATCACTTCTAACTGACCAATGCCCACTAAGTTACCGTGCATATCAAAATCTTTAAAATCACGCATAACTAAGTCACGAGTAGGTGTTCCTTGAACCGCAGATTTCACCTTGAACATTTCCATACCAAGTGCTTTATAATCTTCAATTCCCGCAATTTCTGCCAATGCTTCAACACATTTAATATCAGCAGTAGTACAGGTCGGTGATTTAAAAATAACAGTATCAGATAGAATCGCGCACATCATAATACCTGCATAAGCAGGTGGAATGTCTACATTGTAAAAATCATACATCATCTTAACGATAGTATTACTACAACCAACTGGACGGATCCAACACTCTAGAGGTGTCGAAGTCGTTAAGTCACCTAATTTGTGATGGTCAACAACACCGACAACCGTAGCTTCGTCAATATCATCTGGGGCCTGTGTTTTTTCAGTATGATCAACAATATATACTTCTTCACCCGCATAGCTCATTTTCAACTCTGGTGCAGTAAAGCCAAACTTATCTAAAATGAATTGGGTTTCCGGTGAAACATCACCTAAACGAGTCGGGATAGCTTCTTCACCAATTTGATTTTTCAAATATGCGATCGCTAACGCACCACAAATCGAATCTGAATCAGGGATCTTGTGACCCACTACATACATTGCCATAAAAATACTCCAAAAAAATTTGTTTGTATTCTATATGGAAACGTGATTTATGCCAATAGTGCTGTGGTGGTAGGCCTGAGTTCCGGAAAGTGTTATAAACCGAGCGCCTAGAACAAGAAAAGGTTTAGCATGCTAGGAAAACAGAAAAAAAGACCTGGTCTAAGAAAATTAGACCAGGTCAAAATGGGGAAAAGGAGAACACTTAGAGTATTAACTAGATGACTTCCCCAAAGCATCTAGTTCGTGAATCAATTAATCTAATTTTAGGAGATAGTCAAAGGCGGCTAAGCTAGCTTTTGAACCTTCCCCCATCGCAATAATTATTTGTTTGTAAGGAACGGTTGTCACATCACCACAAGCAAATATACCAGGAGCAGACGTTTCACCTTTTTCATTAATGACGACTTCACCCCAAGGAGTTAATTCTACGACATCTTTCAGAATTTGTGAGTTTGGTACTAACCCGATTTGTACAAAGATACCTTCTAGTGCTTGCTGTTTAATCTCGCCAGTTGCTCTATCTTCAAACTCAATGGCAGAAACTTTGCCATCCGTCGCAATAATTTGCTTAGTAGCAGCATTTTTTACGATGCTAATGTTATCTCGCTTAGTTGCTTGATCAATCAAGACTTGGTCAGCTTTTAAATCTGGAGCAAATTCATAAACCGTCACTGATTTTACAATACCGGCTAAATCTAGCGCAGCTTCCACACCAGAATTACCACCGCCGATGACAGCTACATCCTTACCTTTGTAGAATGGGCCATCACAATGCGGACAATATGCAACACCATTACCAATGTTTTCTTTCTCACCTGGTACACCTAATTCTCTCCATTTTGCCCCTGTCGCGACGATGATAGATTTTGATTTGATCACTTCACCGGAGGATAAGGTTAATGACTTGATATCACCTTGTTCGATTTTTTCAACACGTAAGTGCTCTTTCAACGTCACTTCATAATCATTTAGATGCGTCATCATTGCCCCAGTTAATTCTGGGCCTGTCGTACTGGATACCGAAATAAGGTTTTCAATTCCCATGGTGTCCTTTACTTGTCCACCAAAACGATCAGCAATGACAGTAACTTTTAAGCCCTTACGTGCTGCATATATTGCTGCACTGACACCTGCTGGTCCTCCACCTAAAACAGTGACATCCTGAACGGGTAATTGGGCAGCTAAAGGATCAACTTTCTTGGTTTCTGGTGCTACTGCCATTAACTTTTCAACCAATTGGGCGGTATCAATCTTGCCGTTTGCAAAAATTTCACCATCCAAATAAACACTGGGTACGCCTTGGATGTTGTTTTCTTCAATTAATTTAGGGAATAAACCGCCATCGATCATTTCTGTAGTGATCAACGGATTAAGCAATGCGAATTGATTTAATGCCTGAACAACATCAGGACAGTTGTGGCAGCTCAAACTCACATATACGGTGAAATTTAACGGCTGAGTTACTCGTTTGACCATATCCTGAATGGTCTTATCTAATTTGATTTCTGTACCTGTTGCATGCAGTACCGCAAGGACTAAAGAATTAAACTCGTGTCCACTTGGGATCCCCGAGAAGATAACACCCGTTGGTTCGTTATTCACCAACAAAGTAAATGAAATAGGACTACGTAACTCTGGACGTTCAGCCTCTTTTACTGATATCAAATCAGAAGCTGTCGCGAATTTATTTAAAAAATCTAACAGTTCAGCACGCTTGCTATGTTCACCCTTTTGTAAAACAAATTGAAGAGGCGCATTCATATTCTGTGTGTACTGAGTTAATGCGTTAATAATATCTTGAGTAATCATGAGCGATTTCCTTTTTTACAGATGCACTGAACGAGATGAACGCCATTAGGCATCATCAAAAATTCATATTTTACTTGGGAATATAAGGGCTAGTGACCTAGCCCTTTATTCTTAAGGCATGGAGAATGTGTTAAATCACTCTGCAATACCTAAATTAACGTTTGGCTTAGATTTTACCAACTAAGTCTAAGCTTGGAGCAAGTGTCTTTTCGCCTTCTTCCCAAGCAGCTGGACATACTTCACCATCGTTATTCGCTACATACTGAGCAGCTTTAACTTTACGCAACATATCTTTAGCAGAACGACCAATACCCAAATCATGAATCTCTGCAACTTTGATAACACCTTCAGGGTTTACTAAGAAAGTACCACGTAATGCTTGACCAGCTTCTTCAATCATAATATCGAAACCACGAGTAATCGCACCAGTCGTATCACCTAACATCGGATAAGTTACTTTGCTGATTGCTTCAGAAGCTTCATGCCACGCTTTGTGTACGAAATGAGAATCTGTTGATACTGCGTATACTTCAACACCTAGTGCTTTTAGTTCTGGGTAGATATTTTGCATATCTTCAAGTTCTGTAGGACAAAATGTTATTACTGATTAACTGTTATATTTTATCTGTTGAAAAAGTGCATTTGTAAACTATAATTCAATGTAATTTTGATTAACTGTTGAGTTTTTGTGGTGGGAAGAAAGAATCTTTTTTCTAAAACAGATGTTAAAGAAGCATTTCAAGAAAAGAAAGAAGCCATCGTATATAACGGTATCGTTTCAAATCTATCAGATGATGGATTACCAATCTTGGTGCTACCTGAAGAAAACTTTGAACTGCCGATAACAGGTTATCAAAATCAAAACACTATTTTGATTCTTGATCATAAAGAGAAGATCAATATTAACGCTATTCCTGTAAAGCTAAGAAAGGGGAAGAAATCGCTAAACTGGTTTCATGAACATTATCATTTCTCTTCTAAGGACGCTGCTGTTTTACTTCGTGTGCTGTTGAAGGACTATCGAGAAGGTAACTTTAATAATTATAATAAGTTTTATGCATACGAATGGTTGTCTGTTTATCTCACTCAAAACAATGTCACACTGATCGAATTTTCACTCAATGATTATGACAGTATTCTTCAAGCTAAATTAGACAGTAAACTTTCTAGAGAGAGAATTGTTGCGATATCGAAACAGCTTAAAAATGCGATTAAGTTAATTCCACTAATATCGGACAGCGTAAAAGCTTCGATTCATTCATATATTATTACCAATGCTTTAGATAAACCTAAGGAAAGCCTTTCAGCGGAAGATCGCATAAAGAAAAGTAAATTGACTCATGACTATAGCGATTATGTGATGTTTCAGATTTATGCATATGTTAATGCATGTCTGTCAGAAATAAAGGAAGTTACAAATAGAGCAGATGAGCTACTGTATGGATTTGATGAACCTGACTTATTTACCCGTGAGGGATTAAAAAGGTATCGTGAATTAATAATCAATAATACTGCTGAGTCTCATGAGATAGCTTTTGAGATGGAGTTATTAGCTTATGTCAGGATTGAAAGTGCGCATAGCTTACTGATTAACGAACATCGACACAACTATGATATATCGAGCTTATCTAAAGATATATTGGCCTTCGAATATGAAAAAGCCTACAACAGTTTGCCATTAGATTTGAAAGAAAACCCTGATGTATCTTATTTATTAAACAACGTACTTCCAATTGCGATAGCTAATAATAAAGGGGCTAGAGATGGAATTAAATATTTTGGAGAAAAAAAAGCTTTTATAAAAATACACCAACTTTTGAATCGGCCTTTTCGAAATTGGTCTGAAGTTAAAAACTGGCATGAATCACTTGATGATTATAAAAACAGAATAGCAAATAAGTATTGTTGCAATTGGATATTTTATGGGAAACCAGACGATAAAAGTTACATTTTTAGCGGCAGACACAAAGGTATACATAATCTCTTATTAGGATTTACTACTCACTTCGACTACTTAATTATGCTTCTTCTGCTCTGTGAGTCAGGAAGAAACCGCGAAGTCGCATTAAATATTCCAGCATATGTAAACAACATATCAGTTTTAAAAATGTATGCACCGTTTGCTACTGAACCGTCTTGTTTGCTAACAGGCAAAAAAGTAAGAGGACATGTGAACCAAGGTGGAGCACAAGAGGAAAGTATTGAAATCCCAACTAATTCTGTTCTGTATGAATATTTAGAGCTATTTGAAAAAGCAAAAGCAAAATCGAACCCCAATAGGGAACTCTTTATAGGAAATGCTGATGAATTTCGGTCATCATGCATTGCATACGGAGAAAATTTTCGGATCAACTGTTACTTAAAAGATGAGAATGGCACATTACTAAATGAATTTGAGACAAGTAGGTTTAGAAAGGTATGGTCAGGTGAAATTCTTATTGAATATCTCGAAGGCATCAATACTAAAGATGATTTGATTAAAGCAATAGGAGAAGATCTAAGAAACACTATTCCTCTTACCTATTTACTTCAATCAAGTAAAACAGAAGGTATGCTTACCAGTGCCATAGTTGGTCTTCAACTAAAGTTCATCGAAAACTACCAGAAAATTGCAGCTCAACTTAAAACAAATGGCGAAACACCCAGCGGAGAAAGAGAGCAACGCTATTTATGTGATTGTTCGGACCCATACAATCCTGATCATAACGAAAGCTATAATACAGAATACTGCAATCAGTTTGATATGTGTTTAGGTTGTTCTAGAGCTGTTGTCTATGAAGAACACATTCCAAGAATAATTTATAGGTGCTTTCAATACGAGCAACTGTTGAAAAACAGCCCAGAACTATACAGCTCCCATTATGAAGTAAAACATAACCTTGCAAGGGAAGTCATCGAGCGATTTAAAAGCAAATCTAATAATGGGCAAGAAAAGCATAGCTTAGCTTTCAATCAAGCTGTACGGGCATGGGAAGACCCAGAAACACACCTTCTGCCACCAATTGTCCATCCAAAAATTAACATCGTAGAGATTAAATAATGCAAAATTTAGCAGAAGATATTTACTCAAGATCATCATTTTATACTTCCATAGACAATGAAGAGAAAGCGTTAATTGGTATTAATCAATGGAAAGCGATCAAATCAATTGAAGAAAAATATGAGCAGTACCCCATGACTAGGTTTGGTGGTGTTAATTTTTCAGATGATATATGGGGTACTGATAGAGTCGGAAGCTATATCAACTGGGGGAAAATGATGCTTCCAGACAATAGCAATTATCCACTCATTTTATTTTTTAAGATCCTAATATATCAGAGGGTTCAAGTTTTAAAATATAGCTCTAGTGATGCTGCTAAAGGTCTAGGCGCTGTAGTTAGGGCTTGGAGCGCACTTCTCGGCAGAGAGCATATATTGTGTGGCAAGCTTAATCAGCCTCTTGTACCTTCTGAAGTTATCAGTTCCGAAAAGCTACACTCCCTATGTGTCGAGATGATATCTATTGAAAAAAATGTTTCTCAAGAATATTTTAGAATTTGGAGTTGGATTGCTTCAACTAG
Source organism: Opacimonas viscosa (assembly GCF_024199005.1). Taxonomy (GTDB): domain Bacteria; phylum Pseudomonadota; class Gammaproteobacteria; order Enterobacterales; family Alteromonadaceae; genus Opacimonas; species Opacimonas viscosa. The sequence continues at coordinate 59,025 of NZ_JANATA010000020.1, forward strand.
TAAGAAAATATTCAAAGAATTACCTTTTGCACTGTTTAATATCAAAGTTCCTTGGTCAAAGATAAAGTCCACGACTGGCGAAATATCACCTCTTCAAAAATATATTAATGAGTTAATTGGCAGTGAAGCTACCAGAATTTCAATTCGTTCATATGCCCTCTCTGTCAGACTACCTGTCGCGTTTAAAATTTAACCACTATAGTTAATTTG
>NZ_JANATA010000209.1 GCF_024199005.1 Opacimonas viscosa
GGTTCACATGCTTGAAAAAAGTATGAAAGAGCACGTTGGTCGCGGCGGTCTCATCATTACTACTTCGCATCAACACCTATCAGAAACTGCAGGGGAACACCGTGTATTCGATTTGGAGTACCGCTTTTAATGTCACTGTACCAAGGAATTTTTAAGCGCGACATGCAGGTTGCGTTCAAGCAAAAAGCAGAATTAGTGCAACCTCTGATGTTTTTGCTGATGGTGGTGACCTTATTTCCCTTAGGCGTTAGTCCGTCT
>NZ_JANATA010000210.1 GCF_024199005.1 Opacimonas viscosa
CTAGTAAAGCCTACAGCCACTGGAAAAATACATCTATTCCTGAACGTGCAGCATTTTTAACAAAAGCAGCTTTGCTTTTTGAAGACAGAAAAGAAGAGCTAGCTCAAGTGATGACAAAAGAAATGGGAAAACCACTGACAGAATCCATAGGGGAAGTTGGTGTCGTCATTGCAACAGCTCAGTATATGGCGGGAGAAGGAAGACGTTTGTTTGGCGAAATAGTGCCCGCTGGCTTTCCTGACCGAGATATAAAAATGG
>NZ_JANATA010000211.1 GCF_024199005.1 Opacimonas viscosa
TTGAGATATCGGCAATGTCGCGCTTTTCCTTACTTATTTAAGTATAGCAAAGCTCTGTTTGGCAGTTTCGTTATTGACCAGTTGATAAGATGAAGCAAAAGAATTCATCCTTTAGGCGGAGGGATAACACTTACTCACGACGGATGGCTCTTAGGAAAAATACCTTTGTCATTGAAGTAAATCATATTTAATTGGAATTCGCGACTGCGTAAAAGCGTTCATGTGGTAGACTAGCGCCATTTTTTAGAACCTCTTTTT
>NZ_JANATA010000212.1 GCF_024199005.1 Opacimonas viscosa
GATGGCGACCTTTGGCACCCCGATGGCTGGACCGCAGGATGCCACCGATACGCTGGCCTGTGCCATTGCGATGCAAGAGGCGCTGGCGGATTGGAACCGCGACCGGCGCCGCCGGGGAGAGCCGGAAATCTGCGCCGGTATCGGCATTCACTATGGCGAGACCGTGCTGGGGGATATCGGTGCAAACCGGCTGGAATATGCGGTGATCGGGACTGCGGACAACGTGGCGGCACGGCTCGAAGAAATGACCCGCAGACT
>NZ_JANATA010000213.1 GCF_024199005.1 Opacimonas viscosa
TGACGAAATCACAAGTTTTGTGCGTAGGCATACAGGGCTTTCAGGATGGCCTTATAATCCGCGTTTTCGGCGTGCTGCTGCGCAAGTTGTTCAAGTGTAAATAAATACTGCTCCAGCGTGATACTGGCTGGTGAGGTCGGGTCGGTTAAGCGGAACTGCCGGTGTCGCTGCCACTTCTGACTTTCTTCGAAAGTCAGTGTATTCGGGTAGTTCCTTGCTCGATAGCGGAATAACAAGGTTTTAAGTGTAGGGTTCTGG
>NZ_JANATA010000214.1 GCF_024199005.1 Opacimonas viscosa
CCGCAGGATCCTTAGTGAGCAGGGAGGGATGACGCCATCTAATAGGGTATGACTAATATTGATAATTGTTTGCTAAGACGAGTTAGCCCTAGGGTATGGATAACTCACCCTATGCAGGCATATTCACCACAGGCCAAACATCTCAGTACGTTATCTTATGTTTCGTGACCACGATATGAAAACAACCCCCCACCAATGGTGGCATCGGTCGCTGTGAACGATTTGGATCCGCAGGATCCTTAGTGAGCAGGGAGGGA
>NZ_JANATA010000215.1 GCF_024199005.1 Opacimonas viscosa
TGCTCCACCGGCGGCGGTGCCTGTGTCAATGATGTTAGCGTTCACACCGAAGTTGTCGCTGTGGTCGTTGATTGCCTCACGCAACTGTGCCAGCGTCATATTTTGAGTCACACTCACGGTAAAACTGTCGCCAGTGTTGTCAATTTTGAACGTCATGGTGGCAGGACCAGCGGCGTCGGTTAGTACCGCATCGGAACTACCGGCATAGTCGGCATCTGCGGTTTCTATACGACTTCCTGATGCTAGTTGCGTAACCG
>NZ_JANATA010000216.1 GCF_024199005.1 Opacimonas viscosa
GCCCTGGCTTGCGATACACATCTGCGCCTTTCGCTTCTAATTGCTCGCAAAAAGCATAAATATCGTCAACTGCAAACGCAACGTGACCATACGCAGTACCCATATCGTACTCGTTATCGCCCCAGTTATAGGTTAACTCCAGTACGGCTTGTTCTGACTCGTCGGCATAGCCCACGAAAGCCAGTGTGTATTCGTATTCTTCGTTTACGCTTTTGCGCAGCAATTTCATGCCCATGGTATCGACGTAAAACGCCAAT
>NZ_JANATA010000217.1 GCF_024199005.1 Opacimonas viscosa
TCTATTGTGAATATGGATTCCAGGTAGGTGTTGAAGTGGTCGTCATTTTCCAATAGCGCCCGCACTTCTGATTTACTGATATCGGCCTTCAGATGGAGTCGCATGTCAATGCTAATGTTATCTGCCCCCACTATCGCTATTGCATCAACAATAAAGGGAATGTTCACCGCAGAAAGCCCATCAACAACTGAGATCCCTGACCAATAATTGAGTATCTCAACTGATTCTGTGAAGCGGTATTTTTCTCGTTCTATGTT
>NZ_JANATA010000218.1 GCF_024199005.1 Opacimonas viscosa
CTGGGCATTCTCAAGGTCGATGTGCTGTCCCTGGGCATGCTGACCTGCATCCGCAAGGCCTTTGACCTGATCGACATGCACCACCGCCAGCGGTTTACCCTGGCCACCCTGCCGCCCGAGGATCCGGCGGTCTATGACATGCTGTGCCGGGCCGACAGCATCGGGGTGTTCCAGGTCGAAAGCCGGGCACAGATGAATTTCCTGCCGCGCATGCGGCCGCGCAATTTCTACGATCTGGTGATCGAGGTGGCGATCAT
>NZ_JANATA010000021.1 GCF_024199005.1 Opacimonas viscosa
AAAAACAAGTGGACACTTAAATAAAGATACTAGGTGTAATGGCCGTACGCTTACTCACTTTGCGATTTATTGACGAGTAATATATAAAAAATTGACTACCATTTCGTGCATCGACTTGCTGGCGGATCATGCTTTTTTTCGAGAGCCGACCATACAACATATCAATAAACGAAAGATTGAGTTTTGATTTGTCTACGGTCAGTAAAAACCTCTCTAGGTTCAACACGGATTCGTCTGCTAATTTACGTTGTGCCTCTAGTCTTTTGAATACAGCTTTATTACCTGAACCAACAAATCCTGCACTTAAGCCTCGTTCTAAAGCGTGTTGGTGAGCAACGTTATCCAATACAGACATGATATTCACTACCACCTCATTTTGCTGGTAGCGGGTAACATTTTCGTTCATGTTGATAATTTGTTTGGTTCCCAAAATCACACAAACCGCAATACCTAAAGCTGCAGAAATAAATAGGAGTTGCTTTATTGAAGGATTAAAACGTTGGATTAATTGGTTTGCGAGCATTTTTCTTCCATGAATCTGCTGTAAAAGTAACCTTGTATCGGCAAAAAACGGAAAAAAAAGATGTCTAATTTTGTGTACTCAAAAAAAGTGGGGGCTACTGGTAAAAACAATTGGGGCATAACATGTTATCCCACTATTGTAACATGCCATTTTCACGCTATATGGACCTCATTTACTCTCTAAAAATCTTGAAGTTAAAGTACGTTTTTGCCACGCATCGACGAACCCACACAAGCTAAACACACCATCAACAGTGACATTTTCAGAGCCATACTTACAGTCAACATCAACTCGTTTTTGACTAACTCTGAGATAATTGCATCCCCAATAAAGTAAATCACCATCACATTAACGAGACTCATACCCACTAAATTGCCCAGCGTTCGTCCAAGATTCATTGCCGCTGAAGCAATGCCCACATTATCGCTACTAACAGAACTCATAATCGCTTTATTGTTTGGCGTAGAAAATAAACCAAAACCAATTCCCACCACCACAAGCCCCACCCCTACCTGCTCTGCCTGGCTGTGCATATCCAGAAAATTAAGCACGACTAAACCTAGTGCGACACCCAAGCACCCAAGTGTTGCAACTATACGTGAATTAAAACGGTCGGCTAACTTACCAGCAAATGGCGCTATAATCGCCATTGCTAGGGCTTGTAAAAGTAAAATGTTACCAGCATGAGAAGGGGAATAACCTAAAATAAATTGAAGATATAAACTAAGTAAAAACAATAACGCGAAGTTACTGCCATACATAAAAAATGAAGTAAGTAGGCTCAAAGAAAACAATCTATTTTCTCTAAACAACTGCACACGGATCAAAGGATGTGACTGCTGACTTTGGTGATAAATGAACGCGGCTAACAATAGCAATGAGAGCACAAACATTAGAAAGCCTTGTAGTTCAGTGATAAAGCTTAAGCCAAACACTAAAGACGTCGTAAATGCGACAAATATGAATGTACCGTAAACATCATAACGACCTTTCACCGCATGACGCCACTCCCCTTTTAAATACAATAAAATAAATCCAATCAGCAAAACAATTGGGGGAACTTGGAAGAAAAACACTGCTCGCCAGCCATAAAGCTCAGTAAGATAGCCACCCAAAGCTGGTGCTAAAGTCAGACCAAAATACACGCACGATGCTACAATGCCCAAGGCCATTCCCCGTTTTTGATCCGGGACAATGGAACTGACAATAGCGACACCGGTGCCAAATATCATAGCTGCAGCAATACCTTGAACAAAGCGCCAGAATAAAATGACATCAATATTGGATGAAAAAGTACAAAACAAAGCAGCAATACAGTTTAAGATAAGGCCGCCAACATACATACGCTTTCTACCGTACATATCTGCTAACTTTCCTACAGGCAGTAAGAATGCTACATTACTTAAAATATAAACCGTCGGTAGCCAAGCGACTTTGACCGCTGAAGCTTGCAAGTCTTGAGCGAGCGCAGGAATAGCGACGTTAACTGCGGCCATCCCCATAGGTGCCAGTAGATATCCAGCACAAACCGCAACTAAGGCAATATAAAACTGAGAAATAATGCTACTCCGAACATCTAAAAAATAAGGTAGTGATTATTCCTCAATCTTATTTTGAGGTTTGCCTCTCACTCTAGCGACTTTCACTAGTTCTTGGTTGCGTGTATTCGCTGTCATTTTGACCTGATGATGAAATCCAACCTTGGCGAGTATATGGGCAACAACAGGGGCCGTGATCACTAAAAATAAAGTAATCAAAAGTTCATTTACACTAATATAACCCTCGATTTTATAGGTGAAAACCATAGACGCTAACAACACACTACCAAGCCCTAAAGTGGTCGCTTTGGTCGGTGCATGTAAACGCGTATAAAAATCAGGTAACCGCAATAACCCCAACGAACCAATCAGAATAAACAAGCCACCAATAATCAGTAGCACTGAAATAATTATTTCAAACACCATGGGACTCTCCTATTCGATGATATCGCCGCGCAATAAATATTTAGAAAATGCCACACTACTGACAAACCCAAGCATCGCAATCAATAATGCAGCTTCAAAGTATAACGGTGTCTCCGAATGCATTCCATACACTAGGATCAATGCAATACTGTTTATGTACATTGTGTCCAACGCTAAAATACGATCCGCTGTATTAGGCCCCAAAAATAAGCGAATAAGGTTTAGAATGAGTGCGATACACAAAATCACTCCAACAAAAATAACTGCGATATTTAACATCCAAATATCTCCTTAATTTTAGCTTCGTAATGCGTTTTAATGTACGAAATGATCTCTTGTTCATCTTCTGGCAAATGCAGCACATGCACGTACAAATATTCATTTTCTTGGGAGACTTCAGCACTGACTGTACCCGGTGTCATCGTTACGGTACTGGCAAGAACCGTCAATGGTAAGTCGTCTTTAATATCCAGCGGTACTGCAATAAAGCCTGGTTTAATGTTTTTAGTCGGTCCTAACACTAGCAAAGCGACTTGAATATTGGCCACGATAATATCTTTTAACACCATCAACACATACGGAAACAGCTTCAAAGGTTTCGCTATGCTGGGTTGAGGGATCCGCAAAGGCGCACTGAGATAAGGGATGAGTATCCCTAATACAATACCCAATAAAATATGGCCTGGACTAAGTGAATTATTCAACATCAGCCAAACCGCAAAAATAAGAATACTGTGATGTGGTAACGGAAATATACGTTTTAACATAGCTATTGCTCTCCCCTTAACCCCATCAACTCAATCAAAGCATTGACGTTGTGTAACTCATTCGCTGCCACACCGGTCAATGCCAGCATATGCTCTCCACCTAACGCCAGTAATGGACCCGCAGCAAGCAAGATCAACACCCCTACTTTTTGCCAGCTCGTGAGATCAGGTGAATCACTGACATCTTTGTTCCCAGCGTGGCGCCAAAATAAAGTAGTTCCAGCTCGTGAAAAAGCAATAATGGTCACTAAACTCGAAATAAGTAAAGCACTATAGACCCAAATTTTTTCTTGTGTTGTCACTGCTGATTGTAAAATGACTAATTTCCCTAAGAACCCTGAAAAAGGCGGTAATCCGGCAGCCATCATTGCGGCGACAAAAAAACAAAACCCTAGAAAGGTTTGGTTTTTGAGCTTTCTAGAAATGACGAAACGGTCCAATGCTTTACCACGCTGCTGACCAATCATCTCGGCCAGCAAGAAAAGCGCCGCACTGGCCAATGTACTGTGAATGAGATAATAAAAAGCGGCACCACTAGCTTCTGGTGTGCGCAGAGCGAAACCTAGTAGTAAAGTACCTACCGATACCACAACTAAATTACCGGTCATGCCCCGCAAGGTAGGACTAACTATGACCCCAACTGTGCCCGCGACAATACTGGCTAGTGCAAGAGGCCAAATAATAGGTATGACAAAATCACTCAAACTGCCCGCAAACTCACCATAGATAATGGTGTATACGCGGAAAATACAATAGATACCAACTTTGGTCATAATCGCAAACAGGGCTGCAATAGGTGCACTGGCAGCTGAATATGTTTTGGGTAACCAAAAATGTAATGGCAGCATCGCCGATTTTAAACCAAACACAACTAATAACAGTGCCCCTGCAATGTTTGCAAGTAAGGTATCTGAATCAGATAACGAGGGTAGTTTCATTGCGATATCCGCAATATTTAAACTCCCTACAGCACCATACATCGTGCCCAAGGCAAACAAGAAGATACTAGAACCAATCAAATTTAAAATAACATAATGGACCGCAGCTTCGGTTTTTTGTTTGGCGCCAGCGTGAATCAACAAACTGTATGAAGCGATTAACAGCACCTCAAAAAACACAAATAAATTAAACAAGTCATTAGTGAGAAACGCACCGTTAATACCCAAAATTTGAAATTGAATTAATGGGTGATAATAACGCCCTGCTCTATCTTCACCAGAAAATGAGTACAAGACGACGCCTATACCCAAAAAGCTTGTTAAACAGACCAACAGAGCAGCTAACGGGTCAACATACAGAATAATGCCAAATGGCGGTTGCCAATTACCCACGGCATACAGCAAATTTTCACTGGATATGACCGAGTTCAACAGAAACATGCCACAAACAAGCTGTAAAACGACTAAGATGGCAGCAAAATAACGCCTTGATTGGTACCGCTCAATCCCAGCAAAAGGCGGTAATAACATTAGCAAACCGCCGATCATGGGGATCAAGATTGGCCAGATTGGCATATGATCTAGAAAATTCATTCTGCCTGCCCTCTTGAGTTACGTTCCACCAATTTTCTGGCATCCACAGGTTCTCGACCATCCACAAAATCAGACCCCAAATCAGCTCGAGCACGCATAGACAGAATCACTACAAACGCAATCATCGCAAAACCAATGACAATAGCCGTCAATACCAACGCCTGTGGTAATGGATCGGCATATTGTTCGGCCATGCCCAAAATAGCCGCACCTTCCAAGTTTAAACGGCCACTGGAAAATAAGAACATATTGACAGCATAGCCTAGCATCGTTAAACCCACGACTACAGGGAATGTTCTCCCCCGCAAACACAAGAAGATCCCGCTAAAGGTCAAGACACCTACACAAATGACATATAATAATTCCATTACGCTTCTACCTTAGGACGTTCCGGTGTTGATAATTTACCTAAGTGAGCGAGGATCATTAAGGTCGCCCCCACAACTGTAAGGTATACACCTAAATCAAATACCAATGCACTAGCAAGTTCAATTTCACCAATAAATGGAATATCAAAATAATCGAACCACGTTGTCATGAATGGATAGCCAAAGCCCCAGCTCGCCACTCCTGTAAAAGCAGCAATTAGGACACCCAAACCAATCAGATTCTGATAATCCACCTTCACTCTGGGTTTGATCCATTCCACACCATGTGCGATGTACTGTTGAATCATTGCCACTGCTGTAATTAATCCAGCAATAAACCCTCCACCTGGCATATTATGCCCACGCAAGAAAATATAGAATGAAACCAATAACGCCAGTGGTAACAATGCCTGTGAGACCATTGATACAATAGGTGGATAACGGTCGGTCGACCAAGGACGGCCTTTTTCATCAGACGATGGCATCGCTAAACGAATACGTGCCAGCATTTTAAAAATACCCAATGCTGCAATGCCTAATACAAGGATTTCACCTAACGTATCGAGTCCACGAAAATCTACCAAGATAACGTTAACTGCATTGGTACCACCGCCACCGGTTTTACTGTTTGCCAAATAAAATTCTGAAATACTAGCCAATGGCTGAGTAATAAAAATGTAGTTTATCGTCGCAACTAAACCACCAAACGCCGCCGCTATCCCCAAATCACGTACCACGCGGGAAGGTGCACTTTCAGATGCGGTTTTCTTTGGCAAGAAAAATAACGCTAACATCAATAAAATCACGGTCGCGACTTCAACCGCTAACTGGGTTAATGCTAAATCTGGCGCAGAAAAACGGGCAAATGCGATGGATAACACTAAACCAACAACCGAAATAGCGATCAGCGCAACCAGACGTTGACGATGAAAAATCATAGTGGCAATGGCACTTAGGCACATAATAACCCCCAGTGAAATCTCAATCCCAGAAACATCTTGCATATTGACCGGCTCAAAACCTACATCAAATTCAAATAGAGGTAAGCCGATTAATGCAATGGTAAACACTAACATCGCGGCAACATATCTTTGTAAAGAGCCTGTATCAAAACGTTCATGTGCTTGGCTTAAACGACTAATCACAGTTTGCACGACACCTTCAAAGATTAACTTGGCATCCGTTTGCATAAACTGGGATTGGAAACGATAAAGTTTACTGCGATAAGCATACACAATAATCCCACCTAGAATCGCAATGCCGCTCATCATTAGTGGCAAATTAAATCCATGCCAAATAGATAAGCTATAATAGGGTAAGTCTGTTGTACGAAGCACTGCTTTGGATGCCACAGCCAAGAAATCTCCGATCATCATGACAGGAAAAAGCCCCACTAAAATACAAATTACGACCAATACCTCAATCGGTAACTTCATAAACCGAGGTGGCTCATGTGGCGTTTTAGGCAGATCAACAGGTTCTCCGTTAAAGAAAACATCGTGAATAAAACGCAGTGAATATGCTACGGAAAATACGCCAGCTAGCGTAGCTAAGACAGGGATCATCCATGACAAGAAACCAAAAGCGTGTTGATGTAACGTCTCAGCTAGGAACATTTCTTTGGATAAGAAACCATTAAACAAGGGCACCCCAGCCATTGACGCGGCGGCGACCATCGCGAGGGTCGCGGTATAAGGCATAAACTGCCATAAACCGTTGAGTTTGCGCATATCACGACTGCCTGACTCATGGTCAATTATACCGGCAGCCATAAATAAAGAGGCTTTGAAAACAGCGTGATTCATAATATGAAACAAAGCAGCGACTGCGGCAAGTCGGGTATCTAGACCCAGTAGTAATGTGATCAAGCCCAAATGGCTGATCGTCGAATATGCCAACAACCCTTTCAGATCGTGTTTAAATAAAGCAACATAGGCCCCGAGTAATAGGGTCATCAAACCTGCAGTAGTCACAATCAAAAACCACATTTCAGTACCGGCCAGAACCGGATAAAAACGCGCCATCAAAAAGATACCCGCTTTTACCATGGTGGCTGAATGTAGATAAGCGCTTACAGGAGTGGGCGCAGCCATGGCATGCGGTAGCCAAAAATGAAACGGAAATTGCGCAGATTTAGTAAACGCACCTAACAATACCAATGTGAGTACGACAGGATACAACGCATGATTAATGATGGTCTCACCACTGCCGAGAATCACACTTAACTCATAAGAACCAACAATATCACCGATTAATAATAAACCCGCTAATAAAGCTAAGCCGCCAGCACCCGTCACTGTAAGCGCCATGCGTGCCCCTTTGCGAGACTCGGACTTGTGCCCCCAAAAACTAATCAACAAGAAAGAACTAATACTAGTGACTTCCCATGCCATCCACATTTGGAGCACATTATTGGATAAAACGATGGACAGCATAGCTGTCATAAAGAGGATTAAGTAGGCATAGAATCGCCCTGCATCTTCTTTGTCGGAAAGGTAGTAATTTGCATAAAAAATGACTAGCAGACCAATTCCCAAGATGAGTAAGGCAAACATTAAGGCCAAACCGTCAAGGTGTAGTGATAGTGTCAGACCTACAGAGGGTATCCACTGCAAATACTCAATAATATGCTCACCAGCAAAAATATTATCAATTAATGAGATGATGTAGGCGAATGCTATACCGGGAGCAAGCATTGTGGCAAAGGTATTGATTTTGCGGCCAAACCGCTCGGTATATATGGGAACCAACACCCCGATCAACAACAAAGCAACAATCAAAAACAAACTCATCTAGTATCCTTACCCCTTTTTCAAGGAATATTGTTCTTATTATTAACGTCTTACACGTTAGTCTTATATCTTTAAGATTACAGAGAATATAAAAAAAATGAAACACTTTTAGTCATTTCTATACGTTCATAAGCAAACATCACTGGTAAAGAACGTATCGGGCGAGATATTGGGATCTTGAAGGATTTGGTAAATCATCGAGTACGAAAATGTCGGATATGCTGAACCTAAATAAACAGTATGTTTGGGAAGACCGTTTGGAAAATATAAACTGCAACACAAAATAGTATTTATAATAATCTATTTATTACAATAGTATTAATAATGATAAATAATACGTTTATTGGTCACCAACGGCTAATTGGGCTATTTCTTCAGCAATAGGTTCTCGTTTCCCCCCTTGCTGCAGGTGTTGTTGATACCAAAGGTTGATCACTTCAATGTTTTGCTGATTTAAGCAAACCTCATGGGTGCTCAGAGGAATACCACTGGCATCACAAACACGTTCTAACACGTATTGGTTATAGCGCACCTCATTTTTATAATTTTTAAACAGATACAAATCTGAAAACATAATATTAGGTGGGATTATTAAATGATTAAGCACAGTCATAGTAAACAAAGTTCCTTTTTTGTGTAATTTAACAATTCATCCTGAAAAGTGCTATGAGTATTATTCTTACATTATATAAGAATAATTCTTAACCAAAAATCCTAAAATCTAATTCATCAAAACGGTTTAAGTGAGGAAATATATCTAATATTTCGTTATTACCTAAACCAAACCATTGTGCCACCTGACTGCCAAACTGCTCAATCGAGGTCGTAGGGATAATTCGGCCATCGCCATAATCATCATAATTGCCAATCACTTGCTCTGGCATGTGACCAAAGATACGTCCGCCTTGGATCGGGTTACCCATGATGATTTGGTGCCCAGCCCAACCGTGATCCGTGCCATCACCATTGGATGTCAACGTCCGTCCAAACTCTGACTGTGTAAATGTCACCGCGCTATTAGCTAAGCCACGAGCGGTAATATCCGCCTGAAAACCAGCCATAGCCTCGGCGAGTGTTTTTTGCAAGAGTGGTAATTGTGTGGCCTGATCATCATGGGTATCAAACCCACCTAAAGATGCAAAAAAGATCTGCCGATTTTGTCCCAAGGCTGCTTGAGCTGACATGACTTTAGCTATCGTTTTTAGCTGACGGGCTAGTTTATTGTCAGACCAATAATTGGTTTCTGCGTCTGGGACATTGGCCAAAGCCGCACTTAATAACGCATTATTTTCTCTAACTGCTGTCATTTTACTAGCGTAACTTTGGCTAAAGATATCTTCACTCGCAGCTAAGATCCGCAAGTGATGTGCTATTCGGCGATCATTCCAATCGTGCTCAGGGTTTAAGCCCCCAAATTGCTCTACGCCGTCTGTATTCATAACATAGTGTTGTGCCAAGCGACCACTTTGAAACAAATTGGTCCCACCTAAACTAAAGCTCAGTGGTAAATTGCTGGAGCTATCCATGAGTAAATCCGCCATACGCCCGCCCCACCCTGATGTGGTACCGGTGTCCATCACGCCATTTTGCCACAGTGCTTGTTGGTCATTGTGTGAAAAAAGTTGAGGAGGTAATAACGCATCATTGGCCAGCAATTCGGATTTTTGCGCAGGAGCGACCATCGGTCCAATATTACTGATCACAGAAGCTTGTCCAGTATTAAACAACTCGGCTAAGGGTGCCGCATTTTCATGCATACCTAAAGGCATGGTATCGGCTTGACTTAAACTGACCAGATGTTCCTGAGCATATGCCAAACTTTGCCGAGTATTAGCATAGTCAGTATATTGCTGACCGTCAGTGGGTATCACTAAATTAAAGCTGTCATGACCACCGTACAAAAAGATACAAATGATGGCCTTGTAATCAGTAAATCGAGCTGCAGAGAGTGCAGAAGCTAGCTGTAGTTGAGCCCCAAGAGTACTACTCGTACTGAGTGCACCAATAGCAGCCAAAGAGGCTTGTAAAAAATGTCTTCGGTTCATGATATTCTCCTAGCGCTGCACTGCAAACTGGGGTGAACTCGTCACCAGAAATGTTAACTCTTTGATGCGTGCAATGTCTTCTTGCCAACTACGCGTTGCAGTATCGTAATCAATCAAGGTTTGGCGCATTTCCTCTGGCATGGTGCCACTCAATAACACGGTATTTAAAAAATCAATATAGGGTTCTGGTCCGGTGGCAAGCATTGGGGTGTAGACACTGTAATCAATCGTCATTGTGCGACCATCAGCACTGTCTAACTCAGCGACAGTCGGGGCCCACAAAGACCACCATGCAGCATGATTAGCATTGCGCACCATAAATGTGTCATTAATGATTTCCAACTCAGGTGCGACCAAGTTTGCATCACTCAAACTCCCTACGGGTGAGAAGTCCGCTGCAAAGAAATTAAATACCGATGGTGCTGATAAAGGGGCTTGGTTATGTTGATACTCAGGCCATTGGGGCTCCAGCGTGGCAACGGTCTGGATCCCAAAAGCCCGAACCATTTGTACTCCTCGTAAAAGCGGTTCTTTGATTTTACCAAACTGTGGCGACTGTTCTGACGGTTCAGCTCTAGCTTCTGGATCTAGGAGTATTGCTTTCACCACATCAGCTAACTGACCGCGCTCACCATTTTGATTACTATTAAAAACGGTGGCAACCCTAGCTACGTATGCCGGAGATGGATTCGATGTGACCAAACGTTGGATTAAATGTTGTGCAACAAAAGGAGCTACGTTTGGATGTAAAAACAGACTATCTAAAGCTATCTGCATAGCCTGCTCTCCTGAGACGCCTGCAGGAACAGTCATATTAGACAATAGTTGCTGCTCAGCGGTGTTCGCATGGTACTCTGCGACCAGTTCCATCGGCTCAAAAAAGTTGCGATTTTGCCACCACCTATGCCATGTTGCAGCGGTTGTCCCTGCAAAATGCCACCCCGTAAACACATGTGCATAAGCCTTTACATCAGCAATGTCATAAGTGGGTATGGGTCTGCCATTCGCTTGTTTTAAAGTGCCATCGATATTGAGTTCATCCAACCCAATCGTAAATAATTGCATCACTTCACGAGCGTAATTTTCATCTGGCCTAATATTATTTTCAAGATCGGGCTTTTCATTACCGAGCATGTTTAAATACAACCCCATAACCGGTGACAAGGTGACGTATTCCAACAAATCTCGATACGAACCAAAAGCATGTTCAGCTAAACCATCATAATACGCAGCAAGCGCATAATGTTCGTTATCCAACATACTTTTATCCGAAACAACGAAAAGTTGACTCAAAGCAAATGCGACTCTTTGGCGCAGTTGGTCTTCACCGTGATAAGCAATGTCAAGCCATGCACTGTAGCGATGTCCACTCCAAGGTCTTTCTGCTTCTCGCTCCTGAGCATTGGTATCGGCTAAAAAAATAGACTCGGTACGTGTTCGATGGGAACTCATTGGCAGAGTGATCTGCTCATCTAACCAATCATCGAAACCTTGTTCAGTTAACGCCTGTATCTCCGCTAAAGTAGGCCCAAAAGTCGCCTGTGTTAAAAAGCGAGCAGCAGCATTTTCTGTTAATTCAACAGAAGGGACTGTTGGCACGGTTGGGGTAGAAGGCGTGGTTGGGGCGGTAGGTGTAGACGGTGTGGTCGGTGTAGTCGGTGTGGTCGGTGTAGTCGGTGTGGGTTGAACTGGCGAAGGATTTGCACTGGTTTGTGCTGAGTCAGAGCCTCCTCCACATGCAGTTAATGTAACGGTCACTAAAATTAAAACCGCAGACCATATATTGTTTTTGTTCATCTCGACACCTATACCCACTGACGCACTTTAGTTAAGTTTAATCGGTATTGGTAAAGTTACCACTTTGCTCATCATACGTGGGTATAGATATTATTTATCGGCTGACAAATTCGCCAATGATTTCACCCGCTTTAAATACCAACATATCACCAGGAGTCATCTTCGTCCAAATCTCGTTGGTCGTCAATGGCTCAGTAGCTAATACTGTCACAACATCATTGGGCGTTGTTTCTGCAGAAAAATCGACTGAAAAATCCAAGTCTTTTAACAAAGCAGGACCAAATGGGGCTCTGCGAGTTACCCATTGCAGTTTATTAGAACAATGCGCGATAAGTACATCGCCATCAGATAATAAAAAGTTACAGACACCAAAATCATGCAGATATTGTCTCTTTTCATAGATAAAAGCATACAGTGTCTGAGGATCACTTGGTGGATGAGGAAATGCTTGATGAATTTGATCTAGCAGCCAACAAAAAATGTGCTCAGAATCCGTGGTCCCAACAGGTAAATAGCGCCCTAAAGGTAATTTATCGTGGATGCCTTCTAGTTGCCCATTGTGGGCAAACCCCCAATTTTGTCCCCATAATTCGCGGCGAAAAGGATGGGTATTCTCTAGCGTAAGCGCCCCTACATTGGCTTGTCGGATATGGCTAACCACGATATTACTTTTGATACATTGTTGTTTTAAAAAATTGGCTACGTCGCACTCCGAACCCGCTTTTAGATCACGGAACTCTTGGACACCTTTACCAATATAAAAGAGTAAACCCCAACCATCTTTGTGAATATCTGTACGCCCTGCTCGTTCTACTAGCCCCGTAAAACTAAATCGCGCATCGGTCGGCACGTTTGCCGACATTCCCATTAACTGACACATACTTCTTACTAATTCATCCAACAATACCTTCAGAATAGCAAACCTAAGCTAAGGTGTGAACCATTGCAAAACGGCAAATTCAGGTTAATCCTCGGTTTTATTGTAAAACGATGAAAAATTACCCAACTTATCCCAGATGAGGAAACTGTAAATAGGACAACCTAAGACTAAAGGCGTACACCATGAAACCATAAAACGTTTAGACTGCAGTTTTTATAAGCCAACCAAAACCGTTTATGTCCCCACTATTACAACGTATGCTACCCTGGTTATTTTTATGTGTCTGGAGCTCTGGTTATGCTGTTGCCAAACTCGCCCTAGAATATACCGAACCACTAAATCTACTGGCGTATCGCTACATAGGAGCATCGTTATTTGTCCTTCCTATCATCTGGTATTTGCGTTTATCACTACCCAAATGGAGCCAAATTAAAGGCTTAATGGCCACTGGCTTGTTTCTTCACATCGGGCACTTTGGTACTTTGTATGTAGGTATGAAACTCGGTGCTAGTGCCAACATTATGGCGTTGTTTGCAGCGTCACAACCGGTTCTCATTATTTTGGCAAGTGCAGCATTCATTAAACAATGGCCCTCATGGCGAGTTTGGCTGGGGCTATTTCTAGGTTTATCTGGCGCTGCTTGGGTCATCGGTATCGATATGCAAGGACAGCAGGGCTATTTATTAGGTGCCTTACTCGGCTTTTTAGCGGTGTTAGGTATGTCAGTGGGTCAAGTGATTGAAAAGCAGAGAAAAATGCATATACACCCTCTGATGGCAACTGGTGTGCAGTATGTTTTTGCGATGCTAGTAAGTATTCCACTAGCATGGTTTGTTGAAGGTTTTGCGTTTACCCCTGAACCGACATTCTTTTTGGCTACTGCGCATTTGAGTATCGTCAACACTGTAGTGGGCATAATGCTGATGTTTGCTATGGTTCGCACAGGTTCACTAGCTCAAGCAACATCAATTATGTTTTTGGTACCTGCCGTCGCTGCGCTTATAGCCTGGCCGGTAGCTGGAGAAACCGTCCCACTCAGCGCAATTCCAGGCATGATTTTGGCGATGGCCGGAGCCATATGGACCAGACGAGTGAGCAAATAGCATTTGAGTGCGGAACAAAACGCAGCATTGATGAAATATATTGACAATAAGCAGCAGTTCAACACTGCAGTGCATATAAAAGAACGGGACAAATTTACTTACTGAGCAAGCACCTAAGCATCCAGTCACTAAGTGAGTATGCGATTAAGCACTTTCAGCATCACTCTCAGACTCAGAATCAGTGAGATGTGTGAGATTACCTTCATGGTTTTCAGAAGCTTGTTCTTGATTTTCAAGCGCCGTACTGCCTAATTCCAAATTAGCTTTTTCGACGAGCGCTTCAGGTAATTCTTTTTGCACCGATACACCTAACTCTTTAAATTCAGCAGCTTGCTTAATCAAGTTCGCTTTGCCGCTGTATAATTGTCCATAAGCTTTCACATAGGTGTCTTGCGCTTTTTCTAATTGTTTACCTACTGCATCCATACTGCCAAGGAACGTATTTAATTTGGCATAAAATTTCTCTGCTCGACTGGCTAACTCTGCCGTATGTTTATTTTGTTCTTCGAAACGCCATAATTGACGCACAATATTGAGACTAGTCAAAAGTGTGGTCGGTGTGGCAATCAATATATTTTTATCTAACGCCAATTGAAATAGTTGCTCATCCGCTTTTAATGCTTCGACATAGGCTGACTCGATTGGTAAAAACATCACTACCACTTCTGGTGAGTTTATCCCTTCTAATTTAAAGTAGTCTTTATCAGATAACTCTGTCAAACGGGCTCTAACGGCTTTGACGTGTTCAGCTAAAGCGTCTTGTCGACTCATCGGTTCTTCAGCATTTACATAAGTGGTATACGCATTAAAAGAAGTTTTAGCATCAATCACCAAATGCTTACCTTGTGGCAGATAAACCACTGCATCAGGTCTAAACTTGCCTTCTTCTCCGACTAATGTCACTTCGCGTTTATAATCTTTTCCTAGACGCAGTCCTGCATTATCGAGGATATTTTCTAGCATCAACTCGCCCCAATTCCCCTGTACTTTTTTCTCACCTTTCAGGGCTGTCGTTAACTTTTTGGCTTGGTCGGTGATCTGTGTATTAAGCTTTTGTAAGTTTTCCAACTCATTTTTGAGTGACGCTCTTTGTGCTGTTTCTTGGGTATGGATGGTTTCAACTTTTTCTTTAAATGCCTTTAACTCAGATTGCATCGGCGTCAACAAGTGCTTCATAGCTTCGGTATTGGTTGCTTTAAACGACTCTGTTTTCTTCTCTAGGATCTGAGTAGACAGATTTTCAAACTCGGTCTTTAATGCGATTTTATTGTCTTGAAGTAGTTGCAGTTGTTCTTTAAAGCTTTGTTCTTTTTCTCTTGCCTGCGTAGTAATTTCGGTATTCTGTGTTTGTAGTTTTAAAATGTGGGCTTGTTGAGTTTTGATACTTTCTTGCAATTGGTGAATGTCTTGGCGTAGTTCATCATTGCGATCCAGAATATGGACATTGTCTGCATGTAACTCCACTTTGTCAGTGATTAACTGAGATTTTTCTACAGCCAATGCCTTATTTTCAGCTTCTTGTTTCTTTAGATCAGTTTCTAATAAGGTAATCGATTTATTTTTTTCAATTAAGATTTTTTGATAGTTTTGTATGTGTGAATTGGCAACGAGATAACAAATCAAAAAGGTGATAAAAGCCGCGCTTGAACTAATAATCCAAAGCTCATACTGTGCATAAAACTGCCAAAAATCCATTTTTTTCCCTTCAGTTTAAAGTAATCATGTAATCATTGTATTTAAGAATAGAACAAAAACTTGCGCAAATACAGTGGATAATCGCTTGGTTAAAGCGAATGCTTCATCTAAACTATCAAAACACAATATTTCCCCAGGTATTTATGCGCTCCAGCCGTTTTGAACTCAAAGATAATCAAACTGTATCTTGGTCTGTATTTTATAAATTACTCCCTTATTTAGGTGAATTTAAAGAGCGGGTCGCACTCGCTATTCTCTGTTTGATCCTAGCCAAAGTTGCCAGTGTTGGATTGCCTTTTGTCCTGAAATATTCTGTAGATAGTCTGAACGAACCGAACACGGTAACCCCCTTTCTACTAAGCGCTTTGGCGTTAGTTGTTGCATATGGAGCACTGCGCTTTTTTAATGTTATTTTAGGAGAAATACGCGATACATTATTTGGTCGGGTAACCGAACGTGCTATGCGCCGTTTAGGATTAGAGGTGTTTCAACACTTACATGCACTTGATTTAACCTTTCATTTAAATCGCCAAACCGGTGGTCTTTCACGTGACATCGACAGAGGCACTAATGGCATCAGTTTTTTGATGCGTTTTATGGTCTTTAATATCGGTCCTACATTACTAGAGATTGGTTTTGTCGTTGTTATTTTATTTGTCCAGTATGGTTTTACCTTTGCGGGTATCATTTTGGTATCAGTAGTTTTGTATATCTTGTTCTCGATGAAAGCAACTGATTGGCGCACCCAGTTTGTGCGCGAAGTGAATCAAGCAGACAACCGAACAAATACCCGAGCCATTGATAGTTTATTAAATTATGAGACCGTTAAATACTTTAACAATGAAGCCTATGAAGCGAATTTATATGATAGTAATTTAGCAAAGTGGGAAGGAGCACGGCGCCAAAATAGACTCTCTTTATTTGCTTTAAATGGTGGCCAAGCATTGATTATCGCTAGCGCGATGACAAGTATGATGGTGTTGGCCGCTTATGAAGTTAAAGCCGGTACGATGACGATCGGAGATTTTGTATTAATCAACGCATTTACGATGCAGATATTCATGCCTCTTAACTTTTTGGGCTTCGTGTACCGAGAAATCCGTGGTGCATTAGCCAATATCGAAAATCTGTTCACACTGTTAAAAACACCATCAGGCATATCTGATATTGATTCTGCGCATCAGTTACGGGTTCCTCAAGGTGAAATTGTGTTTACCAACGTGTCATTTGCTTATGACAGTGAGCGTCCTATTTTGCAAAATATCTCATTGACGGTTCCTGCTGGAGCCAAAGTAGCCATTGTTGGACCCAGTGGCAGTGGTAAATCTACCATGGCCAAGTTGTTGTTTCGTTTTTATGACCCACAGGTTGGCAGTATTCGCATTGATGGACAAGACATTAAGCAAGTGACCCAGCTGTCGCTGCGTGAGCATATAGGCATGGTCCCGCAAGATACGGTTTTGTTTAATGATACATTAGCTGCAAATATCCAATACGGTGACGTCACTTCAGATCCTGCAGACTTAGACCAAGCGATTGAGATGGCCCAATTAAGTCAGTTTGTTGCCAAACTCCCAGATGGGTTGTCGACCCAAGTCGGTGAACGAGGTTTAAAATTGTCTGGTGGGGAGAAACAACGCGTTGCGATTGCTCGGACTATTTTGAAAAATCCACCGATTGTGATTTTTGATGAAGCCACTTCCTCATTAGATAGTGCATCAGAACAAGGGATCTTGAATGCGCTAAACGCCCTAGCCCAACAACATACCAGCATTGTTATTGCGCATCGCTTATCAACCATTAAAGATGCCGACATCATCGTCGTTTTAAAAGATGGCCAGATTGCAGAACAAGGTACCCATACAGAACTATTAATGCTTAATCAGGTTTATAGTGGCTTATGGCAGGCTCAACAAAATACCCAACACGATAAATAACAATGGATAATAATCACTCACAGAACAAACCTGACTCGCATCAAGAGGCACTTATTAAGGCAATAAATACTACGATGCCTTTTGGCAAATATGCAGGCTTTCGTTTATTAGAATTACCCGAACCGTATTTGGTGTGGTTTCACAAACAAGGTTTTCCCAAAGGAACACTCGGGGAACAACTCGCATTGATTTATGAAATTAAATTAAATGGTTTAGAGGGGATGTTAAAACCACTGCTGCGGTAGCGCGATTTTTACGTGAATAAGGCAAGGCTGTGACACTGAGTCTGAAGTATCAGGCCCAGTGTCAAAAAGCAGATAAACAAGAACTTATTTAGGTTTGATATGATCAGCAATTAAAAATGCCATTTCTAATACTTGATCTGCATTCAAACGAGGGTCACACTGAGTTTGGTAGGCTTGAGCTAGGTCATCGTCAGAAATTTGATAAGCACCACCTGTACACTCGGTGACATGCTGTCCCGTCATTTCTAAGTGCACACCACCGGCATGGGTGCCCTCTTGTTCGTGAGCAGTGAAAAACTGCTGAATTTCGCTTAGGATTGCATCAAAGTTGCGTGTCTTAAAGCCACTTGACGCTTTAAATGTATTGCCATGCATAGGGTCAGATGACCATACGACATTACGACCTTCTGCTTTAACACGTCTTAATAGTGCGGGTAATTTATCCGCAAGAGTGTCTGCGCCCATACGCGTAATGAGCGTCAAACGACCATGATCATTGTGCGGATTCAAGGCGTCAATTAAACGGATTAACTCATCACCATCCATGCTAGGGCCAATCTTCACCCCGATAGGATTGTGGATCCCACTGAAGAATTCAACGTGTGCATGATCTAACTGGCGAGTACGCTCACCAATCCACAACATGTGCGCCGAACAGTTATAAGGCTTACCAGTCAATGTATCAATACGAGTTAATGCTTGCTCATAATTTAGAAGCAATGCTTCATGAGACGTAAATAATGATGTTTCATGTAATGTCGAATGTGTGGTTTTGTTAATGCCAATGACATCCATAAATTCCAAAGCATTTTGAATCTGATTACATAGATTTTCGTAACGAGCAGCCAAAGGGTTGCCTTCAAGAAAGCCCATATTCCAACGATTCACTTCTTTGAGATCTGCTAAACCACCTTGGGCAAAAGCACGCAAAAGATTCAGTGTCGCGGCAGAATTATTATAAGCGTGGAGCATTCTTTTTGGATCTGGCACACGCGCAGCTTCAGTAAACTCAAAGCTATTGATAATATCCCCACGATAACTTGGCAATGACACACCATCAATGGTTTCCATATCCCCCGAGCGTGGTTTGGCGTATTGGCCTGCCATACGTGCCACTTTGGTGACTGGACAACGACCTGAATACGTCATGACAATCGCCATTTGTAGCATAACTTTAAAGGTATCTCTAATCTTTGGTGCATTAAATTCAGCAAAGGATTCCGCGCAGTCACCACCTTGTAGCAAGAACCCCTTCCCTTGTGATACGTTTGCCAACTGAGCACGTAAATCTCTGGTTTCAGCAGCAAAAACCAATGGTGGATTCGTTGCTAGTTGTTTTTCTACAGACTCAAGTTCAGCCTGATTTGGGTAAGTCGGTTGTTGTAGAATTGGCTTATTACGCCAGCTGTCAATGCTCCATTGGCTCACTGAGATATCCTTTAAATTTAGAAATGAATGTCAATTAGTACTAATGCTAGCACAGCACTGCGTAGGCCTCATTAGTAAATCAGTATAATGCTTATATATTTTATTTATATTGTATCAACATGGAATATAGTTTGGTGAATGTTTGACCAATCCAAAACCCCAATTTGCCCCTGATGGACCAGTTTACCATCGGTGATGATGATTGCTTCATCATTAGTGTACTTTGGTAAGCTATGCAGCTCATGATGAGCATGCACTATGATATTTCCTAAACCCACCCAGCGTCGCAGGAGCTGCATTAATTGTTGTTGGTAGTAAATATCCAAACCAGTGAACGCCTCATCAAGTAAGAGCATCCCCTCTCCACGTTGCAAAGCAGGATAAATTTGCTGGCAAACACGTGCCAAATGAACTCGGTTTTGTTGTCCGGTAGAAAGTTCCGTAATCTGCCTATCCCAAAATTGGCGAATCGCAAACACCTTTTCGATTTCAGGAGCTAAACCGTCTGAAACGGCTGTTTCAGTGGCTTCTAAAACAAAAAACTGCATAATGTCGGCGACTTTGAGCGCAAAGCTCGGCTCGTACTGTGCCGAGTAATACCCTCTATGAGCATGCCATACGGTGTCATTAGGTGTTATAACTTCGTTTGTCTGAGGCTTAGGTTGCGTGACTGAGGGGGCAGATCCCTCTGAGAGTTTAACTTGGCAGCGATTATCGCTAAGCACACCATCTTTGGAGGCTAAATAGGTACGACACAACGCCACGCTTTGTGGCGCTAGCATACCAGCGAGTAATGACAAAAAAGTAGATTTGCCAGCGCCATTAGGTCCAAGGATATGAATGAACTTACCACCAGATAGCGTAAGTTCGGGAAAGTGATAGCGCGGCTCAGCAGCACAAGCTTGTAAAGTGACATGTAGAGAGTGCACGAGCATTTACTGTCTCACTCCCGCTAGATGGTGCTGTCGATGAAACAAAATATAAATAAAAAATGGACCACCGATTGTCGCAGTGAGTAAGGATACGGGAAGTGCAATAGCACCTGAAAACGTATTAAACGTCACAATACACAACAACAAAATCCCACCGACCAAAGCAGCAACAGGCACAACTTTACGGTTATCATGGCCGATTAACTGACGCACTATATGCGGCACTAACAAACCAATAAATGCGATTGCTCCGGCTATAGCCACACTGAGTCCAACCATCACCGCACAGACCAACAGGGCTACTTGGGTGGTTTGACGTACGTTCACACCGAGTAAAGATGCTTGTTGCGGACCGAGGTATAGACGGTTTAACTGAGGTAATAAGCCACGTAACACCAGCGCACAAGGCACTAAAATAACGCCGGCTACCAGAAGCAACCAGATATCGGTATGTTGGAGACTGCCCATTAGCCAAAATGTTAAATCACGCAGTTGGTTTGGAGACGCGTAAAGATATAACCAAGCAACAATAGCGCTACTTATCGTTGATAGTGCAATACCCGCAAGAATAACGGCCACTGGTGTGAAAGCGAGTTTCCGAGCCAAATGAAACATCAGCCATGTCGAACCCAATGCGCCTGTAAAACACGCAAACGGCAACAAATAGGTTACATAACTCCACTGGGACAAAGAGCTAAGTAGTAACACAGCGGCCATTAAGCTAGCTCCACTACTGATGCCTATCATACCTGGATCAGCTAAAGGGTTGCGCAGTAAAACTTGCAATATCGCAGCACTTGCAGAGAGCGCACTCCCGACTATCAAGGCGGTTAACACTTGGGGGACTTGTAAGTGCCAAAATACTTGCCAAGCGATAGCTGGTTCGAAAGACCACACAGGATGTAGCAGATTGATCAACACCAAACTGCAGCACAGCAACACTAAATAAGTTTGGGGAAATTTATACTGTACGTGTGACATCTTGTTCTGATTTTATATCCGCAGAACCTGTATCTACAGCCTCGTTCTGAAGTTTATTCAGCAGGCCTCGACTGGCTTCTTCTATAAAGTCCAAGACTAAACTAAAACCTTTTGCTCCACCGTAATAAGGATCGGGGACTTCATCAACGTCTAGCTCTGCAAAAGACATCATCAACTGAATTTTATGACGATATTGTTCAGGGCAGTGTTTAAGGAGTTGTCTTTCATTATCTTTATCCATCGGGATAATTAAATCAAACAACACAAAATCGCTTTTGCTGACTTTACGACAGGCAATGCCCGTGAAATCATAGCCTCGTTCGACAGCAACGGCCATAGAGCGTTTGTCAGGACGAGCTCCAACGTGATAGCCTGCCGTGCCAGCTGAGTCTACCGAAATATTGGTGATCCCTGCAGTTGCGACCTGCTGCCGAAACACTGCTTCGGCAGTCGGGGAACGACATATATTACCCAGGCATACAAATAGAATTTTCATATTATTCAACGTCTTTATTTTTGTTTATACTATCGTTTCTTATCGACAACAGATAGTAAAAACTATGCAAATTTTAATGCTCAGTAGTTCCAAAGCCAATAATTCAGAATATCTTGCACCTTGTCGGGAAATGATTCAAGCACACTTGGGTGAAGTAACATCCTGTTTATTTATCCCTTTTGCAGGTATCACCATGACATATGATGCATACACGCAAAAAGTCCAAGACGCTTTACCTGAATATACGATCACTGGGATCCATCAATATGCAGATCCCATTAAGGCCATCAGCGAGGCTCAATCGATATTAGTCGGCGGTGGCAACACTTTTCATTTGTTGTACCAATTACAAACCCAAGATCTCATACCCGCTATTCAAGCAGCAGTCGCCAAACACACTCCGTATATTGGTTGGAGCGCAGGCTCTAATATTTGTGGCAGTAGTATTCGTACGACCAATGACATGCCAATCATCGAACCTCCTTCATTTACCGCACTTGGCTTTGTTCCATGCCAATTAAATCCACACTACACCGATGAGCACCCAGAGGGGTTTCATGGGGAAACCAGAGATGAAAGACTCAGTGAGTTTTCAGCACTGAACCCCGATATTCCGGTTATTGGGATCCGTGAAGGCGGAGCGCTGATTAGACAAGGTGACACACTCACATTGGCTCCTGTCAACGATGGCATACAAATGCTCAACGGTAAGAAAACTCAGATCCCTGCTGGGGCCGACCTAACATACTGTTTATCTATATCTTAACTCAACTCAACGTTTTTAATGATTCAGCAAGGGCGTAATATCAAGATATTGAGCGACTTGCTCAGCTTGTTTTTGCGTCTTTTGCTGGGGAGAGTCTTGCGTATCCTGACTTTCCGAAACACTCGGTACAATGCCGAGTAACGGTGCGTTAATCATCGTTTCTAAGGTGGCTATATTCTCAGCAACAAAAGGTTGCTCACAAAAAGAATTTGCGACCCAACCCACCAACTCACATCCTGCTGATTTGATAGCCTGCGCGGTCAATAACGCATGATTAAGACAACCTAAACGCATCGCGACCACCATGATTACTGGAAGCTTATGTTGTGCGACCCATGGTGCAAGTGTCTGAGTTTGGCTAATTGGCAACAGCCAGCCACCGGCTCCCTCGACCAATAACACATCCGCTGGATGCGTTTGTAACAATGTATAATTTTCATCCAAGACTTGGGTATCAATATGTTGGTGAGCTTGTTCGGCTGCTATATGCGGAGCAATGGCCGGCGTAAAGGCAATAGGATTGACCTGTGCATAAGGAACATCGAGGCTCGCTAACGCTTGCATCGCTTCGGCATCTTCGTTGCGTAAACTCGCCTTCCCCTGTTCAATAACAGTAGTACAACCCGCCGCAATCGGTTTATGCCCCAATACCGAATAACCGGCTTGTTTAAAGGCGGCCATCAAACCACATGTGATAATCGTTTTACCCACATCGGTGTCAGTCCCTGTAATAAAAAAAGAACGTGTTGGCATAGTCTATAAAACCTTTTAATAAAATTTAATCTGCTTGGATGGGTTTGTGTAAATGCAAAAACAAAACATGATAGTTCAGCTCAAAGCAACCTGAAAAAAACGCGACTAATGTTTGGTATTGGGATTTGGTCATCGCTTGAGGATGTGACTTCTCTTTGCTAGTACTTTGATATAGGGTACTTTGATGCAGGGTATTTTTAAGAAGAGTACTATTATGACGTTCACGCTTAGCTAAATCATGATTGGCTTGAACCACACCGGCGCCAACTCGTTTAATACTTTGCATCATAGTTTTAAAATCAGTAAATTCAGCAGTAAAGGTTTTGCTTTTCGCTGTGACTAATACCTGTTCTGAAAACGCATTTGTCCAGAGTGCTGGCTCAGCAAAGTCGTTAACGGATTCAGCATGTCCGATAGCACTGAACGCTTTTCGCAACTGCATAAAACTAGGCGATACCATTACATTTAAAAAAGCGTGTCCGCCAGGTGCTAAGATTCTTTCAATCTCTTGTGCCACAACATTGGGAGAACTCGACCATTGGAGAGCCATGGAAGAAAACACCACATCAATACTGGAATTGTGTAATGGCAAGCTCTCAAAATCAGCCTGAACAAATGGCTGAGTGACATTGTGTCGTTGTGCTGTAGTCAGCATTCCCGCTGCAAGATCGAGCCCGATAACAGGCGTTCTAGTATGCTGCGCTAATGCTGTGACGTTGTTACCTGTACCACACCCCAAATCTAACCACATATGACTTTGTGGCAAAGTACCCATTTTTGCCATTTCAGACAATGAATATTGGGCAATCTGTTGTTGCACCATAGCAATGTCGTTGTATTGGGTCGCATATTTGGAAAACTGTTCAGCGACTTTGGCTTTGTTAGAGGCGTGTAGAGGGCTCACATTATGCCTCGTTTACTAGCAAAGTATCACGCATGAGCGCCAAACCATCGACCAAAGCTTCAATATCTTTGGCTTGGTGCAACGCACTTAACGTGATCCGTAAACGATCTGTCCCTGGAGGTACTGTAGGTGTCCGAATCGCAGTCACCCACAGACCTAATTTTTTCATGTATGCAGATGCTTGCAATGCTAAAGCGGGATCACCAATCAACAAAGGCTGAATGGCGGTATCCGATGCCATTAATGTTAAACCTTTGCTACTAGCTGCCGTTTTGAACTGGTGGATGTTTGCTTGCAGACGCTGTCTTTCTGCACCTGCTACAATACAACGCAAACTTTCTAGTGTCGCACAAGCATTAGCCGCTGACATTGCCGTAGAATAGATATAATGACGCGCAGAGTTCTTTAAATAATCAATAAAATCTTGAGAGCCAGCCACAAAAGCACCTGAGGTCCCGACCGCTTTACCAAATGTCCCCATAAGTACTGGACAATCCGTTTGGCTGAGTTGATGAACCTCTACAGAACCTAAACCCTGTTCACCAAGGACACCAAAACCATGGGCGTCATCGATGAGTAAATAAGCTGAATACTGCTTACTCAAAGCCACTAATTCAGGTAAATATGCTTGGTCTCCATCCATACTAAAAACCCCCTCAGACGCCAGGAGTAATTCCCCTGAAGAATGGTGTTTTTGTTGTGCTTTGAGGATGGTTGACTCAGCGTGTGACATATCGTTATGACGAAAACGTGTTAATGTCGCAGGACTCGTTAGGGCGCCTTCGATAAACGAAGCATGCATTAATTTGTCGCACACTACGGCATCATTTTTTTGGAGTAAAGCGTGGCATATAGCTTGATTTGCCGCAAAACCAGACGAAAATAATAACACCGCATCTCGATTTAACGCTGTAGCTAGGGTATCACTCAACTCTGCGTGTGCTTGGGTATGCCCTGTCACTAAGGACGCCGAACCTGAACCCGCACCATATTTTGCTAGCCCTTCAACAAAACTTTGCAAGACATTTTGATTTTGTCGTAAGCCTAAGTAATCATTGCTCGCAAAATTCAGATAGTGCTGCCCATTGACTTGGATAACACCGTCATAATCTTCTGAAATTAAGGTATGCTCACGCAACAAATGTTGTTCTTTTTGCGCTGTTAAGCGTTCTTGGAAACGAGAGCCAAAGGACATGAGCTTACCTATAATCGCGCGTTATTTACTAGCATCGTAAAACAAATCCGCATTTTTCTGAGCTGCGATCTCATCATGAAGAACAGCCTCATAGGCTTCATCAGAAAATGACTTGGTTTGTTCGCGATTAATCCCCAGCTTCTTGAACAACATGACATCTTCATGGGTATCAGGGTTAGATGTTGTCAGTAGTTTACAACCATAAAATATCGAGTTGGCACCAGCCATGAAACACAAAGCTTGCATTTGTTCGTTCATTGCCTCACGTCCGGCTGATAAACGCACATATGACTGTGGCATCATAATCCGTGCTACCGCGATGGTGCGGATAAATTCAAAACTATCTAAATCTTCTACTTTATCTAAAGGTGTCCCTTCCACTTTTACCAGCATGTTGATAGGAACACTTTCTGGATGTTTTTCCAAATTGGCCAAAGCAATGAGTAGACCAGAGCGATCATCTCCTGTTTCACCCATACCGACTATCCCACCTGAACAGACATGCATACCTGCATCTCGAACATTTTGTAAAGTATCTAGGCGGTCTTGGTAAGTCCGTGTCGTAATGATGTCCCCATAAAACTCTGGCGAAGTATCTAGGTTATGATTGTAATAATCTAACCCTGCCTGCTTGAGAGCCAATGCTTGATCAGAAGACAACATACCTAGTGTCATACAGGTTTCTAAGCCAAGAGATTTCACTTCCTTGACCATATTGATCACATAAGGCATATCTCGGTCACGTGGGTTGCGCCATGCGGCCCCCATACAAAATCGCGTCGAACCAGCAGCTTTGGCTTCTTTGGCTCGTTGGATAACTTTTTCGATTTCTAATAAACGTTCTTTTTCTAGACCGGTATCATAACGAGCACTTTGCGGACAATACTTACAATCCTCAGGGCACGCACCCGTTTTAATCGATAACAAGGTACTGACTTGCACATGATTTGGGTCAAAATGTGTACGATGCACCGTCTGTGCTTGAAATAATAAGTCATTAAATGGCAAAGCAAATAAAGCATTTACTTCTGCTAGTGTCCAATTGTGACGCACTCCAGAATGAGATTCACTTGGTACAGCTCCCGATAATGGGGCTACAGAAGGAGAAGTCGTTGGATTAGCTACAGTTGTCGTACTCATTAAAATCATCTTTACAGGTCAAAATATGTAGCTTAGTCTATGCCTAGCACCTGAGTTGTCAACCCTGACCAGTGCGCACAGTTAACTATTGATTAAAATTCAAGCAAATTATTGGAAATACTGCCTGTGAATAACATTGAATTCGACAAACGTCATATCTGGCACCCCTACACATCAGCAACTGAACCGTTGCCTTGTTATGAAGTGACCGGAGCAGCTGGTGTTGAATTAACGTTAGCGACTGGTGAAGTATTAGTCGATGGGATGTCATCGTGGTGGGCGGCTATTCATGGGTATAATCATCCCGTATTGAACAATGCCGCAAAACAACAGCTCGATGATTTTGCTCACGTCATGTTTGGTGGGATTACTCACCAACCTGCAATTACGTTGACCAAACAACTATTAAACATGGTCCCTGCAGGACTGAATCGCGTGTTTTTGGCCGACTCCGGTTCGGTGTCAGTCGAAGTGGCGATCAAAATGGCCTTGCAATACTTTGCCTGTCAGGGACAGCCCAATAAACATAAAATTTTATCTCCGCGCAACGGTTATCACGGTGATACCTTTGCCGCGATGTCAGTTTGTGATCCTATCAATGGCATGCATTCGTTATTTAAAAATGTCTTAGCAGAACAAGTTTTTGCCCCCGCACCGCAAACACGCTTCGGACAAACGTGGAATGAAGATGACATATTGCCTTTGCAAGAACTCTTGGAGAAACACCAACATGAGCTTGCTGCATTAATCTTGGAGCCTATCGTCCAGGGCGCTGGTGGGATGCGTATGTACCATCCTGAGTTTTTACGTCGGGCCAGACAGTTATGTGATGAGTACGATGTATTATTGATTGTTGATGAAATCGCGACTGGATTTGGGCGTACCGGAAAACTATTTGGTTGTGACCATGCACAAATCACACCCGATATCATGTGCTTGGGCAAAGCGCTCACAGGTGGTTATATGACAATGGCTACCACGATTTGTACTGAAGATGTGGCATTAGGTGTGTGCCAAGGTGCACCTGGCGTCTTCATGCATGGGCCAACCTACATGGGCAACCCTCTAGCTTGCGCAGTAGCCTCAGCGAGTTTATCGCTCATCGAACAAGGTGATTGGCAGACTCAAGTCCCAAATATCGAACGCTGGCTCAACCATTACCTAGCTCCATGCGCAGAGTTAAGCGCAGTTGCCGATGTCAGAGTGTTAGGCGCGATTGGTGTCGTCGAAACCAAGACACCGGTGGATGTGGCGAAAATTCAGGCACATTTTGTTCAAGCCGGTGTGTGGATCCGTCCGTTTGGTAAATTAGTGTATGTCATGCCACCCTTTATCAGTAAAGAACACCATATAAAACAACTCGCCAACGCGATTTACACGGCACTGAAATAACCCGTCGGAGTCGCTGGTTAGAATAATCCTTATTTGACCTGACTAATTCGTGTAAATCATGGCTTTTTACTTGGTTTATCCCTTTGAAAATGCGTATAATTCAGCGCATATCTAATTATTGGAGAATTTTTTATGGCGCATGCCGCGATTGTTGATGTGTTAAAAGGCGCATTTGCTATTGGAGACACAGTTGAAATCAAAGGTTGGGTGAGAACCCGTCGTGATTCAAAAGCAGGTTTATCATTTGTTGCAGTTCACGATGGTAGTTGTTTTGATCCTGTTCAAGTCATCGCATTAAATACGCTAGAAAATTATTCTGAAATTACGTCTCTCACCGCGGGTTGTTCTGTTGCTGTTACTGGCACAGTAAAAGCCTCTGAAGGTCAAGGCCAAGCAATTGAAATTGAAGCGACTAGTGTGGTGGTTGTGGGTTTGGTCGAAAACCCTGATACTTACCCTATGGCAGCAAAGCGTCACTCAATAGAATTTTTGCGTGAACACGCCCATTTACGTCCACGTACAAATGTTATTGGTGCCGTCACGCGTGTTCGTAACTGCTTATCCCAAGCCGTGCACCGCTTCTTTCACGAGCGTGGTTATTATTGGATCTCAACCCCTATCCTCACAGCTAGTGATACGGAAGGCGCAGGTGAAATGTTCCAAGTATCGACTTTGGACATGATGAACCTACCAATGGATGACAAAGGTCAAGTGGATTACAGCCAAGACTTTTTCGGTAAGGAAACCTATTTGACGGTATCTGGTCAGTTGAACGTTGAAACATACTGTACAGCAATGTCTAAGGTTTATACGTTTGGTCCGACTTTCCGCGCAGAAAATTCAAACACTTCGCGCCACCTTGCAGAATTTTGGATGATTGAGCCAGAAGTGGCATTTGCTGATCTAGCAACGGTTGCGCAATTGGCAGAAGATTTGTTGAAATACGTTTTCAAAGCAGTGCTAGAAGAACGTGCTGATGATATGGCTTTCTTTGCCCAGCGTATTAACAAAGACGCTATTACTCGACTAGAACAAGTTGTGGATTCTGAGTTTGTTCGCATGGATTACACAGATGCTATCGAGATCTTACAAAAATCGGGTAAGAAGTTTGAATTCCCGGTCGAATGGGGAGTGGATTTATCTTCAGAGCATGAGCGTTATTTGGCTGAAGAGCACGTTGGCGCACCGATTATCATGCAAAATTATCCCAAAGATATCAAAGCTTTTTACATGCGTATCAATGATGATGGCAAAACTGTTGCCGCTATGGATGTATTGGCACCAGGTATTGGTGAAATCATTGGTGGTTCACAACGTGAAGAACGCTTAGATGTATTTGATGCACGTCTTGCTGAGATGGGACTAGATAAAGAAGATTACTCTTGGTATCGCGATTTACGTCGTTACGGTACGGTTCCTCACTCTGGTTTTGGCTTAGGTTTTGAGCGTTTAGTTGCTTATGTTACAGGTATGCAAAACGTTCGTGATGTTATTCCATTCCCAAGAACACCGGGTAATGCGAATTACTAGTCGTTAAATATTGTAGTTTGGGGCTGATAAAGCATTACGCAGTGCCCAAATAAGTCATTGGAAAGTCCGATTTCATTCATTTGTTATCGGACTTTTTTTATTCGTACAACACCCACCTATTCAGCCGTCACTGGACAGCTATGTCGAGCAAAAAAGATGTAACACGTCAAAACCCACTTAAACTCACTAAACCCTTGAAAATATATATCTTTTCTTATGTTTTCAGCCCTATCTTAGGTACTTTGTTACGTCGATTACAACTCGTTACATTTCGTCACTGTTTCTTGCCTATAGGTCAGTTATGATCACATCATCAAAAAGTTTACTTTGCACAAAGTATTTTGTTTTATTATCCAGTGCATATTGAAAGGGTTTCTATCATGCAAGAAAAAATGCAAAAAAAGCGCTATAAATTACTCGCGACCGTCCTCATTTTTGGTTTTGGTGTTGCCGGAATGATTGGTATCAAAGCAACCGCAGAAGAAGAAAAAGAAAAGGATAAGGTAGATACACGCCCCACTGTCAGTGTGCAAACAGTAACAACATTAAATCACCCTGTTGTGATCAGCACCAATGGTGAAATAGCTCCCAAAGAAGCAACTGCCCTTTCCGCTCAGGTAACTGGTGAAGTCACCAGTATACATCCAGCATTTGTTGCTGGTGGTGTCGTGCAACGTGGTGACATTTTATTTACCATTGAAGCAGATAACTACGAAGCTGCGGTATTACAAGCAGAATCGGAACTCGCTCGCGCTCAAGCAGCCCTTATCGAAGAGCAAGCTAGAGCAGACGTTGCCGCTCGAGAAGCAAAAAACTTACCTAAAAACAAAGTCAGTGACTTGTATTTACGTAAACCGCAACTGTTATCGGCTGAAGCGAATCTTAAATCAGCCCAATCTAGTCTAAAGATCGCTCAAAAGAACTTACGTGATACGACTGTGAAAGCCCCTTATGATGCATTAATAGTGTCTCGTGACATCGGTGTAGGCCAGTTCGTGAACCGGGGGGTCAAAATTGGGATGATAAACAACATCGAAACGGCCGAGGTGATCATCCCTATTGCGGGTTTTGATACACCGTTTTTACCTGAAGAAATAGCGGGGTTACGCGCCACTATTAAAACGAGTGGTCAAACGCCTGTTACGCGTCAGGGTACTATCACACGTGACTTAGGGGTCGTCGACCAACGGACACGCATGTCCCATATCGTGGTAGAAATTAATGACCCATACAGTATGAATACCGCAGGACCTGAAGTGAAATTTGGGGAGTATGTCGACGTCCAATTTACGGGTATTACTTTACAAAACGTGTATAAGATCCCTCAAGCGTTGATTAACCGCCGCATCATTTGGACGCTAGATGATGAAAATAAAATGCGCTCAAGACCTGTTTCAGTCATCCGTGAAGAAGGTAAATTTTTCTTGGTCAATGAGGGGATTTTACCAACCGACCGCATTGTCACAAGCCTACCTGAGTACCCGCAAAACGGTATGGAAGTAAAATTAATTAAAGATGACATTGATGTCATTGCGAACGAATCAGAGTAAGGATTGCCCAGTATGACTGAACCAACAAATCCTAATTCGGTTAACTCAAATGATGCCGAGTTATTATCCAACTCAGCAGCGCAAAATATAGCTGAAAAACAAGAAACTGGGATTATTGCCTATTTTGCACGTAACCCTGTCGCTGCGAACTTAATGATGTTTTTCATTATTGCTATGGGTATTGTCAGCGCCTTGACTATCCAACGCCAAATGTTTCCCAATATTGAAATTAATTTTATCAACATCCAAGCGTCTTATCCTGGTGCTGCACCCAGAGAAATTGAAGAAAGTATCTTGGTGAAAATTGAAGAAAACATCAAAGATATTACTGAAATCAAACAAAGTATTTCTCGTTCTTTTCGCAACGGTGGACGTATTTCTTTGCGTTTACATGCAGATGCCGATATCCAAGAAACCTTAGATAAAGTCAAACAACGTGTCGATTCTATCGGTACCTTCCCTGCTGATATGGAACCTATCCAAGTCACCCAAGCGGAGTTTCAACAAGACGTCATAGAAATGTCTTTAGTGGGTGATGTGCCATTAGAACAACTCAAACCGATTGCACAACAAATCGAAAACGAGTTACTGCAACTCAATAATGTCTCGCTAGCAAATCAACAAGCACCTGGTGATGAAATCGCTATTGAGGTACGTCCTGAAACGTTAAAACAATACAATTTAACCATCAGTGATATCTCCAGTGCGATCCGACGCTACTCAGCAAACTACTCTGCCGGTCAGCTTAGAACCGATTCCGGTACGATTGCTGTGCGTGTTGAAAATCAGTATTACGATGGTGAAGAATTTCGGAATATTCCAGTGATTATCGGTGCCGGTGGTGCACGTGTTTTACTTAAAGAAGTCGCTAACATAAAAGACGGATTTACCGAAGGCGAACGTTATTTCAAATATTCTGGGCAAAACGCTATTTTCATGAATGTAAAAGCAACTAAAACACAAGATACTGTGCCCGTTGCTGAATCCGTTAAAGCGTATATCGAACAAAAAAACCAAACCTTACCCGATGGCCTACAAATAAAAATTTTGGTTGATATGACCTATTATTTGAACGCTCGCCTGAACATGATGCTGAGTAATTTAGCACAAGGTGCCGTATTGGTCGCATTGATGCTTACCTTGTTTTTACGCTTCCGTTTAGCGGCATGGGTCGTGGTGGGACTTTTTGTGAGCTTCCTTGGGGCAATTATGATGATGCCTGTTTTTGGTGTGACCATTAATATCATGTCCTTATTTGCATTCATCATGGTACTAGGGATCGTGGTCGACGATGCCATTGTGATTGGGGAGGCGGCCTACACCGAAGTCGAACAAAAAGGAATGAGTGTCAATAACGTTATCCGAGGGGCAAAACGAGTTGCCACACCAGCTACTTTTGGTGTTTTAACGACGATTGCGGTCTTTGCACCATTTACCCTATCTAGTGGTCCAGAAGGTGCATTTTTCTTTAATATTGCGATGGTCGTTATTCTGTGTTTGGCTTTTAGTTTGGTTGAATCAAAACTGATTTTACCGTCCCATATTGCCCATATCAAAATGACGCCGATCAAGGAAAATAGCTGGCGTGATCGTTTTAACAAAGCTTTCTTCGGTTTCGTTAACGGCAAATACAAGCGTTTTATCGCACGTTGTACAGAATGGCGTTGGGCGGTATTTGCAACATTTATAGCAATGCTAATGCTCAGTATTGGTCTGATCCAAGCTGATTATGTGCGCACCGTACCCAACCCAAAAGTCCCACATGACTTCCCTTCTGTACGTATAGAAATGAGTGAGGCGGTATCTGATATGGCCACCATCACTGCGCTCAAAACAGTTGAAAAAGTCATCTTGGATGTAGAACAAGAAACGATTGATGAATATGGTTCAGGTATGATCCGTGACATCTTGGCATTTAATCAAGGTCGCACGAATGCGCGGATCGTGATTCCTTTGGTGGATGAAGAACTACGTCACTTCGATACCTTTGAACTGGCGCGTAAATGGCGCGAGAGAATGCCAGAAATTGCCGGTATGAAATCTATCACCATCCAAGATGATGTTAACGGTGGTGGCGACAACGGTGAGTTTGGTTATGCCATATTTGGCAGCGACTTAGAAACATTAAATGCAGCGGGTCGTTACCTAATCTCGCTATTACAACAAACAGATGGCTTGTTTGATGTCAGCTCAACCATCGACCCAGCGAGCAAAGAAATCCGCATGGAATTATTACCTGTCGCGGATTCGTTGGGACTCAATTTATCAACCATAGCACGTCAAGTAGGTGCCAGTTTCTATGGCGGTGAAGCACAACGGTTTATTCGCAATGGCGAAGAAGTAAAGGTCATGGTGCGTTACCCCAAATTAACCCGTGAGCGCTTTTCTGACTTAAAATACACTACAATCCAAACGCCTAGCGGTGATGAAGTTTTACTAGGGGATGTTGTGACGCTATCCGAAGAGCCAGGTATTTCCTATATCCGTCGCGAAGGTGGGTATCGCAGTGTATATGTTTGGGGGGCAATTGATGAAGAAGCTGTCGAACCAAACACTGTCATTGAACAAATCAAAGACGAGTTAATGCCAAAAATGAAAGAGCGCTTCCCTGATGTGAGAACGCAATTAGGTGGTACGATTGAAGAACAACAAGCGCAGCAAAACGAACAGATTATGTTCTTTATTGCAGGTATGCTGATGGTCTTTATCTTGTTGGCAGTGCCATTAAAAAGTTACGGCCAGCCACTTATCATCATGTCAGTTATTCCATTTAGTTTAACTGGGGCGATATGGGGACACTTCTTCCTAGGTATTGATTTATCCATGATGTCAACGTTTGGGCTTATTGCGGCCGCTGGGGTTGTGATCAACGACTCGCTGGTCATGACCGACTTTATCAATCAGCGCATACAACAAGGCTATGCCATCAAAGATGCAGTTGTTGAGGCCGGTTGTGCACGTTTCAGAGCTATCACACTAACATCGATTACCACTTTTGCTGGTGTCCTACCCATCATGTTTGAAACGAGTTTACAGGCCTCATTTGTCATTCCAATGGCAGTCGCTCTAGGTTTTGCTGTTTTGTATGCCACACTCGTCACGTTAGTCTTGGTACCTTGTTTGTATCTGATATTGTTGGATCTAAAAGTCCCCTTCTCAGTTACGACAAAATTTGTCTCAGGACTAATGAATAAGAAACGAGCCATTACTCAAAACTCATAAATAGCAGACAAAGTGAAAGCTTTGCAAAAAGCATAAAAGCACAACAGCAACAGTCCCCCTAGTTTACAGCTGGAGCCTAGGGGGACTTTTTTATGAGTTGTTGTTCCCTTTCATTCTGCTAAGCGCATCCTCTTAGCAGACATATCATCGCAATAACGTCATTAATTTTTCCATTACTAAACAATAAAAATTGGTGATACAAAATATATATATACTGCCAATCCGCTTTTTCCTACACCCTTGATATCACAAAGGGGACAACGGTATGAAAAAAAAACTACACACCTTTCATTTAATTTTCCACAAAAGCGTTCCGATACATAAATACTTGCCCACAAATGTATTTTCACATTGGGGATAACACTAAGGACAAACTTAACAGCAAGTACGTTATTTTCGATGTGCACCGCCATTTCAAGGAGATCGGATCATGGCTTTAAAGAAGAACGCACCAAGTGAACAGGACAACATCACAGCATTGTCATCAAAAAATGATGCCCGTGCTAAACGCGAAGCCGAAGAGCATCGACGTCGCGCTAGAACGTTAGCTAAGCAGCAACAAGCTGCTGAAAAAATTGCATCTGCAGCCGTACAGCTGGCAAGTGGAATTACCGAAGCTTCAACCGCTCGAGACCAACTTGCAACCGCTACGAACGAAATTGCAACTGGTGCCGAACAATCAAGTGGCGCTAGTCAAGAAAGTTTGGCAGCGATGACTCAAATCTCTGGCCGTATCGCGCGC
Organism: Opacimonas viscosa; assembly: GCF_024199005.1. Taxonomy (GTDB): domain Bacteria; phylum Pseudomonadota; class Gammaproteobacteria; order Enterobacterales; family Alteromonadaceae; genus Opacimonas; species Opacimonas viscosa. The sequence continues at coordinate 34,680 of NZ_JANATA010000021.1, forward strand.
CAGGGTGAAATTGCAGAACTTTCTACGAACAAAACTCTGGAATTACAAGATATGGTGGGAACGGTTAGTTCTGACATCAATGCACTTGTGGAAAACGTTAGTACCGCGTCAGAACGTCAAAGCGCCTCTATCTCGATGGTTAACTCGTTGAGTGAACAAGCTGACCGCATCAATGAAGCGGTTAAACAAGTCATGCGTATCGCTGACCAAACCAACTTACTTGCATTAAATGCAGCAATTGAAGCTGGCCGTGCTGGTAAGCATGGTAAAGGTTTTGCCGTGGTAGCTGATACTGTGCGCACCTTAGCGGAATCATCAGAGCGCAATGCTACGAATATTGCCCAGCAAATTGAACAAATCCAAGCAAGAGCCAAGACGTTAACAGACTCTGTTAAAACATCTGCTCAAGCCGCTTTAGAAGAAGCGGCAAAAGGCCGTGATATTTCTAAACAACTTGAAGGTATGAAAACCGACATGGAAGAAATCTATGACGGAGCCAAAGAGTTAGGCGTTGCTGCGAACCAAATGAACGTTGCTGCTGGTGATGCACAAAAAGGTTCTGAAGCAATTGCTGCGGCGGCTGAAGAACAATCTGCTGCTGTTGAGCAGGTCATGAAAAGTTTGGAGCAACAAGAAATTGCACTAAACGGTGCGGAAGAAGCATCACAAGGTTTAGAGCTTCTTACGGATGAGCTTAAAAACAGTACCGATATTGCTAAGTCTTCAGAAGAAGTGGCTGCGACTGCAGAAGAATTATCGGCAAGTGTTGAAGAAATCAACCGCTCTGCGACAGAAATTATGACTGCGATTGATCAAATTTCGCTAGGTGCAGAACAAGCATCAACCGCGGTTGAGCAAGCAGTTTCTGGTATTACCCAAATCGAACAAGGTGTAAATGTTGCCGAAAGTCGTGCATCAAAAGCCGTTGAACTAGGTCAAAAGTTACAAGCTAATCTTGCAGCAAACAAAACAGGTGTAGATGAGATGATTGCCGGTATTTCTGAATCCGTTGAAGTAGGTCGCAAAAATTTAAATGCTATTGATGAAGTAGTCAGTGTGGCTCGTCAAATTGACAAAGTATCAGAAGCGATTGGTACCGTCGCAATCAAAACAGCAATGTTAGCCGTCAATGGCGCGGTTGAAGCGGCTCGAGCTGGTGAATATGGCAAAGGTTTCGCAGTTGTGTCCGATGATATCCAAAATTTAGCAGATGATGCAGCTGAGAATGTTGAGCAAATTAAAGATCTTGTTAAGTCTATCCAAGACCAAGCGCTATTAGTACGCAATGACTTATCAGATGTAGCTAACATGGCTGAAACAGAAGCACGCAAAGCAACGGCGACTACGGAAAGCCTTGTGAAAGTGGAATCTGAAACTGTTGCGTTGGTCTCAGGTAACAACGAGATCCGTGAAGCAGCACAAGAAGTTGTGACAGCTGTAACACAAGCTAAACGTGGTATGGAACAAATTGCTGCAGCTAATGAACAAGCATCAAGCAACAGTCAAGAAGCAGCAACAGCGTCACGTCAACAAGCATCAAGTGCTGAAGAATTAGCAGCGGCTATTGAAGAAATCGCCTCTATTGCAGACGAATTACAATCAGCATAAGCCCTGTAAAACAAGGAGGTTTGTATATGAGTAATATACAAATAGTGGAAGATACAAACACAGATGTAGTGGATGACGAAGTAAATAGTCAATACGTTACGTTTGCTGTAGGTGATGAAGCCTTCGGTTTTACGATGCAATCGGTACGTGAAATTATTCGCATACCGAACACGGTAGATGTGCCATTAACGCCAAGTGCGTTAGTGGGACTAGCTAACCTCCGTGGTGCTGTGTTGCCTATTTTAGATCTGCGGACGATTTTGGGTTTGCCTGCGGCTGAAGCATCAGAAGCACAGCGTGTTATCGTCACAGATATTGGTACTCCTGTTGGCTTAATTGTCGATAAAGTACTCCAAGTCATGCAAGCAGACGAATCACTGATTGATAAGAATTCGCATGTGACAGGTTCGGTTGATACGGCTTTGTTAGATGGTGTTATCAAAGAACACAGTGGTCGTGCAATGACCCAGTTATTAAATGTTGCACAAATCATTAATCATGATTTTAAACAAGTCTTAGCGCGTGCTACTAGTCAATCTAGCAATGTACATGCAATGCATGAATTTAATGAAGATGAGCAAGATGATGATAACCAACTGGTGAGTTTTTTGTTAGACAACCAAGAGTATGCATTTGATCTCATGGATGTTGAAGAAATCGTGCGCATGCCAGAACGTGTATCAGCGGTACCGAAAACAGCACAACATATCTTAGGATTGATTGAGTTGCGCAATCGCCTACTTCCTTTGGTTGACCTGCGTCGTTTGTTTGCACTGAACGAAACAGAAGTCAATGATAATACTCGCATCTTAGTCGTCAGTATTAAACAACCCAATGCCCCCAAATCATTTGTGGGTTTAGTCGTAGACCAAGTGCGCGAAGTATTACGCGTTAATTCAAACGTCAAAGATGAAGTACCGAGTATTTTACAGCAAGATAACAATGGTGAGATTGAGCATGTGTGCCGCCTAGAAGACGGTAAACGCTTAGTTTCAGTGCTATCTGCTTGTGCGCTGTTTAATCAAAGTGAAATCAGACAAGCGTTGGAAAAAGCCAATGAACAACAGGAGAATGATGTGGATAATGACCTTCAAAATCAGACTTCAGATGATGATATTGCCCAATTGGTCGTCTTTCATCTAAACAATCAAGAATTTGCCGTCACCATTGACGACGTCCAAGAGATTACTCGTATCCCAGAGAAACTTGACCGTGTACCTAAAACACCTGAGTTTATCGAAGGTATGGTGAATCTTCGCGGTACTGTCATGCCAGTCATTGATATGCGTACACGTTTTAACATTGCAAAATGTGAAGGAAGTGACCGTCAACGTATTATCGTGATGAACGTGAACAATAATCGCACTGGATTTATTGTTGATTCAGTGGCGCAAGTCATCCGTATTCCACAAAGCCAAATTGAGCAATCACCGCACTTATCTGATGACCAAAGTAAGGTCATGGGTAATGTGGTTAACCTCAAAGAAGAAAAACGCATGATTCAGGTATTGAACGTGCCGGCTTTATTGAGTGAAGACGAAATAGAAAACTTATTGGAAGAGGCTGCATAAATATGAGCAAAAAGGTTCTTATTATCGAAGACTCCGCACTCATGCGTAAACATATACGCAGTATTTTAGAGGGTCAAGGTTATACCGTAGAAACAGCAAGAAACGGCGAAGAAGGTGTTGAAAAAACAGTTTCATTTGAACCCGATGCAATTACGTTAGACATTAATATGCCCGTAATGGATGGCATTACCTGTCTGAGTTTAATCATGCAAAAGCGCCCTACTCCGGTTGTGATGGTTTCATCATTAACCGAGAAAGGCGCTATGGCAACATTTGAAGCACTTGAACTAGGTGCCGTTGATTATGTAGCCAAACCCGGCGGTACTGTATCGATAAATATTCGAGATATCGAACTCGACTTAATCGAAAAAGTAAAAGCAGCTTGCCGGGTTCGCATGGGTAACAAATTAGGTTTACGCAATCGTTTACGCGTCCAACGTGAAAAATCGATTGCGACACCTAAAGTTATGAAAGATAACATCGTTAATATCTCTGCAGAGTCAGCTTACAAAGTTGTCGTTGTCGGGGTATCAACAGGCGGACCGGGGACTTTGCAGACAGTATTATCTGAACTTCCTGCCGATTTCCCGATCCCCATTGTGGTTGCACAACATATGCCCTCACGCTTTACGCAGGTATTTGCTGAGCGCTTAAACAAAGAATGTGATTTGAACGTCTTGGAAGTGAGTAAACCATGTGATTTACAAGCTGGTAATGTTTACATAGCTCGTGGTGATGCGGATATCAAGATTATCCGTCGCGCTGGTCGACTTATGTTAACCAATATACCAGCCGATCCAAATTATTTGTGGCATCCAAGTGTAGAAAAATTAGCAGCATCTGCACAAGAACTATTGCCCGCATCTCAGATCATTTGTGTGCAGCTTACAGGCATGGGTAATGATGGAGCGAAAACCATGGCGGCACTCAACCAAGCAGGAGCCAAAACCATCGCAGAAGCCGAATCCACTGCGGTTGTCTATGGTATGCCAAGAGAACTTGTGCAATTAGGGGGAGCCGATAAAGTGCTACCCAACACCGAAATTGCGAAAACGTTACGCAATTGGTCAATGAAAAAATAAGGGAAGATCATGGGGTTACGGAAAACCAGTACCAATATAGCATTACCGGACGAAAATGTTGAAAATGAAAATCGAGAAGTCCCACGAGATTTTACTCAATTAAAATTTCAAATTCTTAGTCTTGAACCAAGTGAACGTCGTTGGGCTGCTCGTGACCTCGGTAATCATCCTGAGGGCGTGCCGATTTTATTAGAAACGTTAGAAACAGAAACGGTTGTTCCGGTATTAGATGCTATTTTTACCAGTTTACAAAAACATCCGACACATGAATGTGTCAATGGACTGATTCGCTTTTTAAGTAGCGAGGATGCATCTGTTCGCAACAATGCTATAGAAGTCTTACAATCTATGCCCAATGCACTAGAAACGCATATATTGAGTTTGTTAAACCATCCAGACTCTGACGTACGTATCTTTGCGATTGATATTTTACAGCAGCTTGTCCACCAAAATGCACCTGAGTGGTTGAAGTCTGTTTTATTAGACGAAACCCATGTGAATGTCGTTGCCACAGCAGTTGATCGCATCGTCGAAATTGGTGACAGCTCTATCTTACCAACATTAGAGAGAGTTGCTCAGCGTTTTGCACAGCACGACTATATTCAATTTGCCGTGAATACCGCTATCGAAAGAATCAAGGAAGATACTTATGCTTAGTGAACTGGATCAGAAGTCAGCTGTTGCTGATAAGCTGGTCATTACAGATAGCGACTTTGAAAAGTTTAGAGACTTTTTTTATCGTAAAACGGGTATTAAATTCGAAAATTCGAAACGCTATTTCGTTGATAAGCGATTAATTGACCGAATTACCGCGACCGAAACTGAGTCTTTTCGTCAATACTTTTCGTTTATGCGTTTTCAAGCTAGCGGCCATGAACAACAGGCCTTGATTAATGCAATGACCGTCAATGAGACGTACTTTTATCGAGAAGAGTATCAATTTGAGTGTCTAGTCGAAAATGTCATGAACGAGATCGCAGCTAGCAAACGTCCAGGAGATACTATTCGCATATGGTCTATTCCTTCAAGTACAGGTGAAGAGCCCTATTCAATTGGTCTATACCTGCTAGAAAAATGGCCACAGCTCGATAACTTTGAGGTAGAGATTGTCTCTTCAGATATTGATAGCAATGTACTCGATAAGTGCGCACAAGGTATTTATAACGAGCGCTCAGTAAGTGGCTTACCGGCGCGAGTATTAAAGAAATACTTCACTCAGATTGGTGTTGGGAAATACCAAATCTCTATTGATTTACGCGAAGCCGTTAAATTTACCCAAGTAAACTTAGCACAACCGACTCAGACCCGAGCATATCGCGGTTTTGATGTCGTGTTTTGCCGTAATTTATTGATCTACTTTGACGATGCTTCTCGGCGCAATGCGGCAGATGTATTTTATGATGCCTTATTACCCAACGGATTTGTGTTTTTGGGGCATTCGGAGTCGATGAGTAGAATCTCATCACTGTACAAAGTAAGAAAATTTCCCAAAGCGATGGTTTACCAAAAGCCGGCATGATGGAGTCAAGGATGAAGAAAATATTAATCATAGATGACGCACTCACAGTGCGCATGTATCACAAACAATTAATGGAACAATTAGGCTTTGTAGTTGAAGAAGCCGTAAATGGTCTAGAAGCATTGGAAAAGATTCAAGATTTCCAGCCTGATGCATGCCTAGTAGATGTCAACATGCCCAAAATGGACGGCTATCGCTTTATCAAGGAGTTGCGTAACGATGAAGCATTACGACATATTCCTTGTATCATGATCAGCACGGAAGCTGAACAGCATGACAAAGAAAAGGCGTATGCCGCCGGAGCGAATTTTTATATTGTAAAACCAGCAAAGGTTGATGAGTTACAAAATATCAGCCGTTTGATCGCAGGAGCAGCATAACATGGATAGTATGTTAAATGCGTTTATCACAGAGTCACGTGATAGCTTAGAGGTGATTTCGAACTGTTTTCTTGCTTTGGAAAACGACCCGCAAAATGCCAATACCTTGGATGAGTTATTTCGTTCAGTTCACACCATGAAGGGTTCTTCTGGTCTATTTGACATTGTCCCGTTTACTAAAGTAGTGCACGCTGCCGAGGATGTGCTTGACCAAGTTCGTGATGGTGAAGTCACCTTGACTTCAGAGCATATCGATTTGTTTTTAGACAGTATGGACCAAGTATCAGCATGGCTCGATGCCCTGGAAGAGGATGCAGAATTAGAGACGAATGCTTCTAGTATTTCTGATCAGCTCAGTAGTCAACTACGCGCCATTATAGGTAGCACTGGTGCACCAATGACTGCTGAAGAAGACATGGTTACTGTGGTTGAATTAACAGCCGCTCCAAACTGGTTAATGCAACTGAGTCATGAAGCACGAATTGGTCTATTTCGTCAGTTACAGCAGGCAGATCAGCATTTATTAGTCGTTGCTTATACACCTGACGAAAGCTGTTTCTTTAACGGTGATGACCCCATTCGCCTAATGCAATTAATGCCAGGTATGGAAACACTGGTACTGGAGACGACGTCGGATTTACCCGATGACCTTTCTACACTTGACCCATTTTTGTGCCAATTAAAGTGCCATGCGTTATCTTCTGGTGATTACGATACGTGTCACAATCATTTAAAATATGTGTCTGACCAGTGTGAATTTTTTACCATGGACCGCTCATTTTTAGCTGTTCCAGAGGGTGATTACGCCCCTACTGATGCATATAAATTATTCATTGATGACGTTAACTTTAGTGCGATTAACGCTGATTGGGATAAACTGTCTCGACAAGTCAATGAAATGGCCAGTATTAAAGCTAATGCACCTTATCAACAAAACTTGATTGAATGGTTAGCATTCTTGGCGACCGAACTAGAGCCGAATGCACGGGTGATTAAAGCACTTTTGAATGCACTCAAAGATGGTCAGTTTGTTTTAGAAAACTCCCAAACCGTTGCACAGAAAGTCGCTGCAGATCAATTTACCCCCATACAAGCAGCCATGGATGATCTGATTTTTGCAGGTCAGGAGTCCGGTGTGTTGGAAACTGCAGATGCAGCTAATAATGCGACCCAATCCGGTCACACAACGAATCATGTGAATGTACATAATAATTCACTAGATAGCTTGCCAAATGCTCCAAGCTCCGAATTCGGCTCGGATACTCAAGCTAGTGATGCAGACTGGAATAATGATATTGCGCATGACATGGTGACTGAAAATACCACGGTGCAAAATCCAGATTTACATTGGGCCGATGCCATTATCCAAGTGCAAAGTTTGATTTTAAATCAAGAATATCCCGAACAAGTTTTTGCCGGCAAAATTTTATCCACTGTACAAACGATTAAAAATGTTTGTGCGGTGTTAAACAAAGACGTTGGCGATATTGATGCGATTGCACAAAATGCAATCAAGCAAAATGATGTATCGGTTTTATTGGTATTATTAGATGGTATGTTTAAGCCAGTACTTGATAAAACCGTTGCGGTTTGTGCTAACGATAGCGAAAAGCAAAAAGCCCCCAAACGCCAGACAAATCCCGATATTGCACAGACCTTGGCCGCCAATACCAATGCGCAAGAAGCTAACCCTGCACAGCCAGAAAAAGTCGCTGAGAAAAAAGCGAAAAAAGATACCTCGTCGATGCAAAAAACACTCCGCGTTGACCAATATCGTATTGATGCGCTGATGGATTTAGTAGGTGAATTAGTCGTCGCTAAAAACGCTCTGCCGTTTTTAGCGAAAAAAGCTGAGGAAGAGTTTGGTGTCAAAGCGCTAGCAAAAGAAATCCAAAGTCAATACTCCGTCATTAACCGACTGAGTGACGAAATGCAATCCGCTATGATGCAAGTTCGGATGGTGCCCTTATCGACGGTATTCCAACGCTTCCCTCGCCTCGTACGTGATCTTTCACGCAAATTAGGAAAAAATATTAATTTGGTGTTGGAAGGTGAAGAAACCGAAGCAGATAAAAACGTGGTAGAGGAACTGTCTGACCCTCTCATACACTTGGTCCGCAATAGTTTAGATCATGGTTTAGAGACACCAGAAGAACGGGTTGCCAAGGGAAAATCGGAACAAGGTACATTAACTTTACGAGCTATACCGCATGATGATCAAGTGCTGATTGAGATTGTGGATGATGGCAAAGGCATTGATCCAGATGTAATTAAACGTAAAGCCTATGAAAAAGGGATTATTGACGAACAACGCCTAGATACGATCACCGATAATGAGTCACTCAATTTAATTTTTGCGGCAGGGTTTTCAACGGCAGAAGCCATATCTGACCTCTCAGGTCGCGGTGTCGGTATGGATGTTGTACGCACTGTTATCCAAGAAGCTGGTGGTACTGTAGGGATTGAGTCTGAATTAGGTAAAGGCACCACTATTCGTTTGTCTTTACCGTTATCGATGGCAGTGACCCGCATTATGATGATTGAGTCAGGGACACAGTGTTATGGCATCAACATGCAAAGTATTGTCGAGACGGTCAAAGTACCTAGCAACACAATCCATCGTATCAAACAGTCTGAAACGTTGATTTTACGAGGTCGTGTTGTACCGATTTTTCACTTACATGATTTACTCCAAACCCATAGTGAACGCAAAGAAAGTGATGAATTATGCGTGCTAGTCGTGATGCACCATGGTGAGGAAATAGGCTTAGTAGTAGATGAATTCCACGAAGGAATTGACACGATCCAAAAACCACTCGAGGGGATTATGGCAAGTTACCCATTCTACTCTGGGACAGCGTTACTCGGTGATGGTCGAGTACTATTAGTTTTAAACACGGAGGAGTTACTCGTATGAGTATTGAATATAAAAAGACCGTAGCGGTATTTACCGATAGCTGCTCGATTGAGGACGCTGAGAGCTTGTTAACATGGCTTATTGATAAACCAAAAGCAAAGGTGAATCTAAAAGGATTAGAACACGCGCATACGGCTGTCATCCAATTATTATTAGCTTTTAAACCAACCGTGACCAACTGGCCACAATCAGGACCGTTAGTCCAACTTTTACGACAGCATTTGAATTAAGGAAAACAAACTATGAAAAGAATATTAATCGTTGATGACTCTCCAACTATGTTAATGAGCATGGAAGGTGTATTAAAACGCAATGGCTACGCAGTCGAAACGGCTACAAGTGCTAAACAAGCTATTTCTAAAGCACCTAATTTCAAACCTGACCTTATGATTACAGATTTAAACATGCCAGAAATGAACGGTATTGAATTAATCAAAGAACTCAAACGCACACCCGCTATGCGCTTTAAACCTATGCTGATGTTGACGACAGAATCACAACAAGCCAAACGTGACGAAGCCAAACGTGCCGGTGCAACGGGTTGGTTAGTGAAACCAGTGCAACCCGATGAACTGACGGGTGTTGTGAAAAAAGTCTTACCCGCTTAACAGTATTCTTTTTTTATTTTTAGGATATTTTCAGTGTGGCTAGTTTGGCAAATTTTTCTAATTTTTTTCTATTGAGTTAGGAAGTTTTGCCGTTACTAGTATTAGGATAAAACGAGAAAGGATGCAATTATGATTGCCCAAGGCAATAATGATAATAAAAAGTTTTTTACTATTGATTTAGTAAAAATGAAACCCCTCATTGTGAAGTTTTCTGTATTGAGTTTGGTGGGTGTTATTGCTGTAACAGCGGCTATAGCAAGTCCAATAGCAAGTTGGCTAACACAAACTTTTGGAGCACTTGGTACGGTATTAACCGTCGGTTTATTTACCACGACTACCGTGGTATCGACACTGGGCTTATTTATTTGGCGAGTCAATAAATTAGTTGCACAAAATGACCAACAAAAACTTTCTGGTATAGATTGTTCCGCTGAAATCTCGAATGCATATGATGACCATGGTTTACCTTATATTGCGACGGCCATCAATAAGCTCATCATTGCTCAACATGATGTTGCAAATGTACACAGTATTCTCAATGACCAAGTATCTGGTATCAATAATGTGACTCAAGAGGCCGCTGTCAATATTTTAGATAAATTACAATCTATCGAAGCCGCTATCGAAAACACTATGAATACCATTCATTCCTCTATAGCTGAAACGGATTCTCTAAAATCTAGCTCATCTGCTCGTGTCGATGGTGTAAAAGACCAAATTGTAGAGTTACAACGCTATATTGATGATCGCAAAGAAGAAGGTGTAGAACATTCGCAACGTGTGCAACAGGTCCTTGCTGAAATTAATCAATTGACAGAATTAACAGGATTAGTCAAAAACATTGCAGCACAAACTAATTTGTTAGCTTTGAATGCGGCAATTGAAGCAGCTCGTGCCGGTGAACATGGCCGAGGGTTTGCGGTAGTTGCTGATGAAGTCCGAACCTTATCTGGTCAATCAGAAAACGCAGCAAATCAGATTGATATGGGGATCGATAAAGCGATTAATATGGTCGAAGCACAGATGGCGCATATGCTCGATCAAAACAAGATTGAAAGTGAAAATGTGCGTTTACAGAAATATGCTAATGAACTGACAAAACTTTCTGAAACGTATACAGATCTAGAAAACTTAAACTCTACGATCCTAAATGAGATGGAAAACAGTTCCGCAATCGCCAAAGATAAAGTGTTAGAAACCTTCTCAGCTGTACAGTTCCAAGATATCACAAGACAGCGTCTAGAACAGATTCAACAGGCCTTTGAGCATTTAGAAAAGTATCAACAAGGGGTAGAAAATGCTTTACCCGATTACCACGAGTTACAACGCATCAAACCATTTGATGCAAATACCTTAAAAGAAAATTATGTAATGGAAGAGCAGCGTCAAATCCATAGCAAAGTCGCAAATGGTGGCACAGGAAACAAGAAAAACACTCCAGATATCGAACTTTTTTAAACACTTTCCCTAGTTGTGGCGCTAATGCACATGCTTAGCGCCTTTTTTTTTGCCTAATATTTGCTAACATGCACTACGAATCTCATTAACTCATAAAAGACTTTTTATTATGCTTTTAACTCCCCCTTACGCCGTTTTTATCGGTGATGCTACCGATCCGCTAGGCTTGAAAATGGCTTGTAGTATTGCTTATTGGCGCCCTGAATTGTGTGTCGGGGAAATTGCGTTACCCAGTTGCTCAACAACAGTAGGTTTACCCAAGGTTTCGTTAGAGGAGGCAGTGAACCAAGGAGCGAAGTCTTTTGTGCTAGGTTTTAACAATGCGGGTGGTCATATAGATGAAAAATACCTTCCAGAAATTAAAGCCGCCGTTGCTGCTGGTTTAGATATCATCAATGGCTTGCATGATAAACTGACAGACATACCAGAGCTGGTGAATTTAGCGGAACAGTATGGCGTACGTTTAATAGATATTCGTCATCCAACGACGCGTTTTAAAACTGGCAATGGACAAAAACGTAGCGGCAAACGTTTATTAACGGTGGGGACAGACTGTTCTGTCGGCAAAATGTATTCAACACTTGCCATCCATAAAGAAATGCAAGAACAAGGTATGTCGGCTACATTTCGAGCTACCGGCCAGTGCGGCATTTTAGTCGCCGGTGAAGGTGTTGCTGTAGACTGTGTAGTGGCTGATTTTATCTCAGGCTCAGTAGAACAGTTAACCCCAGATAACAATGCTGAACATTGGGATGTGATTGAAGGCCAAGGTTCACTGTTTCAACCGGCTTATGCTGGAGTTACTATCGGTTTGATCCATGGCGCCCAGCCAGATGCTTTAGTTATTTGTCATACGCTTCGCCGTGAATTTATGCGCGGTATGCCCGGTTATAGATTACCGAGTATTGATGAAACTCTGACAGTCAACTTACTGCATGCTAGACGCACTAATCCGGAATGTAAGGTAGTAGGGATCTGTGTCAATACCAGTGCGGTAGACGAACAAACAGCCTTAGAAACGTGCCAAATGATCGCCATTGAAACAGGCTTACCTTGCGTCGATCCATTGCGTCACGGTGTGAGTAAAATCGTCGCTAATTTGTAAAGCCCAAATGGCAGTTTATACAACAAGCTGCCATTTTGACACCCTACTATTTATTGGTATTAAAATTTAATTCCCTCGGTCGATAAAGCCTTATAGCTATTAATAATCCAAATAGTGATGTTCTGCTGGTTGCTTGTTCTACACAACATTCTCACCAGTTTGACAATCACAACACATCAGGGAAGGACACCATGCGTTTTTTATCTACCATATTTTGCAAAATGATACCATTAGCAGTCGCGAGTACACTACTCTTTGTGAGCACAGTAAAAGCGGGTAATTTAGGTGCGCCAACGGGTCCTAATATTACACCAGGCGATCGCTCCATGCAGGTGCGCATGGCTCTGGCACCGGGTGACAACTCAATGGAAGAAGATACTTATGCATATGCTTTGATGTATCAACATGCTTTCACGGATAGTGTACGTGGGCGTATCGTCACTGCGTTCAAGGATACAAATAGCTTTGAATATAATTTTTCACGCTTAGAAATGCTGGTTAACCTGCGTGATAAAACTCAAGGTTTGTGGTCAACTGCACTGCGCTTTGATCTGCGCCAACGTCGCGGTTCCAAAGCGGAAGAGTTTGCGGTTGTCTGGGCAAATGAATGGAAACTGCCTGAACAATACCGTTTACGTGCAGCATTAAAAGGAGCCAGTGATTTTAATGGCGCACCAACGGGTCAGTTGAAATTATCCTCGAATATGGGGTTGAGCAAAAAAATGGCAGGTTATCGTCTGGGGTTAGAGATGTTTAATTCATATGGCCGTTTGAGTAACCTTGATAATTCAGGGCAAATGAAGCACCAAGTAGGTCCAGGTATTTCAGGGAAAATTGGTGAGTTTAAATATCATGCACGTTATCTGGCTGGTGTAGGTCGTGCTGCGCCAAAACATGATTTCATGGTACGCTTTATGTATGCGTTTAAATAGGGTTTGAATAGGTCTTATTGCACTATTGGTATAGCAACATCTCAACGTTAATACAAACGATATGCCATACCAATGACATGCCATATCAACGATGAGCTAAATAAACGAAAAAGCCCCACTGTTAAGAGACAATGGGGCTTTATTTTTTTGGTCTTAACCGTTATTTACTTAACCGTTAATTATCTGATGTGTCGCCTTTTTCTTTGGCTGCATCTAAACGCGCTTTCATATCTAAGCTAAATGGGGGTTTTTCAGTTTGACGCGTTGCATCTTCAGCTAAATATGTATCCATCCATCTTAATAAACGAAGTGCATAATCATATTGGGCAGCAGCCTTACGATTACCATGTCCTTCGCCAGGATAAAAGACTAAACGCACGGGTGTTTCAGTCCGTACTTTAATCGAGCGGTATAGCTCCATAGATTGACTAGGATGCACGCGTGTATCTTCTTCACCGTGCATGATCAGAATAGGCGTGTTCGCTTTACCCGCATGGAATATCGGAGAACGCTCAATTAAATTCATCCAATTGTCTTCCCAAGGCCATTTCAATGAATGGACTAAGTGCATTTCATTAGGTATATCAGAAGTACCGAACTTGGATACTTGGTTAGAGATACCAACAAAAGCCACGGCGGCTTTAAAATGCTCAGTCAGTGCTGTCGCTCCCCACATAGAAGCATAACCACCATACGAACCACCAGTGATCCCTACTCTGTCTTTATCAATGATCCCGGCAGCGGCAAGTGCTTGTACGCCATCAACTAAATCATTGAATTCTTTACCTGCGTAATCGTTTTGGTGCTGTTTAGCAAACGCAACCCCACGACCTGTTGAGCCACGATAATTCGGATAATATACGGCATAACCAGCGGCTGCAGCGTATTGTCCAGGTACTGAGTAAGCAGTATTCCAGCCATCACTATAATGTGCTTCAGGGCCACCGTGTACCATCAGAATCAGTGGCCAACCCTTCTCAGGCGCTGTTCCATTTGGTGTTAATAATAAGCCTTCAATCGAAGCATTATCACGAGCGGTATAGGTAAATGTTGTTTGCGCTGCCAAGTCTATATCAGCTAACCAAGCATTATTATTGGTGACTTTTTGGGCTTTACCGCGACGTACGGTGAAGACTTCTCTAGGATGCTTTGGGCTATCTGCAATCAAATGAATGGTGCTTTTACCTACATCCGCACTACGTACCACAATATCATCAGGTGTCTTAAATGTTTTCTCAACCTTACCTTTAGGTGAATACAAGACCAAGGCACTTTCTACACCGCGATGAGCCACCGCCAAAATATCTCCTTTATACCAATCTACATCTTGGATATGTTGAATTTTATCTGCAGTTAGCTGAGTGAGTTCAGGGCTATCGACTTTGGCAACCATCAACACACCATCAGAAGAATCATGCTTATCTGTACCGGCATGCATAGCAATATGCTTGTTATTGTCCGAGATAACGAATGTGCCTAGCTTACCTGGCATATCAATCGTGTTTGTGACTTCTGCGGTCTCAGTAGAGATAACATGTAAATCACGTAACATATAAAAATCATCAATCAGATTAGTCGGTGCCACTGCAGCAACAATAAAGGAACCATCCGATGCGAGCTCAATGGCTGAGGTATGTCCTTGACTAAAAAAGACTTCGGCCTCTGGCTCTGCTTGTGCTAAATCGACTTTATATATATTTGCTAAGCGGGTATCTTCTTCATATACATGTGCTTTAAAACCTTTATCTTTTAGATCTTCTGCATCATCTTTTGGCTTTGCCACAAAATACAGATGTGAGCCTTGTACCACGTAATCGCCAATACTTGTCTCGTACTCAAAGACTTTGGTCGCTTCACCACCCGTCATCGAAATACTGTACAAACTGGTATTTTTGTCATTATCTCGTTTGGTTTTGAAATATAAAGTGTTGCTATCAGAGGCAAATTGTAAAGCAGAAATACTGCCATCACGTGCGATAAAACTTTGGTTCTGACCTTTGTCATTAATGACATATAGGTGAGTATCCGCTCGACCATCCTTATCGCCATCGAGCATATTTCTTGGCACTGACAAAGTATAAGCGGATACATCGCCATTAGGGGCGACTGTGATATTTCCAGCATGTTTTACATGAGGTAAATGCTCTATGGAAAAATGGTTGTCTTTAGCGGCGTGACTGTGATCACCATGCCCATCTGCTAGCGCATAACTCCCAGTCATACAAACACCGGCCATAGCTAAGCCCATGACTAAACGTTTTAGTTGCATACGAAACTCCTTTAGTTATTGTTATATACATATTTTCTGTCGAAACTATTCGTTAAGAAACTATTTGTTAACACCAAGTTAAAGTAACAATTTTTGTCAATAATTTACAGTGGCAGATTTGAAAATATTAAGGACTTGTGGACAACGTATGACAAACATCCAAAGACCAATACCTACTCATCGTCATATCCATCAGCAGAAAAGTCATCACCGCCATCGGCAATACTAGAGTAATGTATTAATTGGTCTGTCATACGCTTTTTATAGCGGCGTTGGCGACGTCTAGCTTTGGCTGAATTTGCCCGCCATTGTTCACGTTTGTCAGTTACTATTTCATCTACATCACTCGCAACTTCAATTTTTTGTGCATCTTGCAAGTTCGTTCTTCTTGGCATATTTATAATCCTCGTCACACCCTTTTATATATGTGAAAATATGTAAAAAAGAACACTTGTTGTAAAAGCAAATTTTCTAGTGCATCGTACTGTTTTAGAAAACTGCTTTTTGCCAGCACATAAAGGCTTAAATTAATGCATAACAAAATAATTATTTTAGATGGAGGCATGGGCCAAGAGTTACTCGCTCGTAGCCAACGCGAAGTCACCACTATGTGGTCTGCAGACGTTATGCTCCACGAGCCTGAGCTAGTACGGGAGCTGCATTGTGAATTTATTTGTGCAGGTGCGGATATTATTACTCTGAATACCTATACTGCGACTCCAGAGCGTTTAGCCAACAATAACGCGTTGCATCTCATGGAACAATTACACGAATCAGCTAAACAAGCTGCTGTCGATGCGATCAGTGATTATCATTATGCCAGTGAAGGACCTGCGCGGAATATTCAAATCGCAGGCTGTTTACCCCCGTTAGTTGCGAGCTATCACCCTGAAGTTTCACCTGAGTTTGCTGATTGTGTCGAGAGTTACCGTAAGCTCGTAGCACTACAACGTTCAGATGCAGATTTATTTATTTGTGAAACCATGTCTTCAACCATCGAAGCCAAAGCCGCATGTTTAGCCGCTAAAGAAGCAAAAGTCCCGGTGTGGGTTGCGTTTAGCGTGTCTGATGATGAACCAAAAAATTTACGTGGTGGCGAATCTTTGCAAGACGCTGTTGCTGAAATACTCACCTTCGCCCCCGATGCTATTTTATTAAATTGTAGTCGTCCTGAGTCTATTAATGCAGTTTGGCCTGAATTACAAAACCTAGAGGTGCCCGTAGGTGTTTATGCCAACGGTTTTACGAGTATTGATAGTCTGTATCCTGGAACCACTGTCGCAAGCTTGGCTGCGCGAGATGACTTAGGTCCATCGGCTTATGCGCAGATCTGCGCTGACTGGGCAAAGCAAGGCGCAAGTATTATTGGTGGGTGTTGTGAAGTAGGACCCACACATATAGCGAGTTTGTGCGAATTATTAAAAAAGAAATGATAAGCACAAAGCGCTAAAATGGACTACACGAGCTAAGCGCTAAACCCTCGATTCGTCCATTTAGGCTCTATTTTTGACACTATACTAGTGAGTTTGCCTCACAGCTTAGCTGGTCAAACGGTTCTGCTGGTAATCCTGTACAGCCTGGTTGATTTCTGCTTGGGTATTCATGACAAATGGGCCATATTGCACAACCGGCTCACCAATAGGTTTGCCACTGATAAAAATCAATTTGGTTTGAGCAGCTGCTGAAAATGCCAACGTATCCACCAAGTCCAAAACGGCTAACTGGCCTTTTTTTATGGTATGTTTACCGAATTCAATTTGCCCCTCATAGACATATAAAAATCCATTGTGTTCATGATCAACAGATAACGCAATATCATCATTTTGCTGGACATGAATATCATAAAACTGCGGTTGTACGGCTTTGGTAGTGACCGCCCCGGCTACTCCATTGAGTTCACCAGCTAACACACGTGCATGTGCATGTTTTGTCAGTTTTGTCTCGTTGATTTGTGCGCTTTTGATGTCCTCGTAACCTGGTTCAGACATTTTTTCACTGGCTGGCAAGTTTACCCAAAGCTGAAAGCCCCTCATCTTCCCTTCGGTTTGTTTTGGCATTTCTTCATGGATAATGCCTTTGCCAGCATTCATCCACTGCAAGCCACCATCCTCAATGATCCCCTCATTACCCACTGAGTCTTTGTGGCCCATTTTACCATTTAGCATGTATGTAACGGTTTGGAAGCCACGATGCGGGTGAGCAGGAAAGCCAGCAATGTAATCTTGGGCATCTTCTGAGCCAAATTCATCCAACATCAAAAAAGGATCTAAACGTTTTAATAAAGGCTGGCCTAGGACTCGTTTGAGTTTCACACCTGCACCATCAGAAGCAGGCATGCCTTGAACGACTTGTTTTATCGTCGTTATGTAATCCCCCCATTTCAAGTAGCAAAAATAACTAGACTATCACGCTGCTTGTAA
>NZ_JANATA010000219.1 GCF_024199005.1 Opacimonas viscosa
GCTTACAGATGAATATCCGCAAATAAAAGCCTTACTACACGGACACGTACATTCGCCGTTGCGCCAGCAGATAGGAAAGCACAATACGCCTTCTTACGGCAGCCCCTCTACGTGTTGGCAGTGGGAAATGCGGCCCGATTTTGGTGTTAGCAATGAAGCGCCGGGGTATCAGGTGATGAATTTAATGGGTGACGGCACGGTAAACGTTGCTGTTGTTAGGGTTTAGCTCAGTCGAGCTTGGCTTTGAAGGATGCTGT
>NZ_JANATA010000220.1 GCF_024199005.1 Opacimonas viscosa
TGCCTCAGAGGCCAGGGCAGACGGCGAAGCACAGCCTCGCCTCGATGTACTGCCTGCGTGGCGTGAAGCACCTTGTTTTACCGCACAGGAACAAGGAGCGTTAGCATGGGCAGAAGCAGTAACGATGATTGCAACCCAACCGGATGTGTCTGATGCGTTCAATCAGGCGTCCGGTCAATTTAGTAATCAGGCACTGATTGAGCTCACCACCGTCATTCTGGAAATCAACAGCTGGAACCGTATTGCTGTTAGCTTTA
>NZ_JANATA010000221.1 GCF_024199005.1 Opacimonas viscosa
GACAGCTACTTCCACCCGTTTGGCGGACACGGCGTTGATATGAATGGCGTCGACTTTCATCAGTACTGGCTGCATACACTGGCCGCCGGGATTACCTGTGAGCTTGAAGACTACAGTATCTGTGCGGTCGCCGCGAAGCAGAACAAGTTTGTGCTGCCTGAGCAAAACCCCAACTCGGTGCTCTCGCATTTGCGCTATGCCTACCATTTTGATGCCACTGCTTATGCCGCCTATTTACGTAAATACGCGGAACAGCG
>NZ_JANATA010000222.1 GCF_024199005.1 Opacimonas viscosa
GTAAACCGATAGGATTTCATGTTTGCCAGGCTCCAATAAGCATCACCAAATGAAGGGTGATAATGGGCAGCCTGCTTATAGGCTTCCACCGCCTGCTCTGCAGCGCCAGCCGTTTTATGGGCGTGGCCCAATGCCAGCCAAACAGCCGGTTTATCCGGATCGGCTGCAAGCAGTGAGTTGAAAATACGGATGGCCTGTTCCGTTTTATTTAAGCCCAAACAAGCATTCGCCAGCGCCATTTGCATTGCCGTCGAGT
>NZ_JANATA010000223.1 GCF_024199005.1 Opacimonas viscosa
CAGGTTTTGTTCGCGTAAGAACGCCATTAGCCTCGCTTCGTCCCAAATCTCAACACCTAAGTCCTGCGCTTTGGTAAGCTTAGAACCCGCTTTTTCGCCGGCGACCAGAAAATCGGTTTTGGCCGACACACTGCCTGCCACTTTTGCCCCTGCTTGCTGAAGCAACGCTTTAACGTCGCTACGAGACATCTCGCTGAGCGTGCCTGTTACCACTGCAGTTTTACCCTGCAATACCTGTTCGTCAACGTTTGGCGCT
>NZ_JANATA010000224.1 GCF_024199005.1 Opacimonas viscosa
CTCGCAGAACTTGGCGCGAACCAGGCTCATGGTAAGAAGCTCAGTGGGTTTGTCACCCGACATGTTTGCTAGTGCAAGCAATGCAATAAATTTACGCACTTCCTCCTGACCCATGAAGGTCATCGCGTGTTTGAGTGAGGTTATTTCGTTGCGCTTGTTGACCGTCGGATTATTAATAAAACGAAGCAGTAAATAAGACAACGACACGTCGCGTTCGAGTATTTGGTTTATGACCTCTATATCGAGTTCAGGTTT
>NZ_JANATA010000225.1 GCF_024199005.1 Opacimonas viscosa
GACGACTCACCGTAAGCAACTGCTTAAACAAACATCTAGCAACGGCTTGCCGGCTCTTTATCCGAACACTTAGCCAACACTTACATTATATGACTTAAAAAAATAACAGGAGAACACTGATGCCAACAAAAACGACTCTAAGTGCGATCAGTTTAGCAATCATTTTAGGCACGGCCGGGTGTAGCGAAGCCCCAAGGTCAACAACGGCCTCAACTGCACAACCACAAGCCTCTGCTCAAAGCATAGCGCTGAATG
>NZ_JANATA010000226.1 GCF_024199005.1 Opacimonas viscosa
GACAGAGTCGTTGTTTATATGCCCATGATTACCGAGGCGGTAGTTGCAATGCTGGCTATTGCGCGATTAGGCGCAATTCACTCGGTTGTATTTGGCGGGTTCGCCCCTCACGAGCTGGCCGTGCGTATTGAAGATGCGCAGCCCAAACTGATCGTCACAGCGTCCTGTGGCATTGAGGTCGCTAAAGTCATTGAGTACAAGCCACTTGTCGACAATGCTATTGAACTTTCTTCGCATAAACCACAAGCCTGTATT
>NZ_JANATA010000227.1 GCF_024199005.1 Opacimonas viscosa
AGCTTAATGGCTGGGCTCGCGTTTGGAAATGCAGGGGTCGGAGCCGTCCATGCCCTCGCTTATCCCCTAGGCGGTCGGTTCCATTTATCTCACGGGATGAGTAACGCCGTAATGCTTCCTCATGTATTAAAGGTGAATGCACCGTTTTGCGCAGACAAACTCTATAGTGTGGCAAAGTTACTAAAAGTATGTGAGCGGCATCATTCTAAAGATGAGGCTATAAAACTGCTACTTGCTGCAATTGAGAAGTTATGT
>NZ_JANATA010000228.1 GCF_024199005.1 Opacimonas viscosa
TGTAATGCATTCAGGTACTCATATTGATGCACCGGCCCATGTGGTTGAGGGTACCCCCTTTATGGACCAGATGCCTTTACCGCGATTTTTTGGGACCGGTGTTGTGGTGTCTATCCCAAAACAAAAGTGGGAGGTTATCACCGCCGAAGACTTAGAGAATGCGACCCCTAAAATTAAAGAAGGTGACATTGTCATTATTAATACCGGTTGGCATCACACCTACGCGGATTCTTCTGAGTACTACCATTACGGCCC
>NZ_JANATA010000022.1 GCF_024199005.1 Opacimonas viscosa
AGCGACGGACTGTTAATCCGCAGGTCCCCCGTTCGAATCGGGGAGGGGGAGCCATAACATCCTTGGCTCATATCTATTCTTCATTAAATCTCATACTTCACCCACGTTAGCACCATACAAGTTCATTAGTCTGTTTCTTTATACATGTATTTATAATAGAAAAATGGCAACTCAATGATGAAACTTTTATTAAATATATCATTGCAGAAGTCCTCTGTTCTGATTTTCGTTCATCCCAAAAATGCTAATTCCTTGAAATTTTTGCAGCAAGGATCCAAACACCTCATGGCAAAGTATTTAAATGTGCACACTTTTGCAGAGTTTTTGCCCTCAAGCATTGTGCATTCCTTTGTTTAATAAGATAATAACGCTACTTAATTAACGGGTCACAGCACACTCATGACAGAATTCATCTTATTACTTATTAGCACTGTGTTAGTGAACAACTTCGTGCTTGTACAGTTTTTAGGATTGTGTCCGTTCATGGGCGTATCGGGTAAGCTAGAAACGGCTATCGGGATGTCCATGGCGACGACATTCGTACTGACATTAGCTTCCTTGTGTAGTTATCTCATCGAGTACTATTTACTGATCCCACTTGAAATCCAATACCTTCGTACGATTAGTTTTATTTTGGTCATCGCCGTTGTTGTCCAATTTACCGAGATGGTTGTACAAAAAACCAGCCCTTCACTGTATCGCTTACTTGGTATTTTTTTACCGCTCATTACCACTAACTGTGCAGTACTGGGTGTCGCGTTATTAAATATCAAAGAGCAACACTCTTTGTTCGAATCCATCGTTTATGGTTTTGGTGCTGCGGTTGGATTTTCTCTGGTGCTCATTTTATTTGCCGCGATGCGTGAAAGACTCGTTGCGGCAGATGTCCCCTCCCCTTTTAAAGGTGCGGCAATAGGTATGGTCACAGCGGGCTTAATGTCCTTAGCGTTTATGGGCTTTACTGGTTTGGTGAAGTTCTCATGATTGCAGCGCTCATTACACTCGGAATCCTGGCTCTGATTTTTGGTGCTATCCTTGGCTATTCGGCGATTCGCTTTAAAGTAGAAGCGGATCCGCTGGTTGAACAAATCGATGCTATTTTACCACAAACCCAATGTGGTCAATGTGGCTACCCTGGATGCAAGCCATATGCCGAGGCAATTGCTAATGGGGATGAAATTAATAAATGCCCTCCTGGCGGAGAAGCAACGATTAGACATCTTGCCGATTTGATGGGCGTTGAAGCAAAACCATTAGATGGTGCTCATGGTACTGAAGATGTCAAAAAAGTCGCCTATATTAGAGAGGCAGAATGTATTGGCTGTACCAAATGTATTCAAGCGTGTCCGGTTGATGCGATTATTGGTGCTTCGAAACAAATGCATACAGTGATTATTGATGAATGTACGGGTTGTGATTTATGTGTTGCACCTTGCCCTGTTGATTGTATTGATATGATCCCGGTCAAAGAAACCCCTACCAATTGGCAGTGGAAATTAGGCAAAAATGCCGGTGGTACAGTCGGTGATATCAACATTAAGGAGTTAACTTAATGGGAGTCTCTGCACCTAATTCTCACCTAGTTCCTGATTGGGACAGTGTTTTTGCTCAATTAAACAAAGGGCAAATGACGGATTTTCCTGGAGGAGTTCATCCCCCCCAGGCCAAGGCACTGTCAAATACAACACCTATAGCCACCCCAAATCTACCGGACGTGTTGTATATTCCAATCAAACAACACTCAGGTGTGGTTGGCACCATCAGTGTTAGCATCGGTGATCAGGTCAAAAAAGGGCAAGCGTTGACCTTCAGTAGCCATCCATTTTCAGTACCTGTACACGCCAGTACCTCAGGTACGATCACAGATATTATGGAGCACCCTAGTGCCCATGCTTCCGGGCTGCCCGAAACGACGATTGTGTTAACACCTGATGGCAAAGATACTTGGGACTTGCTCCCCGTAATTGAAGATTACAAAACAGCGTCAGCCATGGTGTTATTAGAACGCATTAGTGATGCTGGGATCAGTGGTTTAGGTGGTGCAGGCTTCCCAACTTACATCAAAACCAATACTCAAAAATCGGTTGAATGTATCATTATCAACGGGATTGAGTGTGAACCTTACATCAGCTCTGATGATCGCATCATGCGCGAACATGCCTTACAAATTAAGCAAGGGATCGATATTTTGTGTCATATCACCCAAGCCAAAAGGGTCATTGTGGCAGTGGAGGACAATAAACCCGAAGCTTACAAAGCCTTAGCTGAAGCATGTGGTGATGATGAGCGCATGTTGATGGCGAGTGTCCCCACCAAATACCCAGCAGGTGGCGAAAAACAACTGATTCAAGTTTTGACCGGCTGTGAAGTTCCCAATGGCGGCTTACCCATAGATTTGGGTATTCTCATGTATAATGTAGGCACCTGTTTTGCGATTGCTGACGCCGTTTTATATGGTAAAGCATTAACGCAAAGAGTCGTTACATTGACCGGCCAAGCGTTAACAAAACCACAAAATGTGTGGGCGCTACTCGGTACTCCCATCGCACATTTATTAGAGCATGCAGGTTATAAGCCTGACCAACAAAAACGTCAAAAAGTGATCATGGGCGGACCCATGATGGGCTTTACGGTCCTCAATGACACCGTTCCGGTAGTGAAAATTACGAATTGTTTATTGGTACCCGCGCAGGATGAATTACCTGATATTGATGACGAAAAGCCCTGTATCCGTTGTGGTGTCTGTGCAGATGCTTGTCCTGCAGGACTTCTACCACAGCAACTTTACTGGTATAGCAAAGCTAAAGAACTCGACAAAGCTCAAGATTATCATATCCATGATTGTATCGAATGTGGTGCTTGTGCTTATGTCTGTCCGTCAGAAATTCCTTTAGTCCAGTATTATCGTCAGACTAAAGCGGCCATCAGGCAAGAGGCAGATGACAAGGCCAAGTCAGACAAGGCGAAAGAACGTTTTGAAGCTCGACAAGCTCGTCTACTGGCTGATAAAAAAGCCCGTGAAGAAAAACATAGAAAAGCGGCTGAAGCGCGCAAAGCTGCCATGGAAAATAAAGGCAATGACGCAAAAGATAAAATTGCCGCAGCCCTAGCACGTGCGAAAGCAAAACGAGCAGCGGCAGCTAAAGCTGCTCAAGACAACCAGCAGGACGATGCAAATTAATGCAATTTTCACTATCTAGTTCACCACATAACCACGTCCGCAGAGATACCAAACAGGTCATGCAAATGGTCTGCCTGGGCTGCATTCCAGGGATCATCGCCCAAACCTACTTTTTTGGTTTGGGGACGCTGATCCAGATATTGCTCGCGGTGTTGACGGCAGTGTTAACGGAAGCATTGATTGTCTCGTTACGTGGAAAAACAATCAGCGCTGTCATTAACGATTACTCTGCAGTGTTGACGGGTGTGTTACTGGGTATCTGCTTACCACCACTTGCACCATGGTGGTTAGTGGTTATTGGTAGCTTTTTTTCTATTGCTATCGTCAAGCAACTCTACGGCGGCTTGGGTTTTAATATGTTTAATCCTGCCATGACCGGATACGTTATGCTTCTGATCTCCTTCCCCATGGCAATGACGATGTGGCTGCCCGTACAAAGTTTGGCTTTACATCCATATGGTTTCAGTGATGCAATTAGCGTCATTTTTACCGGTTACAACCTTGCTGGCTATGATGTAAATCAGCTGCGAGAGATTGCTGATGGTACCTCCCAAGCAACGCCTTTAGATGCCGTCCGATCTGGATTAATCGCCGGTCAAACATACTCTGAAACACTGAACGCTTCGATTTTTGGTGGCTCAAACTGGGGCCTAGGCAAAGGCTGGACTTGGGTAGCTTTGGCTTATTTATTAGGTGGTTTGTGGTTGCTGTGGACCAAAGTCATTAACTGGCAAATGCCAGTCAGTACTCTTGCTGGTGTGGCGCTCACCGCGTTGTTTTTAAATATGCTACTACCAGATGCTTCAGGAGGTGTATTATTTCACCTGCTCTCTGGAGCAGTGATGTTTGGCGCATTTTTTATTGTTACCGATCCTGTATCGGGTTCCACAACTAACCAAGGTAGAATTATCTTTGGTGCACTGATTGGTTTTTGGACTGTCATTATTCGGACCTTTGGTGGCTACCCAGATGCGATCGCTTTTGCTGTCATAATAATGAATATTGCTGTGCCATTAATCGATTATTACACACAACCTCGCACCTATGGACATGTCCAAAAATGACTGAACAGAAAGGTTTGAATCCCCTTTTAAACAGCCGGCGGAATGCCGGTATACTTGCGATATTTGCGGTAGTGACAACGTTAGCAATAGCGCTTACGTTTACACTAACAAAAGAGACGATCGCGGAACAAAAACAAGCTAAATTACTCGCCGTTATTTTTGATGTGGTTGACCAAACGCAAATTGTGAATGATATACAACACAACTGTATTGTTTTGCCAGATGTTGCTGCATTGGGTAATAAAACAGACTTAAAAGCATACAGAGGTTACAGCGACTCTGGAGCGCTCACTGGGATCGCCATTCAATCTGTGGCACCTAACGGCTACAGCGGTGATATTCGTTTCTTAGTGGGACTCGCTAGTGATTTTTCGACAATCACTGGTGTACGAGTGCTAGAACATCAAGAAACGCCGGGGTTAGGTGACAAAATAGATTTGCGGATCAGTGATTGGATCTTGGGTTTTACGAATACCAGCGCAACAGCAGAAAATGCCAAAACATGGACGGTGACCAAAGAAGGTGGACAATTCGATGCGTTTACCGGAGCGACGATTACGCCTAGAGCATTAGTGCAAGCCATCCACCAAACCGCTATGTATGCACAAAACAATGCAGATTATCTGCTTGCAGCCGACAATGTTTGTGCCCAGGAGACAATCTAATGCAACCTCAATATAAAGAGTTAACATGGCAAGGATTGTGGAACAATAACCCTGCCCTCGTCCAATTGTTGGGTTTATGCCCCTTACTAGCCGTCACCACTACAGCCATTAACGGGTTGGGGCTTGGTCTAGCGACCTTAATTGTTTTAATGGGGTCAAATATCACTGTCTCGCTAGTTCGAGAGTTAGTGCCAAATGAAATCCGTATCCCTATTTTTGTCATGGTTATTGCTGCTTTTGTCACAGTGGTGCAACTGCTGATGAATGCGTTTACCTATGAGTTATATCTCACATTAGGTATCTTTATCCCGCTCATCGTCACGAACTGTGCCATTATCGGAAGAGCGGAAGCCTTTGCGTCAAAAAATCCAGTTAAAGCCTCAGCCTATGATGGTTTTATTATGGGACTTGGCTTTGGACTGGTCCTGGTGTTATTAGGGGGTATGCGGGAATTACTGGGTAATGGTACATTTTTATCAGGTGCGCATCTCTTGCTTGGTGATTGGGCGAGTGTCTTGGAAGTCCAAGTATTTGAATTTGAACAAGCCTTTCTGCTTGCCATCTTACCGCCTGGTGCATTTATTGGTATGGGTTTGATCATCGCGTTGAAAAACCTCCTGCACCCTAAGTTAGAACAGACATTTGCCCCGCAACCTGAAAAGGTCGTTGAACGTGCACGTGTCACTTTAGAAGAAAGTTAGGTTAACCTATTAACCCTACTACACCCACGCTTAGGAATGAGAAGGTCATCAGTATGAGTTCACCCATCACCAAAAAAGAAAAGGTACAGGCGATTATCGACATCTTGGATGATTTATATCCTGAAGTCCCTATTCCGTTAGACCATACTGACCCTTATACTCTGTTAGTTGCCGTTTTACTATCGGCACAATGCACTGACGAAAGAGTCAACCAAATCACACCTAAACTCTTTGCCAAAGCGGATAATCCTTATGATATGGTCAAAATGAGCATAGAGGAAATCCAAGCAATCATTAAACCATGTGGTTTATCGCCCATGAAATCAAAAGGCATTTGGCATCTGTCAGAGATGATTATTAACCAACATGGTGGTGAGGTACCACAGAGTTTTGCAGCGCTTGAAGCGATGCCAGGGGTGGGCCATAAAACGGCGTCGGTAGTGATGGCTCAGGCTTTTAATGTCCCTGCATTTCCGGTTGATACGCACATACATCGATTAATGTATCGCTGGGGATTATCCAACGGTAAAAGTGTGGAACAAACTGAACGTGATGGCAAACGTCTCTTTCCCAAAGAGCGTTGGAATGATTTACACTTGCAGATTATCTTTTATGGGCGTGAGTACTGCCCTGCCAGAGGTTTTGACTTAGACAAATGCATCATTACGCGCCAGTATGGCCGTAAAAGTTTTATCAACGAAGTATTGAAACAACAAGCCAAGAAAAAACGTTGACCAGATTGCTAAATTTATGACAACGTTCACTGTTAACTTGACCGCTAAAATAGCCGCTAAAATGACCAGTACCAACTGGTAACGTTGTACCGATATTGGTTGGCATATTTGGGGTTTAGTTGATTGACCAAGTGTTCTGAACCTGCAGAAGCAGGATCAAACAAGATACACCGATTAAACACCGGGGCTATCTGGATTGCGCCCTCTGAGCCCCCTTGAAAAACCAAGTCCCCACCGGCATCTTCAGGCCAATCATGATTCAAATACAATAGCATACAGACTTCTCGACCCGGCGAATCATCGGCATGTACACCAATAAAATCATGCGCAGATAAACGAAAGAAATTCGTATTTAAGGTGGGTTCAGCCACATGAATATCAGTCAGTTCCACCTTAAAAATACGTGAAATGACCTGTAAGAACTCGGGACTGCGTAAATAACACAAGAATTGTTCAGCGATACTATCTTTAGCTAAAATGGAGCCTTCAGCTAAAACAGAGCCTTCAGCTAAAACAGAGCGTTCAGGATAAGAGCGACGCTCGTTGGGACGGCCAGCATTTGAGTTGGTATTTGGGTGGGCCTCTATGTCTGCAGTATTCTGGGGACGCTGCCAAACAGCTCGTTGCACAAAGCGTTCTGCTTTATCAGCGATAGACCACTGTTCTGCATCGACATATAGCTGAGCATAAGTGTGTTGCTGTACAGACCACTGAGGCGATGCATGCAACTCCCGTACAACCTCACAGAGCATGTGCTGCTCAAATAACCCATCAAGCACCAAGTAGTGAGGGGTATTGTGTCTCAGTTGTGACTGATAAAGTTCGATACATGCTGGTCGAATTTTATCAAGATTTAACCACTGTTGTGCTGGATTCATCGTAGCATTCAATTCATCAGTCTCATGCGTTGGTATCGTCTAACCAACGATGGGTTGTTGATTAGACATTATGGATTATCTGTCAAAGTCATTTTGTTGGATCGCTATTATGCGCTTTTTACCCATGGGGAAAAAGTCTCATCAGACAAAATATTAACGATAGGAAAGATGTGAGCGGTTAGAGGTTCACGGCTTTGTTCATTTGTATAACGACACGACGGTTTAATCCTGTCGAGGTCCGCGTATCTGGAGCAATATTGCGTTTTTCGCCAAAAGCAGATACTTCGATACGCCCTGCGGGGATCCCCTGTGCAGTAAAGAACGATTGAATTTGTTCTGCACGAGCTTGGGCTAGCGTCTCATTTTGGGTAAATTCCGCGGTCGGTTCATTGTGACCCGCGACGAGTACAAGACTCAATTCAGTATCGTAGCGCAAATAATCCGCAATCATATTCAAACGTTTTTGTGAATATGGAGTGAGCTTTTCGCTTTTGTATTCATAGGACAATACCGTAAAAGCAATATCTGACAAACTAAATGGCAGTAATTCAGCCACACACCCCACAAAATCTTGATATGCAGGTCTAAAATTAGCACTATGCAAACTGACTTTGACTATGTCTTGACTGTTATACCAGTCTTGGTAAGTAAATGTTGGCCAAAAACCTTTTTCAAGCTCAGTCAAAAGCGTCCAACTCAGCTTTTTATGCAAACTAGGATCAAACTGCTGCTGCAATTCCATGTGCGACAACAATCTGCTACTCTCTCCCGGCATCCATTTGGGAGGCATTGAATACACAGCTGCCTGAGCATAAGTATCAGGTAGCATTAGCATATCAAGAGTAAACTCCAAGTTTAATGACTTACTCGCTTTGCTCACAAAACGGGCTTCGCCAATATTCCTTACATTATGAGTTAGTGCACATTGTAAGGGTGTTGATGAAGGATCTAATTGCCATGTTGATTGTTCTACTGGAGCCACGTAGTGACGCACACCAGCCACTGCTTGTCCTGTAATAAATACGGCAATGAAAAGTGCGTGAGCTTTGATAGACAACTTCAACATATTAATCCTCTTCCAACAAAGCTTGTATCGTCCACGCAAAAAAAAACATGAATATTTATCAAAATGTGTTGAATTAAAGAACAAATATTACCTGTGAAGCTATTCCTGCAACATAAACTAGCATATGAGAAAAATAATTGAGATACTAAGCTTTTGATGTAATTAGAGACTTAAGTGGCAGAAATCAACAAACGCTTTAGAGGATATTTCCCAGTTATTATTGATGTTGAAACCGCTGGTTTTAATGCAAGTACTGATGCGTTATTAGAACTGGCAGCTGTCACTGTAAAAATGGATGAAAAGACAGGACTCATTACTCCAGATAAATCATTTCATTATCATATCGAACCGTTTAATGGGGCGAATATAGAACAAGCTGCATTGGATTTTAATGGTATTGATATTCACTGTGCACTACGTGGTGCAATCAGTGAAAAGGATGCGCTGAAAGGGTTGTGTAAAGACATCCGTAAAGCCCAGAAAAGCGCAGACTGTCAACGCTCTGTCATCGTTGCACATAACGCGACGTTTGATATGAGTTTTATCAACGCTGCACTTGCTAGAACAGAGCAAAAACGCTCACCCTTCCACCCTTTTGTTTCCTTTGATACTACGACTATGGCTGCGCTAACGCTTGGACAAACCGTATTAGTAAAAGCATGCCAAGCCGCGAACATTCCCTTTGATCAAAAACAAGCACATGGCGCGTTGTACGATGCACAAAGAACCGCTGACTTATTTTGTTTTATGATTAACCGTTATCACGCATTAGGCGGTTGGCCTTTAGCAGAACCAGAGCAAAGTGAATCTGCCTCAGAAAACACCGAAACGCCTGGTGACAAATAACAAAAAACCCAGCAATAGCTGGGTTTTTATCATTAGAAACTTTACTTCTGTAACAAAATTATAATTTGTCAGAATTCTCTGATAAGTATGCCGCTACACCTTCAGTAGATGCGTTCATACCTTTATCACCTTGCTGCCAACCAGCAGGACAAACTTCACCGTGCTCTTCGTGGAAGTTTAGCGCATCGATCATGCGTAACATCTCATCAACGTTACGACCTAATGGTAAATCGTTAACCACTTGGTGACGTACACCGAAATCACCATCAATTAAGAAAGATGCACGGAACGCAACACCCGCTTCTGGATGCTCAACATCATATGCTTTACAAATTTCATGCTTAGTATCAGCAACTAACGTGTAGCCTACTTGACCAATACCACCATCGTTGATGGCAGTGTTACGCCATGCGTTGTGGCTGAACTGAGAATCAATAGATACACCAATCACTTCCACACCACGCTTAGTGAATTCAGCTAGACGCTTATCAAACGCGATCAATTCTGATGGGCAGACAAATGTGAAATCTAATGGATAAAAGAAAACAACAGCTTTTTTGCCTTTGATAGCTTCACTTAGCGTAAATGAATCAACAATCTCACCACTACCTAAAACGGCAGCAGCTGTAAAATCAGGGGCTTGACGACCGACTAAAACACTCATTATGGTTCTCCAATTTTTGTTTTGTGTTATGTAACAGCACATTGTTACGTTAGTTAACAATATAAGGTTTAACTAACATTATTCAATATGAAATAAAAAATAAAGTTGCATTAATCGTAAATGAGAACTATTATTATTAACATAAAGATTTGCGGAGTTATGAGGCCATTAATGTTTGTATGCATGTGCTACGGTGTTACCGATAAAATGATTAAAGAGGCAGTGACTGAACAGGGTATTGGAAATATCCGTGAGTTACAGCAACACCTCACATTAGGTGAACAATGCGGTAAATGTATCAATATGGCTAGAAATATCATCGATGATGTTATCGTTGATGAAACCTTGTTTAAAAACGTCGGTTAACTATTCTTCTCTCATTCGTATAGTTGACAGGCATAAAAAAAGGCGACTTGGGGTCGCCTTTTTCATGTCTAAACGTTGCTACTGAACAATGTGAATACTGGGTTGCTATTAGATAAACCAACGTAACTTTAGTAATCAGACTAGCTGATTGTTCAGTACCAGAAATTTATTCTGCATCGCTCGGATATTTTGCTGCTGTTTCTTTGATTAACTCTTGCAATTCACCTTGTTGGAACATTTCCAAAATGATGTCACAGCCACCGACTAATTCGCCATCTACCCATAACTGAGGGAAGGTTGGCCAATTTGCGTATTTCGGTAATTCGGCACGAATATCGGGGTTTTGCAAAATATCGACATACGCGAATTGCTCACCGCACGACATGAGAGCTTGAGTTGCTTGTGAAGAAAAACCACAGCTAGGTAACTTAGGTGAACCTTTCATGTATAAAAGGATCGGATTTTCAGCAATTTGTTCTTTGATCTTATCAATAGTTTCCATGGTGACTTCCTAAAATTGTGTAATTAACTGCACACATTATAAATGAAAAAATAAGCTTATCGCAGTGTAAAATGAACTTATTTAGTAAAAAAACATATATGTTAGTGTGTCTTTGTTTACGATTGTACACGATAAGACTTGAATCAAGGCAATACGTCCTTATATTATTCACTAGATTTATTGAAACTGGCCCCAGCCATTGAGCGAGTTTCGACAATTTAATCAATATGGCAACGAATGGAGAACCACATGGCTTTTGAATTACCAGCATTACCTTATGAAAAAAATGCTCTAGAACCGCATATTTCTGCAGAAACGTTAGATTTCCACCACGGTAAGCACCATGCAACTTACGTTGCTAAATTAAATGGTCTTATCGAAGGTACTGATCTAGCGGACAAATCATTAGAAGAAATCGTTAAGACTTCTGAAGGTGGCGTATTTAACAATGCAGCACAAATCTGGAACCACACGTTCTACTGGAACAGCTTGAGCCCAAATGGTGGCGGTGAGCCTACTGGTGCGGTAGCTGATGCAATCAACGCCAAATGGGGTTCTTTTGCAGAGTTTAAAGCTGCGTTTAATGACAAAGCAGTTAACAACTTCGGTTCAAGCTGGACATGGTTAGTAAAAACTGCTGACGGTAGCCTAGATATCGTTAATACATCTAATGCAGGCACACCAATCACAGAAGAAGGTGTAACACCACTAATTACTGTCGATTTGTGGGAACATGCTTATTACATTGATTACCGTAACGTACGTCCTAACTACCTTGAAGGTTTCTGGGCATTAGCGAATTGGGAATTTGCAGCAGCGAACTTCGGTGCGTAATTAATTTGCGGCGATTTCCGCCTCTACCCTTTGTAAAGCCTGCTTTATATAGCAGGCTTTTTTGTGCCATAAAACAAATAAATGCTTATTTTTTAAACCATTCTTATACTCAAGATGTAGCCATTATAGTGTACTAGTGAAAATTTTCGCCACAAAATATACGCACCAACAGATAGACCAAAGCAACGTAGAAATAAAGTTTACACCTAAGTTTAGACTTTAATTTTTTTTAGCGAGACCTTAAAAGCCGTCTAAGCTTAAAGTATAAGCATAAAAAATACCTAATGTGTTATTGGAGAAGTCATGGGAATATTTGAGCATTATCAGCAACGATACGAATCATTCAAGCAAGAAGAACTCACCATTCAAGAATATCTTGAGCTTTGTAAAACCAATCCAACCACCTATGCAAATTCAGCAGAGCGTTTGATTCAGGCGATTGGTGAACCAGAGATGGTAGATACCTCTCAGGACCCAATGTTAAGTCGTATTTTCTCGAATCGTGTCATTGCTCGTTATCCAGCATTTAAAGAATTTTATGGCATGGAAGAAGCGATTGAACAAATCGTGTCTTATCTACGGCATGCTTCACAAGGTTTGGAAGAAAAGAAACAAGTCTTATATTTGTTAGGACCAGTGGGTGGCGGTAAATCATCCTTGGCAGAAAGACTGAAAGAATTAATGCAGAAAATTCCGATTTATGTCATCAAAGACTCTCCGGTAAATGATCACCCCTTTGCTTTGTTCGATGCTGCCGAAGATGGTCATCTTCTAGAAAGTGAATATGGGATCCCCCAACGATATTTAAAAACGATTATGTCACCGTGGGCCCGGAAGCGCTTGCATGAATACAACGGTGATATTAGTCAGTTCAAAGTAGTGAGAGTATACCCGTCTATTTTAGACCAAGTGGGCATCGCTAAGACTGAACCGGGTGATGAAAATAACCAAGATATCTCTGCACTGGTTGGTAAAGTCGATATTCGTCGTTTGGAAGACTTTGCCCAAAATGATCCAGATGCTTACAGTTATTCAGGCTCGTTGTGCAAGGCCAACCAAGGTTTGATGGAGTTTGTAGAGATGTTCAAAGCCCCCATCAAGGTTTTACATCCTCTCCTCACAGCAACTCAAGAAGGTAATTACAATCCCACAGAAGGCTTTTCAGCCCTGCCCTTTGACGGATTAATTTTAGCTCACTCAAATGAATCTGAGTGGCAAACTTTTCGTAATAACAAAAACAACGAAGCCTTTTTGGATCGTGTCTACATCGTCAAAGTCCCTTATTGCTTGCGGGTTTCCGAAGAAATTAATATCTATAAAAAGTTACTGGAACACTCGCAACTTCACGGTGCACCTTGTGCACCAGATACCTTAGAGATATTGGCTCAATTTACAGTGTTGTCGCGCATTCATGACCCTGAAAACTCGAGTATTTATTCTAAAATGCGTGTGTATGACGGAGAAAGCCTCAAAGATACCGATCCCAAAGCGAAATCTTATCAAGAGTATCGCGACTATGCAGGTGTTGATGAAGGGATGAATGGGCTTTCTACCCGTTTTGCATTTAAAATTTTATCGCGAGTATTTAATTTTGATCACGCAGAAGTTGCAGCAAATCCGGTGCATTTATTTTATGTCTTAGAACGACAAATTGAACGTGAACAATTCCCTGTCGACATTGCCGAGCGCTATAAGGAGTTTCTCAAAGGATACCTCATTCCTAAATATGTAGAATTCATTGGCAAAGAAATTCAAACCGCTTATTTAGAATCGTATTCAGAGTACGGACAAAACCTATTTGACCGCTACGTGACTTATGCTGATTTTTGGATCCAAGATCAAGAATATCGCGATCCTGAAACGGGACAATTATTCGACCGTGAAGCGTTAAATAACGAGCTAGAAAAAACCGAAAAACCTGCGGGCATTTCTAATCCGAAAGACTTTAGAAACGAAATTGTCAACTTTGTGCTGCGTGCTCGAGCAAATCACGACGGACAAAACCCAGCATGGACCAGTTATGAAAAACTGCGCACGGTCATTGAGAAAAAGATGTTCTCTAACACAGAAGATCTGTTACCGGTGATTTCATTCAATACCAAAAGCTCAGCGGATGATCAGAAAAAACATGACGATTTTGTTGATCGCATGGTAAGTAAAGGATATACAGCGAAGCAAGTCAGATTGCTTTGTGAATGGTATTTGCGTGTTAGAAAGGCGTCGTAGCCTATGGCCCATTTCATTGATCGAAGGTTAAATAGCAAAGGGAAAAGTACCGTCAATAGACAGCGTTTTCTGCGCCGCTATAAAAAACAAATCAAAGGTTCAGTAGCGGATGCTATTGGCCAACGTTCTGTAACCGATGTTGACAGTGGAGAAAGTATTACCATCCCCAAAAGAGATGTCTCTGAGCCGGTATTTCATACCGGTAAAGGAGGCGTTCGCGATATGGTTCACCCAGGTAATGACCAATTTACCCGAGGCGACCGGATTGAGCGTCCTGAAGATAATGAAGGTGGTGGCGGTTCTGGCCAAGGGGATGCTTCAGACCAAGGCGAAGGACAAGATGAATTTTCATTTCAAATCTCCAAGGATGAATATCTAGATCTGTTGTTTGATGATCTTGAATTACCCAACCTTAAAAAGACCCAATACAACAAAGTCGTTCAATACGAAACTTATCGCGCTGGTTACCAGACTGATGGTAACCCAGCCAACTTAGATATTGTCCGCTCACTCAAAGGCTCTGTTGCTAGACGCATCGCTTTGACGGCAGGCAAAAAGCGAGCAATTAAAGAGGCGCAACAAAAGATTGCAGCCTTTAAGGCTGACACACATGAACACCCCATTGAAATTGCAGCACTTGAATTAGAAATTGAAGCATTACAACAACGTATTAAGCGCGTCCCTTTTATCGACACATTTGACCTGCGGTTCAAAAACTATGATAAACGCCCTATCCCTACCAGCAAGGCGGTGATGTTTTGTTTGATGGACGTATCAGGTTCGATGGACCAAGCTACCAAAGAAGTCGCCAAGCGTTTTTATATCTTGCTGTATCTTTTTTTGACCCGTAATTATAAAGACGTTGATGTCGTTTATATTCGTCATCATACCCAGGCAAAAGAGGTTGACGAACAGGAGTTTTTCTACTCCCAAGAAACCGGTGGAACGATTGTGTCCAGTGCGCTCAAACTGATGGACCAAATCGTTCAGGAACGCTATGACTCGCAGGAGTGGAATATTTACGCAGCCCAAGCTTCTGATGGCGATAATTGGGCAGATGACTCACCGACTTGTGGTGAATTATTACGTAAAGCCTTGCTGCCATACACGCGTTATTATGCCTATATCGAAATTACCACGCGTTCTCATCAAAGCTTATGGCGTGAGTACGAATCGGTTGCTCAAAGCAATGGCAATTTCGCGATGAAACACATCCAAGATCCACAGGATATCTTCCCGATATTCCGTGAGTTGTTCAAAAAAGAACAAGCCAAACAAACGGAGGGGTAACATGCCTTTAGACAATGTCACACCCAAACCATCCCCACAACAAGCACCTGAAGGGATGTTATCAGACGGACCAGATTGGACCTTTGATTTGCTCAGTCAATACGAGAAAGAAATTGATCGCGTCGCCAAATTATATAAGTTGGATATCTATCCAAATCAAATTGAAATTATTACTGCTGAACAAATGATGGATGCCTATGCCAGTATTGGTATGCCGATAAACTATACGCATTGGTCCTTTGGCAAAAAATTCATTTCTACTGAACAGGGGTATCGCCGAGGTCAAATGGGCCTTGCTTACGAAATAGTGATTAATTCCGATCCGTGTATCTCTTATCTGATGGAAGAAAATACGATTACTATGCAAGCCCTTGTTATGGCTCATGCGTGTTATGGCCATAACTCTTTTTTCAAAGGCAATTATTTATTCAAAACATGGACTGATGCCAGTTCAATCATTGACTATTTGGTCTTTGCCAAAAAGTATATTGCTGATTGTGAAGAGAA
Source organism: Opacimonas viscosa (assembly GCF_024199005.1). Taxonomy (GTDB): domain Bacteria; phylum Pseudomonadota; class Gammaproteobacteria; order Enterobacterales; family Alteromonadaceae; genus Opacimonas; species Opacimonas viscosa. The sequence goes on from NZ_JANATA010000022.1 coordinate 15,525, forward strand.
ATACGGCATTGAAGATGTGGAAAGTGTTTTGGACTCTTGTCATGCCTTGATGAATTATGGTGTAGATAGATATAAACGCCCCAGTAAAATATCCATGGCAGAAGAACGAGCGCGGCAAACTCAAAGAGCAGAATATCTGCAGTCTCAGATCAATGATCTATGGCGTACCTTGCCCAAAGAACATACCGAAAAGAAAGTAAAAGAAGTGCGCTTTCCTTCTGAGCCACAAGAAAACATCTTGTATTTTATAGAGAAAAATGCGCCTTTGTTGGAGCCATGGCAACGCGAACTGGTCCGCATCGTCCGTAAAGTATCACAGTATTTTTATCCGCAAAAACAAACCCAAGTTATGAATGAGGGTTGGGCCTGCTTTTGGCATTATCATATTCTGAATCACTTGTACGATGAAGGCAAAGTCAGTGATAGTTTTATTATGGAATTCTTGCATTCACATACTTCTGTTGTGAGCCAACCAGAATATAACTCTCCTTATTACTCAGGCATTAACCCTTATGCGTTGGGCTTTGCAATGTTTATGGATATAAAACGGATGTGTACAGAACCGACCGAAGAAGACTATGAACACATGCCAGATATCGCAGGAAAAGATTGGTTAGAGACCGTGCATTTTGCCATGCAAAACTTTAAAGACGAGTCGTTTATTAGTCAGTTTTTATCACCTAAAGTGATGCGGGATTTCAAATTATTTGCTGTACATGATGATGAACAAAAAACATATATAGAAGTCTCTGCAATCCACGATGAAATGGGTTATCGTCAAATCAGGGAAAAACTATCTGCACAATACAACCTGAGTAACTTGGAGCCCAATATTCAGGTTTATAATGTGGATATGCGGGGGGATCGTTCCTTAACACTCAGATACGTCCCACACAATAAAATCCCATTGGGAGAATCTCGTCATGAGGTGTTGAAACACTTGCATCGCTTGTGGGGTTTTGATGTCAAAATCGAAGAAGAACAGACCGATGGGAGTGTTAAAACGCTAGCTCGTTGCCCTAATGAGTTTACGTAAGATTATGAGTCGTCGTCATACAACGTTAGGTTATAGGTATTAATGTATTTAGCCCTCGGCAATGTGTTTGTCTGTATCGTGGCTATAATAATTATACTGAAGGTATTACAAGAGTTTGTAATATGTAGTTAGCAGATCATGTTAAAGTTTTACAAGAAATTAGACAGTAGACACAGCTGTGTCTACTGTTTTTTAAATTTAGAAAAGTAATTATTTATAAAGTTAATAAATATATATTCATTGTGTCGCTTGGTTTACTTTGAGTTTTTATATTAGACTCATTAATTAAACAATAGGATTTACCATGTCGACTCATTCTTTTGCTCATCTTGAGACTCTCAGCGTCTCTATCGACCAAAAAATTGCCCATATCGAGCTATCTCGACCCGCAGAATTAAACTCAATGAATCATGCTTTTTGGCAAGAGTTGCCAGAGACTGTTCACCACATTGACGACTATAGTTTGGCCAGAGTGATTGTCATTTCCGCGCAAGGTAAGCATTTTAGTGCAGGCTTGGATTTAGAAGTATTACACAATTTAGATAAGCACTACACCGGTGAACCTGCCCGTCGAGCCGAGAAAGTTAGACGCATGGTGTTGGGACTCCAGGAAAGTTTCACCGCGCTAGAAGAGATCCGTATCCCTATTCTAGTTGCTGTGCATGGTGGCGTGATTGGCGGAGCTATTGATATGATCTGTGCCTGTGATTGTCGCTATGCAACGCAAGATAGTTTTTTTACCATCAAAGAAACGCAATTGGGATTAGCTGCGGATGTAGGCACCCTACAGCGTTTACCCAAACTTATGTCGCCAGGTTTCGTTAGAGAATTAACGTATACCGGCAGAAACTTCACCCCTAAAGAAGCATTACAGCACGGCTTTATCAATGGTATTTACACAGACAAAGAGGCTATGTTAGACGATGTAATGCGTATTGCTGCACAAATAGCGGCGAACTCTCCAGTAGCTGTCACAGGCAGTAAAGCCATGTTAAATTATGCACGTGACCACACCGTTGCCGATAGTCTCAATTACATGGCAACATGGCAATCTGGGATGTTGCAGATGCCGGATATTCAAACGGCGTTACATGCAGAAAAAACTAAAACGCCACCTGTATATGCGGAACTCCATCCTAAAAAAGACTAAGTCATTTTGCTGGGCTTTGTAACAAAGGATGCTTGGCAAATAACAGTATCGCACCGGCTAGTAAAGCAATGCCCATAGACAAGCTAAAGGTAAATTGGGCCCCTGCGCCTTGATCCCAATATACCCCACTCAAATAACTCCCTGCCGCACCGCCAATACCAAATGCGACACTGACGTAAATGGCTTGCCCTTGTGCTTGAAATGATTTGGCAAAATAACGATGGATAAAGCTTATGGAAGCACAATGTGTCAAACCAAAACTAAACGCATGTAAGAGTTGGGAAATGACAACCAACACAGCTGATTCTGCCCAGTATGCCAGTAAATACCAGCGCAATGCAGTCAACATCATACTGATAATCAACATACTATTTAATGAATAGCGCTGTAACAATCGCCCAGCAACAACAAACATACCGATTTCAGCTATGACAGCTAGAGCGATTAGCCAACCAGTTTGTGTGCCGGTATAACCTAAATCTTCGGTATACAAAGCAAAGAAGGTATAAAACGGTCCAAAAGAAAATTGTAATAATAGTGCACTGAGGATAAATAGCACAAAAGGGGTACTGCGGGCTAATTGCCATTGGGCTTTGTTGTGTGCAGATTGGTCAGTATGCTCAATCGGGTGTTCTGGTGCGGTTATCAAACAGGTCATCACAAATAGTGCAAACAACACTAGCGTCATCGCATAGAGGATGACTTCTGTTGAAGTCACATCGAGTAGAGCCCCCAATATGATACTTAACACAATAAACCCAATACTGCCCCACATTCTGAGGTTAGCATAACCTTGGGCATTACCTTGACAACAATCCATGGCGACCACTTCGAGCTGTGGCAAGATGGCAGTCCAAAACATCATCATTAGGCCTAATGCTAGGGTAACTGCCCAAAAACCATAAAAATAGTAAGCGAGAAACGTGCAAATAAAGCCTAAGATCGCTCCCAGTCGCATGATAAACAAACCGGGTTTACAATAATTGGCTAGCACTGACCAAATATTAGGTCCGATAATACGGGCAACCGTTATGTAGGCAAGGATTTGGCCAATTTGCTCAGAAGAGTAACCTCTACCATCCAAAAAGACACCGATATAGGGGACTAACACACCCAGCTGACCGTAGTAAAAAAAATAGGTCAGCCCGAGTAATATTAGATTGGTTTTACTTGATGGTAAAACGTTAAATGGCACCAGGGATCACTGGTGTCGAGGATTGGACGTTGGCGTTTTGAGCACGATGGCGTAACAAATGATCCATGATAACTAGAGCAGCCATTGCTTCAGCAATCGGTACAGCACGGATCCCAACACATGGGTCATGACGACCTTTAGTAATAACATCAGTCGTTTTACCCTCAGTGGTAATCGTTTCTCCAGGAACGGTTATACTTGAAGTCGGCTTAAGCGCCATATGCACTATCACGTCCTGCCCGGTAGAAATGCCACCTAAAACGCCACCAGAGTGGTTTGAAGCAAAGCCTTCCGGCGTCAATGTATCTCTATGCTCACTGCCTTTTTGCTCAATCACCGAGAAACCGTCACCGACTTCAACACCTTTGACCGCATTAATCCCCATCATAGCATGTGCTAAGTCTGCATCTAGACGATCAAATACTGGCTCACCAAGACCTACTGGCATATTGGTAATTTGCACAGAAACCTTAGCCCCAATCGAGTCTCCTGATTTTTTCAAATCACGCATATATTCATCTAATGCTGCTAATTTATCAGGATCAGGACAGAAGAATGGGTTTGTATTCGTCACGCTATGATCAATCGTTTCAGCTTTGATGGGCCCTAGTTGGGACAAGTAACCTAGCACTTCAATACCAAATTCTTGTTTTAAATATTTCTTGGCGACCCCACCGGCAGCAACACGCACAGCCGTTTCTCTAGCGGAGCTTCGACCTCCCCCACGGTAATCACGTGTACCGTATTTTTGTTGGTAGGTATAATCCGCATGGCCTGGGCGGAAACGGTCTGCAATTTTGGAGTAATCTTGGCTGCGTTGGTCTTTGTTTTTGATCAGCAAGCCGATACTGGTTCCAGTAGTCACACCATCGAAAACACCTGATAAAATTTGTACTTCATCATCTTCACGACGGGCTGTCGTATAACGCGAGGTACCTGGTTTGCGACGATCTAAATCAATTTGCAGATCGGCTTCGGTTAAGGCTAAACCTGGAGGACAACCGTCAATGATACCACCAATCGCAATGCCATGGCTTTCACCGAATGTTGTTACTGAGAAAATCTTTCCAAATGTATTACCTGACACCTATTTCACCTTTTGTGCTTGCCAGTAATCAACCAGTGTTTGTTTTGCTACGGCAAACACGCCTTGACCACCTAATTCAAAATCAATCCACTGAACATCTAAACCGGGAAAACGATGTGGCATATGTACAGATGAATTACCAACTTCAACAAATAACCAACCATTATCTGTTAAGTGTTCTGGAGCTTGTTGTAAGATAGTTTCGACAATATCCAGACCATCATGACCTGCGGCCAAAGCCAAAGCAGGTTCATGTAAAAATTCTTGAGGTAAATCCCCCATGTCTTCGGCATCTACATACGGTGGATTCGAGACAATCAGATCGTATTGTTGCCCAATCACGCCTGAAAACACATCTGATGAGACAGCAAAGACACGTTCTTCCAAGCCATGCTCAACAATATTGATTCGCGCGACATCTAGTGCATCTTCACTAATATCTAAAGCGTCAACTTGGGCATACTCAAAAGCATGAGCTAACGCAATCGCAATACAGCCGCCTCCTGTGCATAAATCCATGATGAGCTGTGGCGGTTGAGTCAACCACTCAGCAAAGCGGTCATGAATGAGCTCAGCAAATGGTGAACGCGGAATTAATACCCGATGATCAACATAAAATGGATAGCCCGCAAACCACGCTTGATTGGTTAAATATGGCAGTGGTTCATTGGATATAATACGCTGCATGAGCATTGCAAAAATACGTTGTTTTTCAACCCGAGTGAGCTGTGCAGAAAACAAAGCATCAGAGGTTTTTTGGGCCATATCTGGCGGCAAAGCAACACAATACAGCACCAAGACAATGGCTTCATCCCAGGCATTATCAGTACCATGACCAAAAAACACGTCAGCTTCATTCATACGCGAAGCACAAAAGCGTACCCAATCCAATAAACTGGTTAAAGCATCTAAGCTATCGTCGTAGGTTTCAGGCAACGCGGAAGGCGTCTCAGGCAGAAGGGTAGTCATTTACTTGGCAGTCATTATATGGCTATTTTTAATATGGTGTTATAATACCTAAAACACTATCTGGTTACATGTCTTTTTGGCTTAATTCTGGAAAACTATGAAAAAAACAGATGATAAATATACAAATACAGATGAGAACGCATCTTTTGCGGGCTTATTTAGTGACGTTAAGCCATTGCAACAAGATAAAATCATTCCGCCAAAACCGCACAAAGTAAAAATGGTCCTGGCGCCAAGCCTGGCTGACAAAGAAAAAAAACAAGCCGCAGCTTTTGCCTTTTCGGATGGGTACCAAGCATACTTTAATCCAGATGAACCCTTGTTTTGGCACCGCGGAGATAAAGCAGAAAGTTCACAAATCAAGCATCTGCGCAAAGGTAACTTCCCACCTGATATTGAATGTGACTTACATGGTTTAACCCTTGCTGATGCTCAAGGAGAAATTGCCGATTTACTATTTACAGCCAAACGTGAAAATTGCCTTTGTGTGAAAATCTTACACGGCCATGGTACTGGTAGGCTAAAACAAGCCATTCCAAACTGGCTAGTCCAACATCCTGATATCGTAGGTTTTTGTCAGGCTCCCAAGGGGGATGGTGGAAGTGCCGCTATCTTAGTCCTAATGGATATCCCTGAAGAACTCATACGACGTTAGCGCAAAACCTTTAAGCCAGACCTAGAGGATTATGGGCTTTTCTGGTTTATGTCTATGCGCTATGGTCTTGTGTGGGTGCGCTATAGTTTTGTGCCAGTGCGCTTATTTGCTTTCATCGGCACTGTTATGAATAAACATATATGCGTAGTAAGCACACATAACTACTATAATAAAAATGCCTAGCACACTGCCCCATGCCACTGGATCTGTTAATAATAAATCAATCATAAGTCACCTCTAAAATTTACTGTATTAATTTACTGTATTGCGCTCATCAATCAGTGAAGACACTGACTATCGAACCTTTATGCAGTAAATATAGCCTTAGAGCAGGGCATCAGATTTGATCTGGATCAACGAAAAAAAATGATAGAGACGCTGTGCTAAATTGTCTTGATGTAGATCAACAAATCTTCTGTGTTAGTTTAGAAAAATCCAAAAAACCAACCGGAATCTAGTTCATCTTCACACGTTTTGAGTTGTTGGGCATATTTTAAGGAACGCTGTTTCACTTTTGCTGCGACTTTAACCAACCAACCTTTTTTAAGGTAAGTTTTGCGTTTATAGCCTCCCCATCCCTCATGGTAATTTAAGTATTGTTGATAAGCATCCCACTTGGATACACCATTAATTTTGGCTGATTTACTAATAAACCACCCCATAAAATCAATCGCATCATCAAAATCATCTCTATCAGCACCAGAGTTACCAGACTCTCGAATATAATCGGACCAAGTAGGTGTTTTCGCTTGAGAAAAACCATAAGCAGAAGACACTCTGCCCCATGGAATTAACCCAAAGAAAATATAATCTTTGGGCGGCAGAGCTTTAGCTTTAAAAGAACTTTCTTGATACATGATGGCCATAGGCACATGAATGGGCACTCCCCAGCTATCTCGCATCTGCACAGCAGCGTCATACCAATCGTCTTTTTCAAAGAAAATTTCACATAAATTATCTGGATTTTTCGGCGGCGTGCTCGTACAAGCCCCGAGGAATAAGACACAGACGATGGTCAGAAAAATAATCTGAATTTTTTTATATGTATGGGGAACTTTAATCATTAATCCTGCTCTATTATTGTGTAGTATGTGTTTTCCCTGAAATAATCTTTACCTGGCTTATCTTTTAATTAAGACGCCAGGTTTTTTTTGCCCTAATATTTTCTGTGCCCTAATTTTATCTTTAATATTTTTAGGGTAAACCATTTCATCAATAATCATTGAGTAACAATCATCGTATAAAAATCATCTTATAAAAATCATTTTTTATTGAACTAATCACCAACTACCTACTCTATCAATATGTAGTATGTGTTTTCCTAAAATGTTTACCTGGCTTATCTTTTCACTAAGACGCCAGGTTTTTTTTATCTGCTATTTTAAAACCACCACAATAACGCTTTTTTGCATCACATTGTGCTAGTTTGCAATACCATGCTAATACTTAAAATAATTCGCCAAAAATTCCGAGAATGGTAATGTATCATTCGCTTCAATCTCAGCTTGGGCACGAATAGATTCTTCTGCCGCCGTTATAAAATAGTCTGAATTAAATACTGCATATGCCCGACTCTTTGACGCGTCTTTATGTTGTCTCGCGACTTCCTTCCCGTATAAGCTGTTGTCGAGGTTTTCAGCGAGCATTTTAGCTAACATTTTGCCTGATGGAGTTAGGTCACTATTGTGCACTTTTTCCCATTCAGCCAGAACCGCTTCACTATAAGCAGTAGTTTGGTTCGCACTATCTAACAGTTTGGCGACTTTTTGAATATCACTGAATAAATCGTGCGCCCACTGAGTCAACAAAACGCAATCTGAGCCATTTTTCAGTAACAGTGCCGGGTCACGCCCTTGGATCACTGTCAGATTCAAGTTATCTTCGGTTTGGTCATAGTCAGCACGAGACATTTCTGGAGAAGGTTGTAACAAACAATACAATAGATAAGCATCTAAAAAGCGGATTTGCTGTTCATTGACACCAATTTTAGAAAACGGGTCAAGGTCTAACGCACGCACTTCTATATAAGCAACACCACGTTCCGCAAGGGCCTGAGAAGGTTTTTCTCCACTTTTAGCAATTTGTTTGGGACGAATAGGTGAATACAACTCGTTTTCTATTTGTAAGATATTTTTATTGAGCTGGTCAAACACACCATTCTCACCAGAGGCAATATCTTGATACAAATCAGAGGGGGTTTCTATCGCCTCTCGGACGCCTTTAATATACGTTTCAAGATTGTTATAGCAAACATTCAAAGAGGATTGAGCCGCATTCGTATAGCCTAAATCAGACATCCGTAAAGAAGTAGCATAGGGTAAATACAATGTCCCTTTACCTAATTTTTTAAACGGTAAAGTGCTTTGTTGATCTTGGAGAAACGACTGACAAATAGCCGGTGATGCACCAAATAAATAAGGAATTAACCAACATGTGCGACGATAATTGCGGATCATTGCGAAATATTCGGCGGAAATGGTATCTTGTGAATACGTTAGATTTTGGGAGCGACACCAACTCTGCCAAAACTGTTCTGGTAAAGAAAAGTTAAAATGTACACCTGCGATGACCTGCATCATACTTCCATAGCGATGTTTTAACCCAACCCGATACACATGTTTCATTTGGCCAATATTTGACGTACCGTATTCGGCCAAACGAATATCGTCTTCTGTCCCCACAAAACACGGCATAGAAAACGGCCATAAATATTCATCACCTAGCGTTTGCAAAGTAAAAGTATGGATGTCATCCAGTTGCTTTATAGTCAGAGAAATATCATTACTCGGCGGTGTAATAAACTCTAACAAAGACTCTGCATAATCTGTTGTGATTAAGGAATGCGTGAGTGTTGCACCTAGCTCGATAGGATGTGTATCTTGGGAAAGAAGACCTTCAGGGGATACGCGCAGACATTCTCGTTCGATCCCGTGTTGGATATCTGAAAGTGCAAAAGCGTCTAAAGATTGGTTAAGATCAGTCAGCCTTGTTTCAAAAGCAGCAGTACCTGTATTCAATGTAGAGTCCATCAGATGATTTATAGTCTGGATCATAACGCACTATGAAGAAAATTACCTTGGTTGTGATAAAATAAAAGTGGTTATTTGGGAGATATTAGCTACTATTACCCTATCGACATTCCAACTCTTTAAATAAATGTGTTGTTTGTAATGTTCTCAACAAATGTATTTTATTTTGATGTATGGCTAGGCAGTTATATTTATTTAAAAAATACATTTAAATCATAAAAGCCTAAGTATTCTACAAGATAGAATACAAGACATACCAGACACTGAACGGATATGTCTTACATCGCAATGTTCAGGTACTTCATCTATAGAATTGGTTGTAAAATGGAAATTTTTAATTCAGAGTTCGGCTTAAATCAGCTTAATCAAAATCATGAATTGTTATGTCGCTTGCTAACAAAATTTATTGATGATTATCAAAGTGCACAGTCCAAATTGCTCGATATGTTGGAACAGCGACAATGGGATTCTGCCGTCTTACTCATTCATACCATTAAGGGTATTAGTGGTAACTTAGGACTGGAAGCGTTATACGACGCAAGTAAAGCTTTAGAAGAAGCCGCCAAAGCTCAGACGCTAACTGAACAGCAGTTAAAAGACTTAGGTAATTTGATCGCCCAGACCATAAAAGAAGTAAACCATTTTATTAACACTGAAGTGGCGCCCCAAACGGTTTATGAACTAAATGCCAACAAAGCAGATACCGTTGCCTCACTGATCAGTGTACTCGAAAAAAACCAGTTTGTACCCAGTGATAAACTCGCTAGTTATATGCAAAATATTGACATAAGCCAGTCTGAAAAAGACGATTTACTTGTTTACATTCAACAATTAAACTACGAGGATGCTCTCGATATATTACGCAAGATCTAAGCTTCTATGCAGTATGACATTTTGTACGACCATTGTGACTTTGTCATTATTCACAAACCCAGAGGTGTAACCATGCACCAAAGTTCACAGTCTGTATGTCCAGCGTTACTAGACCATGAACTTGCTCAACAGTATTTTATCGTGCATCGACTTGATGACCAGACTAGTGGTTGTTTGATACTCGCAAAATCAGCAGAGGCAGCTGAGCGTTTTCGAGTATTGTTTTCCTCTCATACCATCCAAAAAACATATATTGCGTTATCTGACCAAAAAGGCAAACGCAAAATGGGCTGGGTCAAAGGTGATATGGCAAATATCCGCAGTGGAATATGGGGATTAAAAAACACCCAGACGAACCCAGCAGTGAGTTATTTCATTAGACAAGGTTTAGGCAATGGACGTTATTTGTTTTGGGTGCGTCCGTTTTCCGGCAAAACGCATCAAATCCGAGTGGCACTCAAAAGCAATGGCAGCCCTATTCTTGGCGATACGGTTTATAAAGGGACATCTGCAGATCGATTATACTTGCATGCCTTTGCCCTAGAGTTTGACTACGATGGCACAAACATCCATGTTAGCGCCTCACCGAATTCAGGCACCGATTTTCATGCACTAGCTACAGCAACGGAATTTTTGCACTCGGACAATGTCTCATCCCTAGCCTGGCCTGCAGTATGAATCAGCACATGAACCAGCGCAATGCTGCACCGCATATTCATCTCATTGGCCAAGGGGTGATTAGCTCACTTATTGCGACCCATGCACTCCTCGCACAACGCCCTTTTACACAATATGTACGAACACAGCGCACCGCTCCGACCATGTATTGGTTATCGGGTGAAAACTACGCATTGCCCACGGCGACAGTGTTAAACCATGCAGTCGCTGGCACTAAACGCATGTCGGGGATCATCATCATTCCCACCAAAGCATATCAAGTTGCGAATGTTCTGACTGACCTACAAAACCTCATTGCCGACGATGCGGTCTTAGTATTGCTACACAATGGCTTAGGTACACATGAAACAGCACAAGCTTTGTTTCCCAAGCATACCATTTATGCCGCTACTACTAGTATGGCGGGCTATGCATTTACTACCACTACTGATACTTTGACCTGTATTCAGCACACAGCTTGGGGGCAAACCCAGATTGGTAACATTCAAAACGCTAGGTCAGCCAACGACTCAACACAGGACAATACACTCTCCTATTTGAGTACCATCATCCCTGAACTACACCACAAAACCTCTATATTAGAGGCCTTGTATACCAAGCTAGCAGTCAATGCAGTGATTAACCCTTTGACAGCCATACACAACATCAAAAACGGACGTTTGGCTGATTCAGAATATATGATGACGATGCAGGCAATCACACAAGAAATTGTCATGTTGGCCAAACACAAAAACCTGTCTTTAAGTTATACACAGATCTGGAACATCGTATTGGGGATCGTGCATGCTACTGGTGATAATTATTCATCCATGCACCAAGATATTACTCACGGTCGGCGTACAGAGGTGGATTTTATCAATGGTTTTGTCGTGCGTGAAGCACAAAAGATAGGGTTAAACGTGCCTGAAAATGAAAAACTCCTCAAGCATATTCATATCCTTGAGGAGCGTTTATAAGTATTTCATCAAGAACACCTAAGCTAGGATGCTCTTGATAGTCAATACATGTGGTTTCCCTATAGGGCATAAAACCTTATGCGTCGTTATCGCTTGGCACAGGTTTCATATGTGGGAACAAAATAACATCTTTGATCGTCGGGCTATCACTAAACAACATGACCAAGCGATCAATCCCAATACCTTCACCCGCTGTTGGTGGTAAACCATATTCAAGTGCGCGGATATAGTCGTCATCAAAGTGCATAGCTTCATCATCGCCCGCATCTTTTTCTTCAACCTGTTTCTTGAAGCGTGCGGCTTGGTCTTCTGAGTCATTTAACTCCGAGAAGCCATTGGCTAATTCACGTCCACCCACAAAAAATTCAAAACGGTCGGTGACAAATGGGTTGTCATCATTGCGTCGTGCCAAGGGTGATACTTCCCAAGGGTAAGCGGTAATAAAGGTAGGCTGGTCTAATTGCTCTTCCGCTGTCGCTTCAAAAATTTCACATAAATACTTACCTGGGCCCCAGATACCATCTACTTCTGGCTCTTTAATATGTAACTGCTTGGCCATCGCTTTGAGTTCTGGTAAATGATTTTCGGGATCATTAATCGCTGCGGCATTGGCTTCAGGCCAATATTTAAGTACCGCATCTCCCATCGTCAAGCGCTGGAACGGCTGGTCAAAATCGTAAGTCTTGGTTTCAACCACTTCACCATCTGAGTTTTTAATCGTATTCGTCACAATGTTTGTACCCAGTACTGACTGAGCTAAGTAACGCAACATCTCTTCGGTAAGATCCATCAAGTCATGATAATCAGCATAGGCTTGGTAGAACTCTAGCATCGTAAATTCAGGGTTATGACGCGTCGATAAACCTTCATTACGGAAGTTGCGGTTGATTTCAAACACACGCTCAAAACCGCCTACCACTAGACGTTTTAGATATAATTCAGGCGCAATACGCAAATACATATCGATATCTAAAGCATTGTGATGCGTGACAAAAGGTTTCGCCGATGCACCACCTGGAATGACTTGTAACATCGGTGTTTCAACTTCCATATACTTTCTTTCGGTCAAGAAGTTGCGAATACCGTTGACGATTTTAGAGCGCATAAAGAACGTTTCGCGGGTCTCTGGAGAGGTAATTAAATCGACATAACGTTGGCGATATTTGGTTTCTTGATCGCTCAAACCATGGAATTTCTCTGGTAAGGGACGCAAAGATTTCGTCAACAGGATATATTCATCCATATTCACATATAAATCACCTTTGCCTGACTTATGCAGTACACCTTTAACACCAATAATGTCGCCGATATCTAAGGTACCGTAGTTTTCCTTGATATCTTTTTGAGTGTTTTTATCTGCGTAACTTTGGATTTGTCCCGTCATATCTTGGAGTAATAAAAACGGACCACGTTTCGCCATAACTCGACCAGCAATCGCGACGACGGTACCTTGTTCAGCTAAAGCTGCTTTCTCTTCAGCGCCATATTGCTCTTGCAAGTCAGCTGCATAAGCTTCACGACGAAACTGATTAGGAAAACCATTCGCGCTACAATTTTCTCGTATTTGAGCTAATTTTGCACGACGCTCAGCAATGAGCTTGTTTTCATCTTGATGTTGGTCAGTCATGTTTATTCCTATCTATTTGCAGTCTAAAGCCCAGATTTTAAGCTGGCTTCTATAAATTTATCTAAATCACCATCTAAGACGGCTTGGGTATTTCGGTTTTCAACACCGGTACGTAAATCTTTGATACGGGAATCATCAAGTACATAAGAGCGTATCTGACTCCCCCACCCTATATCAGACTTGCTGTCTTCAAGAGCTTGTTTTTCTGCGTTTTGTTTTTGTAGTTCAAACTCATACAACTTCGCTTTGAGTTGTTTCATCGCTTGGTCTTTATTCTTATGCTGTGAACGGTCATTTTGACATTGCACGACTATATTGGTCGGCACGTGAGTAATTCGCACTGCCGAATCAGTTCGGTTGACGTGCTGACCACCGGCACCAGACGCACGGTAAGTATCAATCCGTAAGTCTGAAGGGTTAATATCAATATCGATATCATCATCTATTTCTGGATACACGAAGGCGGATGCAAATGAAGTATGACGGCGATTACCGGAATCAAACGGAGATTTGCGCACGAGGCGATGGACGCCTGTCTCGGTGCGTAACCAACCAAATGCATACTCACCTGATAACCGAATGGTAGCAGATTTGATCCCTGCGACATCACCATCTGAGACTTCTAGTAACTCTGTTTTAAAGCCATGCTCTTCACCCCAACGCAAATACATCCGCAATAGCATATTGGCCCAATCTTGAGCTTCCGTACCACCAGAACCAGATTGCAGGTCAATATAACAATCGTTGCTGTCATTAGGGCCTGAGAACATCCGACGAAACTCCAACACTTCGAGTTTTTTCGTCAGTTCCGCTAATTCAGATTGGGCTTCTTCAAGGGTTTCTTCATCTTCGGCTTCGACGGCTAGCTCCAATAACCCTTCGACGTCTTCAGTACCTTGATCAAGTACGAGAATCGTTTCGACAATCTGCTCTAGCGTATTTTTTTCTTTCCCTAAAGATTGTGCCTTTTCAGGATTATTCCAGACATCAGGATCTTCTAATTCACGGGAAACTTCTTCTAGACGTTCTTGCTTTGCAGCAAAGTCAAAGATACCCCCTAAGCGCTGTGGTACGCTCACGAATATCAGCAATCGCTAAAACGATAGGATTTATTTCAAACATGTCTTATGTCACGTCCTAAGTTCACTCGCTTATTCGATGATTGAGCAATTTTATTGCTATTGGTCGAGGAGAATAATGCCAGTGATTGAATTTCAAATAAGGGCGTGGATAGTACCTAATTTCGGGTAAAAATGGTAGTGCTTAATCTAGATAGTCTCTTTCGCTTGAGCTTAGTCCCAAGACACAAATCCCATGAGCCAAGAAGATTGACTCATGACACTGGAACCAATGAGCGCTGTCGTTCTAACGCTCAACTATTTTGTGAAAAACTGGCCGTAAATGCGGCAGCTAGTGCACCGTGTTTATGGCACTTCTCGATGGCCTTTTCATCAACTAAGTTTCCTGCTGCATCTAACAAAGTGGTAAATTTACCCAAGGTCAGTTGTGTCGCATGGACCGTCATACCTAATTGGGCCAAAAGTGTACGTGTCATTGCTAATCCACGCATCCCCCCAAGAGCGCCTGGTGAGGCAGCCATCAACACGGCACTTTTACCACGAAAAGCTGCCATCATCGGTTCATCTCCAGTGGCACGAGATGCCCAATCCAACGCGTTTTTCAACGCGGCAGTAAAACAACCGTTGTACTCTGGCGAAGCGAGCAGGATACCATCATGTGTGATCATGAGTTCTTTAAATGCCTGAGCTTGGGCAGGGATCCCCGAGTCGGCCTCAATGTCTTCACTAAACAATGGCGCAATATAATCATTTAATTCGACAACCGTTACTTCTGCGCCGGCTGACTCTGCTCCCTTTACGGCTTCTTTTAACGCCGTTTGGTTGTATGAACCTGCACGTAAAGAACCACTAAATGCTAATAATTTTGCCATATTGTACCCCTTTTGTTGTTTTTATAGGTTGTATGTTTGGTTGTATGTTTGGTTATTGTACTTACATCCGTTCCAAAGTATCAATGCCCAAGAGACTGAGTCCGTGTCCAAGCGTGTTGCCGGTTAAACGACACAACTGCAGACGGCTTTGTTTATCAGCTTCTGCTACATCTTCTTTGAGGATAGGACATGCTTCATAAAATTTCATGTACAAACTCGCCAACTCGTATAAATAAGTACATAACACATGTGGCGTTGCTTCAGTCACTACCGTTTCAATCGCTTCTTGGTATTGTAATAACTTAGTGGCTAATGCTTTTTCTTGGTCTGCGGCTATGTTGATTTCTGCTTGGGTATCAACGTCTGCTCCGGCTTTTACAAAGATACTTTGGATCCGCGTATAGGCATATTGCAGATAGGGGGCAGTATTCCCTTCAAAGCTCAACATAGTATCCCAATCAAAGATATAGTCCGTTGTTCTTGCTTTTGATAAATCGGCGTATTTGACTGCGCCAATCCCGATTTTTTGGGCCATTGTCGCTAGTTCATCCGCAGAAAAGTCATTGTCTCTTTGGTTTAACAAGGTCTGTGCTCGGTCAACCGCTTCATCGAGTAAATCGACTAATTTCACTGTACCACCGGTACGGGTTTTAAAGGGTTTGCCGTCTTTACCCAACATCATACCAAAAGGACAATGTTGATATTCTTCATCTGCACCAATGAAACCTGCTTTACGCGCAACAATTTCGGTTTGCTTAAAGTGTAAGGCTTGTCGTGCATCGGTAAAAATAAGAGTACGCTGAGCGTTTAATTGCTGCGAGCGGTAGCGAATTGCTGCTAAATCCGTCGTCGCATAGAGATACCCGCCACCTGATTTTTGGACAATATAAACGGCAGGTTTACCATTTTTATCCGCTAATTCATCTAAAAAGACCACTTGTGCGCCTTGATCTTCGACGGCAACACCTTGTTCTTTTAAGTCCGCAACGACATTCGCTAAATCGGCATTATAAGCACTCTCCCCCATAACATCTGAAGTTTGTAGGGACACATTCAACTTTTCATAAACATCCACGGAGTGTTGGATAGAGACATCAATAAAGTTTTGCCATAGGGCTAAGCACTCTGCATCACCACCCTGTAAACGCACTACATACTCTCGCGCACGTTCGGCAAATCCTTCTTCTTCATCAAAGCGCACTTTCGCTTGGCGATAAAAATCTTCTAAATCACTTAACGCGGTTTCTGCGACTTCGTTAGCAGCTAATTTGTCATTCAAATGCGCAAGTAGCATACCAAACTGCGTCCCCCAATCTCCCATGTGATTTTGTCGGATGACGTTATGCCCCATGAATTCAAGAGCTTTGACCACACCGTCACCAATGATAGTAGAACGCAAATGTCCAACGTGCATCTCTTTGGCTAAATTGGGTGCCGAGTAATCGACGACAATGTTTTGTGCAGGTTGAGGCGGTATATTCAAACGTGGATCGGCCAGAGATATTTGGCTTTGTTGCGCTAACCATTTGGGTGCTAAATGAATATTGATAAATCCTGGACCCGCAATTTCTAACTGCTCAGCCACATCATCTAACGCCACAGCATCCACTATCATTTGCGCAATA
This sequence comes from Opacimonas viscosa, assembly GCF_024199005.1. Classification (GTDB taxonomy): domain Bacteria; phylum Pseudomonadota; class Gammaproteobacteria; order Enterobacterales; family Alteromonadaceae; genus Opacimonas; species Opacimonas viscosa. The sequence goes on from NZ_JANATA010000022.1 coordinate 32,356, forward strand.
TCACGTGGTGCTTTTTGGAGTTTTTTAGCTAGTCCCATCGCGCCATTGAATTGGTATTCACCACAACCTGGGCGAGTAGACTTGCTAACAGGAACAGGTGCGTCAGCGGCATCTAAACTCGCTAGAGCAGCTTGAAAACGAGCAATGAGTAAGTGTTGTATATTCATATAAAAAAATCCGGTGTTATTGTACGCGCGTCATTGTTTAAGGGTTACTGTTTACGTGTTATTGTTCGCGGGTTGCGGCAAAAGTGATATCTGGGTAACGTTCTTGGGCTAACGATAGGTTCACCATCGTCGGTGCAATGTACGCTAAGTTATCAGCACCGTCCAAGGCCAAATAAGACTGTGTTTTGCGACGGAAATCATCCACATCTTTTTCCGAACCATACACCCAACGCGCTGTCGAGACACCGACAGACTCATACAAAGCATCGACGTTATACTCTGCTTTTAAGCGCGCCACCACGACATCAAACTGCAGCACACCGACTGCGCCCACAATCAGATCATTATTGGTCAGTGGGCGAAATACTTGGACCGCGCCCTCTTCAGCAAGCTGAATCAAACCCTTTTGTAACTGCTTCATTTTCAAAGGGTCTTTGAGACGAATGCGTTTAAATAATTCTGGTGCAAAGTTAGGAATACCAGTGAAACGGAAATCTTCACCTGAAGAAAACGTATCGCCAATCCGAATCGAACCATGGTTATGCAAGCCTATGATATCACCGGCATAAGCCTCTTCTAACAATGAGCGATCACCAGCTAAAAAGGTCAAAGCATCCGATACTCGGACGTCTTTACCGGTGCGAGTATGACGCATTTTCATGCCTTTTTTGTATTTGCCAGACACGATACGACAAAACGCAATACGGTCTCGGTGTTTGGGATCCATATTCGCTTGGATTTTGAACACGAAGCCGGAAAACTTTTCTTCTTCTGCGGTCACTTCACGACCTTCCGTAGCTCGTGATTGAGGTTTTGGCGCCCATTGAGTTAATCCGTCTAACATATGATCTACGCCAAAATTACCCAATGCAGTGCCAAAGAAAACCGGGGTTAACTCACCCGCCATAAACATTTCTTGATCAAACGGGTTCGACGCACCTTGGACTAATTCTAATTCTTCCCGTAATTGTGCCGCCAAATCACTCGTCACAGCGTCATCCAGTTCTGGGTTATCGATGCCTTTGATAATCCGCACGTCTTGGATGGTATGCCCCAGCCCCGTTTGATAGAGATACGTTTCATCATTGGCTAAGTGATATACACCTTTGAATAATTTGCCACAGCCAATCGGCCATGTAATAGGTGCACACATGATATTGAGTTCGGCCTCAACTTCATCCAAAAGTTCGAGAGGGTCACGAATATCACGGTCTAACTTATTCATGAAAGTCACAATCGGCGTATCTCTAAGACGAGTGACCTCCATCAATTTACGCGTACGGTCCTCAACCCCTTTCGCGGCATCGATTACCATCAAACAAGAATCCACAGCGGTCAGAGTACGGTAAGTATCTTCAGAAAAATCTTCGTGTCCAGGAGTGTCTAGCAGGTTGACTAATTTATCACCATATGGAAACTGCATGACGGATGTACTGACTGAGATACCCCGTTCTTTTTCCATGTCCATCCAATCAGATTTGGCATGTTGTCCCGATTTTTTGCCTTTTACGGTACCCGCTTTTTGTAGGGCATTACCAAACAATAGGACCTTTTCAGTAATCGTGGTTTTACCCGCATCAGGGTGAGAAATGATAGCGAATGTTCTTCGTTTGTTGATTTCATTAAGAAAATCGGCGTTTGCCATGTATGTGCATTCCCTTTTTTGTACAACTATTTGTACAAAAAATAAAGTTAACTCTAAGCTCTGATCATCAAGCAGATTGCCACGGCTTACGGCCAGCAAAACCTCCCATCAAAGCATTGAAAAATTTTAACACTATTCTAGCAAAATAACGAAGTACTGTGAACTACCCAGCGACATCACTAGGCTCTGATCACGGGGGCTTCGGCTGTATAGCGCATTAAGACTATTAAGCAGAGTCAGAATCACACGCTATAAGCCTGGAGAATGCTTCAAACGTCTTTCAGTAGCGCCACCAGTTCGTTGTAAAACACCACCATCATAAACAAAAATGGACTAAAAATTATACTTTTGGCTAAAAAGAACCTATATTATAGGAGAAATCATTTTTCTATTTTACAGGATGTAGTATGCCGTTTCAGCTTTCCTTATTTAAACGCCATTCAGCTTTGCACCTGCTGCTGCCTGCCGGTATTTTTGTGACCCTATTCTGGCTACTTTTGTACAACGAGTACAACTCTGTAAACCAAGGTCTCAACGAGAAAAATGTATTAGATGGTACTAACCAAATTCAGTTAGTCACACAATCTCTAAACAAAGAAATGAACGCTGTCAGTAATGAAGTGCAGCGCGTTGCCTACTCCACTCCTTTAACAAATTACCTCACGACGCCAAACACACAAAACAAGGAACAACTAGAGGCTGACTGGCTAGCTTTGGTGAAGTATCGCTCCAACATCCAACAAGTTCGCTATCTAGATAGTACGGGTTTTGAAAAAATTAGAGTATCTCGGGACGCCATAGGTGAACAACCGATGGTTCCGACCCAAATGCAGAACAAAATTGCTAGAGATTATGTGCAATCGTCATTAAATATGATCCCCAATACTTTGGCGATAACTCCCTTCGATTTAAATCAAGAATTTGGCCAAATCCAACAACCCATCATGCCGACTATCCGCTTTATTTATAAACTGGACTATGCTGACTACAAATCAGGTATTTTAGTTATTAACTATTATGCAGAAAGCGTTTTTACCGACATAGCGAAACTGGCGGACAGTCGCTTAAATATTATCAACCACGAAGGTTTCTATCTTAATGGTCAAAACGCATGGAGTTGGTTGCTTGATGGGATAGGATCATTAAAGGAACAAAATCCGCAAAAATGGGCTGAACTACAAAACCTCAAGTCCGGTCAACTAGAACAAAAAAATCAAAGCATTATCACCAAACTTTCGTTTGCTCACCTAGCCCCCAACGCCAAGCCTATTTATTTGAGCTTTGAGCTACCGCTGTATACGTTATCAATCACCCAAATAATGGGAGATATTTGGTTTTGGATAGTGCTTTTTTCCAGCCTCTTATTCTTGTCTATGGTGTTTTATATTTCTAAATCTTTGACCGCTTTACATGCACAAACTTTACGTGCTCAAGCCTCAGAAGAAGCAGCCAAACAAGCATTAGCAGTCAAGAGTACATTCCTAGCTAATATGAGTCATGAGATCCGTACTCCATTGAACGGTATCATGGGCTTTTTCCAGTTACTGGTCAACGAACCACTGTCTGTACGGCAACTACGCTATGCCAAAGAAGGGTTTAATACCACCAAACTTCTGACGCAAATCATTAATGATATTTTGGACTTTAGTAAGTTAGAAGTCCAAAAAATGCAGCTGAATCACACGCGATTCTCTTTGGATGAATTGGTCCGTGAAGTCGGCGTGTTAATGACTGCAAATTTAGAAAACAAACCTTTAGATATTTGGTTTGATATTGATGAAAGTCTCTCAACTCACTTCTTGGGTGATGATGTTCGCTTGAAACAAATTTTGGTCAACTTGACGAATAATGCAATAAAATTTACCCATGAGGGGTTTATTATCATTCGCATTACGCGAATTGCAAATAGTCAAAACAGTAGCACAATTGAATTCTCAATTGCAGACTCAGGTATCGGCTTGAGCGGTGAACAAATTCACCGTATTTTCGACAGTTTTGAACAAGCGGATAAACGTATCTCTAAAGACTTTGGGGGCACCGGATTGGGTTTGAGTATTTCCAAAGGCTTGCTCGAGCTCATGGACAGTGAACTCAAGGTTGTCAGCACGGTCGGCATCGGTTCTACCTTTTCCTTTGAAGTCAAATTGAAACATGCCGGTGATGCAGATACGCGCAGAGATCGTTTTGTTGCATTATCTGACAGTATCCCCGATATGAAAAACCTGCACTTTTTGCTGGTCTGTCAAAGTGGAATTGGCGCTGAATTTTTGGAGCGTATGTGTCATCAATTCTCATGGTCGACCGTCACCTCGAGCGCACCGTCAGATGCAGCAAAGGCTATGTTCAACAGCTTTGACTCCAAACCATTTGATATCGTTATGATTGATAAAAAGCTTGCGGCAATGAATGATTGGGCATTGGTCAAGCATCTTAAGCAACTCTGTGAAAACCATAATATGCCATTGTTTTTCATGGTCGTTACACTCAACACTGAGTTGAATGACGCATATGAAAAACAAGAATTACTCTTGTTAGATGGACATTTTATTAAACCTATCACCCCTTCGACGTTATTCGATACGATTAGTCGTGTCATGAGAAAGGTTAAACTAGAAGATATGCCTGTTTTACCAAAAACATTTAAAGCTGATTTGAGTGGCTTACATATTTTGTTGGTGGAAGATAACTTCATCAACCAGGAAGTCGTGGTCAATATGATGCAGCAATTAAATGCGATTGTGACGGTTCTGGATAATGGCCAACAAGCCGTTGATGAGTTATCTAAAGGGGATTGCAAATATGATCTTATTCTTATGGACATGCAAATGCCTGTTATGGATGGGGTTAGTGCAACCAAACTGATCCGTGATATTCCTTACTGCAGTAAAATTCCGATCATTGCATTAACTGCTAATGCTCAAGAATCAGATAAGCAAACGTGTTTACAAGCAGGCATGGATGACCATTTGGCGAAACCATTTGACCAGGTACAACTATCTACAATCATTACTGAATATGCCGTTATGTCGCATAATAAAGAGTCAAAGTAAGCTAAGTTTGAGTACCAAACCGTCTTCTCTGGCTCTACCTATGGAGCCAGACGACGCGTCAGGGTAATAACCTTTGCGTACTTGCACTTGGACAAAGCCGTGTTTTTTATACAAATGAATAGCGGATGCATTACTGGCTCTTACCTCCAACCAAATCTCAGCTGCTTTAGCATGCTTTGCTTGTGCGATTAAATAAGTGAGCAAATAATCCCCTAAACCTCGCCCTTGACTGTGCGTAGCAATCACAATTTCCATCAAGGTGAGTTCTTTATGATCCGCAATATCGGTTTCTAAAGTGATGTAAAACCCTTGCAAGACAGCGCCGACATAAATGCCAATAGCCGAATATGGGTGCGCTAGACAACTCGTAAATGTCGCTTCACTCCAAGGGTGTGGTTGGGCATTCACCATAATTGAATAAGCCAAGGCACGATCTTGGGTGCCCAAATAACGGATCTTGATGTTGTCTCTTGTGTAGTTTGTGGGAGCTTCCATGTGGAGTGCTTATTTAGACAGCTTAGCGAGGTGTGCTTGTAACAATGCCCAAACACGTTTTTTGTGAGTCGCATTGACTTCAATCGGTAAACCTATACCGCGTTCATCCAAAACAACATCCTCATGGACAAACACTGTCATTGCAGAATGAGTATCGGCTAAAAATAATTGTAGATCAGCCGTCATTGTCAACAAAGGATGTGGCGTGAGCACCTTGTTTTCAGTGACGGCTACCGAGGATTTGTCTACTTGAATATGGCCAAGCTTTTGGTCGGAGGCTTTATCAGGTCTTAGTTCTGGAGCGAATTCTGGAGCGAGTTCAGACGTTCGCTCAGCTCGTGAGACAAACAAGGTAATCTCCATAGCCGTCAAGATAGCTTTTTGATAAGCACTTAATTCCGGAAACGCCATAGATGGTTCTGTCTGTTCGCTCACAATATTACCTCACAATTACCTCACAATTTTTTAGGATTGTAACATCTTGACCGTCCAAGTGCCTACATCAACTTGGGTAACAACGACTTTCGTCTTCGCAGGGATGTCCTCATTTGCCACTAATTGCCATTGGATCCCAGAGTATTGGTGCTGCACGACTTTACCGGGTCCCACATCATCAGACAGAATAAACACCAACCCGACTAAATCCGATGTGACAGGTTTATCCTCTTGTTGATTTTGCAAGTTTTTAAATGTTTTCCAAAGTGTAATACTCAACAATACCGTCAATATAGCCACACTAAACAGGGCATTTAAAATACTCGGCTCAACCAACCCCATAAACACAAAAATACTGGTGAGGATAAAACTAGCACCGATCATAAACAAAATAATGGTGGAAAAACTCAATACCGTTACTTCGACAATTAATAAGAGTAACCCAACAATAAAAAGGGTTTCAGCCATATTAGCAAAGAGCCAATTCATGATCATTTCCCTGCATTTAATTTGTTAATAATAGTGGTAGCTTGAGCGACAATAGAAGAAGCATCTAGGGTCGAATCCGGCAGTAAAACCACAGATGATTCTTTGGCGATAGCTTGTTTAGCCTCAATCGCTTTAGTCGCTAGGTCCAACTGAATTGCTTTTTGACCTTCGGTGGTATTGGCTTGCTCACCTACCAGTTTTAAGGCTTCTGCCTGAGCTTCAGCAACCGCTATAATCGCTTTGGCTTCACCTTCAGCTTTCAAAATTTGTTCAGCTCTATCTGCTTCAGCGGATAAAACAACGGATTGTTTTTCACCTTCAGCGCGGTTTATTGCAGCTTGGCGGTCACCCTCCGACTCTAAAATCTGAGCACGTTTGACACGTTCCGCTTTCATCTGTGCTTCCATAGCTTCCATCACTGATGAAGGAGGTGTGATATCTTTAATCTCATAACGTAATACTTGAATCCCCCAAGGCGCTGAGGCTTGGTTTATCGATGCAACAATATTGGCATTGAGCATGTCACGTTCTTCAAACGTTTTATCGAGTTCCATTTTACCAATTTCGCTCCGCATTGTGGTTTGTGCGAGTTGGGTCACAGCAAATACATAATCTTCTACGCCATAAGTGGCTTTTTTCGGATCCAAGACGCGAAAATACAGGACGCCATCAACGGATAAACTAATATTGTCTTTGGTAATGGCAGACTGCTCAGGTACATCTACCGCTTGCTCTTTTAAACTGCGATCAGCTGCAACTAAATCAATGAACGGGAACAAAAAGTTTAGGCCAGCTTCTCGCGTGGATTGATATTTACCAAAACGCTCAATAATAAAGGCGCGGTTCTGTGGCACAAATTTAATTGAAAATTTCAGCAACAAAATCACTAAAATAATCAAGAAAAAAGGAATACTGAATAAAATTTCAAAAATTTCTGCTGGCATGACGGTTCCTTGTAACAATATAAGGTGCAAATAACACTGCACTCGGCTAGCTGTCTCTTCACAACAGTCACTAAGATACTTATGATCTTAGCACACACCTAGTACATATTACTCGAGTATAAATTTAATCACTTAATTATCAATCCTTTTGCTAGAGCAAAGTGTAAGCACTTATTGCCAAAGGTAATTCTTGCTTCAAATAGTTTAGAAAAACAGACATTACTGCCTAGCCATTAGTCGTAAAACTATAGCCATTTGGGGGGATTTTAACGTATAACATGCAACATACTTATTACAATTAATTTACCTCCGGAGTCCCCTACACATGACTTACCAAGATGAATACGGCATGTCCGTTAATCAACCTGAATCTTTTTGGCAAGAAAAAGCTGCTGCACTGCCCTGGTTTACCCAACCTAAACACATCTTAAGCAAAGACGAAAACGGGATGGACCGTTGGTTTGCGGACGGTGAAATGAATACCTGTTACATGGCAGTGGATTATCATGTTGAGCAAGGGCGAGGCGCACAAGCTGCGTTAATTTATGACTCACCAGTATCTGACACAAAATACACTGTCAGCTATGCCGAACTACAAGAAAAAGTCGCCATTTTTGCTGGTGCTTTGCAGGACAAAGGCGTCACCAAAGGCGACCGTGTTGTTATCTATATGCCCATGATTACAGAAGCTGTAGTCGCCATGCTTGCCGTCGCTCGATTAGGCGCTATCCACTCAGTGGTATTTGGTGGCTTTGCCCCCAATGAACTAGCGGTGCGTATCGACGATGCTCAGCCCAAAGTGATCGTAACCGCTTCATGTGGCATTGAAATTCAAAAAATCATTCCATATAAACCTTTGATTAATGAGGCGATTGAGTTAGCAGAACACAAACCAGACAGTGTAATTGTCCTGCAACGCCCACAAGTCGTCGCTGAATTAGACCGCGCCCATGATGCAGATTGGACTGCGTGTGTTGCCGCAGCAAAACCCGTCGCACCAGTACCGGTAAAAGGCACTGATCCACTTTATATTTTGTATACTTCAGGGACCACCGGCACGCCCAAAGGCGTAGTTAGAGACAATGGTGGACATGCGGTAGCCTTGCATTATTCGATGAAAGCGATTTATGACGTGGATGTCGGTGACGTGTATTGGGCGGCATCTGATGTTGGCTGGGTAGTGGGTCATTCATATATTGTGTACGGCCCTTTATTAAAAGGTTGTACGACGGTGGTTTATGAGGGTAAGCCAGTCAGAACACCTGATGCAGGTGGTTTTTGGCGGATGTGCGAAGAGTATAAAATTACTACTTTATTTGCTGCGCCGACTGCCTTTCGTGCGATTAAAAAAGAAGATCCTAACGGGGAACTCATTGGCCAATATGATCTCAGTCACCTGCGCAATATCTTCATGGCGGGTGAACGTTTAGATCCACCTACTTACGAGTGGACTGTTGCAAAAACAGGTAAGCCGGTCATCGATCATTGGTGGCAGACCGAAACGGGTTGGGCTATCTGTGGTAATTTATTAGGTGTGGAAACCAAAGCCCCTAAACCGGGGTCAGCAACCGTCCCTACCCCTGGTTTCAATGTTGTTATTTTAGACGATGATGGCAATGCATTACCGGCGAATACCCAAGGTTCGATTGCTATCAAACTGCCGCTCCCACCAAGTTGTTTACCGTCTATCTGGAATAATTTCCCACGTTTCCAAGAGAGCTATCTTAGTGAATTCCCTGGGTACTACTGCTCTGGTGATGGTGGCTACATTGATGACGATGGGTATGTTTTTATCATGGGACGAACCGATGATGTCATCAATATTGCTGGTCACCGCTTGAGTACTGGTGAAATGGAAGAGGTTGTGGCCGATCATAACGCTGTGGCTGAATGTACCGTGATTGGCGTTAAAGACGAACTGAAAGGGCAACTCCCCGTCGGTCTGGTGATTTTAAAAGATGGTGTCGAGATTGACGAAGCAACACTCTTTGCTGAGCTAAAGGCGATGATGGTGAAGCAGATTGGTCCTATCGCATGTTTTAAAGAGGCCTTAATTGTCGGCCGCTTACCGAAAACCCGTTCTGGTAAAATTTTGCGAAAAATATTGCGTCAGATGGCAGATAACCAACCTTATGTGGTACCTTCTACTATTGATGACCCAGCCAGCTTGGATGAAATAAAAGACATCATGCAAAGCAAGGGCTTAATCTAAATAAAGCGGCTTATTGGGTCTTCTTTGACACCAATAAACGGTACTTAATGACAGAACGAAAGGAATAATAATATGCGCGCGTTGGTATTACGTGAAGACAAACAAGTAGCACTTGAAACGTTAGATCCTGCATTACTCCCTGAAGGTGATGTAACGGTAAAGGTAACTTATTCTACCCTAAACTATAAAGATGCCTTGGCTTTAACAGCATCCGCACCGATTGCCAAATCTTACCCAATGGTGCCAGGCATCGATTTTGTGGGAGAAGTCACAGACTCTCAGTCAGCTGATTTTGCGGTGGGTGATACGGTTGTGTTAAATGGTTGGGGAGTCGGTGAAAAACACTTTGGCGGTCTAGCGGAACAAGCACGAGTGAAAGCCAAATGGTTAATTAAATTACCAGCAGGCTTGAGTGCAGAACAATCTATGAGTATCGGTACCGCAGGCTATACCGCTATGCTGTGTTGTAATGCCTTAAAAGATGCAGGCGTGACGCCTGATGCAGGTAAAATTATTGTATCTGGTGCGACGGGCGGGGTTGGCTCTATTGCTGTGGCGATTTTAGCTAAACGCGGTTACGACGTCACCGCGCTAAGTGGCAAGCCAGACCAAGCGGATTACCTCAAAGCCCTAGGTGCAAATGAGATTATGGACCGCTCTGTCTATGCCGAAAAAGGCCGCCCGTTGGGCAAACAAGACTGGGCCGGTGCAGTTGATGTAGTGGGCAGTCATACACTGGCCAACATCATTGCGAATACCCAATATGGTGGTGTGGTAACAGCTTGTGGTTTAGCTCAAGGGATGGATTTGCCCGCTTCTGTGGCGCCATTTATTTTGCGGAACGTTAGCTTGTTGGGGATAGATTCTGTGTACTGCCCACAAGACAAACGTCAACGTGCTTGGGATGACCTCGCCAACGAAATTGACCCTAGTGTTTTTGCCCAACTCACTCATACGATAGGCTTGGATGAGTGTATTGCTGCGGCTAAAAACATGATGGCCGGAACGGTCACTGGACGCTACCTCGTTAAGCTGTAAATCTCGTTAAGCTGAAAATACAGCTTCACTCAAGATGTGAAAGGTATCGGGAAGGTGACGGTAAATTCAGTGCCAACATTGAGTTCACTGGTTACAGAAATCTCTCCACCCAAGGCTTGTACCAATGTGTATGTGATATACAAGCCTAAACCGGTACCTTCTCCGATGGGTTTCGTCGTAAAAAACGGTTCAAAAATACTGTCGAGTTTATCTACAGCTATACCACAACCATTATCTCGAATTGCAACAAAAGCATGCTGCTCAGTTACACCTGCGGTATGGCATTCAGAATCTGGATGTAACTGTTGTATTTCAGGAGCATCAAGATGTCCGGTGGTGATCTGGAGTTGAGCCGAGCTATCCATGGCTTGTAAAGCGTTGACCATCAGGTTCACCAAAACTTGATTGACCTTACCAGCACTCCCTTTCAGTTTGGGAAGTTTTTGTAAATTTTGCGTAATACTGACCGTATTTTTAACTTTCGATTTTAGTAATCTTAAAGAGTCTGCAACACACTGATTCAAATCAAACACTGCTGCTTCGTCCTGATCGTTATCTTGGGTGAAGGCTTGTAAACTTTTCACAATATCACAGACCCGCTCGATCCCTTCTTTGGAGTCTTCACTGATCTCTTGAAGATCTTCCATAAGCATTTCGATATCGTATTCATTGAATAGTGCTTCTATTTGTAGCAATTTTTCTTCGCTGGGTAATTCTGATTTCAATACGCAGTGCGTCTTAGCAAAAAATTTAGCCAACGATGGCATATATCCAGATAAGGCATCAAAATTTGAATTCACAAATGCCAAAGGATTATTTATTTCATGGGCCACACCTGCGGCAAGTAAGCCCAACGAGGCCATTTTTTCAGATTGCACCATGGATAATTCGACTTGTTCGCGTTCTTTTTTGAGTTTTTGTGATTGTAAGGCTTCTAACTTTGCTTGAACTGACATCAAAGTCTGTTCCGTAAACTCCCTATAACGCTCGGCTGTCGCAACGTGCATTTGGGTATAAAAACCAATTTCAGTGGCACAAAACACGATGATAGACGTTTTATTATTGTCTATGAAAGGGCAATACAACACAGCCGCCGTTGTTTCAGTTAAGTGTTCTAGTGTTTGCCAGGCTGGTTGTATACGCGCATTAAAAACAGCGGTAGGCGTACCCAGTAAAGTCCGTTTAAGAACATCATCAACAGCCCATTTTGTATCCAAAAAGCGGGAGTCTGTAGCAGTTTTACAGACCATAAAACCAGGTGTTTCATGCGCTAATATAAAACAGGTTTGATACGGTATCAGCGAAGCGAATACATCAAACATATTCTGATACAAGGCTTCTGGTGTTTGTGCACTTAATATATCCCGCATGCCAGAAAGCAACATATCACTTTCTTTGCGCAGCGCTTCAGCTTGCTCTTTTAAACGCAGGATTAAGGCAAAATTTTCTCTTAAAACTTCTGTTTCATTATTCATTGGCTAAATGCTACCGCTGAAATCATTAAATTCCCATGTCGATTTTTACCATCAAAGAAACACCCTTGCTCACCAAACGTGTAAGCAGCCACTACAGGTATAGAACCAATCTGTTCGAGTACAGCTTGTTGCATTGCAGCGACATCATCGCCAATCGTCAAGCGACAACCCGCACAGTAAATCATTAGTATCCCAACTGGTTTTCTGCCTTCTGGTAAAACGTCTAAGGCGTTTTGTGCTACTACCGCAGCGCGTTTTACCAAACCTTCGATGCTCCCTTTCATCAAGACAAATTCTTGATTTTCGGCAACGGTAGAAAACAGACACAGTTCACCCTCGGCTGTGACCGAGTCTGGGTGGGATAGTAAGTACTCGGTGATCCCCATCTTACTGTCAATAGGACGCCCCAAAGGATGGAGTGTCGTATTACCCAAAACCACACCGCCCGTCAACGCTTCGCTAATACTCCCACAAGTATGGGCATTATATTCATGTGCCGCGTTTTGACCATTGAGTAGGCCAATCTTACGAGCTGAGCAATTTTGTGCGACTAAGTTAACCTCTGTTGGCTCATAGCCAGAACTATAACTATATCCCAAGGCAGAACTAGGGTGCATGACAAGGACCAAAACGAGGTCTTGGGCCACCACATCACAAGTGGCTTGAAACCAATTTCCAGAAACATCATTATCCGCGGAGCTACCACCAAATACCGGTACATTTGGGCCAATAATTTGGCTAAAACCAGCAATTAATGCTTCTTCTTGTCCAGGCGGCATAACCGTCCACACTAACGAAGGAGCGTCGTAGGGCCGACCAGAATTAGAGACTGCCATTTGCATTGCTTTTTGGGCGGCTATGTCAGGTGATGCAGGGTTGACTTTCGCATATCCTACTCCGTAATGACCAAGCGGATCTATGATGCCAAATACGCTCAAGTTTGCTGTAGGGTGTTGCCCTGTTGGAGTGATAGCAAACGCCCCTTGACAAGAACTAGCCATGATCACTGGGCAAGTGAAAGCCTCTGTTAGCGCTGAATGAATCAAATGTACATCATGATCAACATTAAAATAAACTACGAGGATATTAAACTGCTCAGAGTCATATTGCGCAGAACCTTTGCGTAAGGTTGCAATGACGTCCTGGCACAACTGATGAGTGTCGTTATGGTTAGAAAACGCAGTGATAATATTCATGTGATATCCATATTATTGATGGCATTAAGCCGAGTCCTAAGGACGGATTACAATACCAAAATTTTTTTCCATATAATATATCGACCAGCCCCTAATATTCTTTGAAGAAAGCGGTAGTGGAACTTGTGCTTATTTTTATGTCCGTTACAATAAGGGTTCTTTTTGTTTACCTCTTTTCAAGGAAGAATGATGACAACGTGCAGTTCTGTCATTGCCAATAGTGGCGTTAAATTTGGCACTTCAGGTGCTCGTGGTTTAGTGAGTGATTTTACCCCTCTTACTTGCCAAGCATTTACCCTCGCTTTTTTGCATGCCATGCAAGCAAACTTTGAATTCAAAACTGTAGCTGTCGGTATTGATAACCGTCCCAGCTCTCCAGAAATGGCCCAATCCATTATAACTACTTTGGAAGCCATGGGATTTGCGGTCGCTTATTACGGTGTTTTACCGACGCCTGCACTAGCGTTCAGTGCAATGCAACAGAATATCCCATGCATCATGGTGACAGGTTCACACATTCCTTTTGATCGTAACGGTTTAAAATTTTATACCCCAGAGGGTGAAATTAGCAAAGCGGATGAAAAAGCTATTTTATCTGCGCCTATCCCTGTGAAGGAGTTACCATTAACCCCATTGCCTGTGGTGAATAGCGCAGCAATTGAAACGTATACCCAACGTATCACTGAGCTTTTCCCTGCAACTATTTTTGCTGGCAAAAAAATCGGTATTTATGAGCACTCTAGTGCTGGGCGTGATATTTACGCTGCGATTTTTACAGAATTAGGTGCAGAAGTCGTTGCACTAGAACGCTCTGATGAATTCGTACCAATTGATACAGAAGCCGTGAGCGATGCTGATCAAGCAAAAGCGCTCGCGTGGTCTGAGCAATATGGTTTCGATATGATTTTTTCCACAGATGGAGATGGAGACCGTCCACTGATCAGTGATGAACATGGTCAATGGCTTCGCGGTGATATTGTCGGTTTAATCAGCGCGCAATTTTTAGGGTTAGAGGCCCTTGCAGTGCCGGTAAGTTGTAATACTGCGATTGAAAAGACCCAGCGCTTTGCCAAAGTAGAGCGCACTCGGATTGGTTCGCCTTATGTGATCGCTGAATTTCTTGATTTAGCCAAAGATCATAATAGTGTCGGCGGCTTTGAAGCTAACGGTGGTTTTTTGTTAGGCTCTAGTGTTCAGTACAACGCCAAGCATATTGCTGCTCTGCCTACCAGAGATGCATTGTTACCTGGCATTTTGGTCCTAGCGGCTGCACTTGCAGAAAACGCAAGTATCAGTCAAATCGTTGCAGCTCTGCCACAACGGTTTACTGAAAGTGACCGTATCAAAGCATTTGCCACTGAACAAAGCCAAGCTATCTTGGCTCGATTAACCAATGACAGCACAGAACTACTCAATGCTATGTCGTTGCGTGATGAAGTTGTGGATACCAACACCGTTGACGGTCTACGTTTGACACTTACCAATGGGGACATTGTACATTTACGCCCCAGTGGTAATGCTCCGGAATTGCGTTGTTATGCCGAGAGCAATACCAGTGCCCAGGCCAAGAAGCTAGTCGTTGCAGCGCTAGAGGCTATCCAAACTTTGTAAGAGTGAAGGACTCAATGATTGCCAACTACTGATCTAAAGCCGCTTTAATGCGTGCTTTTTCGGCGGCTGACAAATCAGCAGTTTGTACGAGTTTGATAATAATATCTGCCATATCTGTACTGAGTTTTTGTTCTGCATGAGTCTCTTTGGTATGTGTTCCATCAGCGGTCACGATCATGACTTTTTTGGCTACTACTTGCCCCGGCTCAGTGCGCTCCATTTCCACTTCAATAGTTTCTTCTGTTGCATCGCCTTTAGTTACCCACACTTTGACATCTTCGTTCTTCGCTGTATTTTTTTCCACAACAAACACCTTGGTTTCTGCAGAGGTATTGTCAACTTCGGTTTCAGATTCTACAAATGGCATCACATAAGTATCAGTATCCATTAGCATCATGTTGTCATCATTGACTGATTTGGTCGTTTGGATAACTTTTACTATGCGTTTTTCTACATTTTCTTGAGGGCTCTCAGAACGCTCTACAACCCGGACCTCTACCTCCTCATTTTGCTTATCATCTAAATCCCCAGCCATAAACATAAAGTGCTCATCACTCGTCGCACTTCGCTTTTTAGGTTGTTCGGTAGCAGTGGCAGATTCAGTCGTACCAGAAAAGAGTGTATCGGTACTCACGCAGCCACTAAGGGCAACGCATAAAGAGACTAACAGTATTTTTTTCATCATTAAGTTCCCATTAAATACATTGATTAATCAATACTATAGAGGATAAAGCTCAATAAAAAAATCTATTAAAGTGTTTTTTTATTAAATCAAACACTAAAAATATGCATTAAACAAAAGTATAGAACTATCCACTAGCGCTGGCAGAACTGCGCTTAAGCACTATCTTTATTGATGTCCCTTTTAACATCATAACAATAGAGAAGTAGTTGCAGTATGGATATGATATTTACGCCAGGAGTTGGCTCGTCACGCCTATTAAAAAACAAAACAAAATATACCGCTAAGCGCATAACAAAATTCGCACTAGCACACAATCAAACAGCCTTTGAACACAGTGTTCAAATGACCAAGCAGGGAGCATACTCATGTTAGAACCTGCTATCCCACAAAATGAATCGCGTCGTTTAGCGTTACTCAGAGAACTGAAGATTTTGGATTCTGAGAAAAGTCGCTCCTTTGATAATATTACCCAGTTAGTTAGTCAACTATTAGATGTCCCAATCGTCGCCGTGAGCTTGGTGGATGTGGACCGTCAATGGTTTAAATCAACGGTGGGTTTGGATGTGTGTGAAACAGGACGAGATGTCTCTTTTTGTGGACATGTGGTGTTTCATGAAAACATTATGCATGTACCCGACACACACTTAGACCCACGTTTTACCGACAATCCTTTGGTGACCGATAGTCCTTTTATTCGCAGTTATATCGGTATTCCATTGCGTCCAGGTGGCACTGAGGTAGTAGGTACGCTCTGCGCGATAGATACCCGTGTCAGAGAATACAGCAAACAACAAATTCAACAGTTGCGTATGCTTGCTGAACAGACCGAAAGTTTGTTACAGCTAAATAGAGTTCAGAACCAATCCATCAAACTCAATGACAAACTGAACCAAGAAAAGCGTAACCTGCTGCGTGATAGAGCTTTATTAAGTAATCTCCACAAGGGAATTTCAGATTTTGACGCCTTAGTCTCTGGCAATTTACTGTGGGATTTTTTGCAGCAATCGTTAAAAGAACTGACTAATAGTGAATATGCCTTTATCGGTGAAAAGATTGTTGATAATGACGAAGCTCGCCTAAAACTGTTATCGATTACGGATATGTCATGGGATGAAAATTCGCGGGTAATGTATGAGGACTTTATCAGTGGAAGAGCCACTTTAGGGAGTGCTAATAGCTTAATCGGTCAAGTCTTTACCAAAGGCGAGACGGTGTTGATGAATAATATTGATTTAACCGCACCTCAGCGCAGATTCCCCAAAGGACACCCCAAATTACATAATTACCTGGGGATCCCCATCAGTGATGGCAAAGAAGTGTTAGGGATGATAGCTATCGCAAATTGTAAACATGGTGTAGATGAAGCGCTCGAACAGTGGTTACAGCCTTTTATTGCTTCCTGTGTCTTAATTATTCGGCTGCATCGTATGATCGAATCATCTGAAAAATTTAATATTGAACTGCAGCAAGCAAAAGATCTGATGGAAAGTGCGAACAAGGCGAAGACGGAGTTTTTATCCTCCATGAGCCACGAGTTACGCACACCATTAAACTCTATCATTGGGTTTTCACAATTATTGCTAACTCAGAAAAAGCATCCTTTGTCGGAAAAACACGTCCGCCAAATTGACCAAATTCACAATAGTGGTAAGCATTTATTAAATTTAATCAATGAAGTCCTCGATTTATCCAAGATTGAAGCCGGCAAGCTGTCTTTATCCATCGAACCGACAGATATCAATACGGTGCTAGAAGAGTCTTTAGTGACCATCGAACCCTTGGCGAGTCCTGCACACATTAGCATTGAAAATAATGTGACCAATGAACTTGTGATCTTGGCCGATTACACGCGTGTGAAGCAAGTCCTGATTAATATTTTAAGTAACGCTGTGAAATATAATCGTCCCAATGGCAGTGTATTGATCAGTGTTGATGTTGAAGATATTTCCGCGGCAATATCCATCAAAGATACGGGTAAAGGCATTAAGCCCGAGGATATGCCTTACCTATTTGAACCGTTTAATCGTTTAGGGGCTGAAAACAGTGGCATTGAAGGTACCGGTGTAGGGCTTGCACTCACCCATAAACTCATTGAAGCGATGAATGGGAGTATCAGGGTAGATAGCGGCCCAACGGGCTCTTGTTTTACTGTTCTGTTTCCACTTTCAGAGCAAAGTATACAAAGTGCGATTGATATTGCGGATCTCGGAGAGTTCAAAAATCATAAAATTGATACGAGTTTACAGAAAAAGAGTGTGTTGTATGTTGAGGATAACCCTGCCAACCAAGAATTAATGCAAGATATTTTTGAAGATCTAGACGCACTCCAACTGACGTGTGTCGGTGACGCCCTGATTGGTTTTGAAATAGCGAAAACAACACAACCCAATTTAATCATTCTAGATATCAACCTTCCTGATATTAATGGATTTGAGTTATTAGACATGTTGCAGAACCAACCTGAGACAAAAGCATGTCCTATTATCGCCTTGTCTGCCAATGCGATGCCAACAGATGTTGCACGAGGCCAAGCGGCAGGGTTTGAACATTACCTTGTCAAGCCAGTCGATATTCCCAATTTGCTCAGTGTCATTGAAAGCTACTTCCCTAACTTTGGAGAAGCCAATGACTAATTCTATAGATGCTGTAAATAAAGTAGAGTCGGCCCATATTCTGATTGTGGATGACTTACTAGCCAACGTACAACTCGTTGCCGATATTTTAGATGACGAAGGGTATCAAAATATCGCGACGTTGACCGATCCTCGTAAGGTATTAAAGTATTGCCAGCAACATAACCCGGATATGATTTTGCTCGATATTAGAATGCCTCACTTATCGGGTCTAGACGTGTTGGCGTTGTTACAAGAACACTATCAAGACGCATTGCCATTTATCATCGTTTTGACTGCTGAAAATGATGCTAGCGCTAAAACCAGAGCACTGGATATGGGCGCCATTGACTATTTGTTAAAGCCGTTTGATCAAGTAGAGTTGGTTAGCAAAGTCAGTAACTTATTGGTCCATGGGATACAAATCAAAGAAAAAACCGCGCACAACAAAGAGCTCGTTCGATTGTTAACGAATTCTATCGATGAACTCTCTGAGATGTCGATACAAGATCCCATTTCTGAATTACCCAACCGTTTTGCTATTTCTTTGCATATAAAAGAACAGTATCGCCAACAAAATCCGCTCAGTGCGATCCTCATCAGTATTGATGGCATGGAAGATATTGAAAATATTCATGGGCACAACATTACCGAGATTTTATTTAAACAAGTGATTGATATCTGTAGTGTGACTTCAGCGTTAAAAAATCCTTTTTTAGGGTGCTGGTCTGGGTATCAATTAATGCTGTTGTCGCGCACCCACGACTTGCATGCGGTACAAAATTACTTGCACAATATCAATGAATTACTCAACGGCACCTTTGCAGTTGAAGATATGTTGCTACGAGTCAAAGTCCGCATGGGAGCGTGTTTAAACTCTAGTGTATTGAAAAATGAATCAGAGCTGCTACATCGGTGCATTATTGCCTTACCGAAAAAAACAGACAAAGAAAAAATATGTTTATACAGCCAAGAGTTAGCGATGCAAATCCAACGTGAAAACCACATAAAACAAGCTTTGGTAAACGCCATTATTAAGAATGAATTTGAGCTGGTTTACCAACCCAAAATTGACCTGGCGACCAATAAAATTACGGGCGCTGAAGCCTTGATCCGCTGGCACAGCCCTACTTTAGGCTTTGTCATGCCCAATGAGTTTATCAGTATTGCAGAGCATACTGGAGATATTTTGCCTTTGGGTACCTGGATCATTAAACGTGCTTTGCACGATCTCGAAGTGTTTTTGCAGCACCCTAAGGTGGATGACCATTTTTGTTTAGCGATTAACTTATCCGTCACACAAATATTGGAGAAAGACTTCACCGGGATCTTCTTAGATTTGGTTGATCAAAGCAGTATAGATCCCCAAAATATTCAAGTTGAAGTCACTGAAAGCCTCATGATTGAAGATACTCAGTGGATCCACAACCAATTAAATATATTGCGTCAAGCTGGAATTTCAGTCGCTTTAGATGACTTTGGGACCGGTTACTCATCATTGAGTTATTTACGCGAACTCCCCATCGATGTTTTGAAGATTGACCGCAGTTTTATTCGCGATATCACTCAGAACCAAGAAGCCAATATGCTGGTCAAAGCCATCATCCATCTAGCACAAATTTTTAGACTTAAAATTGTTGCCGAAGGCATTGAAGAACGTGTCCAAGCAGAAGTATTGAACGATATGGGTTGTGATGAAGCCCAAGGCTATTTCTTCGCAAAACCCCTGTCTTTTAATGACTTTGAGTTGCGCTTAGCAAGCTAGTTTTACAAGGTCATTCACCTTAGTGAACTACCCCGCGACAGAGCAAGTCTGATCACGGGGCTTCGGCTGTAAAGCTT
>NZ_JANATA010000229.1 GCF_024199005.1 Opacimonas viscosa
TTAAAAAGTAGCGTTCAAGCCAAAGATTTAGAGCAATACTGGGACAACCTACGCCGCAAAGTGGGTGATGCGCAAGCCTCGCTTCCGCCGGGTACCGGCACGTCTATCGTGAACGATGACTTTGGCGACGTCTTTGGTCTTTTGATGACGCTTCAAAGCGAAGATTACACCTTAAAACAAATGGAAGACTTTGCTGATTTGATGCAGCGCGAAATCCAGCTTGTGGAAGGCGTTAAAAAAGTCTCTATTGCAGGT
>NZ_JANATA010000230.1 GCF_024199005.1 Opacimonas viscosa
CTCTTTTTCAATGGGGCCGAACTCTTTTTCTGTCGTTTCAGGATTGATGGCAAATTGTCCTGACACATAGACCGTGTTTTGATGAATGGTTGCGAATTCATAGTGTCCGTTTGATTTTAGATTTCCTACCTCGAGTATGCTTTCCATTTTGACACTCCTTACCTCGATTTATTTTTGATTTCATCCAAATAGCTATAGACGGTTACTTTGGAAATACCTAACATAGATGCGACCTTCTCAACAGATCCTTTCATT
>NZ_JANATA010000231.1 GCF_024199005.1 Opacimonas viscosa
TACTTCATCGGCCCAACGTTCTTTGACCACGTGACCAAAGACATGCGCTCATACCAAGAGGAGATTTTTGGTCCAGTGCTTCAAATGGTGCGCGCGAAAGATTTCAACGAAGCGGTTAACTTAGCAAGTGATCATCAATACGGTAACGGTGTTGCTATGTACACCCGTAACGGCCATGCGGCGCGCGAATTTGCGCAACGTGTAAACGTGGGCATGGTAGGGATTAATGTACCTATTCCAGTGCCTGTTGCCTAC
>NZ_JANATA010000232.1 GCF_024199005.1 Opacimonas viscosa
GACTCAGGTGTTTACGACTTAATCCACCCTAATACCTTTGCGGAAGTTTCTCTTAATGAAGGCGAAATGTACGGCTTTCGTTATAGCCTGCATGGAAAAGCAGGAACGTCATTTAAAATTGAGTTAGATGACGAAGTGCTGGCTGAAGGTGAGCTAGACAAATCTGAGGCGGCGTCGGGAAGTGGGGTTGTATAGTCTCTAGAACAGTGTTTAGCGATTATTCTGCACGCTTTTATTGTATACTCGCCTGTTTT
>NZ_JANATA010000233.1 GCF_024199005.1 Opacimonas viscosa
CTCCTGAATGAAGTCAAGGCAGATACCATCATCGTGGGATAGACCACGCAGCAGATAAGGGGCGAGCGTGTCGTGTTCAGGGTTTGCCTCGCGGCTGAAGGTGAGACTGTTAGCGAGGCACCTGCCAAGTAAGAGCTCTGGCGGGCTTACCCAAAAAGCTCCGGTACAGTCAGAGCGAAGATGCAGTTGCTCATGCAAAGCCTCTTCGCCTCTTGGAGCACGGACAGCTTGTCGGCTGGGGGCTCCCGCAGAGG
>NZ_JANATA010000234.1 GCF_024199005.1 Opacimonas viscosa
CGAGCATTACTCCGGTGTCCGCTATGTGCTCGCCTGCCAGGGCAAGGACGACGAGATGGTCGAGGCCGCCGAGCAGCTCTGGCATTACGCAGCCGAATACGGTTTCAGCCGGCATGACCCGAACTGGTACGTGCGCGACGTCGTGCGCGCGCTGTATCGCCTCGATCGTTGCAACGAACTGCCGATCTGGCTTGAACGCCTCGTCGGCTGGCAACGGGAACACGACCAGGTCGACGGCAGCCTGCCCGACGAGG
>NZ_JANATA010000235.1 GCF_024199005.1 Opacimonas viscosa
TACTATGAGAAACTCGCTAAATGGAAAGAGGCGAAACGAGAGTTAGAAAAATTAAACAACAGCAACTCATCAAACAGTAGCGCTTAACACGTGTACCAATACTCTTCTTCAAAACTCACCATCTACACAACGACTATAGACTAACCTTTACCTTTGAGAAGCTCACCATCGACAAGTTGCTCAAATGCAAAATCGACGTCAATACCCCTTGAGCATAGGCTTTTCCTGTCTCATTTTTGAAACTTCTCATTTAC
>NZ_JANATA010000236.1 GCF_024199005.1 Opacimonas viscosa
TTACCATTTTGCGCGATAGGGGAAGAAACAAACGCGGCCTGGGCATCATAGGAAGGAAGATAAGACCTGAAATCGGTGAGGTAGCTGGTTTTGCTGTCGTCCAACGCCAAAGCGCCGCGATAGGCATCTGCCAATCCACTTTGAGCGTATGGGCCGCTTGTTAATGAAGTGGCGTAATCCAGTTCCTTAAACGCTGAATACACGACAAAGCCAGTGCTGGCATCGACTAAGAAGATATCGTAGTAGCCGAAGTG
>NZ_JANATA010000237.1 GCF_024199005.1 Opacimonas viscosa
ATTCGGTAACTCGACTTAAAGCTTGTATGGATGATGAAGCTTCAAGCATTGACGACATCGGCGATATTATTGCTTTCGATCCGTCATTGGCAACGCAATTGCTAAGAGTAGCAAACTCAGCGCTCTATCGTTTTCCTAATAAAATAGACACCGTCACAAGAGCCATCCAGGTAGTGGGGACCCGCTCCACTTACGACTTGGCACTGGCTTATGGCGTAAGCCAAGCATTCAGTGATGTAGACGGTCAACGTAT
>NZ_JANATA010000238.1 GCF_024199005.1 Opacimonas viscosa
TTAACATCCACACCCACTGAGTTCACACAGTCTTCAACGACTGCTTCAAGGGTTTTCGCTAAACCAGTTTGGTTGACATCATGTTGGTACTGACCTACACCAATCGATTTTGGATCGATTTTCACTAGTTCAGCCAATGGGTCTTGTAAACGACGAGCAATCGACACTGCACCACGAATCGACACATCTAGCTCTGGTAACTCCGCAGAAGCCAATTCAGACGCTGAATAAACCGATGCACCCGCTTCTGATA